>CAVROR010000010.1:0-5760 GCA_963722915.1 uncultured Gammaproteobacteria bacterium
CGAGAAGCCCGCCGTGATCACGCGACCCGGCGCGTGACGCCCGGATCCGGCACCGGCGGCTCCGCGACGTTGCCCCAGGTACCGACGTTGGCCGACTTGAGCAGCGGGGACGCGGTCCGGTGACGGAGAGTTCCTCGGCTGCTGCCAGCAGCGCGGGACCGAACTTCACCATGCGCTGCGCGGTCAGGCGCGAAGACGGCCCGGCAACCACGATGACGCCGGTGGTCGGTTCTCCCGTGCGTTGCACCGGCGCTGCCATCGAACTCATGCCGGGCGCATACACATCCTGGATGATGCTGTACCTGCGCTTGCGGTGCTCGTCGAGCATCTTGAGCAGCGACCTGATCGACGGTCGGCGCGTTCGGCCCATAGTTTGCCGGCTGGCCCAGCCCCTGCCGGCTGACGGTCTCGATTGCCACGTCTTCCGGCAAGGTCATCAGCCAGGCCTGCCCCGCCGCACTGCAGGAAAGTCGCAGGTCGATGCCCATGTCGGGATCGTAGAGCAGCCCTGAGCGCGCTCCCTGCGCCTTGGCGACCAGGGTCAAGCGGTCGCCGTCGACGATGGCCAGGCGAACCAGTTCCCCGGTGGCCTGCGCCAGGCGATTGATGACCGGCAGGGAGATGTCCACCACGCCCGGACTTGCTGAGGAAGCTCAGGCCCATCGAAGCCAGCTTGGTGGTCAGCGCGTAGTCGCCGCGCTGCGGCAGCTGCCGCACGTAGCCGAACCGGATCAGCTCCTTCAAGGTGTGGTGACAGCCGCTGCGCAACTGGTTCAGTTCGGTTGCGATCTGCGCCAGCCCCGCGCCGTCCGGGATAGGCGACCAGGTACTCCAGGATGGCCAGCGACTTTTCTACGGCTCCGCTCATGTACTCGCCATTCGGTCTGTTATCGTTCAATTTTTGAATGCTATCCCGTATGTTGAACTGCATTCAATTATCTGGCAGATCGGGGTCCAGCCGCCGTCGACGGGGCTCTTCACCGCGAGACCCATGCGCATCGCCTATGTCGCAGCGACCTGCCACCGCCCGGATCGAGGTGTAGGCCTCCATGGCGATGCTCGGCAAGGCTGCACTGGCCATGTGGTGGGATGTCGCTCCGGATCTGCCCGCCGGAATTCGAGCACTGGCATGCCCACGAGCACTTCCAGGAGCGCCTCGGCATTCCCGGCTTTCGGCGAGCGACACGCTGGACCAGCGCCGAAGGCGGCGAGGGCTTCTTCGTGATGTACGAATTGGAGGACTACGGCGGTGCTCGCCTCGTGCGCCGTACGCTCGCGCGACTCAACGCGCCGACGCCCTGGTCGACTCGCATGATGCCGCACCATCGGAACATGGTGCGCAGCCAATGCCGGGTGCTGGAGAGCCATGGCGCCGTGACGGCACGACACGCGCTTGACGGTGCGTCTCTCGCCGGCGGTCGGACAGGCCGATGCGCTGCAACGCGCAGTCGCGCGAACTCGCGCGGTCGGTCTGGATGCGCCCGGCCTCGTCGGCCTGCACTTGCTGCGTCATGAAACGCCCGCCCTGGCTGCCACCACCGAGCAGAAGATCCGCGGCAACGGCGACCGCGTGGCCGACTGGGTGCTGATCGCCTGCGGCTACGATGCGTCCGCGCTGCGCGCGCTGGGCGAGGCGGAACTCGCCGAGGACGCGCTGCAGGCCATGGGCGCCGCAGATGGCTCGGAGCGTCACCTCTATGGACTGGCGTATTCGGCCACGCCGGCGGACGTCGCATAGCCCCGGCCGCAGCGGCCTCATTCAAACGCATACAGGAGAGATCCCATGAAATCGAAGCTGATTCAGCTCGCCGCGATGCTCTCGCTGCTCGCCGCCGGCGGCGTGGCGCAGGCCCAGGACATCCAGGAGCGGACGATCCGGTTCGGCCACCTGAACAACCCCGACCACCCGACCAGCACCGGCGTCAAGAAGTTCGCCGAGCTCGTCGCCGCCAAGAGCGGCGGCAAGATCACGGTCAAGGAGTTCCCGAGCAGCCAGCTGGGCAACGAGCTGCAGCAGCAGTCGGCGCTGCAGGGCGGCGTGCAGGAGATGCTGGTCGCCTCGACCACGTCGCTGGCCGGCATCGTCAAGGAGTTCGGCCTGTTCGACTTCCCGTTCCTCTTCAGCAACGCCCGGCAGGCCGATGCCATGGTCGACGGCCCGCTGGGCAAGATGCTCAGCGGCAAGCTGGCCGAGAAGGGCGTGGTCGTGCTGGGCTTCTTCGACCTGGGCTTTCGCAACGTCACCAACAGCAAGCGGCCGATCACCAAGGCCGAGGACCTGGAGGGCCTGAAGCTGCGCGTGATCCCGAACCCGGTGTTCCTCGAGACCTTCAAGACCTTCAAGGCGAACCCGATCCCGATGCCCTTCGCCGAGCTGTACGGCGCGCTCGAGAGCAAGGCCGTCGACGGCCAGGAGAACCCGTACGCGGTGATCCTGTCGAGCAAGTTCTACGAGGTGAACAAGTACGTCAGCGGCACCAACCACGTGTACGCGACCAACCCGGTCCAGATCAGCAAGCGCTTCTGGGACAAGCTGTCGCCGGCCGAGCAGAAGCTGCTGCAGGACGCCGCCATCGAAGCCCAGAACTACCAGCGCATGGTCAGCCGCGAGGTCTCCGGCAAGGCCGTGGCCGAGCTCAAGGCCAAGGGCATGGTGCTACAACGAGATCGCGCCGGCCGAGCTGGCCCGCATGCGCGCCGAGGTCAAGCCGGTCCACGACAAGTTCGCCGCCTCCTACGAGCCGGCGGTGGTGACCCTGTTCAAGAGCGAGCTGGAGCGCGTCTCCAAGCTCTGAGGCTCGTCCGGGCGCTCGCCCAAGCGGCTGCTGCAGGAGCTCGAGGCCGCGCAGCCGTGGGTCGCGGCGGGCGGGCTGCCGCGCTGACCCTCCGGCAAATTCCTAGGCCTTCACCCGAGAGCGGCGAAGTGCACGACCCATTCGTGCGCAGGGTCCACGCTAACCAGGGCCGCCGCCTCGTCGTCGTAGAAGGCACCACCGCACAGGCGCCGAGGCCGCGTGCCCCGGCCTCCAGGTACACGCGCTCGCCGACGAGCCCCGCCTCGAGAAACGCGTGCCGATAACCGCGCGCCGGCCCGAGCGGATCGGCCGGAATATCGCGCGGTCGATCGACAGAACGAACACCACCGCGGCGTCGGCGATAACGTCCTGGTCGAGGGCGGCGCGCGCGGGCGGCGGCGCGCAGGCCGACGGCACGCGGCGTGGTACGAGCGCGTGACGCTCGGGCTCGTAGCGATAGGCGCCGGGCGCGAGGCCGGCCACTTCATGCGCCACCAGGTTCACGCGCACGCAGCTGACAACACTGGGTCTTGAAGTGCACTCACGCGCGCCAGCACCCCGGCCAGCACCCCTAGCGGCAGCGACGTTTTCGTGTAGCGGCGCACCGAGCGGCGCGTCGCGATCACCGCCAACCAATCCGGCGCGACCGGCGCAGCGGAACGGCAGCGCGGTGGAGCGCGCTGCACCAACGGGCGGTGAACCGGTGTCGCCGCCGATGCCGGCGATGGCGCAGAGGCCACGCGCAGCGAGGTCGCGGCGTGCACGGCGGCCGTCACACCAAGCGCCCGCGCCGGACGCGGCGCGTAAAGGTGGGAACCACCGCGATCCTTCGACACGGTGGCGCCCGGGCGGCCGCCCTCGGTGGGAGCGACTCAGCCGACTGCCGAACCGGCGCACCCAGCGCAACCACCGCCAACACCCCTTCCTGCGCCTCGTCCACCCCCAGTGCCTGCGCTGCCGCGACTCATCGAACGCGGCCACGAATCGCGTGCTCACGCCGAGGGCGCCGGCGGTGACGCGCAGGTTCTCCAACGCGTGTCCGAGATCTGCAAGCACGTAGCGGTAGCTGCGGTCGCCGTACTTGCGGCCCGTACGCCGGAAGATCGCGGTGGCCACGACCAGGGCCGGCGCGTCGCGCAAGGCGTCGTCGGCGACAGCCCCGGCGGCAGCGCGCCGGCCGCCGCATTGCGCAGTTGCGCCAGTCCGTGCAACTGCGGGTCGTAGTGCCACAGACCGGAGGCGAGACCGGGCAGCGCGCGCGCGACCACATACAACTCGGTGGAGAACAGCCCGCCCGACGAGGGTGAAGCGCGCAAGTGCAGGCCGCCCCGCGTCTCGGTCACGCCCGAGGTGTGCCAGAGGATGTCGGCGAGGGCCCCAAGATCGAAGGGCTTGACGCGCGCCGCGCCGGGTGGCGGCAAGCGCACCCTCGGGGCGCTTGCATCGCGCTTGAAGGGCCCAGGCGGGTCGCCCCAGTCGACGGCCGGTGCGCGCGTCAACACGCCGGTGCGCGTGTGCGACGAGAAAGCATGGAAGCGCTCGACGAGCGCGAGCGCCGTCGCGGCGCGAATCGGACGCCACGGGGGCCGGCCGACGAATCGCCGCGCGGCAGCTCGATCTTCAGTTCACTCCGACCACTGCGCAGGCCCAGCATGAAAGCGGCGCCGGTGGCCGCGATCACTCCGAGCGCGCCGAGCACGCTACGCCGGGCTTCGCGCGGCGGAGCCACCGCTGCGTCGGCGTCGGCTCGGTGGCCCTCGTCCTGCGCCGCGCAAAGAAGCGCCACACCGTAGGAAAGTTGAAGACGAGGTGCAGCGACACCAGCAGTGCTGTGCCGTAGCCGAACAGGTAGTGCCAGTCGAACACCGGCAACTGTTGGTTGGCGACCCAAAAGATGCCCAGGCCGGCCGTGGTCGCCACGTACAGAAGCAGCAGCACGCTGGCGGCGACGTTGATCGCGTGGCGCGACAGTGAACGGCCGCGCAGAACTGCACGGCGAGTACCGCTGCCGCAAGCAGAAGCGGCAGCGCGACCCAGAGGACTTTCGGCATGGGGATCACCTCGGAAAGCGATCTTCCCTCCGATCTACAGTCGGGCTAGGAGGTCGACTTCCGGAGCGCGCATGAATTTCGCCCAGATCCGCTTCGACGACGGTGCTTCCTTCACCGAGACCTACATGGGCGTCTGGAGCCGGTCCTGTCGGCGACGCCTTCCTGCGCTGGCTGGATCCGGCACCGGGCTGGCGCTGGGTCGACGTGGGCTGCGGCAACGCCGCCTTCACCGAGATGCTGGTGCGAGCGCTGCGCACCGGCCGAAGTCCGGGGCATCGACCCCGCCGAGGCGCAGATCGCCTTTGCCCGCACCCGCTTGCCCGCCGGTGCGCCGGTCGCGTTCCATGTCGGCGACGCCCAGTCCCTGCCCTGGGCCGACGCCCCCCTTCGACGCGGCAGTGATGGCGCTGGTGATCTTCTTCGTGCCCGACCCGGTGAAGGCCGTGGCCGAGATGGTCCGTGTCACCCGGCCCGGCGGCAGCGTCTCCACCTACGCCTGGGACATGTTCGGCGGCGGCTTCCCCTACGCCGCGATGCTGCGGAAGAGATGGAGGCGATGGACGTCGGCAACGCCCGCGCCGCCGAGCGAAGATGCCTCGCGCCTCGAGACGCTGCGCACCCTCTGGCAGGACGCTGGGCTGGTGAACGTGGAGACGCGAACCATCGAGGTGCAGCGCCGCTTCGAAAGCTTCGAGCGCTTCTCGGCGATCGCCCAGACCGGGCCGCGGGTCGCGCGGCGCGTGGCGGAGATGAGCGAAGTCCGAGCGCGACCGACTGCGTGATGGTCTGCGGCGGCGGCTGCCGGTCGATGCGCAGGGCAAGCTGACCTACGGCGCGCGGGCCAACGCCATCAAGGGTCGGGTTCCCGGCTGAGCGACGATTCGCCTGGGACGAGCGCTCAAAAACTGTACGAG
>CAVROR010000011.1:0-345014 GCA_963722915.1 uncultured Gammaproteobacteria bacterium
CCTGTAGGCACCATGAAGACTCAGGTGGTTGATAGGCAGGGTGTGTAAGCAGAGCATGTGTTGAGCTAACCTGAACCAATGATCCGTGCGGCTTGACAATATCACCTCAAGTTTCTTCGGACTTCGAAGAAACACTCCCCTCAACACACGTTCGTGTCCATTCGCATCAACAAAGGCACGACTCCATTCTACCTACCCGGTGCATCGAACAGCCAAGATCCGTCGTTGATGGCAAACAAACGAGAGCGTGTGCGCGACTCGTCCACCGATGAAACCGCGACCCTCCACCCTCTCCCTGGTGACAACAGCACTGTGGCACCACCGATGATCCCGAACTCGGAAGTGAAACACAGTCGCGCCGATGGTAGTGTGGCTCAGCCATGCAAGAGTAGGTCATCGCCAGGGGCTTTTACCCAAAACGCCGCTCCAATCGATCCGGGGTTTTTCTTTGCGCCACAAAAAAACCCGCGTCGCACGCCGACATCCGAAGCGGGTCGTTCCCGACCGCCCCAACAGGATCTGAAGGCGTCACTTCGGCTCCGTCCGCCTATGACCCTCCTCCCCCCCCGCGGGGGTGCCCCACTTCACCGGTGCTCCGCCTCGCAACAGGCCCACGCTGACCACGCCGGGGATCTGGTTGAGCCGCGCTCCATCCCCACCGGGTCGATGATCGACAGGCCGTGGATGTCGAGGATGACGTTGCCGTTGTCGGTGACCACCGGCCGTCGCCTGGCGCCAGACCGGTTGGCCGCCGGTCAGGGCCAGGATCGCGGCGCGCCACCAGGCTGCGCGCCATCGGGATGACTTCGACCGGCAGCGGGAACCGGCCCAGTACGTCGGCACCTGCTTGGCGGGGTCGATGATGCAGACGAACTGCTCGCTGGCCTCGGCGATGATCTTTTCGCGCGTCAGCGCCGCGCCGCCGCCCTTGATCAGGCGCTTGTGCGGGTCGCACTCGTCGGCGCCGTCCACGTACAGCGACAGCGTCCCGGTGTCGTTGAGGTCCAGCACCTCGATGCCGTGACCGCGCAGGCGCTGCGGTGCTCTGCTCGGAGCTGGACACCGCGCCGCGCGATGCGGTCCTTGATGCCGGCCAGCGCGTCGATGAAGAAGGCCACGGTGGAGCCGGTGCCGACGCCGACGATCATGCCGTCTTCGACATACTCGATGGCCTTTTCGCCGGCCAGGCGCTTGGCTTCAGACACAGGTATTTCCCGACAGGGTCATTCGAGGGACAGCAGGAACTTCCACTGGCGGCCGTACCGGCGAACACCGACAGGCGGCTGCCGCGCTGGGTCAGCGCGAACTCCTCGCCCAGCCGCTCGGCGTGCTGCTTGATCTCTTCCAGCGGGATCGTGCGCTTGAGCTTGCGTTCGAACGCGACGTCCACCAGCAACCAGCGCGGTTCCTCGCGCGTGCCTTGGGGTCGAAGTAGTCGGACTTGCGGATCGAACTGGGTGTCGTCCGGATAGGCCGCGCTGGCGACCGTCGCGGTGCCGACGATGCCCGGGCACGGCGGCAGTTGGAGTGGTAGAACAGCACGCCGTCGCCGACCTGCATGCCATCGCGCATGAAGTTGCGCGCCTGGTAGTTGCGCACGCCGTTCCAGGGCTCGGTGCCGACGCGCTGCAGGTCGTCGATGGAGAACGCGTCGGGTTCGGACTTCATCAGCCAGTAGCGGCGTGCGGGTTCGGTCATGGGGTGGAGCGTCGGCAGTCTCGGAAATCGTGTGTATGGGTGGGCGGTGCAGACGGCATCCAGCGGCACGTCCCAGGCTTCGGCGGCCAGCGATTCGATGCCGCTGCGCGTCGAACGCGGCGCCCACCAGCCAGGGCGGCGCCGGCGTTGACGTTCGCGGAACGCGAAGCTGCGATCGTACCAGCCGCCTCCCATGCCCAGCCGGTGGCCGGCGCGGTCGAAGCCGACCAGGGGCGCGACCACCAACGCCATGGCGTCGGCGTCCAGCAGCCGTGCGCGGTTCGACATCGGGCTCGGGAATGCCGAAGCGGTTGGTGACCAGCGGCTCGCCGGGGCGCCACGGCGCGAAGCGCAGCCGTCCGTCGTCGTGCAGCACGGGCAGGCAGTAAGACCAGTCGGGCGGCAGGCGCAGCTGCCAGGCGTGCAGTGCGATCTCGCCGTCCATGGCCCAGTAGCCGGCCACGTAGCCGCGTTGCAGGTGCGAAGGGCAGGTGCCAGCAGGCGGCGGGCCAGCGCTTCGGCGCCGGCGATGCGTGGCGCGGGCGGGCAATGGCGCGGCGCGTGGCGCATGAGTGCGCTCGCGCAGGGATGGCGCGGTCAGCCGGCATGCGCGTCGCGTGTCATGGCAGCCTGGACCATGCGCGTGTCTGCTCCTGTCCCTGGGCGCGGATTTCACTGTGCCGGAAACAGAAACAGCGCGGAGTCTGCGCTGTCGTGGTGGGAGCGGCGCCCGGCACTGCCGGTCACCGCTACCTGCGAATGAAAACGTCCTCCGCCGATGGCGATGCGCGCGAAACGACCTTGAACCCGGGGTTCAAGTGGGAAGGCTTGGAGGCCGTCGGGCTTTCCGCTACAAGGCGGACCTGCACTCCGGGCTTCCGTTGCATCCCCGTGGTCGTAATTAAGGGACAAGGCGAATGTTTGCGCACGCCGTCGTCCACAGCAGAGGACGTGGGCGGAGTATAGCCCGATGCGCAGCGACTTGCATGCCCGCCTGTCGGTGGTGGTCGGGCGGGATTCATGCGCCGTCGACGCGGCGCGAACTGTCAGCGCGCTGGTGCGTCGAACAGGTCGTCGAGGCGCGCGGTGCAGGTCGCCGAGCGTGCGCGAGAGTTCGCGGTCGCGGGCGTGCATTTTCGTCGCGCAGCTGCTGCAGCTCGTGCGCGAAGTTGAGTGCGGCCAGCACCGCGACGCGATCGAGCGCCGCCATGCGGTTGCTGCCGCGGATCTCGCGCATGCGGCTGTCCAGCAGTTTGGCCGCGGCCAGCAGGCTGTCGCGCTCGTCGGGCTCGCAGCCCACGGTGTATTCGCGATCCAGCAGGCGGATGCTGACCGGTTCGTGGCTTTGCTCACGTGTGCTGCTCCAGCGATTTCAGCCGGGCGATCATCGCTTCCACCCGCGCACGTGCCTGTTCGTTCTTGGCCAGCAGCGCGGAGCGTTCGCCCGACAGCTGCTCCTGCTGCTGGCGCAGGCTGCGGTTCTCGTCGCCGAGGCGACGGCACGCGGTCGGCCAGCGCTTCGATGCGCTGGGTCAGCGCCTGCAACTGGGCGACGGGGTCGGCGGGATCGGCGGGATCGGCGGGCTGCATGGCGGGCACGATAGGCAGGGGCGGGAAGGCGGTCAAGGACCGTCCGTGCCGGCGCAGGTCAGGGCAGCGGGTCGGCGACGGCCGCTGCGCGGGCGATCACGGACGGGGATCCCGGCCACGTGCGCAGGAAGCGCAGGCAGGCCTGGGCGTCCAGCGGCCGCGACAGCCAGTAGCCCTGGACTTCGTCGCAGCCGTGGTCGCGCAGGAACTGCATCTGCGCCTCGCCTTCCACGCCCTCGGCCACCACCTTCAGGCCCAGCGAGTGCGCCATCGTGATGATGGTGCTGGTGATCGCCTCGTCGTCGGCGTCGTGGGTGAGGTCGCCGATGAATTCCTTGTCGATCTTGAGCGTCGTGATCGGCAGGCGCTTGAGGTAGGCCAGCGACGAATAGCCGGTGCCGAAATCGTCGATGGCCAGCCCCACGCCGATGCCGCGGCAGGCGCTGCAGCAGTGTCTGCGTTGTGCTCGGCGTTGGCCATGATCACGCTCTCGGTCAGCTCCAGCTCCAGGCACTGCCGGCGGCACGCCGGGTCTCGGCGAGTACGCGCGCAACCACCTGCGGCAGGTCGCCGCGCAGTAGTTGCAGCGCCGAGACGTTCACCGCGATGGCCAGGTCGTCCAGTCCGTGCGTGGCGCCAGCGCGCCAGCGTCGAGCAGGCCTCGCGCAACGCCCACTCGCCGATCTCCAGGATCAGGCCGGTTTCCTCGGCCAGCGGAATGAACTGCGACGGCGAGATCTCGCCGTACTCCGGACTGTTCCAGCGCAGCAGCGCCTCCACGCCGGTAATGCGGCCATCGGCCAGCGACAGCTGCGGCTGGAACACCAGGCGCAACTCGCCGCGATCAAGGACCTTGCGCAAGCGCCGCACTGATGGTGGCGCGGCGGCGGATCTCGATCGTCCATCGCCTCGGTGTACTGCATGTAGGTGCGGCGGCCCGCCGGCCTTGGCCTGGTACATCGCGGTGTCGGCCTGCTTGAGCAGGTCGGTGGGCACCTGCGCATGGTCCGGGTACAGGCTGATGCCGATCGACGGGCGAGATCGCGATGTCGTGCCGCTCGTCGAAGTCCAGCGGCGCCTCGAAGGCCAGGATGATGTCGCGCGCGACGTCCTCGGCCTCGCTGCGCGTTGTCGAGGTTCTCCAGCACCACGGTGAATTCGTCGCCGCCCAGCCGCGCGACCGTGTGGCTGGTTGCCGACGGTTTCCTGCAGGCGCTGCGCGACCGCGCGCAGGATGCGGTCGCCGGCGGCATGGCCCAGCGAGTCGTTGATGTCCTTGAAGCGGTCCAGGTCGAGGAACAGCACCGCGACCTTCTGGCTGTTCGCGCCGGGCGCGGACGATGGCGCGCGACAGGCGCTCCGACAGCAGCGTACGGTTGGGCAGGCTGGTCAGCGTGTCGTAGTTGGCCAGGTAACGCAGTTCCTGCTCGGCGCGCTTCTGGTCGGTGATGTCGGTCAGCACCGCCACGTACTGCACCTTGGCCGCGCCGCCGGTGTCGTGCACGGCGCTGCACTGCAACCAGCACAGGAACTCGCTGCCGTCATGGCGCTGCTGCCAGATCTCGCCGGACCAGCGCCCGTTTCGGTGTATCTGCGCGCGCATCTGGTGGTAGAAATCGGGGTCGTGCTGGCCGCTGTCGATCATGCTGGTGGGCCGGCCGATCACGTCGACCGCAGTGTGGCCGGTCATCTTCTCGAAGGCGGGATTGACCGAGACGAAGGTGAAGTCGCTGTCAAACACGGCCACGGCCTCGGCCATGCTGCGCAGCACCTCGGTGGAGATGCGGCGGTCGCGCTCGGCGCTGCGGCTGGCGGTGATGTCGCGCGCGGTGCCGGCCACGCGCAGTGGGTGACCATGCTCGTCGCGCTCGACCACGCGGCCGCGGGCGCGGATCCAGTCCCAGCCGCCTTCGGGGTTGCGAACGCGGTGCTCGGACAGGAACAGCGCCGCATGCCCGCGCAGGTGCTCGCGCAGTTGCGCGGTGACCTGCGGCAGGTCGTCGGGGTGGATCTCGTGGTCGGACGCCACGTGCGCGTGCACCGTCAGCTCGGGGGTGCCGCCGTGCTCCTCGTCGTGCGCGCGCATGCCATGCAGCTCGCGGCGCTTGAGGTCGTAATCCCAGAACTGTTCGCCCGACGCCCACAGCGCCAGCTTCAGGCGCTCCTCGCGTTCGCGGATCTGGCGGAACCAGCCCTGCTCCAGGCGCCGCCGGCGGTGCCAGCGCCAGCCGGCGGTGGAGGCGGCCGCCAGCAGCGCCAGCACGGCTGCGGCAATCGCCAGCGGGTGCCGCCAGGGCGGCGGCGCGACGTGCACCGGCAGCACCAGGTCGGTGCCGCTCCACACGCCGTCGTGGTTGCCGGACTGCGCGCGGAAGGTATAGCGGCCCGGCGGCAGCTGCGTGTAGGTGATATCGCTCTGCTCGCCATTGTCGATCCAGTCCGAATCGAACCCGTCCAGGCGGTAGCGGTAGCGGATGCGCGCCCCGGGGGTGTAGTCCAGCGCACCGATGCGCAACCGCAGCAGCTCCGCGCCGTTGGGCAGCGACAGCGTTTCCGGGCGCCACAGCGCCTCGCCGCTGCGCATGGCATGCGCGCCGATCTGGGCGGTGAGCAGCTTCAGCGGCGGGACGAAGGCGGACTCGCGCAGGCGTGTTGGGTGGAACAGGTTGATCCCGCGCACGCCCCCGAATGCCATCTGCCCGTCGGCCAGGGTGGCGGCGGCACCGCCGTTGAACTCCAGGTCCTGCAGGCCGTCGGCCAGCCCGTACTGGCGGGCATGACCGGTGTCGGGCCGGTAGCTGACCAGACCCGCGTTGGTGCCCATCCAGAGGGTGCCTGCGGCGTCCTCGAGGATGGAAAACACCACCGGTGTCGGCACGCCCGGCAGGGCTTCGATCAACGGCGACTGGAACGTGACGCGCCCATCGGCGGCCTCCACCACGCGGGCCAGTCCGGTGTGCGTACCGACCCAGATCGAACCGTCGCGCGACTGGTGTACTGCACGCACCAGGTTGCCGGGCAGGGCATCGACGGCGTTGGCGTCGCGGCGGAAGTGGCGCACGCGCCCGCTGGCCGGGTCCAGCAGACCCAGGCCATCGGACGTGGCGACCCAGATGCGTCCGCGGCCGTCGCGCAACAGCGCATGGATGGCGGGCGGCGCCGGCCGGTCGGTGTCGTCGCCGATGGCGTGCGCGACCACTTGGCCGCCCTGCCGCCGCACATGCAGCAGGCCACTGTCGGTGGTGCCCAGCCACAGGTCGCCCTGGTGGTCGGTAGCCAGAGCGCGTATGCCGGCCTGTGCGTACGCGCCCAGGGCCATCGCCTCCACGTCGCCGGAGGTCGCATCCAGCCGCATCAGCCCGGCGGCGGTGCCCAGCCACAGGCGGTCGTGTCCCGCCGGCGCGATGGCCATGACGCGTGCCCGCCGGGGCAATCGGGTGGACCAGTCGTCGAACCGGTCCGCGTCCATGTCGTAGCGCAGCAGGCGGCCGTCGTCGGTGCCCACCCACAGGCGGCCGTCGCGGCCATGCTGCAGGGCGCGGATGCTGTTGTTGGAAATGATGGCGTCGAGGCGGCCGCTGCTGTCGTCGATGACGTAGCGGAAACGCGCGCCCATCGGGTCGGTGACCGATACGCCGCGCAGCTGCCCGCCCACCCAGAGAATGCCGCCGCGGTCGACCATCAGGGTCTCGATGCCGTTTTCCGGCAGCGATGCGCTGATCGCCGGGGCTTCGGCAATGGCATCGATGTGGCCGCTGGCAGGGTCCAGCCGGCGCAGGCCATGAAACCCCACGGCCAGCCACAGGCGGTCGTCGGGGGCCTGCACGATGGCGCGCACCGGGCCGCCCGGCAATTCGGCCGGCTGCACCCACTCGGGGATCAGGCTGCGACCGTCGGAATGCAGCCGGTACAGGCCGTCGCGGCGGCCCAGCCACACGCGGCCCTGGCGGTCGCGGGCCAGTGCCATGACCGGTTCGGCCGGGCCGATCCGGCGCGGCGCGCCCTGCGCCGGCACTTTGAACAGCCCGCCGGGGCTGGCATACCACAGGCCGCCGCGTGGGTCGGCGAGCAGCGCCTGTCGGCCCATGCCGGCGGCCTCGCCCAGCGGCACCACGGCGGTGCGCCGGCCCGTGCCGGGGTCCAGCCGCTCCAGCCCGCGCGAGGTGGCCACCCACACCGCGCCGCCATGGGCCAGCAGCGCGCGTGCATGGCGCGCGGGTGCGTCCATGTCGTCGGTGGCGTAGCGCCGCACAAGGCCGGTGGCCAGATCCAGGCGGGCGACGTATTCGCCATGGGTTCCCACCCACAGCGCATCCGCACCCTCCGTCGCCAGCCCGGTGACGTAGCTGTCGGGCAGGCTGGCGGGGTCACGCGGGTCATGGCGGAACAGGGCATAGCGCTGGCCGTCGAAGCGGTGCAACCCGCCCTGTGTGCCGACCCAGACGAACCCGTCCGCGTCCTGCGCCAGTGCCGTCACGGTGTTCTGCACCAGGCCGTGGTCGCTGCCCAGGCGCTGGAAATAGAAATCGCGGGTGGCCGCCCCGGCCGGCGGCGCCGCCAGGAGAGCGGCCAGTCCCAACAGGGCGGCGCAGGCGACATGGACGGCAAGGGCGGCAGTGGCGGGTAGGCGGTGCGCTCGCACGGGTCCGTCGGCTGGCGTGGCTGCCGGCAGTGTAGGGGGTTTGCCGGCTACCGGACACGCGCGCGGCCACGCGGTTGGCGGCGCTGCATTGTTAGACTGCCGCTGCCTTTCCCGGATGCCACCGCCGTGTCGAATCCCCCCGCCGACCGTACCGATCTCCCCTCCCTGGACGCCGTCGACGACGCCATCGCCCGGCTGTCGCTGGGCACGTCCGCCGCCGAACTGCATGGCAGCCTGTGCGGCTGGCTGGCCGGCGGTGGTGCGTCGCGCCCGGAGTGGCTGCGCGACGTGCTGGCCGACCCGGCGGCCCCCGTCACCTCCGACAGCGATGCACTGGGCATGCTGCGCGTGGCCAGCACGGCCCAGCTGGAGGATCGCGATTTCGCCTTCGAGCTGCTGTTGCCGCCGGCCGAGGCCAGCCTGGCCGAGCGCAGCGGCGCGCTGTTCGACTGGTGCCGCGGGTTCGTGGGCGCATTCGGACTGGCGGCCGGTGCGCGTCCGCCGCTGTCGGAGGAGGCGACCGAAGCGTTGGGCGACCTGGCCCGGCTGGCCGCCGCCCAGGCGCAGGAGGAGGGTGACGACGAGGACGAGGACGCCCTGGCCGAGATCGAGGAGTTCGTACGCGTGGCCGCGCTGCTGCTGCATGGCGACTGCGTGCTGGCGGCGCGTCACCGCCAGCGGCTGAACTGAAATGCGCGCCACGCCCCGCATACCTCGCCAAGACCTACCTGCGCCGCCGTAAACAGTTGATGCGGATGGCCGGCGACGACGCCATCCTGGTGCTGCCCGCGGCCAAGGAAACCATCCGCAGCCGCGACACCCACTACCCTTATCGGCAGGACTCGGATTTCTGGTACCTCACCGGGTTTCCCGAGCCCGGAGCCGTGCTGGTGCTGGTGCCGGGCCGCGCGCACGGCGAGGCGCTGCTGTTCTGCCGCGAGCGCGACCCCGAGCGCGAGGGCTGGGACGGCCCGCGCTTCGGCCCGGAGGGCGCGGTCGAAGCGTTCGGCATGGACGACGCCTATCCGATCGGCGACCTCGACGACATCCTGCCCGGCCTGCTGGAAGGCCGCTCGCGCGTGTACTACCACTTCGGCCGCGACGCGGAGTTCGACCTGCAAGCTGATCGGCTGGGTCAACCGCGTGCGCGCGATGATGCGCATGGGCGCGCAGCCGCCGCACGAGTTCCTGGAGCTGGGTCACCTGCTGGACGAGATGCGCCTGTTCAAGGACCGCGACGAGCTCAGGCTGATGCAGCGCGCCGCCGACATCACGCGTGGAGGCGCACGCCGACGGCGATGCGCGCGGTGCGTCCTGGCATGCACGAGTACCAGGTGCAGGCGCAACTGGAGCACGTCTTCCGCGATGAATGACGCGGTAGCCCGCCTACGGCAGCATCGTCGGTGCCGGCGCCAACGGCTGCGTGCTGCATTACTGCGCCAACGCCGCGCGCGCATCAACGATGGCGACCTGGTGCTGATCGACGCCGGCGCCGAGTACCGCGGCTACGCCGCCGACATCACCCGCACGTTCCCCGTCAACGGCCGGTTCACCCCGGCGCAGCGGGCGCTGCACGACCTGGTCGGGCAGGCGCAGGCCGCCGCCCTGGCGCAGGCCCGCCCGGGCGTGCCCTACAGGCCGGGCACGACGCGGCGGTGGAGACGCTCACCGAGGGTCTGCTGACGCTCGGGCTGCTGAAGGGCAAGCTCGAGAAGAACATCGCCGACGGAGCGCTACAGGCGCTTCTACCGCCACAAGACCGGCCACTGGCTCGGGCATGGACGTGCACGATGTGGGCGAGTACCGCATCGACGGGCAGTCGCGCCTGCTGGAGCCGGGCATGGTGTTCACCATCGAACCCGGGCTGTACGTGTCACCCGACGACACCACCGTGGCGGCGAAATGGCGCGGCATCGGCATCCGCACCGAGGACGACGTGCTGGTCACCGATGACGGCCACCGCGTGCTGACCGAGGGCCTTGCCCGCAGCGCGGACGAAATCGAAGCCTTCATGGCGGCCTCCCGCCCGGGCGCATAGACTCCGCCGGCTTCCACCCTCAACCTCTTTCTGGACCCACTTGATGGAATCGCTGGCCAACCCTGAAATCTGGATCGCCCTGGCGACGCTTACCGCACTGGAACTGGTGCTGGGCATCGACAACATCATTTTCATCTCGATCCTGGCCGGCAAGCTGCCGCCCGAGCAGCGCGACAAGGCCCGCAAGCTGGGCATCGCCCTGGCCGCGGTGTACGCGACTGGCCCTGCTGTTCGCCATCGCCTGGATCATCGGGCTGACCGCGCCGCTGTTCGAGCTGTTCGGCCACGACGTTCTCGTGGCGCGACCTGATCCTGATCGGTGGCGGCCTGTTCCTGATCGGCAAGGCCACCCACGAGATCCACCAGAAGCTCGAGGGCGACACCCAGCATGTCGGCCGCTCCGGCGCGGCGCGACCTTCGGCGGCGTGATCGCGCAGATCCTGCTGCTGGACGTGGTGTTCTCGCTGGACTCGATCATCACCGCGGTGGGCATGGTGGATGAGCGCTGGGTCATGGTGACGGCGATCCTGATCGCCATCGTCTTCATGATCGCCTTCGCCAAGCCCATCGGCGAGTTCGTCGAGCGCCACCCGACCGTGAAGGTGCTGGCGTTGAGCTTCCTGATCATGATCGGCCTGGTGCTGATCGCCGACGGCTTCGGCGTGCATATCCCGAAGGGCTATATCTATGCGGCGATGGCGTTCTCGGTGTTCGTGGAGATGATCAACCTGTGGATCCGCAGCGCCGTGGCGCCAAGGCTCGCCGCCGGTGAAGCTGCACGAGAAGTACGCCGAGGGCGGGGCCGAGGTGCTCTGACCGCCCGCTCCCGGGCGGTGGCGACAACGGAAAAGGCGCGGCATCAAGCCGCGCCTTTTTTCATTGCGTGATGTCCGGCCGCCGTTCCGCGCCGTCACCTCGTCCGGCCGCCGCCCCCATCACTCCAGCGCCGCGAACGCCTCGCGGGTGAGGTTGACCGGTGCGTCTTCGGTGCAGACCACATCGTCCTCGATGCGCACGCCGCCGAACGGGCGGAACGCCTCCACCCTGTCCCAGTCGACGCTGCCGGCGTGCGGGCCGTCGCGAAGCTCCTGCATCAGCAGGTCGGCGAAGTACAGGCCGGGCTCGATCGTCACCACCGCACCCGGCTCGAGGGTGCGCGTCAGGCGCAGGAACGGGTGGCCCTCGGGCCTGTCGATCGTGCCGCCGCGGTCGGACTGCGCGAACCCGCCCACGTCGTGCACCTGCAGGCCGATGTAGTGGCCGATGCCATGAGGGAAGAACTTCGCGCTGACGCCGGTTTCCACCATCGACTCGGGGGACATGTCGACAATGCCGGTCTCGCGCAGGATGCGGGCGATCTCCAGGTGCGCGTCGAGATGGATACTGCCGGTAATCCACGCCCGGCGCGCACCCGGTCGCACAGGCGCTGTTCGGCCGCGTCCACCGCATCGATCAGGTGCTGGAACGCGCCGCCGGTGTCGGCAGCGTACGTGCGGGTGATGTCGCTGGCGTAGCCGGCATGGCTGGCACCGGCGTCGATCAGGAAGCTGCGTGACTCGCGCGGCGGCAGGCGGTCGCGTTCGGTGTAGTGCAGCACCGCGGCATGCTCGTTGAGGCCGACGATGTTGCCGTAGGGCAGGTCGTTGGCGTCCTGCCGGGCGGCCTGGCAGTAGGCCAGGTGGATGCCGAATTCGCTGGCGCCGGCGCGGAAGGCGCGCTCGGCAGCGCGGTGCGCGCGCACGCCGGTCTCGGAGGCGCGGCGCATCATTCCGATCTCGTAGTCGGTCTTGCGGGCGCGGTGGTAGTCCAGGTAGGCCAGCACGGGCGCCGGGTTGTTGGGGACGTACCCGCCCAGCGCCGACTGCGCCTCGCCCAGGATCGCGCAGCGCGCCGGCGGGCCGGGCAGGTGCTGCAGCGCCTCCTCACCCGTGCGGATGATGGTGATGTCGAACTCATCCACCCAGTCGCCATGCGGCGCCTCGGGCACGGCGTGCCAGTAGTCGAAGGGCTGCAGGTAGATCAGCCGCGGACGCTCGCCCGGGGTGTGGACCAGCCAGCTGCCGGGCGTGCGCGTCAACGGCACCCAGGCCTTGAACTGCGGATTGACCGCGTAGGGGTAGTCGCGGTCGTCGAACACCTGGTAATGCGCGGTACCCGAGGGAACGACGAGGTGGTCGAAGCCGCCGCGCTCAAGGGCGGCGGTGGCGCGCCGTTGAATCTCCTGCAGGTGTTGCCGGTATACCATCGGTGCATCGTGGGCGGTCATGGGGGCGCCTGTTCTTGAACACGTCGAAGGATTCTGACGGATTCCCACCCGCCTCGCAGGAGGTCGAGGCTGCCGCAATCGCACCGCTGGGTGTGCCGGCCTGGGTGTGGAGCGTGCTGGCGCTGGCGCTGGGTATCGCACTGACGTTGTGGGCCGCCTCCTCGCAGCAGCGGCAGGAGCGGGCGGCGCGCGAGCTGGCGTTCACCCACCAGGCGCAGCGCACCCACCAGGCCCTGCGCGACCGCCTGCAGGCGTGCGAAGTGCTGGCGCGTTCGGTGCAGACGTTGTTCCTGACCTCCACCGAGGTGACGACGGAGGAGTTCCAGACGCTTTACGACAACCTGCGTCCGCGCGAACTCGTGCCCGGCATGCAGGCGCTGGTGGTGGCGCGCAGGGAGTCGCGGCCCGATGGCGACCATTACATCTACGACGCGGGGATGATCCAGCCCCGGGCAGGCAACGAGTTGCTGGCCGGCCTGGATGTCAACACCCAGCCCGCCAACCTGGCGGCGGTGCTGGCCTCGCGCGACAGCGACCGGCCGGCCCTGTCGGCACCGTTCCGCCTGGCGCAGGTGCGCGACCCCGCCGGCCCGGTGGACGGCATCACCCTGCGGCTGCCCATCTTCAGTCCGGGACCGCCGCCGGCATCCGTATCCGAGCGGCGCGCGCGGATGCGCGGCTCACTGGCGATCTCCTTCCAGGTGCAGCGGCTGATCGAGACGGCGCTGCCCGACGAGGTCAGGGGCCAGTTGCACATCGTCATCCGGGACATCACCGAGCCGCAGGCACGGCCGCTGTTCGACTCCCACGGGTCCGGCCATTCGACATTCGTGCCCGACCACCGCCACCAGGAGAACCTGAGCTACGGCGGGCGCATCTGGCAGGTGGAAATCCATCCGCTCAATCACACGGTGGCCGAGGGCCTCTGGCAGCGGTCGAGCCTGCTGGCGGGCCTGCTGGCGAGCGCGCTGCTGGCGCTGCTGGTGTGGTCGGTGGCCAACACCCGCCGGCATGCGCTGGAGCTGGGCCACCGCATGAGTCGCCGCTACCGCGAGAGCGAGGAGCGCTTCCGCGCCCTCAACGAGCTGCTGCCGGCACTGGTGCTGCTGGCGCGACAGGACACCGGCCGCATCACCTACGCCAACCAGGCCTCGCGTACGCGACTGGGCGAGGAAGTGGGCGAGCTGTATCTGCCGACCCTGTTCGAGGACAGCGAACTGCGCGAACGCATCCTCACCTGCGGCCAGAGCGAGTGCAGCAACCTGGAAGCGGTGCTGCGCAGTGCCAATGGCGACCGGTTCTGGGCGTCGCTGTCCATCAGCCGCGTGGACGTGGGCGGCGCTTCCAAACTGCTGATGGTGGCCAGCGACATTTCCGAACAGCGCCAGCTGACCGAGCTGCTCAGCTACCAGGCCACCCATGACGCACTGACGGAGCTGTTCAACCGGCGCGAGTTCGAGCGCCGGGTCGAGCGCGCGCTGGTCGCGGCCGCGTCCGGCGGGTCGGCCGCAGCGCTGCTGTACATCGACCTGGACCAGTTCAAGCTCATCAACGACACCTCCGGCCACATCGCCGGCGACCAGCTGCTGATCCAGCTGGCCATCACCATGCGCGAGCAGCTGCGCGGCGGTGACGTGCTGGCGCGGCTGGGCGGCGACGAGTTCGGCGTGCTGCTGGGGCACGTGCACGACCAGGCGGCCGCCAGCCACGTGGCCGAACGCCTGCGCGAGCGCATCGACGGCTATGTCTTCGTCTGGGAGCAGCGCACCTACACCATCAGCGCCAGCATCGGCGCGGTGATGATCGACCATCCCGACGCCAGCCTGAAGGACCTGCTGGCCCAGGCCGATACCGCCTGCTACATGGCCAAGGAGGGCGGTCGCAACCGGGTGCACTTCTACTCCGCGCAGGACGACGACACCACGCGCCGCCAGACCGAGATGGAGTGGGCCAACCGCCTGCGCTGGGCGGTGGACGAGGGGCGGCTGCTGCTCAAGTACCAGGAGGTCTGGCCGCTGGCGGCCAAGTCCGAAGGAAAGCCGCATATCGAGTTGCTGCTGCGGTTCCGCGACGAGCACGGCCGCGTGGTGCCGCCGGGCGCCTTCATGCCGGCGGCCGAGCGTTACGGCCTGATGCCGATGATCGACCGCTGGGTGGTGGAGACGGCGCTGGCCAACTTCGATCGCCTGCACCCCAGCGGCGCGGACCTGCAACTGGCGACCATCAACCTGTCCGGCGCCAGCATCGAGGACGACGCGCTGGCCACGCTGGTGCTGGACCTGCTGAAGCGCTACCGCATCGACCCGGGCCGGGTGTGCTTCGAGGTCACCGAGACGGTGGCCGTGCGCAACCTCTCGCAGGTGACGCGTTTCATCGAACGCCTGCGCGGCGCCGGCTGCCTGATCGCACTGGACGACTTCGGCGCCGGCATGTCGTCGTTCGGCTACCTCAAGAACCTGCCGGTGGACATCATCAAGATCGACGGCAGTTTCATCCGCGACCTGCTGGTGGACCCGATGAGCCACGCGATCGTCGGCGCGGTGACCGACATCGGACACCGGCGTGGCCTGAAGGTGATCGCCGAATGGGTTTCAAGCGAGGACATCGCCCAGGCGCTGTATGACCTGGGCGTGGACTACGCGCAGGGTTACGTCCTGCACAAGCCCGAACCGGTGGTGTTCCACCGCGCGCTGGTGGGCGAGTGACGGGAAGGGCCGGGCCGGACCGTCGGTTTTTTCTCCCGGCGCGACACGGTGCCCGAAGGGCGGATGAGGGTGCGGCGGAACTGCGCAGGCGCCGCTACTCGTAACTTCCGCCCGGCATGTCCAGCCAGTCGCGAAGGTGCTGCATCTGGCTTTCCAGCAGCGTGATGAAGCGGAAGCCGCTCCAGGTCTGGCCCGGCGCGCTGGCGGCGTCCTGCCACAACAGGTGCGCACCGACCTCGATCGTCGAGCCGGGCTCGTTGCCGCGCCCCAGGTTGAAGCGCAACTGGTAGAGGGCGTCGTCGACCAGCGGCACGCTGGCCATCAGCAGCATGCCGCTCTCGGACAGGTTGCTGAGGCGGCCGACCACGCGCTCGGTCATGGTGTCGACCACCTGCACGGTGTCGGGGACCTTGCGGCGGCGGACGCGGCGGAATTCGTCATTCATGAGGTCGCCTCGTCGTCATGGGGTGGCCTCGCCGCTCACGGAGCGGCTTCCCTGGCCCCGCGCTCGCCAATGCCGGCGAAGCTGCGCAGGGCGCTGAGCGCGGCCTGCCAGGCGCGGTCGACCAGGCGTCCACGCTCGGCGGTCACCACCCGCACCTGCTGCTTGGCCATCAGCCGCGCCAGATGGTCCAGGGACTCCTCCCCGGCACGCTGGCCGCGCTGGTTGACCAGCAGCGCGTGGCCGGTGATCGGGCTGAACCATGCCAGCCGGCGCCGCACGACGTCGCCCTGCTGGTTTCTGACGATCTCCAGCCAGGTGCCGAACGGCAGCGTGCGCAGGTAGTCGTAGCGGGCCTGTTCGTCCTTGGTGCGCGGCGGCAGTTTCGGCTTGGCCTCCTCGGCGTCTTCGCCCAGGCGTGCACGGGCCTTGAGCTTCATCGCCAGCTCGGTGCGCGAGGCCGGGTCGTCCTCCTGGTCGTCACGGCCGATGGTCAGCCGGCGCGCGATCGCGCCGGCCTCGTCGGCGTGGTAGCCGACCAGCGCCAGTGCGTGCTCGATGCGCTGCTCCAGGCCCGGCGGCGCGGACGCGGTACCGGCGCTGGCCGTGACGATCTGCGTCGTGGCCTCCTGGTGGCTGCGCCACTCGTCCGATGCCTCGCCGTGGCGCAGCAGGGTGAGCGTCAGTACGTCGCTCCACGCCTGAGACAGCAGGGTGCGCACGAAGCGAGGCAACCGCTGCTCGCGCATGGCCGCCTCGATGACTTCCGACGCGCGGCGCTTGGCCACGGCCAGCTTCTCCTTGCCGCGCGCCGCCTCGACATGCCGGCGCTCGGTGACCTCGGCCTTGCGCGCCATCGTCTGCAGGTGGTCCTGCAGGGACTGGTTGGCGGTCTGGAACACGGCCGGGTCGCCGTGGTAGTTCTCCACCACGTGCTCGACTGCCAGGTTGAGGTGCGCTTCCAGCTGCGGGTCGTTGTCGTCCTCGTCCAGCCACGTGGCGCCGGCTTCGGCCACCGAGTTGAGCAGCTGCCGCGCCGGGTGCTGGCTGCGCACGAAGAACGCGCGGTCCTGCAGCGCCACGCGCACCAGCGGCACCTGCAGCCGCTCCAGCATCTCGTTGCTGGCCGCGCCGGCGCGCAGCTCCCGGCCGATCTCGGCGTACAGCATGCCCAGCAGCTCGAAGGTGTCGTTGTCCTCGCGCGACAGCGCGGTGGCGTGGCCGTGCTGCTGGCGGCTCTGCGCGAGGAGGGTCTGCTTGATGTCGGCCAGCGTGGTGCGCTGGCCGCCGGGTTTGCGCGCCGGCATGGCGACCTGCTGCGACTCCAGCGCGGCCACCACGTCCACCGTGGGCAGCGCGGTGCGCGCTTCGCCCTGCGGCTCTGCGCGGAACTTGCCCAGCAGGTCGCGGCGGCTGCCCAGCAGGTCCTGCAGCAGGGCGAAGGCGATGTTCTCGTCGTCCGCGCCCTTTGCGGCATCGGCCTCGCCGAACCACGCGGTGTGCGGGCGCGGCTCGGCGCGGGCGGGCCGCGCCGGTGCCTCGGCAGCGGGTGTGGCCGGGTCGCTCTCGCCGCGGGCCGCCTCGACCTTGCGCGAGCGACCGGCCTGCGCGTTGGGACGGACGCGCAGCGGCACGTAGGACAGGCTGGGCAGGATGTTGTCGCGCGCCAGCAGCGCGTTCATCGTTTCCACCAGCTGGGCATAGCCGGCCATGACCTGGCTGTCGAAACTCTTGAACAGCAGCTGGCGGGCCTCCTGGTCGATGTGCAGCACCTGCGAGGCTTCCGCCAGCAGGCGGCCCAGCGTGTGCGGGCCCACCGGCAGGCGTTCGGCATCGAACGCGGGCGCGCCCGCCAGCACGCCGAAGCGCTGGCCCAGCAGCATCAACGGCAGGCCGGCGCGGGCTTCGTGGCGGGCGGCGACGGTGCGGATCATCGCCTCCTGGCTGATTTCCGAATCGTCCACCAGCCGCAGCGTGTCGAAGCTGGGCGTGAACTCGTGGACCTCGGCCGCCGTTGAGGCGGGCGAGCGGATCTGCGTCAGCTCATGTTCGAGTGCGGCCAGGTATCGCGGCACCAGGTCGGCGCGGTTCTGGCGGATGCGGCGCAGGGTTTCGAAATGCCGGCTCTGCTCGCCGGCATTGCGCGCCTGCTCGGCCAATCGGAACAGCTGCTGTTCGAAGTCCGACAGCATGCGCTCGAGCTGGCGTTCCAGCTCGTCGGAGAGCAGCGCGTAGAGGTGTTCGAGCGCGCCGTGGACACGGCGGGGCAGGGCGGCCGATTCGAGCGTGGATCGCATGGGTGCAGTGCCGATAAGGTCCAGCTTGGCGGACATGCCTGATCACCGGGAGCGGTCGATATAAACACGCCACTTGTCCGCCCGCCAGCCCCGACCGCGACGGACGGCCGTAAAGGCGCGGCCAACGAGACAAACGCGATGGCACGCCAGCGGAGGCCATCGATGGCGTTCAGGCCGCGGGAAGCGTGCCCGACGCCGGTGCCTGCGCCGTGTCGAGGAACAGCGACATCACGTCGTTGGTGAAGCGCCGACCCAGCTCGGTCGGGCGGATGCGGTCCCCGTCGCGCTCCAGCCAGCCCGCGGCGTGCATGCCTCCTGCAGCCGCCTCGTCCGATCGGCTGCGCGGCAGCCCGGTGCGCGCCTCGAAGTCGGCCAGCGCGAAGCCCTCGACCAGCCGCAGCGCGTTGAGCATGAATTCGAACGGACGGCGCGCCGGCGTCGATGCGGTCGTCGCCGCCGATCGCCGCCGCGCGTGCCGGCCGCGGCCAGGTAGCGCGTCGGGTGCTTGAGCTTCCAGCGGCGCAGGATGCTCTGCTCGTGCGCCCAGGGTGAGCTTGCCGTGCGCGCCGGCGCCGATGCCGAGGTAGTCGCCGAAGCGCCAGTAGTTGAGGTTGTGCGCGCACTGCCGGCCCGGCGGCGCGTAGGCGCTGACCTCGTACTGCGCGTAGCCGGCCTCGGCCAGCAGCGCCTGGCAGCGCTCCTGCATGTCCCAGGCCGCGTCCTCGTCGGGCAGGCCCTGGCGGCGGGCGCGCGGCGAACACCGTGTTGGGCTCCAGCGTCAGCTGGTAGTGCGAGATGTGCGTCGGCTGCAGCGCGAACGCGCGCTCGAGGTCGTGCTCGGCCATCGCCAGCGTCTGGCCGCGGCAGCGCGTACATCAGGTCGAGGTTGATGTTGTCGAAGCCGGCGTCCTGCGCCAGCTTGACCGCGCGCTCGGCCTCGCGCGCTGTCGTGGATGCGGCCCAGGCGCTGCAGGCAGCCGTCGTCGAAGCTCTGGATGCCGAAGCTCAACGCGGTTCACGCCGGCGGCGCGGTAGTCCTCGAAGCGGCCGTGCTCGGCGGTGCCCGGGTTGGTCTCCAGCGTGATCTCGCAGCCCGGCGCGAAGCGCAGGCGGCTGCTGGCGCCCTGCAGGAAGCGGTCGATCGCTCGCGGCCGGAAACAGGCTGGGCGTGCCGCCGCCGAAGAACACGCTGTGCACCGTGCGGCCCCAGACCAGCGGCAGGTCGTGGTCGAGGTCGGCGCAGCAGCGCGTCGACGTACGGCGTCGAACGGCAGCGCGCCGCGCCCTTCGTGCGAGTTGAAATCGCAGTACGGGCATTTGCGCACGCACCAGGGCATGTGGACGTACAGCGACAGCGGGGGCGGTGCGAGGGTCATGGGCGCCATTGTCCGCGCCTGCGCACCGGAACTGTAGGCGCGGCTTGAGCCGCTCCTACAGGCTGGAAATGGCGTGCTGCAATGTCGCCAGCGCCTGCCCGCGATGGCTGATGCGGTTCTTGGCCGCCGGGTCCATCTCGGCGGCCGTGAGACCGTGCCGGGGTCGAAGAACACCGGGTCGTAGCCGAAGCCGCCGTCGCCGCGCGGCGCATGCAGGATGCGGCCGTGCCACTCGCCTTCCGCGATCAGCGGCTGCGGGTCGTCGGCGTGGCGCAGCAGCACGAGCACGCAGTAGAAGTGCGCGCCGCGCGCGCGTCCTCGGGCACGCCCTCGAGCTCGCGCAGCAGCTTGGCGATGTTGGCGGCGCGTCGCCGTGCTCGCCGGCATAGCGCGCGCGAGTAGAGCCCGGGCGCGCCGTCCAGCGCATCGACGCACAGGCCGGAATCGTCGGCCAGCGCCGGCAGGCCGGTGACGCGTGCGGCGTGGCGCGCCTTGAGCAGCGCGTTCTCGACGAAGGTCAGGCCGGTTTCCTCGACGTCGTCGACGCCGAGTTCGCGCTGGGCGACGAGTTCCAGCCCGGCGTCGGACAGCAGGCGATTGAATTCGGCCAGCTTGCCGGCGTTGCCGCTGGCGACGACGATTCGGGTCATGGTCCCTTGAGCCTGCAGGCTGCGTTCGCGGCTGAACCGCGCCTACGGAACTCGCTTCAGGCGCCCGCAAATCCTTCACTGGCCTTACGCCAGCCCCAGCGCCGCGCGCTGGTGCGCGACCAGTTGCGCGATGCCGGCCTCGGCCAGCGAGGTCAGCGCCTCCAGCTCATCGCGGCGGAAGGCGTGGCCTTCGGCCGTGCCCTGCAGCTCGATGAAGCCGCCGCCGTCGTTCATCACCACGTTCATGTCGGTGTCGCAGTCGCTGTCCTCGGCGTAGTCCAGGTCCAGCACCGGCACGCCGCGGTAGATGCCGACCGAGACCGCCGCGACCGCGCCGATGGATCGGGTCGCGGCTCGAGCTCGTTCGCCGCGCTCGAGCAGCCAGCGCACCGCATCCACCAGCGCGACGTAGGCGCCGGTGATGGCCGCGGTGCGGGTGCCGCCGTCGGCCTGCAGCACGTCGCAGTCCAGGGTGATGGTGCGTTCGCCCAGCGCCTTGCGGTCGACGCAGGCGCGCAGCGCGCGGCCGATCAGGCGCTGGATCTCCAGCGTGCGCCCGCCCTGCTTGCCGCGCGCGGCCTCGCGGTCGCTGCGGGTGTGGGTGGCGCGCGGCAGCATGCCGTACTCGGCGGTGACCCAGCCTTCGCCCTTGCCGCGCAGGAAGCCCGGCACCCGGTTCTCGACGCTGGCGGTGCACAGCACGCGGGTGTCGCCGAAGCACACCAGCACCGAGCCCTCGGCGTGGCGGGTGTAGCCGCGCTCGATGCGGACCTCGCGCAGCTGGTCGGCGGCGCGGCCGCTGGGGCGGGAAACGGCTGCGGTCATGCGGATTCCGTCGAACGGGGCGCGCGAGTTTACCATTCGCCCCCTTGGCCCACGGCCGCGGCGCTGCCGCCTGGTCCACGCGGCGCACGCACCGACGCATGATCCGCAGCATGACCGCCTTCGCCGCCGGCGAGCGCGCCACCGATGGCGGCACGCTGGCGTGCGAGCTGCGCGCGGTCAACCACCGCTTCCTGGAGCTGGGCGTGCGCCTGCCCGACGAGCTGCGCGCGCTCGAGCCGGCGCTGCGCGAGCGCATCGCCGCGCGCATGTCGCGCGGCAAGCTCGACCTGGCGCTGCGCCTGCGCGCGCCGGAAGGCGCGCGGCGCGCTGCAGCGTCAACCACGACCTGCTGCGCGCAGCTGAGCGACGCTGGCGCATGGACCTGTCGGCGCGCTTTCCCGCGCCTGCGCACCGAGTTCACCGAGCTGCTGCAGTTCCCCGGCGTGCTGCAGGCGCCGGCCGTCGACCCGGCCGCGCTGCAGGCCGAGGCGCTGGCGCTGCTGGACGACGGTGCTGGACGAGTTCGTCGCCGCGCGCGAGCGCGAGGGCGCCAAGCTGGCCGCCGCGATCAGCGAGCGCGTCGACGGCATCGCGCGCATCGCCGCCGAGGTGCGCACGCTGATGCCGGCGATCCGCGCCGGCCAGCGCGCAGAAGCTGCGAGACGCGCCTGGCCGACCTGCAGCGCACGCCGCTCGACCCGGGCCGGCTCGAGCAGGAACTGGTGCTGTGGCTGCAGAAGCTCGACGTCGACGAGGAGCTCGACCGCCTCGACAGCCCATGTCGCCGAGGCCCGCCGCGTGCTCAAGCAGACGCGAGGCGGTCGGCCGCCGGCTGGACTTCCTGCTGCAGGAGTTCAACCGCGAGGCCAACACGCTGGGCTCGAAGTCGGTGGACGCGCGCACCACGCAGGCCGCGGTCGAACTGAAGGTGCTGATCGACCAGGTCCGCGAACAGGTGCAGAACATCGAATAAGCAGCGCATGCGCGGAACGCTGTTCATCGTCGCGGCGCCTTCGGGCGCCGGGCAAGTCCAGCATCGTCAACGCGGTGCTGGCGCGCGATCCGCAACATCTGCCTGTCGATCTCGTTCACCTCGCGCGCGCCGCGGCCGGGCGAGCGCCACGCCCAGCACTACCACTTCGTCGCGCAAGGACGAGTTCGAGCGCATGGTCGCGGCCGGCGACTTCTTCGAGCACGCGCTGGTGCACGGCGACTGGAAGGGCACCGCGCGGCAGTCGGTCGAGCCGCAGCTGGCGGCGGGCAAGGACGTGCTGCTGGAGATCGACTGGCAGGGCGCGCGCCAGGTGCGCGGCCAAGGTGCCCGACGCGGTCAGCGTGTTCATCCTGCCGCCGTCGCGCGAGGCGCTGGAGCAGCGCATGCGCAACCGCGGCCAGGACAGCGAGGAGGTCATCGCGCAGCGGCTGGCCGCCGCGCGCGAGGAGATGAGCCACTACGGCGAGTTCGACTACGTCATCGTCAACGAGGACTTCGACACCGCCGTGGACGAGATGTGCGCGATCTTCACCGCCAGCCGCCTGCGCCGCGAGGCGCAGGTGGCACGGCATGCGCGCCTGATCACGGCGCTGCTGACGGATTGAGTCGGCTGGACTGGGATTGCGGACTGAGGACTGGGAATCGGCGAGCTGCCCGTCCCCCAGCTTCGTACTTCCGCCTCGACAGGTGAAGCAGATCCCTCGGTGCGCCGGTGATGGCGCCCTAACTGATTGATTCCAAAGACTAGGCTTGCCCGGAGGCGCGCGGCCGGCTACACTCCGCGCCCCTTTGTGTACTCCACGACGGCCGACCGGCCGCCAGGAGCCCGCATGGCCCGCATCACCGTAGAAGATTGCCTGGAAGTGGTCGATAACCGCTTCGAACTGGTCATGATGGCCGCCAAGCGCGCCCGCCAGCTGGCCAACGGCGTCGAGCCCACTGCTCGACAACAGCGAAGCCAACGACAAGCCGACCGTGCTGGCGCTGCGCGAGATCGCCGCGCGCCGGATCGACACCGATTACATCGACGCCGTCGAGAAGGCCGAGCGCGAGCGCAACGAGCGCGAGGCGATGGAATGGGCCGCCGCCGAAGTGGTCGCCGACGACGACCTGTCCAAGGGCGACGACTGACCGCTCGCCGACCCGGCCTTCAAAGCCCCGCTCCGGCGGGGCTTTTTGTTGGACGGGCCGCGTGGATGCGAGCGGAGCGCGTCGATCCGCCTGCCAGCGGTGCTCCCGCAACCCGAACCCGGATCGCCAGCCCGCCTGTGACCCGGCCCCGGCCCGATTTCCTTGCTTCCACGCAGCGTTGCGCCGTTCGACGGCAGGCGCGTAGATTGCCCGCATGACCCCTGCCGCACCCGCGATCCGCCTGCCTGCCGTGGCCGACGTCGACGACGCGTCGCTGCCGGACTACGTGCGCGAGCTCGAGCAGGCGGCGCACTACCTGCCGGCCGACGCAGCGCGCGCTGCTGCGCCGCGCCTGGGCGGTCGGCGCGGCCGCGCACGCCGGGCAGACCCGCAAGTCCGGCGAGCCCTACATCACCCATCCGGTCGCGGTGGCCAAGGTGCTGGCCGACCAGGGGCTGGACGTCGAAACGCTGATCGCGGCGATCCTGCACGACACCATCGAGGACACGCCGCTGACGCGCGAGTGCGCTGGCCAGCGAGTTCGGCGAGACCGTGGCCGAGCTGGTCGACGGCGTCACCAAGCTCGACAAGCTGCAGTTCCGCGACCGCCAGGAAGCGGCCGCCGAGAGCTTCCGCAAGATGCTGCTGGCGATGTCGCGCGACCTGCGCGTGATCCTGATCAAGCTGGCCGACCGCCTGCACAACATGCGCACGCTCGGCGCGCAGAGCGCCGAGGCGCGCGAGCGCATCGCGCGCGAGACGCTGGAGATCTACGCGCCGATCGCCCAGCGCCTGGGCATGAACCTGATCAAGGCCGAACTGCAGGACCTGGGCTTCCGCGCGCTGCATCCGTGGCGCCACGCGGTGATCGAAAAGCGCATCCGCACCCAGCCGGTGGTGCGGCGCGAGTCGATGGTGCAGATCGAGGCGCAACCTCGCGCAGCGGCTGGCGAAGGAGAAGCTGCCGCACCGGCTGGTCAGCCGGGTGAAGTCGCCCTGGAGCATCTACAACGAAGATGCGCGCCGAGCACAAGAGCTTCGACCAGGTGATGGACGTGTTCGGCTTCCGCGTCGTGGTGCGCATCGGTCGCCGACTGCTACCACGCGCTCGGCGTGGTGCACGCGCATCTACAAGCCGCTGGACGCGCGCTTCCGCGACTTCATCGCCATCCCCAAGGCCAACGGCTACCAGTCGCTGCACACGGTGCTGTTCGGCCCGTACGGCTCGCCGATCGAGGTGCAGATCCGCACCGAGGAGATGGACCTGATCGCCGAGCGCGGCATCGCCGCGCACTGGTCCTACAAGCACGGCGGCGAAGGCCCCAACAGCGCGCAGAGCCGCGCGCACAGCTGGATCACCGGGCTGGTGGAATCGCAGCGCGCCGACCGGCTCGTCGCTGGAGTTCCTGGAGAACGTCAAGGTCGACCTGTTCCCGGACGAGGTCTACCTGTTCACGCCCAAGGGCGACATCCTGTCGCTGCCGCGCAATTCCACCGCGCTCGATTTCGCCTACGCGGTGCACACCGACGTCGGCAACCACGCGGTGGCCGCGCGCGTGGACAGGAAGCTGGTGCCGCTGCGCACCAAGCTGGCCAGCGGCCAGCGCGTGGAGATCATCACCGCCAAGTCGTCCACGCCCAAGCCGCAGTGGCTGGAGTTCGTGGTCTCGGGCAAGGCGCGCACCGCGATCCGCCACCAGCTCAAGCAGCTGGAGCACGAGGACGCGGTGCAGCTCGGCCACCGCATGCTCGACCGCGCGCTGGAGGCGCTCGACACCTCGCTCGACCGCGTGCCGGCCGAGCGCCTCGATGCCTACCTGGCCGAGCACCGCTACCCGCGCCTGGAAGCGCTGCTGGCCGACATCGCGCTGGGCAACCGCATGCCGCAGCCAGGTCGCGCAGGCGCTGGCGCGCGCGGCCAAGGGCAAGGCGCCGCGCCGCGCCGCCGACGCCGGTCGCGCTGCCGCGAGGACAAGATCCTGATCACCGGCGCCGAGCGCGGCGTGCATCAGCTTCGCCAACTGCTGCCAGCCGATCCCGGGCGACGAGATCATGGGCTACCACACCGCCGGCAAGGGCATCGTCGTGCACCGCCTGGAATGCCCGAACGTGGCCGAGTACCGCAAGTCGCCCGAGCGCTGGGTGCCGATGGGCTGGGACCGCGAGGTCAGCGGCGACTTCTCGCGCCGCGCTCAGGATCGAAGTCGACAACCGGCCCGGCGTGCTGGCCCAGGTGGCCGCCGCGATCGCCGAGGCCGACTCCAACATCGACCGCGTCGAATACCTCGAGCGCGACGCCAACATGGCGGTGATGCGCTTCGCCATCGAGGTCAGCGACCGCAAGCACCTGGCCGACGTGATCCGGCGCGTGCGCCGGCTGGGCGTGGTGCAGGGCGTCCAGCGGATCTGAAGCCGCGCCGGGCATCGTCCGACACCCGACACGCCACCGCGGTGAAACCCGACGCCGACGGCCGCCGCCGCTTCGCTACACTGGCGTGCCCCTCGACGCCGGAGTCCGCATGCCCCGTATGCCATCCACACCGACCAGGCCCCGGCCGCGATCGGCCCGTATTCGCAGGCCGTGCGCGCCGGCAACACCGTGTACCTCTCCGGCCAGATCCCGCTCGACCCGGCCACCGGCGAACTGGTGGCGGGCGACATCGCAGGCGCAGGCGCGGCGCGCGTTCGACAACCTGCGCGCGGTGTGCGAGGCCGCCGGCGGCTCGCTCGACCAGGTCGTGCGGCTGGGCCTGTACCTCACCGACCTGGCGGACTTCGCCGCGGTCAACGCGGTGATGGCCGAATACTTCGACGCGCCGTATCCCGGCGCGCTCGACCATCGAGGTGTCGGCATTGCCGCAAGGCCGCCACGTTCGAAGTCGACGCGGTGCTCGTCCTGGGATGACACCGCGCACGGGGCAGGGCGGTCCGGCATGACATCCGGCACCTGAGGGGCGCTGCCGATGCCACGCGCCGCCCGCCCTGCACCGTTCCTGTCCGACGTCGGCGAAACGCCACTGACGGTGCTGCCCGGCTGCGGCCCGCGCGTGGCCGAAAAGCTGGCGGCGCGCGGGCTGCCACTGCCTGCAGGACCTGTGGCTGCAACTGCCGCGGCAGTACGAGGACCGCACCGCGCATCACGCCGATCCGCCGACCTGCAGCCCGGCGTGGCGGCGCAGGTCGAAGGCCGGGTGGAGGCGGTCGAGCGCGGCTTCCGCTACCGGCCGATGCTGCGCGTGGCGCTGGACGACGGCTCGCATGCCACGCTGGTGCTGCGCTTCTTCCATTTCCGCGCCGCGCAGGTCGCGCAGTTCGCGCCCGGTACGCGCCTGCGCTGCTACGGCACGCCGCGGCCCGGCCAGCACGGGCTGGAGATCGTCCATCCCAGCTACAGCGTCCTCGCCGATGAAGGCGCCGGCGGTCTCGGCGATGCCCTCGATCCGGTCTACCCGGCGATCGAAGGCATCGGCCCGGCGACGCTGCGGCGCTTGATCGGGCTGGCGCTGGACCGGCTGCCTGCTGACGATGCGCTCGAACTGCTGCCGCCCGGGCTGCGCATGGCCTCGCAGCTGCCTTCGCTGCGCGAGGCCTTGCTGGCGGTGCATCGGCCGCGGCCGCGACCAGGACGTCGCCGCGTTGCTGGCGGGCACGCATCCCGCGCAGCGGCGGCTCGCGCTGGAGGAGTTGCTGGCCCACCACCTGAGCCTGCGCCGCCAGCGCATCGCCCAGCAGGCGCACGCTGCGCCCGTGCTGGACGCGGTTTGCACTGGCGCACCGGCTGCGGCAGGCGCTGCCGTTCCCGCTGACCGGCGCGCAGGCAGCGGGTGTTCGACCAGATCGCCGCCGATGTCGGCAGGCCCGTCGCCGATGCTGCGGCTGGTGCAGGGCGATGTCGGCAGCGGCAAGACCGTGGTGGCCGCGCTCGCGGCCATGCTGGCCGTGGCCGCGGGCCGGCAGGCGGCGCTGATGGCGCCGACCGAGTTGCTGGCCGAGCAGCACCTGGCCAACCTGCGCGGCTGGCTGGAGCCGCTCGGCATCCGCGTCGCGTGGCTGGCCGGCAAGGTCACCGGCCGCGCGCGCCGCCAGGTGCTCGACGCGGTGGCATCCGGCGAGGCCCAGGTCGTGGTCGGCACGCACGCGCTGATGCAGGAGGGCGTCGCCTTCAACGACCTCGCGCTGGCCATCGTCGACGAGCAGCACCGCTTCGGCGTGCACCAGCGGCTGGCGCTGCGCGACAAGGGCGCCTCGGCGATCGATGCGAGCGGCGTGCCCGGCGATGCCATCGTCCCCCACCAGCTGGTGATGACCGCCACGCCCATTCCGCGCACGCTGGCGATGTCGGCCTATGCCGACCTGGACGTGTCGGCGATCGACGAGTTGCCGCCCGGCCGCACGCCGGTGCAGACGGTGGTGCTCAGCGCCGAGCGCCGTCCGGAACTGGTCGAGCGCATCCGCCAGGCGTGCGCGGAGGGGCGGCAGGCCTACTGGGTGTGCACGCTGATCGACGACAGCGACGAGGTGGTCGCCCAGGCGGCGCAGACCACGTTCGAGGAACTTGGCGCGGCACTGCCCGACGTGCGGGTCGGGCTGGTGCACGGGCGCATGAAGCCGGCCGACAAGCAGGCGACGATGGCGGCGTTCAAGCGCGGGCGAGATCGACCTGCTGGTCGCCACCACGGTGATCGAAGTCGGCGTCGACGTGCCCAACGCCTCGCTGATGGTGATCGAGAACGCCGAGCGCCTGGGCCTGGCGCAGTTGCACCAGTTGCGCGGCCGGGTGGGACGCGGCACCGCGGCATCGAGCTGCGTGCTGCTCTACCAGTCGCCGCTGTCGGCCACCGCCCGCGCAGCGGCTGGAAACCATGCGCGAGACCAGCGACGGCTTCGTCATCGCCGAGAAGGACCTGGAGCTGCGCGGCCCCGGCGAACTGCTGGGCACGCGCCAGACCGGCCTGGCCGGCTTTCGCGTCGCCGACCTGGTGCGCGACGCCGACCTGCTGCCCCAGGTCCACGACCTCGCAGAACGGCTGCTCGCCGACCATCCCGACATCGCCGGGCGCATCGTCGCGCGTTGGGTCGGTGGCGCGGCGCGGTACGCCGGGGCCTGAGCCCCGGGGCGCAGGTCGGCATAATGCGGGCATGAGCGAATCCACAATTCCCCTGCTGATCGACACCGACCCGGGCGTGGACGACGCGCTCGCACTGCTGATGGCCTTCGCCGACGCGCGGCACGAGGTGGTCGGACTGACCATCGCCGCCGGCAACGTGGGCCTGTCGCACACGGTGGGCAATGCGCTGAAGCTCTGCGAAGTGGCCGGCGTCGATGTGCCCGTGTTCGCCGGGTGCGATGCGCCGTTGCTGCACCCGGCGCGCGACGCGGCCTACGTGCACGGACAGGACGGGTTCGGTGACATCGGCTACCCGCCGGCCACGCGCCAGGCCGAGGCCGAACATGCCGCGCTGGCGATCCTGCGCCTCTCGCACGCGCATGCAGGCCGCCTGCTGCTGGTCGCGCTGGGGCCTCTGACCAACCTCGCACTGGCGCTCAAACTGGACCCCACGCTGCCGCACCGCGTGCAGCGGCTGGTGGTGATGGGCGGCGCCCTGACCGCGCACGGCAACATCACGGCCGCGGCCGAGTTCAACATCGCTTTCGACCCCGAGGCCGCGCACATCGTGTTCGAGGCCTTCGGCGCCGCCGGCGGGTTCGACCTGGTCGACTGGGAGGCGACGCTGGCCCATGGCCTGCCGCACGCTGAGGTCGTGCAGTGGCTGCAGGCCGGCGGCGCGCGCGCACAGTTCTACGAAGGGATATCCCGGCAGACGCGCGAATGGTCGGCCGATCGCCGCGGCGACCACTGGCACAGCGCCGACGGGCTGGCGATGGCCTTCGCGCTGGCGCCGGAGGCCGCGCTGGAGCACGAATCGCGGCCCGTGGCGGTCGAACTGGCCGGCGCCCACACGCGCGGCGCCACCGTGGTGGACTGGCTGCGGCAGGGCGGCCGGACTGATACGGCGCGGCTGCTGCTGCGCTACGACCAGGCCCGCTTCGAGGGTCTGGTGCGCGACGCGCTGGCGGCCCGGTAGCCGGGGCGCACCCCGGCTTGCGCGCAGGGCGGGGCGGCCGCTATACTGTCCGACTTTCCCCGCACACGATTGGTAAGTGCCATGAAGGCCGGCATCCATCCCGAATACCGCGACGTCGTCTTCCAGGACGTGACCACGGATTTCCAGATCCTGACCCGCTCGACCCTCTCCAGCAAGGAGACCGTCAAGCTGGACGACGGCAACGAGTACCCGCTGATCAAGATCGACATCTCGTCGGCCTCGCACCCGTTCTACACGGGCAAGCACAAGATCATGGATACCAGCGGCCGCGTGGACAAGTTCCGCAAGCGCTACGCCAAGTAATGCGGCGGGTCGCGTAGGCGGCCGGTCTCCTGCAGTACCCGGACACGGCCTGCGCCACTCCGGACACCGCACCCGCATTCCAGACGACGGCCACCCTCGGGTGGCCGTTTGTCGTTGCCGGTTTCCGTCATGTCGCAACGGACCGGAACGAGGCGCGGCTGGAGGATGCAGGTCACGCGCGTGCATCCACCGCTGCCGTCAGCCGCTGCACGCGGCCTGCCGGCGAGCATGGGCTACCCGCTTGCCACGGCCGTACGCGGCAACCGCATGGCATCCACCATGCGCCGCAGCATCGTTATGCGATAATCAACGGTCCCGGTCGCTCCGCGTCCGAATCCCGATCCCCCTTCGTGCCGCGGCGGTTCCCCGTCGCGCTCCGACATGAGGAGTGCTCCGTGTCCGATTCCAAGTCTGGCCTGGCCCAGTCGTCCCTTTCCCAGGCCACCCTTGCCGCCGGCGACAGGAATGTCGTCCTGCCCGTGCAGCACCCCACGCTGGGCACGCCGTGCATCGATATCGCCAAGCTGCCGAAGGAAACCGGCTGCTTCACCTACGACCCCGGCTTCACCGCCACCGCCAGCTGCAAGTCGGCCATCACCTACATCGATGGCGAAGAGGGCGTGCTGCTGTACCGCGGCTACCCGATCGAGCAGCTGGCCGAGCACTCCAGCTTCCTGGAGGTCGCGTACCTGCTGATGAACGGCGAGCTGCCGGGCACGGACCAGTTCGCCGCGTTCGAGCACGAGGTCACGCATCACACGATGATGCACGAGGCCTTCAAGAGCTTCCTGGGCGGCTTCCGCCATGACGCGCATCCCATGGCGATGCTGGTGGGCATGCTCGGCTCGATGGCGAGCTTCTACCACAACGACCTGGACCTCGATGACCCCGAGCAGCGCCGCTTGGCGGCGATCCGGCTCATCGCCAAGGTCCCGACCGTGGCCGCTGCCTGCTACCGCCATTCGATCGGCTGGCCGCTGCGCTACCCGCGCAACAATCTCGACTACACCACGCGCTTCCTGCACATGATGTACGAGGTGCCGAGCGAGCCGCTGGAACTCGACCCGGTCGCCGCCAAGGCGATGGACCTGCTCTTCATCCTGCACGCCGACCACGAGCAGAACGCCTCGACCTCGACCGTGCGTCTGGTGGGTTCCACCGGCGCCAACCCGTACGTGAGCGTCGCCTCCGGCGTGGCCGCGCTGTGGGGGCCCGCGCACGGCGGCGCCAACGAGGCCGTGCTCAAGATGCTGGAGGAGATCGGCCGCCCGGAGAACGTCAAGTCCGCGGTCGAGAAGGCCAAGGACAAGGAGTCGGGCTTCCGCCTCATGGGCTTCGGCCACCGCGTCTACAAGAACTACGACCCGCGCGCGGCGCTGGTGCGCAAGATGACCCACGACGTGCTGGGCCAGCTGGGCGTCAACGACCCGCTGCTCGAGGTCGCAATGAAGCTGGAAGAGGCCGCGCTGAAGGACGAGTACTTCGTGCAGCGCAAGCTCTACCCGAATGTCGATTTCTACAGCGGCATCATCTACAAGGCGTTGGGCATCCCGGTGGAGATGTTCACGGTGATGTTCGCCATCGCCCGCACCGCCGGCTGGGTGTCTCACTGGCTGGAGCAGCAGAACGATCCGGAGAACAAGATCGGGCGTCCGCGCCAGATCTACATCGGCTCGGCGCAGCGCGACTACGTGGCGATGGGCAAGCGCTGAGGCGCGGTCCTTCGCAGTGCGGTACTACGAAGACGCCCCGCATCGCGGGGCGTTTTCATTGAGCGGTTGCGCGAGGTGAAGCCGGTCAGCGCAGCGCGTCGCGTTTCGTAATCGCCGATCTCGGCCTCGGCCAGCAGCTGGCGCAGCTGCGCCAGCGACGCACGCGCCATGGGCTTCTCGTCCACGTTCGACAGTGGCGCCTGGCGCAGCACGTTGTGCGGCAGGACGGTGATGTCGAAACCCACGTCGTCGGCGCTGAATACCCACACCGGCATGTCCTCGCTGCGGTCTCGGTCAAGCCGCAGCCGGCGGCTGCGGGGTTCCGTCGGGATGCCGTGCTGGTCCAGCCAGCGCGGCACAGCGTCGGGGTCGTCGGCGTGCAGGTGCAGGCAGACGGCGCTGCGCGCGTCCGCCGTGCCGTCCAGTACCGGGCCGACCAGCCGCGGGTCGAACGGTGCGAAGAACTCCATCGCACGGACCGCGGCCTGGCGACGCTCGGCCAGTGCATCGTTCGTTTCGGGCTGGAACAGCCGCTGGTACTCGCGCAGCGCGTCCTCGATCTCGCGGTTGCGCGGCAGGGACGCGTCATCGGTGATGCCCAGGCGCAAGGCGGCCTTGAGCTTGGCCTGGTGGTAATCGCGCACGCCGCCTTCGGCCATCAGCCGCGCGGCCTCATGGGCCAGCTGGTGGCGGCGTTCGCGGGTGCGGGTCTGGGCGTGCAGGTGGGCGTGCTGTCGGGCGGGGCGCATGGCGACGGCCTCCTCGGCGGACACGGTGGCGGGACACCCCGCCACGGCCGGCTGGGCCGGCACGCGCCACGCTAGCACGGGCCCGTGAATGCGCGTCCGCCGCACCGGGCTGCCGCGATCACCCGCCGCCGTCAGAAGATGTCGAACGATTCCTCGGCCGGTGCCGCGTCCTCGGCGCCGTAGCTGCTGTAGCTCTCCATGCGCTCCAGGTCCTCGGCCTTCACCCACTCCTGCACGCCGCCGCTGCCTTCCGGCAACAGGCTGCCGTTGGCCGCGACCGAGACCTTGACCATGCCCTGCGGCGGCTCGTTGACGGCCAGCGGCTGGTCCTTCAGTGCCACGCGCATGTAGTCGATCCAGATCGGCAGCGCCGCCTTGCCGCCGTACTCGCGGTAGCCCAGCGACTGGAAGTCGTCGCGGCCCACCCAGACGGTGGTGACGTACGGCCCGCCGAAGCCGGAGAACCAGGCGTCGCGGTGGTCGTTGGTCGAGCCGGTCTTGCCGCCGACGTCCTCGCGGCCCAGCACCTTGGCCGCCGTGCCGGTGCCGCGTTGCACCACGTCGCGCAGCATCGACACCATCTGGTAGGCGATGCGGCCATCCAGCGCGCGTGGCGCCAGCGGCACGTCGGCGGCCGGGCGGCACCACCGGACGGACCGGTTCGGCCGGCCCGGCGGCCTCGGCCGATGCGGGGGGCAGCAGCGGGCCCGAGATCGAAGCCGTCGACCTCGTTGGAGGCGCGGGCCGTGCCCGGTGCACCGCCGATCGCACAGCCGGGGCAGGCGGTGGCGGGCTTTTCCTTGAATACCACCGCGCCGTTGCGGTCGCGCACCTCGTCGATGAACCACGGGGTGACGCGGAAGCCGCCATTGGCGAACGCCGCGTAGCCGCGCGCCACCGACAGCGGCGTCAGCGAGGCGGTGCCCAGCGACATCGACAGGTTGGGCGGCAGTTGCTCTTCCTCGAAGCCGAAGTGGCTGATGTACTTGCGCGCGAAGTCCACGCCGATCGCATCCAGCAGGCGCACCGACACCAGGTTGCGCGACTGCACCATCGCCTCGCGCAGGCGCATCGGGCCGGCGAAGTTGCCGCGAGTCGTTCTGCGGCCGCCACATGTGGCCGCGGCGCTCGCGGAAGACCACCGGCGCGTCCAGCACGATCGAGGCCGGGTTGAAGCCGCGCTCGAACGCGGCCGCATAGAGGAACGGCTTGAAGCTGGAACCCGGCTGGCGCCGCGCCTGCGTGGCGCGGTTGAACTTGTTGCCGGCGAAGCTGAAGCCGCCCGACAGCGCGCGCAGCGCGCCATTGTGCGGCTCCAGCGACACCAGCGCGGCCTGCGCCGCGCGGCAGCTGGTCGAGGTGTAATGCGACACCACCGGCGCCACGCGGGCGTCAGCGGCCACGCCTTCGCGCGGATCGTCCGCCTGCGCCTCCTGCTGCTCGATCACCGCCCGCACGCGCACCAGGTCGCCGCGCTTGACCAGCGCTGCCGGGCTGCGCCGGTCCAGCCGCTGCTTGGCATCCGAGCGTGACCTCGCGTGCCGTCGCCCAGCACGACGGTCGCGCTGGCGTCGCTGCGTGGACAGCACCACCGCCGGCATCAGGCCGGCCTGGGTCGGGATGCCGCGCAGGCGCGCGGCCGACGCGTCGCGGCATCCTCGTCCGCGGCCAGCTCGAACTGCTGCTCCACGCCGTGCCAGCCGTGGCGGTGGTCGTAGGTGACCAGGCCGTCGCGTACCGCCTGGTCGGCCGCGGCCTGCAGCGCCGGGTCGAGGTGGTGGTGACGTGGTAGCCCTTGGTCAGCGCCTCGGCGCCGAAGCGGGCGATCATCTCCTGGCGCACCATTTCCGCCACGTACGGCGCATAGACCTCGACCGGGCGCTCGTGCGGCCTGGCGTGCATCGGCCACCGCCTGCGCCGCGCTGGCCTCGGCCGGGCTGATGAAGCCCAGCTCGCGCCATGCGCTGCAGGATGTAGTCGCGGCGCTCCTTGGCGCGCTCGGGGTTGCTGAGCGGATTGCCGCTGGACGGGAACTTCGGGATGCCGGCCAGCGAGGCCATCTCGTCCAGGCGTCAGCTGGTCCAGCGTCTTGCCGTAGTAGAACTCGGCCGCGGCGGCCACGCCGTAGGCGCGGTTGCCGAAGAAGCTCTTGTTGAGGTAGAGCTCGAAGATCTCGTCCTTGCTCAGCTCGCGCTCCATGCGCATCGCCAGCAGCATCTCGGCGAGCTTGCGGGTGTAGCTGTATTCCGAGCTCAGGAAGAACTGGCGCGCCACCTGCTGGGTGATGGTCGAGCCGCCCGGCACGCGCTTGTCGTCGGTGGTGGCCAGCAGCCAGACCGCGCGCGCCACGCCCTTGTAGTCGACGCCGTGGTGCTCGTAGAAGCGGGCGTCCTCGATCGGCGATGAAGGCCTGCTTGAGCCGCTCGGGCACCTCTTCGATGCTGACCGGGTAGCGCCGCGTCTCGCCGAACAGCGCCATCAGCCGGCCGTCGCGCGCGTAGACGTACATCGGCTCCTGCAGCTCGACGTTGCGCAGGGTCTCGCACGTCCGGCAGCTTGGGGGCGACCAGGTAGTACAGGATGCCCAGGCGCGAGCGCAGCCGAGCAGGGCCAGGCCGGCGAAGCGCGAGCAGCGCCCAGCGCAGCAGACGGCGGAAGACGGGGCATCGACGCAGATTCCGATTGCGGGTGTCGTGGCCGCGGAGTATAGAGGAGCCGCGTCGTGGCGCCGAGCCTGTAGCGGTCGGCCGGGCGTCGGAGACGGGGCGTCAGGGGACGGGTGAGCGCGGTCGGCGGGTCGAAACGGGTTTCGCTCGGCGATTCGGCAATGAAGTGGTTGCCAGCTTGTGAAAAGTCCGTTATTTAAGTACGCGGGCACACGAAGTGCGCGTAAGCGCCTGTGGGAAGGGGAGAAAACCGTGGGGCTGATCACAAAAAGCCAGCCGCCGCTGGTCGGCGTCGACATCAGTTCGACTGCGGTCAAGCTGCTGCAGCTCTCGCGGGCCGGCAACCGCTACCGCGTCGAGCACTACGCGGTCGAGCCGCTGCCGCCCAACGCGGTGGTCGAGAAGAACATCGTCGAGGTCGAGGCGGTCGGCGAGGCGATCAAGCCGCGCCGTGGCCCGCTCCGGCACCCGCGCCAAGCACGCCGCCGCCGCGGTGGCCGGGCTCGGCGGTGATCACCAAGATCATCCCGATGCCGGCCGACCTCGACGAGGACGACCTGGAGTCCCAGGTCGAGCTCGAGGCGGTCAACTACATCCCGTACCCGATCGAGGAAGTGAACCTCGACTTCGAGGTGCTGGGCCCGATGCCCGGCAACCCCGAGATGGTGCAGGTGCTGCTGGCGGCCTCGCGCTCGGAGAACGTCGAGGTCCGCGCCTCCGCGCTGGAGCTCGGCGGCCTGACCGCCAAGGTGATGGACGTCGAGGCCTTCGCGATCGAGAACGCCTTCGCGCTGATGGCCGACGAGCTGCAGCATCCCGCAGCGACGGCATCGTCGCGCTGGTCGACATCGGCGCGACGATGACCACGCTCAACGTGCTGCGCAACGGCCGCAGCCTCTACAGCCGCGAGCAGGTGTTCGGCGGCAAGCAGCTCACCGACGAGGTCATGCGCCGCTACGGCCTGAGCTACGAGGAAGCCGGCCTGGCCAAGCGCCAGGGCGGCCTGCCCGAAAGCTACGAGATCGAAGTGCTGGAGCCGTTCAAGGAAGCGATGGTCCAGCAGGTCAGCCGCCTGCTGCAGTTCTTCTACGCCGGCAGCGAATTCAACCGCGTCGACCAGATCGTCCTGGCCGGCGGCTGCGCCTCGATCCCGGGCATCGCCGCAGATGGTCGAGGAGCAGCTCGGCGTGCCGACCGTGGTCGCCAATCCGCTGGCGCAGATGACGCTCGGCCCGCGCGTGCAGGCGCATGCGCTGGCGCAGGATGCCCCGGCGCTGATGATCGCCTGCGGCCTCGCCCTGAGGAGCTTCGACTGATGGCACGGATCAACCTCCTCCCGTGGCGCGCCGAGCGCCGCAAGCAGCGCCAGAAGGAATTCATGATGATGCTGGGCGTCGGCCGCGTCGGCGCGCGTCGCTGCTGGCCTTCCTGATCGTCAGCTACTACAACGGCCAGATCAGCGGCCAGAACGAGCGCAACGCCGTTCCTGCAGCGACGCAGATCACCGAGGTCGATGCGCAGATCAAGGAGATCGAGGAGCTCGACGAGAAGAAGGCCAAGCTGCTGGCGCGCAAGGAAGTGATCGAGCAGCTGCAGGCCAACCGCTCGCAGATGGTGCACCTGTTCGATTCGCTGGTGCGCACCATTCCCGACGGCGTGGTGCTGACCGTCGATCAAGCAGGACGGCGAGATCCTCACCCTGGACGGGCGCGCGCAGTCCAACGCGCGGGTCAGTACCTACATGCGCAACCTGGAAGGCTCGGGCTGGATGACCAAGCCCGACCTGTCGATCATCGAGGCCAAGGGCGACGACAAGGGCCTGCCGTACGCGTTCAACCTGCAGGTGAAGCTGGCCAATCCGAACGCGCCGAAGGACGAGGACGGCGACGGCATGCCGGCGACCGCAGCCGGCCGCCGCCCCGGCTGACCCGATGCCGGCGACCGCGCCTGGCCGCACCGGCTGCACCGGCGCACCGCCGCGCCGATGCCGCCAGCCGCCCGCCGCCGACGCCGCCCAGACGAGGAGCCGCGCCATGAGCCAGAAGAAGATCTCGCTGCAGGAACTGGACTTCAACAACATCGGCGGCTGGCCGCAGCAGGCCAAGATCGGCTTCTGCGTGATCATCGCGCCTGCTGATCGTCGGCCTGGCCTGGTGGCTGTTCGTGCGCGACAAGCGCGACGAGCTGGAGGCCTGGAACGCCAGGAAACCGAGCTGCGCCAGCGAGTTCGAGACCAAGCAGGGCCGCGCCGCCAACCTCGAGCCGCTGAAGCAGCAGCTCGCGCAGATGGAGCAGCAGCTGCAGCAGATGCTGCGCCAGCTGCCGAGCAAGACCGAGATGCCCGACCTGATCGTCGACATCTCGCAGACCGCGCTGGCCACCGGCATCGCCAACGAGCTGTTCCAGCCCGGCCCGGAAGACGCCGAAGGAGTTCTACGCCGAGAAGCCGATCGCGCTGCGCATGGTGGGCACCTACCACCAGTTCGGCGCCTTCGTCAGCGGCGTGGCCTCGCTGCCGCGCGTGGTGATCATGACCATGCACGACATCTCGCTGAAGCCGCAGCGGCAAGGCCAAGGACGCGGCGATCAGCCCGAACAGCCGCTGGAGCTGGCCGGCACGGTCAAGACCTACCGCTACCTGGACGAAGAGGAAGTCGCCGAGCAGGACGCGGCGGCCAGCCGAGGCCGCAGCCAAGCGCCGGCGGCGGGGCGCTGAGATGGCGCATGAGCGTTCGACTGCCGCACGCCGCGGCACGCTGGCCTGCTCGCGCCTCGCGCTGGTCGTGGCTGCTGGCCGGCTGCGCGCGCGGCATCACCAGCACGCCGGGCGAGCGCCCAACCTCGAGAAGTGGGTCGCCGAAGTCAAGGCGCGCCCGGCGCCGCCGCTGGATCCGCTGCCGGTGATGCAGCAGTTCGAGACCTTCGAATACGCCGCGCAGACCCTGCGCGATCCGTTCAGCGACGCCTTCAGCGACGACGGCGGTGGCAGCGGGCCGCGTCCGGATCCGAGCCGGCGCAAGCAGACGCTGGAGCAGTTCCCGCTCGACAGCCTGGACATGGTCGGCACGCTCGGCACGCGGCGCCGGGCTGGTGGCGCTGGTGATGGCGCCCGACAAGGTGACCTACCGGGTGCGGCCGGGGGCGTACATGGGGCAGAGCGATGGCCGCGTGACCGCGCGTCTTCGAAGACCGCATCGAACTGGTCGAACTGGTGCCGGATGGCGCGGGTGGCTGGCTGGAACGGCCGGCGTCGATCGCGCTTGAAGATCAATGATTGGGGGATAGCACGATGACCGTATTCAACGCCAACACGCCCGCGGCCTGCCCGGCGCCCCTGTCCACGCTCCGGGTCTGCGCGCTCGGGCTCGCCGATCGGCCTGCTCGCCGCGGTCAGCGCCGCGCACGCGCCGGCGTCGCGCCGGCGCCGATGGCGCAGTCGCACCGGCGCCATGCCGATCCGGCCAAGCAGCTGCCCGGCGCGATCTCGGTGTCCAACATCGACTTCAAGCGCGGCGACGGCGGCGCCGGCAGGCTGATCCTGCGCTTCGACGGCGAGGGCGCCATGCCCGACCTGCGCAACCAGGGCTCGCAGCGTCGATCGTGGACGTCGGCAACGCGCAGCTGCCGGCCAACCTGCAGCGGCCGCTCAACGTCACCGACTTCGCCACGCCGGTGCAGCGCATCGACGCGCGCGCCGCCGGCAGCGGCACGCAGCTGGTGCTGAGCACCAGCGGCGCCTTCGAGTCGCTGGCCTACCAGACCGGCAACGAGTACATCGTCGAGATCGTGCCGCGCGCCGCCGGCCGCGCCGTGCGCGCGGTCGGTGCCATCCGGCCAGCCGCGATGGCGCGACGGCCGCGACGGCACCGCGCCGACGCGTGCGCTACAGCGGCCGCCCGGTGACGTTCAACTTCCAGGACGTGCCGGTGCGCACCGTGCTGCAGCTGATCGCCGAGGAGTCCAACCTCAACATCGTCGCCGCCGACACCGTGCAGGGCAACGTCACCCTGCGCCTGGTCAACGTGCCGTGGGACCAGGCGCTGGACATCGTGCTGCGGGCCAAGGGCCTGGACAAGCGCCGCAGCGGCAACGTGGTCTGGGTCGCCCCGCAGGCGGAGATCGCCAAGTTCGAGCAGGACAAGGAAGACGCGCGCATCGCGATCGAGAACCGCGTCGACCTGGTCACCGAGTACATCCCGATCAACTACCGCAACGCCGCAGCAGATCGTCAAGGCGCTGACCGAGGCCAAGGGCATCGGCGGCAGCGGCGGTGGCGGCGGGCGGCAGGCGGCGGCGGCAACAGCGACAGCGGCTTCCTGTCGCCGCGCGGCAGCCTGGTTGCCGACGAGCGCACCAACACCCTGATGGTCAGCGACATCCCGAAGAAGGTCGCGCAGATGCAGCGAGCTGATCGCGCGTGATCGACCGCCCGGTCGACCAGGTGCTGATCGAGGCGCGCATCGTGATCGCCACCGAGACCTTCGCCCGCGAACTGGGCGCCCGGTTCGGCATCAGCGGCAACAAGGACAACGCCTACTTCAACGGCAACCTCGAGCCAACCAGACCGCAATCGATGCAACCGCACGACCTGCGCATGCCGACTGCGATGGCAGCCAGAACGAGCGCCGGTCGGCTGCCGCCGATCCGCCGCAGTCGACCGCGGGCTCGATCGCCCGCGGCCTGATCACCAACCTGGCGGTCACCAATCCGGCCGGCTCGCTGGCGCTGTCGATCCTCAACGCCGGCTACCTGCTGGACATCGAGCTGTCGGCGATGCAGGAGGAAGGCCGCGGCGAAGTGATCTCCAACCCGCGCATCGTCACCAGCAACCAGCGCGAGGCGGTGATCCGCCAGGGCCAGGAAGTCGGCTACGTGACCATCACCGGCGGCCGGCGGCAGCATGCCGACGCCGACCGTGCGAGTTCAAGGAAGTGCTGCTGGAGCTGAAGGTCACGCCCGACCATCACCAACGACGGCCGCGTGTTCCTGAACATGAACGTCAAGAAGGACGAGGTCGAGGGCTTCATCAGACACCGGCATCGGCCAGGTGCCGCAGATCAGCAAGCGCGAGGTCAACACCGCGGTGCTGGTCGAGGACGGCCAGACGGTGGTGATCGGCGGCGTGTACGAGTTCACGCGACCGCAGCGACGTGGCCAAGGTGCCGTTCCTGGGCGACATGCCGTTCCTCGGCAACCTGTTCAAGAAGAAGGGCCGCACCAAGGAAAAGGCCGAGCTGCTGATCTTCGTCACGCCCGAAGGTGCTGCGCGTCGCGCAGCGCTGACGCTGATCGCGTCATCGCGATCGACGAACGGGGGCCGCAAGGCTCCCGTTTCGTTTGTGGCCTGCTGAGCTGCAGTCGCATGTTCGCGACGCGGCCGTGCGAACCTCCGTGCCGCGCTCGGTCAGAATCGGCCCTGCGCACCATCCGAGAACGCACCATGGATAGCCAGCCCGAGCGTCACCGCGACATCGCCACGCCTGCACGACGCCTTCGACCGCGCTGCGCGAGGCGCTGTCGCGCGCAGATCGTCGGCCAGGCCGCGCTGGTCGAGCGCCTGCTGATCGCGCTGCTGGCCGACGGCCACCTGCTGGTCGAAGGCGCGCCCGGCCTGGCCAAGACCACCGCGATCCGCGCGCTGGCCGCGCGGCTGGAGGCGGACTTCGCGCGCGTGCAGTTCACGCCCGACCTGCTGCCGGCCGACCTGACCGGCACCGAGGTCTGGCGCCCGCAGGACGGGCGCTTCGAATTCCAGCCCGGCCCGATCTTCCATCCCGATCCTGCTGGCCGACGAGATCAACCGCGCGCCGGCCAAGGTGCAGTCGGCGCTGCTGGAGGCGATGGGCGAGCGCCAGGTCACGGTCGGCCGGCAGACCTACCCGTTGCCGCCGCTGTTCCTGGTGATGGCGACGCAGAACCCGATCGAGCAGGAAGGCACCTTCCCGCTGCCGGAGGCGCAGCTGGACCGCTTCCTGATGCACGTGCGCATCGGCTATCCCGAGGCGGACGCCGAAGCGGAGATCCTGCGGCTGGCGCGCGAACGCGCGCGCGACGCCCTGCAGGCGCGGCCGGAGACGCTCGCAGCGGCTGCCGCTGGCGGACGTGTTCGCCGCGCGCGCGGCGGTGCTGGACCTGCACCTGGCGCCGGCGCTGGAGCGCTACCTGGTCGAACTGGTGCTGGCCTCGCGCGATGCCGCGCGCTACGACGCCGACGCTGGCGCGGCGCATCGCCTGGGGCGCCAGCCCGCGCGGCTCGATCGCGCTGGAACGCTGCGCGCGCGCGCGCGCCTGGCTGGCCGGCCGCGATTACGTCACGCCCGACGACGTGCGCGCGATCGCGCCCGGACGTGCTGCGCCACCGCGTGCTGCCGAGCTACGAGGCCACGGCCGAAGGCTGGGACGGCGAGCGGCTGGTGGCGGCGCTGCTCGACGTGGTGCCGCTGCCCTGAGCGCGCGCCGCATGAGCGCCGCCGACGCGCACGACCCGATCCGACCGCGACGACGGGCATCCGCCGACGCTGGCCGAACTGGTCGCGCTGCGCGCGCAGCCGCGCAGCGGCGGCCGCCGCGCGCGGCGCGGGCGCGGCATCGGCGTGCACCGGCCCAGGCGCTGTCGCCGCTGCGCGCGGCGCGGCATGGAGTACGCCGAGTCGCGCGAGTACGTCGCCGGCGACGATGCGCGCCACATCGACTGGCGCCTGACCGCGCGCAGCGGGCGCGCGCATACCAAGCTGTTCCAGGCCGAGCGCGAACGCCTGACCCTGCTGGTCGCCGATACCGCGCCGGCGCTGTACTTCGGCACGCGCGTGCGCTTCAAGTCGGTGCAGGCCGCGCGCGCCGGCGCGGTGGCGGCATGGGCGGCGGTGCGCGACGGCGACCGCGTCGCGGCGCTGCGCGGCAGCCGGCACGAAGCGCCGGTGCCGCCCGCCGCCGGCCCGCGCGGCGCGCTGCGCGTGCTGGATGCGCTGGTGCGCTGGTACGCGCAGCCGCCGGCCGGACGATGACGGGCCTGGCGGTGGCGCTCGACCACGCCGCGCGCCTGCTGCGCCCCGGCTCGCGCCTGGTGGTGCTGGCCGATCCGCCAGCATGCGGCGCGTTCCGGCGCGCGCTGGCCGGCGCTGGCGCGCACCACGAAGTGATCGTGCTGCTGCTGACCGATCCGCTGGAGACGGGCGCCGCCGCACGCGTGCCTGCCGTTCTCGCGGCGGCGGCGCACCGCGTCGAGCTCGACCTGGCCGACCGCCGCGCAGCGCCAGCGCTGGCGAGCACGAGTTCGCCGAGCCCGCTCGACGCGCGCTTGGCATCGCTGCCTGCGCCGCGGCGTGCGGCGTACAGGCGCTGTCCACGGCCGATGCGCCCAGCGAGGCGTGGCTGCCGCTGCTCGGCCGCGCGCGGCCGCGGTGGCATGACGGTGCATGGGCGTCGACGCCTGGCACGCTGGTGCTGCGCGACGTGCACCTGCCACCGCGCGCCCTCGTGGTGGCCGCCGGCGCCGGGCTGGTGGCTGCTGGCCGGCGCGCTGGCGCTGGCCGCCGTCGTGGTCTGCGCATGGCAGGCGCCGGCGCCGCCGACAGCGCGCACGCCTGGTGCGCCTGTTCGACGGCGCGCTGCACGCGCGGCCACGCCGGCGTGCAGGTCGCGGCGATGTCCGAACTGCTGCGCCGCGCCGCGCGGCGCGTGGATCCGGCCGCCGACCGGCTGCAGGGCGAGGCGTGGCTGCGTTCCTCGACGCCGGACGATGCGCGCAAGCCGCGTTCAGCGCAGGGGCCGGGCGCGCTGCTGCTGGAGGCGGCGGCTACCGCCGCGACAGTCCGACGCGGACGAGGTCGGCGCGCCGCGCTGCCGCTGGCGCGCGCGCGCTTCCTGGCATGGATGGCGGCCGGGATGATGGCGCCGCTGCGACAGGCCGTGGCGCAGCTGGCTCGACGGCTTCGCCTGGCCGTGGATGCTGCTGGCGGTGCCGCTGCCATGGCTGGTGCGGCGCCTGCTGCCGCCGGCGCGTGGCACCGCGCCGGCGTTGAACGTGCCGTACGGCGCATCGCGGCTGGAGGTGGTCGGGCGCGCGGGCGGCGCGCTGCGCCGCGTCGGCGGTGCCGGCGTGCTCGGCGCTGGCTGGCGTGGATCCTGCTGTGCGTCGCCGCCGCGCGGCCGCAGCAGTTGGGCGAGGCGGTGCAGCCGCCGCAGGCCGGGCGCGACCTGATGCTGGCGGTGGACCTGTCCGGCAGCATGAGCGAGCCGGACATGGAGCTGGGCGGCCGCGCCGGTCGACCGCCTGACCGCGGCCAAGGCGGTGCTGGCCGATTTCCTCGACCGCCGCGGCGGCGACCGCGTCGGCCTGCTCGTGTTCGGCCAGCGCGCCTACGCGCTGACGCCGCTGACCCTGGACCGCGACACCGTGCGCGAGCAGCTGCGACGACAGCGTGGTCGGGCTGGCCGGGCGGGAGACCGCGATCGGCGATGCCATCGGCCTGGCGGTCAAGCGCCTGCGCGACGCAGCCGCGCCGGGCAGCGCGTGCTGATCCTGCTGACCGACGGCGTCAACACCGCCGGCGTGCTCGAGCCGGACAAGGCCGCGCGAACTGGCGCGCGACCGACGGCGTGCGCATGCACACCATCGCCTTCGGCGGCGAGGGCGCGATGTCGGTGTTCGGCTTCCAGCTGCCGATGCCGGGCGGCGGCGACGAAATCGACGAGGCCACGTTGCGCGAGATCGCCGCAGGTCACCGGCGGGCGCTTCTTCCGCGCGCGCGATACCGAGCAGCTGGCCGGCATCTATGCCGAGATCGACCGGCTCGAACCGGTGCGAGCGCGCCGGGCGAAGCGGTGCGCCCGCGCATCGAGCGCTATCCCTGGCCGCTGGCCGGGGCGTGGCCTCGCGGTGCTGGCGTGCTGTGGCCGGCCGTGCTGCGAGCCCGCGGCCTGCGCGCGCAGCGGGACGCGCGCGCATGAGCGCCGCCGCGGCCCTGCTCGCCGACCTGCATTTCCTGCGGCCGCAGTGGCTGTGGGCGTTGCTGGTGCTGCCGGTGCTGGTGCGTGGGCCTGGCAGCGGCGGCAGCGCCGTGCCGACATCTGGCGCAGCGCGGTGGATGCGCACCTGCTGCCGCACCTGCTGGAAGGCAGGCGCCGTGGCGCGGCGGCACGGGCCGCTGTGGCTGGCGATGGCGGCCTGCGTACTGGCGGTGCTCGCGCTGGCCGGCCCGAGCTGGCGGCAGGTGCGAGCAGCCGCTGTGGCAGAACCGCATGCCGCTGGTGGTCGCGCTGGACCTGTCGCAGCGCGACGTGGCGACCGACCTGCCGCCGTCGCGGCTGGCGCAGGCGCGCGCCAAGCTGGCCACGCTGCTGCGCGAGCGCGACGGCGGCCAGGTCGGCGCTGGTGGCGTTCGCCGAGGACGCCTTCACCGTGGCGCCGCTGACCGACGACGCGGCCAACGTCGCGCTGTTCCTCGATGCGCTGGCGCCGGACATCATGCCGGTCGACGGCCAGCGCGCCGAGCGGGCGATCGATGCCGCCGCGCAACTGCTGCGCCAGGCCGGCTTCCAGCGCGGCGAGATCCTGCTGCTGACCGACCGTGCCGAGCCGCGCGCGCTGGACGCGGCGGCGCGCGCGCGGCGCGCGGGCTATCGCGTGTCGGTACTGGGCATCGGCACGGCTGGCGGCGGCCGCTACACGCGCGTCGACGGCAGCCTGGCACAGTGCGCGACTGGACGAGGCGGCGCTGGGCCGGTTGGCGGATGCCGGCGGCGGCCGCTATGCGAGGCTGACGGCCGACAGACACCGATCTGCGCCAGCTCGACGTGCTCGACCCGCCGCAGGCCGCCGTGGATGCACGCGCCGGCCTGCAGGCGCCGTGCGTGGGTGGACGATGGCTACTGGCTGCTGCCGCCGCTGATGCTGCTGGGGTTGTGGGGCCTGCGCCGGCGCGCCGGTGGCGCGATGGCCGTCGTGTGCGTGGTCGCATGCGCGCTGGCGGTGCCGGCCACGCCTGCGTTCGCACAGCAGGCCGCACCGGCACGCACCTCCGCGCAGGCGGCGGATCCTGCACCCGGTGGCTGGTGGCAACGCGCCGACCAGGCGCGTCACGCGCGGCTGCGCGAGGGCACGCAGGCCTACCGCGCCGGCGAGTTCGACCGCGCCGCGGCGCTGTACCGGCAGGTCGATACCGCCGACGGGCATTACAACCGCGGCAATGCACTGGCGAAATCCGGACGCTACGAGGACGCACTGGCGGCCTACGACCGCGCGCTCGCGCTGCAGCCGGGCATGCCCGATGCGCAGGCCAACCGGCAGGCGGTGCAGGCGGCGATGAAGCGCAGGCCGCCGTCGGGTGGCAACAGCGGACGCGACCGGCAACCGCCGCGTCCGGACGACAGCGGTTCGCCGAGTCCCGGCGCGGGGGATCCGGGCGAAGGCCGCTCCGGCTCGCCGCAAGACGACGCTGATGGCGAGGGCACCGCCGGTGTCGACCCGCCGCCCGGTGACCGCGCCTCCACGCCACCGTCGTCGGCCGACCCGCAGGACGAGGCGCGGGCCCGGTCCCAGCGCGAGGCCGATGCCGCGCAGCGCGAACGCATGCAGCGCGCGCTGCAGCAGGCCGGGCGCGCCCCGGCCCGCGACGACGGCCCCGAACCGCCGCCCGCCGGCGAGACCCCTGCCCAGCGGGAGCAGCGGCTGGCCAACGAGGCATGGCTGCGCCGCGTGCCCGACGATCCGGGCGGCCTGCTGCGGGAGAAGTTCCGTCTTGAGCACGAGCGCCGCCGCATCCGCGGCCTGCGCGGGGAGTAAGCGTTGACCCACCCGACCACCAATGCCCCGATGTCTGCCATGCACCGCCTGCTGTGGGCGGTGCTGTGGGTGATGTTCGCCGTGCTGCCGGCACCCGCGGCCGCCGAAACACGCGCGTGGCTGGACCGCGACCGCATCGGCCTGGGCGAGACGGTGACGCTCAACATCGAGACCACCACCGCCGGCACGCCCGATTACGCCCCGCTGCAGGGCGACTTCCAGGCCAGCGGCCACGCCAGTCGCCGCGAACTGCAGCGCGACAACGGCCGCAGCGTCATGCGCAGCCATTACGCGGTGGCATTGCGGCCCCTGCGCGAAGGCCTGTTGACGGTGCCTTCGCTGCCAGTGGGCGGCGAGCGCACGCAGCCTCTGACACTGACCGTCACGGCCGCCAGTGCACGCGTGCCGGCCCGGGCCGGCGACGACGTGTTCATCGAGAGCGAGGCCGACGACCAGGACCCCTACGTGCAGCAGGCCGTGGGCTGGACGGTGCGGCTGTACTCGGCGGTGCCGCTGATCTCCGGCCAGATCGACCAGCCCGCGCCCGAAGGCGCCTCGCTGCAGCGCGTGGGGCAGGACGCGCAGTACACGCGGTCGATCGGCGGGCGCACCTACACCATCGTCGAGCGGCGGTTCCAGCTGATCCCCGAGCGCAGCGGCACGCTGTCGGTCCCCGGCGCGCAGTTCGAGGGGCGCGGCACGGGCGGGTTCTTCGACGAGTTCTTCGGCGGCCGCGGTGCGGCATTGCAGGCCCGCGCCGCGCCGCGCTTCCTGCAGGTGCGCCCCGCGCCGGCCAACGCGCCGCAGCCGTGGCTGCCTCTGCACGGGCTGGAACTGCGCTACCGCACCACGCCGCAATCGCTGCGGGCCGGCACGGCCGCCACGCTGGTGGTGGAAGCGGCCGCCGACGGCGCCACCGCGGCGCAGATGCCGGAGCTGCAGTTGCCGGCGATCGAAGGCGTGCAGGTGTTTCCCGAGCCCGTGCAGAGCGACGAGGCGTTCGACCGTGGGCGGCCGCGTGTCACATTGACGCGGCGCTTCTCGCTGGTGCCCACGCGCCCGGGTCCGTTGCGGCTGGAGGGCCTGGCGCTGGACTGGTGGGACGTGCGCGCCGGTGCCGTGCGCACCGCGCGTCTGCCTGCGCTGGACTGGACGGTCGCACCCGGTGCGGAGGGCGGGGCAGACAGTGGCGCTGCGGACACGTCCACTGCCGGTACATCGCGCGACGGCGCGGTCGGTGGAGCGAAAGCGCCGGCCGCGACCTGGGCCGGCAACCCTTGGGTACTGCTGGCGCTGATGTTCGCCGCGCTGTGGCTGGTGACGCTGCTGTGGGCGTTGCACCGGCGCAGCCATGCGCCGGCCGGGCACCCGGTGGGCAGCGCATCGGACGAACGCATTGGCGAGGCGAGCGCTCGCGCGGGACCCCGGCCGGCACGCGTGGAGTTGAAGCGGGTGCTCGATGCAGGCGACCTGGGCGAGGTGCTCGACACGCTGCGTGCCATGGCCGCGCCGCCGGCGCGTGACGTGGACGACTTGCTGGGCCGCCTGGATGACGCTTCGCAACGCGAGGCCGTCCACGCCATCCAGCGCGCCCGCTGGGCCGGCGAGGACGCCGTGCAGGCGCGCGCGCTGGCCAGGCGCGCGTTCGAACGCGGGCCGCGCTGGGTATCGGCCGCGCCATCCATGCCCGAGCCGCTGCCGCCGCTGTATCCGCAGCGGTAGATCAGTTTTCGCGGATTGAAAAAGGACCCCCTCCCAACCTCCCCCTGCAGGCAGGGGGAGCGGCTGAAAGGCTGCGTGCCCGTAGTCCTGCGTTGACTCCCTCTCCTGCGTCGCAGGGGAGGGTTGGGGAGGGGTGCTTTTGAGGCGACATGACTTCAAAGCACCCTCTCCTAACTCCTCCCGCACGCAGGGAGGGGCTGAGACGCTGTCCGTCTCAAAGCCAGCCCGCTGAAACGGTTTGTTAAGCTCGCGCGATCACCGAACGGACCTTTCCATGACCCCGCATCCCGATGGCGTCCCCGGCGGCCGCCGCGTCCTGCCGCTGCACACCAAGATGCTGCTCGGCTTCATCGTCGGCGCCGGCGCCGGTCTGCTGGCCAACGTGTTCGCGGCCGATGCGGCATGGCTGGACACGGTGGTCACCTACGTCACCGACCCCATCGGCCAGCTATTCCTCCGCCTTCTGTTCATGCTGGTGATCCCGCTGGTGTTCTCGGCGCTGGTGCTGGGCGTGGTGGAGATCGGCGACCCGCGTTCGCTGGGCCGCATCGGCGGCAAGACGCTGCTGTGGATCCTGGCGGTGACCTGCATCGCGGTCACCATCGGCCTGGTCCTGGTCAACCTGTTCGAGCCCGGACGCGGCCTGCCGCCGGACGTGGCGGAGGTGCTGCTGGCGCAGGGCGGGGAGCGCTCGGCACAGATCGCCGCGGGCGGCGGGCAGATTTCCGGCATCGACCTGCTGCTCAATATCGTGCCGCGCAACCCGGTGGCCGCCGCCGCCGCGGGCGACCTGATCGCGATCATGTTCTTCGCGCTGATGTTCGGCATCGCCGCCACCGTGCTGCGCACCGACGGCACGCGCAGCTTCATCGGCGCGGTGCAGGGCGTATACGACATCTGCCTGAAGCTGATCGGCTGGGTCATCCAGACCGCCCCCTATGCGGTGGCGGCGCTGCTGTTCTCGATCACGGCGTTGCTGGGCTTCGACGTGCTGGTGCAACTGGCGCGGTTCGTCGGCACGGTGCTGCTGGCGCTGGCGATCCACTTCTTCGTCGTCTTCCCCTTGTTGCTGCGGGTGTTCGGCGGCATGTCACCGCTGGCGTTCTTCCGCGGCGCGCAGCCGGCGCTGCTGACGGCGTTCTCCACGTCGTCCTCGAGCGCGACGCTTCCCACCACGCTCAAGGTCACCGAAGAGGCGCTGGGCGTGCCGCGGCGCGTGGCGCGCTTCGTATGCACCCTGGGCGCGACCGCCAACATGAACGGTACGGCGCTGTTCGAGGGCATCACGGTGCTGTTCCTGGCGCAGTTCTTCGGTGTGGAACTGAACCTGGTGCAGCAGGTGATGATCCTGGTGCTGTGCATCTTCGGATCGATCGGCGCGGCCGGCGTGCCCGGTGGCTCGCTGCCGGTGATCGCGATGATCCTGGTGATGTTCGGCATCCCGCCGGAGGGCATCGGCCTGATCCTGGGCGTGGACCGCCTGCTGGACATGTGCCGCACCGCGGTCAACGTGGGCGGCGACATGGTCGGCTCGGTGGTGATCGGCCGCAGCGAGGTCGATGAGCCCCACGACACGGTGGCCGACGCCACCTGACGGGCCAGCGCCGCCAGCGCGGGCGGCCCACTGACGAGCCAGGCTCGCCGACGCGGGAGGCGCTTCCGCGGCTCACGGGGCGACAGGGGCGGGCATGGATGGGACAATGCCGCGCCCGCCGGCCCGGCCACCGGTCGATGACATCCGCGGGCGCCGCCCCTTCGCCGAAGAGTTGCCACCCGACGCCATGACGACGCCCAGCCGCCGCGACCTTGCCAACGCCATCCGATTCCTCGCCGCTGACGCGGTGCAGGCGGCCAATTCCGGGCACCCGGGCATGCCGATGGGCATGGCCGACATCGCCGAGGTGCTGTGGAACGACCACCTGCGCCACAACCCGGCCAACCCGAAGTGGATCGACCGCGACCGCTTCGTGCTGTCCAACGGCCACGGTTCGATGCTGCAGTACGCGCTGCTGCACCTGGCCGGCTATGACATGTCGATCGACGACCTGAAGGCGTTCCGCCAGCTGGATTCGAAGACGCCCGGCCATCCGGAGAACTTCATGACGCCGGGTGTGGAAACCACCACTGGGCCGCTGGGGCAGGGGTTCGCCAACGCGGTGGGCATGGCGCTGGCCGAGAAGCTGCTGGCACAGCGCTTCAACCGCCCGGACTTCGATGTCATCGACCACCGCACCTGGGTCTTCATGGGCGATGGCTGCCTGATGGAAGGCATCAGCCACGAGGCCGCGTCCCTGGCCGGCACCTGGGGGCTGGGCAAGCTGGTGGCGTTCTGGGACGACAACAACATCTCCATCGACGGCAATACCGACGGCTGGTTCACCGACGACACCCCGGCGCGCTTCGAGGCCTATGGCTGGCGCGTGATCCGCAATGTCGACGGCCATGACGCGCGCGAGATCGACACGGCCATCAACACCGCGCTGTCCAAGGGCGACCGGCCGACGCTGATCTGCTGCCGCACCACCATTGGCTTCGGCTCGCCCGACCAAGGCCGGCAAGGAATCCAGCCACGGCGCGCCGCTGGGCAAGGACGAGATCCTGGCCACGCGCGAGGCGCTCACGTGGGGCCACGGTGATTTCGAGGTGCCGCAGCCCGTGCTGGACGGCTGGAATGCCAGGCAGGCCGGGCAGTCGCGCGAGGCGCAGTGGAACGCGCTGTACGACCGCTACGCGGCCCGCCATCCGGAGCTGGCCAACGAGCTGGCGCGCCGCATGCGCGGCGAGCTGCCTGCCGGGTTTGCCGACGCGGCCGATGCGTACGTGGCGAAGCTGCAGGCCGACGGTCCGTCGGTCGCCTCCCGCAAGGCGTCGCAGATGGCGATCGAGGCCTTCTCGCCGCTGCTGCCCGAGCTGGTCGGCGGCTCGGCCGACCTGGCCCATTCCAACCTGACGCTGTGGAGCGGCAGCAAGTCGGTGGCCACCACCGACGCGGATGCCAACTACATCTATTACGGCGTGCGCGAGTTCGCGATGACGGCGATCAGCAACGGTCTGGACCTGCATGGCGGGTTCATTCCGTTCGACGCGACGTTCCTGGTCTTTTCCGATTACGCGCGCAACGCGGTGCGCATGAGTGCGCTGATGGGCGCCCACGCGATCCACGTCTACACCCACGATTCCATCGGCCTTGGCGAGGACGGCCCGACGCACCAGCCGATCGAGCACCTGGCCTCGCTGCGCTACATCCCCCACAACGACGTGTGGCGCCCGTGCGATGCGGTGGAGTCGGCGGTCGCGTGGCGCGCCGCCATCCAGCGCGTTGATGGCCCGCGTGCCTGGTGTTCTCGCGCCAGACCCTGCCGCACCAGCCGCGCGACGCCGCGCAGGTGGCGGCGATCGCACGCGGCGGCTACGTGCTGAAGGATTCGGCCGGCACGCCGGAGGTCATCCTGATCGCCACCGGGTCGGAAGTCGGCCTGGCGATGCAGGCGGCAGCGCAGCTGGGCGAGGGCGTCGCGCGTGGTGTCGATGCCGTCCACCGATGTCTTCGACCGCCAGGACGCGGCGTATCGCGAGTCCGTGTTGCCGCGCCGCGTGCGCAGGCGCGTGGCCATCGAGGCCGGCGTCCCGACTTCTGGCACAAGTACGTCGGCCTGGATGGCGCGGTCATCGGCATCGACCGCTTCGGCGCCACGCGCCCCGGCCGAGGTGCTGTTCCCGCATTTCGGTTTCACCGTGGATGCGGTCGTCGAAGCCGCACGCGCGACGGACGCCGACGGTGCACACGCGGGCGCATGACATCGACGGCCGGCAGGTCCGCGTCTACGACGGCCTGCTGCCCGCCACCGCCATCGCCGGGCTGTGGGACGTGCTGTTGCGCGCGCCCTACACCCGCAGCGAAGTGGCGCGGCCCGACACGGCCGAGTACCGGCACTGGGTGAGCGAACTGCCGCTGGAGCAGCTGCGCCAGCTGCCCGTGCTGGCCCCCACCCTGCGCGCGCTGGCCGACTTCTCCACGCGCGCCTACCGCCCGTACCGCGCGTACGTGAATTCCGCGCAGTACGGCGACATGCTCTTCAGCCATGTCGACTGCGCGCCGGACGCGGGCGAGGTCACCGCGCTGTGGTACCTGTGCGACCACTGGGACCACGAATGGGGCGGTGAGACGGTGTTCTTCGATGCCACCCATGACGCGCGTGCGCTGGTCGCCCCGCGCCCGGGCCGGCTGGTGCTGTTCGACGGCGACCTGCCGCACGTCGGCCGCCCGCCCAACCGCACCTGCTACAAGCCGCGCTTCACGTTCGCCATCAAGTTCGAGCCGGTGGGCTGAGCGGCACCGTCCGGCCCGGTCGCCTGTTGTGCGGCCCCGGACGCCCGGAAGGTGTGGTCTCGCGCAGGCCCAGCACGAGCAGGCGCGCTTCCAGCCAGGCCTGGACACCGCGGGGCGAGGCCAGGCCCATGCGGTCCAGCGCATCGCGATGTTCGCGGGCGGGCGAAGGCGGGCGGGATGCCAGGGCACGCAGCACGGTGACGATCGTGCCGCCGCGCGTGGCGGTGCGGGCCTTCAGCCACGCCAGCGCGCGTATCAGGCGCTGCTCCACTGTCGGTGAAGTCGCTGCCCAGCGGGTAGTCGGGCAGGGTGCCGTCGGCGCGGAGCGGGCGCGAGGACAGCGCGCAGGGCGTCCGGTCGTGTTGCGCGACCAGCGACGGAGGTCGGGGTGAAATCGGCGCTGCAGCTTGCCGCCGCGTCGCGGCATCGGCCAGCAGGTCGGCCTGGAAGCGCGCGTCGGCGATGCCGGCCATCGCGAGCACGCAGTCCTCGTCGCAGGCGCCGCGCAGGTCGGCGATGCCGTACTCGGTGATGTACGACGTCGCGCAGGTGGCGCGGGATGGTGGTGTGGCCGTAGTTCCAGCGGATGTTGGATTCGCGCGCCGCGGCCGCCGTCGCGGCGTGGCGCGCAGCATCAGCACCGAGCGCGCGTCGGGCAGCGCATGCGCCATCGCCACGAAGTTGTACTGCCCGCCGACGCCGGACACGACGCGCCCGTCCTCCAGCGCGTCCGACACCGCCGCGCCCAGCGCGGTGGCCATCATGCAGGTGTTGAAGAAGCGCGGCGTCGCGGCGCTGCAGGCGCTCGAGCGTTTCGTTGCCGCCGTAGAGCTCGTTGACCTGCGCTGATGCGGCGCATGCCGATGCCGCGGCGGCTTGTCGCCGGGCAGCGTGCGCAGCCAGTCGTAGAAATCGTGCGAGCCGAGGTAGAAGGCGCCGTGCAGGAACTCGCCGTCGCGCTCCAGGCGCGCAGGTCGCCATCGCTGCGCGTCGCCATCGGCCACGCGCTGCATCAGCGCCGCGTCGTCGACCACCTGGCGCCGGATGACGCCGGCCTCGCACCAGCCGCTTGAAGCCCTCGTTGATCATCTCGCTGCAGCCGTACAGGCCGATGGCGAACGGCGCCAGCCGCCGCTGGCGATCACCGCGGCGATGCGTGCGAGCCCGGGTCCAGCGCGCGCAGCACGCGGCGGTAGGCGGCGTTGTCGGTGTGGCGCAGCGCCAGCGCGTGGCACAGCGCGTCGGCCAGCGCGCCGATGCCGATCTGCAGCGTGCCGCCGTCGCGCACCAGCGTGCTGGCGTAGAAGCCGATCGCGTAGTCGGCATCGTTCACCGGCTGGCGCGGCAGGGCGAACAGCTGCGGGTACGGTCCGGGCGGCGACGACCACGACGTCGAAGAAGTCCGCATCCACCGCCGCGCTGCCATCCGATCCAGGGCAGTTCGCGGATCGACCTCCGCCACCATCAGCGGGCGCGGCCGGCCGCAGCGCCGCAGGATCGCGTCGAGCAGGTCGAAGGTCAGGTCGGTGTTGCACGACAGCGACAGCCGGCGCGCCATCGGGCTGACGCGGCCACCTTCTGCACGCACGACGTTGATGCCGCGCTCGGCCAGCGCGCGCGCGACGTGGGTGTAGTTGAGGCTGGCGTAGCGGCGCTGCGCCTGCGTCGAACCCAGCAGCGCGCCCGACTGCAGGTAGAACTCCTCCACGCGCACGTGCGCCGGCAGCGCGTCGCGGCTGCATCGCCTGCACGTAGGCCAGGCGCGGGAAGTCGTCGCCGAAGTGGCGCGCGACGAACGGCCGCAGGAAGCGCCCCTCCAGCCCGTTCGCCGCGCCCGGCGGATCCAGCGACAGCGCGGTGTAGAGGTGCAGCGGACGCGAGGGATCGCTTCAATGCGCGTGAACAGCGCATTGAGCAGCCGGTGCGGCTTGCCCAGCCCCAGCGGGGCGCCGACGTGCAGCGGGCCCGGTACGCGTTCAAGCAGCAGATCGACCGCCGCATCGAGCGACTGCAGGCGCAGGGGCGCGTCCGGGCGACGGGGGATGTCGGGGTCGGCATGCATGGCGCAAGCCTACGCCCACGGCCGTGAGCGGCCCGGGCCAGCGCGCACGGCGCTCAATGCAGGGGCGAGGCCTTGGGTTGCGACGCCTTCAGCCCTTCGATGAAGGCTTCAGCCGGCAGCGGGCGCTGGATGAAGTAGCCCTGCGCACCATCGCAGCCCATCTCGGCCAGCATCGCCAGCGACTCGGCGTCTTCCACGCCCTCGGCCACCACGCGCATCTTCAGGTGGTGGCCCAGGTCGATGATCGAGCGCACCAGCTGGATCGAGCGGCGGTCATCGCGCAGGTCGCCGATGAAGCCGCGGTCGATCTTCAGTTCCGTGGCCGGAAAGAACTTCAGGTAGGCCAGCGATGAATAGCCCGCGCCGAAATCATCGATGGAGATGCCCAGCCCTTCCATCCGCAGGTCCTCCAGCCGTCGCAGGCTCAGCTTGGGGTCTTCCATCAGCGCGTTTTCGGTGACTTCCAGCGTGATCGCCGACGCCGGGATGCCCCAGACGCCCAGCGAGGATGTGATCTGCGCGACCAGGTCGCGCTCGCCGAACACGCGCGGCGAGAGGTTGATCGAAAACGCCAGCGAGGGATCGATGGCGCGCGCGGCGGCGGCATGGCGCAGCGTGGCGTTGAGGCTCCAGCGCGTCAGCGGCGAGATGAGCCCGGTTTCCTCGGCCAGCGGGATGAAGCGGTCCGGCGCTACCGGGCCCAGCGCGTCGTCGTGCCAGCGTGCCAGCGACTCGGCCGCCACAATGCGGCGCGTGCGCAGGTCCAGCATGGGCTGCAGGTGCACCTGCAGGAGGTTGCCGGCGATGGCCTGGTGCAGCGCCTCGTAGGGGATCAGCGGTGGCGTGCCGGTGTCGTCGTAGAGCGCGCTGTCCTCGCTGTCGCGCCGGGACGCGCCGTAGGCGGTCTCGGCGTTGTGCAGCAGGCGCTCGGCATCGCGGCCATGGTCCGGGTGCACGCTGATGCCGATCTTGACGGCCACCGGCGCGGCACGCGCGCCCACCTGCAGCGGCGCTTCGAACGCGCGCACCACGCGCCCGCCCGCCAGCGCGGCGTGGTGGTGTCCCCGCAGCCCGGGCAGCAGGGCGACGTACTCGTGCAGGCCCACGCGCACCAGCGTGTCCTGCGGCCGCAGCACGCTGGCGATGCGGGCCAGCGCCGCCTCGCCCAGCGCGTCGCCGGCGGCGTAGCCGTAGAACAGGCCGAACTCGCGCACACGCTGCAGCCGCACCAGCATCACCCCCAGGGTGCCATCGTCCTCGCGCCAGCCCTCGAGCTGACGCGCCAGCAGGGCCACCAGCCCGGTGCGGGTCACAGGAACAGGTCCGCCGGGTCCAGCCCGTACGCGCCACGTTCCAGCGGGCGCACCACGTCCACGCGCGGGAGTTCCGGCTGGCGTTCGGCGCGCAGCATCAGGTCCAGGGGCTCGAAGGTCTCGCGAAGCTTCTTGTCGGCGCCTGTCAGCAGCATCACCCGCGGCAGCAGGCGCCGCATCGGGTTCTGCGTCATCACCACGCCGACCTCGCCGGTGCTCAGCTCCACCAGCGAGCCGGTCGGGTACACGCCCAGGCAGCCGATGAACTGCTCGACCAGCTCGCGCTGGAACAGGCGGTCGCGCTCGCGGTAGATCACCTGCAGCGCCTCGTGGCGGGCGATGGCACGCGCGTGCGGGCGGTCGCTGGTGAGCGCATCGAACGTGTCGACGATGCCGCCGATGCGGCCGAACAGCGGGATCGCAGCGGCGGCCAGCTGTTCCGGGTAGCCGGAGCCGTCATGGCGCTCATGGTGGGTGCGCACCATCTCCTGCACCTGCGGGCCGATGCCGGTGCCTTCATCCAGCGCCGCCAGGCCCGCCGCGACGTGGGTGCGCATTTCGGCCGTGGCCGATGCGTCCAGCGGGCCCGCGGTATCCAGCAGCCCCGGCCGCAGCCGGGTCTTGCCGATGTCGAGCAGGAGGCCGCCAGCCGCAAGGTCGGTCAACAGGTCGCGTGGCAGGCCCAGGTGGCGTCCGAACGCCGCCGCCAGCGCGCTGCAGTTGATCGCGTGGCTGTAGGCATAACCGTCGTGCCGCTGCAGTGCGTTGACCCAGAACATGGTGTCGGCATTGCGCAGGACGCTCTGCACCACCGGTGACACCGCCTCCTCCACGGCCCGCGAGGACAGTTTCCGCCCCGCCCGCACGTCGTCGATGATGCGGTGCGCCACCGCCGTGCTGGCCCGGTGCGCCTCACGTGCGTCAGGCAGCTCCTGGTCGAAGTCGCGCGAGTCGGTGTACCGGGTCGTGCCCAGCGTCGAGTCTGCGGGCCGATGCACGGAGGGGCGGCGCGTCAGCGTCATCAATGGCGGATCGCGTGGCTCCAGGCCGCGTTCCACGTCGATCCACACCAACCGGCAGTACTGCCGCAGCAGCGCGACGTCACGGTCGGACTCCACCAGGAAGCCCTGCATCAGGAACGGCGTCTCCGTCCACGGCCGGTCCAGCCGGCACACGTACATGCCGGTGGCGACCTGGTCGATGGTGATCTCGCGTTCCTCAAGTCCCATGCCACGTTCCCTTTGGCCCGGCGGCCGGCCGGTGTGTCCGTACCGAATGCCCGTCACCGCCGTGGCGCCTGCCGATCACGACAGGGACCATGTGCAGGCCCTGCGAAGCCGGGCCGGTCGGCACAGGCATGCGAGCGGTGGTCGACACCGGTCCCCGGCAGGCCCCAGGAGGGGGACGCGGACGTGGGCAGTATCGGCAACGCGGTGAGCGGATGCATGCGGACGATAACGGCGTGGCCCATGGCCGCTTGAGTGCCGGAAGGCACAGGCCGGACAGCTTGGTGAACACGCGCCTGCTCCTGCAAAGTCGGCGCCGGCAAGGCACGCTCCGGCGCGGGGTCACGCCAGCAGCAGCTTGCCCGCGGCGATCAGCAGCACCACGCCCAGCGCACGGCGCAGCCCGGTCACCGGCAACCAGCGCAGGCCCAGTTGCGTGCCCAGCAATGCGCCCAGGGCGACTGCCCCCAGCCACAGCGGCAGCGTCGCCGGCAGCGGCGCGGCGGCGTGGATCAGCCCGGCCAGCGCGGTGAGCGAGTTGATCCAGACGAACGCCACCGACGTGCCGCTGGCCTGGCGGGTCGGCATCCAGTGCATGAACAGCAGCAGGGGGGTAAGGAAGATGGCACCCCCGGTGCCGGTCAGCCCCGACAGCACGCCGATCGCGCCGCCGGCCAGCAGCCCGGCCCACCACGGCACCCGGCGCCCTTCGCTGCGGGCGTCGTCGATGACGGCATTGCCGGCACTGCGCAGCACGCCCGCTGCGGCCACCAGCAGCACCACTCCGAGCAGCAGGCTGTAGCGGTCGGGCGGCAACTGCACGCGCGCGGCCAGGTAGGCGGCCGGCGCGGAGGCCAGCACGAACGGCAGCACGTTGCGCCATCGCACGTGCCCCCCGCGCCAGAACCGCCACAGGCTGATGCCGCCGACCAGCAGGTTCAGCGCCAGCGCGGTGGGGCGCATCTGCTCGGGCGCGAACGACAGCAGTGCCATGGCCGCGATATAGCCGCTGGCACCGGCATGGCCGACGGAGGAGTAGAGCGTCGCCACGAGGAAGAACAGCAGGGCGAGCAGCCAGGCGGGATCGATCATCGCGGGATGGTACGGAGCCGGCCGCAGCCGTGCGAGGCAATCGCGCGATCAGCGCTCGTCCAGCACCCGTGCCGCCTGCGACCCCGCCAGCAGTGCCAGCACGAAGACCATCGGCTCAAGCGCGCCATGGGCCAGGTTGGCCAGCGCCGGGCCCGGGCAATAGCCCGCGATGCCCCAGCCGACACCGAACAGCACGCTGCCGACCAGCAACCGCGCGTCGAACCGGGCCGCCGGCGCCGGTGGCACCGCGCCGCCGGTCCACGTCACGCCGCGCCGCCGGACCCAGGCGAAACCCGGCACCGCCACTGCCAGCGCGCCGCCCATCACCAGCGCCAGCGACGGGTCCCATCGGCCCACGCCCTTGTAGGGCACGATGTCGAGGAAGTTGAGCACCTTGTCCGGATCGGTCATGCCGGACACCGCCAGGCCCAGTCCGAACAGCGCGCCGGCGAGCAGGGCCCATGCCACGCGACGCGCGCTCATGCCATCACCCCCAGCACGTGGCGCAGCACGTACACCGTGGCGAACCCGGCGGCCATGAACACCACCACCGCCACCATCGACCGCGGCGACAGCCTCGCCAGCCCGCAGATGCCGTGGCCGCTGGTGCATCCGCTGCCCAGCCGCGTACCGAAGCCGACCAGCAGGCCGCCAGCCAGCAGCCACGGCAACGGAAACCCGGTGCGAGGTGCCACGCCGGCCACGGCGAACCACGCGCCGGCAGCGGCGACCAGGCCGACGAGGAACGCGATGCGCCAGGCGCGGTCGCCGCGTTGTTCGAGCGCACCGTTGAACAGGCCGCTGATGCCGGCGATGCGCCCGAGCGAGGCCAGCAGCACCGTCGCCGCCAGGCCGATCAGCGCGCCACCGGCCAGTGCGGTCCAGGGCGTGAATTCGGTGGGCATGTCGGGTCCGGATACGGTCAGAGCTGGTCGAGCGGGATCTTGAGGTAGCGCACGCCGTTGTCTTCCGGCTCGGGCAGCGCGCCGGCGCGGATGTTGACCTGCACGGCGGGCAGGATCAGCGTCGGCATGGCGAGCGTAGCGTCGCGGGCTTCGCGCACTGCCACGAATTCGGCTTCGCGTCGATGCCATCGCGCACATGGATGTTGCTGCGCTTCTGCTCGCCGATGGTGGTCTCGCAGGCGACCTCGCGCCCGCCCGGGCCGTAGTCGTGGCAGACGAACACGCGCGTGTCGTCGGGCAGTTCGAACAGGCGTCTGGATCGAGCGGTACAGCGTGGCCGCATCGCCACCGGGGAAGTCGCAGCGCGCGGTGCCGCCGTCGGGCATGAACAGCGAATCGCCGGTGAACAGCGCATCGCCGATGAGATAGGCATTGGCTGTCGCGGTATGGCCCGGCACCGGGATCACGCGTCGCCTCCAGCGCGCCGATGCGGAACCTCTCGCCGTCGGCGAACAGGTGGTCGAACTGCGAGCCGTCGACCGGGAAGTGGTCACCCACGTTGAAGATCGGGCGGAAGGTCTTCTGCACGGCGCGGATGCCTTCGCCGATGGCGAGCGTCGCGCGCGGCAGCTGCGCCTTCAGCCAGTGCCCGGCGCTGAGGTGGTCGGCATGGGCATGGGTCTCCAGGATCCACTGCACGTCGAGCGCGTGGTCGCTGACAAACGTCGAGCAGCTGCTCGGCGCGGACAACGTCGAGGTGCGGCCGGCTTTGGCGTCGAAGTCCAGCACCGGGTCGATGATCGCCGCCGCCGTGCGGGCGGGTTCGACCACGACGTAGCTCCAGGTGTTGCTGTCGTGGTGGAAGAAGGGGTGGACCCGGGTTTCATCGACACGCCCTCACGTTGGACTTGCGGCAGGGTCGCATAGCGGGAATGCGTCAGCGGACCCTGTCGCGGGGACCGCCGGCAAGCGTCGCGTTGAGCAGCATCGCCAAGCGGCTGCCGCCGGCGCGCACGCTGCTGCTCGGCGAGCGGCGCGCCAGCGTGCAGGTAGTCCTCGCCCAGCTTGGCGCGGGGCGGGTACAGCGCCATCGCGCATCGTCAGACCGAACAGGAATCGCTCGGCCCAGCGCGCCGGCGTCGGCCACCACCGGCACCGCCAGCGGCAGCGCGCGCAGGCGCTGAAGCCACTCGGCCTCGCTGCGCCCGGCGGTGTTGAACAGGCCGCTAGTCCCAGACCGAATGCAGGTTGGTGCCCATCACGCCGTCACGTAGCTCGCGCGCGTAGGCCTCCGGCTCAGTCGGTGCGCAGGCTGATCTGGACGTCGTTGCCGCCGCTGGTCGTGCGGTTGCCGGCGTGCATCGGCTGGTGCACGTCGCCGACGAAGTGCACGAGGAACTTCAGCGCATCGCAGCCGCTCGGAGCGCGGGCGCGAACGGTCGGCGAGGATCGCGCGACTGCGCGCCGATCGCGCCGACCACGCAATCGCCGTCCTGGCAGTCGCGCGCGGCGTCGTACGTGCAGCCCGTCTCGCCCAGGTTGACGTAATGCCAGGCGCGAGGTCGGCTTGAAGCGTCCGGGTCGTTGGCGCGCAGCTCGTCGGCCCAGGTGGCGACGCCGGCCAGGGTCGGGTCGGGCTCGCCGGCCAGCAGCGTCGTGATTTCCGCCTGGGCGGCGGGGTCGAGCTCGTCCCGCGCCAGAGCCGCCACCAGGCGGTGGCCCAGCGGTCCCCAGGCCGCGACGGGCAGGGCGAACAGGGCAAGCGCGAGGGCGGCAAGAACGCGGGTGGCGGCACGTGGCATGGCGGCATTCCGTCAGCGGGCCAGCGGACGGGCCCGGGGGGCGCTAAAATACCGGCTTTCCCGTCCCACGCCCGTCAGGAGTCCCGCAATGGCGATCAAGGTAGGCATCAACGGTTTCGGCCGCATCGGCCGCAACGTGCTGCGCTCGGCCGTGCAGAACTTCGGCAACGACATCGAGATCGTCGCCATCAACGACCTGCTGGAGCCGGACTACCTGGCCTACATGCTGCGCTACGACTCCGTGCACGGCCGCTTCAAGGGCGACGTGTCGGTCGACGGCAACCACCTGGTCGTCAACGGCAAGAAGATCCGCCTGACGCAGGAACGCGACCCGGCCAACCTGAAGTGGGACGAGGTCGGCGCCGACGTCGTCATCGAATCCACCGGCCTGTTCCTGGACAAGGCCAGCGCGCAGAAGCACCTCGACGCCGGCGCGAAGAAGGTGATGCTGTCGGCGCCGTCGAAGGACGACACGCCGATGTTCGTCTACGGCGTGAACCACGAGAAGTACGCCGGCGAGGCGATCATCTCCAACGCCTCGTGCACCACCAACTGCCTGGCGCCGCTGGCCAAGGTGCTCAACGACAAGTGGGGCATCAAGCGCGGCCTGATGACCACCGTGCACGCCGCCACCGCCACCCAGAAGACCGTCGACGGCCCGTCCAACAAGGACTGGCGCGGCGGCCGCGGCATCCTGGAGAACATCATCCCGTCGTCCACCGGCGCGGCCAAGGCCGTGGGCGTGGTGATGCCCGGAGCTCAACGGGAAGCTGACCGGCATGTGCTTCCGCGTGCCGACCTCCGACGTGTCGGTGGTCGACCTGACCGTCGAGCTGGAGAAGGCGGCGACCTACGCCGAGATCTGCGCCGAGATGAAGGCGCAGTCCGAAGGCGCGCTCAAGGGCATCCTGGGCTACACCGAGGACAAGGTCGTCGCCACCGATTTCCGCGGCGACGCGCGCACCTCGATCTTCGACGCCGAAGCCGGCATCGCGCTGGACGGCACCTTCGTCAAGCTGGTGAGCTGGTACGACAACGAGTGGGGCTACTCCAACAAGTGCCTGGAGATGGTCAAGGTCATCGGCAGGTAAGCCGGCGCCGGACCCGTGATGAAAAGCCCCGCACTCGCGGGGCTTTTTTGTGGCCAGATAGCTTCTGTAGGAGCAGCTTCAGCCGCGATCGCATCCATCCAACGGCACTTTGTAGGACTATGTACGTCGCGACCGCGCAACTCCGGGTATCCGCGGATCGCGACTTACGTCGCTCCTACAAGGACCCCATGTCCGGTTTTCGATCGCGGCTGAAGCCGCTCCTACAGGGGGAACCTGAGAATGACGGCGGTCCCGGCCGCGCCATCCTCAAAACGCCGCGTCGAACGCCACCTCGCCCTGCACGCCGACCTGGTAGGCCGACACGCGGCGCTCGAAGAAGTTGGTCAGTTCCTGCACGTCCTGCAGGTCCATGAAGCGGGAACGGGTTGGTCGCGCCGAAATGCTTGCGGCATGCCCAGCTGGCGCCAGGCGCTGGTCGGCGCAGTACTCCAGGTACTGGCGCATGTCCTTGATCGACAGGCCGGCCACGCCGCCGCGAGAGCACGTCCTCGGCGAACGGCACTTCGCAGTCCACCGCTTCGGTCAGCATCTGCACGACCTGCGCCTTGCAGCTCGTCGTCGAACAGGTCGGGCTCTTCCTCGCGCGCCGTGCGGATGACTTCGAACGCGAACGCCATGTGCGCGCTCTCGTCGCGGAACACCCAGTTGGTGCCCGACGGCCAGGCCGTGCAGCAGGCCGCGCGAGCGCAGGTAGTAGACGTAGGCGAAGGCGGCGAAGAAGAACAGGCCCTCGATGCAGCCGGCGAAGCAGACCAGGTTGAGCAGGAACTGGCGGCGCTGCTCGCGCGTCTCGATGCGCCGGAGGTCCTGCACCGAATCGATCCACTTGAAGCAGAACTCGGCCTTGCGCTGGATCGAGGGGATGTTCTCGACCGCGGCGAAGGCCTTGGCGCGCGCGCGCGGGGTCGGGCAGGTAGGTGTCCAGCAGGGTGAGGTAGAACTGCACGTGCAGCGCTTCCTCGTACAGCTGGCGCGACAGGTACATGCGCGCTTCGGGCGCGTTGATGTGCTGGTACAGGTTCAGCACCAGGTTGTTGGAGACGATCGAATCGCCGGTGGCGAAGAACGCGACCAGGCGCTCGACCAGGTGCCGCTCGGCCGGGCCGAACTTGTGCTTGCAGGTCGTTGATGTCCAGCGAGAAATCGACTTCCTCCACCGTCCAGGTGTTGCGGATCGCGTCGCGGTACATCTCGTAGAACTGCGGGTAGCGCATGGGGCGCAGGGTCAGGTCGAAACCGGGGTCGAGCAGCAGTTGCGGTGGTGGGTTGGACATGCGAGGATTCCGTTGGTCGTTTCTTCTCCCGTCGGGAGAAGGTGGCGCGAGGCGGCCGGATGAGGCGTTCATGGCGACGAGCGTGCGGCGGGTGATGGCGAGCGCATGGCGATGGCAGCCGGGGAACCATGGCCTGTCGCTGTCGCCGTACCGTCTCGCCCAACCCCTCTCCCGGCGGGAGAGGGGCTCGGCGTGGCCTACTGGCAGGCCTCGCAGCTCTCGGGGTTCTCCAGCGAGCACGCGACCGCTTCGACCGGCGGTACGCGGCGTCGGCGCTTCGCCATCGCTGCCCACCGTCGGTCTTCGCGATCTTCGTCGCCGGCCGCGAGCGCAGGTAGTACGTGGTCTTGATGCCCTGCTTCCACGCGTGCATGTACATCGACGACAGTTGCGCCGATGTTCGGGCTCTCCATGAACAGGTTGAGCGAGGCTGACTGGTCGATGAACGCGCCGCGCTCGGCGGCCATGTCGATCAGCGCGCGCATCGGCAGCTCCCAGGCGGTGCGGTAGATCTGCGCGCAGCGGCCTGCGGGATGCGCGGCGATGCCCTGGATCGAACCTTCGGCCAGCTTGATCGCGTCGCGCAGCTCCGGCGTCCACAGGCCCAGCTTCTTCAGCTCGTCCACGAGGTAGCGGTTGACCTGCAGGAAGTCGCCCGACAGCGTCTCGCGCTTGAACAGGTTGACTGATCTGCGGCTCGACGCACTCGTAGCAGCCGGCGATCGAGGCGATGGTCGCGGTCGGCGCGATCGCGATCAGCAGCGAATTGCGCAGGCCGCATGCTCGCGGATGCGCTCGCGCAGGGCGTCCCAGCGTTCGCGTGTCGTCGGGCACCACGTTCCAGGCGTCGAACTGCAGCTCGCCGTTGGCCGCGCGCGTGTCGGCGAAGCGACGGGTGGCGGCCGCGTTCCTCGGCCAGCTCCACGGAGGCTCGCAGCGCGTGGAAGTAGATGGTCTCGGCGATCTTCGCCGACAGCGCGCGCGCCGCATCGCTGTCGAACGGCAGGCGCAGCTTGAAGAACACGTCCTGCAGGCCCATCACGCCCAGCCCGACCGGGCGCCAGCGCAGGTTGCCGCGGCGCGCGGTTTCGATCGGGTAGAAGTTCAGGTCGATCACGCGGTCGAGCTGGCGCACGGCCAGGCGCACGGTTTCGGCCAGCTTGTCGAAATCGAACGTCGGGCCTGCCGTCGTCATGCCTCCGGACAGCTCGACGTGGTGGGCCAGGTTGATCGAGCCCAGGTTGCACACCGCCGTCTCGTCGTGCGGAGGTGACTTCCAGGATCTCCGTGCACAGGTTGGACAGGTGGATGACGTTGCCGGCCCTGGCAGTCTGGTTGCTGGCGCGGTTGCACTTGTCCTTGAAGGTCATCCAGCCGTTGCCGGTCTGCGCCAGCGTGCGCATCATCCGCGCCGTACAGCTCGCGCGCCTTGATCTGACTTCACCGCCTTGCCCTGCGGCTTCGGCCTGCGGCGTAGGCGCGCTCGAACGCCGTCGCCGAACAGGTCGGTGAATTCGGGCACCACGCGCGGATCGAACAGCGACCAGTCGGCATCGGCCTCGACCCGTCGCATGAACAGGTCGGGGATCCAGTTCGCCAGGTTGAGGTTGTGCGTGCGCCGCGCCTCGTCGCCGGTGTTGTCGCGCAGTTCCAGGAACTCCTCGACGTCCGCGTGCCACGGCTCCAGGTACACGCAGGCCGCGCCCTTGCGCTTGCCGCCCTGGTTGACCGCCGCGACCGAGGAATCCAGCGTCTTCAGCCACGGCACGATGCCGTTGGAATGGCCGTTGGTGGAGTTGATCAGCGAGCCGCGCGAACGCACGCGGGTGAAGCTGACGCCGATGCCGCCGCTGAACTTGCGACAGCTGGGCGATGTCGCCGTAGCTCTGGTAGATCGATTCCAGCGAATCCTGCGGCGAGTCGAGCAGGAAGCAGCGACGACAGCTGCTCGTGCGTGGTGCCGGCGTTGAACAGCGTCGGCGAGACTGGGCAGGTAGTCCAGGTTGCGCCATGCGCCGGTACAGCGCCAGCGCCTCGGGCACGTCCTCGCTCAGCGCGCAGGCGATGCGCAGGAAGAACTGCTGCGGCGTCTCGATGACCTTGCGCGTGTGCGGGTGGCGCAGCAGGTAGCGGTCGTACAGCGTGCGCAGGCCGAAGTAGTCGAAGCGCCGGTCGAGCGAGTCGTCGATGCGCATCGTTGAACTTGCGCGCGTTGGCCTGCACGAAGCCGAGCAGGCGGTCGTTGATCAGGCCGACCTCGTGCCCGCGCAGCATCGATTGCGAGAACGCGTGGATTTCCTGGCCGGCGACTTCCTTGTCGATGTAGTCGGCCAGCAGGCGCGCGGCCAGGCGGCCGTACTCGGGTTCCTCGGCGGTGAGCAGCGCGGCGGTGCGGATGGACAGCTCGTCGAGCTCGCGCGTGGTGGCGCCGTCGTACAGGCCGGAGATGGTGCGCGTGGCCACGCGCATCGGGTCGACCGCGTGCAGGCCGTCGCAGTTGCGCTGCACCGCGCGCACGATCTTGTTGAGGTCGACCGGCTCGCGGCGGCCGTTGCGCTTGGTCACGCTCATCGCGGTGGCGGTGGGCGGCGGCGGTGAGGTGGAACGGGGTGGCGGTGTCCGCTACCGCTACCGGCGGCATTGGCGCGGCAGTGGACGCGTCGATCGAGGCAACGGGTGTGTCGGCGTCCGGGACGTCGAGGGTGTCGGTGTGGTGCATGGCGAGGCTCCGGTGCATGGCGCACGGGTCGCCGCCCCTCCCTCGGGGGCGACGCGCGGAGGCAGGCGGCCACGCGGCCACCCCGGGGGGCGACCACGCGCCGGCTCCGCCCCCGCGGGCGTGGAGTCAACCGGGTGGATGCGGGGTGCCGCTGTCCGGCCGGGAACGGCCGTACCGCCCGCGGGCGCGGGCACGACACCGACCGTCTTCCCTCCGAAGACTCGTTGGCCGGTCACCGCGCGGTGTGCTTCGCGCGGCTGTCGGCAGGTCTTCGGGCTCTGGACGCGGAACGGGCGTGCTCACCACACCCGTTCCACCTACCGGCCGTCGCTTCCCGGGGGCGTTTACCCCAGTGCCATGACGGCTTTCGTTTCCACTACCGCTGCGGGGCAGCGCCGGAGTCGGCCGGGTCGATCACGTCGATCACCCATGGCCTGGACCGGCTTCCCTTTTCAGCCGACCGCGAGATCGGCACCGACGGGCACAACATATCGCGTTTTTGAATCGCGTCAACGCTAGATGTTGTAAGCGGGGCCAGCCAAGGCTGCCGGTTTGTCCAGCCGCCGTCCTGGCGCTGGGGCGATATGGACGCCCCCCTGCAGGAGCGACTCAAGGGACCTCGAATAACCCCCCTCATGGGAATGACGGAAAAAAAGAGCCGGTTTGTTCGACGTGCCCCACGTCGCCACCTGCGCGGCTCGGCCAAAGGCGGTCGCGACTCACGTCGCTCCTGTCGTGGCACCGATGGCCTCGCCGTTTGCCCGCACGGCCCCGGCTCCGGACAATACCCGGCTCCCCGCACCTGTTACGGATCACGCCATGACCATCCTCCGCATGACCGACCTCGACCTCGCCGGCAAGCGCGTGCTGATCCGCGAGGACCTCAACGTGCCGATCGAGGACGGCAAGGATCACCTCCGAACAGCGCATCACCGCGTCGCTGCCGACGCTGCAGCTGGCGCTGGAGAAGGGCGCGGCGGTGATGGTGACCTCGCACCTGGGCCGGCCGAAGGAAGGCGTGTGGAGCGAGGCCGATTCGCTGGCGCCGGTCGCCGCGCGCCTGTCGCGAACTGCTCGGCATGCGACGTGCCGCTGGTGCGCGACTGGGTCGACGGCGTCGACGTCGCAGCCCGGCCAGCTGGTGCTGCTCGAGAACTGCCGCATGAACGTCGGCGAGGGCAAGGACGACGAGGCGCTGGCGAAGAAGTACGCCGCGCTGTGCGACGTGTTCGTCATGGACGCCTTCGGCACCGCGCACCGCGCGCAGGCCTCCACGCACGGCGTGATCCGCTTCGCGAAGGTCGCCTGCCGGCGGCCCGCTGCTGATGGCCGAACTCGACGCGCTGGCGCAAGGCGCTCGACAACGCCGGCGCGCCCGCTGCTGGCGATCGTCGCCGGCACCAAGGTCTCGACCAAGCTGGAGCTGCTGTCGTCGCTGGTCGGCAAGGTCGACCAGCTGATCGTCGGCGGCGGCATCGCCAACACCTTCATCGCCGCGATGGGCCATGGCGTCGGCAAGTCGCTGGTCGAGACGGACCTCTCGACACCGCGAAGCAGATCATGGCCGACGCCAAGGCGCGCGGCGCCGACATCCCGGTGCCGACCGACGTCGTGGTCGCGCCGGCGTTCGCCGCCGACGCGCCGGCGACGGTCAAGGCGGTCGACGAGGTCGGCGCCGACGACATGATCCTCGACATCGGCCCGGACACCGCCGCGCGCTACGCCGCGACTGATCGCGCAAGGCCGGCACCGTGGTGTGGAACGGCCCGGTCGGCGTGTTCGAGTTCGACGCGTTCGGCAAGGGCACCGAAGCGCTGGCGCGCGCGATCGCGGCGTCGAAGGCGTTCTCCATCGCCGGCGGCGGCGACACGCTGGCGGCGGTCGACAAGTACGGCATCGCCGACGAGGTCGTCTACATCTCCACCGGCGGCGGCGCGTTCCTCGAGTTCCTGGAAGGCAAGGCGCTGCCGGCGGTCGCGGCGCTGCAGGCGCGCGGCTGACGCAGCGGCGACACGCCGCCCTGTTGCTTCGCCGCGACGGTGCTCGCCGCCTCCATCAGGCGACGTGCGGATCGATCAGCCTGATCATCGCATTCCCGCGAACGCGGGATGACGGCAAGGCCGTATTCGCGGCTCGAGTCGCCTGCAACGTCTGGCCTGCGAGAGGCATCGCGGCTGAACCGCTTCGGCGCGGCGCTTCGTGACCGGTCCACTCCCGCGCCGCAACCGTAACCACGCTGTCGCAGGCCTCGCCGCTACGTGCCAGCGTTCGCGCAGCTGCCTTCGCGCACGAGCCGTGCGCTCGACCAGCCGGCACGAGCGGTATGCGCGGGTCGATGTCCGCTTCGACACGCCGCAGGCCCAGCGTGTCGAAGGCACGGCGCCAGCACCAGGCCACGCGCCTCGCGTCGCCAGCCGCATGGCCCCAGTACGATCGGCGATGCAAGCGCGTAGCCGATCTCGCCGCCGGCCTTGCTCGCGGCTGATCGTCGAACAGCGTCGGCGCGTGCCCGATAGCGCGTCGTCGCGCGCCCGGCGTGATCGCCCAGCGCAGCGTCCGCTCCGAGGTCGCGCGCGGCGATGCCGCTGGCCAGGTACGTCGTGCATCTGCGACCGATGGTCGCACGGCGCGACGCTCCAGTAGCGCATCGCGCGCGGGATCGGAGATACAGCGCGAACAGCGCGTCGGCGTCGTCGCTCGCGCGACCCGCGCAGCGCTGACCCGGCGCGACCGGCGCAGCCGCGGGCAGGGCATCGGCGAGCCATGACGCGGAAGGCGTGTCGATGCGCGGCATGGTCCAGTCCGCGCAGGGCGCACATGCTGTGCTAGCGTGCTCGGTCATGACCACGACGAGCCTGCCATGACCGACGCACCGCCGCCGCACCAAGATCCTCGCCACCCTCGGCCCCGCCACCGACCCGCCCGGCGTGCTCGACGCGCTGCTCCGCGCCGGCGTCGACGTGGTGCGCCTGAACTTCTCGCACGGCGATCCGTCCGGCGCAGGTCGCGCGCGCGCAGGCGGTGCGCGAGGCCGCGCAGCGCGTCGGGCGCGAGGTCGGCATCCTCGCCGACCTGCCGGGCCCGAAGATCCGCATCGAGACGTTCGCCGAAGGCAAGGTCGCAGCTGAAGGCCGGCGACCGCTTCGACCTGGTCGCCAGCGCCGACGCGCCGCCGGGCGACGCGACGCAGGTCGGCGTCAGCTACCTCGGCCTGCCCGGCGACGTGCGTCGCCGGCGACGTGCTGCTGCTCGACGACGGCCTGATGCAGCTGCAGCGTGGACGCGGTCGAAGGCGAGCGCATCGTCACCACCGTGCTCAACGACGGCGTGCTGTCCGACCGCAAGGGCCTCAACAGGCAGGGCGGCGGCCTGTCGCTGGGCGCGCTGACCGAGCGCGACCGCGAGCTGATCAAGGTCGCCGCGCAGACTCGGCGTCGGACTTCATCGCCGTGTCGTTCTGCCGCAACGCCGCCGACATGGACGAGGCGCGCGCGCATCGCGCGCGCCGCCGGCAGCGATGCCGCGCTGGTGGCGAAGATCGAGCGCGCCGAGGCGATCGAGAACCTGGCCGAGATCATCGACGCCAGCGACGTGGTGATGGTGGCGCGCGGCGACCTGGGCGTGGAGATCGGCGACGCCGAACTGCCCGGCCTGCAGAAGAAGATCATCCGCGAGTCGCTGGCGCGCAACAAGCGTGGTGATCACCGCCACGCAGATGCTGCAGTCGATGGTCGACAGCCCGATCCCGACGCGCGCCGAAGTGCTCGACGTCGCCAACGCGGTGATCGACGGCACCGACGCGGTGATGCTGTCGCAGGAAACCGCCGCCGGCAGCTACCCGGTCAAGGCGGTCGAGGCGATGGCGCGCATCTGCCTCGGCGCCGAGCGCCAGTTCGAGGCCGACACCGATTTCGAGAAGGCGCCGCGCAACCTGGAGCGCGCCGACCAGGCCATCGCGATGGCGGCGATGTTCCTGTCCGAGCACATCGGCGTGCGCGCGATCGTGGCGATGACCGAATCCGGCGGCACCGCGCGCTTCCTGTCGCGCTTCCGCTCCGTCGGTGCCGATCTATCGCGCTTGTCGCGCCACGACGGCGCGCGCCGGCGCATGGCGATGATGCGCGACGTGTTCCCGATCGACTTCGACAGCCGCGGCCTGGCCCCGCGCGAGGCCGCGCGCGGCGCGATGCGGCAGCTGTTCGACGCGCGGCCTGCTGGCCGACGGCGACCGCGTGATGTTCACCAGCGGCGACCACATGGAACACCACGGCGCCACCAACACGCTGCGCCTGCTGCAGGTCGGCGCCGACGGCAAGGCCGAGGGGCTGGGCGAGCTGTAGCCGGGAGCGGCGTGGCCGGACGCCGCGTCGGCGACGGGCCATCGCGCTTGCGCTGGCAGCGCGGTGCCGCAGCGCGTACCGCCAGCTCGGCTGGCGCGGTGGCCGAAAGGCGGCCTGCGCGCGCCGGGCTATAATCCGGCCGCCTTTCCCGCGCGCCCAGGACCCCCATGAGCATCGAACAGCTTGCCGAAACCGCCCAGGCCATGGTCGCCGCCGGGCAAGGGCATCATCGCGATCGACGAATCCACCGCCACCATCGCCAAGCGCTTCGACGGCGTCGGCATCGAGAACACCGAAGAGAACCGCCGCGCCTACCGCGAGCTGCTGCTGACCACGCCGAAGCTGGCGAGCTACATCTCCGGCGCGATCCTGTTCGACGAGACCCTCCGCCAGTCCACCAAGGACGGCGTGCCGTTCGCCAAGGTCATGACGCGACAACGGCATCATCCCGGGCATCAAGGTCGACAAGGGCACCGCATGCCGCTGGCCGGCTTCCCGGGCGAAGTGGTCACCGAAGGCCTCGACGGCCTGCGCGACCGCCTGAAGGAGTACTACAAGCTCGGCGCGCGCTTCGCCAAGTGGCGCGCGGTGATCAACATCGGCGAGGACATCCCGTCGGGCACCTGCATCGAAGCCAACGCGCACGCGCTGGCGCGCTACGCGGCGCTGTGCCAGGAAGCGGGCATGGTGCCGATGGTCGAGCCGGAAGTGCTGATGGACGGCGACCACGACATCGAGACCTGCTACGAAGTCACCGAAGTCGACGCTGCGCTCGCTGTTCGGCGCGCTGTACGAGCAGAACGTGATGCTCGAAGGCACCATCCTGAAGGCCTCGATGGTCGTCGCCGGCAAGGACTGCGACGAGCAGGCCAGCGTCGAGGAAGTCGCCGAAGCCACCCTGCTGTGCCTGAAGTCGCACCGTGCCGGCGATCCTGCCGGGCATCGTGTTCCTGTCCGGCGGCCAGACCGACGAGGACGCCACCGCGCACCTCGACGCGATGAACCGCATGGGCCCGAACCCGTGGCCGCTGTCGCTTCTCCTACGGCCGCGCCATGCAGTCGGCCGCGCTGAAGCTGTGGTCGCAGGACATGGTCGGCAACTTCGCCAAGGCGCAGCAGACCGTGTACGCGCGCGCCCGGGACAACGGCCTGGCGGCGCTGGGCCAGTGGAGAAGGCTGCAGTCAGCCGCGTCACTCGCAGCAAGCGAAAACGCCGGCCTCGTGCCGGCGTTTTTTTTGCATCTGGTAGGAGCGGCTTCAGCCGCGATCCCGACGCCACGTCACCGACGCACCGCACCCCATGTGTAGGAGCGCACGCTAGTCGCGACCGCGCACCTTCGAGTACCTGCGGGTCGCGACTCACGTCGCTCCTGCACCGGCCCGACTTCGAGGAATCGATCGCGGCTGAAGCCGCTCCTACAGGGCGCGGGCCATGTTTACGGCAACCCTGCCAGCCACTCGTCGTCGGAGCCCTCGTTGACGCCCTCGAACAGGGGCGTGCGAGAGGTAGCGCTCGCCGGTGTCGGGCAGCATCGCCAGGATCACCGCGCCCTCCGTCGCGCCTTGCGCGCGACCTAGCGCGGCGGCCACGGTGGCGCCGGCGGAGATGCCGACGAAGATGCCTTCCTCGCGCGCCAGCCGGCGCGCGGTGTCGCGCGCGATCGACGTCGTCGATCGGCAGCGATCGCGTCGGCCACCTCGCGGTTGAGCACCTCGGGCACGAAGTCCGGCGTCCAGCCCTGGATCTTGTGCGGCTGCCATTCCTTGCCCGGCAGCAGCGACGCGCCGGCCGGCTCGCAGGCGGTGATGCTGCACCTCGGGCCGCGCGACCTTCAGCACCTCGCCCACGCCGGTCAGCGTGCCGCCGGTGCCCCAGCCGGTGACGAAGTGGTCGAGCCGGCGGCCGGCGAAATCGCGCAGGATTTCCGCCGCGGTGGTGCTGCGGTGGTAGGCGGGTTGGCCGGGTTGTCGAACTGGCGGGCGAGGAACCAGCCGTGCTGCGTCGGCCAGTTCCTCGCGCGCGGCGGACCATGCCGCTGCCGCGCTCGGCCGCCGGGCGTCAGGATCACCTTGGCGCCGTAGGCGCGCATCAGCTTGCGGCGCTCGATCGAGAAGGTCTCGGCCATCGTCGCCACGAACTTGTAGCCGCGCGCCGCGCACGACCATCGCCAGCGCGACGCCGGTGTTGCCGGAGGTCGCTTCCACGACGGTGTCGCCGGGCTTGAGCAGGCCCTTGGCCTCGGCGTCGAGGATGATCGCCAGCGCCAGGCGGTCCTTGACCGAGCCGCCGGGATTGAACGATTCGACCTTGGCGTACAGCGTCACGTGCGCGGGCGCGATGCGGTGCAGCCGCACGATCGGGGTGCGGCCGATGGTGTCGAGGATGCTGTCGTGGATCATGGCGGGGCTCGCGTGGGGTCGAATGGGGAGTGCGGTGGCCGTGGCCCTGCATCAGGACCCGCCGACGGCCGCCGGCCTGCCTGAAACCGCAGGGACCGGCCCACCGTACCTGCAAGACCAACGGCGTGCAGGCGGATCCGGGCGCCAGCGGCTGCTTTGCCGGATCGGTCGTCAACCTTTGGCCCACGCGGGCGTTAGACCCGCCTTGGCTACACTTCACCGTTCACGTTTTGCCTCCCCCGCCGCACTCCCCCATTCAGAGACGCATGCGACTCCGCTCCTGTTCCGGTGCCCTCGCGCCCTGGTCCTCCTGTTGGCCCTGTCGGCCTGCGGCAAGAACGACGCAGCGCAGGCGCGGCCCGGGGCGGTGCGAACGGCCGGTGCCCGTGACCACCGAGCAGGCTGCGCATGCAGCGGCTGGAGCGACACCGTGCGCGCGCTGGGCACGGTGACAGCGCGCGAGTCGGTCACGGTCACCGCCAAGGTCAGCGAGACCGTGCAGCACGTGCATTTCGAAAGCGGCGACGCGCGTGCGCGGCCGGCGCGCCGCTGGTCACCCTGAGCGGGCAGGCGCAGCAGGCGCACACTGCGCGAGGCCGAGACCGCGGCTGCCGAGGAGGCCGACAGCTCTACCGCCGCCAGAGCGAGCTGGCCATCGCAGCAGCTGATCGCGCGCGCCGCGCTCGATACCCAGCGCGCCACGCGCGACGCCGCCCGCGCGCGCGTCGCCCAGATCCGCGCGCAACTCGGCCGACCGCGTGATCCGCGCGCCGTTCGCCGGCGTGCTGGGCCTGCGCCAGGTCAGCCCGGGCGCGCTGGTCACGCCGGGCACGGCGATCGCCACGCTGGACGACATCGCGCGCGTGTACGTCGACTTCCCGGTGCCGGAAGCGACAGCTGGCCGGTGCTCGCCGACGGCCAGCCGCTGACGGGCGCAGCAGCGGCCTATCCGGGACGCGGGTTCGACGGCACTGGTGAGTACCATCGACGCGCGCGTCGATCCGGCCACGCGCGCGGTCACCGTGCGCGGCGACTTCGCCAACCCCGAGCGCGCTGCTGCGGCCGGGCATGCTGGTGGAGGTGCGTGCTGACGCGCCCGGAGCGCCAGGCGCTGCTGGTGCCGGAGATCGCGCGTGGTGCAGGTCGGCAGCGCGACACCTTCGTGTACCGCGTCAAGGCCGACGGCAGGGTCGAGCAGGCCGACCGTGCGAGGTCGGCGCGCGCCGGCACGGCCTGGTCGAGATCATCGACGGGCTGAAGGCGGGCGACCGCATCGTCGTCGACGGCACCGGCAAGCTGCGCCCGGGCAGCAAGGTCGTCGATGGCGCACGGCAGCCCGCCGCCGGCGGCCGTCCCGCGCCGACGGCCACGACGGCTGAGCGCCATGAAGCTCTCCGACCTCTCGATCAAGCGGCCGGTGTTCGCCACGGTGATGAGCCTGCTGCTGATCGTGCTCGGCGTGATGGCGTTCACGCGCCTGACCCTGCGCGAACTGCCGGCCATCGACCCGCCGATCGTCTCGGTGGACGTGAGCTATCCCGGCGCCTCGGCGGCGGTGGTCGAGACCCGCATCACCCAGGTGCTCGAGGACGCGCTGTCGGGCATCGAGGGCATCGACACCATCGAGTCGCGCAGCCTCAACGGGCGCTCGTCGATCAGCATCGAGTTCAACCTGCGCCGCGACATCGAGGCCGCCGCCAACGACGTGCGCGACGCGGTCAGCCGCGTCGCCGACCGCATGCCGGAGGAGGCCGACCCGCCGCAGATCGAGAAGGTCGAGAGCGACTCGGACGCGATCATCTGGCTCAACATGAGCTCGCACCACGATGGACACGCTGCAGCTGACCGACTACGCCGACCGCTACGTGGTCGACCGGCTGTCGGCGCTCGACGGCGTGGCGCAGGTGCGCATCGGCGGCCAGCAGCGCTACGCGATGCGCGTCTGGCTCGACCGCGCGGCGATGGCCGCGCGCGGCCTCACCGTCGGCGACGTCGAGACCGCGCTGCGCGCCGAGAACGTGGAGCTGCCGGCCGGCCGCATCGAATCGGCGGCCCGCGACTTCACCCTGCGCGTGGCGCGCGGCTACCAGACGCCGGAGGACTTCGCGCAGATGCCGCTCGCGCAAGGGCGGCGACGGCTACGTGGTGCGCCTGGGCGACGTGGCGCAGGTCGAGCTGGCCTCGGCCGAGCGCCGCGCCTACTTCCGCAGCAACGGCGAGCCCAACGTCGGCCTGGGCATCGTCAAGACCTCCACCGCCAACAGCCTGGACGTCGCCCGCGCCGCGCGCGCGGCGAGGCCGAGGAGATCCAGAAGACCCTGCCCGACGGCACCGACATCTTCGTCGCCTTCGACAGCACGGTGTTCATCGACGCCGCGGTCGAACGCGTCTACGAGACGCTGGTCGAGGCGATCGTGCTGGTGCTGCTGGTGATCTGGCTGTTCCTGGGCAGCCTGCGCGCGGCGCTGATCCCGGCGGTGACGGTGCCGGTGTGCCTGGTCGCCGCGTTCATCGCGCTGTACGCGTTCGGCTTCTCGATCAACCTGCTGACCCTGCTGGCGCTGGTGCTGTGCATCGGCCTGGTGGTGGACGACGCGATCGTGGTGCTGGAGAACATCCAGCGCCGCGCCGACCTGGGCGAGCCGCGCCTGGTCGCGGCCGCGCGCGGCACCAAGCAGGTCGCCTTCGCGGTGATCGCCACCACCGCGGTGCTGGTCGCGGTGTTCCTGCCGGTCGGCTTCCTGGAGGGCAACACCGGCCGCCTGTTCCGCGAGCTGTCGGTGGCGCTGGCCGGCGCGGTGGCGATCTCGGCCTTCGTCGCGCTGACGCTGACGCCGATGATGTCGTCCAAGCTGGTGCGTCCGCACAGCGAGGAGAAATCCAACCGCGTGCACCGCTGGGTCAATGGGCGGCTCGAGTCGGCCTGAGCCAGCGCTACCAGCGCGGGCTGCGGTGCCAGCGCTGGCACGGCCGTGGCTGGTCGGCGCGTTGATGCTGGCAGCGGTGGTGCTGAGCGCGGTGCTGTTCAAGTTCGTGCCGCTCGAACTGGCGCCCGCCGGAGGACCGCGGCGCGTTCTTCGTGTCGATCAACGGGCCCGGAAGGCGCCGGCTTCGACTACACCGTCGAGCAGATGCAGCAGGTCGAGCAGATCCTCGCGGCCAGCAGCGGCGAGGGCAAGCCGATCGAGCGCGCCAACCCGCGCGTGCCCGGCGGCTTCGGCGCCAGCGAGGAGATGCACACCGGCCACGTCATCGTGTTCCTGCAAGGACTGGGACGAGCGCGAGCAGCAGCACCGGCGAGGTCGCCGACGCGCTGCGCGGCGAGCTGGCGCAGCTGACCGGCGTGCGCGCGCAGCCGCAGGTGGGCGGCGGCCTGGTCCGCAGCCGCGGCCAGCCGCTGCAGATCGTGCTGGGCGGGCCGGAGTACGCCGAGCTCGCGCAGTGGCGCGACAGCATGCTGGCGCGCATGGAGGCCAACCCGGGCCTGTTCTCGGTCGGACTCCGACTACAAGGAAACGCGGCCGCAGATGCGCGTCGCAGATCGACCGCCAGCGCGCCGCCGACCTCGGCGTGTCGGTGACCGACATCGGCCGCGCGCTGGAGACGATGATGGGCTGCCGCCGCGTCACCACCTTCGTGCGGGAACGGCGAGGAGTACGACGTGATGCTGCAGGCCGACCGCGAAGGCCGCGCCGACACCGGCCGACCTGCAGGCGATCGAGGTGCGTTCGGCCAGCGGCGCGCTGGTGCCGCTGTCCAACCTGGTGACGCTGCAGCGAGATCGCCGAGCCCGGCAGCCTCAACCGCTTCAACCGCCTGCGCGCGATCACCATCAGCGCCGGCCTGGCGCCGGGCTACACGCTGGGCGAGGCGCTCGCGTTCCTGCGAGCAGGTGGTGCGCGAGGAACTGCCGGACTACGCGCAGGTCGACTGGAAGGGCGAGTCGCGCGAGTACCAGCAGCGCCGGCGGCGCGGTGCTGCTCACCTTCGCCCTGGCGCTGCTGGTCGTGTACCTGGTGCTGGCCGCGCAGTTCGAGAGCTTCATCCATCCGCTGGTGATCATGCTGACCGTGCCGCTGGGCGTGCTCGGCGCGCTGATCGGCCTGGCGGTGACCGGCGGCACGCTCAACCTGTTCAGCCAGATCGGCATCGTGATGCTGGTCGGCCTGGCGGCGAAGAACGGCATCCTGATCGTCGAGTTCGCCAACCAGCTGCGCGACGAGGGCCGGAGCGATCCGCGAGGCGATCGTCGAAGCGTCCGCGCGTGCGCCTGCGCCCGATCCTGATGACCTCGATCGCCACGGTCATCGGCGCGGTGCCGCTGGTGCTCGCCGGCGGGCCCGGGTTCGGCCAGCCGCGCCACCATCGGCGTGGTGGTGATCTTCGGCGTGGCGTTCTCGACGCTGCTGTCGCTGTTCGTGGTGCCGGCGTTCTACATGCTGCTGGCGCCGTTCACGCGCTCGCCCGAAGCGGTGGCGCAGGAACTGGAGAGGCTGGAGGCGGAGACGTCCGACGCAGGCGGCCTGGCGTGATGCGCGTGCACTGATGTAGCCGTGTAGCCCGGGTAAGCGTTAGCGCACCCGGGGTTGTTCTGAATCCCCGCGTCGTCGCCCACGCCGATTGCAGGTATCGTGGCCGCTTGCGTGCGCACCGATGGTGCGTGCAGCCGATCCGCACCTGCATGGGGAACATCGACACGTGGAAGCCCTCGTCAACGCGCTCAACGCCATCATCTGGAGCCCCGCACTGATCTACCTGTGCCTGGGCGCCGGCCTGTACTTCTCCATCCGCACCCGCTTCCTGCAGGTGCGCGGGTTCGGCGAGATGGTCCGGCTGACCTTCAGTGGCAAAGCCTCCGAGCGCCGGCGTGTCCTCGTTCCAGGCCCTGGCGATGTCGCTGTCCGGGCGCGTGGGCACCGGCAACATCGCCGGCGTCGCCACCGCCATCGCCTTCGGCGGCCCGGGCGCGGTCTTCTGGATGTGGGTGGTGGCGTTCCTCGGCGCGTCCACCGCGTACGTCGAATCGACGCTGGCGCAGATCTACAAGGAGAAGGACGACAACGGCCAGTACCGCGGCGGCCCGGCGTACTACATCGAGAAGGCCATGGGCCTGCGCTGGTACGCGTGGATCTTCGCGCTGGTGACCATCATCGCCACCGGGCTGCTGCTGCCGGGCGTGCAGGCCAACTGCATCGCCGCAGCGCATGAACGACCGCCTGCGGCATCGACCCGGCGGATCACCGGCCGCTGGGCGTCGTGGTGGCGCTGGGCGTGATCATCTTCGGCGGCGTCAAGCGCATCGCGCACTTCGCCGCAGGTCGTGGTGCCGTTCATGGCGCTGGCCTACATCCTGATCGCCCTGGGCATCCTGGCGCTCAACGTCGAGCGTGCTGCCGGCGATGTTCGCGCTGATCTTCCGCAGCGCCTTCGGCTTGGAGGCCGGCTTCGGCGCGGTGCTCGGGCCTGGCGATCGCAGTGGGGCGTCAAGCGCGGCATCTACTCCAACGAGGCCGGACAGGGCACCGGCCCGCACGCGGCCGCGGCCGCCGAGGTCGTCGCACCCGGCCAAGCAGGGCTACGTGCAGGCGTTCTCGGTCTACGTCGACACGCTGCTGGTGTGCTCGGCCACCGCGTTCCTGATCCTGTCGACCGGCATGTACAACGTGCAGGGCGCCGGACGGGGCGACTGATCGTCAACGGCCTGCCCGGCATCGCGGCCGGGCCCGGGCTTCGCGCAGGCGGCGGTGGAGTCGCGTGCTGCCGGGCTTCGGCGCGCGGCTTCGTGGCGGTGGCGCTGCTGTTCTTCGCCTTCACCACCATCGTCGCCTACTACTACATGGCCGAGACCAACATCGCCTACATCAACCGCAAGGTGCACCGGCCGTGGCTGACGCTGGCGCTGCGCATCGCGCATCATGGCCGCGGTGGCATACGGCGCGATCCGCAGCGCGTCGCTGGCATGGGGCGCTGGGCGACATCGGCGTGGGCCTGATGGCGTGGCTCAACATCGATCGCCATCCTCATCCTGCAGAAGCCGGCGTTCCTGGCGCTGCGCGACTACGAGCGGCAGAAGAAGGCCGGGCTGGATCCGGTGTTCGAGCCCGAGGCGCTGGGCATCCGCAACGCCACGTTCTGGCAGCGCCGCATCGACAGCGGCGAGGTCGCCGCGCCACCGCCGCCGCCGTCCGGACGCGCGTGATGAGGCCGGCATGAGCGCACCGCGCAATCCCTGGGACCGCTCGGGCCGCACTGGCGGCCCGGACCGTTCCGGCCGTCCGGACCGTTCTGACCGCTCTGATAGCTCGGGTCGTCCTCCGGACCGGACTCCGGCGCGCTCCGCTGTGCCTCCGACGGCGGCGTCCGGACACCCGCTGGCGCCGCCAGCACCGCCGCGCGGCGACGGCCCCCGCGAGGTCCGCATCTACGGCCTCAATGCGGTGCGCGCGGTGCATCGCGCGTCGGCCCGATGCGGTCCGCAAGCTCTACCTGACGCAGGCGCGCGTGGCCGACCTCAAGCCGCTGCTGGCCTGGTGCGCGGCGCACCGCGTCGGCTACCGCATCGTCGAGGACGCCGACCTGCAGAAGCTGGCGGCCAGCCACGCACCACGAAGGCGTGGTCGCCGACGTGCTGCGTGCGCCGATGCCCGGGCTGCAGGCGTGGCTGGCGGCGCTGCCGTCGGGCCCGCAGCTGGCGATCTGGCTGGACGGGGTCGGCAATCCGCACAACTTCGGCGCGATCCTGCGCTCGGCCGCGCACTTCGGCGTGGCGGCCATCCTGCTGCCCGAGCACGCGCGCCTGGACACTATCGGGCGCGGCCGCGCGCGTCGCCGAGGGCGGCGCCGAGGCGGTGCCGCTGGTGCGGCTGGGGCCGTCGTACGACGCGCTGGCGGCACCTGCGCGGCGCCGGCTTCGCCACGGCCGCCACGCTGGTGCACGGCGGTGAGGACGTGTTCGCGTGCGCACTGCCGCAACGCCTGGTCTACGTGATGGGCGCGGAAGGCGAGGGCATGGACCGCGCGCTGGCCGATGACTGCGACATGCGCGCTGTCGATCCCCGGCAGCGGCGCGGTGGAAAGCCTCAACGTCGCCGCGGCCACGGCGGTGCTGCTCGCGGCGTGGCGCCTGCGGCAGGAATGACGGGCTGACCGGATCAGCCCGGATCCGGTGTATCCCGCTGCAGGCGCGACGTCAGCACACCTCGAATAACCTGCCTTTGCCTGTCATTCCCGCGAAGGCGGGCTCGCGCTTTACTTCGGCTCAGCCGAAACGAAGCAAGAGCCCGTCGTCGCGGGAATGTTGCCCCCGCATCCGTGAGTCATCCCGGACAAGGCGGGCTGTTGGCGTCTCGGGCATGAAGGCCGAGGCGATCAGTAGTGATCGCCCACCGGTGCACTGTCGCCAGCGGTAGTGCGCAGCGGCAGCCGCGCCCGCACGCGCGTGCCGCCTTGCGGGGCGGGTTCGATCCAGACATCGCCGCCCAGTTGCTGGGCGCGCTCGCGCATGGTGACCAGACCCAGCCCGCGCGCGGCAAGCGGGTCGAAGCCGCGGCCGTCGTCCTGGATGTCCAGCTTCAGGGTGCCGTCGCCGTTGCGCAGGCGCAGCGTCACCGTGCCGGCATCGGCATGGCGCAGCGCATTGGTCATGGCTTCCTGGGCGATGCGGAAGCAGGCCTGTTCGACGTCGTGCGCCGGGCGGGTCTCCAGCCGGTCCAGGTCCAGCTCCACACGGGGCCGGCCGTTGCGGAACATCGTGCCCGCCTGCCAGCGCAGGGCCGCCTCCAGCCCCAGCGCGTCCAGTTGCGGCGGGCGCAGCAGCAGCGACAGGTTGCGCAGCTTGCCCACCGTGTCGTCGGCGATGCCGGTGATCTCGTCGATCGTCTCCAGCCGTCGCGCCTCGTCCTCGTCCGCCAGCGCCATCGCGCACATCTTGATGGCGGTGATCGACTGGCCGATGTCGTCGTGCAGCTCGCGCGACAGCGAGCGCCGCTCGTCCTCCTGCACCGTCATCAGCCGGTGACCCATCGCCTGCAGCTCGCCGCGCTGGCGCGCCAGGTCCGCTGCCAGCCGGTCGCCCTCGGTGAGGTCGGCCAGCAGCACGACGCGGTGCCGCGCCCGGCCCAACGCGATCGTGCTGGCGCTGACCTGCGCGCGCAGCACCGTGCCGTCGGCGCGGCGCAGCTGGACGCAGGCATCGAACGGCGTGTCGGCGTGGAGCGCGGCGCGTGCGGTGGCGTCGTCGTCGAACAACGCGCGCGCATCGAACCCGTCGCGGCCGACATGACCGACGTGGCCCAGCTGGGCGAGTGCCAGCGGGTTGGCGTGGCGCACGCGCGCCCCGTCGACCAGCAGCACGCCCAGCGGAAGGCCTTCGGCCAGCATGCGCAACTGGCGCTCGCATTCGTTCGCATCGATCAGGCCCGCGGCACCGGTCGCGCGGGCGGCGTGCCGCGCGAACGCGACCGCCGTGGCCGTAGCCACCAGCAGGGCGAACAGCTGGGCCGTCCAGAACGCGGCCACAGGCAGGGACGCCTGAAGGACCGGTGCCGCCAGCGCCTGCCAGGCGAAGCACAGCGCCACCACGCTCAGCATCGCGACCACAAGGAACGGCGCGGACCGCGCATCGGGTGCGCGGGATTCGGTGTCGGCCACGCGGGAAGTCATGCGGCCAGTTTGCCGCGGGGACGGTGAAGGGTCCACGTCAGCCGCGCAAAAAGTGACGCCGGTCGATGGACCGGCGTCGTTTCAAAAGCTGAACCGCTCAGGAGGCGTCAGAAGAGCTCGACGCTGCCGGCGTCCATCGACTGCTGCATCACCGGCTTGTGCGGCGGGCGCTCCCACTCGCTGCGCATCTGGCCGATGCGCTGCACCAGCTTGCCCAGCGCCTGCTTGACCTCGGAATCGTGATGGCGTGCGGTGCAGCAGGTCCTGCAGGGCGGTCGCTTCCGGTTGATCGCGCTCAGGCGCTCCAGGTGCAGGTTGGCCGCGCCCAGCGCCTGGGTGGCGATGTCCTCGAACTGCAGCGAGCGCACGGCCTCGGCGACGGAGCCGTCGATGGCGCGGCCGCACTCGGCGATCTCGCGCATGCCGTTGCCCAGAGCGCGCGGTTGATGCCGTCCACGCGCTCGAGCATGGCGGCGGCTTCGACGCGGGCACCGCGTGAACGGTCCAGGTCGCGCGAGGCCATGCGTGGTGACGGTGTCGCGCACCTTGGCGATGGATTCCTTCGAGCTGAATGCGCCAGCTTGCGGATCTGTTCGTTGAAGGCGGTCGAGCGCTCCGAGAGGTTGCGCACCTCGTCGGCGACCACCGCGAAGCCACGGCCCGGCCTCGCCGGCACGCGCGGCCTCGATGGCGGCGTTGAGCGCGAGCAGGTTGGTCTGGTCGGCGATCGACTTGACGTCCTCCAGCAGCGCGAAGATGCCGTCCAGGTGCTCGGCCATCGCGTCGATGTGGGTCACGGTGGTGCCGCTCTGGCCGGCGACGGCCTCCAGCGCCTCCACCAGCTGCTCCATCTTCTGGCTGGCCTGCAGCGCGAACTGCTGCACGTCCACGCCGCCGCCGTCGTCGCCGGTGCGGTCGATGATGCGGGCCACCACTTCACCCTGCTGGCGCGACTTGCGGTTGACCGCGTCGAAGCTGGTGCCGAGCTTGGCGACCGACTCGCGGATCAGCTCGCGGGTGCGTTCGATCTCCTGGCGCGAACCGTTGACCTCCGAGCCGACGAAGCTGCGCAGCTCGTCGAGCAGACGCGTCTGTTCGCGTGACAGGGCGTTGGCGGCCGCGGGGCGGTAGGCGCTCCATGCAAAGGCGAGCCAGGCCAGGGTCATCGCGGCCAGCGTGCCCAGGCGCACGGCCAGCGGCCAGCCCAGGATCTCGGCGATGGTGAGGATCAGGGTGAGCGCGAGCGGCGCTGCCAGGTGGATCAGTACGCGGGGGTCCATCGCAGTTCTCGTCGGGGACTTCATGGGTGATAACGGCACCGCGGGGCCGTGCTTTAGACATTGCTTCGTGAACAGATGCGATGGCTGTCGCGGTTTGGCGCGGGCGGGTGCGCGTGTTCGTGGTGCAACTCCACCGACAAGCGAACGCCGTCGACGCTCCAATTTCGCCGTCATCCCCGCGAAGGCGGGGATCCAGCGACCTGGCCTTGCGGTCACAGGCAACGTCACTGGGTGTTCGGCTCCGCCGAAGTAAAGCGCGAGCCCGCCTTCGCCGGGATGACGGAACCAGGGTCCGAGAAGGCCCTACAGTCGCGCGGCGACCGGGGCGCGGACAGGCGCGTTACTCGCCGGCCCCGGCCAGCAACCGCTCCGCCACGTCCGACAGCGGCACCACCGATTGCGCGGCCCCCATCGCAACCGCGGCCCCCGGCATGCCCCAGATCACGCTGGTCTCCTGGTCCTGGGCCAGCGTCAGTGCGCCGGCCTGGCGCAGGGCGAGCAGCCCGCGCGCACCGTCGTCACCCATGCCGGTGAGCAGGGCGGCGCTGACGTTGGCGCCGGCGCAGCGGGCAAGCGATTCGAACATCACGTCCACGCTGGGCCGGTGGCCGCGCACCGGATCGTCGTCGCCCAGCCGGCAGTGCCAGCGCGCGCCGCTGCGGTACACGCGCAGGTGGCGGCCGCCGGGCGCGACGTAGGCGTGGCCCGGCAGCAGCGGCTGGTCGGCGGTCGCTTCGATGACCGTCATGCGGCTGTGCCGGTCGCAGGCGCTCGGCGAACGCGGTGCTGAACGCGGCCGGGATGTGCTGGCTGATCACCGTGGCCGGCGCGTCGGCCGGCATCGACGCCAGCACGTGGCGGATCGCCTCGGTGCCGCCGGCGGATGCGCCGATGGCGAGCAACCGGTCGGTGGTGCGATAGGCAATGGCGCGCGGCGCCGCGCTGTCGCGCGGGTCCTGCGGCATCGGGCTCATCGCGGTGACGCGCGCCCGCGCTGCGAGTTTCACTTTTTCCGCCAGCAGTTGCGCGTAATCGCGCAGCCCGCGGGCGATGTCCAGCCGGGGCTTGGCGACGAAGTCCACTGCGCCCAGCGCCAGCGCATCCAGCGTCACCTGCGCGCCGCGTTCGGTGAGCGAGGACACCATCACTACCGGCATCGGACGCAGCCGCATCAGGTTCTGCAGGAACGTCAGCCCGTCCATGCGCGGCATCTCGACGTCCAGCGTCAGCACGTCGGGGTTGAGCTGCTTGATCTTCTCGCGCGCGATGAACGGGTCGGACGCGGTGCCGACCACGACGATGCCCGGGTCCTGCGACAGCAGTTCGCCCAGCAGCTTGCGGATCAGCGCGGAGTCATCGACCACGAGCACGCGCACGGGTCGCACGGACACGGTGCGCGCGACGCGGCGCCGCCTGGCGCGGCGGGGGTCACCGCGGCCATCAGAACAACTCCACGCTGCCGGCGACGGGCGCCTGCGTGAGCTGGCCGTAGTAGCGCGCGCTCGAGCTTGGCGATCTCCGCCTCGCGCGTGGCCGGCAGGCGGCGCACCAGCGCGCGGCCGGTCTGCGGCGAAGAAGCACACCTTGCGCGGGTGGATGTCGCCCAGGTCCTCGGCCAGTACCGGGATGCGTTCGGCGCGCAGGTACTCCAGCACGAAGCGCGCGTTGCGCGTGCCGATCGGATCGGTCTGGAAGCCGCTCAGCACGTTGCCGCCGCCGAACACCTTGGCCAGCAGGCGCTGGCGTCGCGCGCCGCGCTTGAGCAGGTCGTTGATCAGCAGCTCCATTGCATGCATGCCATAGCGGCACTCCGTGTCGCCACCGTTGCCGGCTTGCGCGTCGCCGTCGGCCCGCCGCCATCGGGCAGCATGAAGTGGTTCATGCCGCCCACGGCCATGGTCGGGTCATACAGGCAGGCCGCGACGCACGAACCCAGCAACGTGACCAGCGCCACCGGACGGTCGGTGACCACGTAGTCAGGCCGGCAGCAGTTTGATCGCCTCGCTTTCGATGGCGCTGTCGTAATAGGTCGTGGGCTCCGCCGGCACCGACGGCAACGCACGGCGCACGCTGCGGGCCACCGCGTTCACGACCGGCCTCCGCGCGCGCCGCCCACGGCGCGGTAGCTGGTGCGCCCGCACGGCTCGACGATGTCGTGGGCGTGGGTGAAGCTTTCCGAGTGCCCGGCGAACAGCACCCCGCCGGGTGCCATCAGCGGCACGATCCGCTGCAGCACGCGGTACTGGGTCGGCTTGTCGAAATAGATCATCACGTTGCGGCAGAACACCGCGGTGAACCCGCCGCGCAGGCCGTAGCCGTCGCCCAGCAGGTTGAGCGGGCGGAAGGTCACCAGCTGCTGCAGCGCCGGGCGTACCCGGCACAGGTCGGCATTGGGGCCGCTGCCTCGCAGGAAGAAGGCGCGCTTGCGCTCCGGCGACAGCAGGGCGATGCGCTCGAGTGGGTAGACGCCCTCGCGCGCCGTTTCCAGCACGGCGGTGTCGATGTCGGTCGCCAGGATGCGCACCGGCGGGGTGTCGGTGCCGAATGCCTCGCACGCGGCGATCGCGATCGAGTAGGGCTCCTCGCCGGTGGAGGCGGCGCAGCACCAGATGGTGTGCGGCCCCGGTCCGGCCGCGCGCAGGTGCTCCACCAGCATGTCGAAGTGGTAGGCCTCGCGGAAGAACGAGGTCAGGTTGGTCGTCAGCGCGTTGACGAAGTCCTGCCATTCCGGCCCGTCGTCGGCCTCCAGCGCGTCCAGGTAATCGCAGAACCGCGCATGGCCGTGCACGCGAAGCCGGCGCGCGAGACGCCCGTACACCATGTCGCGCTTGTGGTCGCTCAGGTGGATGCCCGCGCGCGCGTGGATCAGCCGCGAGATGCGGCGGAAATCGCGCTCGGTGAACTCGAAGTCGCGGTCTTCGCGCGCATCCTTCGTCGTCGTGGGACGGGGCGCGCGGCCGTCAGCCATGGTCGTGCACCTGCGCTCCGGGCAGCGTGCCCTCAACAGAGGCGATGGGCGCGTCGGCCGGGTTGCGGAAATGGCGTGCCAGCCACAGGTCGAACGCGGCCGCATCCAGCGCCGGCGCATACAGGAAGCCCTGCGCGCCATGGCAGCCCAGTCCGCGCAGCAACTGCGCCTGGTCGTCGTGCTCCACGCCCTCGGCGACCACGCGCAGGTCGAGGTTGCGCGAGATCAGCACGATCGATCGCACGATCGCCGCATCGTCGCGGTTGGCCAGCATGTCGCGCACGAACGAGCGGTCGATCTTGACGCGGTCGATCGGAAAGCGCTGCAGCAGCGACAGTGACGCGAAGCCGGTGCCGAAGTCGTCGAACGCCAGGCCGATCCCGCGCTCGCGTAATGCCGCCAGCGCCAGCGCCGCGTGGTCGTCGGGGCGCAGCGCGATGGACTCGGTGATCTCCAGTTCCAGCCGGTGCGCCGGCAACCCGCTGTCGGCCAGTGCCCGGTCCACCTCGGCCTGCAGGCGGCCGTCGTTCACCTGCACCGGGAACAGGTTGATGCTGATGGCGACATCGCGGCCGTCCACCTGCGGCCAGCGCGCGGCGTCGGTGCACGCCTGCCGCAGGATCCAGCCGCCGACCTCGGCGGCAGCCGGGCTGGCGGCCAGTGCGTCGATGAAATCGGCCGGGACCAGCAGCCCGCGGCGCGGATGGCGCCAGCGCAGCAGCGCCTCGGCGCCGATGATGCGACCGGTCGAGAGGTCGACCTGCGGCTGGTAATGCAGCTCGAACTCGCCGCGCGCGCAGGCCTGGCGCAGTTCCAGGTCCAACTGCCGGCGGGCGACGACCTCCTCGCGCATGGCCGGCTCGAACACGGCCACCTGGCGATGCCCATCGCCCTTGGCCTTGTAGAGCGCCAGGTCGGCGCGTGCGAGCAGGTCGTGCAGGGCTTCGTCGGCGTGGTCGCGGCGGCTCATCGCCAGGCCGGCGCTGGCTTCCAGATGCACGTGGTGGCCGTCCAGCAGCAACGGGCGTGACAGTGCATCCAGCGCGCGCGCCAGCGCGACGCCGGCCTGCTCGACGTCCAGCCCGACGAAAGCGAGCGCGAACTCGTCGCCGCCCAGCCGCGCGGCAATCGCGCCGGCGGGCAGGGCACGCCGCAGGCGCGCGCCGGCGCGGCGCAGCACGCGGTCGCCGATGGCGTGGCCCAGGGTGTCGTTGATCGCCTTGAAGTGGTCCAGGTCCACCAGCGCCAGGCCGATGCGCGATTCGCCGCCGGCCTGCAGCCGCTCCAGCGCCTCGTTGAGGCCATTGCGGTTGGGCAGGCCCGACAGCGGGTCGAACAGGGCGATGCGCCGCAGGCGGTCTTCCTGCTGCAGCCGGTCGGTGATGTCGCGCAGGATCAGCGCGATGCCCTGGCCACGGGCCAGGCGCCAGCTGCAGCGCGCCGCCTCCAGCGTGCGCAGGGTGTCGCCGTCGCCAGGCACGCGCAGGTGCACGGCGTCGGTCGCGGCCGCATCGGCGTGCGACTGCAGGAATCGCGTGGCCATAGCCGGGTCGGGCTGCAGGTGCGACGGGAACAGCACCTCCAGCGGCATGCCGCGCATCGCGCGCGCGCCACGGCCGAACATCCGCTGCGCGGCGCGATTGGCGAAGGCGATGCGGCCGTCGTCGTCGGTCACCACCACGGCGCTGAAGTCGGCCTGCATGATCTGCGAGGCGATGCGGTTGCGGCGCTGCAGCTGGTGGCGCTCCAGCAGGCGCGTGGCGAGCCTGGCCAGCCGGCGCAGGCCGCGTTCCAGCGCATCCGGCGTGGGCAGCGTGTCGTGGGCCACGCACAGCGTGCCCAGCGGCTGGCCGGTGTGGTCGGACAGGGCGATGGCCGCCATGGCTTCCAGCCGAGGTGCAACCGCGGCGGCATCGCAGGTTTGGACGTGCAGCGCGCCGGCATTGCGATCGGCGGACGCGAAGAGCGCCTCCATCGTCGTCGCCTCCGGCATGCACCGTTCGGCGATCCACCGCGCACGCCGGCCGCGACCCACGGCGATGCCCGCGCCGTGCACGCCGGGCAGGTCGGCGGCCAGCGCGATCAGGTCGTCGAATTCCGCGCCGCCGGCGGCATTGCTGGCGGGCGCATCGTCGACGTCAGGGGGCAGGTCGTCGGGGGTCATCGGGTTCCGGTCATCGGGACCGTCGGTCACCGGAGGGGGCGCAGGGCGCCGCACACGGTGGAAGGGCCGAGCGGGGGAGGGGGGCGTCAGTGGCGGCTGAAAACGGGCGGGGCCACGGCACCCCCGCGCCGTGACCCCACCCTCCGCACGCGGGGTGCGGCACGCCTCAGAACTCCTGCCAGTGCTGCTCGTTGCCACCGCCGTTGGCGCCGCGCTTGCGGGCCGGCGGGCGCGGCTTGGGCGCGGCTGGCGTGCGCGCGTGGCGCGCGCCGTGGTGGCCATGGGCGACCTCGATCTTTCCGGCGGGGCGCGGCGCGGCCTTGGCCTCGCCATCCTCGTGGCCCGCCAGGTGGAACGCCGCCACCATCTGCGCCAGCTGCTCGGACTGCTGCTCCATGCTGCGCGCGGCGGCCGAGGCTTCCTCGACCAGCGCGGCGTTCTGCTGCGTGCCCTCGTCCATCTGCAGGATCGCCTGGTTGATCTGCTCGATGCCGGTGGTCTGCTCCTGCGAGGCGGCGCTGATGTCGGCGATGATGTCGCTGACGCGCTTCACGCTGGTCACGATCTCGCCCATCGTCTTGCCGGCCTGGTCGACCAGGCGCGTGCCGTCGTCGACCCGGTCCACCGAGTCGGTGATCAGCTGCTTGATCTCCTTGGCGGCGTTGGCCGAGCGCTGCGCCAGCGAGCGCACCTCGGCGGCGACCACCGCGAAGCCGCGGCCCTGCTCGCCGGCACGCGCGGCTTCCACCGCGGCGTTGAGCGCCAGGATGTTGGTCTGGAACGCGATGCCGTCGATCACGCCGATGATGTCGTCGATCTTGCGCGAGGACTCATTGATCGCGGTCATCGTCTGCACGACCTTGCCCACCACCTGGCCGCCCTGTTCGGCGACGTCGGCCGCGCCGATCGCCAGCTGGTTGGCCTGGCGAGCGTTGTCGGCGTTCTGGCGCACGGTGGAGGTCAGCTCCTCCATCGAGGAGGCGGTTTCCTCGAGCGAGGCGGCCTGCTGCTCGGTGCGCTGCGACAGGTCGTTGTTGCCCGAGGCGATCTCGCCGGCCGCGGCGTTGATCGCATCGCTGCCCTGGCGGATCTGCCCGACCACCGTCGCCAGCTGGCGCACGGTGCCGTTGGCGTTGGCCGCCAGTTCGCCGAACTGGCCCGGCAGGCCGGCATCGACTTCCTGCGTGAGGTCGCCATCGGCCACCGCACGCAGCAGGGCGCCGATCTCGCCGATGCCGCGGTCGGCGCTGTCCATCAGCGCGTTCAGGCCCTCGACCATGTCGCGGTAGACGAACTCGAAGCGCGTCGCATCGCCGCGCTGGCTGAAGTCGCCTTCCACCGCCGCGTCCACCAGCCGCTTGATCTCGCCGTTGACGTCCAGCATCCGCGACTTGACCGCGTCCACGGCCTCGGTGATGCGGGCCTTCTGGCCCGGCAGGCGCTCGATGTCCTGCGACAGGTCGCCGCGGCCGTAGGCGTCGACCAGCTCGATGACGCGCGTCTGCAGGTCGATGTGCGAGGTCACCAGCGTGTTGATCTCGTCGGCCATGACGCCGAAGGAACCGGGGAATGCCTCGGCGTCCAGCCGCTCGTCGACGTTGCCGGCCAAGTGGGCCTCGTACACGCGCTTCTGCGCATCGGAGAAGCCGCGCAGGCTGCCCACCGCCTGCTCCATGCTGTCGGCGATCACGCGCAGCTCGTCGCGGCTGTCCACCTTGACCGCCTCCGGGAACTGGCCCACCGCCAGCGACTCGGCGGCGGTCTGGATCTCGCGCAGCGAAGCGCGCGTGCTGCGGCTGAAGCCCAGGAACAGGTAGGCCGAAAGCAGCAGCACCAGCAGGCACAGCAGCATGGTGGAGGCGCGGGCGGCCTCCAGCGAGGCGATCTCGGATTCCGCCGCCTCGTCCAGCGCTACCTGCGAGCCGCGCAGCGCGGCCGCCATCGCCAGGCGCGTGGCGTTCTCGCGCGCGGCGATCGCCGCCACCGGCATGTCCATCATGTCCGCGTCCAGGATCTGCGCCTGGACCACGGTGTTCTGCGTGTCCATCGCCTCCAGCGCGCGGCGCACGGTCACGCCCAGCGAGTCCTTCAGCGCCGGGTGCGCGGCCTCGGCATTGGCCAGCTCCAGTTCGATGCGGCTGCGCACGAACTGCTGCATGTTCCTGGAGATCGCCAGCCCGGTGCGGTCCTCGACCCAGATCGAGCCTTCGCCCAGCACGCGGATCGCCACCGCGCCCTGCTGGGTGGTGTATTCGGCCAGGGAGGGCAGCCACTCGGTGGACGCGCGGCCGGTGTAGAACACCGCCGGGTCGTCGGCCTGCGTCAGGCCGGTGTACTCGGACACCTCGCGCATCAGGCCACGCACGTGGAACAGCGCGTCGTTGTGCAGCTCGGTATGCGCCACCAGGTCATCGTTGGCGGCCGATGCCTTGCTCCAGGCCGCCTGCGTGGCCTGCAGCGCCTGCGCCAGGTCGGCCTCCGGGATGACCTCGGCCTGCCAGCGCGCGAACTCGCCCAGCGCCGCGGTGGCCTGCCCGGCCGCGGTGGCCTGGTCGGCCGGCGACACCGCGTCCTTGGACGCCTGGCGCGTGATGATCTGGCGGTGCGCCTGCATCGCCAGCATCGCCGCGTGCAGCTGCGTCACGCCCTCGTTGGCGGTCAGCTGCATGCGTGCATCCCGGATCTCGGAATTGGCGCGCGCCAGGATGATGCCGGCCAGCACCGCGCAGGTCAGCATGAACGCGGCGCCGATCACCAGCGCCTTCTGGCCGAAGCGCAGGCGCGACATCAATCGCGTCGACGGCGCCAGCGCGCGGTCCAGAACGTTCGAGGAAAGGGGGTTGGACATGGTGCAGCCTCGGCAGGGTGGTGGACCCGGACTGGGTCGACACACCGGGAATCGGCCGCGGCTGCAAAATCTTTAGTGAAGCCGGGGTGATTCCGCGACGCGCCGACCTCCGACCTCCAGGCATGCGGCTATCCAAGGCGCGGTGCCACGCGAGCAAACCCGGCTGAAGTGTGACCGCGGGCGCATAACCGGCGATCCGCCGCCCCCGCGGCCGGCGCCGGGCTCAAGGATCCGGACGCGCGGCCGTTGCCGGGGAGGCAAGGCACTGGCCTTCAGTCCCGTCCCACGCTTGTTCCTCCAGGAGCCGCCCATGTCCCGACATCCCGCGATCGTTGCCGCGCTGCTGGCCCTGGCGTGCGCGCTGCCGGCCCATGCCAACCTCAAGCCGACCAAGCGCGTCGAACCCCAGTACCCGCCCGAAGCCGCCCGCGCCGGCACCACCGGCTTCGTCGAGGTCGAGTTCACCGTCAACGCCGGCGGCAAGGTCGAAACCGTATCGGTCCTCAACGCCAAGCCCGCACGCACCTTCGAGCAGTCCGCCGTGCGCGCCGTCAAGCAGTGGGAGTTCGCCCCCGGCGGCGGCCGCGGCAAGGTGCGTCTGGACTTCAACCTCTGACAGACCCACTCCCCTGGGACTTCAGTGAACCGCGCCTCCGGGCGCGGTTTTTTTTCGCCTGCAGGGAGGCCGTAGGATGGGTTGAGCGAAGCGATACCCATCGCTTTTTGGCCTCGGCGTCGGGTTTCGGGGTTTGGCGTGGTTCGATGCTCCTTGCGAGACAGTGGGGCGAAAAAAGCAGTTGACAACTCCAAAATTTCGCATAATGATCGCGGTTGACAACCCGCCCTAAATGCACAAAGAGGCCCCCGCGCATGGCGCATCCGACCGACTTTCATCCCGCACTAACCGACGCACGGTTGAGCGTCATTTCCGAGTGTTTGCTTGATGTCTTGTTCGATACGGAGCTGGAGCTGACGTCGCCGTTGGACGACGCTTACACGCGAGGGGCAACAACTTTTGGGCGTCGGCGCAACGCGGTGATTCATTTGTGTCAGAGCGGCGCACACGAGTGGCTGAAACTCACTCACGCCGGCATGGATGTGACCTTTGAGATCGGAGGTGTGCCCTGTCGGTTTTTTGCCGATGACGTAACTTGCCCGAAGAAGCCGGGTTACTTCCGTCGTAATGCCAGCGATCAGCTCTTCGCAATGGAGGAGAGCGAACCGGTCACGTTTCGATTTGTCGTTGACAAGCCCGATTCGGCCGACGAGGACGTCGAGGCGTATTTCATCGGCTACGACGCGGGTTGGAATGAAGTATTTCGCTGGCAGCATTCTCGTAGTGCTCCTGTGCTGGTCAGCGTCGATCCCTCGTTGCCGCCTGAAGTGCCCATGCAGCCTGTGCAGGTGCGTCCCCGTACACAACAGCCATCGCAGGACAAGGCGTCGGGCGATGACGAGAGTCAGGACTGAGCCATGTCAACCGCCGTTATCGGCGCGAACATCCGGCTAGCGCGACTCTTCCACGGTCTCACCTTGGAGGACGTTGCGACCCACCTGGGCAAAACGCGCCAGTATGTACATAAGATCGAAACCGAACAGATCGCGCCTCCCGAGACAGTGGTGGACGCGATTGCCGAACTAACACAGGTCTATCCTGTGTTTTTTTATCGTCAGGTGTCCGCCTCGATCACGGAAGAGCAGTGTCATTTCCGCAAGCATTTCACCACGCGAGCCGCGATTAAGCATGTTGCGCTAGCCAAGGGGGAGGTGCTGCGCCGCTTGGTGGCCGGCGTAGAAGCGCAGATCGAAATGCCATGTGCATCGATTCCGCAGTTCGAGGTTCGGTCGTTAGGTGACATAGAGCAGGCCGCTGAAGCGTGCCGTCGGCAATGGGGCCTCGGGCTGGGTCCGATCCAGAATGCTGTTCGACTTGCGGAGAACGTCGGCGTGGTGGTCACTAGCTTCAGGGGCGTGTCCCGAGAAGTGGATGCTTACTCCATCAGCGCTCTGCGCCCGATCATCGTCCTCAATGCGCAGGAAGCTTCTGCATGCCGATTGCGATTCGATGTCGCGCATGAGCTTGGTCACTTGGTCATGCATGTTGGCGTGGCCACAGGTGATCGCAAGACCGAGGGTGAAGCCAATCGGTTCGCCGGCGCTTTGCTCTTGCCGCGCAGTAGCTTCGCGAAGGAGTTTCCACGTATGCGTGGCAAGCACTTGAACTGGCGTGGGCTGTCTGAAATGAAGCTACGTTGGCGCGTCTCAAAGGCGGCATTGCTCTATCGTGCTAAGCAGCTAGCATTGATCACAGAGGACCAATACCGCACCGGTGTGATCCGATTGAACCGTGGTGGTGAGGCACGTGTTGAGCACGAAGACCAAATGATTGCCAAAGAAGCGCCGGAGCTCTTTCCGCAAGCGGTGCGTGTGGGTTTTGCCCATAGCGGCATGTCGTTTGAGCGCTATTGCCATGCGTTAGACGTTCGAGCCCCAGTGCTCAATGAGTTCATGGATGCATTTGTTGGTGACGCGGCAGTAGGCGCCCTGCCTGACCCATCATTGCTTGGCTCCGGAAACAATGTTGTATCGCTGAGTGAGCGACGTTCCCGGCCGACAATCGTGGGTGGCGTTCGGCTGCGCAGCTAGGCTGAATTTCAATCTATGGAGTCATCCCGTAGCCCGGGTAAGCACAGCGCACCCGGGGTTGTCATGTATTCCCTCGCGGCGATCCCGGGTGCGGCCGTTGGCCTTACCCGGGCTACGGTGTAACGAAAAAGGCCCGCTTGATGCGGGCCTTTTGTTCGCGCGGAACGTGGTGCGTGCGCTACGCTGCCAGCGCCTCCGCCACCAGGCCCATCTCGGCGCTGGTCATCAGGTGCTCGATGTCGAGCAGCACCAGCATGCGGTCCTCGGCCGTGCCAATGCCGGTGAGGAACTTGCGGTCGATCGTGCAGACGATCTCCGGCACCGGGCGGACCTGGTCGGGGGTGAGGCGGATCACGTCGGACACCGCGTCCACCACCATGCCGACCACGCGGTCGGCGACGTTGAGCACGATCATCACCGTCGTCGGGTCGTAGCCGACGTCGCTCCAGCCTGAACTTGATGCGCAGGTCGACCACCGGGACGATGGTGCCGCGCAGGTTGACCACGCCCTTGATGAACTCCGGCGCGTCGGGCATGCGGGTGACGGCGTCGTAGCCGCGGATCTCCTGCACCTTCAGGATGTCGACGCCGTACTCCTCGTCCGCCAGGGTGAAGGTCAGGTACTCCTCGACCACGGCATCGCTGGCGTTGGCGTCGTTCTTGGTGGTGGCGGTGCTCATGGCGGGTCCTTCGTAATCGGTGTTGGCGTGTCAGGCGGCGGCGGGCAGGCGCGCGGCCTGGCCCAGGCCGCCGGCGTCGACGATCAGCGCGACGCGGCCGTCGCCCAGGATCGTGGCGCCGGAGACGCCGTGCGATGCGGCGGTAGTTGGCTTCCAGGTTCTTCACCACGACCTGCTGCTGGCCGACCAGTTCGTCGACCTCCAGCGCCAGCTTGCGGCCGTCGCACTCCACCACCACCGCGATGGGCGGGGTGTCGTCGCGGCGCGGCGCCGGCAGGCCGTAGGTGGCGGCCAGGTTGAGCAGCGGCAGGTACTCCTCGCGCACGCGCAGCACGCGGCCCTCGTTGGTCACCGTGCGCACGTCACCGGCGCCGGGCTGCAGCGATTCCACCACCATGTTGAGCGGGATGATGAAGACCTCGTCGCCCACGGCCACGGACATGCCGTCCATGATCGCGAGCGTCAACGGCAGGCGGATGGAGATCGTGCTGCCCTGGCCGCGCGCGCTGCGGATCTCGACGTTGCCGCCCAGCGCGATGATGTTGCTCTTGACCACGTCCATGCCGACGCCGCGGCCGGACAGGTCGGTGAGCGCATCGGCGGTGGAGAAGCCGGGGTGCGAACACCAGGTCCCACACCTGCGAATCGGTGGGTTCGTCGGGCACCGGCAGGTTGCGTTCGGCGGCCTTGCGCAGGATGCGCTCGCGGTCCAGCCCGCGGCCGTCGTCGCCGACCTCGATGATGATGTGCCCGCCCTGGTGGGCGGCGCGTCATGCGTGATGGTGCCGGTCTCGTCCTTGCCCGCCGCGCGCCGTTCCTCCGGCGACTCCAGGCCGTGGTCGATGGCGTTGCGCACCAGGTGCACCAGCGGGTCGACGATCTTCTCGATCACGCCCTTGTCCAACTCGGTGGCCTCGCCGGACGTCTTCAGGCGCACCTTCTTGTTCAGGCGCGAGGCGAGGTCGCGCACCATGCGCGGGAAACGGCTGAAGGCGAATTCGACCGGCAGCATGCGCACGCCCATCACCGCTTCCTGCAGGTCGCGGGTGTTGCGGTCCAGCTGCTCCAGACCCGACAGCAGTGCTTCGTTTGCGACCGGATCGAGCGACTGGGCGCGCTGGCGCAGCATCGCCTGGGTGATGACCAGCTCGCCCACCAGGTTGATCAGCGCGTCGACCTTGTTGACCGCCACGCGGATGGAGGTGTCGGCGTCGTTGCCGCCGCGCGCGGGGGCGTTGGCGGCAGGCGAATTCTGAGTGGCTGTGTTGCCGGCGGCTTCGGCGGGCGCGGCTTCGACCTTGGCGACGGCCTCGATCTCCAGCTCGCACTGGTCCTCGACCCACGCGAACGCCTCGTCGATGTCGCCGCGCTTGACCGTGCCCGGCAGCGTCAGTGTCCAGCCCAGGTGCGCCTCGTGCGGATCGAGCGAGGCGAATGCCGGCAGCTCGCGGTCGTGGCACTCCACCGTCATCTCGCCCAGTCCGGCCAGCTCGCGCAGGATGCGCAGCGGGTCGTTGCCGCTCATGAACAGCGAGGGCAGCGGGTGGAAAGCGATGCGCCAGTGGTCGGGGCCGGTGTCCGTCGTGGCCGTGGAAGTGTTGGTGGTGGTCGCAGCGCCAGCGGCTCCTGCCAGCATCCGGTCCAGCCCGACGCGCGCCTGCGCGAGCGCTGCGTGATCGATCCGGGCCTCGATGTCGGGGCCGCCCTGTTCGTAGACCGCCAGCAGGTCGCGCAGCACGTCGACCGACGCCAGCAACGCGCCGGTGGCCTCGCTGTCGAGCACGCGCCCGCCGCTGCGGGCCTGGTCGAGCAGCGTTTCCAGGACGTGGGTCAGGTCGGTGACGGCGCCGAAACCGAACGTCGCCGCGCCGCCCTTGATGGAGTGCGCGGCGCGGAAGATGGTGTTGACGGTCTCGGCATCGGCGCGGCCGGATTCCTCCAGCCCCAGCAGGCCGGCTTCCATCGCGTCCAGCCCTTCACGGCTTTCCTCGAAGAACGCGGCATGGAACTGGGTGATATCCATCGCGGACGCGGCCTCAGCCCAGGACCTTGCGTACCGTGGCCAGCAGCTGGTCGGGGTCGAACGGCTTGACCAGCCAGCCGGTGGCGCCGGCGGCGCGGCCTTCCTGCTTCTTGTCGCCGCCGGACTCGGTGGTCAGCATCAGCAGCGGGGTGAACTTGTAGTCGGGCAGCGTGCGCAGCTGGCGGATCAGCTCGATGCCGTCCATGCGCGGCATGTTGACGTCGGTGACCACGGCGTCGAACTTCGCGGTCCTGGCGATGTCCAGCGCGGCCTGGCCGTCCTCGGCCTCGCGCACGTTGTAGCCGCCCGAGGACAGCGCGAAGGCGACCATCTGCCGCATGGAGGTGGAATCGTCGACGATCAGCAGTTGGGCACTCACGAGCGGTCTCCATCGGAATTGCGGCGCGCACCGTGGCGGCGCGCGCGGGTCTGCCCCAGGGCCGCGGTGCGGCCATGGGCGGGGGTGTGGGAAGCGGGACGGGCGGTGCGCATCAGTCCTGCGCGGGCGCGGGATCGTCCACGCCGAGGCTGACGGCCAGCGCGAGCGCGCGTGCGGCGTCGGCCAGGGCCGGCGAGGCCTGCGTGACGGCGGTCTGGCGCCCGGCGTGGGCGCGGTCGCGCACGAAGGCATGCAGCAGCTGCAGCCCCGCCGCGTGCACGCGGCCGACGCGGTCGCCGACCAACTCGATCGCGTCCTCGTCGTCCAGGTGCGGCAGCAGGGTGGCGTGCAGCGCCGCCACGTGTTCGATGCCGAGATCCGATTGCAGGGCCAGCGGGGTCATGGGCGTGCGCCGTCGGGGTTGGAAGAGGCGGGGGGTTCGAAAAGGTTATCGGCGCCGGTGGCGGGGACTTGAGGGGTGCTTTGGAAGCCGACCAGGAATGCGTAGCCCGGGTAAGCGAAGCGCACCCGGGGTTGCCATGCATCACGTCGCGGCAGTCCCGGATGCGGCCTTCGGCCTTATCCGGGCTACGGAGATCCGGGATCAATCGAACAGCGCGTTCGCGTCCAGCAGCACCGTCGGGGCCTGCCCGGTGCGGGCGATGCCGACGATGGCGCCGGGGTTGCCGTTGGGCAGGGGCGGTTCGATGTGTTCGCGCGACAGGCTGACGACATCCTCGACCTGCGTGACCAGCACGCCGATGAGTTCGTCGTCGCGCTCCACCACCACGATGCGGGCGCACTCGGTCACTTCGATCGCGGCCGAGCCCAGCCAGCGGCCCAGGTCGAACACCGGCACGATGCGGCCGCGCAGGTTCATCACGCCCAGCACCGACAATGCGGCGCCGCGCACGGCCAGGATCGGCGCGACACGCACCACCTCCTGCACGCGCAGCAGCTCGAAGGCGTAGCTGTCGCGCCCGATGCCCATGCGCAGCCAGCGGCTGCTGCGCGAGGCGGTCGGCACGTGTTCGCCGCTGACCGGCGCGGTGTCGCTGGCGCGGCGGTGGCGTGGTTCGGGTAGAGCAGGCGCGACCTCGCGCGGCGGCAGCGCCGCCGGCGACGGCAATGCACGCGCGGCTGGCGGGACAGGGGCGCCCACGTCGGGCACGGCGTTCAGCATCGTGGCGGCGTGCGGCGGCGGGGCGGCGGGTTCGACCTCGCACAGCAGGTCGTCCAGGTATGCATCGATGGCGTGTTGGCTCATGCGGCCTCCTTGCGGACGTCGGCCTTGTCGAGCAACCAGGCCAGTGCCGAGCGGTATGCATCGGCGCCTCGCCCGGTCGGGGGTTCTTGTGCGGTGAGTACGGACGGGTCGCGCAGGCGCGTGTCCATCGGCACGGCCTTGTGCCAGCAGTGCGAGGGGTGGCCGTCCTGCAGCAGTTCCAGGCTCTTGACGCCCGAGCGCGTGCGGCGATCAAACAGCGTCGGGATGATGTGGCGCGCCAGCGGGCGGCGGCGCGAGCGCTCGACCATGTCGGCGGTGCGCAGCATGTCGTTGAGGCCGTGCATCGCCAGCGGGTCGGTCTGCGTCGGGATCACCAGCCGGTCGGCCGCGGCCAGCGCGTTGACCATCAGCAGGCCGAGCGTGGGCGGGCAGTCCAGCAGCGCGTAATCGTAGGCCTCGCGCACGCCATGCAGGGCGCGGCCCAGCGCCAGGCCGAGCCCGGGCTGGGTGGCGCCGCGGCGTTCGAGCGTGGCCAGCGCCGGCTGCGCGGCGACCAGGCGCAGGCCGTCGATGGCGGTGCTGCGCGCCAGCGAGTCCATCGGTGCGTCCAGGCCGCTGAAGATGTCGTGCGTGCCGGCCGGCGGCGGGTGCGAGGGCACGCCGAAGGCGCGCGTCAGGGACGAGTGCGGGTCCAGGTCGACCAGCAGCACGCGCGCGCCGGATTCGGCCAGGTTGCGCGCCAGGCACAACGACGTGGTCGTCTTGCCGACGCCGCCTTTCTGGTTGGCGATGGCCCAGATCAGCATCAGCCGGCCTCCGGGTCGCGCGGCAGCGGATGGGCGGCGATGACCGGGACCAGCCGCGGTGACGGCGCCGGGGCTGCGGGCAGGTCGGGCGCGATGCGGCGTGGGGGTGTTGCGGTGCCGAGGGACGGGGCGCGCGTTGCCAGTGCAGCCGAGCGTGCCGCCGCGCCGCGTACATCCTCGCCCATGACCGTGCGCGCGTTGGCCGACTCCATCGACGGTGCATCGGTGTCCTGGGGCGAGGCCAGGATCACCAGAAGCACGCGGCGGTTGGCGTTGCGGCCCTCGACGGTGGCGTTGTCGGCCACCGGCTGGTGTTCGCCGAAGCCGACCACCGCCAGCCGCTGCGCGGAGACGCCCGCGCCGACCAGCTCGTGCACCACGCCGGCGGCGCGCGCGGCCGAGAGCTCCCAGTTGGAGCGGAAGGCCACGGTGCGGATCGGCACGTTGTCGGTATAGCCCTCCACGCGTACGGCGTTGGGTTCGCCGCGCAGCACGTTGGCCAGCTTGTGCACGGTGGTCAGCGCCACCGCGCTGGGCGCGGCCGAACCGCTGGCGAACAGGATGTCGCTCTGGATCTCGACTTCCAGGAAGTGGTCGCCGCGCCGCACCGTCACCAGCTTCTGCTTGACCATCTCCGACAGCGCCTGCTGGATGCGACGGCCGAGCGAGTGCAACTGGCGGTCGCGGCCTTCGACGGCGCCCAGCAGCTCGGTGTTCTGCGATTTGGCGCTGTCCTCGCCCTGACCCGTGCCGCTACCGCTGCCGGTTCCGTTGCCGTTGCCCGCCTTGCGCTGCACGCCGCCGTAGGTCGGCAGGTCCAGCACCTGGCGCATGGCGGGGTTGTTGACCGGCGTGGCCGCGGACGGGCCGGAGCGCGAGTCGGGTGTCTGCAGCGAGGGACGGTCGAACGCCGAGCCGCGGATCTGCGTCGCGCCCAGCTGGATCGGCGTGACGGTGCGCGGCGGGCCGCCGAAGGCCGAGGACAGCGAATCGGCCAGCACGCGGTACTTGCCCTCGTTGAGCGAGGAGATCGCGTACATCACCACGAAGAAGGCCAGCAGCAGCGTCACCAGGTCGCCGTAGGGGATCGCCCAGGCTTCATGGTTGGCGTGCTCTTCGTGCTTGCGGCGACGGCCGGCCATGGCTCAGTGCACGAAGCCGTTGAGCCGCGCTTCGATGTTGCGCGGGTTCTCGCCCTGGGCGATGGCGATCAGCCCCTCGACGATCATCTCGCGCTCCTGCGCCTGGTGGTTGACCAGGCCCTTGAGCTTGGCGGCCATCGGCAGCAGCATCAGGTTGGCTGCGCCGATGCCGTAGATGGTGGCGGTGAAGGCCGCGGCGATGCCGGGGCCGAGCTTGCTGGGGTCGGCGAGGTTCTTCATCACCGCCATCAGCCCGAGCACCGCGCCGATGATGCCCAGCGTCGGCGAGTAGATGCCCATGCCCTCGAACACCTTGGCCGCCGACATGTCGCGGTCGGACTGGCCGTGCAGTTCGATCTCCAGCATCTGCCGGATCGCGTCGGGCTCCACGCCGTCGACCACCATCTGCAGGCCCTTGCGCAGGAACGGGTCCTCCAGCGCCTGCACTTCCGCTTCCAGCCCCAGCAGGCCCTGCTTGCGCGCCGTGGTGCTCCACTCGACGATCTTGGCGATCACGCTGGCGCGGTCGTGCGCCGGCGGCTGGAACACCCAGCGCACGATCTTGAGCGCGCGCCGGAAGGTCGCCAGCGGCGTCTGGACCAGGATGGCGGCGATGGTGCCGACGATGACGATGACGAAGGCGGCCGGATTCCACAGCCCCGACAGGCCCGAGCCTTTCAGCACGCTGCCGCCCACCAGGGCGACGAGTGCCAGCACCACGCCGATCACGCTGAGTCTGTCCATGTCCGGAATTAACGGTCGGGGGAGGGGGTTTCTTGAGGGGATGCACGGCGCGTGCCGTGGTTTTTTGTCGTGGCGGAGGTCATGGCTTCAAGCTCTCTCCACTGTTTGCAGGGGAGGAGTCGAAGCGGCACCTGCTCCCTCCCCTGCGCGCAGGGGAGGGTTGGGGAGGGGTGCTGTTGGAGTACGAAGGCACGTAGCCCGGGTAAGCGCAGCGCACCCGGGTCGTCACGTTGCGGCCATCCAGGGTGCGGCCTGCGGCCTTACCGGGGCTACGGGGGTTCCGTCAGGCGATCAACCGCGTCGGCGCCTTGACGCCGGTGCGGTACAGCGCGTCCACGTCCAGGATCAGCGCCATGCGGCCGTCGCCGATCAGGCTGGCGCCGGCGTAGCCGGGCAGGCCGCGCAGGGTGCGGGGCAGCGCCTTGATGACGACCTCCTCGCGGCCGCGCACGCGATCCACGTCCAGGCAGAAGCGCTGCTCGCCCGACTGCAGCACCACACCGGTGCTCTCGCCATCGGGTGCCGCGCCGGCACCCAGCCAGTCGCGCATCGACAGCAGCGGCAGCGGTTCCTCGCGCAGGTCCAGCACGCGCTGGCCGTCGATCCACATCGGCTCGGACGCGCGGTGCGCCAGTACCTCGACCACCCGCACCAGCGGCAGCGCATAGACGTCGTCGTCGATCTCCACCAGCAGCGTCGGCAGGATCGCCAGGGTCAGCGGCACGCGGATCAGGAAACGGCTGCCGACGCCCGGTTCTGACTGGATCTGCACCTCGCCCGACAGCTCGCGGATCTTGGACTGCACCACGTCCATGCCCACGCCGCGCCCGGACAGGTCGCTGACTTCCGCGCGGGTGGAGAAGCCGGCCATGAAGATCAGCTGCAGGCACTCGTCGGTGGACAGGCGCGCGGCCGATTCGGTGTCGATCAGGCCCTTGCGCACCGCGCTGTCGCGGATCCGGTCGGGGTCGATGCCGGCGCCGTCGTCGCGCACTTCGATGGCGACGTGGTCGCCCTCCTGCTGCGCGGACAGGCGCACGCGGCCGGTCTCGTTCTTGCCGGCGGCGCGGCGCGCCTCGGGCGACTCGATGCCGTGGTCGATCGCGTTGCGCACCAGGTGCAGCAGCGGGTCCGACAGCGCCTCGACCAGGTTGCGGTCCAGCTCGGTGTCGGCGCCGATCACGTCCAGCTCGACCGACTTGTCCAGCTGCCGCGCGATGTCGCGCACCAGCTTGGGGAAACGCGAGAACACGCGGCCGACCGGCTGCATGCGCGCCGCCATCACCGCCGACTGCAGGCGCGAGGTGGAGGCGTCCAGCGCGGTGACCACGCGGTCCAGGTCCTCGTCGCGCAGGCGCGGGCGGATGGTCTTGAGGCGGTTGCGCACCAGCACCAGCTCGCCGACCAGGTTGACCATCGCGTCCAGCCGGCGCACATCCACGCGCACGGTGGCATCGCTCGGGTCGGGCGCCTTGCGGGGCGCGGCGGCGGGGCGGATCGGGGTGACGGTCGCGGCCGGCGTGGCGGGTTCCGGCGCGGGCGCCTTGGCTGCAGGTACGGGTTCGGCGCCGGGCACCGTGCCCTTGCCGTGCAGGCTGTCGAGCAGCGCGTCGAAATCCAGGTCGTCGAGGTTGTCGTCGGTGATCCCGGCCAGCGCGTCGGAGGCGGTCGCGGCCGGCGCGCCCTCCATCCGCAGGCTGGCCAGCAGCAGCTCGGGCACTTCGGTCGGCACCGTGCCGGCGGCGACGCTGTCGAGCATGTCCATCAACAGGTCGAGCGATTGCTGCGCGCCGTCGAAGGTCACCGGGTCCAGCGGCAGCTTGCCGCTGCGCGCCGCATCGAACCGGTCTTCCACCGCGTGGCACAGCACCACCATCGGCTGGATGTCCAGGAACCCGGCGCCGCCCTTGATGGTGTGGAAGCCGCGGAACACGGCGTTGAGGCCGTCGCGGTCGTCGGGCGCGTGCTCCAGCGTGACCATCTGCTCGCCGAGCTGCTCGAGGATCTCGCGCGCCTCGACCAGGAAGTCGGCACAGATGTCGCTGTCGAAGGCGCCGCTCATGTCAGATGCCCAGCGACGACAGCAGGTCGTTGGCGTCGTCCTGCGTCGCCGGCTTCTCGTCCAGCCCGGCGATCGACGGGCCGTTGCCGCGGTTGGACAGCTGCAGCGGGGTGACGTTGCCGGTGGCCTCGCCCAGGCCCGCATGCACCGCGCGCACCAGCTCGACCACGCGCAGGATGATCTGCCCCGTGAGGTCCTGGTAGCCCTGCGCGGCGGTCATCTCGCTCAACCGGCTGCGGATGCCGGCCACCGCCTGCGTGGCGGCCTCGTCGCCGGCGACCGGCAACGTGGCCAGCAGCTGGCTGCATTCCTGGATCAGGTCCAGCGTGCGCATGGAAGCGTTTTCGGTCAGCGTGACCACGTGCTCAAGACGCGAGCAGGCGTCGGGCAGCGAGGCACCGGATGCGCCGGTGCCTTCGCCCAGCGCGGCTTCCAGTTCGCGCGCGAGCCGGGTCAGGCCCTGCACGAACGGCTGCGTGCGCCATTCGATCAACGCATCGACATGCTCGCGCCAGCCCTCGGCGTCGTCGTGCTCCAGCGCCCACAGCGCCTGGTGCAGGCGTTCGACGATGTGCGTACGGTCCGACGGCACCGCGACGGCTGCCGCGGAAATCACGCCGCCGTCTCCAGCCGCTCGAAGATCTTGTCGAGCTTGTCGCTGAGCGTGCCGGCGGTGAAGGGCTTGATCACGTAGCCGTTCACGCCCGCCTGCGCGGCCTCGATGATCTGCTCGCGCTTGGCCTCGGCCGTCACCATCAGCACCGGGATCTTGGACAGAGTGGCATCGGCGCGGATCGCCTTGAGGAGGTCGATGCCGGGCATGCCGGGCATGTTCCAGTCGGTGATGACCAGGTCGAACGGGCCCTTGCGCAACTCCACCAGCGCGGTGGTGCCGTCGTCGGCTTCGGTGGTGTTGAAGAGGCCGAGGTCGTTGAGCAGGTTCTTGACGATGCGGCGCATGGTCGAGAAGTCGTCGACGATCAGGATGCGGATGTTCTTGTCCATACGGGGCTCGGGGGGTGTTTGAAGGACCTATCGGCCGCGGGCGGGGTTTCTTGACTTTGGAGCCCTCCCCTTCAAGGGGAGGGTTGGGTGGGGATGGGTTTCATGGATGCGGTGCCAGGAGGCCACCCCATCCCCATCCCGGCCTGTCCGGCCCTCGCGCACAGCACTCGGGCGTTCGACCAGGCGCAAGCCTTTGGCTTGCAAGCGCCTTGTCTCACCCCCTTGAAGGGGAAGGAGGAAAACGGGCTACTCGTCGTTCTGCGCCTCGCTGCGCCACTCGCCCAGACGGGCGCGCAGGCGGAGCATGGCCTGGCCGTGGATCTGGCAGACGCGCGATTCGCTGATCGAGAGCACGGCTCCAATTTCGCGCAAGTTCATTTCCTGCTCGTAGTACAGCGACAGCACCAGCTGCTCGCGCTCGGGCAGGTCGCCGATGGCGCCGCCCAGGGCGTGGCGGAAGGCGTCGTGCTCGAATTCGCGCGCCGGCGTGGCGCCGCCCTGCGAGGCCAGGCGCGGCTCGCCGTCGTGCTCCTCGGCGTGCGAGTCCAGGCTGATCAGCTGGCCGCGCGCGGCGTCCTCGAGCATGCGGTGGTATTCGTCCAGCGACACGCCCAGCGCGGCGGCCACTTCCTGCGCCCCGGCGGCGCGCCCGGTGGCCTGCTCGACCTCGCGCGTGGCGGCGACCACGTCGCGATAGCGGCGGTGCACCGAGCGCGGCACCCAGTCGCCGCGGCGGATTTCGTCGATCATCGCGCCGCGGATGCGGATGGAGGCATAGGTCTCGAACGCCGCGCCCTGGTCGGCCTGGAAATTGCGCGCCGCGTCGATCAGCCCGAGCATCCCGGCCTGGATCAGGTCGTCGACCTCGACGCTGGACGGCAGGCGCGCGGCCAGGTGGTGGGCGATGCGCCGGACCAGTTCGCCATGGCGCTCGACGATGTCGTCGGCGCCGCCGTTCTGGTGGGCGCGGTAGGTGGCGGCAGCGCTGCTCATGCGGTGGCACTCCGCGCATTCGGCGAGACCAGCCGCTCGATGAAGAATTCGACGTGTCCGCGCGGGCCCTGCGGCGACTGCCACTGGCCCGCGCGACGGGCAATGTCGCGGAAGGCCACCGACGAGGGCGCCGACGGGAAGGCTTCGACGACGGCTTCCTGGCGCTGGATCGAGCGGCGCAGCCACTCGTCGCGCGGGATGGCGCCGAGGTAGCCCATGGTCACATCCAGGAACCGCGAGGTGACGCGCTCAAGCTTCTCGAACAGCTGGCGGCCCTCGGCCGGGTGCTGCACCTGGTTGGCCAGCACCTGCACGCGGTTCACGCCGCGCTCGCGGTTGAGCACCTTGATCAGCGCGTAGGCATCGGTGACCGACGCCGGCTCGTCGCAGACCACCACGATCACGTCCTGCGCGGCCTGGCAGAAGGTCAGCACGCCGTCGGCAATGCCCGCGGCGTTGTCGACCACCATGGTGTCGATCGGCAGGTCGAGTTCGCTGAAGGCGTGCACCAGCCCGACGTGCTGCTGCGGGGTGAGTTCGGTCATGTGGCGCTTGCCGCTGGCGGCCGGCACCACCCACAGCCCGCGCGGGCCTTCGATCACCGTGTCGCGCAGTTCGCAGCGGCCGGCGAAGACGTCCGCCAGGGTGAAGCGCGGCGACAGGCCGAGCATCACGTCGATGTTGGCCAGCCCCAGGTCGGTGTCCAGCAGCAGCGTGCGCTGGCCGGCGTTGAGCAGCGACATGGCCAGGTTGACCGAGACGCTGGTCTTGCCGACGCCGCCCTTGCCACTGGCGACGGCGATCACGCGGACGGGGGCGGCAGGCGGGGTCATGGGGATCACGTTGTTTCCGATGGCGGCGGGACCGGCGGGCAGGGCGTTGGGGTCAGGCGTGTGCATGACGGTCCTCGGTGATCAGGGGGTTATCGGCAGCGCGCCGCAATTTCTCCAGCTGCAGCACCAGGCGCGAGGCGTCGGCGGCATCCAGGGCGCTGGGGACGTGCTGGCCGTCGGTGGTGTAGGCGATGTTCAGGCCGTTGCGGACCGCCACCGAGAGCACGCCGCCGAGGCGGCCGGTCTCGTCGAGCTTGGTCAGCACCACGCCCTCGGGCGCGGCCATGCGGTAGCGGCGCACGACCTCGTTGAGGTCGGCCGGGTGCGCGGTCGCCGGCAGGGCCAGCAGGCAGCGCACGTTGCGGGTGGCGCGCAGCCAGGTGATCTGGCCGAGCAGGGCGCGGTCGCGCGCGGCATAGCCGGCGGTATCGACCAGCACCAGCGGGTAGTCGGCCAGCTGGTCGAGCGTCTCGGCGAGGCCTTCCGGCCCGTCGGCTTCGCACACGGTGATGCCCAGGCGGCGGCCGTGGGCCTGCAACTGCTCGCGCGCACCGGCGCGCTCGTTGTCGGTGGTGACCAGCGCCACGTCGCGGGCGCGGTGGCGCTGGGCGAAGCGCGCGGCCAGCTTGGCCAGCGTGGTGGTCTTGCCGGCGCCGGTCGGGCCGATCAGCGCGATCACGCCGCCGTCGTCGAGGGGTTCGGCGCGGGCGATCGTCAGCATCTGCGCCAGGTGCGCCAGCATCGGCGCGTGCACCTTGGCCGGGTCCAGCTGCGGGTCGATCTTTGCGGCGACCGCCTGCGCCAGGTGGTCTTCGCAGCCGTAGCCGATCAATGCGTCATACGCGGCGGCACGCGCCGGTGAACCGCGCATGCGCTCCACCGCGAACTGGCCCATCTCGCGCTCGATCAGCTGGCGCATCGCCGACAGTTCGTCGCGCATCGCGGTCACGGTCGGGTCCATGTCGCGGCCGGCGACGACCTGCAGCGACGGGGTGTCGTCGGTGCGGGCGATGGCCGGCGCCAGGACGGTCGGCTCCATCGGTGCCAGCGAAAGCTCCATTGCATCGAAGCGGGCACGGCGCGGAGCGGGCTCGAGTTCGAGGCGGGTGGGGGTGGTTTGCGTGGTCGAAGGGTTCTGCTCCCGCCCTTCCGCAGAGTGGAGGGGGTGAGAAGGGCCGTCTGCAAGCCGCAGGCTTGCGGCCTGACGAACGCCTGCAGGCTCATCCTGCAGGTCGGACGGGCTGGGGAGGGGTGCCTTTGAATCTTCGGCAACCACGCGGTGCTGCGGAACGACCCCCTCCCGGCCTCCCCCTTCGCTTTGCGAAAGGGGAGGAGTAGAAGCGGTGTCCTGCGCAACAGGGGCGACAGCGACGGTTTGCTCCCTCCCCTGCGTGCAGGGGGTGAGGAGTGCCGTTTGCGAGCCATCGGCTCGCGGCTCGACGAACGCCGGCCGGCTATGCCGGTCGGCCGCGCGGGTTGGGGATGGCTGCTTTTCGCTGGAATCGACCGGGGCCTGCCGAGTCGACAGCGAGACAACCAAGTCGCCCGACTCGAAGGCGTCGTTGGCACCCATGGAATCGGCCGCGGCAGGCACGGCGGCCTCGGCCACCGGCGTCGCCAGTGTCGAATGCCGGCGCGTCGGCGCTTCGTTCGCCACAGGCGCCAGCGCGGCCATCATCTCGTCGAAGCGCTGCGTGCGGGTCGGGGCGGGCGTGGCGTCGGTCGCCCCGGGTGCCGTGGCCGCATCACCCACCAGCTCGGCCAGGGTCGGCTCGCCCTCGCTCTCGGACCCGCGCTCGCGCACCGTCTCGCCGCCCAGGCGGAACACGGCGCGGGCGCGGCTGGCCAGGCTGTTGCGCGAGGCGGTCGCGGCGGCGGCCTGCGAGGCCGGGCCGGCGGTTTCGGTGGCGAAGGAAGGCGCGGCGACCGGAGCGCGTTCGGCCGGTGTAGGAGCCGGCGCGCTTGCCGGCTCGATCACCTTGACCTGCAGCGGCTTGAGCGTGGGGGCGGCGGTGCGCAGCGCCTGCTGCACCAGCGCCTCGTCGTAATCGGTGGCCGCGACCACCTCGATCCCGCCCTCGGTCGGGCGGTTGGAGAGGATGACCGCATCCGGGCCCTGCTCGTCGCGGACCATCTTCAGCGCGGCGCGCATGTCGGGGGCGATGAAGCGTTTGATTCGCATGTCAGTAACCGGGCCGGAAATTGGAGGTGTGGAACGTGGCGTGGTGGGGCTCAGTGCGCGGCCGGGTAGGTCGTGCGTGCCCCGGAAGCGCTTCGATGGGTTCCCTGCAACTCATGTGCCTGCGCTCTCCGGTCATGCCCGATTTCCACTTCCCCAGTCCCCGTCCCGGCTCCCTGCCGTCAGCCGACGTTCCCCACCAGCCGCAGCTTCTTGTCCTCCGGCACTTCGCCGTAGGCCAGTACCGACAGGGCCGGCACGCTGTGGCGGACGAGGCGGGCGATGGTGGCGCGGATGCCGCCGGGGACCAGCAGCACCGCGGGTTCGCCGCGGCCTTCCTGGCGGGTGACGCAGTCGCTCAGGTTCTGGTGCAGCCGTTCGGCCAGTCCCGGTTCCATCGCGGCGCCCTGCCCGCTGACGGAGTCCTGCAACACCCGTTCCAGCGCCGGCGCCAGCGTGTAGACCGGCAGTTCCGGCGCCAGGCCGTTGATTTCCTGGACGATGAAGCGGCCCAGCGCGGTGCGCACCGCGGCCGTCAGCACGGCCGGGTCCTGGCTGTGGGCACCGTGTTCGAGCAGCGCCTCGACGATCTGGCGCATCTGCCGCAACGGCACGCGCTCGACCAGCAGCGACTGCAGCACCCGCACCACCACCGACAGCGGCAGCAGCTTGGGCGTCAAATCCTCGACGAGCTTGGGCGTGGCTTTTCCGACACTCGCCAGCAGCTGCTGCACCTCGTCATGGCCCAGCAGCTCGGACGCGCGCTCGCGCACCAGGTGCGACAGGTGGGTGGCGACGACGGTGGACGCATCCACCACCGTGTAGCCCAGCGATTCGGCGTGCGCGCGCTGGGCGGCCGGGATCCACACCGCGTCCAGCCCGAACGCCGGGTCCTTGCCGGGGATGCCCTCCAGCGGCCCGAACACGCGGCCCGGGTCCAGCGCCAGCTCGCGGTCCGGGTGCAGTTCGCCGGTGGCCACCGGCACGCCGTGCACCAGCACGCGGTACTGGCCGGGGGCCAGCTCCAGGTTGTCGCGCACGTGCACGGCGGGGATCAGGAAGCCCAGGTCCTGCGTCAGCTTGCGGCGCACGCCCTTCAGGCGCGCCAGCAGTTCGCCGCCCTGGGTCTTGTCGACCATCGGGATCAGCCGGTAGCCGACCTCCAGGCCCAGCGGCTCGACCGGGCGCACCTCGTCCCAGCTCAGCTCGGCCATCGGCGAGTTGGCCTGCGCGGCCGCGGTGGCCTCCGGCGTCGGCGCCTCGGCCTCGGCCGCCTTGCGCTTGTGCAGCCGCCAGGCGGTGTAGCCCAGGATGGCGGCGAGGATCAGGAAGGGCAGGTTGGGCATGCCCGGGATCACGCCGATGATGCCCATCAGCAGCGCCGCCACCGTCAGCGCCCGGCCATGGCCGAACACCTGTCCCTGCACCGCCTGGCCCATCTCCTGCTCGGAGGTGGAGCGCGTGACCAGCATCGCCACCGCGGTGGCCACCAGCAGCGCCGGGATCTGCGCCACCAGGCCGTCGCCGATCGCCAGCAGCGTGTAGACCCGGGCGGCATCGCCGAAGGCCATGTCGTGCTGCAGCATGCCGATCAGCAGGCCGCCGACCAGGTTGATGACCAGGATCAGGATGCCGGCGATGGCGTCGCCTCGGACGAACTTGCTGGCGCCGTCCATCGAGCCGTAGAAGTCGGCCTCCTCGCGCACTTCCTGCCGGCGCGCCTTGGCGTCCTCGCGCGTGAGCAGGCCGGCGTTGAGGTCGGCGTCGATCGCCATCTGCTTGCCGGGCAGGGCGTCGAGGATGAAGCGCGCCGACACCTCGGAGATGCGCCCGGCGCCCTTGGTGACCACCACGAAGTTGACGATGGTCAGGATCGCGAACACCACGATGCCGACGGCGTAGTTGCCGCCGATCACGAACTGGCCGAAGGACTCGATGACGTGGCCGGCCGCGGCCTCGCCCTCGTGGCCGTTGAGCAGCACCACGCGGGTCGAGGCGACGTTCAGCGCCAGCCGCAGCAGCGTCGCCATCAGCAGCACGCTGGGGAAGATCGAGAAGTCCAGCGGCCGCTTGACGTAGACCACCGCCAGCATCACCACCAGCGACAGCGCGATGTTGATGGTGAACAGCATGTCCAGCATCAGCGGCGACAGCGGCACGATGACCATGGCCAGCATCGCCATCACCACCAGCGGCGCGGCCGCCCCGTTGCGCATCGCCGAGCCGATGCCGGAAAGGCGTCCCTGCATGGCGCTCATCGGGCCGGCACCCCGGCGTCATCGTCCGGACGGCCGTCGGCCTCGGCCTCGCCCAGCGACACCTGCGCCAGCGACGGCGCGGGGCCGTGGGCGGGGTGCCAGCGGCGCAGCTGGAATACGTAGGACAGCACCTGTGCGACGGCGGCGTAGAGTTTCACCGGGATTTCCTGGTCGACCTGCGCGGTCCGATACAAGGCGCGTGCCAGCGGCGGCGCCTCCAGCACGGCGATGCGGTGGCGCTGGGCGGCGTCGCGGATCAGCAGGGCCAGCTCGTCCACGCCCTTGGCCACCACCTTCGGCGCGCGCATGTTGGCCGGGTCGTACTTGAGCGCGACCGCGTAGTGGGTCGGGTTCATCACCACCACGTCGGCGGTGGGCACGGCCTCCATCATCCGGCGCTGCGACATCTGCCGGGCCACCTGGCGCACGCGCGCCTTGATCTCCGGGTTGCCCTCGGTCTGCTTGAGCTCGTCGCGGATTTCCTGCTTGGTCATCTTCAGCTTGCTGCGGTGCTGCCAGCGCTGCCACGGCACGTCGATCGCGGCGATCAGCGCCAGCGACCCGGCCATTGCCAGCAGCGCGGTGATCGCGGTACCCAGGCCGGTACCGACCGCCGAGTGCAGCGACATGCGCGGCATCGCCAGCATGTCGTCGAACGCCGACCACACCACCCAGCCCCCCACGCCGATGATCAGCACCACGCGCAGCAGCGAGCGCAGCAGCTCGGCGAAGCCTTCCTTGCCGTAGATGCGCTTGAGCCCGGACATCGGGTTGAGCCGCTTGAAGTCCGGCTGCAGCGCCTTGTTGGAGAAGCGCAGCCCGCCCATCAGCGCCGGCGCGATGAAGCAGGCGGCCAGCGCGGCGGCGATCACCGGCAGCACCGGCATCATCAGCCCGGCCATCAGCCTGGCGGCATGCGGAATCAGCCGGTCGGGGTGTCCAAGCACCGCCGGGTCCACCATCAGCGCCTGACGGAGCCAGCCCTGCGAGGCGCTGCCGATGCCCGAGGCCAACGCCATCACCGTCAGCGCCGTCACGCCCAGCACGGCGACATTGCCCAGTTCGCGCGATCGCGGGACGTCGCCCTTTTCGCGCGCTTCGCGAAGGCGTTTTTCGGTAGGTTCCTCGGTGCGGTCTTCCTGGTCCTGCTCGGACATGTCGCGCGGGGTCTGCGAGGCCCGGGACGGGCGATGCCGTCAGCGTTGCAAGGCCTGTTCCAGCGCCGGCCCGTGTAGGAGCGGCTTCAGCCGCGATCCGTCAATCGGTTCCATTTGAAGGAGCCGCTGTAGCCCGCGTAAGCGCAGCGCACCGCGCCGCGACACTGCGCCGATGGGCGTACGCACCCGGGTGCGCTGCGCTTACCCGGGCTACGCCGATCCGCAGATACGGTTACGGCGTCAGACCCCGTGCGGCCATGAACGCATCGCCGAACAGCTGCTCCACCGGCGCCTGCAGGTGCCGCATCAACAGGCCGACCAGCAGCAGCCCCACCACCAGCGCCACCGGCAAGCCGATGGCGATGGGGTTGAGCGCCGGGGCCGCGCGCGAGAGCACGCCGAAGGCCAGGTTGACCGCCAGCAGCGCCATCATCACCGGCAGCGCCAGCAGCAGCCCGGCCTGCAGGCACGTGTCCGAAGAAGCCCGGCACTGCGGCCAGCAGCTCGTGGCGGTCGGCCATCGGCTGGCCGATGGGGAGGGCCTGGTAGCTGCCCATCAACAGTTCCACCAGCGCCAGATGCGCATCCAGCGCGAAGAACAGAAGGCCGAACGCGAGGTAGAACCACTGCGCCAGCACCGGCGAGGACGAGCCGCTGAGCGGGTCGGCCATGGTCGCGAACGACAGGCCCATGCCCTGGCTGACCAGCTCGCCGGCGAAGCGCCCGGCCTCGAAGGCCAGCCGCAGCATCATGCCGATGGCCACGCCGACGGTGATCTCGCGCAATACGGTAATAAAGGTGATCGCATCCACCGCCGCGGCCGGCGGCGTCGGCAGCAGCGTCGACAGCGCGCCGGCCAGCGCCAGCGTGATCATCATCCGCGCGCGCACCGGCATGCCGCGCCCGCTGAGCATCGGCATCACCATGATCGCCGCGCCGATGCGGATCGCCGTCCACAGCACGGTGCCCAGCAACGCGAACAGGTTGACGCCGCTGGCGGTGGTGAGGGTGACGGGGTCCACGCCGCTACCCGATCAGGTGCGGAATCCGCTGGAACAAATCGATGGTGAAGCTCACCAGCTTGCCCAGCAGGAAGTGGCCGGTAATCGCCAGCGTCACCGCCAGGGCGACCGCCTTCACCACGAAGGCGATGGTCTGTTCGTTGACCTGGGTGGCGGCCTGCACGATGCCCACCACCACGCCGACCACCAGAACGGCCAGCAGCGGCGGGGCGCCCAGCAGCAGGGCCATCTGCAGGCCGCGGCCGATCTCGGTGAGGGCGGTTTCGGGCGTCATGGTCGCGGCCCTCAGACCGGGTTGAAGCTGGCGGCGAGCGAGCCGACCACCAGCACCCAGCCGTCCACCAGCACGAACAGCAGGATCTTGAACGGCGCCGAGACCATCATCGGCGAGAGCATCATCATGCCCATCGACATCAGCACGCTGGCCACGACCAGGTCGATGATCACGAACGGGATGTAGATCAGGAACGCGATCTCGAACGCGGTCTTGAGCTCGCTGGTCAGGAACGACGCGGCGAGCACGCCGAACGGCACGTCCTGCGGGGTCGCGTAAGGGCCGGAGTTGGACAGGCCGGCGAAGGTCATCAGGTCGGTCTCGCGCACCTGCGCCAGCATGAAGCCGCGGAACGGCGCCGAGGCCGCCTCCCACGCCGCCTTGAAGTCCATCTGGTCGTTGAGGTACGGCGAGATGCCCGCCGCCCAGGCCTGGTCGAACACCGGCATCATCACCATCGACGGTCAGGAACAGCGCAAGCGCCAGCAGGATCTGGTTGCTCGGCGTCTGCCCGGTGCCCAGCGCCTGCCGCAGCAGCGCCAGCACGATGATGATCCGGGTGAATGCCGTCAGGCCCAGCAATGCAGCCGGCAGCAGCGTGATGCCCGTCATCAGCAGCAGCACCTGCAGCTGCAGGCTGACCGGCTCGCCGCCGATCTCGCCGACGTTCACCGCCGGCAGCGAGGGCAACGACTGCGCCGCGGCGGGGTCGGCCGGGGCGGCGCGGTCTGGGCAGTGCAGCGGGCAGGCCCGCGAGCAGCAGCGCGAGGACCATCACGCGCTGAGGGCGAATGACGGATCGCGTCCAACAGCGTGGGCTTGCGGATACTCCATTGCCGTCGTTCCGCGAAGGCGGGAACCCAGTGACTTGTGCTTCAGCCACCGCAGACAAAGCAAAGTCACTGGATTCCCGCCTTCGCGGGAATGACGGCTGCTGGGGCTTGTGGTGACTGCCGCAAACGTATTCATGGCTTCTTGCCGAAATGCTGGGACAGCAGCTGCGCGAACGCCGGCGGTGCATCGGCCTGCGGCAGTGGTGTGGTGAGCGTGTGCAGGGTGCGCGTGCCGCCCGGGCCGACGCCCAGCAGCAGTTGGGTGCCGCCGACATCGACCACGACCGCGCGCTCGCGCTGGCCCAGCTGGACGGATGCGACCACGCGCAGCGCGCCGTTGGCCGTGCCGCCGCGGGCGGCGCCGGGCATGCGCTTGGCCAGCCATGCCAGGGCCAGGATCAGGCCGAGCACCAGCAGCAGCGCGAACAGGCTGCCGGCGACGCTGCCGGCGGTGGAGGGCGGGGCGGGCATCGGCGTTGCGGTGCTGCGCGGCGTTGCCGGTGCGGCGGGGGCGGTGCGCGCTGCGGTGGCCGGCGGCACGGCCGGCACCGCAGCGGGGTCGGCCAGCCGATCGGCGACCGCGGGTTCCGCGCGGGTGGACGTGTCAGCGGACATGGCCGTGCTGTTGACGCCGGTGAGCGGCGCGCCGTCGACTGCCGTCGTCGACGCATCGGTCGCGGTGGGAGCGGCCGGCAGGGTGGAGTGCGTGACTGTGGTCGCGGCCGCCGAAGGCATCGCGGTGGCAGACGTGACCGGCGAAGTCGCGACCGGCGCCCGCGGCACATCGGCCGTCGCCGCAGCCGAAGCCGCCGGCACGCTCGCGCACGCGCTGCCGCCGACCGCCATCACGGCCACCAGCAGGCAACGCGCCACGGCACGGGCGTGCGCGCGGGACATCAGCGCAGGCGCTTGATGCGTTCGGACGGGCTGACCACGTCGGTCAGGCGCACGCCGAAGCGGTCGTTCACCACCACCACCTCGCCCTGGGCGATCAGCGTGCCGTTGACGAACACGTCCAGCGGTTCGCCGGCGGCGCGTTCGAGCTCGACCACCGAGCCCTGGTTGAGCTGCAGCAGGTTGCGGATCGGGATGCGGGTGCGCCCGACCTCCAGCGACAGCGACACCGACACGTCCAGGATCACGTCCAGGTTCATGTCGGCGCCGCCAGCGGCGTCGGCGGGTCAGCGCGTCGAAGGCGGCGCGGTCGTCGGCGGAAGCGGCGTTGTTCATGGCGTGGGCACGAGGCTGTCGAAGGAGGGAGTGGCCCGCGCGGCATGCACCTGCGTGACCTTGATGGCGTTCTTGCCGTTGTGGGTGCCGAACTCGCCGGAGAACAACGGCACCTGTTCGACGTTGAGCACGACGGTGCCGGGCAGTTCGATCGGGATCACGTCGCCGACCTTGAGCCGGCTCAGCTCGCGCAGGCTGATCGTGCGCTGGGCGATGGCGCTGCTCAGCTCGACCTGCGCGTCCTGCAGCTGGCGCGCATGGCGTTGGTCCAGCCCTCGTCCTTCTCGATGCGGTCGCGACTGCACGCCGGCATCGAGCTGCTCGCGGATCGGCTCGAGCATCGAGTAGGGGAAGGAGACGTGGAACTCGCCGCCGCCGCCTTCCAGTTCGACGTGGAAGCGGCTCACCACGATGTACTCGCGCGGGCTGATGATGTTGGCGAAGTGCGGGTTGACCTCGGAGTTCATGTACTCGAACTCCACCGGCATGCACCGGTGCCCACGCCTCCACCAGGTCGGCGAAGGTCTGCTTGAGCAGCAGCTGGATCACGCGCATCTCGGTGGGCGTGAACTCGCGGCCTTCGATACGGGTGTGGTACTTGCCGTTGCCGCCGAAGAAGTTGTCCACCACGGTGAACACCAGGCGCGGCTCGTACACCACCAGCGCGGTGCCGCGCAGCGGCTTCATCTTCACCAGGTTGAGGTTGGTCGGCACCTGCAGCGAGTGCATGTACTCGCCGAAACGCATCAGGTCCACGCCGCGCACCGACAGGTCGGCCGAACGGCGCAGCAGGTTGAACAGGCCGATCCGCCAGGTGCGCGCGAAGCGCTCGTTGATCATTTCCAGCGTCGGCAGGCGGCCGCGGACGATGCGGTCCTGGCTGGCGAAGTCGTAGTTGCGCGCCTCGCCGGGCGCGACGGGCGCGTCCTCGGTGTCGACCGCGCCACTGTCGACGCCGTGCAGCAGGGCATCGATTTCGTCTTGCGAGAGCAGGTCGGCGCTCATGCGGGGTCCGGTATGCGGGTGTGGGTCGCGGCGGTGGTCACTGCGTGACCAGGCTGGTGAAGTAGACGGCCTCGACCTTCGCGGCCGCGCCCTCGGCTTTCAGCACGTTCTGCACTTCGGCCAGCGCCTGCTTCTGCAGCTGCTCCTTGGCGGTGCGCTGGGCCAGCTGCGTGGCCGACTGCTGGCCGAACAGCAGCAGCAGCCTGTTGCGCACGGCCGGCGCGTGCGCTTCCAGCGCGGTGGCGGTGGCCGTGTCGCGGGTCATCAGTTGCACGTCGGCCTGCAGGTAGCGCACCACGTCGGTGTCGACCAGGTTGACGACGAATGCCGGCTCCAGCGCGTAGTACAACGCCGGTGCCTTCACCGTTGCGGCGGCTTTGTCGCCCTCGCCCGCCCGCGCCTGCCCGGACCACCAGAACCAGCCACCGCCCGCGGCGGCGGCCAGCACCAGCCCGGCGGCGATGGCGAGGATCAGTTTGCGCTTGGATCGGGCGGGGGTCGGCTGGGCGGACACGCAGGGCTCTCCGTGAGGACTGCCCGGGCTGTGCAAGCGGCGTGCCGGCGGATCACAGGGTGCGGTGACGGGGTTTTGACGGGGCCGGGCTGAACGGGCGTGCCGTCGCCGTGCCGGGATTCCGGCGCGGCTTCGGCCGCGTCCGATGCCCCTGTAGGAGTGATGGGAGCGAACCTCGAATAACTCGCCGTTGCCCGTCATTCCCGCCTTCGCGGGAATGACGACCGGAATTTCAGGTTTTCAGAGGTTCCCGTGAGTCGCGAATCGTCGCCGCCCGGAGGTAAGCGTTCACGACTTACGTCGCTCCTGCAAGGAGCGGGGCTACGGGACTCTCGATTCAAGCGTACTCGTCAAGCAGCCCGCGGCTCACCCAGCGTGCCGGTGACGTGTCGCCGGGCGCGATGTCGTTGTGATCGGCATGACCCGGCCCGCCGGCGGTGCCGCTGGCGGAGCCGTCATGCCGTGTCTGTCCACCACCGCCGCTGCCCACGTGCGATTGCGCCAGCTGCAGGCCCTGCTGGCCCAGCATGTCGCGCAGGCGGTGCATGGTCGCTTCCAGCGCCTGGCGGGTGTCGGCGTTGGTGGCGCTGAACTCGGCGATCAGGCGGGTGCCGTCCATCTGCAGGCGCACTTCGATCGGGCCGGCATGGTCGGGGTTCACGCGCAGCTCGGCGCGGCCGATGCCCTGTTCGGCCATCCAGGCAATGCGCGTCGACAGGCCGTCATCGAAGCCGGCGCCGGGGTCGGCGGGCATCGGCAACGGCTGCGCCAGCGGCGAGGCACGGGCGGCCGTGAGGCTGCCCGTGGAGGCGGCGCCGGTGGCGGTCAGCGGGGCGGGTTCGATGCCGCTGCTGTCGGCCATGGCGGGACCGGCCGCATCACGGATGAGGGTTTCGAACGTGGCACCGGCAGTCGCGCCCTGCGCTGCCGCCTGCGGCACTGCCTGTGACAGCGCGTCACCTGCCGGCGCCAACACGGCAAGTGTGGCCGGCGTTGCGTTCTGGCCCGCCAGGGCCACTGCCGCTGCCGTTGGTGCCGAAGCGGGCAGGGGCGGCGTGTCCGCGCCGGCCTGCGTCGGGGCCATGGCGAGTCCCGGCAGGTGCAAACCCGCCAGGGTCGGCATGGATGACGGTGTCGAACCCGGCAGTGGTGTCGCGCCGGGTGCCGATGTCGAGGCAGGTGCCCGGCCCGAGGTCAGCGGAGTGGTGAACGGCGCGGCGGCCGACAGCCCCAGCAGCAGGTCGGCGACCTCCTCATCCGGCAGGTCGATGTCCGGGCCGTTGCCGGCCTGGCCCGTGGGCGCCGGGCATGTTCCGGCGGGCGCACCGGCCGGCGTCGGCCCGGCATCGCACAACAGTTTCGAGAATGCCGACTCCGGCGTGCACCCGCCGGGCGCGCTGCCCGACGCGCGCGCTGAAGCTGCACCCGCAGGTGGCGGCGAGGCCGAGGCCGATGGCAGGGCGGGCATCACGTCGACGCCTCCGGGTCGCGGGCGAGTTGCGCGGCGCGGGCACGCCGGCCGCCGATGTCGTCCATCTCGCGCTGCACCTGCCTGTCCGCGCTGCGGGCTTCTTCGGTGCGGTAACTGGACTTGAGCTTCTCCAGCACGTGGGTCTCGCGACTGGCCAGCAGCAGGCGGGCGCGCTCCACATCGGCATGCGCGCGCGTGTTGTCGACCACGCGGCGCTGCTGGTCCACGGCCTGCTCGAGCTTCTCGCGGAACGCCAGCCGGTTGGCCAGCAGCGCGGGGTTGAGGGTGGCCCCGGCCAGCGCCTCGGGCGAGGAATACTCGGCCGCGTACGTGCGCAGCGCGTTGAGACGCTCCTCCTGTTCGGCGACGGCGCGGTCGCGCTGCGCGACCTCGCGCGCGACGTCGTCCTGGCGTTGCTGCTTGACCCGCAGCAGCGGGTCCAGGCGCTCGGATCGGGTCACTTGGGGGTCTCCTGGCGGCTGTTGTTCGGGAGCGTGTCGTCGTCAAGCAGCCGCGCCAGCGCCGTGCGGCTGGCCTCGACATCGGAGGCCTCGGTCACGTCCTGCCCGAGGAACTGCATGATCGCCGGCCACCGCGCCAGCGCCTCGTCGACCAGCGGGTCGCTGCCGCGCTGGTAGGCGCCGATGGCGATCAGGTCGCGCTGGGCGTTGTAGGCGGCCATCAGCTGCTTGAGCTTGCGGATCCGCGCGCGCCAGGCCGGGTCGGTGATCTCCTGCATGACGCGGCTGACCGACACCTCGACATCGATGGCCGGGTACTGGCCGGCGTCGGCGATGCGGCGCGTCAACACGATGTGGCCGTCCAGGATCGCGCGCGCCGCGTCGGCGATCGGTTCCTGCTGGTCGTCGCCTTCGGTCAGCACGGTGTAGAAGGCGGTGATCGAGCCGCGCCCGTCGGCGCCGTTGCCCGCGCGCTCCACCAGGGCGGGCAGCTTGGCGAACACGGACGGCGGGTAGCCGCGCGTGGTCGGCGGCTCGCCGACCGACAGGCCGATCTCGCGCTGGGCGTGGGCGAAGCGGGTGAGCGAGTCCATCAGCAGCAGCACATGCAAGCCCTGGTCGCGGAACCATTCGGCAATCGCGGTGGCGCGCAGGGCGCCGTGCAGGCGCGCCAGCGGCGGGCGGTCGGCCGGGGTGGCGACGACCACGGAGCGGCGCAGCCCTTCCACGCCCAGCGTGCTCTCGACGAAGTCGCGCACTTCGCGGCCGCGTTCGCCGATCAGGCCGACGACGATGACGTCGGCGGCGGTGTAGCGGGTCATCATCCCCAGCAGCGTCGACTTGCCGACGCCGGAGCCGGCGAACAGGCCGATGCGCTGGCCGCGGCCGATCGGCAACAGGGCATTGATCGCGCGCACACCGACGTCCAGGGACTGGGTGATCGGCTCGCGCATCAGCGGGTTGATCGCGGTGCCGGCCAGGCCCATCCAGCCTTCCGGCGCGGATCGCGCCGCGGCCGTCGAGCGGCACGCCATCGCTGTCGATGACGCGGCCCAGCAGGCCTTCGCCGACGGCGACTTCGCCGCGGCGCCGGGTCGGCACCACGCGCGCGTTGGGCAGCAGGCCTTCCAGGTCGGCGGTGGGCATCAGGTAGGTGCGGTCGCCGGCGAAGCCGACGACTTCGGTGTCGACCCAGCGCCCGCCGGAGGTTTCCACCTTGCAGCGCGAACCCAGCGGCGCACTGCAGCCGGAGGCTTCCAGCGTGAGCCCGACGGCGCGGCGCAGCACGCCCTCGCGTCGCCAGCGCCAGCGATGGCGGCTGCGGATTGGCCTCGCCCAGCCGGGCGGCCAGGCGCAGGTTGCGCGCTTCCTGCCAGTTGGCGGCGGCGATGTTGCTCATGCCTCGCCCCGCTTCGGATTCCACCAGCGCATCCAGGCACGCCTGCAACCGCGCGGCCAGGGTGCCGTCGATGCGCATGCCTTCGCTGTGCAGGCGCAGTTCGCCGCGTGCGAGGGCGACGTCGTTGGTCAGGCGCACGCCGCTCAGGCCGGCCAGGTGCGGGGCCAGCACGCCCAGGTCGTCGGGGTGCAGGCGCAGTTCCACTTCGCGGTTGGTGGTGCCGACGGCATCCAGCGCCTCGCGCACCAGGTCGGCCAGCAGCGTCGGGTCGGCGGCGTAGGCGCGGCCCAGCAGCACGCCGGCGATGCGCACGGCCAGGTCGCCCAGTGCATCGGCGACCTCGCCGTCGAGTCGTGCCAGCGGGCGGGTGAAGCCGTCGAGGATTCCTTCGATCTGCGCGATCATCCGGCGCACCTCGGCCTGCCCAGTGGCCAGCCCTTCATCGTGCCCGCGCGCGAAGCCCTCGTCATAGGCGGCCTTTTCCAGCGCCTGCAGATCCTCGACGCTGGGCGGCCTGGGCAGTTCGGGTTCCGGCTCGCGGGTGCGGGCGAATCCGGGCGCGGTCCAGCGGATGATCTCGGCGCCGGGCATGTCGAAGTCGGCCGTCTGCGCACTCATACGAACGCCTCGGCCTTGACCGACAACTGGATGCTGCCGTCATCGGCCATCTTGCGCACGATCGACAGGATCTCCTTCTGCGCCGCTTCGACCTCGGCCAGCCGCACCGGGCCGCGCGCTTCCATGTCCTCCATCAGGATCTCGGCCGCGCGCTGCGACATGTTGGTGGTGATCTTCTCGCGCACGCGTGCATCGGCGCCGCGCAGGGCGACGGCCAGCTTCTCGTTGGGCACGTCGCGCAACACGGTCTGCATGGCGCGGTCGTCGATGTCGGCGAGGTTGTCGAACACGAACATCTCCTCGCGGATGCGCCCGCCCAGGGTGTCGTCGATCTCGCCGATCGTGCCCAGGATCGCCTCGTCCTGGCCCGAATCCATGAAGTTGAGGATGTTGGCGGCGACCTTGATGCCACCGACATTGGACGACTTGATGTTCTGGCTGCCGGCGAACTGGCGCGCCATCACGTCGTTGAGCTCGTTGAGCGCGTTGGGCGGGATGCCGTCGAGCGTGGCGATGCGCAGCAGCACGTCGGCACGGGTGCGGTCGGGCAGCACCTTGAGCACCTCGGCCGCCTGGTCCGGATCCAGGTGGGCCATGACGATCGCGATGATCTGCGGGTGCTCGTTGCGCACCAGGTCGGCGATCGCGCGCGGCTCCATCCACTTGAGCGTGTCCAGCCCCGACGTGTTGCGGCCGGCCAGGATGCGGTCGATCAGGCTGGAGGCCCGCTCCTCGCCCAGCGCCTGCGTCAGCACCGCGCGGATGTAGTCGTCGGCACCGGCGCCCAGCGCATTGGGCTGCGCCAGCACGTCGACGAAGTCGTCGAACACCGCACCGACGTCGTCGCGGTTGATGCTGCCCACGGTGGTCATGGCCAGGCCGAGCTTCTGCACTTCCTTGGCGCTCATGTGCTTGAGCACTTCGGCGGCCTGGTCCTCGCCCAGCGACAGCAGCACCACGGCGGCACGCTGCACGCCCGACAGCGGCGTGAGCTTGCGGAGTTGCGCGGCCTCAGCCATCGGCTTCCACCCAGTTGCGTACGACGTTGGCGACGCGCTTGGGGTCGCTGCTCACAGCGGTGCGTGCGACCTGCAGCTTCTCGTCGAAATTGAGCGCCGCCTGCGTCGCCTGCGAGGGCGTGCGCGGCGCCTGCTTCTGCGGCTGGCCGGGTCCGGACAGGCTGACGGCGACCTCGGTTTCCTGGGTGATCACCTCGGCCACCGCGGTGGTGGTCCGGGGTGTCAGCATCGCCCTGAAGGCCGGGCGCAGCACGGCCAGGATGAACACCAGCACCGCCAGCCCGCCCAGGATCGTGCGCGCCAGCTCGACCACGCGCGGGTTCTCCCAGAACGGCGGGCCGGGCATGTCCTCGCTGGTGACACCGGGGGCGAACGGGGCGTTGACGACGGAGATCATGTCGCCGCGCTGCTCGTTGAAGCCGATGGCCTGGCGCACCAGTGCGTCGATGCGCTGCAGTTCACCGGCGTTGAGCGCGCGGTAGCTGACCTGGCCCTCGGTGCCGCGCTGCGGGACGTTGTCGATCAGCACCGCCGCGGTGATGCGGCCGATGCGCACCGGGGCGCCGCGGGTGTGGGTCAGCGTGCGGTCCAGCTCGTAGTTGCGCACGGCGGTGCGCGCACTGGGGCCGGCGTCGCGCCCCGGTGCGGTGGTGGCAGGCGCGGTGTCGGCCAGCGCGGCGGCCGCCGTCGTCGGCGTCGGGGTGTTGGCGGTGGCACCGGGCACGCCCTGCGCGGCGGCGCCGGCCGCGGCGATGTCGCCGGATTCGGAGACCTGCTCGCTGCGCACCAGGCCGGCGTCGGGGCCGTAGATCTCGCGCGCCTCCTCGGTCTGCGCGAAGTCCATGTCGACGCTGACCTGCGCGCTGACGCGTCCGCGCCCGGTCATCGGCTCCAGCAGCTCCTGGATGCGCTGCACGTAGACGGCTTCCTGGCGGCGGCGCTGTTCGAACTGCTTGGCGCCGATGGCCTCGTCGCTGGTGGGATCGGGGTTGGACAGCATGCGGCCGAACTGGTCGACCACGGTGACGTTCTGCGTGGGCAGTTCGGGGATGCTGGAGGCCACCAGGTGGACGATGGCATCCACCTGGCCCGGCTCCAGCGTGCTGCCCGACTGCATCTGCAGCACCACCGATGCGCTGGCCGGCTCGCGCTGGCGGGTGAACGCGCTGGGCTTGGGCAACGCCAGGTGGACGCGCGCCTCGCGCACCGGGCGCAGGTTGGAGATGGTGCGCGCCAGCTCGTTCTCCAGCGCGTGCTGGTAGCGCGCGTTCTCCACGAACTGGCTGGTGCCGAAGCCCTGGTCCTGCGTCATCGACGCGAAGCCGCCCGTGCTGGCCGGCAGCCCCGCGGCCGCCAGCGCCAGCTTGGCGTTGCCCAGCTGGTCCTGCGGCACGGCCAATGCGCCGCTGCCGCTGTCGATGCGGAAAGGGATGCTGGCGCTGCGCAGCAGGTCGGAGGCCTCGCTGGTGGCCTTGGCATCCAGCCCGGCGAACACCGGCACGTAGTCGGGCTTCTGCGTCCAGAAGAACAGCCAGAGCCCGATGGCGATGGCCAGCGCCGCCAGCGCGAACACGCCCAGCTGCCGCACCGCCGGGATGTCCTGCAGGCGGCCGAGCTCGCGCAGCTGCGTGGTGGTGGTCTTGGGGAGGGTGATGACGGACATAGGTGCCGGGATTCGGGATTAGGGATTGGGGATTCGCAAAAGCAGATTCGGTCGGGCCTGAGAGGTCGGTCGGAGACGCACGTGCGAATCCCCAATCCCGAATCCCCAATCCCAGCTTCAGATCGGCATGTTCATCACGTCCTGGTACGCCTGCACCAGCCGGTTGCGCACCTCGACGGTGGCGCGGAAGGCGACCTGCGATTCCTGCATCGCCACCATCACGCGGGCCAGGTCGGCGCGCGGATCGCCCAGCTCGAACGCCTGCTGCAGCTCGCCGGACTTGCGCTGGGTGGCGCTGACGTTGTCGAGCGCCTTGGCCATCGTTTCGGAGAAGCCGGGGCCGTCCGCCGGCCGGGCCGCGCCGGCACCGGGGTTGAGCAGCGACGGGTCGATGGCATTGCCCATCGGCGCATCGGCCCGCAACGCCGCGTGCGACTGGTGCGCGCGGATCTGCGAGAGGATCGATGAAATGGCGTCGCTCATGGCGGGCCGGGTCCGTATCGGAGGTGTCTGCCGGGACTAGGCAAGGCGTGTGCCACGGGGGTGACGGGTTTCCGGCGCGGGGCGGAAGAGGGGCTGTCGGGGTGGCAGACATCTCTCCCTATGGAACCGGTGCCACGATTCTTTGTAGGAGCGACGTGAGTCGCGACCGCGAAATCCGGGCGAGTGGGGGGGCGCGACTCACGTCGCTCCTGCAACGGAAATGTGGGTTCGTGGCGAGCGGCTTCGCGGCTGAAGCCGCTCCTGCAACACCCCTCGTGCCTTCGCTTTCTGTAGGAGCGGCTTCAGCCGCGATCCGGAACCGGGTTCGCGCGGGGCATCCGGTCGCGACTCACGCCGCTCCTGCAACGGTGCCGTGGGTCGTGGCGAGCTGGCTTCGCGGCTGAAGCCGCTCCTGCAAGGGCGCGTTCACGGGCGCGCGGCCACGACACGCACGGCCACGACCCGCACTGCAACGATCCACGTGGCCGCGCTCCACGCGCTCACGACTCGTCGCGATCAAAGCCGTACTTGCGCAGCTTCTCCACCAGCGTCGTGCGGCGCAGGCCCAGCAGCGGGGCGGCGTGGGCGACGACACCGTCGGCCTGCTGCAGGGCGGCGCGGATCAGTTCGACCTCGATCTCGGCCATGTGCCCGCGCAGGTCGATGCCTTCCGGCGGCAGCGTCGTGTTGGGCGACAGCGTGGCCGGGTCCGGCGCGGCGGCGGCGGCTGCGGCGGCGACCGGCGATTCGGGCATCGGCGCGACGGGCGTGTCCGGCAGGGCGGCACGGTAGCGGGCCGGCAGGTCGTCGGCGGTGACCTGGCCGGACGGGTGCAGCACCGACAGGCGCTCGAGCAGGTTGCTCAGCTCGCGCACGTTGCCGGGCCACGCGTAGTGGCGCAGCGCCTGCACCGCGTCCGGCGCCAGCCTGACGCTGCCGCGGCCGGAGTCGGTCAGCTGGCGGGCGATGGCGGCGATCAGGTCGGGCAGGTCGTCGGCGCGCTCGCGCAGCGCCGGCATCTCGATGGGGAACACGTTGAGGCGGTAGAACAGGTCCTCGCGGAACTTGCCCTCGGCGATGTGCGTTTCCAGGTTGCGGTGGGTGGCGGCGATGACGCGCACGTCGCACTGCATGGTCTGGGTTGCCGCCGACGCGCTCGAAGGTGCGCTCCTGCAGCACGCGCAGCAGCTTGACCTGCATCGCCATCGGCATGTCGCCGATCTCGTCGAGCAGCAGCGTGCCGCCCTCGGCCATCTCGAAGCGGCCCTTGCGCTGGGTCAACGCGCCGGTGAAGGCGCCCTTCTCGTGGCCGAACAGCTCGCTTTCCAGCAGGTCGGCCGGGATCGCGCCGCAGTTGATCGCCACGAACGGCTTGCCCGCGCGCCTTGAACGCTGGTGGATGGCGCGCGCGGCGACCTCCTTGCCGGTGCCGGACTCGCCCAGGATCAGCACGGTGGTATCGAACGGCGCCACCTGGTCGAGCATCTGCGACAGCCGGCGCACGGCCGGGCTGCGGCCGGTCGGGCCGTTGTCGCCCACGGCGGTGGTGCGGCGCTCGTCCTCGTCGATGCGCTTGAGGCTGGCGCGTCGCAGGGCTTCCTGCAGCTGGGTGCGGCGGATCGGGTAGTCCAGCGTCCACACCGACTCCGGGTGCAACTGCTGGCGCCAGTCCGCGCCCTCGTGGCCGGGCAGCACCATCAGCGGCGGGTGCAGCGACTGGCTCGACAGCCATTGCGCGAAGCCGTCGAAGCCGGCATCGGCCCCGACATCGCCCACGACGACGGCGACCCAGTCACTGGCGCGCGCCTTCTTCAGGTCGATGTCGGCGGCATCGGCGATGCGCGGCGAGAAGTCCATGAACTCCAGGAGCGTGGCGACGCGTTCGGCACGCTGCGCATCCTGGTCCAGCAGGAGGATGCGTGACTCGCTCATCCCGGGGTCCCCACGGGGGCCGGGTCCATGATCGCCGGTGCGCCGTCGCCGGCGATGCGCTCCAGCAGTTCCAGCACGTCATGGATGTAGGACAGCTTGCTGACGAAGGCATCGGCACCGGCGCGCGCGGCATGCTCGCGGTGCTCGCTGTCATCGAAATGACTGGCGATCACCACGAACGGCGGATTGTCCTGCGCCTTGATCAGGCGCGTGGCCTGCAGCCCGCCCATCTCCGGCATCGCCAGGTCCATCAGCACCACGTCCGGGCGTAGCGCCTCGCACTGGGCGATGGCCTGGATGCCGTTGTGGGCCGAGCCGACGACGTCCACCCATTCGAGCTTGCGCAGGTGGCGCATCGCGGCGTTGATGAAACCGGCGTGGTCGTCGACCAGCAGGATCCGGAGGGTTTTCATTGCAGTGTCCTCAGCAGGCCGCACGGGCGGCGGCAGGCGGGCGCATCCGGGCGCGCGCGGGTCCGATCGAAAGCTGGTCGCGGTACTTGGCGACGGTGCGGCGCGCGATGCGCACGCCCTGGCGCGCCAGCATGCCGGCAATCACGTCGTCGGCCAACGGGGCGTGCGGCGGCTCGGCGTCGATCAGGCGCTTGACCATCGCCTTGACCGCACTGCCTGACACCGCCGCGCCTTCCAGCCGCACCGCGAACAGGCGCTTGAGCTCGAAGGTGCCGCGCGGGGTCTGGATGTACTTGCCGCTGGTGATGCGCGAGACGGTGGACTCGTGCATGCCGATGGCGTCGGCGACCTCGCGCAGGGTCAGCGGCGCGATCGCCTCCTCGCCGCGCTCAAGGAATGCCTGCTGGCGCTCCACCAGCACCTGCGCGGTGCGCAGCAGGGTGTCGTTGCGCATGGCGATGCCGCGCACCAGCCAGCGGGCCTCGTCGAGCAGGCCGCGCAGCGCGCTGTGCTCGCCGGGTGCGCCCGCCAGTGCCTGCTCGCAGTGCGCGGCGATGCGCACGCGCGGCGTGCTGCGGCCGTTGAGCGCGACGCGCCAGCCGCCGCCGAGGTGGCGCACGACGACGTCGGGAATGATGTGGGTGTCTTCAACCGACGCGGGTTCTTCCACTGCCGACGGGCGCAGCGACAGCACCACGGCGATGGCGGCCTGCACGGCGTCCGCGTCCGCGCCGAGCGCCCTGGCGAGGGAAGCGTGGTCGTGTCGGGCCAGCAGGTCCAGGTGCGAGGCCACCATCGCACGGGCGAGGGCGTGCGCCGCATCGTCGATGCCGCGCGCCGCGAGCTGGGCCAGCAGGCACTCGCGCGCGTCGCCGGCGGCCAGGCCCGGCCAGTCGCCGTGCAGCAGGCGCTGGCGGACGGATTCGATCTCCAGCGGCTCCAGCGACAGCGCATGCGTGGCGCGGGTCAGTAGTTCCGGGTGCGGGACTTCCAGGAAGCCCATGTCGTCGCAGTGGTCCAGCCACCACGAGGCAATGGCGAGGTCGGCGTCGTTCCAGTTGGCGGCCAGTTCGCGCAGAGTCCGCACGCGCCAGTCGCTGGAGTCGCCAGCGGCGATGCGCGCGGTGGCGTCGTCGTCGCCGATGCCGCCGGCAGACAGTCCGGCATTGAAGGCGGGTTCGGGCAGTTCGTCCCAGGCCGCGGCGTCGAGCGCGGCGTCGTCGCCGGCCTCCGCGATGACGTCGGTTTCCCCGACCTCCTCGTCGCCCTCGGTTTCGAGCATGGGGTTGCGTTCCAGCGCCTCGCGCAACTCCATTTCCAGCTGCGGCGCGGTCAGCTGCAGCAGGCGGATGGACTGCAGCAGCTGCGGCGTCAGGTTGACGCCCTGGCTCAGCCTGGCGGTGACGGTGGTCTTCATTGCGATCCCCTGGTGCGCCGGAATGGAATACCGGCCTGACTCCCCCGTGGTCCCCATGCATTCCCCCGCGTGGTCCACGGTTTGCATGCTGCGCCTGCCGCGCCGGCAAGCGAATCGGGGCAAACCCGAGGGGTGTGGGGGCGGCCCCGGGTGGGATGTCAGGGTTTCCCCTACAGGGCGCCGGAATCCCGGCGCGGGGTCACAGTTCGCCGTGCAGGCGCATGGCGGTGCGCAGCAGCTCCATCGCATTGCGGCAGCCCAGCGCTTCCATCAGCCGGGCGCGGTGGGTTTCCACCGTCTTGACGCTGATGCCCAGGTCGCCGGCGATCTGCTTGGTCGTGCGGCCCTGGCCGAGCATCGCCAGGATTTCGCGCTGCCGCGGCGGCAACGTATCGGCGGCTTCGCGCACATCCGACTTGTCGGGGCGGTTGCCGCGCAACTGCGGGGCCGACACCTGCGGGCTGAGGTAGGTGCGGCCTGCGGCGGCGGCACGCAGGGCGATCTCCAGCTCCGCCGGTGCCGCTTCCTTGACCACGAAGCCGCTGGCGCCGCGTGCCAGCGCCTCGCGCACGTGGGTGGCGTCGTCGTGCATCGACATGATCACCACCGCGGTGTCGGGGCAAACGCGGCGAAGTTCGTCCAGCGCCTCGAAGCCGCTGCGCCCGGGCATCGACAGGTCGAGCAGGATCGTCTCGGGCTGGTGCTCGCGCGCGCGGATCACGACCTCGTCGGCACTCGCGGCCTCGGCCACCACCTGCACGTCGTCGAACGACTCCACCAGGCGCCGGAGGCCGGCGCGGATCAGGGTGTGGTCGTCGCAGATCAGTACCCGCACGTATCAGGGCTCCGGCCGGGCGTGGGTGGCGGTGCCGGCCACCTTAGCCGACGGGGTGGGGCGGTGCCAGCCGGGCGCCGTGTCGGGGGGGCAGGAGTTTTTGCGGGAGCGGCTTCAGCCGCGATCCGGCACAGCGCAGGAAGCCGATTTCGGCGTCGCGGCTGAAGCCGCTCCTACAGGAAGCGAGTCCCGCGCCTCAACGCGGCCGGCGGGCTTCCGCGATCTCGCGGCGGTGCACGCGGAACAGGTGGCGCTCCAGCGCCGATTCCAGCGCCGGGGTCAGCGGGCCGAAGCGCAGCCACAGCTGCGGGCCGTCGCCGTCGGTGACGCTGGCCAGCACGGTGGCCGGCAGTTCCAGTGCCTCGGGCAGCCAGTCCGAGGGCTGGATGCGGAACACGCCACGGCCCGGCGCGGCCGTCTCCTCGCCCTGCAGGCACACGCCCAGGGCCGACCAGCGCAGGGTGCGCACCGGATCGGCCGGTCCGTTGCTCCGGGCAAGGCGTGCAACCAGTGCGGTCAGCAGGTCGACCTTGGCCTCCAGGCGACCCAGCGCCTGCGCGCCGGGGTCGTAGTCCTCGCTCTCCTCGACGCCGCGGCTGTCCTCGACCAGCGCCAGTGCACGCAGCAGCCCTTCGGCGCGGGCACACGTTGCCGCCAGGGCGAGCGTGTCCAGCGATGCAATGCGGAAGCCTGCCGGGCGCGATTCCTCGCAGGCCAGCGCATCGCCGAAGACTTCGCTGCGGGCGGTGTCGGCATTCATCGGATCATCCGGCGGCCCGGTAGGCCTGCACTCCGCGCCTGTCGTGGTTCAGGCGCGCCAGCGCCGCAGCGGTTTCGTCGCGGGTCGCGGTCAGCTCGGCCAGGAACGCCTGCTGCGCGTGGAGCAGCGCGAGCACGGCATCGTGCTCGCCGCCACCGCTGGCGATCTGCGCGCGCAGGACGGTTTCATGGTCGCGCAGCAAGGCGGCCGCGCCGTCCCAGTCGCCGCTGTCCAGCGCGGTGCGGATCGCATCGGCAGGCAGGGCAGGGATCATGCCGCGCCCTCCGTGCGGACGCTGCCGGCCGGGCCGGGGGCGATCGCGTTCCAGGCGCCCTCGATCTCGCCGATCAGGCTGTCGATCTCGGCCATGATCGCGGCATCGTTGGTGGCGTTGGCTTCCACCAGCCGGCGCTGGGCGTATTCGTACAGTGCGGCCAGTCCGGCCGCGATCTCGCCGCCGGCGGCGTGATCGAGCGCGCCGTCCAGGCCGCCGATGATCTGGCAGGCATCGCCGATGGCCTGGCCCTTGCGCGCCATGTCGCCGCGCTCCATGCAGGCCTGCGCCAGGCGCAGGCGGTTGCGGGTGTTGGAGAACATCAACGCGATCAGCCGGTGCGGGTCGGCGTCGAGCACCGCGCTGGTCACGCTGGTCTGCTGGTACTGGGCGGCATAGCTGCGGTTGTACATGGCGGTTACTTCCGGTTGCCCAGTTGGGCCAGGTGCTGGGTGAGGTAGCTGCTGGTGTTCTGCATCTGGGCGATGATCTTGTCGAGGGCGGTGAACTGCCGGCGGTAGGCGGCCTCGACGCTGGCCATCCGCGTGTCGACCGCCTCGCGTTGCTGGGCCAGTTGCTTGACGCGGTCGTTGAGGCTGGTGGTGCGGCCGGCCAGCAGGCCGTCGGTGCGGGTGTAGTCGGCCAGCGTGTTGCGCATGGCCTTGCCGACGCTGCCCTCGCTGCCGAACAGGCGGGCGACCGCTGCGGGATCGGCGGCGATGGCGGTGTCGAACTTCGCCCCGTCCATGCTGAGCGAGCCGTCCACGGCGGTCTTGAGCCCCAGCGCGGACAGGTCGCCGAAGCCGGCGCCAATCTGGCCGCGCAGCGCCTGCACCATGCCGCGCGGTGCGGCGTCGCCGCTCAGCGCGCCGGCGGTCTTGCCTTCGCCGCCGGCCGCGCTCTGGGTGCGCAGCGCGGTCAGGGCGGTGTTGTAGGAGCTGATCAGGGTCAGCACGCTGGCCTTCAGCGGGCTGGCATCGGCGGTGATGTCCAGGGTGAAGCTTTCGCCCGGCTTGGCCTTGGACAGGTTCAGGGTGATGCCGGTGATGGCGTCGTTGACCGAGTTGCCGCTGACGGTGCGGGTAATCCCGTCGACGGTGACCTGGGCGTCCGCCGCCGGTACGGTTTCTGTGAGCGCCGCCGTCGTGAGGGCCGCCAGTCCGCCATCGCCGCCGGTGGTGCCGATAGTCAGAGCACCGTCTGACCCTGGGCGCGTGGAGGCCAGCACCAGCACGTCGCCGTCATCGCCGCGGACCACGGTGGCGCTGACGCCCTTGCCGCCGGCCTGGGCGTTGATGGCATCGCGGATCGCCGCCAGCGAACCCTTGCCTTCGGCAATCTGGACCTGCACCGGTTCGCCGTCGCCGACCTGGAGCGTCAGGGTGCCGAAGCCGACCTGCGCGTCGGTGGCGACGGGTGCCGACTGCAGCTTGTGCGCCGTGGCCAGGCGCTCGACGGTGATCCGGTAGCTGCCCAATGCGGCCTCGCTGCCGGCGCTGGCACTGAAGCCGGCGTCGGCGCCGACGGCCACCTTGCGCCCCAGGTCGGCCCCGGTTCCGTCGAACTTTTTCAGGGCACTGTCCAGGCCCGCGAGCGCGCTCCGGATGGCGCCGAAGGCCGAGATCTGCGCCTTGACCGTTGCTTCGGCCTTGGCCAGGCGCTGATCGGCCGGGGCCCGTTCGGCCGCGACCAACTGGGTCACCAGGCTGTTCACGTCCAGGCCCGAACCGATGCCTGCACTGGATAGGGAAGCCATGCTGTCTCCTTGCGGCCGCGTCGCCTCGCGGACGTACTTGGGATAACGGCTGCGGGTCCGAGCCCTTTAGCTGTCGGCGCACGACGGGTGCGATCGGAGGCGCGCGTTGCCGCACCTCATGCAAAGCCTGTTCCAGCCTGGGTGCATGCCGCGGCAGCGGGCATGCACCCACAAAAAAGGGGAGGCGCGTGAGCGCCTCCCCCGGGGTGGTGCGGTACCGCTGCCTGGATCAGCGCAGCAGGCCGAGCACGCCCTGCGTGGCCTGGTTGGCCTGGGCCAGCATCGCGGTGCCGGCCTGCGACAGGATCTGCGTGCGCGACAGCTCGGCGGTCTCCTTGGCGTAGTCGGCGTCGCGGATGCGGCTGCGCGATGCCGTCAGGTTCTCGGAGGTGGTGTTGAGGTTGGAGATGACCGACTGGAAGCGGTTCTGCACCGCACCCAGGTCGGCGCGGGCACCGTTGACGGCGCTCAGCGCGGCGTCCATCGCCAGGATGGCGTTGTCGGCGCCGGCCACGTTGCTGATGTCCAGGTTGGCAAAACCGGTCTGCGCCGCACCGGGGACCACCACCGCCGACTGCGTGCCGGCGGTCAGGCCGGTCTGTTCGGTCACCGCGCCGCTGCCACCGATGACGATGTCGTCGGCGGAGGTCAGCGACAGCGCGCCGTTGGTGACAGAGGCGGTCACGCCGAGGTTGGCGCTGTTGATGGCGGCCATCAGGTCGCTGGCACGGGTGGCCGCGTCGGCGGCGGTGCCGACTTCGATGTTGGTGCCATTGATGGTGAAGGCGGCACCGACCAGCGCGCCGAACGTGCCGGGGACGGTTGCGTCGCCGTCGGCAGCCGTCACCGCCGGCAGCGCGGTCACCGAGGAGTCCGTCGTATTGGCGTCTGCATCGGCATTGAAGGCATCGACGGTGACGCCGGTGCCGGTGCCGGTGGTGTCATTGGTGATGGTCATGGTGCCGCCGGCGAATGAGGCCGTGGCGCCGGTCAACTGGGTGTTGATCGCCGTCGCAAGTGCGTCGCCGTCAGCGTACTGGGCGTCGAGCGTGATCGTCTGGGCGCTGCCGCCGGCCAGCGTGACGTTGAAACTCACCTGTTCGGTGGAGAAGTCGACGCCGACCAGGGTGGCCGGATCGAACGATGCCGTGCCACCCGTCGCGGGCGTCCCGCCCGAGCCTGCCGGCACGGCGCCGCTGGCGGTAGCCGGCGTGCTGGAGCCGACGCTCGTCCAGGTGCCCAGCGAGTCGATGTTGGCATCGGCGATGGCCGCCACGTCGATGGTCTGGCCCTGGTTGGCGCCGACCTGGAAGGCCTGGTTGGTGAAGCTGCCGTCCAGCAGCTTGGTGCCGTTGAAGGTGGTCTGGTCGGCGACGCGGTCGATCTCGGCCTTCAGCTGCGTGACTTCCTTCTGCAGCGCGGCGCGGTCGTCGGCGGAGTTGGTGGCGTTGCGCGACTGCACGGCCAGCTCGCGGATGCGCTGCAGGTTGTTGCCGATCTCGCCCAGCGCGCCTTCGGCGGTCTGCGCCAGCGAGATGCCGTCGTTGGCGTTGCGGGCGGCCTGGTTCAGGCCGCGGATCTGCGTGGTGAAGCGCTCGGAGATGGCCAGGCCGGCGGCGTCGTCCTTGGCGCTGTTGATGCGCAGGCCCGAGGACAGGCGCTGCGATGGTGGTGGCGAGGCTGGCGCTGTTGGCAGTCGAGGTTGCGCTGCGCGTTCAGCGACATCGACGTTGGTATTGATGATGGACATGCTTGCGGTCTCCTGGAAGGTGATTCCGGCGGGCGGCGAAGGCCTTGGGCCGGACTGCGCAGGGTGTTGGCGTCATCGCCCTCGCCGCTGCTGTGAGGAATAACGGCGTGCGCTTGTCAAGCTTTAGCGGCATGCCACGAATTTTTTTTGTGGCGCGCTGGTCGCGTGTCTTGCCTGCCGCCGTGGTGGCCGCACGGAATCGCGCCTGCAGCGCGCGACGCCAGCGGCGGTATCGGTCGCGTGGCGGCGCGGTTCAGGGTCGGGATGTCCTGCCGGACATTGTTCCGGCCGAGCGGGATCGATGCCCGCATCGGCGCGGGCGGCTCAGGCCTCAGCGCAGGCGGTCGAACAGGGACATGCCCTGCACGCGCAGCATGGTGCTCTGCGCGGCTTCCAGCGCGGTCAGCTGCAGGGTGAGGCGGCTGGCGGCCTCGGCGAAGTCGACATCGCGCAGCTCCGAGAGGTTGCGCTTGAGCGACACCGTCCCCGCTTCACGGGTGTCGAGCGCGGCGGCGATGCCTGACAGCCGTGCGCCGGTCTCGGCACGCACGCCCAGCAGGTGGTCCTGCGCCTGCGCGAGGTCGGCGATCGACTGGCCCATGAGGTTGTCGCGGCGCGCGCGCTCGGCCTGGGTGCCGGAGGGCAGGGCGAGTGCGTCGCTCAGTCGCTGCAGCGTGGTGAACACATCCTGGTGCGGTGCGCGGCCGACCTCGAAGCGGTCGCCGGCCTCCGGCGTGCCGGTCAGGCGCAGCTGCACGCCGCCGACGTCGACGCTGTCGCCCGGCTGGTAACTGCCGGCCGCCACTTCGCTGCCGTCGGCGGCGAGCACGCGGTACGTGTCGGGTGCATCGAACACCAGCGACAGCGACGCGCCGTTCCAGCGCGACGGGTCGATCTGGTCGGCCGCCTGCAGCACCGCGCCGCCGGTGTTGGCCGACGATGCGCTTGCGCGCATCACGCCGTCGCCGGTGCGCACCCGCAGGAACACATCGCTGCCGGCATCGGTGTCGGCCACCGCCAGCCCCGGGGCGATCTCGACCTGGTTGCGGCCGTCGTTGCCGGCGTAGGTGGTGATGCCGCCTGCCGTCGAGAACGGCGTGACGCCATCGCGGGTGCCGGCGAACAGGTGCCGGCCGTTGCCGTCGTCGCGGTTGGCGATGGACAGCATCTGCGTGGCCAGCGACTTGACTTCGGCATTGATGGAGGCGCGGTCGGCCGGTGACAGCGCGGCATTGTTGGCCTGGATGGCCAGTTCGCGCGCCCGTGCCAGCACGTCGCCGGCATCCGACAGGCCCTGTTCCTGCGCCCAGAGCCGGTGCTCGACCATGCCGGCGTTGCGCTCCAGGTGGTCCAGCGAGGCGAGCGCGTGGTCCAGGCGCTGCGCACTGGCGGCAGCGGCCGGATCGACCGAGGCGGAGGACAGGCGGTTGCCGGTCACCAGCTCGTTCTGCGTACGCGCGATCTCGCCCTGCCGCTGCAGCATGCCGGCCAGACCCTGCGCGTGCATCTGCGCGGTGGAAATCCTCATGCCGGCCTCCTGTGTCGGATTGCGCCGCTCATCGGCGCACCGCGCCGAGCAGCGACTGGAACAGCGTGTCGGCCGTGGCGATGACCTGCGCGGCGGCCTGGTAGGCCTGCTGGTAGCGCAGCAGGTCGGCGGCTTCCTCGTCGAGGTTGACGCCCGACACGGACTCGCGCTCGGCGGTGACCTGCGCGTCGATCGCGCGCTGTGCGTCCAGCGTCATCTGCGCGTGGCGGGTGTCGCTGCCGATACGGCCGGTGAACTGCGCCAGCCCTTCGGTCAACCCGACGGTGCCGCCGGCCAGCACGCCGGTGGTGTCCAGTCGGGCCAGCGCGCGTGCGTTGCCGTTGTCGGAGGAGCGCGGCGGCGTGGGCGACAGCGCGAAACTGTCGCCGGCCACCGGCGTGCCGCTCACGTCCACCGACCAGCCGGGGCCGGTGATCGGCGTGCCGGCGGTGTAGGCGAAGGGGCCGGCGCCGTCGACCGTGTACTGGCCGGCGTCGATGAATTCGATGGCCGCGCCGCCGAAGCCGGCGAACGCCGCCGGGTCGGTGACGCGCGTGCCACCCAGGGTGGCATTGCCGAGGTTGGCGGTGTCGCTGCGCGTCTGCAGCGGCGCGGCGGCGGCAATGCCGGCCGGGTCCGTCATGACGACCTGCAGGCCGCTGGCCGCACCCGACGTGGGGCGCAGCGAGAAGCGGTCGCCGTTGGCGGGCGCACCGCCCACCACCAGTTCGATGCCGTCCACCACCAGCGGATCGCCGGCGCTGCCGGTGCCGGTCATCGCCACCGGCTCGCCGGTGCCGGCGCGCGTCGCGCTCCAGCTGCCGGCGTCGAAACGCAGCACCAGGTCGTGGCCTTTGAGCGCGCCGGTGTCGCCGAAGGTGGCCGCCAGCGTCGCGCTGCCGGTGTTGCCGGCGTGCCGGTCGACCTTCGGCGGCGGGACGGAGAACAGGTCGGAACCCGGCTGGCCGTTGTAGTCCACGCCGGCGTTCTGACCGGCGTTGAAGCTCTGTGCAAATGCGACCGCCAGGCGGCCGATCTCGGCGCGGGCCGGGTCCAGCACGCGGTTGCGGAACTCCAGCAGGCCGCCGACCTCGCCCGACACGCTGCCGGTGGGCAGCTGCACCGGCCCGCTGGGGCCGTCGAGCGCGAGTTGCAGGCGGTCGGGGCGATAGGGATCGGTGACGGTGCTCAGCGTCATCGCGCGGTTGCCCAGCACCATGGCCTGGCCGCCGGCGGTGAAGACGTTCATCGCGCCGTCGTCCTGCATGACGGTTTCCCCGCCCACAAGGCGGGCCAGCTGCTGTACGCGCAGGTCGCGCTGGTCCAGCAGTTCCGGCGTGGCATGGCTGCCGGAGGCGACGATGTCGCGGTTGAGGTTGGCGATTTCAGACGCGATGCGGTTGGCCTCGCCGACCTGCGCGGTCATGCGCTGGTTGGTCTCGGTCTCCATGCCGGCCAGGCTCTGGTCCATGGAGCGCCAGCGCGCGGCCAGCTGCTCGGCCGTGGCCAGCACCTGGCTGCGCGCGACGCTCGACGTCGGCTCGGCCACCACGCCCTGCACCGCGCCGAAGAAACCCGACCAGGGGCCCGACAGGCCGGTGGCGCTGTCGGACACCAGCGTGTCGATGCGTCCGGACAGCGACGACAGCTGCTGCAGCCGGCCGACTTCGCTGCTGCTGTCGACCTGCCGTGCGAACACCAGGCTGTCGGCCAGGCGCTGCAGCTTGGCTGACGTCCACGCCGCTGCCGATGTGCGCGGCGCCGACGCCCTGCGCCGGGTCGCGTGGCCAGCTCGACCCGCTGCCGGCTGTAGCCCGGCGTGGCGGCGTTGGCGACGTTGTTGCTGACGGTCGACAACGCCCGCTGGAAGGCGAGCAGGGCGGAACTGCCGGTGGACAGGCCATGGTCATGCGGTCAGGCCTCGCGTCGCGCCGGGCAGCGAGGCCGGGCGCGCGGTTGAGCGTGGCGCCCATTGACTATGGCCGAGATCTTCGCGGCGTAGTTGGGGTCGGTGGCGTACCGGCGCGTTGCAGGGCCGAGGCGAACGCGCGATTCGTCGGTGCCCGCCTGCCAGCGCGCCGGCGTAGCGCGAGCCGCTGCAGCAGGCGCGCGTAGTCGGCAAAGCTGTCGTGCGCGGAGTCGTAGGCGCGGAAGTCGGCGGTCTCGTTGCGGCGCACGCCGTCGACGTATTCGTGCGTCCCCGAGCTCCGCGCGCGCCCTTCCAGCCGGTGGCCTTGATGCCGAACAGGTTGTGCGAGTCACGCTGCCGCCGCCGACCAGCTTGCGGCCCCAGCCGGTTTCCAGCGCCGCCTGCGCGACCAGCGCCTTGGGCGAGACGCCCAGTTCGGCGGCGGTGCGCTGCGCGTGCGGCCAGATCGACTTCACGAACGCTTCGGGGCTGGAGCAGTCCAGCGAGCCGTCGGCATCGCAGTGGGCGGCGTCCATCGATGGCACGGTCGCGGGGTAGTCGGGTTGCGGCGGCGGTGCGACCGGCAGCGCCAGCGGATTGACGAGAGCCATCGACACCCCGCTGGAGGCGGGCGCAAGCATTCCGGCGCCCGACGCCGGCAACGCCATTGCCATGCCGCCGCCGCTGTTGGGCATGGCCAGCGGCAGCATCGCGGCGGGTGCAGGCGCCAGCGGCATTGCCGAGGCCGAGGCCACGGCCGACGGCGCCAGCCCGCTGCTGCGCTCCAGCTGCTGCACGATCATCGGCGCCAGGCCCAGCCCGCGACCCCGGGTCATTTCACGCGCCAGCTGCTGGTCGTGCATGTCGCGGTAGGTGCTGTTCTCGCCGAACATCGCGTTGCCCATGCTGGTGGACCGCATGGTCTTGAGCATCATCTGCGCGAACTGCGTCTCCAGCTCGCGCGCGGCCGTCTGCAGGCGCTCGCGCGAGGGCTGCGCGGACGGCGACATGGGCAGGGCGGTGGCGGCGGGAAGGCGCATGGCAGGATCAGTGCAAGGGGTGTGCCACCGTCAGATCACCTCGAGCTCGGCGCGCAGCGAGCCTGCGCGCTTGAGCGCTTCCAGGATCGCGACGATGTCGCCGGGCGCCGCGCCCACCGCATTGACGGCGCGGACGATGGCCTCCAGCGAGGTGCCGCCCTGCGAACAGGAACATGCGGCTGCCGTCCTGGGTGGCCTCGATGGTCGATTGCGGGGTGACGGTGGTCACGCCGCCGGAGAAGGGGCCGGGCTGGCTGGTCTGCAGGTTCTCGACGATCGACACGGTCAGCGAGCCGTGCGCGACCGCGGCCGGCAGCACGGTGACCTGGCCGCCCATCACCACGGTGCCGGTGCGGGCGTTGACGATGACCTTGGCCGAGGCGACGCCCGGTGCGACCTGCAGGCTTTCGAGCTGCGAGAGGAATGCGATGCGGTCGCCCGGTCGGCGGCGTGCACCGCGATCGTCACGCCGTCCAGCGCCCGCGCCCGGCCCGGTCCGAAGGCGCGGTCGATGCGCCGCCACGATCGATGCGGCCGTGGTGAAATCGAACTCGCGCAGGTTGAGCATCACGTTGCCGCGTAGTCGGGGCCGCCGGCCACCGCGCGCTCGACGATCGCGCCATTGGGAATCGAGCCGCTGTTGGGCGCATTGACCGAGATCCGCGAGCCGTCGCGGCCCGATGCCCCGAAGCCGCTGACGATCAGGTTGCCCTGGGCGATGGCGTAGACCTCGCCATCGATGCCCTTGAGCGGCGCCATCAGCAGGCTGCCGCCGCGCAGCGATCCGGCATTGCCGATCGAGGACACGGTGACGTTGATGGTCTGGCCGGGCTTGGCGTACGCGGGCAGTTCGGCATGGATGGCGACCGCGGCCACGTTCTTGAGCTGCGGATTGACGCCGGGCGGGATGGTCACGCCCAACTGGTCGAGCATGGTTTTCAGGCTCTGCACGGTGAAAGGCGTCTGGCTGGTGCGGTCGCCGCTGCCGTCCAGCCCGACCACCAGGCCGTAGCCCACCAGCTGGTTGCCGCGCACGCCGGCCGACCTGGGCCAGGTCCTTGATGCGCTCGGCGCTGGCGTTGGACGCCACCGCCAGCAACACGAGGGCGACGGTTGCACGTGTAGCCCGGGTAAGCGAAGCGCACCCGGGACGGCGCGCCTTGGAGGGGAGATCCCGGGTGCGGCCTGCGGCCTTACCCGGGCTACGCAGACCACCCAAACCGCGCACGAGGTCGATCAATCGGTTCACGTCACACCTCAGTACGGGAAGGCTGCGGAATTGAAGAAGCGGCCCAGCCAGCCCATCGCGTTGGACCGCGCCAGCGTGCCGCGACCGCCATAGACGATGCGTGCCTCGCCGACCCGGTCGGACGGAATGCGGTTGTCCGGACCGATATCGGCCGTGCGGACGATGCCTTGAACCTGCACCAGCTCGTCGCCCTGGTTGAGCCGCATGCGCTTCTCGCCGCTGACCAGCAGGTTGCCGTTGCCCAGGTTCCGCACCACCGTCACGGTGATGTCGCCGTCGAGCTGGTTGGCCTGGGTGGAATTGCCGACGCCGGAGAAGTCGCGGCTGCCCTCGACCTCGGCCTGCAGGATCGACTGGCCCTTGTAGGTGATCGGCACGCCCGCGATGGTCGGCGCGCCCATGGCGATGCCGGCGTCCTTGGTGACGGAGGTCTGTGCGACCGAGCGCGATGCCGTGCGCTCGACCAGCACGATGGTCAGCAGGTCGCCGACCTCGCGCGCCTTGTTGTCCTGGTACAGCCGCAGGCCACGGTTGCCGGTGCCGCTGGCGTTGGCAAAGATCGAACCGCCGGCCATGCCCGTTGCGGCCACCGTCGGGGCGGCCTGCGCCGGCGCGACCGGTACCGCCGTGGCCGCCAGCGCGCCATGCGGGTGCGCGGCCAGCGCCGGATGCGCGCCGTACGGCGACGGCGCGACGCTGTCGAACGGGCGGACGTCGCCCATGACGGTGGCGCAGCCGGTGAGCGTCAGTACCAGGCCTGCGAAGGCGACGGTGCGGGCCATGCGCGCTGCAAGGTCGCCACGATTTTCTCTGCCGTCATTCCCGCGTAGGCGGGATCCCAGTGACGTTGGAGACGGCACCTGCGGCGATTGCGACATCGAGAGTGGAAAGCCAGGTCGCCGGGCGTTCGGCTCCGCCGAAGTGAAGCGCGAGCCCGCCTTCGCGGGAATGACGGTCTGGTGGATTCCAGCATCGATGGAGGGGGCGTCAGTTCGCATCGTCATTCACCCACTCACAGGTTCTGGTTGAGGAAGCCGAGCATCTGGTCGGTCGTGGAGATCGCCTTGGCGTTGGTCTCGTAGGCGCGCTGGGTCTCGATCATCGACACCAGCTCCTCGACCACGTTGACGTTGCTGCTCTCAAGCGCGCCCTGCACCAGCAGGCCGGCGCCGGCGGTGCCGGGGGCACCCTGCTGCGCCGGGCCGCTGGCGCCGGTCTCGATGTAGAGGTTCTCGCCCCTGGCCTGCAGGCCGGCGGGGTTGACGAAATCCGCCAGCGTCAGCGCACCGACCTGCACCGCTTCGGCCTGGCCGGCCAGCTGCACGCTGACGGTGCCGTCGGCGCCGATGGTGATGCTCTGCGCGCCCTCGGGCAGCTGCAGGCCCGGCTGCACCGGGTAACCGGCATTCGTGACCATTTCGCCCTGGGCGTTGATCTGGAAGCTGCCGTCGCGGGTGTAGGCCGAGCTGCCGTCGGGCAACAGCACCTCGAAGAACCCGCGGCCGTTGATCGCCACGTCCAGCGCGTTGCCGGTCTGCGACAGGTTGCCCTGGGTGAACTGCTTGGCCGTGGCGGCCACGCGCACTCCGGTGCCGGTGGACAGCCCCGTCGGCAGCTGGGTCTGCTCGGAGGTCGCACCGCCGGGCTGGCGCACGGTCTGGTACAGCAGGTCCTCGAAGCTGGCGCGGTCGCGCTTGAAGCCGGTGGTGTTGGTGTTGGCGAGGTTGTTGGAGATGACCGCCATGCGCGTCTGCTGCGCATCGAGTCCGGTCTTGGCGATCCACAGGGCCTGGGTCATGGCGGCGTCCTCCGGGACGGTGTCAATTCATCGGCGCGGCGCGGGTGGCAGTGGTGCGTCGCGCGTTAAAGGGAGTGGAGCGGTCAGCGCGAGGACATCAGCGAGGTCGCGGCGCGGGCGTTCTCCTCACCGCTCTGCAAGACGCGTACCTGCATCTCGAACTGGCGCGAGAGCTGGATCATCTGCACCAGCATCGAGGTGGAGTCGACGTTGCTGGCCTCGACCGCGCCGGAGGTCAGCACCGTGCCGGCGGCGGGCACGGGCGGCGGGGCACCGTCGGGGGCGCGCATCAGGCCGTCGCCGCCGCGTTGCAGGTCGCGCGTGGCCGCGGCGACCACCTGCAGGCGGCCGGCCTCGGCGACATTGGCCGGCGGCTCGCCCTGCGGGACGATCGAGATGGTGCCGTCGCTGCCGATGTGCAGCGAGTCGTGCGGCGGGATGGCCACGGGCTGACCGTTGGCGCCCAGCACCGGCAGGCCGGTGGACGTGGTCAGGATGCCGTTGGGGCTGAGCTGCAGGTCGCCGCTGCGTGTGTAGGCGATGCCGCCCCCCGGCGCCTGCACCGCCAGCCAGCGGTCGGCGTCGAGCGCGACGTCGAGTGCGTCACCGGTCTGCTGGATGGCGCCGGCGCGGGCGCTGACGCCGAGGGTCTCGTGGCTGGCGGCGATGCGCGAGGCCAGCCCCGGCCCCTGCACCGGCGCGGCCACGGTGCCGTTGAGCGTGGCCTGGAAGCCGACCGTGTTGGCGTTGGCCAGGTTGTGCGACACCGCGGCCTGGGCTTTCAGCGTGGCGCTGGCGCCGGTCATGGCGACGTAGACGGATTTGTCGATCATCTCGGCCTCGCGGTCCGTGGTGCGGCGCCATCAGGGCGGCCGCGTTGCACGGAGTGAGGCAAGACCCGTGCCGCGGGCCGCCGGCCAAAAAAAAACAGGCCGCCCCGGGGAGGAGGGCGGCCTGCCAGTCCCGCGGCGCTCCGCGCCGCGGTCGGGGAATCAGCGGATGTTGATGACGGTCTGGGTGATCTGGTCCTGCGTGGAGATCATCTGCGCGTTGGCCTGGAAGTTGCGCTGCGCGGTGATCATGTTGACCAGCTGCGCGGTCAGGTCGACGTTGGAGGCCTCCAGCGCGCCGCCCTGCACCATGCCGAATTCCGAGTTTCCCGCCGCACCGCGCCGCGGCTGGCCGGATTCGAACGTCTCCGCCCAGCCGTTGTCGCCCAGCGGCTGCAGACCCTGCGGGTTGGCGAAGTTGGTCATCGCCACCTGGCCCAGCGCGCTGGACACGCCGTTGGTGTAGCGGGCATTGACCACGCCGGTGGCCGACACCTCGATGCCGGTCAGCCGGCCGGTGGCGTAGCCGTCCTGCACCAGCTGGGACACGCCGAAGGACTCGCCGTACTGCGTGGAGGTGCCCACGTCCACGGTCAGCGCCAGCGGCGCGGCGCCGTTTCCGGGGTCGTGCGCGGGCAGGGTGAACTGGCCCGGGTTGGGCGAGGCCAGCGCGCCGACATCCGAATACTGCAGCGTGACCGGCCCGCCCACGTCGGTGCCGTCGATCTGGCTGTGCACCTGCCACTCGTTGGGGTTGGCGGTCTTGACGAAGAACAGCGACTGCGTGTGCGGCGCGCCGAGCGAGTCGTACACCGTGAGCGAGGTGGTGTGGTTGTAGCTGGACGGGTCGGTGGCGTCGAACGTGGCCGTCACCGGGACGGCCGCGTTGGCCGGCAGGTTGCTGCCCAGTTGCACGTCGCCGGTCGCGCGCGGCGGGCTGTCGCCGGTCGCCAGTTGCAGGTCGCTCATGCGGCCGGTGTCGAAGCCCTGGCCCGATGCGTTGGGCAGGTACACCTGCAGGCGATGGCCCGACGGGTTGACCACGAAGCCGTCGCGGTCGGCGCCGAAGTTGCCGGCACGCGAATACACCGCCGATCCCTGGTTGGACAGGGTGAAGAAGCCCTGGCCGCTGATGGCCATGTCCAGCGCCTTGCCGGTGAACTCGACGTTGCCCTGGTCGAACTGCTGGGCCACCTGGTTGAGCCGCACGCCCACGCCGATCGTGTTGCGCGACAGGCCGTAGGCCGACACCGGGAACACGTCGCCGAACTCCGCGCGCGACTGCTTGAAGCCGGTGGTGTTGGCATTGGCGATGTTGTTGGAGGTGACGTTGAGGTCGGAGTTGGCGGCGTTCATGCCGCTGAGCGAGATGCGGAAACTCATGGCGAGTGCTCCTGGGAAATGCGGGGTAGGGGATGGGGCAGGACGCGCTTGGCGTCAGCCCAGCCTGCGGATGGCCGACAGCGGATGGCTGCCCAGCCCGGAAAGGTTGAGGACCAGCCCGGTGGCCTCGATGGAGACGCTGTCCACGCGCGCGGCCAGGCGCACGTCCAGCCCCTCGCTGCCGGCCGTGGCCTTGACCGCGTAGCGGCCGGCGGGTGCCGGCTGGCCGTTGTCGCCCAGGCCGTCCCACTGCCAGGCGGTGGCACCGGCGGTGCCGGCCTGCACGCTCATGCGGCGCACGGTGGCGCCACTGGCGTCGGTGATCTCGATGGATACCGGGCCGGCCGATCGTGCCGCGACTTCGCCCTGCAGTCCGACGCCGGCCTGCAGGTCGACGGCATCCACCGCCACCAGCGCGTCGCGCCCGACCAGGGCGGCGGCGCGCAGGGTCTGGTCGGACTCCATCACGCTGGCCATCGCGCCCATCGCGCTCTGCATCTCCTCGATGCCCTGCACAGTGGAGAACTGCGCCAGCTGGCCGAGGAACTCGGTGTTGGCCAGCGGCTTGAGCGGGTCCTGGTTCTTAAGCTGCTCGGTCATCAGGCGCAGGAAGTCCGCCTGTCCCAGCGCGCCGCCGCGCTGGGGCGCCTGCGTGGCCAGCCCCATCGAGCCCCACGGGCTGTCGGTCTGGGTGTTGGTGATCGTGGTCATCGGCTCGGGCCTGTGGTGCGCGTGCGTGGGGTGGACGGGCCTCAGCGGCCCATGTTGAGCGTGGCCATCGCCAGGTCCTTGGCGGTGTTGAACACCTCCACGTTGGCCTGGTAGCTGCGCGAGGCGGAGATCATGTCGACCATCTGCGCCACCGGATCGATGTCGGGCGCGTAGACATAGCCCTCGCCATCGGCCAGCGGGTGGCCGGGCTCATACCGCTTGATCGGGGCGGCCTCGCTCTGCGTGACCTGCGTGACGCGCACGCCGGCCAGCTCGGGCCGCGCGCCGACCGCCTCGGCCGAGAACACCGGGTGCCGTGCACGGAACACGTCGTCCGGGTTGCCCGATACGGAGTCGGCGTTGGCCATGTTGCTGGCGATGGTGCTCAGCCGCACGGACTGGGCGTTCATCGCCGAACCGGCGACATCGAAGATCGGAAGGCTGCTCATGGGCGGCTCCTGTCAGGCAGGGCGGGTGTGCGGGTCGTGCTCACGTGCGGGCGCATTGGCCGGCTCACTGTCCGGTAATGGCGGTCAGCATCGAGCGGACCTTGGATTCGACGAACGACAGCGACGCCCGGTATTCGAGCGTGGCCTGGGCGAACCTCGCCTGCTCGCGCTCGCCGTCCACGGTGTTGCCGTCGAGGCTGGGCTGGCTGGAGGCGCGTTCGAAGCGCGAGGCCTGCGCGGCGCCGTGCAGGCCGTCGAGGCCGGCGGTCGGCGCCATGGCGGCGTTCAGGGCCCGGTTGAAGTCCAGGTCCTGCGCCTTGTAGCCGGGCGTGTCGGCATTGGCCATGTTGGTTGCCAGCAGCTGCAACCGCTGCTCGCGCAGGGCCAGTGCCGTGCCATGGATGCCCAAAAACGAGGAAGTGGGCTCGGTCATCGCGCCTCCGGGGTGCGGGTTCACCCGGGATGAGGCAAGGCGCGTGCCACGGAGGTTTTTTGAGCCAGCCCCGCTGCGGAGCAAGCGGTCGGGCAGGGGGCCTTACGCCGCCTGCTGCACCGCGTGGATCCGCGTCGCGATCCGCTGCGCCAGCTCGTGCTCGGAGTACTTGGGCACGAAGTCGTCCGCGCCCACGCGCTCGACCATGGCGTGGTTGAACACGCCCGACAGCGAGGTGTGCAGCAGCACGTACAGCCCGCGCAGGGCCGGGTTGCGACGGATTTCCGTCGTCAGCGTGTAGCCGTCCATGGCCGGCATCTCGATGTCGGAGATGACCATGGCGTAGCGCTGCTGCGGCGGCAGCCCGCTCTCGGCCAGTTGCTGCAGATGCTCCAGTGCCTGGCGGCCGTCCGACAGCAGGGTGGCGGTCAGGCCGAGCTGTTCGAGCACCTGGCGGATCTGGTTGCGCGCCACGCGCGAGTCATCCACCACCAGCACCTCGCGTGCGCCCGACAGCCCCGCCAGCGGCGTGATCTGCCCGGCGGTGCTGGCGCGCGGCGCGGACTCGGCCAGCACGCTTTCCACGTCCACCAGCTGGATCAGCTCGCCGTGGTGGCGGGTGACGCCGGTCAGGTAGTTGGAGTCCCCGCCCAGGTCCGGCGGCGGCTGGATGTCCTCCACCGCGATGTTGACGATGCGCTCCACGCCCGACACGAGGAAACCCTGCACGGTGCGGTTGAACTCGGTGACGACCAGGTACGGCGGCTCCCCCGCCTCGCCGGGCGCGCCGTGGCCGATCGCGCGGGCCAGGTCCAGCACCGGCACCGTCCGCCCGCGCACGTCGGCCGCGCCGCGGAATGCCGGCGGCAGCGAGGGCATGGTGAACAGCGGCGGGCGCGGGATCACCTCCTGCACCTTGAACACGTTCACGCCAAAAAGCTGACGCGTGCCCAGTCGGAACAGCAGCAGGGCCAGCCGGTTGTGGCCGGCCAGGCGGGTGCGTTGGTCGATGCGGTCAAGAAGATCCCGGCTCATGCAGGCGTTGTCGGCCGGGGCGGGGGTTTCTGTAGGCGTCGTACGGCTCCTGCAGGATGAGAGGCGTGGCACGTGGCTTGCCTCCACCCGGGCATGGCACTGCACTCTTCCCTGCTGAAGTCGTTCGCCCTGGCCGCATGCACGGCGCTGCTGATGATCGCGACCCTGGGTATCACCGCGCACGCGGCCGACCTCACACCGCCCGATGCCATTCGCGCTGCCGCACTCGCCGCCGTCGGCGCGGACGCGTCCACCGCCGAAGCCACGGTCGACAGCCGCCTGCGGATGGCTGCCTGCACGCAGCCGCTGCAGGCGGTGCCCGTCAGCCGCCGCAGCGTGCAGGTGCGCTGCGCGGATGCGCCGGGCTGGCAGATGTTCGTACCCGTGCGCGTGCGCGACGTGCGCGAGGTGGCGGTACTGAAGGACGCGGTGCAGGCCGGCCAGCCGATCACCGCCGACGATGTCACGCTGCAGCGGCGCGACATGGCCGGCGCCCGCGGGCCGGGGTTTTCCGACCCCGCCCAGCTGGTGGGCCAGGTCGCACGCCACGGCCTGGCGCCGGGGGCCGCGCCCACGCAGGAGGATGTCGCCGCCGGCCTGCTGCTGCGGCGGGGTGATCCGGTGGTGCTGCTGTCACGGATCGGCGGGGTCGAGGTGAGGGTCGCCGGCCGCGCGCTGGGCCAGCCGGGCGCCGGCGGCACGGTGTCGGTGGAGAACATCGCCTCGCGCCGTGTGGTGCGGGGCCGGGTGGTCGAACCCGGCGTGGTGGAGGTGCAATGACGCCGTCGCGCGGGCCGCGCCGCGCCGTGCAGGTATCGGTTCAGACATGCACTAAAGTTCCCGGTGGGACGGCCGTCAACGTGGTCGACCGAGTCACCAGGAGCGTGAAATGACCCACAAGATCGATGGCGGACTGCCCCCGTCGCGGCCGGCTGACCTGGCCACGGCCGGCGCGGCGCAGCGTGCGGGCGGGGATCGCACCCAGCCCGTGGCGGCGCCGACCGCCTCCGACAACATGACCCTGACCGGCGAAGCCGCCGGCCTGCAGGCGCTGCAGCGCGAACTCGGCGGGGCTCCGGCCGGCCTGGACGTCGCTCGCGTCAACCAGGTCCGCGCCGCGATTGCCGATGGCAGTTACCGCGTGGATCCGGAACAGATCGCCACGCGCATGCTGGACCTCGAGAACGCACTCGCCCGCTGAGCATCGCCATGACCCAGGCCCCGATTCCGACCACCGCTTCCCTGCCCACGCGCGACACCGTGCACCCGGCGGTGGTCGCCGACGCGCTGGACAGCCTGGAACAGGCCCTGCAGGCCGAGCGCCGCGCGCTGCTGGAGCACGACGTCGACGCGCTGCTCGACTCGACCCAGGCCAAGTTGATCGCCCTGCGCCGGGTCGAATCGCAACCCCTGCACGGCCACGCCAGCGAGCGCGTGGCCCTGCTGAGCGAACTCAACCGCGCCAACAGCGTGCTGCTCTCGCGGCGCCGGCGTGAAGTCACCTGGGCGCTGCGGCATCTGGGACGCGTGGAGTCCACCGGCGTGTACGATGCCGCTGGACATGCGGGCGCCCGCCCGCAGGCACGCTGCCTCGGTATCGGATGAACGACCCCCGTATTCCGTTAGACCCTTCTGCTGAACCCGCCGCCGACCGCGCCCCCTGGAGCGATGACATGCTCTGGGCGCTGGCGGTGGCCGACACCGCGGTCCTCCTGGTCGCTCCCGACGGCCGCCTGACGCACGCCAACGGGATGGCGCATGCCCTTGCGGGCGTGGTGCACCCGGGCGCTTCCGATCCCGACCCGGCCTGGCTGCTGGCGTGCATTCCCGACGTCGCCTGGTCCGTCGCCATGCGCGAAGGCCGCTGGATCGCCGAAGTGCAGGCGGCCGATTGCGCCGGCAGCGGCGTCCCGGCGGCCAACCGGACGCTGGAGATCAAGGTCTTTGCCAGCGCGCCCGGCCAGCCGTGGCGCCGTTTCGCGGTCATGAGCGACGTCACCGAGCGCGCCGCGCGCGAGAGCGAGCTGCAGCGCCGCCACGACGAACTTCAGCGCACCTACCGGCGGCTTGCCGGCGCGCAGGAGCAACTGCTGCAGTCAGAGAAGATGGCCTCCATCGGCCAGCTGGCCGCCGGCGTCGCGCACGAGATCAACAACCCCATCGGCTACGTGCACTCCAACCTGGGCACGCTGCAGGAGTACGTCGGTTCGCTGTTCGCGTTGATCGAGGCGCAGCAGGCGGCGCTGGATTCGCCGGACCCGGTGGGCAGCCGGGCAGCGATGCAGGCAATGCGCGAGCGCCTCGACCTGGACTTCATCACCGGCGACCTGCCGCAGCTGCTGGAGGAGTCGCGCGAGGGCATCGAGCGCGTGACCAAGATCGTCCAGGACCTCAAGGAGTTCTCGCACGTCGGCCACGACGAACCGATGCGCCCGTCCGACCTGCACAAGGGCCTGGAGTCCACGCTCAACATCGTCTGGAACGACCTCAAGTACAAGGTGCGGGTCGAGAAGCACTACGGCGAGCTGCCGCCGGTGGAGTGCCACCTCCCGGAGATCAACCAGGTCTTCATGAACCTGCTGATCAACGCCGGCCAGGCCATCGAGGAGCGCGGCACCATCCTGCTGGCCACCGGCGTGGATGGCGAAGAGGCGTGGGTGAGCGTGGCCGACAGCGGCTGCGGCATCCCCGACGAGGTGCTGGCGCGCATCTTCGACCCGTTCTACACCACCAAGCCGATCGGCCGCGGCACCGGCCTGGGGCTGGCGATCGCCTATCGCATCATCGCCAAGCACCACGGCCGCATCGAGGTCAACAGCCGCCCCGGCGCCGGCAGCACGTTCCGCGTGGTGCTGCCGATACGCCAGCCGGCAGGCGATGCGTCGCCCGCATCCGCGGCCCTGTAGGAGCGGCTTCAGCCGCGATCGAATCCGCTAAACGGATGCAGGAGCGACGTGAGTCGCGACCGCGCGCCGATGGCTACCTGCGAGGGTCGCGACTCACGTCGCTCCTGCGCGAATCCCGACTGCGTCGATCGCGGCTGGAGCCGCTCCTAGCGGCCGGTACTGCGCGCTTCAGTACACCGCTTCGCCTGCCGCGCGCCGCTCCCACGTGCGGAACGCGGCCTGGATGTGCTCGCGCAGCTCGTCGTCGTTCCACGGCTTGGTAAGGAAGCGGTAGATCGCGCCGTGGTTGATGGCCTCGGTGATCGTGGCCAGGTCGGTGTAGCCCGACAGCACCATACGGATGGTGTCCGGATAGAGGTCGCGCACGCGCGCGAGGAACTCGGTGCCGCTCATGTCGGCCATGCGCTGGTCGGACACGATTACCTGCGCGCTGTTGCTGGCCAGCAGGTCGAAGGCTTCGCTGACGCTGTTGGCCGTCAGGATGGTGTAACCGTCGCGGCGGAACAGCCGCACCAGCGAGCGCAGCACGTTCTCCTCGTCGTCCAGCAGCAGCAGCGTGCGCTCCGGGCGGGTGGCGGCAAAGGCCCCGGGCAGCAGGAAGCGCTTGCGCACCAGTTCGCCCATGTCCTCGGCCGGCAGCGGCTGGCTGAAGAGATAGCCCTGGAAGAAATCGCAATGGCTGCGGCGCAGGAAGCCGAGCTCGGCCTCGCTCTCCACGCCCTTGGCCGTGACCTTCATGCCCAACTGGTGGCCCATGGCGATGATGCCGCGAACGATGGCCGCGCTGCGCGGGTCGCTGGCAACATTCCGGATGAAGCTGCGGTCGATCTTGAGCCGGTCCAGCGGGTACTGCGCCAGCGCCGCGAAGCTCAGCCCGCCCAGGCCGAAGTCCTGCACGGTGAGCGTCGCGCCCAGTCCGCGCAGGCCCACCAGCGTGTCGTAGACCTGGTGCGCGTCCATCGCCAGCACGCTTTCGGACACTTCGAACTCGAGCGCATCGCCCGGCAGGTCGAAACCGTGCAGCAGCGCGCCGATCCGATCCACGCAGTCGGGTTGTGCCAGCAATGCACCCGACAGGTGCACCGAGATCGCCAGGTAGTCCAGCCCCTGCGCACGCCAGCGGGCGACCTGCGACACCGCGGACTCGGCCACCCAGATGCCCAGCCGCGCCGACAGGCCGACACGCTCGACCTCCTCCAGGAACCGGCTGGGCCGCAGCAGCCCGTGGCCGGCCGCATCCCAGCGCAGCAGCGCGCTGAAGCCGCACAGGCCGCCGTCGTGGGCGTTGATCAAAGGCTGGTAGAACAGCTTGAGTTCGCTGTTGTCCAGCGCCTCCACGAAGCGCTCGGCGAAACCCTCGTTGCCGGCCGGGCGTTCGGGCATCGCCGTGTACAGGCCGATGCTGTTGAGGCCTTCCTCCTTGACCTGGCGCAGCGCCTGCTCGGCCTTGGCCAGCAGCGCGGCGGCGTTCTGCGCGTGGTCGGGGAAGATGGCGATGCCGATGGAGAGCGTCATCGGCAGCGTGTAGGGCGGGATCGACAGCGGCGTCTCGAACGCGTCGCGCAGCAGTTCGGCCAGCGCGGCGCCGTCCAACTCGCCGGGGCGGTAGCCGATGCCCATGATGAATTCGTCGCTGCCCAGCCGCCACAGCCAGCCGTCGCGCGGCATCGCCTTGCGCAGGCGCTGGGCGACGGCGGCCAGCGCCTGGTCGCCGATCTCCTCGCCCATGTTGGTGTTGATCGAGCGGAACATGTCCACGTCGATGTGCAGCAGCGCGATCCGCCGCTTGGTGGCGCCGGCGGCGGCAATCGCCGTGGACAGGTTGGGGCCATTGGCGCCCAGCCGGTACAGCCCGGTGACCGGGTCGACCGCGATGTCGCCGTAATCGTCGTAACGCTGGACCATGCGATCAGCTTACCTGCGGGGCGTGGCGCATGGACGCCCGTCCGCGATGCGGTGCGCCCTTACTCCGCAGCCGGTCTGGGCGCGCTGCCGAAACCGCCCTCGCGCCGACGCCGCCAGGTACGCGAACACGGCATAGGCCGCCACGTTCTGCGCGAGCGCCGTCGGGTCGATCTTGTCGAGGGTGTCGTCCGGCGTGTGGTGCAGGTCGAAGTAGTCGGTGCCGTCCTGTGCCAGCCACGCCCAGGCCATGCCGCGTTGCGGCGAACGGGACCGATGTCCGGGCCCGGGCCGCCCTTGCCGGGCGTGTGCTCGATGCCCAGCGGCGCCAGCGCTGCGGCGATCTGCGCGTCGGCGGCGCGCGCGTACTCCGGCGCGCTGGTGGCGAAGGCGTAGATGCGGCCGGCGCCGAAGTCGCTCTCGGCGCCGATGCTGGTGGCGGCGTGAGGTCGGCGGCGTGCGTCTGCGGCGTAGGCCTTGCCGCCGTGCAGGCCCTGCTCCTCGTTGGCGAAGGCGACCACGCGGATGCGTGCGCGCCGGTGCGCCGTGGCAGCGTCGCCGATCAGCTGGCCGGCCGCCATGGTGATGCCCACGCCCGCGCCGTCGTCGATCGCGCCGGTGCCCAGGTCCCAGGAATCCAGGTGGCCGCCGATCAGCACGACTTCCTCGGGCCTGCTGCGCGCCGGTGATCTCGCCGATCACGTTGTGGGAGGTCGCCTCGCCGTCCCAGCCGCAGTCCAGCGCCACGCGCACGCGTTGCCGGGCCGAGCGCGAGCAGGCGCGTGAGCTGGTCGGCGTCGGGCATCGACAGCGCCGCCGACGGGATCGGCGTCAGGCCTTCGTCGAAGCGGGTGATGCCGGTATGCGGCATGCGGTGCGAGTCGGTGCCGGCCGAGCGCATCAGGAAACCGGCGGCGCCGGCGCGGATCGCCGCCGACGGGCCGCGCGCTGCGCACGCGCGAGCCCGGGCCGTAGCCGCTGCCGTCGCGTGCGCGCTCCATCCGGTAGTCGACGAAGGCGATCTTGCCGGCCAGCGAACCGGCGGGCGCGGCTTCCAGCGCGGCCAGGTCGGCGAAGCGCACGACCTCGGCCTCGACCGTGCCGCCCGGGCTGCCGCCCAGCGCGGTCAAGGTCAGCGGCTGCGCGTTGGCGCCCAGCACCTGCGCGCGATTCGCTGCGGCGCTCCCACTTCGGGAACGTCACCGGCTCCAGCCACACCCTGTCGAAGCCGAGCGCCTTGAACTTGGCCTGCGCCCACGCCACGGCGCGCGCATCGGCCTCGCTGCCGGCCAGGCGCGGGCCGACTTCGGTGGTCAGCGATTCGGTGATCTCGTAGCCCAGTGTCGGCTGGCCAGCGCGGGCTCGCGCAGCTGCGCTGCGGCCGCCAGCGCCTCGTCGGGGATGCGTCGTCGCGGCGATGTCCTGCGCGGCGACGCCGTGCCGGCTGCAGGGCGACAAGCAACGTGGCGGCGGTCGCCCAGCAACGGTGCGCGCATGCGTGACTCCAGGATTGGCAAGGACGAAGCCGCGAGCGTAGCAACTCGCGGCCTGGGCCATGCGTGTCTCAAGTCACGCGGCGCGCCTTGCCAAGCGTGGCATCAGGGCGCGCGCTGCCGGAGCGCGTCGCGGATCTCGCGCAGCAGCAGCACGTCTTCGCTCGGCGCCGGCCGGCGCTTCGTCCGTCGGCTTGCGCACACGGTTGTAGGCCTTGAGCACGACCAGGAAGATGACGAACGCGATCAGCAGGAAGTCGATGAGGGTCTGGATGAATGCGCCGTAGGTGATGCACCGCTGCGGCGACGTCCTTGCCGCCGGCGGCCAGGTTGGCGTAGCCGTTGCCGTCCAGTGCGACGAACAGCTGCGAGAAATCCACGCCGCCGATCGCCATGCCGATCACCGGCATGATGATGTCCATCCACCAGCGCGGTGACGATCTTGCCGAACGCCGCGCCGATCACCACGCCGACGGCCAGGTCGACCACGTTGCCGCGCGCGATGAATTCCTTGAACTCGCTGACCATGCCCATGCGTGCTCTCCTGTTGGCGCTGGATGCGGACGCGTGCCGGCCGGACTATACGCGCGTGCCGCGATCAGCCGGCGATGTGGCCGCGCAGTTCGAGCGATGCCGTCCAGCGCGGCGTCGAAGCGGTCGCCCGGCTGCAGCGCGGCCGACGCCGGCGGGCGTGCCCATGAACACCAGGTCGCCGGCGCGCAGCGCGTACAGCTTCGACAGCTCGTGCAGGATGTCGGGCACGTCCCAGATCAGGTCGGCAAGCGCGCCGTGCTGGCGCGCGCTCGCCGTTGACCTCGCAGCGTCAGCGTGCGCGACGCCAGATCGCCGACCTCGGCGGCCGGCACCAGCTCGCTGATCGGCGCGGAATGGTCGAAGGCCTTGCCGGTGTCCCACGGCAGGCCCTTGGCCTTGGCCGCGGCCTGCAGGTCGCGGCGGGTCAGGTCCAGGCCGACGCCGTAGCCGAACACCAGCGGCGCGGCGTCCTCGGCATCGCAGCACGCCCGGCGGGCGCGTCGCGGCCGAGCGCGACGACCAGCTCGACTTCGTGGTGCAGGTCGCGGGTGCCGGGCGGGTAGGGCACGTCGCCGTCGATGACGATGGCGTCGGCCGGCTTGAGGAAGAACACCGGCGTGCCGCGCTCGGCCTTGCGAGGCCGGCACGGCCGCGCCCATCTCGCGCGCATGGTCGGCGAAGTTGCGGCCGACGCAGTAGATGCGGCGCACCGGGAAGTGCCCGCCGCCGCGGACGGGGACGCGCACGGGCGCGGGCGCCGGGATGACGTCGGCATGGAAGTCGTCGTCAGGCGGGCGCGCCGGTGTGGTCGGCGTCGCGATGCGATGCCGTCAGCGGCGCGTGGCGTTGCGATCGCGCAGCGGCGGCGCGGTCGACGACGCGGTACTCGCCATCGACGCACCTGCCGGCGGGCGTCGCGCGCCACGGGCGCGCCGCGCTGCGCCACAGCCTGTAGAGCATGCCCGGCGGCGATCATCGCCGCGCCCACGAACACGCCGAACGACCACCAGCACCGCCAGCAGCGCCAGGCCGACCAGGCCGAAGCGCGACGCGCAGCAGCGGATGGCGCGGCTTGCGCGGCGCGAACGCGCTGCGCACGCGCGACTGGAACGGGCTGGAATCGAAGCGGAAGGCGTGGACGAACATGCGGTGTCGGGTCGTGACACAATGCGGCGCATGCCGGGCGCCGAGTATCGCGATGCCAGGCCGACGAGGTTGTGATGGACTTCGTTAAATCGAAGTGAAGGTGCCGCGATCCGCGCGCTGCTCGCGCTCGACGCGGCTGCCGACGGCGGCTTCGCCGAAGTCGAGGCGATGATCGACGGCGATGCCGAATCGCTGATCGCTGTATCGCGACGGCGACGCGCGTGCGCGCATGGCTCAACGTCTGTCCGCACGCCGGGCGCCGGCTGGACTGGGCGCCGGGCCAGTTCCTCAGTCGCAAGGACGGCCAGCTGGTCTGCGCCGCGCACGGCGCAGCTTCGAGCTGGACGACGGCCAGTGCGTCGCCGGGCCGTGCCGCGGCGAATCGCTGCGCGCGGTGCGCGGTGCGAGGTGCGCGGACGGCGCAGTGTGGCTGGCTGGCGCCGTAGCGCTGCGCGCGGCCCGTCGAGCGCCCGCTCAGAACATCAGGTTGACCATCGACCACGATGACCACCGTGTAGATCAGCGACAGCGGCCCGCCGACGCGCCACAGCTCGCGCGCCGGTGTAGCCGGCCGGGCCGGTGATCATCGACATCACCGGGTTGGAGGCGGTCATGAAGTTGTTGGACGCCGACAGCGCCACGATCAGCGCGAACGCGGTCGGGTTGCCGCCCGCGGCCAGCGCGAGGTTGATCGCCATCGGCACCATCACGATGGTCGCGCCGACGTGGCTGATCACCAGCGAGAACGCGGTGGTCAGCAGCGCCGATCGCGATCTCCAGCAGCCAGACCGGCATGCCCTCGGGCAGCCGCTCGACGCGTGTGCCCGGCCACCCACGCGGCCGCGCCGCTGGAGTCCATCGCCCAGCCCAGCGGGATCAGGCAGGCCATCAGGAACACCGTCTTCCAGTTGATCGCGGCGTAGGCCTCGTCCATGTGCAGCACGCCGGCGACCAGCATGCCGGCCACGCCGGTCATCAGCGCGATCGGCACCGGCAGCTTGCGAGGACAGCGCGAGCAGCATCGTGACGGCGAAGATGCGCCATCGCGATCTTGAACTTGTGCGGGCGCTGCTCGCCCTTCGGGTAGTCGGTGACGACCACGAAGTCGCGGTTGCTCGCGCGGCCTCGCGCCAGGTCGGTCCAGATGCTGTGGAACACCAGCATGTCGCCGGCGCGCAGCGGCACGTTGCGCACGTCCTCGCGCAGCACCTTCTTGTCGCGGTTGATCGCCAGCAGGCTGATGCCGTAGCTGCTTGCGCAGGCTGCAGGTCGGCGCGCGGTCTTGCCGATGAAGCTGCGAGGTCGGCGGGACCACCGCTTCGGAAATGCCGGCGCGGCTCGGGATTGAACAGGTCGCCGAAGTTGCGCAGGCGCGAGCGACATGCGCAGGAAGCTGGTTCTGCGCGAAGTCGCTGCACCTGCTGCGCGCGGGCCCATCACGCCGAGCACGCTGCCGACCCAGATCCGCGCGTCGGCCGGCGGCGCCAGGCGCGACTCGTTGCCGGTCTTCAGCGCCAGCAGCAGCGGCGCGTCGTGCAGCGCCTCGGCCTCGCCGAGCGACATGCCCACCAGCGGGCTGTCGGCGGTGACGGTCAGTTCGAACACGTCGCCCTCGATGCCGTAGGCGCTGGCGAAATAGCTCTGCGGTGCGCGCCGGGCGTGACCGCCTTGCCGTCGCTCGTCCTCGCGCAGCCGCTTGTCGCCGAAGAAGCGGAAGTACAGCCAGCGACGGCGACCAGCAGCGCCAGGCCGATCGGCAGCGGCGCGAACATCGTGCAGCGGCTCCAGCGTGGCCGCGCCCGAGGGCAGGTTGGCGTTGGCCGACGACCAGCAGGTCGTTGAGCAGGATCAGCGGCGAGTTGCCGACCATGGTCAGCGCGCCGCCCATCACGATCGCCGCGGCGATCGGCAGCAGCAGGCGCGACAGCGACAGGCCGGTGCGCGACGACAGGCGCGAGGCGACCGGCAGGAACAGCGCCATCACCGACGGGTTCTGCATGAACGACGGAGTTCAGGCCGGCGATCGCCGAGGTCAGCAGCAGCAGGCGCTGCTCGACGCCGTGCGCGCGCCGCAGCAGCCAGCCGGCGAGGCGGTTGAGCGCGCCGGTGCGGTCGAGCCCGGCGCCGAGGATCATCGTGGCGATGATGCTGATCACCGCGTTGCCGGAGAAGCCGCCGAACAGCTCGTCCGGCGCGCACCAGCCCGGTCAGGCCCAGCAGCACCAGCACCACCAGCGCGACGACGTCGGCGCGGATGCGCTCGAACAGGAACATCACCATCGTGAAGCACGACCAGCCCGAGCACGAGCTTCATGTCGGTGGTGAGCGTCAGGGCGGTGTCCATGTCGCGCGTCGGTTCCTCGGCTCAGTGTCAGCGCGGTCGTACAGCAGGTCCCACACGCCGTGGCCGAGCTTCTGGCCGCGGGTCTCGAAATGCGTCTGCGGCCGCCAGTCCGGGCGCGGCACGCGCGCCGCGCGGGCCGGCGCGGTTGGCGCAGGCCGCGGCGTCGGCATCGAGCACGTCCCACATCTGCTCGGCATAGTCCTGCCAGTCGGTGGCGAGGTGCAAGCGGCCGCCGGGCGCGAGCTTGCGCACCAGCAGCGCGGCGAACTCCGGCTGCACCAGGCGGCGCTTGTTGTGGCGCTTCTTGTGCCAGGGATCGGGGAAGTAGATGCGCACCTCGTCGAGCGAGCCGTCGGCGATCTCGTTGCGCAGCACCTCGACCGCGTCGTGGTGGTAGACGCGCACGTTGCGCTGCCGTCGTCGGCCAGCGCGTTGAGCAGGCGGCCGACGCCGGGCGCGTGCACTTCGATGCCGATGTAGTCGCGCTCCGGGTCGCTGCTGCGCGGCGAAGCGCAGCGCCTCGCCGTTGCCGAAGCCGATCTCGAGCACGCGCGGCGCGCTGCGGCCGAACACGGCGTCGAAATCGCGCGGCGCGCCCGCGTAGTCCAGGCCGAAGCGCGGCCAGTGCTCGTCGAAGGCGCGCTGCTGCGCCGTCGTGAAGCGGCCCTGGCGCAGCACGAAGCTGCGGATCTGCGCGCTGGCCTGTCGTCGACGGTGAAGGGCTTGGGCGGGGCCTTGGCGCCGGCTGGTGCGGGTCGGTCATCGTCAGCCGATCAGCCCGTCGACCGGCGACGACGCGCTGGCGTAGCGCTTGCGCGGGATGCGCCCGGCCAGGAAGGCCTCGCGGCCGGCCTCGACCGCCTTGCTTCATCGCGCTGCGCCATCAGCACCGGATCCCGCGCGCCGGCGATGGCGGTGTTCATCAGCACGCCGTCGCAGCCCAGTTCCATCGCGATCGCCGCGTCGGACGCGGTGCCGACGCCGGCGTCGACGATGATCGGCACCTTGGCGTTCTCGATGATCTCCAGCAGGTTGTAGCGGTTCTGGATGCCCAGGCCCGAGCCGATCGGCGCGGCCAGCGGCATCACCGCCACGCAGCCGATCTCCTCCAGGCGCTTGGCCAGGATCGGGTCGTCGCTGGTGTAGACCATCACGTCGAAGCCGTCGGCGACCAGCGTCTCGGCGGCCTTCAGCGTCTGCACGACGTCGGGGATACAGCGTGCTTCTGGTCGCCCAGCACTTCGAGCTTGACCAGCGTGTGGCCGTCGAGCAGTTCGCGCGCCAGCCGGCAGGTGCGCACCGCGTCGTCGGCGGTGTAGCAGCCGGCGGTGTTGGGCAGGATGGTGTAGCGGTCCGGCGGCAGCACGTCGAGCAGGTTGGGCTCGCCCGGGTTCTGGCCGATGTTGGTGCGGCGGATCGCGACGGTGACGATCTGCGCGCCGGCGGCCTCGGTGGCGCGGCGGGTTTCGTCGAGGTCCTTGAACTTGCCGGTGCCGGTCAGCAGGCGCGAGCGATAGGGCTTGCCGGCGATGACCAGCGGGTCGTGCGTGGGGCGGTGGTCATCGCGGCATTATCGCCGATGCGATGCGCGGCCGATGTCGACGCCGCGTGCTGTCGCGTCGCGCATGCGCCGCGGTGCGATCCGCCGCGGCTGCTCAGCCGCCGCCCAGCGCGTGCACGATCTCGACGCGGTCGCCGTCGGCCAGCAGCATGTGTCGGCATGCCGGCCGCGCGGGACGATCTCGCCGTTGACCTCGACCGCCACGCGGCGCTCGGCCAGGCCTTCGGCGTCGAGCAGGGCGGCGATGGTGCGTGCCGGCCGGCGACGCCGCGGGCTCGCCGTTGAGTTGGATGTCCATGCGGCGCATTGTCGCCGGATCGGCCCGGCGCGCCATGCCGCAGTGCAGCGTGTCGCTGCCGGCAGGCTTCGTGCGAACCATGCGCGCCATGCGCGTCGCCGTACGGCGGCCGCCGTGCGCGGACGCCGCCATCGCGTCCGCCCCCGATCGACTCCCATCCGAGGACGATCCATGAACGCCACCCGTCCGCTGCCGCTGCTGGCCGCCGCGCTGGCGCTCGCCGCCGCTCCGGCGCTCGCCAGACGACGACCGTATTCGCAGACCGTCTTCTTCGGCGACAGCCTGACCGACTCGGGCTACTTCCGCCGGCGCTGGTGCAGGCGGTGCGGCCGCAGGCGCGTCACTCGGCCGCTTCACCACCAACCCGGGCCTGGTCTGGTCCAGTACCTGGCCGACTACTACGGCACGCGCGCCGCTGGCCAGCGCCACGACCAGGGCGGCACCAACTACGCCGTCGGTGGCGCGCGCGTCGGCACCGACACCGCCGGCGCGCTCGGGCCGATGCCGTCGCTGGCCACGCAGGTCGACGCGCTACCTGGCCGCAACGGCGGCCGCGCCGATCCCGAACGCGCTGTACACGGTCTGGGGCGGCGCCAACGACCTGTTCGCGGTCGCAGGCCGAACCGGCGCAGGCCGACCACGATCATCGGCGGCGCGGTGACGGCGCAGGTCGGCCTGGTCGGCACGCTGCAGAGCGCCGGCGCGCGCTACATCCTGGTGCCGACGATGCCCGACCTCGGCCTGACCCCGGCTTCGCGCGCCGGCGGCGCGGCGGCGCATGGCGGCCAGGGCACGCAGCTGGCCAACAGCCTACAACAACGCGCTGTTCGGCGGCCTGGCCGCGGCCGGCCTGCGGGTGATCCCGCTGGACACCTTCCACTTCCTGCAGCGAAGTCGTCGCCAGCCCGGCGCACGTACGGCTTCAGCAACGTCACCGGCACCGCCTGCCAGCCGCAGATCACCGCGCAGCTCGCTGACCTGCAGCCCGGCCAGCTACGTCGACGCCCGAGCGCGCCGACACCTATGCGTTCGCCGACGGCGTGCATCCGACCAGCGCGCGCCCACAAGATCATCGCCGACTACGCGGTGTCGGTGCTCGAAGGCCCGCGCCAGATCGCGGTGCTGCCGCACTCCGCGGCGATGGTCGGCCGCGCCCGCGCCGACGCGTCGCCGCACATCGCCTGGCCTGCCGCCGGACGAGCGACGGCATGCGCTGGTGGGCCGACGTGCGCGGCGACTACCAGCGCTACGACGACGGCGACCGTGCGTACGACGGCGTCGGCCCGGCGCCGACCTGCGGCGTCTGGACTGGACCAGCGGCAACCTCGATCTACGGCGCCTTCGCCGGCTACGGCCGCAGGACAATCGACTGGGGCCAGCGCCGCGGCGAGCTTCGACCAGACCGACACCACGCTGGGCGGCTTCGTCGGCTGGCATGGCGACAGCGCGTGGGTCAACGCCCAGCTCAGCTACACCTGGCTCGAGCTACGACATCGAGCGCGACGTGCACTCGGCCCGGCCACGCGCATGCACAGCGGCTCCGCCGACGGCGACAACCTGGCCGTGGCGCTGCGAGCGCCGGCTGGGACTTCGGCACGGCGCGCTCGCCACGGCCCGGTGCTGTCGCTGGTCTCGCAGCACATCGACGTCGACGGCTATCGCCGAGGACCAGCCGACGCCTGTCGACCTCGCTGGCCTACCCGACCAGGACATCGATTCGCTGATCGGCAGCGCCGGCTGGCAGGCCAGCTACGCCGATCAACGAGCACCTCGCGCCCGTACGCGCGCCTGACCTGGGACCGCGAGTTCGAGGACGCGGCCGGACGAAGCGTTCGCGCAGCCGCAGTCGATGCCGGGCACCGCTGCCGTACGCGGTGCCGGGCCTGCGCGCTCGACCACGACTACGGCACGCTGATGCTCGGCGCGCGCACCCAGCTGTTCGGCCTGCGACGCCAACATCGGCGCCAGCCTGACGGTCGGCCAGAAGGGCGGCAACCGACAGCGCACGCGTGTTCCTGACCGTCGGGCGCAGGCTTCTGAGTCGCCGCGCCCGGCGATGCCGCGCCGGCGGCGTTGCCAGCAGGCGCGCGCGGCGCGGCATAGACTTGCCGCGCCACGCGGGTGTAGTTCAATGGTAGAACTGCAGCTTCCCAAGCTGCTAGCGTGGGTTCGATTCCCATCACCCGCTCCAACTCGCGCGGCGGCTCCGTCCTTCGGGACCGGGCCGCCGTTTTCGTTGGACACCCGCGTTCGTCGCGGTCCGCGCCGGTCCGTCGCGGGCTGCCTTCCCGATCCACGCACACGGCCCCCACTGCATGACGCAGGTTGCATCCACCGACCTGGTCGTCCTGGGCTGGCGCGAGTGGGTCGGCGCTGCCGGCCTCGGGTTGCCGCGGCGTGCGCGCGAAGGTCGACAGCGGCGCGCGCAGTTCGCGCGCTGCACGTGGATGCGCCAGTGGCGGTTCACGCAAGGCGGTGCGCCGTGGGTGGGCTTCCGAGTCTGCAGCCCGGCACGCGGTGCCCCGATCGAAGCGCATGCGCCGGTCGCTCGACGAGCGCGAGGTCACCGACTCGGGCGGCCATCGCGGCCGCCGCGATGTTCCTGCGCACCGCGTTGCGGGCTGGCCGGGGTCGAGCGCGAGATCGAAATCAACCTGGCGGATCGCGCGGCATGCGGTTTCCGATGCTGCTGGGGCGCACCGCGATGGCGGGCGCGTTCACTGGTCGATCCGGCACGCTCGTTCCTCCACGGCCGCCAGCCTCCGGCGGCGCCGATCCCCATCCCTGAAGAAGCCCCGATGAAACTCGCGATCCTGTCGCGCAACAGCAAGCTCTATTCGACCCGGCGCCTGGTCGAGGCCGCGCGCGAGCGCGGCCACACCGTGCGCGTGCTGGATCCGCTGCGCTGCTACATGCGCATCGCTAGCGACGGCTTCGAGATGCACTACAAGGGCACGGCCGATCTCCGGCTACGACGCGGTGATCCCGCGCATCGGCGCATCGATCACCCGCTACGGCACCGCGGTGCTGCGCCAGTTCGAGCTGATGGGCAGCTACACCCCCAACCCGTCCGACGCGATCCTGCGCGCGCGCGACAAGCTGCGCTGCCACCAGTTGCTGGCCGCGCAGGGCATCGGCCTGCCGGCCACGGTGTTCGGCGACAACCCCGACGACACCGACGACCTGCTGTCGATGCTCGGCCCGCCGCCGCACGTCATCAAGCTCAACGAAGGCACCCAGGGCGCCGGCGTGATGCTGACCGAGAAGCTGTCGGCGTCGCGCAGGCGTGATCGAGGCCCTGCGCGGGCTGTATGCGCAATTTCCTGGTGCAGGAGTTCATCGCCGAGGCCAAGGGCGCCGACCTGCGCTGCTTCGTGGTCGGCGGACAAGGTGGTGGCGGCGATGCGGCGGCAGGCGCCGAAGGGCGATTTCCGCTCCAACCTGCACCGCGGCGGCACGGCCAAGGGCGTGCGGGCGACGCGCGGCCGAGCAGGAGGTCGCGGTCCGTGCCGCGCGGGTGCTGGGCCTGGGCGTGGCGGGCGTGGACCTGATCCGCTCGACGCGCGGCCCGCTGGTGCTGGAGGTCAATGCCTCGCCGGGCCTGGAGGGCATCGAGGACGCCACCGGCGTCGACGTGGCGGGCGAGATCATCGACTACGTGGCCGCCTCGCTGCAAGCGCGTCGCCGCCAAGCGGGCCGCGGCCAAAGCCTGACCGATCTTGAAAGGCACTTCTAATCAAGAAGTTGTCGAGATTCTCGTCAACTTACGATTTTTAACGACCGACTTAACGACGGTTTAATCGGCCCGCGCGTAGCGTTGGCCGGACCGCAGCACTGCCGCTTCCAGTACGGCACCGGTCGGCAGGTTACGGTAATCGGGGCAACACCCTTTTGGCCCAGGCGCGCGGCCCCGCGCCTGGGCTTTTTTGTTGGCGCGACCGTCGCGTGGCGTGCTTGGGCACTGCATGACGGCTGGCATCGTGGCGCTGCCAGTCATCTGACGACCGCCAGTCGCGGCTCTGCCAGAATTGACGCGTTGCCGCACGCCACGTCGACCGCGGAACCCTGCCGACGCTGCCACGGTCCAAGCCCCACACCCAGGAAGCCCCCATGCGCATCCTCGTCATCGAAGACAACCAGGACATCGCCGCCAACCTCGGCGACTACCTCGAGGACCGCGGCCACACCGTCGACTTCGCCGCCGACGGCGTCACCGGCCTGCACCTGGCGGTGGTCCACGACTTCGATGCGATCGTGCTCGACCTCAACCTGCCCGGCATGGACGGCCTGGAGGTCTGCCGCAAGCTGCGCAACGAAGCGCGCAAGCAGACGCCGGTGCTGATGCTGACCGCGCGCGACTTCGCTGGACAACAAGCTGGCCGGCTTCGATTCCGGCGCCGACGACTACCTGATCAAGCCGTTCGCGCTGCAGGAAGTCGAAGTGCGCCTCAATGCGCTGTCGCGCCGCGGCAAGGGCGTGCAGACGCGCGTGCTCAACGTCGGCGACCTCGAATACAACCTCGACACGCTGGAAGTGCGCCGCCAGGGCAAGCTGCTGCAGCTCAACCCGACCGCGCTGAAGATCCTGCAGGCGCTGATGGAAGCCTCGCCGGCGGTGGTGACCCGGCAGGAACTGGAAACGCGCGTCTGGGGCGAGGAGCTGCCCGATTCGGATCGCCTGCGCGTGCACATCCACGGCCTGCGCGCGGTGGTCGACAAGCCGTTCGACACGCCCGCTGATCCAGACCCGCCACGGCATCGGCTACCGCATCGCCGACGCCGGAAAATGCCGGAGGCTGACAGCGCGTCCCGCGCGGGCGTGCCGGGCCTGCGCCGCCGCCCGCGCTACCGGCGGCGGCTGCGCAGCCGCATCATCCTGTCGTTCGTGCTGCTGGGCTTCGGCCTGACGGCGCTGTTCGCGTTCGCCACCAACTGGACCCGCAACCGGGTCGAGAACCAGCTGGTCGAAGACGTGATGAACCGCAACATCGACGAGTACGCGCGCGCCAGTACTACTCCGACGCCGGACCGCAACCCTGGAATCCCGGTCCAGCAGATGTATGCGCGCGCGTCGTGCAGCGCGAGCGGTTCGAGGCAGCTGCGCCTGGAAGCAGCCGGACTGGTACGAACTGCCCGACGGCATCCACAGCATGAGCGGCACCGACGAAGACGGCAATGCCGTTCGCCTACAAGCTGGCGGTGCGCAAGACGCCGGACGCGTGGTTCTTCCTGGCCTACGACATGACGCAGGCGACGTCGCGGCGAGGAGCAGTTCAACCGCGCGATCTTCGGCTCGGTGGTGCGTGTTCACGCTGCTGTCGCTGCTGCTCGGCTGGTGGTCGGCGTCGCGCGTGATGAGCCCGGTGTCCGAGCTGGCGCGGCGCCTGCAAGCTGTCGGGCCGCAGTTCCGAGCCCGAGGCGCTGGCGCCGCACTTCCCCGACGACGAGGTCGGCCAGCTGGCCGAGGCGCTGGACGACTACGCCGGACGCCTGACCGAAGTGGTCCAGCGCGACCGCGAGTTCAACGCCGACGTCAGCCACGAACTGCGCACGCCGCTGGCGGTGATCCGGGGCGCGGTCGAACTGCTGCTGTCGCGGCCCGGACCTGGACGAGAAGACCCGCAGCCGCCTGCTGCGCATCCAGCGCGCCGAGCAGCAGTGCACCGACCTGATCAGCGCCTTGCTGCTGCTGTCGCGCAACGAGCGCGGCCACGGCGCCACCGACGTCGGCAAGCGTGGCCGAGCAGCTGCTGGACGCCCACCGCGCGCAGCTCGGCGGCAAGCCGCTGGAGCTGCGCATCGAGGGCGAGCGCGGCCTGGTGGTGGATGCGCCGGAAGCGGCGGTCTCGGTGGCGCTGGGCAACCTGATCGGCAACGCGGTCAAGTACACGCAGACGGGCGAAGTGGTGGTGCGGCTGCTGCGCCGACGCGGTGGAGGTCGTCGACTCCGGCCCGGGCCTGAGCGCCGAGGACGCCGCGCGCCTGTTCGAACGCGGCTATCGCGGCACCCATGCCGGGCATTCGCAGGGCGGCGGCATCGGCCTGTCGATCGTGCGCCGCCTGTGCGCGCTGTACGGCTGGACGTGCGCGTGCGCCCGGGCGACGCGCAGGGCGTGGTGGCCACGCTGACGTTCGCCGCCGCCGACCGCTCCCTGTAGCGGATCCGCCACGTCGTTCGGAACGACAGCCGGAACGCATCGTGCCGACGCGCGCCGGTGCCTACACCGTCAAGCGGCTCCAGCCAGCCGTGCGTGTCCGGCGTCGTGCCGTCGAACAGGCCGAAGAACAGGTCCTGGATCCGCCGCGTGACCGGCCCCGGCTTGCCGGCGCCGACCGGGCGGCCGTCGACCGAGCGGATCGGCGTGATCTCGGCCGCCGTGCCGCACATGAACAGCTCGTCGCACAGGTACAGGTACTCGCGCGGCAGGTCGCGCTCGACCACCTCGATGCCGGCGTCGCGCGCCAGGGGGATGATCGTGTTGCGGGTGATGCCGTTGAGCAGCGCGGCGCTGACCGGCGTGGTGTGCAGCGCGCCGTCGAACACCAGGAACAGGTTCTCGCCCGCGCCTTCGCTAGAGCAGGCCGGTGGACGCCAGCGCGATGCCTTCGCCGAAGCCCAGGCGGCGCGCCTCGCGCGCGACCAGCTGGCCCGACAGGTAGTTGCCGCCGGCCTTGGCGCCGGCCGGAATGGTGTTGGGCGCGAAGCGCTGCCAGCTCGACACGCAGGCGTCGATGCCCTGCTCGAGCACGCCTGCGCCCAGGTAGGGGCCCATCTCCCAGGCCGCCACGGCGACGTCGATCGGCGTGTCGGCCGACAGCCCGAAGCCGCCCAGTCCGCGGTAGGCGACCGGGCGCAGGTAGGCGCTTGCGAAGGCCGTTGGCGCGGATCACGTCGCGGCAGGCCGCGTTGATCTCATCGAGCGAGTACGGAATCGCCATGTCGTAGATCTTGCGCCGAGGCGAACAGGCGCCTGTTGTGGTCGGTGAGGCGGAAGATCGCCGGGCCGTACGGCGTCTTGTAGCAGCGGATGCCCTCGAACACCGAGGAGCCGTAATGCAGCGCATGCGCCATCACGTGGGTGGTGGCTTCGGCCCAGCGCTTGATCGCGCCGTTGTGCCAGATCCATTCGGGGTAGTGCTGCATGCGCGCGCCTTGGCAGTCGGGTGGGAGTCGCCGCGTATTGTGCCTGTGCACGCGGCGCGGCCGCGCAGGCGGCCGCCCGGCCGTCAACCCTTGAGCCACCAGCATCCGAGGTGCCGATGCAGCCCGAACACGGTACTCGACGGCGTGCTGCCGTTGGCCAGTGTCTGTTCGACACGCAGGGCGATCGGGCGCCTGCCGCACGCTCGTCTGCGGGTAGTAGTCGCCGTCCAGCCCGTCGGGCGAGGCCGGCATCACCGGCACGATGTCCACCAGCGGACGCTGGGCGATGGCGTCCAGGCGGGAAAGCACGGTGTACGCCGTCCGCGCCCGACATCCCGGCCCAGTGGTAGACACCGGCCAGCCGGTTGGCGTCGCGCATGTCGATCGCCGTGGTCATCTCGAACACCAGATCCTGCAGGTTGCGTGCGCAGCCCCCCTGGTGAAGGCGACGCGTGCCGGATGCCCCCGCCTGCCGACGGGTCGCATCGCTCGCCCCGACATCTCGGCAAGGCCGGTCGGTGAAGACACGGCTGCCATTGGCATCGGTGCACTCGCGTACCTGCGCGTTGGCCACCGTCGGCATGGCCGGCAGCCACAGCGCGGTCACGAACAATGCCGCGGCCAAGACGCGCGGGAACGGGGATGGGATGGGGAGGGCGGTCACGCACACAAGACTACTGCGGGCCAGCGCCTTGTTGCACCAGCCCGGCACCAGCCTTCATCGGCGGGACAGCAGGCTGTCGGCCGTGGGCCTTGGGCAGTGCAGGACGGACGGCTGACGGGAGTTAACGATGGCTTGGTGCCGCGCCGACGCCGGCCGATTTCGTCGATGCCGTATCAGCTCGGATGAATCAGAACCGGACGAAGTAGCACCCCTGGTAGCGATGCACATCGAAGTCGACCACCGAGCGCGAGGCGCCCTGCCCGAAGCTGAGCTGCATGATCCCCGCATTGGCAGAGACGTTGGCAGGTGCGCTGGCATCGGCAAACCCGCCCAGCCCGCTGCCGATCTGCGCATTGAAGTACTGCGCATGCACGAGGGGCTGCCGCGTCATGCGGTCCAGGCGCTCCATGATCTCCCGGCCCTGGGTATTGCTCAGACCGGTCCAGTGGTAACTCTCGGCGACGCGGTTGACGTCGGCCAATGCCAGGGCGCCCTGCAGGTCCATCGACAACTGGGTTGCGGAACGTGCACACCCGCTGCTGGCCGAACGGCGCCCCACCGGGGCCAAGCCTGACGCGGCCACGCCTTGCGCGTCCTGGTAGAGGTCGGCCGTCGGATTGGCCGCTTCTTCGCGTGCCAACCGGGTCAGCAGCTCGCCCGACATCGGCGTGGCCTGTGCACCGAACATCCCGCAGGGCTTGTCGGTGTAGACGGTCGTGCCGTCAGGCGCCTGGCACCGCTGGATGCCGTTGGCCGATGCATTGACGGCCGGTGCGATGGGCATGGCAGCCAGGGACAGGAGAAGGGCGGAAGCGATGGCGGAGCGCGTGTTCATGGCGGGAAGTGCAGCACCTTGGGGGTGGGTGCATGGTTCCCGCGGACGCGTCAACGCCTTGTTGCAAAAGGGCCTCCGGGGCTGAACCCCAGTGCAATTCAGCCCAATCGGGCCAGCACGTTCAGGGTCGGTTTGGACAGGTTCAGCGTGTAGAAGTGCAGCCCCGGCGCACCGCCGTCGACCAGGCGCTGGCACAGCTGCGCCACCACGTCGGCACCGAATTCGCGGATCGACTCGCGCGTCGTCGCCGTACGCCTGCATGCGCTTGCCGATCCAGCGCGGGATCTCCGCGCCGCACGGCTTCGGAGAAGCGCCGGAGCTGGCTGAAGTTGGAGATCGGCATGATGCCCGGCACGATCGGGATGTCGATGCCGAGCGCGCGCACGTCGTCGACGAAGCGGAAGTACGCATCGGCGTTGTAGAAGTACTGGGTGATGGCGCCGTTGGCGCCGGCATCGACCTTGGCCTTGAAGTGCGCAGGTCGCGTGCGCATCGTCGGCCTGCGGATGCGTCTCCGGATAAGCGGCCGACTTCGATGTGGAAGCGGTCGCCGTGTTCGCCGCGGATGAACTCGACGAGTTCGGCGGCGTAACGCAGGTCGCCGGTGTGGCCCATGCCCGAGGGCAGGTCGCCGCGCAGCGCGACGATGCGCCCGCAGCCCATCGCGCGGTAGAGCTCGAGCAGCGTCGCCGATCTCCTCGCGGCGTGCCGCCCACGCAGGACAGGTGCGGCGCCGCATCGAGGCCGTGCGCATCGCGCAGGTGCTGCACGGTCTCGGGGGTATAGCTCAGCGTCGAGCCGCCCGCGCCGAACGTGCAGGAGACGTACTCGGGCGCGTGCGGCTTGAGTTTCTGCGACGGTGCGGTCCAGCTGCGCGCGCTGCTCGTCGGTCTTGGGGGGGTAGAACTCGAAGCTGATGGGGGTCATTCGTTGCACGCGGCGGCTGGGCTGCGTGCAATGTATCGCTTCATCGGGATGAATGGAAATGATTCGTCATGACGATCGTGCCACCTGCAGGAGCGGCTTCAGCCGCGATGCCCTGCCTTGCAGGTGATTCAAGCCCCGTGCGCGGCTGAAGCCGCTTCTGCCCGGCGCTCTCAGGGTCCATCAACGAGAAACGGGCGCCGAAGCACCCGTTCCCCGTGTAGCCGCGATTGCGCCACGTATCAGTAGCGGTAGTGGTCCGGCTTGTACGGGCCTTCCACCGGCACGCCGAGGTAGTCGGCCTGCTCCTTGGTGAGCGTGGTCAGCTTCACGCCGATCTTCTCCAGGTGCAGGCGCGCGACTTCCTCGTCGAGCTTCTTGGGCAGCGATGTAGACGCCGGCCTCGTAGATGTCCTTGTTCGTCCACAGGTCGATCTGCGCCAGCGTCTGGTTGGTGAAGCTGTTCGACATCACGAAGCTCGGGTGGCCGGTGGCGCAGCCCAGGTTCACCAGGCGGCCTTCGGCCAGCAGGAAGATGCTGTTGCCGTTCGGGAAGGTGTACTTGTCCACCTGCGGCTTGATGTTGGTGCTTGCTGCACGCCCGGGAGCGCTGTTCAGCGCGTCGACCTGGATCTCGTTGTCGAAGTGGCCGATGTTGCAGACGATCGCCTGGTCCTTCATCTTCTGCATGTGCTCGAGCGGTGATGATGTCCTTGTTGCCGGTGGTGGTGACGTAGATGTCGCCGCGGCCGAGGGTGTCTCTCGATGGTGTTGACCTCGAAGCCTTCCATCGCCGCCTGCAGCGCGTTGATCGGGTCGATCTCGGTGACGATCACGCGGGCGCCGTAGGCCGCGCAGCGAGTGCGCCGAGCCCTTGCCGACGTCGCCGTAGCCGCAGACCACGGCGACCTTGCCGGCCAGCATCACGTCCGTCGCGCGCTTGAGGCCGTCGGCCAGCGACTCGCGGCAGCCGTAGAGGTTGTCGAACTTGGACTTGGTGACCGAGTCGTTGACGTTGATCGCCGGCACCAGCAGCTTGCCGGCCTCGGCCATCTGGTAGAGGCGGTGCACGCCGGTGGTGGTCTCTTCGGAAACGCCCTTCCAGTCCTTGACCACGGTCGTGCCAGAAGCCCGGGCGCTCGGCGTGCACGCTGCTTGAGCAGGTCCTTGATGACCTGCTCCTCGTGGCTGCCGGACGGGGTGTTGACCCAGTCGCAGCCGTTCTCGAGCTCGTAGCCCTTGTGGATCAGCAGGGTGACGTCGCCGCCGTCGTCGACGACCAGCTGCGGCCGAGCCCTTGCCGCCGGGTGAAGGTCAGCGCCTCGCAGCGTGCAGTCCCAGTACTCCTCCAGCGTCTCGCCCTTCCAGGCGAACACCGGGGTGCCGGTGGCGGCGATCGCGGCGGCGGCGTGGTCCTGGGTGGAGAAGATGTTGCACGAGGCCCAGCGCACGTCGGCGCCGAGGTCCTTCAGCGTCTCGATCAGCACCGCGGTCTGGATGGTCATGTGCAGCGAGCCGGTGACGCGCACGCCCTCGAGCGGCTTGCTCGGCGGCGTACTTGCTTGCGGATGGACATCAGGCCGGGCATCTCGTGCTCGGCGATGTCGATTTCCTTGCGGCCCCAGTCGGCCAGGGAGATGTCGGCGACCTTGTAGTCGCCGTCCGGTGGAGAAGGTCTTCACTTGTGCGTTCATGCGATAGCTCCGGTCATGGCCGGCCCGATGCGGGCAGGCGGTGAAAGAACCGGGCGCCGTTGGTGCGTGGAACCTCGCCGAGCCTGGCCGTCGGGTGACCGGTCGCAGCGCCCCTCGGCGGGGCAGGCGGCGATTGTATCGCGGCCTATTGAAGCGGGATCGATCGCGTTTGCGTTCGTGATCGACCCCCGTGCCCTTGCAGGAGCGGCTTCAGCCGCGACCGGAAATCGATTGCCTGCGCCGATTCCAGATCGCGGCTGAAGCCGCTCCTGCAGCAGTCGTGGCCCTCTCCCGCCTGGCGGGAGAGGGCGCTGACGCTTACTTCAGCTTGGCCGCCTTGCGCAGCTCGTCGGCCCTGTCGGTCTTCTCCCAGGAGAAGGCCGTGGCCTTCTGGGTGACGCCGGCGCCGTCGACGTAGCTGACCTCGCGCGGCTTGCGCCCGAAGTGGCCGTAGGCGGCGGTGTCGCGGTAGATCGGGTGGATCAGGTCGAGCATCTTGACGATGCCGTACGGGCGCAGGTCGAAGTGCCTGCGGATCAGCTTCTCGATGTTGTCGTCGCTGATCTTGCCGGTGCCGAACGTGGTGACGGAAATCGACGTCGGCTCGGCCACGCCGATCGCATAGCTGACCTGCACCTCGCACTTGTCGGCCAGACCGGCGGCGACGACATTCTTGGCCACGTAGCGCGCGGCATAGGCGGCCGAACGGTCGACCTTGGACGGGTCCTTGCCCGAGAACGCACCGCCGCCGTGGCGGGCCATGCCGCCGTAGGTGTCGACGATGATCTTGCGGCCGGTCAGGCCGCAGTCGCCCACCGGGCCACCGATCACGAAGATGCCCGTCGGGTTGATGTGCACCTTGTTGCGGGGCAGGGCGTCCAGCCACTTCCTGGGCAGCACCGGCTTGAGGATGTGCTCGCGCACCGCCTCGACGAGATCCTTCTGCTTGATGCCCGGGTCGTGCTGGGTCGACAGCACCACGGCGTCCAGGCCGAGGATCTGGCCGGCGTTGTCGTAGCGCAGCGTGACCTGGCTCTTGGCGTCCGGGCGCAGCCACGGCAGCGGCGAGTTCTTCTTCTTGCGGACCTTGGCCTGCTGCTCGACCAGCCGGTGGCTGTAGTAGATCGGCGCGGGCATGTATTCGGGCGCCTCGTTGCAGGCGTAGCCGAACATCAGGCCCTGGTCGCCCGCACCCTGCTCCTCGGGCTTCTTCTGCTTCTTGCTGCTGCCGTCCACGCCGGCGGCGATGTCCGGCGACTGCTTGCCGAGCATGTTGATGATGGCGCAGGTATGGCCGTCGAAGCCGACATCGGAGTTGTCATAGCCGATGTCGTTGATGACCTGGCGGGCCAGCGACTCGATGTCGACCCACGCCGACGTCGTCACCTCGCCCGCGACAATGGCCGCACCGGTCTTGACCATCGTCTCGCAGGCCACACGCGCGCGCTTGTCCTGCGCCAGGATGGCGTCCAGGACGGCATCGGAGAGCTGGTCGGCGATCTTGTCCGGATGGCCTTCGGAGACGGATTCGGAGGTGAACAGGTAGCTGGACATCTGCGTTATATCCTTGCATCGGGATAAAAGGATGGGCGCGCATCATACCGATTCCGCCCGTACGGCGCATGACCGGCCGAGTGTGCGCCCGATGGGGTTTGTTCACGGTAAAGGCAGGGGGGCTGCCCGCGGCCCGCTGCCAGGCCAGCTACCCCAAGCCCGCTACCATGGGCCGATGGATTCGCTGACCCAGATCGTGCTTGGCGCCGCGGTGGCGGCCACCGTTGCCCCGCCCGGACACCGCCGGGCCGCGCTGCTGGCCGGCGCGGCGCTGGGCACGCTGCCGGACCTGGATGCCCTGCCGATCGCGCTGCTCACCGACGACCCGGTGGAGCGGATGACGTGGCATCGCGGCGCCACCCACTCGCTGCTGGTGCTGCCCATCGCCGCATGGGCGATCTGGGCGTGGCTGCGCGGTCGCGGCGGCCGGGTGGCGCAGGCACCCCGGCGCTGGTTCTGGGCGATCCAGCTGGCGCTGCTCACGCACCCGCTGCTGGACGCCTTCACCGTCTATGGCACGCAGTTGCTGTGGCCGCTGCCGGTGTCGCCGGTGATGTGGTCGAGCGTGTTCATCATCGACCCGCTGTACACGCTGTGGCTGCTGCTGGCGTGTGCGGCGGCATGGTGGTGGAATGCCGAACGCCCGCGCGCAGCGCGCGCTGGTGGCGGGACTGGCGGTCAGCACGATGTACCTGGGCCTGTCGCTGGGCGCCAAGTGGGCGGTCGAGCGTGACGCGTCGCGCGCGCTGGCCGGCCTGGGACATGCCGATGCGCCGCGCTTCAGCGTGCCGATGCCGTTCAACATCCTGCTGTGGCGCGTGGTGGCGATGACGCCGGGCGGCTTTGTCGAGGGCGAGCGCTCGCTGGTGGCCGATCGCGGCCCGATGCGGTTCGATGCATATCCCTCGGACGTGGATGCGCTGGCCGATGTCGCGGCATTGCCTGCGGTGCGCCAGCTGGCGTGGTTCAACCGGGGCTTCATGAAGGCCGAACAGCGCGATGGCCGCCTGGTGCTGTCGGACCTGCGCATGGGCATGGAGCCGGATTACACCTTCCGTTTCGCGGTGGCCGAACGCAGGGCCGGGCAGTGGCACGCCATTGCGCCCGAGCAGTTGGACTGGCCATGGGATGCGCGCGGCCGCCTTGCACAGGTGTGGGAACGCATCTGGACCCCGCCTGTCGCCGAAGCGGGCACGACCGGCGCCGGTGCACGCGTGGATGCGCGACCGGCGCCTTGAGCGCCAGGATGGACACGGCGGGTCGCGCCGGTCCGTAGCCGGTTCACAGGACGGGCAGTTCGACGGTGTCGGCCGACAGCGACACGACATGCCGCCGGCCCTCGTGGTGGAGCACGATCGACTTGCCCTCCAGCAGCCGCTGGTGGTTGGCGCGGCCGATCGCGGCGTCGAGCTTTTCCGCCGCCCGTGCGTAGGTATAGGGGTACTCGGCGAACGAGGTGCGCGCGCCGAGCACCATGTTGACCTTGCGTTCGGTCAGGCCGCTCATCTGTGCCAGCAGTTCGAGTGCGTCTCCGGCCCACGCCGGCGCCGGAAGTGCCATCGCCACGGCAATGGCCATGATCCTGCAGTTCATGGGGCGTCTCCTGCACGGGATGCCACGCGGCGGACGGCCGTGTGTTCCACATCCCGTCGCGGCCAGCGTCCTGCATGGCCGCGTCGTGCGCATCGGCCATCGGGGGAGGTGACTTCAGGGCCACCCGGAGGCGGCGGCCGGCACGGCATTTGCCGGGCCGGCGATGTGCCGGCTCAGTACACCGTGGCGCGCGCCTGCACGAAGGAATAGAAGAACACCGCGTCCGGGTCGTTCTGCACCTGGTGCATCTCCGGCGCACGCCGTCGACGATGTCCTGCGTCGACCTTGCCCCCGGCCACCAGCTGGTCGGCGGCCGACAGCAGCAGTTCCTCCCAGAACGCGATCATGGTCCTTGCGCCGGGCCGGCTCGCGGTTGTCGAAGTGGAAGGTCTTGATCTCGGTGGCGACGTCGCGGTAGCCGCCGGCCAGCAGCAGGTTGCCGAGCTTGGCGCCAACGAACGGATCGCCGCCGCTGTCGAACTGGAAATCGTTGAACGCCATCCAGTAGCGCCAGACGTTGGGCGAGTACGGGTCGAGCAGGAACGAGGCGTTCATCACCTCGGTGATGTACACCGGCGAGCCGGGTGCCAGCACGCGGCGCACTTCGCTGAGCACGCGCGCGGGCGAGGGCACGTGCTCGAGCACCCAGCACAGGAACGCGGCATCGAAGCTGCGCGGCTCGAACGGCAGGTCGGTCGCGTCCGCCTGCTGCAGCGTCGTAGCGTCCTTCCAGCCAGGGCATGCGGCCGAGGTTGGCCGCGCGGCCCGAGCTGCGCGGCGCTGAGGTCCACGCAGGTGGCGTGCAGGTCGGGGAAGCGCCGCAGCAGGATTTCGGTCTGCGCGCCGACGCCGCTGCCCACTTCCAGCAGCCGGCGCGCGCCGGTGTAGTCGATGTCGTGGAAGATGCGTCGATTCGGCCAGGCGCGCCTGCTTGACCAGGCGCGCCTGCTCGGTCGCCGAGAAGCCGTGCAGGTAGGGGAAGTCGGTGGCGGAGCGGGTGGGGTCGCTCATGGCGCGTGCTCGGAGTGGGGCGGATCTTCAGGCGGCGGCCGGGAGGTCCGGCGCGACGCCGGCGATCAGCGCGTCGAAGTAGTCGCGGGTCAGCCGCAGCTGCGCCTCGGCGGTTTCGGCGCGGTTGACCACGGCGCGGAAGGCGCGCGTTCTCGCGGGCGGTCCTTGGCGTACCAGCCCAGGTGCTTGCGCGCGATGCGCACGCCGGCGGTTCGCCGTAGAACGCGTGCAGGTGCTGCAGGTGGCCGAGCAGGATGTCGCGGACCTCGGCCAGCGTCGGCGGCGGCAGCGCGCTCGCCGGTGGCCAGGTAGTGCGCGATCTCGCGGAAGATCCACGGCCGGCCCTGCGCGGCGCGGCCGATCATCACCGCATCGCAGCCGGTGTGCTGCCAGCACGTGCGCCGGCCTTCTGCGGCGAATCGATGTCGCCATTGGCGATCACCGGGATCGACAGCGCCGCCTTGATCGCGGCGATGGTGTCGTACTCGGCGGTGCCGGTGTATTGCTGGTCGCGGGTGCGGCCGTGCACGGCCAGCGCGGCGATGCCGGCGTCCTCGCGATGCGCGCGATCGTCCAGCGCGTTGCGGTGGTCGGCGTCCCAGCCGGTGCGGATCTTCAGCGTCACCGGCACGTCGACCGCCTCGACCACCGCTTCGAGGATGCGCGCCACCAGCGCCGTCGTCGCGCATCAGCGCCGAGCCGGCCCAGGCGTTGCAGACCTTCTTCGCCGGGCAGCCCATGTTGATGTCGATGATCTGCGCGCCGTGGTCGACGTTGTAGCGCGCGGCATCGGCCATCACCGCCGGCTCGGTGCCGGCGATCTGCACGCTGATCGGGTCCGGGCTCGCCGACGTGGTCCATGCGGTGCAGCGATTTGGCGGTGTGTCCAGAAGCGCGGGTCGGAGGTGGTCATCTCCGACACGGCCAGCCCCGCGCCCAGCCGCTTGCACAGCAGCCGGAACGGCTTGTCGGTGACGCCGGCCATGGGCGCCAGGACCACGCGGGGCTCGATGCAGGTAGGGGCCGATGTGCATGGGGCGATTGTACCGGGCGGGCAGGGTCCAGCCGTCCGGCGCGCCCGCCCGGGCGACAGCCGGGCGCGCGCGTGGTGCGTCAGTCCTGGCCGAACCGCGCCAGCACCGCGTCCCGCCGTGGCATCGATGCCGCGGCACCGGGCGATTCCATCGACAGCGCGGCGTAGCGGTTGGCGAAGCGCATCGTGGGCGGCGAACGCGGCCGCACCGCCTGCTGCCAGCGCTCGCGGCCAGGGCGCCGTTGAATGCATCGCCGGCGCCGGTGGTGTCGACGGCCTCCACGGGCTCGGCCGCGACGCGGTAGCAGGCATCGTCGTCGCCGCGTCAGCGCCGCATCGGGGTGGGACACGAAGCAGCCGCCTGCGCCCAGCGTCACCACCACCGTGCCATGCGGCAGCAGCGCGCGGCATGGCGCATGGAGCGAGGCGTCGTCCAGCGCCACGATCGCCTCCGCCTCGAGCCGGTGCTGCGTGTGTGCCGCCAGCAGGGCGGCGAACTCGGTCTCGTTGGGCGTGAGCAGGTCGGCAGCGGCCAGCAGGGCCGCATCCACCGCGGCATTGGCCGGCGCGGGGTTGAGCATGGCAACGGCGCCGGCCCGCGCGGGCCAGGCGCAGCGCGGCCAGGATGGCGTCGCGCGGCGATTCCAGCTGCGCCAGCACGACGGCGGCGCTGATCGAACACATCCCCCTGCCGCTGCACGAACTCCGCCGTCAGCGCGGCATTCGCGCCGGGCCCGATGACGATGCTGTTGCGGCCCATCGCATCGACGTAGATGCCGGCGGTGCCGGTGGGTTCGGTGCTGTCCAGCGCCCGCAGGTCGAGACCGTCGGAGGCGGCCAGCGAGCGCGCCAGCGCCGCGCCGGGGTCGTCGCCCAGCGCGCACACGAACGTCGTTTCCGCGCCGGCGCGGCGCGCGGCCACGGCCTGGTTGAAGCCCTTGCCGCCGGGGCCGGTGGAATACGTGCCGCTGAGCGTTTCGCCCGGGCGGGGCAGGCGCTCGCTGTGCCAGACGTGGTCGACATTGAACGACCCGACGACGACCACCGCGCCCGTCATCGCGCCGGTCTCAGGCGAAGTGGCTGAGCACGCCGGCGATCGTGGCCGTCATCAGCGTGGCGATGGAGCCGCCCAGCACCGCGCGCAGGCCGAACCGCGCCAGGTCGTGGCGGCGCTCCGGCGCCAGGCCGCCGATGCCGCCGATCTGGATCGCAATGGAGCTGAAATTGGCGAAGCCGCACAGCGCATAGGTCGCGATCAGCGTGCCCTGCGGCGTCAGGCTCACGCCCTCCACGCCGCCGCGCAGGATCTCGCCCAGCTGCACGTAGGCGACGAACTCGTTCAGCACGACCTTGGTGCCGATCAGCCCGCCTACGGTATTCGCGTCCTGCCACGGAACACCGATCACCCAGGCCAACGGCGACAGCAGGTAACCGAGCAGCGACGACAGGTCGGTCGGCCGGCCCAGCGCGGCCTCCAGGCCGGTGACCTCGCCCAGCCAGATCAGCGGCGCATTGAGCAGCGCGATCAGCGCGATGAACGCCAGCAGCATCGCGCCGACGTTCAGCGCCAGCTTCAGGCCGTCGGCGGCGCCTGCGGCGGCGGCATCGATGACGTTGGTGGTGGTCTTCTCCACTTCCATCCGCACCGTGCCCCGCGTCAGCGGCTCGCCGGTTTCGGGGACCAGGATCTTGGCGATCACCAGCGTCGCCGGCGCGGCCATGATGCTGGCGGCGAGCAGGTGCTTGGCGTAGAACGCCTGCTGCGCCGGGTCGCCGCCGCCGAGCAGCATGACGTAGGCGCCCAGCACGCCGCCGGCGATGGTGGCCATGCCGCCGACCATCAGCGTCAGCAGCTCCGATTCGGTCATGCGGGCGATGTAGGGGCGCACCATCAGCGGCGCCTCGGTCTGGCCGATGAAGGCGTTGGCGCAGACGCTCGGCGTTTCCGCGCCCGACACGCGCATCACCTTGGTGATGACCCAGGCCATGCCCTGGACGATCCTCTGCATCACGCCCAGGTGGTAGAGCACGCCCATGAAGCTGGCGAAGAAGATGATCGTCGGCAGCACCTGGAAGGCGAAGACGAAGCCGAACTTCGCCGGGTCGGTGAAGTCGCCGAAGATGAACTTCGCGCCCTCGGTGGTGAAGCCCAGCAGCTTCACGAAGCCGCTCGACAACGCATCGAACACGCTCGCGCCCCACGGCGTCAGCAGCACGAAGGCGGCGATCAGCATCTGCAGCACCAGGCCGATGCCGACCAGCTTCCAGTCGACGCGCCTGCTGTTGTTGGAGAAGATCCAGGCCATGCCGATCAGCACGGCCAGGCCAAACAGGCCGAAGGCCATCCGGGTCATCACTTCCACGTTGTCGTCCCCTTGAGGGCTGGTGGGCCGGCCATGGCAGGCGGCCTGGAAAAATATCGGCGCAGCCTAGTGCCCGGACCGCCCCGCAGCAAGCGTTGCGGGGGGCTTGGCACGTTCAGGTTTCCCGTGCGATGACGCGGTCGCGGCCCTCGCGCTTGGCCGCCTGCAGGCGGCGGTCGGCATTGCGCAGCAGGGTGGACAGGTCGTGGCCGTCGTTGGGATAGCCGACGATGCCGGCGCTGAAGCTCAACCGGACCGGGTCGGCACCGCGCTCGGGTTCGAAGGGGGCGGCCGACACCAGCCGGCGCAGCGCGTCCACCCGCTCCCATGCGGTGCCCAGCGGTTTGCGCATCACCAGTACGAACTCCTCGCCGCGCAGCCGCACGAGCCACTCGCGCTCGTCGGTAATGCCGGCAATGGTCCTGACCACGTGCTGCAATGCGCGGTCGGCGGCGCGGTGGCCGATGTCCTCGTTGATGCGCCGGAAGTGGTCCATGTTCAGCAGCGCCAGCGTCAGGCTGTCGCCCTCGTGCGCGGCGGTGTCGACCCAGTGCGGCAGGCGATGCAGCAGCCAGGCACGGTTGGGCAGGCCGGTCAGGCCGTCGGTGCCGGACATCTCCACCAGCCGCTGCAGGCGGTAGACCACCATCGCGGTGATCAGGGTGACGATCGCCAGCAGGATCAGGCGCTGGGTCTGGTTGCCGACGGTCGCGGCACCGTAATCGCTCGAGATCAGCTGCTCGGGCGACTGCGCCCAGGTCATCAGCCCGACCACGATCGCGCCGTACTGCAGCAACGCCAGCGCGCCGGCAAACAGCGTGGTGCGGACATCGGTGCGCAGCGCGGTCAGCACGATCGCCAGCACGTAGCCGCACCACACCACCACGCTGTTGAGGCCGGCCGGCAGGTGGTGCTGGGCCAGCATCAGCAGCACCAGGCTGGTGGCGGTGACGTCGAAGGCGGCCGTGGCGAACGGCAACCAGCAGGAACCGTCGCCGCCGCCGCGCCAGCATCAGCCAGGCCTGGGCGAAGACGTTGACGAACACGGCGCCCGCCAGGCCGATCAGGGTCTCGTCGATCGAGCCGCCGCCCAGTGCGTTGGTCAGCGGCAGCAACAGCAGCAGGCCGGCGATGATCGCGCGCAGCCGCGCCACCAGCAGCTCCCCGCCGGCGCCGACCTCCAGCATGATCTCGTCGGGCCGCGCCAGCAGCGACGCCACGACCTCGCCCGGCGTGCGCCGGTGTGACTGCCTGTCGCCGAGCATCCGCCCCCTCCCGCCTGACCGCGCAGAGCGTAGCGCAGCCACGCCCGCGTGGCATGCGCTCATCCGGCGCCGTTGAACGCCACCCACAGAGCCAGTGCCATGAACACGCCCGCCGCCACCCTTCGCGCGGCCTTCAGCGGCAGGCGCCGGGCAAAGCGGCTGCCCAGCAGCACCACGGGGACGTTGGCCAGCAGCATGCCCAGGGTGGTGCCGACCACGACTTCCCACAGCGGTTCGTACTTGGTGGCCAGCAGCACCGTGGCGACCTGGGTCTTGTCGCCGATCTCGGCCAGGAAGAAGGCGATGAGTGGTGGCGACGAACGCGCCACGTGCCGGCAGGGTCTCGCCATCGTCGAGCCTGTCGGGCTTCAGCGTCCACAAGGCAACCGCCGACGAAGCTGGCCGCCACCAGCCAGCGCAGCACCTCCGGCCGCAGCCAGGCCGCGACCCACGCGCCGAGCCACGCGGCCAGTGCATGGTTGAGCAGGGTGGCGATCGAGGATGCCGGCGATGATCGGCCGGGCTTGCGGAAGCGCGCCGCCAGCAGCAGGGCCAGCAACTGGGTCTTGTCGCCGATCTCGGCCAGCGCGACCACGCCGGTGGATACCAAGGCGGTCGCCAATGGCCAGGCGTCCATTGACGCGAACAACGCGGCATCGACCGCGCCGCTGGACATGCCGAGGGAAGCAGAGTGCATGGGGAACTCCGGGGCCGGGCATTCGCGATGGACGCGAAGGCAGACGCCACGCGGCCCGGCCCCGGCTTTCGCCAGTGGTCGCGCAACGCCTGCCTTCGGTCTTGCCCGGCGGATGCCGGCTCGTGGCCGGTGCATTCCGCTCGCGCGCCATGGCCTGCCGGCCAAGTGTGTTGACGCGCGGACCTGCGGCCGCTCGAGGAACGGGCCTCGCGGTGGGCTACTCCCCGGAGGAGGAGAGTGCGCGCATTGTACAGACCGCACGCGCGGCCGGCACTCGCGTACACGCGTGCTCCTCGAATCGCGCAGGATCGTTACCGGAGCACCCCATGCAATACCGCCGCCTCGGCTTCGTCCGGCCTGCAGCTTTCCGCGCTGTCGTTCGGCGCGTGGGTGACGTTCGGCGCGCAGGTCGGCCGCGCGACCGCGCGCGAGCTGATCGCCGCGGCCTGGGACCACGGCATCAACTTCTTCGACAACGCCGAGGGCTATGCCAACGGCGAGGCCGAGCGGGTCATGGGCGACGTGATCGCCGACCTGCGCCTGCCGCGCGATGGCTGCTGCGTGTCGAGCAAGGTGTTCTTCGGCTCGGCGCAGCGATCCGCGCCCGACCCAGAAGGGCCTGTCGCGCAAGCACGTGACCGATGCCTGCCACGCGCGCGCTCAAGCGCCTGCGCGTCGATTACCTCGACCTGTACTTCTGCCATCGCCCCGACCCGGACACGCCGATCGAGGAAACCGTGTGGGCGATGGACGCCCTGATCCGCCAGGGCAAGGTGCTGTACTGGGGCACGTCGGAATGGCCGGCCGCGCAGATCCGCGAGGCGCACAAGATCGCCGCGCACGCACCACCTGCACGCGCCGACCATGGAACAGCCGCAGTACAACCTGCTGCATCGCGAGCGCGTCGAGCTGGAATACGCGCCGCTGTACGCCGAGCTCGGGCTGGGTACCACCATCTGGTCGCCGCTGGCCTCGGGCCTGCTGACCGGCAAGTACAACGACGGCGTGCCCGGCGGACTCGCGCTCGGCCGGGAAGGGCAGGGCTGGCTGCAGCGCATGGTGCTCGGCGAGCGTGGGCGAGCGCCGCCGTGAGCGCGCGCGGCGCTTCACCCGGCTGGCGGCAGAACTGGGCGCGCACCGCCGCGCCACTGGCGATCGCCTGGTGCCTGCGCAACCCGCATGTGTCCACGGTGATCCTGGGTGCCAGCCGGCCCGAGCAACTGCTGGAGAACCTGTCGGCCCTGGACTGGTCGACCGCCTGGGCGATGCGGACTGGCGGCGGATCGAGGCGGCCGCCGAGTCGTAGGCCGGCCGCGGCCTGTCATCGGGCGGATGGGCCTGCCGGGACGCAGGCTTGCTGCCCTGCTTCCACAGGAACGACGGCAGGCACCGCGTGTTCACGTCCCGGCAACGACGCCGGTCTAGCCTGCGACGTTTACCGACAGAGGATCCCGCCATGCGCCGCATCGCTCTCGCCGCTGCACTGTCGCTGTGCATCGCCCCCTCATGGGCGGCCATGCAGGCCACCCCGGTGGAATGGTCCATCGACGGCACGACGTTCGAGGGCGTGCTGGTGCACAACGATGCCACCGCCGCCAGGCGGCCCGGACTGGTGATGGTGCCCAACTGGATGGGCGTCACGCCGGCCGCCATCGAAACCGCCCGCAAGGTCGCCGGCGACGACTACGTCGTGCTGGTCGCCGATGTCTACGGCAAGGGTGTGCGCCCCGCGGACCGCGAGGAGGCCGGCACGCTGGCCGGCGCCCTGCGTTCCGACCGGGCCGATGTTGCGTACCCGCGTTGCCAAGGCGGTGGACGTGCTGAAAGCGCAGGCGGGCTCGGCGCCGGTCGATGCCGGCAGGGTCGGTGCGCTGGGCTTCTGCTTCGGTGGTACCGCGGCGCTGGAGCTGGTGCGCGGCGGACATGCGCTGGCCGGCGTGGTCAGCCTGCACGGTGGCCTCGAAACGCCGGCGCCTGCGGCCAGCGGCAGCGCTCGCAGCCCCGGTGCTGGTGCTCAACGGCGCGGACGACCGGGGCATCACCGATGCCCACATCGATGCGTTCGAGACGGAGATGGACGCGGCCGGCGCGGACTGGCAGTTCGTCAACTTCAGCGGCGCCGTGCATTGTTTCGCCGAGCCCGAGGCGGGCGACAACCCGGAAAGCAACTGCCGCTACGACGACCGCGCCGCCGGACGCGCGTACCGGATGCTGCGCGGCTTCTTCGGCGAGCGGTTCGGCACGGCCGAGTGACGGCGGCCGCACTGGCGCAGGGAAGCTCGCCGGGCATCGTGCCCTGCAGGAGCGGCTTCAGCCGCGATCGCAATCCACAACAGCCACCGCCAGTCCCGCTCAGTGGTCGCGCCTGACCGCGTAGTCGCGCCAGTCCGCGCAGCGCCGCCACATGCGTCGTTGTCGTCCAGGCCCGGCCAGCGCCTCGTCGTGCCGCCTGCGCATACGCATCGGCGCGTGCGCGGCTGTACTCCAGCCCGCCGCTGGCGTGGATGGCCGCCAGCACTTCGGGCAACGCGCCGGCATCGCCCTGCTCGATGGCCGCGCGCAGCCGGGCCGCGCGTCGCGGCGTCGGCGTGCGCGATCGCATGGATCAGCGGCAGCGTGGCCTTGCCCTCGGCCAGGTCGTCGCCCAGGTTCTTGCCCAGCGTCTGCGCGTCGGAGGCGTAGTCGAGCACGTCGTCGGCGATCTGGAAGGCGTAGCCCAGGTTCATGCCGTAGTCGTGCAGCGCGTCGCAGGTGGTCGCGTCGGCGCCGGCCAGCAGCGCGCCCAGCCGCGTCGCGGCGGCGAACAGCACCGCGGTCTTGCGCTCGATCACGCGCAGGTAGGCGGCTTCGTCGGTGTCCGGGTTGCGCACGTGCAGCAGCTGCAGCACTTCGCCCTCGGCGATGCGGTTGGTGGTGTCGGCCAGGATCTGCATCACTTCCATGCGGTCCAGCTCGACCATCAGCTGGAAGCTGCGCGAATACAGGAAATCGCCGACCAGCACGCTGGCGGCATTGCCCCACACCGCGTTGGCGGTGCTGCGGCCGCGGCGCAGGTCGGATTCGTCGACCACGTCATCGTGCAGCAGGGTGGCGGTGTGGATGAACTCGACCACCGCCGCGAGCTGGTGCGCGTCCGGGCCGCGGTGGCCCAGCGCGCCCGCCGCCAGCAGCAGCAGCATCGGCCGCAGGCGCTTGCCGCCGGCGCCGATGATGTGCTCGGCGACCTGGTTGATCAGCACCACGTCCGAGGCCAGCCGGTGCGCGGATCAGCGCATCCACGGCCGCCATGTCCGGCGCAGGCCAGGGCCTGGATGCGCGGGCAGGTCGGCAGGGCGGCGGGGGCGGGCGAGGCTGCGCATCGGCTGGCATGCGGGCGGATCGCGGATAGGCGGGTCAGCCACGGCATTATACGGGCGCGCGGTGGCGGTACGCGGGCCCTCGACAGGCGAGCATGCCCTACGACGCCGAGCGTGGCGGACGGCCGGACTGGCCGCGCGGGCCGGCCGGCTATACTCGCACTGTCATGTCGCCCGCACCCGGCGACATCACAGAGGACACGCATCCATGGCACGCGGCATCAACAAAGTGATCCTGGTCGGCAACCTCGGCAACGACCCGGAAACCAAATACACCCAGGGCGGCATGGCGATCACCACGCGTCAGCCTGGCCACCACCAGCGTGCGCAAGGACAAGGACGGCAACCAGCAGGAGCGCACCGAATGGCACCGGGTGAAGTTCTTCGGCAAGCTCGGCGAGATCGCCGGCGAGTACCTGAAGAAGGGCACGCCAGGTCTACATCGAAGGCTCGCATCCGCTACGACAAGTACACCGACCAGGACGGCGTGGAGAAGTACACCACCGACATCATCGCCGACGAGATGCAGATGCTCGGCGGCCGGCGGTGAGCGGCGGCGGTGGCGGCGAGCGATCGCGGCGGTGGCGATCGCAGCGAGCGTCCGTCGCGCGCCGCCGCAGCGCCAGGAGTCGGCCCCGCGCCGCGCAGCGCCGGCACCGCCAAGTCCAACGACTTCGCGGACGATTTCGCGGACGACGACATCCCGTTCTGAGTGCATCGCAGCGGCAGCTGGCGTGCATCTGCACGAACTGCCATCGCCGTGCTAAACGCATGGAGTGAATGCGTGCCGACTTGGCTGGTCACCGGCGGCGCCGGTTTCATTGGCGGCAATTTCGTGCTGGATGCGGTGCGCGCGGCATCCGGGTGGTCAACCTGGACGCGCTGACCTACGCCGGCAACCTGGACACCCTGGCGTCGCTGGACGGCAATCCGGACCACGTCTTCGTGCATGGCGACATCGGCGATGCGCGCGCTGGTCGCGCGGCTGCTGGCCGAGCACCGGCCCGACGCGGTGGTCAACTTCGCCGCCGAAAGCCACGTCGACCGTTCCATCGACGGCCCGGCCGCGTTCGTGCAGACCAACGTGGTCGGCACGCTGGCCCTGCTGGAAGCGGTGCGCGACTACTGGACGCGCGCTGGAAGGCGACGCGCCGCGACGCGTTCCGCTTCCTGCACGTGTCCACCGACGAGGTCTACGGCATCGCTGGGCGACACCGGCAAGTTCACCGAGACCACGCCGTACGCGCCGAACTCGCCGTACTCGGCGTCCAAGGCCGCGTCCGACCACCTGGTGCGCGCCTTCCACCACACCTACGGCCTGCCGGTGCTGACCACCAACTGCTCGAACAACTACGGGCCGTACCAGTTCCCCGAAAAGCTGATCCCGCTGGTCATCGCCAAGGCGCTGGCCGGCGAGCCGCTGCCGGTCTACGGCGACGGCAAGAACGTGCGCGACTGGCTGTACGTGGACGACCACTGCGCCGCGATCCGCGCGCGTGCTGGAAGCGCGGCCGCGTGGGCGAGACCTACAACGTCGGCGGCGATGCCGAGCGCCAGAACATCGAGGTGGTGCAGCACGATCTGCGCGCTGCTGGACGAGCGCCGGCCGCTGCGCCGACGGCCAGCCGCGCGCGAGTCCAGATCACCTACGTCGCCGACCGCCCCGGCCACGACCGCCGCTACGCGATCGATGCCTCCAAGCTGAAGGACGAGCTGGGCTGGGCAGCCGCGGTACACCTTCGAGCAGGGCATGGCCGCGCACCGTCGACTGGTACCTGGACAACCAGGACTGGGTGCAGCGCGTGCTGGACGGCAGCTACCGGCTGGAACGCATCGGCGCAGTGCCTGAGCGAGGCACGACCGTGACGCGATCGCAAGGGCATCATCCTGGCCGGCGGCTCCGGCACGCGGCTGTATCCGATCACCCAGGCGCATCAGCAAGCAGCTGCTGCCGGTGTACGACAAGCCGATGATCTACTACCCGCTCAGCGTGCTGATGCTGGCGGGCATCCGCGAAGTGCTGATCATCAACACGCCGCACGAGCAGGCGCTGTTCAAGCAGCTGCTGGGCGACGGCTCGCAGTGGGGCATGAAGATCGAGTACGCCGTGCAGCCCAGCCCGGACGGCCTGGCGCAGGCGTTCCTGATCGGCCGCGAGTTCCTCGCCGGCCAGCCCAGCTGCCTGGTGCTGGGCGACAACATCTTCTACGGCCACGGCCTGACCGACGATGCTGCAAGCGCGCCGACGCGCGCGAGCACGGCGCGACCGTGTTCGGCTACTGGGTGCAGCGATCCGGAGCGCTATGGCGTGGCCGAGTTCGATGCCGACGGCAAGGTGGTCGGCCTGGAGGAGAAGCCGGCCAAGCCGCGGTCCAACTACGCGGTCACCGGCCTGTATTTCTACGACGGCCGCGCCAGCGATTTCGCCGCCGGCGCTGAAGCCCTCGCCGCGCGGCGAGCTGGAGATCACCGACCTCAACCGCTGCTACCTCGAGGACGGCTCGCTGCACCTGGAGCAGCTGGGCCGCGGCTACGCCTGGCTGGACACCGGCACCCACCAGTCGCTGCTCGAGGCCTCCAACTACATCGAGACCATCGAGGCGCGCCAGGGCCTGCGCGTGTGCTGCCCGGAGGAGATCGCCTACGGCAACGGCTGGATCGACGACGACCAGCTGCGAGACGCTGGCCGCGCCGCTGGCCAAGAACGGCTACGGCCAGTACCTGCTGGGCCTGGTCGAGCGCGGCGGTCGTGAGTGCCGCATGAAGGTGATCGAGACCGACCTGCCCGGCTGCGTGGTGATCGAGCCGCGCGGTGTTCGGCGACGAGCGCGGCTTCTTCTTCGAGTCCTTCAACGCACGACAAGCTCGGCCGAGCACGGCCTGCAGCCGCAGCTTCGTGCAGGGCAACGTCTCCTCCTCCGCGCGCGGCGTGCTGCGCGGCCTGCACTACCAGTGGCCCAAGCCGCAGGGCAAGCTAGGTCTCGCGTGCTCGAGGGCGAGGTGTGGGACGTCGCGGTGGACATCCGCCGCGGCTCGCCGACCTTCGGGCGCTGGACCGCGGTGGTGCTGAGCGCGGAGAACAAGCGCCATTTCTGGATCCCGGAAGGTTTCGCGCACGGCTTCGTGACCCTGAGCGAGCGCGCGGTGTTCACCTACCTGTGCACCGCGACCTACGACCGGCCAGCCGACGCCGGCATGCGCTGGGACGATCCGCAACTCGGCCATCGACTGGCCGGTCGGCGACGCCGCTGCTGTCGGCCAAGGACGCGCGTCGCGCCGTTGCTGGCCGACATCGACCCGGAGACCGCCTGCCGGTCTACACGCATGACGGCCGCGCATGAAGATCCTGCTGCTCGGTGGCAACGGCCAGGTCGGCCACGAGCTGCGCCGCAGCCTGGCGCCGCTGGGCGAGGTGGTCGCGGCCACGCGCACTGGCGTGCTGCGACGACGGCGAGTGCCTGCAGGCGCTGGACCTCGCCGGCTCGGACGCGCATCGCCGGCTGATGCGGCGCGCATCGCGCCCGACGTGGTGGTCAATGCCGCGGCCTACACCGCGGTGGACCGCGCCGAGACCGAACGCGACGCTGGCGTTCCGCATCAATGCCGAGGCGCCCGGCTGCGCTGGCCGGGGCGTGCGCGCAGCGCGGCATCGCTGCTGGTGCATTACTCGACCGACTACGTGTTCGACGGGCAGCGGCAGCGCGCCCGTATCGCGAGGACGATGCCGACCGCGCCGCTGGGCGTCTACGGCGCCAGCAAGCTCGCCGGCGAGCAGGCGATCGCGCGCCAGCGGCGCGCGCCACCTGATCTTGCGCACGGCCTGGGTCTACGGCCGCGCACGGGCACAACTTCCTGCGCACGATGCTGCGCGTGGGCGCGCGAGCGCGACGAGCTGCGCGTGGTCGCCGACCAGCTCGGCACGCCGACCCCGGCGTGGCTGATCGCCGACGCCACCGCGCGACCTCCTGCAGCGCGATGCTTCGGGAATCCGGCACCGTGCACCTGGTGGCGGGTGGCCAGACCAGCTGGCACGGGTTTGCCGAGGCGATTTTCGACGATGCGGTGGCGACGGGGCTGCTGCCCGTCGCGCCGCAGGTGCGGCCCGTGCCGTCCTCTCAGTACCCCACGCCCGTGCGGCGCCCGGCCTACTCGGTGCTCGACACCACCACGCTGCGCGACCGCGACGGCATCGCTGTGCCCCACTGGCGTGACGCGCTGGCCACGACCCTGGGGCGCGACCGGCGCATCTGAGCCGGGGTCGGACGGGTTACTGCGGGATGGCCGGCGTCCCGCCGATTGTCCGCGGCGTATCCATGGCGTGGAAGATGCCGGGTGTGCCCCGTCACGCGGCGGGCCGCCCATGCATCCATATGGTCAACCGGCCGACGAAGTGCCGCCACCCGCGCGTCCGGGCTTGCTCCCGCGCCGTGGTCGGTTACGCTTCAAGCCGGGGAGGGACGCAGTGCGCTGGGGAGCGGACTGCCATCGAAGGGTGAGGCACCAGGCATCACGTGCCTGCCTCGCACGGAATACGACACGCTGTCGCGCGCTCGCGGCCCACTCCGCAACACCGACCTGCCTGCGGTCCACCCGGATCGCCGCACCGTCCACATGGAGTGACTGCATGCACCACCTGATCCGCTTTCCTGCCCTTGCCATCCTGCTCGCACTGCTGGCCGTGCTCTCACCGGCCGTACCCGCCGTCGAACTGTCGCCCTACCTCAAGAACGACACCTTCAACGAGATCAAGATCTCGCCGACCGGGCAGTTCCTCGCCGCCACCGTGCCCTTCGAGGACCGCACCGCGCTGGTGGTGATGCGCCGGTCCGACAATGCCGTGACCGGCAACTTCCAGATCGGCAAGAACAGCCACGTCGCCGAGTTCCGCTGGATCAACCATGAGCGCCTGCTGATCTCGGTGGCCGAGAAGATGGGCATGCTGGCCACGCCGCGACTGACCGGCGAGGTGTTCGCGATGAACGCCGATGGTACGGGCGCCGAGTTGCTGGTGGGTCAGCGGCTCCAGGGCCAGGGCCTGGGCACCAAGATCCAGCCCAAGAAGGTCGAGCGGGTGCACGCATGGCTGGTCGACGAGCTGCCCGCCAGCGACCGCAACGTGCTGGTGGGCATCAGCCCGTTCACCGACGATCCCTACACCCGCGTCGACCGCATGGACATCTACACCGGGCGCCGCGCGCAGGTGGCGCGGGCACCGGTACGCAACGCCAGTTTCCTGGCCGACCATGCCGGCGTGGTGCGGTTCGCCGCGGGCACCGGCACCGACTTCCGGCAGCAGCTGTACTACCGGCAGGGCGACGGGGCGCAATGGGAGCTGATCCATGCCTCCGACAGCGAGGAGGGCACGCGCCAGTTCCCCATCGGCTTCTCGCACGACAACCGCATCGCCTACCTGCAGGTGGAACACCCGGAGGGTCCGGACTCCATCGTCGCCTTCGACACCGTCGACCGCAGCCGCACGCAGGTGCTGCGTGACACGGTGGCCGACCCCGGCCGCATCCTCTACCGCAACCGCACGCTGGTGCCGGTTGGCGTGATGTACGAGCACGGCCGGCCGCGCACGGCCTTCTTCGACGACGCCTCGCCCGAGGCGCGGCTCTACCGCAGCCTCGAGGCCGCCTTCGACTCGCCGGTGCATATCACCTCGCGGACCGCCGATGGCAACACGGCGCTGGTGCAGGTCTGGGGCGGCAACAACCCGGGCGACTTCTATCTGTTCGACATCGCCAACAAGAAAGCCGATCACCTGATCAGCCGGCGGCAATGGTTCGATCCCGAGAAGATGGGCACGGTCCGCCCGATCACGCTGGCCGCGCGCGACGGGCTGGCGCTGCACGGCTACCTGACGCTGCCACCCGGCTCGCCCGGCACCGGGCTGCCGATGGTGGTGATGCCGCATGGCGGCCCGTTCTTCGTGCAGGACGTGTGGGCCTTCGACAGCGACGTGCAGATGCTGGCGCAGGCCGGGTATGCCGTCCTGCAGGTCAATTTCCGCGGTTCGGCAGGCTACGGCCATGCGTTCTCGCGTGCCGGTGCGCGGCAGTGGGGCGCCGCCATGCAGGATGACCTGACCGACGCCACCCGCTGGGCCATCGACCAGGGCATCGCCGCCCGCGACCGCATCTGCATGGTCGGCGCCAGCTACGGTGCCTACGCCTCGCTGATGGGCCTGGCCAGGGAGCCGGACCTGTACCGCTGCGCGGTGGGCTACGTCGGTGTGTACGACCTGCCGACGATGCATACCCACGGCGACATCCAGCGCAGTGGCAGCGGCAGCAGCTACCTGCGCGACTGGCTGGGCGAGCGTGACGCCGTCGCGGCCGTTTCGCCCAACCGGATGGCCGATCGCATCAAGGCGCCGGTACTGCTGGTGGCCGGTGGCGAGGACGAGCGCACGCCCATCGAGCACTCGTACATGATGGAGCGCGCCCTGCGCCAGGCCGGCGTGCCGGTGGAAACCCTCTACGTGCGCAACGAGGGCCACGGCTTCTACCTGGAGAAGAACCGCGCCGAGTACTACACCCGCCTGCTGGCGTTCCTCTCGCGCCACCTGGGCGGGCGCACGGCCAGCACCACGGCCGCGACCGGCGGTGCCACCGGGGCGCCGTGATGCATCCGCCCCGCGCCGTGCCACGCACGGCGCGGGGGGCCGCGGCGTGCACCGGCTTTGCCCGTGGCGCGCCGCCCGCCTACCATCGGGCCTTTCACCGTCTTCGGAAAACGCCCATGACCCTGCGTCACGCTGTCCTGCCCCTGCTGGTGGCCGCCGCCCTTGCGACCGTCACCCCGCCGTCCAGCGCCGCCGAACGCGGCCTGCAGGCCCGTGACCTGGCCACGATGGACCGCTTTTCCTCGCCCACGCTGTCGGCCGACGGCCGCCATGTGGTGTTCGCCAAGCGCGTGGTCGATGCCGCCGCCGGAACCAGTACCACGTCGCTGTGGATCGAGGACCTGTTCGCACGCGATGCCGCCCCGCCGCGCCGGTTGACGCCGGAGGGCTGGAACGTCAACTCGCCCTCGTTTTCGCCCGATGGCCGTGAGGTGTACTTCCTGAGCGCGAAATCCGGCCGCTCCCAGCTGTATTCGATCGGCCTGGCCGGCGGCGAGCCGCGGCTGCGCACCGAGTTTCCGGTGGACATCGGCACCTACCGCATCGCGCCGGGTGGCGGCCGCATCGCCTTCAGTGCCGACACCTTCCGCGACTGCGCCAGCGACCTGGCCTGCACCCGCACGCGGCTGGACGACGACGCCAAGCGCACGTCCACCGGCGTGCTGTACGACGGGCTGTTCGTCCGCCACTGGGACACGTGGGCCGACGGCCGCCGCAACCAGCTGTTCGTGGCCGAACTGGGCACCGCGCCATCCACGCGCGCGGTGGCGGTCAGCGGTGCGCTGGACGGCGACGTGCCCTCCAAGCCATTCGGCAGCGTGGCCGACTACACCTGGGCACCGGACGGACAGTCGCTGGTGGCCAGCCTCCGTGTGGCCGGGCGCTCCGAGCCTTGGTCGACCAACTTCGACCTCTACCGGCTGCAGGCCGACGGGCAGGGTACGGCGCGCAACCTGACGTCCGGCAACCCCGCCTGGGATGCCGAGCCCGGTGTTCAGCGCCGACGGCGCCACGCTGTACTACCGCGCGATGAAGCGCGCCGGGTTCGAGGCCGACCGTTCCGGGCTGATGGCCATGGACCTGTCGAGCGGGCAGGTGCGCGAGATCGCGCCCGGCTGGGACCGCTCGGCCGACGGCATCGTGCTGTCCGCCGACGGCACCACGATCTACACCACCGCCCAGGACACCGGCGAGCACCCGCTGTTCGCGGTCGACATCGCCAGCGGGCAGGTGCGCGAAGTGGTCGGCGACGGCACGGTGTCCAACGTGCAGCTGGCCGGTCCGACGCTGGCGTTCACCCGCAACACCATGGCCACCGGCGACCAGATCATCACCACCGGCCCGGATGCCGCGCAGCTGCGCGAGATCACCCCCGGCGCCGGGCAACTGCTGGGCGACACCGTGGGCTTCGGTGAGTCGAGCAGTTCACCTTCAAGGGCTGGAACGGCGCCACCGTGCACGGGTACGTCGTCAAGCCCTGGAACTACGAGGAAGGCCGCGAATACCCGGTCGCCTTCCTGATCCATGGCGGCCCGCAGGGCAGCTTCGGCGACGGCTGGAGCTACCGCTGGAACCCGCAGACCTACGCCGGGCAGGGCTATGCGGTGGTGATGATCGACTTCCACGGCTCCACCGGCTACGGCCAGGCGTTCACCGACGCCATCAGCCGGCACTGGGGCGACCGCCCGCTCGAGGACCTGCAGAAGGGCTGGGCGGCCGCGCTGGACCAGCTATGACTTCCTCGATGGCGACAAGGCCTGCGCGCTGGGCGCCAGCTATGGCGGCTACATGGTCAACTGGATCGCCGGCAACTGGTTCGACGCCGCCGGCAACGCGCCGTTCAAGTGCCTGGTCAACCACAACGGCGTGTTCGATACGCGATCGATGGGCCTGGTGACCGAGGAGCTGTGGTTCACGGAGTGGGAATTCGGCGGCACCGTGTGCGGACGCGCCGGAGAACTACGAGCAATTCAATCCGGCGCGCCATGTGGACAAGTGGAAGGTGCCGATGCTGGTCGTGGCCGGGCAGAAGGACTTCCGCGTGCCGATCGACCAGAGCCTGTCCACCTTCACCGCGCTGCAGCGCCAGCGGCATCGACTCGCAGCTGCTGTACTTCCCCGACGAGAACCACTGGGTGCTCAAGCCGCACAACAGCCTGCTGTGGCACGACACCGTGCATGCCTGGCTGAAGAAGCACATCGGTCCTTGAACTGACCGACCCTGGCGATGACGGCGGCTGCTGCGATACACATCGCGGGCCGCCGTCGTCGCATCCGCCCGCCCGCTTTCCAGGCCCCACGTCCCCGACCCTCCGGATCGCCCGCCCATGCAGACCGCCACCCCGCCCTGATCACCAACGACGCCGTGGTACTCGGCCTGCTGGCCATCGTGCTGGGCTCCGTGTTCTGGAGCTCGTCGCGCGAGGACGGCTTCTGGAAGAAGTTCTACGGCTTCGTGCCGGCGCTGCTGCTGTGTTATCTGATCCCGGCGGTGTTCAACAGCATCGGCCTGATCGACGGCGCCGCGTCCGGGCTGTACCCGATGGCGCGCGATTACCTGCTGCCCAGCGCGCTGGTGCTGCTGTGCGTGGCGATGGATTTCGGCGCCATCGTGCGCCTGGGGCCGAAGGCGGTGGTGATGTTCCTGGCCGGTACGGCCGGCGTGATGCTCGGTGCGCTGGCGTGCGTTCACCGCGATGGGTTTCATCCACCCCGAAACCGTGGCCGGAGACACGTGGCGCGGCATGGCGACGGTGGCCGGCAGCTGGATCGGCGGCGGCGCCAACCAGGCGGCCATGAAGGAAGTCTTCGGCGTGGAGGCGACGATGTTCGGCCAGTTCGTCGCCGTCGATGTGCTGATCGCCAGCCTGTGGATGGCGGTGCTGCTGTTCCTGGCGCCGCGCGCGGCCACCTTCGACCGCTGGACCCGCGCGGATGTCAGTGCGATCGACGACCTCAAGCACCGTATCGAGGCGTACCAGGCGCAGCACTCGCGCATTCCGTCGATGACCGACCTGATGGTGATCCTCGCGGTCGGCCTGGGCGCGACCGGGCTGTCGCACCTGCTCGCCGACCCGCTGGTGGCGTGGATCGCCAGCCTGCCGGCCGAATGGAACCTGCAGAACTACAGCCTGACCGCGCGCTTCTTCTGGATCATGGTGCTGGCCACCACCATCGGCCTGCTGCTGAGCTTCACCCGCGCGCGTACGCTTGAAGGCGCCGGCGCGTCGAAGGTGGGCTCGGTGATGCTGTACGTCCTGGTGGCCACCATCGGCATGCAGATGGACCTGGGCGCGCTGCTCGACCGGCCGTGGCTGTTCCTGCTGGGCCTGATCTGGATCAGCGTGCACGGGGTGGTCATGCTGTACCGTCGCCAAGCTGATCCGCGCGCCGCTGTTCTTCATGGCCGTGGGCTCGCAGGCCAACATCGGTGGCGCGGCGTCGGCGCCGGTGGTGGCCAGCGCGTTCCACCCGGCGCTGGCGCCGGTGGGCGTGCTGCTATCGGTGCTGGGGTACGCACTGGGGACGTACTGCGCGTACATCGTGGGGTTGCTGCTGCAGGCGATGGCGGGGGGCTGAGGCGCCGGCTACAGCCACCGCACCTTGCGCAGGTAGCGGTACAGCGCGGTGCACACCACCGCCACCACGCCGATCAGCACCGGGTAGGCGTAGCGGTCGTCCAGCTCCGGCATGAATTCGAAGTTCATGCCATACCAGCTGGCGATCAGCGTCGGCGCGGCCAGCAGCGCCGCCCAGCCGGCCAGCCGCTTGACCACCTCGCCCTGCGCCAGCGTCACCAGCGAGAGGTTCACGCTCAGGGCCGCGGTCAGCATCTCGCGAAGCGTGTCGGAGGCGTCGTTGGCACGTAGCACATGGTCGTGGACGTCGCGGAAGTAGGGCCGCGCCTCCGCCGGCACCAGTCCGTCGTGGCTGCGTGCGAGCTGGGCCACTACGTCCTGCATCGGATTGACGGCGAGCCGCAACCGCGAGAGTTCCCGCTTGAGCGCGTACAGCCGGACGATGGTGTCGCGCCGGTACTCGTCTGCGAACACGTCGTGCTCCAATGCCTCCAGCGATGCGCTGAACTGCTCGATGATGGGCTGGTAGTGGTCGACGATGTAGTCCAGGACCGTGTACAGGGCATAGGCCGGGCCCATCGACAGCAGTTCCGGCTCGCGCTCGGCACGGGCACGCACGGGCGCATACGACAGCGAGGCGCCGTGGCGCACGGTCACCAGGTAGCGCGGCCCCAGGAATGCATGGGTTTCGCCGAAGACGATGCGTTCGTCCACGACCTGCGCCGTGTGCACGGCGATGAACAGCGACTGGCCGTACGCCTCCAGCTTGGGCCGCTGGTGCGCCTTGTGCGCGTCCTCCACGGCCAGGTCGTGCAGGTCGAACTCCTCCTGCAGCTGGTCCAGCACCGCTTCGGCCGGCTCGTACAGTCCGACCCACACGAAACTGCCATCGTCCACAGCCAGCACGTCACTGATGGCCTCCAGGGGAATGTCGCGGCGGCTGCCATCGCGGGCGTAGGCGACGCAGTTGACGATGCAGGCAGGGGAGGGAGGCGGGGTCCGTGTCATCGCGGCATCGTGCCACGGGTCATGCCGTGGGACGTAGGGCGCAGGAGGCGGGTAGATGCATGGTTGGGATTGGCCTTGCGTAGCCCGGGTAAGCGCAGCGCACCCGGGATTGCTGCAAGGTGATGCATGACGGCCCCGGGTGCGCTGCGCTTACCCGGGCTACCCCGGGCCAAGGTTCACCGAGTCCGGGATGAAAGCCGCGCCAAGCCCCAGGCCAGCGCCGCGTGCACCGGCAGCAGCAGGGCGATCCAGTGCGCGTTGCGCTGCGGCAGCAGCTGCAGGCCGTAGACGAACACCGCCAGCGCGGCCAGAGCGGCCACCAGCATCGCCACCCACGCGAACAGGTGGCCCGGCGCTCGGCCGCGTGCGATGCGCCAGCCGCCGGGCAGCAGCAGCCAGGCCAGCGGGCTGAGCAGCAGCAGGTTCTGGTTGGCCCAGCCGAACCGGTGGCCGGTGCCCAGCCAGATGTAGAGCATCAGCGCACCCAGCAGCCCGGCCAACGTCCAGAACGGCAATGCCAGCGATGCCGCCAGGCGCGGGCGCCGCCGCCCCAGCCAGGCCAGCGCCACGCCGATCGCAAGGCCTGCGGCGAGCCAGCGCGCCCAACTGCGCTGGAATTCCTCCGGTTCCGGCGCCACGCGGTGTGGCAGCACGTCCAGGCGTTCCACCACGACCGGTCGGCCGTCGCGCAGCCGCGTGTCGTCCAGCGCGTCGGCCAGCCGCATCGGCACGAACGCCTCGCCCCACAGCGGCAGCGGCCGGTCCGCCGACGGGCCCAGGCCCAGGTCGAACACCAGCCACATCCACGTCGCGGGCGAGGCCAGCCGCACCGCCTCGCTGCGGAAGGTGTTGCCCCGCGAGCGCGTCTGCAGCTGGCGGCCCAGCTCGCCGCCCAGCGCGCGGTCCAGCGCGTCGCGCACGCGGGTGGAGCAGTTGTCGAGGAAATAGTCGTAGCGGTAGTAGGCGTTCTCGGGCCGCGCGTTGTCGGCCAGCGCATCGGCCAGTTCGCGGGCATCGGTCGGGGCGAGGTCGAGCCACTGCATCGACACCCCGCGGCCCACCGCGCGGTAATAGGCCAGGTCCTCGTCCACCGGCAGCGCGAGCAGGCGATAGCGCATCTCGCCGCGCACGAAGCGGGCGACGAAGTCGGATTCGGTCGGGTCGAAGTAGCCGAAGTTGTAGGACGTGGCCGCTCCGGACACGGTGTCCTGTACGACGATGGCGTTGTGGCCGAAGCGCTCGAAGAAGATCTCGCCCGGCAACATGGTCACCACGCCGATGCGCGGCGCCGGCGTCGCTTCGATGCTTCCCGGCGTGGCCGTTGCAGGGTCGCTGCCTCCCGGCGGCGGCACCGGCGACGTCGCTGGTTCTGCGACCGCCGCCAGCGCCACACACGACAGCACCAGAACCCACCCCGCCCATATGCAACGCCGCAGGCTGCGGCGCGTATCAGCCGTCATCGCCCAGCACGCCGACGTGGAAGGCGTGCACGCGCCGCGCGTCGGCGCTGGACACGCGGAACACGAAGCGGCCCAGCGTCAGTTCCTCGCCGGCCTCGGGCAGGTGGCCGATCGCCGCCGTCACCAGCCCGCCGATGGTGTCGTATTCGTCGTCGTCGAAGTCCGCGCCGAAGCGCTCGTTGAAGTCGGCGATCGGCGTCAGCGCGTCGACCACGAACTGGCCGTCGGCCTGCGCGGCGATCAGTGCGTTCGGATCCTCGGCGTCGTCGTGCTCGTCGTCGATGTCGCCGACGATCTGCTCCAGCACGTCCTCGATGGTGACCAGCCCGGCGACGCCGCCGTGCTCGTCGATCACGATCGCCATGTGGTTGCGCGACATGGCGGAACTCGCGCAGCAGCACGTTCAGGCGCTTGGATTCGGGGATCAGCACCGCCGGGCGCAGCAGCTCGTGGATGCTGGCCGGGCCGTTGTCGGCGACCACGCCGCGCAACAGGTCCTTGGCCAGCAGGATGCCCAGGATCTCGTCCTTGTCCTCGCCGTGCACGGGAAAGCGCGAGTGGCCGGACTCGACCACGCTGCCGCATCAGGTCCAGGAACGGCGCATCGGCCGGCAGCGGCCACCATCTGCGAGCGCGGCACCATGACGTCGCCGACGGTGAGGTCGGACACTGCGATCGCGCCTTCCATCATCGTCAGCGTGTCGGCGGCGATCAGGCCGTCGGCCTGCGCATCGCGCAGGATCTCCACCAGGTCTTCGCGGGTGCTGGGTTCGCCCGACAGCGCCGAACTGATGCGGTCGAGCCAGGAGCGGCGCTTCTCGTGGGGTTCCGCGTGCTGGGTACTACTGTCGTCCTCGGACATTGTGTCTGCGTGCTGGCCCGGGGGGCGGGGCCGCTTGGAGCCGCAGTTTAGCGCGGCGGGGTGTGACCGGCCCGCGGTCTCCGCACCCGCGGCCTGCTCAGCCGTCGCCGTAGGGGTCGTCGATGCCCAGCCGGCCAGGATTTCGCGCTCCAGCTGCTCCATGCACTCGGCCTCGCGCGTCGTCCTCGTGGTTCCAGCCCAGCAGGTGCAGGGCGCCGTGCACGGTGAGGTGGGCGTAGTGCGCGGCCAGCGGCTTGCCCTGCTCGCGTGGCCTCGCGCGCCACCACCGGCGCGCAGATCACCAGGTCGCCCAGCAGCGGCAGGCGCACGCCCTCGGGCAGGCCTTCGGGCAGGTCGGCCGGGAAGCTCAGCACGTTGGTCGCGTAGTCCTTGCCGCGGTAGTGGCGGTTGAGCGACGCGGCCTTCCTTGCTGTCGACGATGCGGATGCGCCAGGTCGGCCTCGCGGATCCGGCCGCTGAGCGCGGCCGCCACCCAGCGCCGGAAGCTCACCGCGGCCGGCATGCCGGCGCGGGGCACGCCGTAGGTGATGGCGACATCGAGTTGGAGCGGGCATCGCGGGTCATGGGCGAAGTCCTCAGGACGCCGGGCCGGTGTCGGCGTCCTTGGCGTCGCGCGCGTCGTAGGCGTTGACGATCCGCGCCACCAGCGGGTGGCGCACCACGTCGCGCGATTCGAAGAAGGTGAAGCTGATGCCGTCGACGCCGCGCAGCACGTCCATCGCGTCCTTCAGGCCGGACTTCTGGTGCTTGGGCAGGTCGACCTGCGTCAGGTCGCCGGTGACCACCGCGGTGCTGCCGAAGCCGATGCGGGTCAGGAACATCTTCATCTGCTCGATGGTGGTGTTCTGCGCCTCGTCGAGGATCACGAACGCGTCGTTGAGCGTGCGCCCGCGCATGTACGCCAGCGGCGCGATCTCGATGACGTTCTTTTCCAGCAGCTTGACCACCTTCTCCACGCCCAGCATCTCGTAGAGCGCGTCGTACAGCGGGCGCAGGTACGGGTCGACCTTCTGGGTCAGGTCGCCGGGCAGGAAGCCGAGCTTCTCGCCGGCCTCCACCGCCGGGCGCACCAGGATCAGCCGCTGCACGCGCGCCTCGTTGAGCGCATCGACCGCGCTGGCCACGGCCAGGAAGGTCTTGCCGGTGCCGGCCGGGCCGATGCCGAAGTTGATGTCGTGGGTGGCGATCGCGTGCAGGTACTTGGCCTGGTTGGCGCCGCGCCCGCGAATGGTGCCGCGCTTGACCCGGATCGCCGACTTCCTGCGGCTCGATGTCCGTCCTCGACGATGCGGTCGGCCTCGGCTTCGGCCAGGCGCAGGTGGATCGGCGGGCTCGCCGAGCGTTTCGTTGCGCGGCGTCGTCCACAGGTCGCGCAGCAGCGACTCGGCGCGTGCCGACAGCGGCTTCGGGGCCGACGATGCGGAAGATGTTGCCGCGGTTGGCGATCTCCACGCCCAGGCGCAGTTCGATCTGGCGCAGGTGGCCGTCGAACGGGCCGGCCAGGTTGGCCAGGCGCTCGGCCTCGGGCGGGTCGAGGGTGAATTCGGACGTGGTGCGTGAAGGCATCGGGGGCTGTCTTCCAGTGCGGTGTCGAAGCAATGCGGTGTTCGCGTCAGCGCGCGCCCGCTGGCCCGCGCCGCGCAAGGGCGGAGGGTGAGCTTGCGCCCCGCGGGGCGTTTTCGCAAAGTCCGGGCAGTCTGCATCACAGGGGCGCGGGGCGATGGTGAAGATCGACGCGCGCGGCGTTGCCGCGCTGGCGTGCCTGGCGCTGTGCGCACCGCTGCACGCGCAGGCCGTCACCGTGCTGACGGCCCGCCCGAGGATGTCGTGCTGCGGCCCGAAACCTGCTCGCGGTGCCTGCCGATGCCTTGCAGTCGCTGACGGTGCAGGCGACCCATGTCGATGGGCGGTCGGTGTGCGGGCGTGGCGCGGACCAGGGCGCAGCAGTCGCGCCGGATCGCCGGGCGTGGCGCGTCAGCGGCGTCCGCCGCGTGGCCGGCGCAGCGCACGTGCGGTGGCAAGGGCGCCCCAGGCCAGCACCGCCACTGACCCGACCAGCCACGCCAGCGTCACCGGATCGCGCATCCAGGCGGCGTCGTCCATGATCTTCATGGCCGCCCTCAGCAGCCCCAGCAGCCCCACGCCCAGCAGCCACCATCCCAGCGCCGCGCGTCGCAGCCAGCCACGGGTGCCGGGCGATCCGGATGCCATGGCGCGGCTCAGGCCGCCAGCCCGTCGGCCGTGGCCACGCGGCCGCGCAGCGAGTTGCTCATCGCCTCGGTGATCACGACATCCACGAACTGGCCGATCAAGCGGCCCGAGGCAGGTGCCGGGAAATTCACCGAGCGCATGTTCTCGGTCTTGCCGGTCAGCTCGTTCGGGTTCTTCTTCGACAGGCCCTTCCACCAGCACCGTCTGCACGCTGCCGACCATCGCCTCGCAGATGCGACGCGCGTTGTGCGTTGATGTGCGGCCTGCAGGCGCGACAGCCGCGCGTGCTTCTCCTCGCTGGACACGCTGTCCTCCAGGTCGGCGGCCGGCGTGCCGGGGCGGCGCGAATAGATGAAGGAGAACGACTGGTCGAAGCCGACGTCCTCGATCAGCTTCATGGTCTTCTCGAAGTCGGCGTCGGTCTCGCCGGGGAAGCCGACGATGAAGTCCGAGCTGATCGAGATGTCCGGCCGCACCGCGCGCAGCTTGCGGATCTTCTGCTTGAACTCCAGCGCGGTGTAGCCGCGCTTCATCGCCGCCAGGATGCGGTCGCTGCCGGCCTGCACCGGCAGGTGCAGGTAGTTGGCCAGCTCGGCACGTCGCGGTAGGCCTCGACCAGCGAATCGGAGAACTCCAGCGGGTGCGAGGTGGTGAAGCGGATGCGGCCGATGCCGTCGATCTGCGGCGATGGTGCGGATCAGCAGGCCGAGGTCGGCACAGGCCATCCCGGTCGACCCTCGCGCCGTCGCACCGCTCCATCACGGCCCGCGGTAGGCGTTGACGTTCTGGCCGAGCAGGTTGATCTCGCGCACGCCCTGCGCGGCCAGCTGCGCGACCTCGACCAGCACGTCCTCGAACGGCCGGCTGACTTCCTCGCCGCGGGTGTAGGGCACCACGCAGAAGCAGCAGTACTTGCGTGCAGCCTTCCATGATCGACACGAAGGCGCTGGGGCCTTCGGCGCGCGGTTCGGGCAGGCGGTCGAACTTCTCGATCTCGGGGAAGCTGATGTCGACCTGCGGCTGGCCGGTCTCGCGCTTGGCGCGGATCAGCTCGGGCAGGCGGTGCAGGGTCTGCGGGCCGAACACCAGGTCCACGTAGGGCGCGCGCTTGACGATCGCCTCGCCTTCCTGGCGAGGCCACGCAGCCGCCGACGCCGATCAGGACCGGCCTGCCGCCCTTCTTGAGCGCCTTCCAGCGGCCGAGCTGGCTGAACACCTTCTCCTGCGCTTTTTCGCGGATCGAGCAGGTATTGACCAGGATCACGTCGGCTTCTTCGACGTTCGTGGTCAGTTCCAGGCCGTCGCTGGCGGCCAGCACGTCGGCCATCTTGGCCGAGTCGTACTCGTTCATCTGGCAGCCGTGGGTTTCGATGAACAGCTTGCCGCGGCGGCGGGACGGGCGGGGCGGCGGGCAGTGCCGGGTGGGCGGCGGTCGGTCATGGCGGGTCCGGGGCGCGGCGGTGAATCCGGGCCGGAATGGCGGAAGGCGGGCGCGCCAGTCTACCGGATCGCGGCCGCGGCTGCCGGGCGTCGCGTTTTGCGAATCAAGCACTTGGCAACGCCCGCCGGAAGCGGGGACACTCGCGCCCATGAAGGGGATGGGCATCGCGCTGCTGGCGATCGCCTGTCTGCTGGCCTGCGGTCGGCGGCGGCCGGCGCCGTCTACCGCTGCGAGGCCGCCGATGGCATCCGCAGCTACGTCAGCAAGCGCGTGCCGGGGCGTCACCTGTTCGGTGGTGAGCCAGCTACCGCAAGGTCGCCGCAGCGCCGGCGCCAGCCGGCCATGCCTGCCGCCGCGGGCAGCGCCATCCCGGTCAGCCAGGTCAGCGGATCGCCCGCCTCCGGCAGTGCGTCCGCGCAGTCGCCGGCGACGACCAGCGCCGCGCCCAGCACCCCGGTCGCCGGCCGGCCGGTCAGCGCCGCGGCTGGTGCAGGGGCAGGTCTATTCCTACATCAAGGACGGCGTGCGCCACTACACCAGCGCGCCGCCGCGCAGGCGTGGCCAGCGCCAGCCGCGGTGCGCACCATCAAGTACAGCTACATCGAGACCTGCTACGCCTGCGCGGCCAAGCCGGGCGTCAACTTCGGCAACGTGCGCCTCAACACCGCCGCCTACCAGGCCGAGATCGCCGCCGCCGCGCGCGCAGATCGGCGTGGACGAGGCGATCGTGCGCGCGATCATCCACGCCGAGTCGGCCTTCAACCCCAATGCGCTGTCGCGCGTCGGCGCGCAGGGGCTGATGCAGCTGATGCCGGCCACCGCGCGCCGTTTCGGCGTCAGCCAATGCCTTCGACGCCAGCGCAGAACATCCGCGGCGGCGTGCAAGTACCTGGCCTGGCTGCTGAAGCGCTTCAACGGCAACCTGACCCTGGCCGCGGCCGGCTACAACGCCGGCGAGGGCGCGGTCGACAAGTACAAGGGCGTGCCGCCGTACAGCGAGACCCAGCGCTACGTGCGAGCGCGTGGCGATGCTGGCCGACCGCTACCGCGGCAGTCCCGTCGCGCCGCTGAGTCCGCGTCCGGGCCAGCGCCGCGTCCGCGTCACCGGCCGGATTGTCGGCTGTTCAGCCTTCCGTTACACTTCCCCGTCTTTTGCGGCGAGCCGTCGCCAGTGGCCGGCGCGCGCACGCTGGCAGCCAGTCGCAACCGTATTTGACAAGTTTTGCGGAGTGCCGGATGGCCAACGAAGGGGTCAACGAGCCGGTGAGACCGGTCCCACAACAGGGCCGCCGCCGGTTCCTGACCGCGACCACCGCCGTGGTCGGCGCGGTGGGAGCCGGTTTCGCCGCGGTGCCTTTCATCAAGTCGTGGAATCCCAGCGCGCGCGCCAAGCTTGCCGGCGCGCCGGTCACCGCCGACATCAGCGCCCTGCAGGAAGGCCAGCGCATGATCCTGGAGTGGCGCGGCCAGCCGATCTGGATCGTCACGCGCTCCAAGGCGATGCTGCGAGGCGCTGCCGACGCTGGACAGCCAGCTCGCGCGATCCCGAAGTCGGAGAACCCCGACCAGCAGCCGGCCTACGCGAAGGCCAACCGAGCTGCGCTCGATCAAGCCGGAGATCTCGGTGCTGGTCGGCCTGTGCACCCACCTGGGCTGCTCGCCGGAGATGGTCGCCGAGATCTGAGCCCGCAGCCGTTCGACCCGGACTGGAAGGGCGGCTACTTCTGCCCCTGCCACAAGTCGCGCTTCGACATGGCCGGCCGCGTGCTTCCAGGGCGTGCCGGCGCCGACCAACCTGGTCGTGCCGCCGCACCACTACGCGAACGACAACACCATCGTCATCGGCGTCGATCCGCAGGGGGCCGCCTAAGCCATGGCGAACATCATCACCCGCACGCGCCAACGGCGTCGATGGACTGGGTCAACGAGCGCGCGCCGGGCATGATGCCGGTGTACCGCAAGCACATGACCGAGTACTACGCGCCGAAGAACTTCAACATCTGGTACATCTTCGGCGTGCTGTCGCTGGTGGTGCTGGTCAACCAGATCGTCACCGGCATCTTCCTGACGATGCACTTCAAGCCGAGCGCGGCGGAAGCCTTCGCCTCGGTCGAATACATCATGCGCGACGTGGAGTGGGGCTGGCTGATCCGCTACATGCACAGCACCGGCGCCTCGCTGTTCTTCATCGTCGTCTACCTGCACATGTTCCGCGGCCTGATGTACGGCAGCTACCAGAAGCCGCGCGAGCTGGTGTGGATCCTGGGCATGCTGATCTACCTGGTGCTGATGGCCGAAGCCTTCCTGGGCTACGTGCTGCCGTGGGGCCAGATGTCGTTCTGGGGCGCGAAGGTGATCATCTCGCTGTTCGGCGCGATCCCGGTGATCGGCAACGGCCTGACCGAGTGGATCATGGGCGACTACCTGCCCGGCCGACGCCACCCTCAACCGCTTCTTCGCGCTGCACGTGATCGCGCTGCCGCTGGTGCTGCTGCTGCTGGTCGTGCTGCACATCGGCGCGCTGCACGAGGTCGGGCTCGAACAACCCCGACGGCGTCGAGATCAAGAAGGGCCCGAAGGGCAACCGCTGGTCGCCGACCGCGCCGGCCGACGGCATCCCGTTCCACCCGTACTACACGGTGAAGGACATGCTTCTGCGTCGGCTTCTTCCTGATCATCGCCGCCTTCATCATCTTCTTCGCGCCGGCGTTCGGCGGCTGGTTCCTCGAGCACGACAACTTCACCGAGGCCAACCGCCTGGTGACGCCCGGAGCACATCAAGCCGGTCTGGTACTACACCCCGTACTACGCGATGTTGCGCGTGGTGCCCGCACAAGCTCAGCGGCGTGCTGGTGATGTTCGGCGCGATCGCGATCCTGTTCCTGGTGCCGTGGCTGGACCGCAGCCAAGGTCAAGTCGCATCCGCTACCGCGGCTGGATCTCCAAGGTCGATGCTGGCGCTGCTGGCGGTCTGCTTCGTGTGGCTGGGCAAGATCGGCGCCGGCCCCGGCACCGACCCGGTCGAGACCATCATCGGCCGCGTGCTGACCTTCCTCTACTTCGCTTTCTTCATCACCATGCCGGTGTGGACCAAGATCGACAAGACCAAGCCGGTGCCGGAACGGGTGACGATGCATGACTAAGCAACTTCCGATCTCGCGCCTGGCTCGCGGCGTTCGCCGGCCGGCCTGCTGCTGTCGTTCGTCCGCGCTCGCCGCCGGCGGCGGCGACCTGCAGCAGGCCGGCACCGACCTCGAGCGACCGCGCCTCGCTGCAGCGCGGCGCGCAGCTGTACATGAACTACTGCGCGGGCTGCCATTCGCTGAAGTACCTGCGCTATTCGCGCATCGGCCGAGGACCTGGGCCTGACCGAGGACGAGGTGATGGACAACCTCAACTTCACCGGCGCCAAGTTCGGCGAGCAGATCCAGGTCGTCGATGACGCCGAGCCGATGGCGCGAAGTGGTTCGGCAAGATGCCGCCGGACCTGAGCCTGATCTCGCGCGTGCGCGGCAGCGACTGGATCTACACCTACCTGAAGTCGTTCTACCTGGACGAGACGCGTCCGCTGGGCTGGAACAACAAGCTGTTCCCGAACGCGTCGATGCCCAACCCGCTGTGGGAGATGCAGGGCCTGCAGCACGCCGGTGCACGGCGAGCCCGACGCGCGACCGGCGAACGCCACGGTCGAAGGCCTGAAGGTCGCCGCAGCCCGGGCACGCCAGGACGCGGCAGCAGTTCGACCAGACCGCGCGCGACATCACCGCCTTCCTCGAGTACGCCGGCGAGCCGGCCGCGCTCAAGCGCCAGAGCATGGGCGTGTGGGTGATCCTGTTCCTGGTGTTCCTCACGTTCCTGGCCTGGCTGCTGAAGCAGCGAATACTGGCGGGACGTGCACTGAGCGCGGCCCGGCCGCGGACCGGCGCGCCGGGCAGGCGGATCCGGGCTGGCGTTGCCGCCGGCGGGATGCGCACTCGGGGCCGTGGCGACCGTCAGCAGGGGCTGGCGGCGTCGATGCGACCGGCGGATTCCGGTCGCTCGGAGAGGCCGATGATGGCTGCGAGTCCGCGTATGCGCAATGCCCTGACCCTGTTTTCCTCGGCCGATGACGTGCTGTGCCACCGCGTGCGCCTGGTGCTGGCGGCCAAGGGCGTCACCTACGACCTGGTCCCGGTCGACCCGCAGAACCCGCCCGAAGACCTGATCGACCTCAATCCCTACCACTCGGTGCCGACCCTGGTCGAGCGCGACCTGGTGCTGTACGCGCGCCAGCGTGGTCAGCGAGTACCTCGACGAGCGCTATCCGCATCCGCCGCTGATGCCGGTCGACCCGCTGTCGCGCGCGCGCCTGCGCCTGGCGATGCTGCGCATCGAGCACGACTGGGTGCCGCAGGTGCAGGCCATCCAGCTGGGCAACAAGGCCCAGGCCGAAGCCGGCGCGCAAGCGCCTGAAGGAACTGCTGACCGCCTCGGTGCCGCTGTTCAAGGCCAGCAAGTTCTTCCTCAACCCGGAGATGAGCCTGGCCGACTGCGCGATGGCGCCGATCATCTGGCGCCTGCCGGCGCTGGACATCCCGCTGCCGAAGGACGGCAAGGCGATCGAGGACTACGGCAACCGCATCTTCCGCAACCCCGGCTTCCTGCGCAGCCTGACCGACGCAGGAAAGCGCAAGCTGCGCGACGCTGCCGGCGTGAGCCCGCCGCGCGCGGTCCGGCGACGCGTCGCGGCATGCGGTGCTAGACTGTCCGCATGAGCGACGACAGCCCGCCGATGACCAGCCACCGCCCGTACCTGCTGCGGGCGCTGTACGAATGGATCGCCGACAACGGCATGACCCCGCACCTGCTGGTCGATGCCACGCGTGCCGGGCGTGCAGGTGCCCGCGCACGCGGTCAAGGAAGGCCGGATCGTGCTCAACATCGCCGAGCGCGCGGTCGCGCAGCTGGAGATGGGCAACGACGCGATCCGCTTCACCGCGCGCTTCGGCGGCGTCAGCCAGGCGGTGACGGTGCCGGTCGCGCGCGGTGCTGGCGATCTACGCGCGCGAGACCGGGCAGGGCATGGCGCTGCCGGACGATGTGGGGCGGCCGATGCTGCGCCCGGGGCGGTGCCTGACGACGAAGAGCAGCCCGATCGCCGGCCGACCCCGAGCACCCCGTGCAGCTGACGGCCGTGCCGGCGACCGGCGACGATGGCGACGACGACCCGTCCACCCCGACCCCCCGCCGCAGCGGCCACCTGCGCATCGTCAAGTGACGCACCGGCCCGCGCGTTGGTGCGGCCTTGCCGGTGCGTCGTCGCCGCGAAGGCGGGGATCCATGGGCGTCACGCAGCGCGCTTTGGGGCGGGTTGCCGATGCGTCGTCCCCGCAAAGGCGGTAACCCTTGAACGACAGGCAGCGTGCCTGAGCCCGGTCCTGTCGGTCTTCTTGCGGGTGACGTGGCCAGACTGACTGGCGCGGCCGGGGCGTTACAGGCCTCCCTACTGCAGCTGCGCGGGTGCCCTGGCCACCGGGCCGACGAACGACACCAGCCGGTCGCCATGCAGGACCAGCCGGCCGACGTGGCGGTCCAGGCCGTCGTGCGAATAGTCGAAGCGGAAGCTGCGCTCCAAGCCCAGCCGGCCGAATCCTCGCCGGCGCAGGCGCAGGCCGGCGGCCTGCACGCTCTGGTCCAGCCAATGCACGCCTGCGGCCCGGCAGGCATCGCGGCCAAGGGCTCGGCCCGTTCGGCGGCGGCGCGGGCACGCTCCAGCAGCTGAAGGCCGCCGCGGCCACGATCATCACAATGACTAGAGTCGGCATCCATTAAATGTGACGGCGCCATGCTGACGCCGCAAGCACCGTCGGCCACACTTCACCTCCACAGGGGGAAATCCGCATGAAACTCGTCTTCCCGGGTGGGGAACACCCGCAGGTGCTGCTCGGCCTGGGCGTCAATCGCGTGGGTTCGGACCCGGGCGCCACCGTGGTCATCGACCGCCCCGGCGTCAATCCGCAGCACTGCCGCCTCCATGTCACCGCACAGGGCGTGATGCTGGACGTGCCCGAAGGCACGCCCATCAGCGTCAATGGCCGTCAGGTGGACGGCCTGATCGCGCTGCGCCCGGGCGACAGCGTCGATCTGGGAGGCGTGGTCGCCCGGTTGGCCGGCATTGGCACGCCGGCACCCGAGCTGCACGGTCCGGCCGATACCGCGCTTCCGCCGGCCAACGACGACCTGGGTGCCACGACGATGCGCCCGGCCATGCCCAAGTACGCCCTGCGCGGGGTCGGCGGCAGCGCATTCGGTCGCAGCATCGCCATCACCGGCGCGATGACCATCGGCCGCGCCCCGGAATGCACGTTGACCTTCGAGGATGCCGGCCTGTCGCGCATCCACGCCCGCCTGATGCCCACCGACGACGGCCTGTTGCTGGAGGACATGGGCTCCAGCAATGGCAGCTTCATCAATGGCCGGCGCGTGGCGCGGGGCATCGTCGGCGCGGGCGACGAGATCGCCTTCGACACCCTGCGGTTCCGGCTGATCGGCGGAGTCCGCCATGCCGGGCGCGAGGACAACCCCCGCCGCGTGCAGCCGGGCCACTGGTCCGGGATGACCTGGCTGGGCGTCGCCGCGGCCGTGGCGGTGGTGGCCGTGGCCGGCTGGCTGATGCTGGGCAGCTGAGGGCGGCGCATTGCCCATGCTGGTTGTGCAGGGGCGAGGTGAGTCTCACCCACGCACCGTCGCACCTGACAGCCGCGCCTTGCGCAGCCGCTGAATAACGTGCTTTACACCCGTCGTTCCCGCGAAGGCGGGAATCCAAGGACGTCGAAGCGTCGAGCAACAACGGCACTGGATTTCCGCCTTCGACGGTGGTCAGGGTCAACCCGGCGGCGGGCCGAGCTTCAGCGACAGGTCGATTGCGCGGACGTGCTTGGTCAGACCGCCGATCGAGATGAAATCCACGCCGTCCTCGGCGATCCGGCGCAGGCCCGCCAGGTCCACGCCGCCGGAGACCTCCAGCGGGATCGCGCCGTCGTAGGGCGCGGAGCGGGCGATGCGGACGGCCTCGCGGCGCAGCTCGGCGTGGAAGTCGTCGATCAGGATGCGGTCGCAGCCGGTGTCCAGCGCCTGCACCAGCTCGTCCAGCGATTCGACCTCCACGACCAGCGGCAGACCCGGATGCAGGGCGCGGGCCGCACGGATGGCCGCGGGCAGGGAGCCGGCGGCGCGAACATGGTTTTCCTTGAGCATCACCGCGTCGAACAGGCCCATGCGATGGTTGCTACCGCCGCCGACCCGCACGGCGTATTTCTGCGCATCGCGCAGGCCGGGGAGGGTCTTGCGGGTATCGAGGATGACCGTGCCCGTGCCCGCCACGGCGGCCACGTGGCGCGCGGTTACCGTGGCGGTGGCCATCAGCGTCTGCATGAAATTGAGCGATGCGCGTTCCGCGCTGACCAGCGCGCGCGCGCGGCCCTTCAGCGTGGCCAGCACGGTGCCGGCCACCACGCGGTCGCCTTCCTGGACACGCCAGTGGATCGCCACGTCGGGATCGAGCGCGCGGTGGCAGGCATCGAACCACGGGCGCCCGCATACCACCGCCTGCTCCTTGCACAGCAGGTACGCGACATCGGCGGTGTCGGGCAGCAGGGCGGCGGTGACGTCGCCGCTGCCCAGGTCTTCGTCCAGCGCGCGCGCCACATCACGGGCGACGGCGGCGGCGGGCGGCGCGAGCGTCATGCCGGAGCGAAACCGGCCACGCCGGCCGTGTCGATGGACTCTTCCGCCAGCAGCACCGGGATGCCGTCGTCCAGCCGGTAGACGCGTTTGCGGTCGCGCGTGACCAGCGCTTCGCGCAGCGGCCGGGATTGAACGCTGCCGTCGGCGCGTCGCACGCGGCCGGCGGTGGCGGCGGATTGAGCGCCTCCAGGGACGCCGCGTCCAGCATTGCAGCGGCTGGCGGGTCATGGGGCAGGCGAGCAGGTCGAGCAGCTTGCGGTCCATGGGGGCCTCTCGGTGTGGGGCTCAGGTGGGCGGCGGTCCCGGCAGGGTGAGGCTGCGCGGCCGCCGCCCCGGCGCCGGCGCTGGGCATCGGCGGTGGCGCTGCCCAAGTCGCCACGGGCCGGTAGAATACCGTTTTGCCGCAGGCTCCAACCATGACAGACACCGCGTCCGCGCCGCTGGTCGGCATCGTGATGGGCTCGCGTTCCGACTGGGACACCATGCAGCACGCCGCCGAAGCTGGAGGCGCTGGGCGTGCCGCACGAGGTGCGCGTGGTCTCGGCGCACCGCACGCCGGACGTGCTGTTCGACTACGCCGCCACGGCCGCCGCGCGCGGCCTGCGCGCGATCATCGCCGGCGCCGGCGGCGCGGCGCACCTGCCGGGCATGCTGGCGGCCAAGACCGCGGTGCCGGTGCTGGGCGTGCCGGTGCAGTCCAAGGCACTCAACGGCATGGACTCGCTGCTGTCGATCGTGCAGATGCCCGCCGGCATTCCGGTGGCGACATTCGCCATCGGCAACGCCGGTGCCGCAAACGCCGCGCTGTTCGCCGCGGCGATGCTGGCGCCGTCCTCGCCCGGCATTGCCGATGCGCTGGCGGCGTTCCGTGACAGGCAGACCGGGACGTCGCCGCCAACGACGATCCGCGCCGTTGAATCCCATGGCAAGGGACGCTTCGATGACGACGGTCGGCATCCTGGGCGGCGGGCAGCTCGCGCGCATGCTGGCGCTGTCGGGCGCGCCGCTGGGCCTGCGCTTCCTGGTGATGGACACCGTGCGCCGACGCCTGCGCGGGGCAGTTCGCGCCGCTGCTCGTGGGCGACTAGCGCGACGAGGCCGCACTGGCCGAATTCGCATCGCAGGGTCGACGTGGCCACGTTCGATTTCGAGAACGTGCCGGCCGAGTCGGCGCAGTGGCTGGCCGCGCGCGTGCCGGTGTTCCCGAGCCCGAGCGCGCTGGCCGTGGCGCAGGACCGGCTGGCGGAAAAGACGCTGTTCCGCGAGCTGGGCATTCCGGTGCCCGCCGTTCGCCGCGGTCGATACGCGCGAGGCACTCGAGCGCGGCGGTGTCCGACATCGGCACGCCGTGCATCCTCAAGACCCGCCGGCTGGGCTACGACGGCAAGGGCCAGTTCCGGCTGCGCAGCCGGGACGACGTCGATGCGGCGTGGGACGCGCTGGGCGCGCAGGCCGCGACGGTCGGGCTGATCCTCGAAGGCTTCGTCGCGTTCGAGCGCGAGCTGTCGGTGGTGGCCGTGCGCGGCCGCGACGGCGAGTTCCGCACCTGGCCGCTGACCGAGAACTGGCATGTCGACGGCGTGCTGTCGGCCAGCCTGGCGCCCGCGCGGGTCGAGCCGTCGCTGCAGGCCGCCGCGTTCGACCATGCCCGGCGCCTGGCGGACGCGCTGGACTACGTCGGCGTGTTCGCGCTGGAGCTGTTCTGTCGCGACGGCGAACTGCTGGCCAACGAGATGGCGCCGCGCGTGCACAACTCCGGCCACTGGACGATCGAGGGCGCGGAGACCAGCCAGTTCCAGAACCACCTGCGTGCCGTGCTGGGCCTGCCGCTGGGCGATACCCGCAATGCTGGGGCATGCCTGCATGCTCAACTGGATCGGCGAGATGCCCGAGGCCGGCGCCGTGCTGGCGCGAGCCCGGCGGCCACTGGCACGACTACGGCAAGTCGCCGCGCGCCGGGCGCAAGGTGGGCCATGCCACGCTGCGGTCGGATTCGCAGGACGAACTGGCCGCCGCACTGGTGCGCGTGGGCGAAGCGTTGCAGCGTGAGGCGCAGGTCGCGCCGGTGGTCGCGCGGCTACGGGGCGGTGGCTGAAGCCAACCGCGTCCCCGGCAACGCGGACGGCCACCGGCGCCTGAAACGCGAACGGCCGGGCAGGGCCCGGCCGTCGCATGTCCAACCGCGCTCGCCTTACTTCATGTTGGCGGCGACGAAATCCCAGTTGACCAGGTTCCAGAACGCCTCGACGTACTTCGGACGCGCGTTGCGGTAGTCGATGTAGTACGCGTGCTCCCACACGTCGCAGGTCAGCAGCGCGGTGTCCTCGCCGGTCAGCGGGGTGGCGGCGTTGGACGTGCTGACCAGCGCCAGCGAGCCGTCGGGACGCTGCACCAGCCAGCCCCAGCCCGAGCCGAAGGTGCCGACCGACAGTCTTGGTGAACTCTTCCTTGAACTTGGCGAAGTCGCCGAACGCCTTGTTGATGGCCTCGGCCAGCTTGCCGGTCGGCTCGCCGCCGCCCGTTGGGCGACAGGCAGTTCCAGTAGAAGGTGTGGTTCCAGACCTGCGCGGCGTTGTTGAACATGCCGCCCTGCGACTTGCGGACGATCTCTTCCAGCGGCATGTCGGCGAACTCGGTGCCCTCGATCAGCTTGTTGAGGTTGTCGACGTAGGTCTTGTGGTGCTTGCCGTAGTGGAAGTCGATGCGTCTCGCCGGAGATGTGCGGCTCCAGCGCGTTGCGGTCGTAGGGCAGGGGGGGCAGTTCGATGGCCATTGGCGGGCTCCTTGGGGATCGGTCGCTTGCGCGGTCGGAAGCTGGCGGTGGGCGCGCCGCAGGTAGCCGGGCGGAGCCGGCAACGCGGGCGGTGCGAAGGCTTACAATGGCGCATTCTAATCCCGCGCCTCGTTGCCGGGCCGTCAATACGGTGCAACGGGCCTTTGCAGGAGTGTTCCAGATGTCCGTGATGGAACGCATCCAGGCCGAAGTCGACGGCCATCCGATCGTGCTTTTCATGAAGGGCACGCCGCAGTTCCCGATGTGCGGGTTTTCCAGCCGCGCGGTGCAGGCGCTGCGCGACGGCCGGCGCCAGCCAGTTGCACACCGTCAACGTGCTGGAGGAGCCGGAGATCCGCGCCAACCTGCCGCGCTTCTCCAACTGGCCGACGTTCCCGCAGCTCTTCATCAATGGCGAGCTGATCGGCGGCTGCGACATCACGCTGGAGCTGTTCGAGTCCGGCGAGCTGGCGCGCATGGTCAGCGAGATCGCAGCGCAGCTGATGACGGTGGCCACGCACGCACCGGCCGGCGACGCGCGGCGCGCTCGCAGGGTCGCGTCGTGCTGGTGCCGGCGCGCACGGCGGGCTTGGGCGCCGCGGCGCCGTCGCGTGCGCGCAGGCGGGCGCGACCGTCGTGCTGCTGGGCCGCAAGGTGCCGAAGTTGAACCGCGTCTACGACGCCGTGCGCCGCGGCCGGCCCGGAGCCGGCGCTGTATCCGCTGGACCTGGAAGGCGCCGCGCCGGACGACTATGCGCAACTGGCCGACACGCCTGAAGTCCGAGTTCGGCCGCCTGGACGGCGTGCTGCACTGCGCCGCCGATTTCGCGGGCTGACGCCGCTGGAGCAGACCGACCCGGCTGCTTTCGCACGCGCCATCCACGTCAATCTCACCGCGCCGCTGGTGGCTGACCCAGGCGTGCCTGCCGCTGCTGCGCAGTCCGATGACGCGGCGGTCGTGTTCGTCGCTCGACGACCCGAGCGGGTCGGCGCAGGCGTACTGGGGCGGCTATGGCGTGGCCCAGCACGGCTGGCGCAGCGCTGGTGGGCATGCTGCACGCCGAGCTGGCGCAACGGTCCGGTCCGCGTGTCCGGCCTGCAGCCCGGGCCCGATGCGCACCGCGCTGCGCGCCGCGCGCCTACGTCGACGAACACGACACCGCGTGCCCGCGATGCCGGCCGACTACGCGCCGGCCTGCGTCACGCTGCTGTCGCCGGCGGGTGCCGCGCATCGCGGCCAGGTCTGGAGCCCGCGCGCCGTGACCGACATCGTCTCGGCGGCGCTGCTGCTGTTCCTGATCCTGGACCCGCTGGGCAACATCCCGGTGTTCCTGAGCCTGCTGCGCAACCTGCCGCCGGAGCGCCAGCGCATCGTGCTGGCGCGCGAACTGCTGATCGCGCTGGGCGTGCTGATGCTGTTCCTGTGGGGCGGCAAGTACGCCCTGGAAGTGATGCACCTGCGCCAGGAATCGGTGTCGATCGCCGGCGGCATCGTGCTGTTCCTGATCGGCATCCGCATGATCTTCCCGCCGCCGGAAGGCCTGATGGGCGAGCTGCCCGACGGCGAGCCCTTCATCGTGCCGCATGGCGATCCCGCTGGTGGCCGGGCCCTCGGGCATGGCGGCGGTGATGCTGCTGGGCAGCGAGGACCCGACGCGCCTGGGCGACTGGAGCCTGGCCCTGCTGATCGCCTGGGTGGCGACCGCGGCGATCCTGTTCTCGGCCACGCTGCTCTACCGGCTGCTGGGGCGGCGCGCGCTGACCGCGATCGAGCGCCTGATGGGCATGCTGCTGGTGGCGATCTCGGTGCAGATGTTCCTGGACGGGCTGGGCACCTACCTGCAGATTTCCGCGCCCTGAGCCCTGATCCGGCGCGGCGGGGCCCGGAGCGGTGAGCCGGGCGGATTTCCGGTTCCTGACAGGTGTCACGGGGCTGCAACACGTACGCCTTAGCATGTTAAACTGCCGTTAACCCCGGCGGGGATGGCCCGCGCCTGGGTCAGGGGCTTTACCCACCATCCGATGTCCGCACGCCATCAGTCCGGTCGATGTGCACGCACGCGCATCGGCCCGGCGCCGTCATCACGTCACCGAGGCCACTGTAATGACCCATCCGAACCGCGTCCGGCTGTCCAGGCTCACGCTTGGCTTGCTCGCCGCGCTCGCCGCAGCTCCTGCGTTCGCGCAGAGCACCTCCGCCGGCGTCGGCGGCCGTCGTGACCGGCGCCGACGGCCAGCCGGTCGCCGGCGCCGAGGTCACCATCACCCACGTCGAGTCGGGCACCGTCAGCCGCGCCACCACCGATGCCAGCGGCCGCTACACCGCGCGCGGCCTGCGCGTCGGCGGCCCGTACACGATCACCGTGAACAAGGCAGGCGCCGGCACCGAGACCGAAGAGGACGTGTACCTGCAGCCTCAACCAGGTCAGTCACCGTCGACGCGCCTGCTGAACAACGACGTCACCACCCTGGCGACCGTCGAGGCGGTCGGCGGTGACGGCGGTTCGGAAGTGTTCAGCGCCACCAAGATGGGCACCGGCACCAACGTCGACCGCGCGAGCGATCGAGGCGCTGCCGTCGATCAACCGCAACATCCAGGACTACATGCGCCTCGATCCGCGCATGGCTCACAGATCAGCAAGCCGCGGCGCGATCTCCGCCGGCGGCCAGAACCCCCGCTACAACACGATCCGCATCGACGGCGTCAGCAGCCAGCGACACCTTCGGCCTGGAAGCCAACAACCTGCCGACCCAGCGCCAGCCGGTGTCGATGGACGCCATCGAAGCGATCGACATCGACCTGGCCAACTACGACGTGACCATCAGCCGGCGCCACCGGCGCCGACGTCAACGCGGTCACCAAGTCGGGCACCAACGAGTTCCACGGCTCGGTCTACGGCACCTACCGCGACGAGCGACTGGTTCGGCGAGGACCTGCGACGGCGTCGACGTTCACCGGCTTCGACAAGGAAGCAGACCTACGGCGCCACCTTCGGCGGCCCGATCATCAAGGACAAGCTGTTCTTCTTCGCCAACTACGAGAAGTACACCCGCACCGCGCCGGGCACCAGACCTGGCCGAGACGCCGTACGGCCGCGGGCACGATCACCGATCGCCGACATGGCCGAGGCGCAGCGCCATCGCGCGCGATCGCTGGGGCTTCGATGCCGGCGCGCTGGAGCTGCCGGGCAACGGCAACACCGAAGTCGAGGAGTACGCGCTCAAGCTCGACTGGAACATCAACGACAACCACCGCGCCAGCTTCCGCTACAGCAAGCTGGACCAGAACGCGCTGCGCTTCCCGGCTGATCAGCAGCAGCGGCGTGTCGCTGAGCTCCTACTGGTACTGCGCTGCCCAAGACCTTCGAAAGCTACGTTGCCAGGTGTTCAGCGACTGGACGCGACAACTTCTCCACCGAGTTCAAGGTGTCCTACCGCGACTACTCGGCGGTGCGCGACACGTTCTCCAACCTGCCGCAGATCCGCGTGGCGTTCGGCAACCAGCAACGCTGTTCTTCGGCACCGAGCAGAACAGCCACGTCAACGTGCTGTCGAGACCAAGGAAACCAGCCTGTTCGGCGCCGGTACCTGGACCTGGGCGACCACGACGTCAAGTTCGGCGTCGATACCAGGACAACGACATCCTGCAACTTCTTCGGCCGCAACCTCAACGGCGTCTACAGCTTCAACAGCCTGGCGGCGTTCCGCGCGCGGCACCCCGGCGCGTTACATCGTCCGTGGCCCGACGCCGGGCGGCAACATCGCCACCGACGTGCCGGCCGAGTACACGCTGCGCAACACTCGGCCTGTTCCTGCAGGACACCTGGGCGATCAACTACAACCTGACGTTACCTCGGCGTGCGCGTCGACATGCCCCGACTTCAGCGACGCAGCCGCCTGTTCAACAGCCGCCATCCAGCAGCTGTACGGCCTGGACAACACCAACACCGTCGATGGCACGCCCTGATCCAGCCGCGCTTCGGCTTCAACTACACCTTCGACAGCGAGCGTCCGACCCAGCTGCGCGGCGGCGTCGGCCTGTTCCAGGGCGCGGCCCCGAACGTGTGGCTGGCCGGCACCTACCAGAACACCGGCCTGAACTACATCGAGTACACCGTCAACAACCCGGGCCCGATCTTCACCGCCGAACGGTCAACCCGCCGTTCTACCCGACCTCCGGCGGCCGGTGCGCGCCAGAACGTGGACATCGCCGAGCCGGACCTGAAGCTGCCGTCGGTGTGGAAGGCCAACCTGGCGTTCGACCACGAGCTGCCGTGGTACGGCGTGGTGGCTCGGCGGAGCTGCTGCTGACCGACGTCAAGGACGGCATCTTCTACGAGCGCCTGAACATCGCGCCCCGACCGCGGTCGGCCCGGACGGCCGTCTGATCTACTGGAACGCGGATGGCCGCAACCCGGCCAATGGCCGCATCAGTGGTGGGCAGAACTTCGGCATCACTGATGGCCAGAACCGTGCCGTTGCTCGTGCCAACCGCCCGTCCGACATCGGCGATGTCCTGCTGATGCGCAACACCGGCAAGGGCAGCAGCCAGCAGCTGACGGTCGGCCCTGGACAAGCCGCAGGTGCGATACGACTGGTCCTGGACGCTGGCCTACACCTACACCAACGCCACCGAAGTCAGCCCGCTGACCAGCTCGCACGAACGACCTCGAACTGGAACGGCACGCTGATCTACCAGGCCAACGAGGACGTCGCGTACACCTCGCGCTACGAGATCAAGCGACCGCTTCACCGGCACGCTGCAACTGGAAGCACGAGTTCTTCGGTGACAACGACACCCGCGTCGGCCTGTTCTACGAAGGCCGCAGCGGCCGTCCGTACAGCTACATCTTCTTCAACGACGCCAACGGCGACGGCGTCACCACCAACGACCTGTTCTACGTGCCGGCGGCCCGGGCGACGTGCTGTTCACCGGCGGCGCGGCGATGGAGCAGAACGTTCTTCGAACTTCCTGGCCAACAACCCGGAGCTGGAGCGGTACCGCGGCCAGGTCGCGCCGGCGCAACGCGTTCCGCGCCGGCTGGGTCAACAACTTCGACCTGCGCATCAGCCAGGAACTGCCGGGCTTCTTCAAGGGCCACAAGTCCGAGCTCTGGCTGGACATCATGAACGTCGGCAACCTGATCAACAAGGACTGGGGCCGATCGACGACTACGGCTTCTTCGCCGACCCGCCGCGTTGCCAACTACGTCGGCATCGACCCGGCGACCGGCAAGTACGTGTACGGCTTCACCGGCAGCACGGACAACCCGGCCATCCAGGCGACCAACAACGACAAGGGCAACAACGGCGTGTCGCACTGGTCGGTGCAGCTGGGCTTCAAGTACAAGTTCTGATCCACATCGCCGCATCGGGCACGGAAACGGCCGGGGAAACCCGGCCGTTTTCATTTGCGGCGCCGCGCTGCGGTAGAGTCACCGCCACGAAAGACGACAGCACACCGAGAACACGCATGTCCGCCAGCCCTGCTTCCACTGCTTCCGACCGTCAACGCGCGCATCTACCCGCGCGGCGGGCTGGACGTGCTGTCACGCGACGAGGTCGCGCGCCTGCGCGACGCGTCCACGGCGGCATGCACGACCTGCTGCGCCGCTGCGCGCTGGCGGTGCTGACCAGCGGCAGTGCCTCCGACGACCCGCGCGCCGCGCAGGAGCTGTACCCGGACTTCGACATCCAGGTGCAGCAGCAGGACCGCGGCCTGCGCATCGACCTGACCAACGCGCCGGCGATGGCGTTCGTCGACGGCGAGATCATCCGCGGCGTGGCCGAGCTGCTGTTCGCGGTGGTGCGCGACCTGGCCTACACCGCGATCGAGCTGGAAGGCGCCGCGGGCGGGCGCGACCTGGACACCAGCGCGGGCATCACCGACGCGGTGTTCGGCCTGCTGCGCAACGCGCGCGTGCTGCAACCGGCCGACCCCAACCTGGTGGTGTGCTGGGGCGGGCACTCGATCAACCGCGACGAGTACATCTACACCAAGCAGGTCGGCTACGAGCTGGGCCTGCGCGGCGCTGGACATCTGCACCGGCTGCGGGCCGGGCGCGATGAAGGGGCCGATGAAGGGCGCGACGATCGCCCATGCCAAGCAGCGCGTGCGCCGGACGCGCTACATCGGCATCACCGAGCCGGGCATCATCGCGGCCGAGTCGCCGAACCCGATCGTCAACCACCTGGTGATCATGCCGGACATCGAGAAGCGCCTGGAGGCGTTCGTCCGCATCGGCCACGGCATCATCGTGTTCCCGGGTGGCGTGGGCACGGCCGAGGAGATCCTCTACCTGCTGGGCATCCTGCTGCGCGAGGAGAACGCCGGGCTGCCGTTCCCGCTGATCCTGACCGGCCCGACGGCGTCGGCGCCGTACTTCGAGCAGATCGACAAGTTCCTGCGCCTGACGCTGGGCGAGGCCGCCACGTCACGCTACGAGATCATCATCGGCGATCCGTCCGACCGTTGCGCGAGCGGATGGCCGCCGGCATCCGCAAGGTGCGCGAGCACCGCATCGCGCAGCAGGGACTCGTTCTTCTTCAACTGGGCGATCGACATCCCGCTGGCGTTCCAGCAGCCCTTCGTGCCGACGCACGAGGCGATGGCGGCGCTGGACCTGCACCACGGCCGCAAGCCGCATCGAGCTGGCCGCCGACCTGCGCCGCGCCTTCTCCGGCATCGTCGCCGGCAACGTCAAGGAGGACGGCATGCGCCGGATCGAGGAGCACGGCCCCTTCGAGATCCACGGCGACCCCGACATGATGCAGGCGCTGGATGCGCTGCTGCGGGCGTTCGTCGAACAGCGCCGGATGAAGATCGCCGGCGAGTACAGGCCCTGCTATCGCGTGGTGGCGTAGGGGGGCTTCCACGCAGGGGGAGGGGGTCAAGGCTGCGACACGCGCACGCTCAACGCACCGTCGCCACCGGCACCGTCATCGATGCCACGTACATGCCATCGTCCTCGCCGGCCTCGAGTCGGCCGCGGCCGCCGGTGAGGGCCTCGATGCGCGCGCGTGACGAACTCAGGCCCACGCGATGGCCGCCGTTGCCTGCACGACCGGCCGGCGGCAGCGGATTGCGCACCGTCACCACGATCTCGTCCGCAGTGGCGTGCACCTGCACGCTGACCGTGCCGCCGCCTGCGAGCGGCTCGATCCCGTGCCGGATCGCGTTTTCCACCAGCGGCTGGATCGACAGCGCGGGCACGGTCGCATCGGGCAGGGGCGTGGGCATGTCCCACGCCACGCGCAGGCGGTCGCCGAAACGCAGCGCTTCGATCTCCAGATAACGCCGCGCCAGCGCCAGTTCATCGGCCAGCGGAATCTCGCGCGGACCGCCCAGCGCGGCACGGAACAGGTCGGCCAGGTCCAGCAGCAGGCGTTCGGCCTGCTCGGGGCGCTGGTGCACCAGGGCGGCGCCGGTGTTGAGCGTGTTGAACAGGAAGTGCGGACGGATCCGCGCCTGCAGGGCTTCCAGCTCCGCCTGCTTGGCGCGCACGGCCAGCTGCCGTGCCCGCCAATGGTTCCGGAACGCCGCCAGCCCGAGCAGCCCGACCGCCAGCGCGATGCCGGTGGCGCGCAGGAAGAAGTCGTGCCAGCTGTCCTGCGGCGCCAGCGAGACGGGGCGGAAGATGAGCCAGACGATGGCCGCCACCGCCCACGTGTTGGCCATCAGCAATGCCAGTGCAACCCAGGCCACGTTGAGCGGTCGCAGGCGGGCCAGCCAGCGGTTGAGGCCGTACATCATGGCCAGCGTGGTCAGCAGCAGCCACTGCACCAGCACGCAGGTGCGCCAGAACGTGGACCAGCGGTCGCTGTCATCGGCCGGGGCCAGGGTCAGCACCACCGACAGCGCAAGGCCGGCCAGCAGCACCCACACGATGGCCCTGACCGCCCACAGCGCGTCCAGCGGACTGTCGCCGCGGGTGGAAGGCGATGGCAGGGGCGGGCGGGGCTTCAAGGTGGGGCAGTGTGCCGTGACGGCCGTCGCTTGTCGTGCGTGGCACCGGTCGCTTCGGCCACGCCCACCCCCTCCGTTCGACCGCCCATCCCCTTGCCCTTCGCCAATGCCCGCCCGCCACGGTACGGTGTCGCATCCGGGGGAGAGGCCGGTTTCACATCATGCGCATTGCACCGATGAAGGGGTTCACGCTGGTCGAGCTGCTGGTCACGATTGCCGTGCTGGCGATCCTGCTGGCGCTCGGCCTGCCCAGTTTCCAGGGCTCGCTGCGGTCCAACCGCGTGGCGACCACCACCAACGAACTGCTGGCGACGCTGTCGCTGGCGCGCACCGAGTCCATCCGCAACACCCGCGGGGCCGCGGTCTGCGGCAGTTCCGACGGCACCGCCTGCGATGGCGAGTGGGGACAGGGCTGGCTGGTGTGGTCGGAGGCTGTCAACCCCAATGGCGCGATCGACGCCGGCGAAACGGTGCTGCGCTACACGCGGGTGGACGCCCGCCTGCAGGTGGATGCGCCCACCGCGGGCACGCTGCGCTTCGACGCGCGTGGCCGGCTGGTCGGCGGGGCGCAGGCGGTCGGCCTGCAGACGGCACCGTGCCCGGCAGGCGACGCCCTGGTGCGGACCATCAACGTGAATCCATCCGGGCAGGTCAATACCACCAAGGGGACGTGCGCATGAGCCGCCGCATCCAGCCACGCATGCGCCGTCGCGGCGCGGGTGGCTTCAGCCTGATCGAGGTGCTGATCGCAATCCTCGTCATCGCCTTCGGCCTGCTCGGCTTCGCCCTGCTGCAGACCATGAGCCTGCGCTTCGCCCAGGGTGCCAACCAGCGCACCCAGGCCACCAACCTGGCCTATGACCTGCTGGACCAGATGCGCGCCAACCGGCTGGTGGCCGCGCAGTACCAGGACGCCAGTTTCGCCGCAGGCGCTATGGCGGGGCAATGTCCGTTCAGGCCCTTCGGAGAAATGACCGTGGCCGACAATGTCCGCCGCTGGCAGTGCCAGGTGGTCAACCACCTCGGGCCGCAGGCCGAAGCCGCCGTGAACGTCGTCAACGGCGATGTGCTGGTGCGAATCAACTGGGGCGAGGAGCGCTGGACCGCGGAAGGCGGTGGCCCCAACTTCATCGTGAGGAGCCGCCTGTGACGACGCACCGTGCTCCGCGGACACCTGTCCGCCGCTCCCGCATGGCGGGCCTGTCGCTCATCGAGCTGATGGTGGCGCTGCTGATCAGCACCATCCTCACCCTGGGGCTGGTGGAGGTGTTCGCCGCCTCGCGGGCCGCCTACCAGATGTCCGAAGGCCTGGCGCGCGTGCAGGAAAACGGCCGCTTCGCCATGGACTACCTGCAGCGCGACCTGCGCATGATCGGCCACTTCGGCTGCGTCAACGACCAGTCGCACAAGCAGCAGGTCGGTGCCTTCGGGCTGCACACCGGCGCGGCGGCCGGCAGCCCGCTGGACTTCAACCTGTCGGTGGAGGGGTTCGAGGCCAACGGCACCGCACCCGGGGCGACTCTTAACCCGGTCGCGCCCGCCGCGGGCTGGACACCCAACCTGCCCGGCCACATCGCCGCGCTCAACCCGCGTCCGGGCAGCGACATCGTGATGCTGCGGTTCCTGCGCGGCACGGGTGCCCCGGTGACCAACGTCGCCGTGGCCGGGGGCAACACCACCATCAGTTTCGATGCGGGCAATTGGGACAACCTGACCAATGATGGCGTCGCCGCACCCAGCCTGTTGGGCGTGGGCGACTGCAGCTTCGTGGACGTGTTCCCCGGCGCGGCCAATGCCGGTGGCACGGCCACGGCCGGGGTGGCGATCGACCGTTACACGCCGCATCCCTCGGGGCAGGCGGTGCTGTATCGGGCCGAAGCGGTGGCGTACTACGTCGGCACGGGCGCCAGCGGCCGGCCCGCGCTGTTCCGCGCACGGTGGGGCGGCAACGGCGCCCTGATCGGTGCGCCGGAGGAACTGGTCGAAGGCATCGAAAGCCTGCAGTTCCTCTACGGCCAGGATCAGTCCGCCGACGTCACCAACCCCTCGGGCTTCATTGGCAACCAGGACACCGCGCAGGCATTGGGCGTGGGCACCACCCCGGCGGGCGAGGAGGCCTGGCGGCGCGTGGGCCTGGTGCAGGTCGGCGTGGTGGCCGCCAGCGTGGAGCGTGCATCGGCGCAGCAGGCGGCCGAAGGCTCCAGGCCCATGGCGCTGGGCGTCACGATTGCCGCCGGCAACGATGGCAACCTGCGCACCACGTACGAATCCACCGTGGCATTGCGCAACCGCCTGTACGGCAATTGAGGCCGACACGATGACCCGACCCTTCCCCGCCGTCCGCCGTCGCCAGCCGCGCAGTCCCCGCGCCCAGCGCGGCGCCGTGCTGTACGTGGCGCTGATCATGCTGATCCTGCTGGCGCTGATCGGCATCGTCGGTATGCAGGTCACCGGCCTGCAGGAGCGCATGGCGTTCAACTACCGCAGCATCAACCTCGCGTTCCAGAACGCCGAGGCGCGCACACGCGAGACCGAGTGCTTCATCGAAGCGACCGTCAACCGGGTGGATCCGGGCGATTGCGACGCGGTCACCATCAACCCGGTGTGCGACGACGGCTTCGACGCCACGGCATGGGCGCGCGACATGTCGCTGAACGCACCGCTGGAGGACCGCGTCAACGTGCGTGCCATCGGCCAGTGCATCTCCGGCAATGCCAGCCTGGGCATGGGCGGACCCGAGGACGAGGATCCCAACCCGATCTACCAGGTCACCAGTTACGGCACCGACCCGGATGCCGCCGTCGGCGCCGGCGCCGATGCCGCCATCGACACCATCTTCCGACCCTGAGGCGACGGCCATGGCCGCTATCCGAAAGATTTCCCTGTCACTGCTCGCGCTGGGCGCGATCGGCGGCCTGGGCTACCTCGTGCTCAACGCCAATGCCGTGCAGGGGCAGGGCGTGCTGGCGCAGGCGCCGCTCAATATCCAGTCCAACGTGACCCCGGCCTTCGTGATGGCGGTGGACGACTCGGGCTCGATGTCGTTCGAGACGCTGCTGCCCGGGCAGGACGGGCAGGGCTGTTTTTCGTCAGGCTCCTTCTTCAGTGCAGCTGGCGTACCGCGTACGTCCGGCACCTGCTCGTATCACCACCTGATCCCGCACTCCGGCACACGCTATCGCATCGCTACCACGCGCTACGCGATCCCGCCCATGGATGCAGTCGGCGGCTTTGCGCGTTCGCCAGCCTTCAACGCGCAGTACTACAACCCGGACGTCGTCTACGAGCCCTGGGTCAACCAGGACGGAACGAAGTATCCCAATGCTTCGACCAGTGCCACCCGTGTGGACCCGCGTGACACGTCACCAACCATCAACCTGTTCGCGCAGCGGGAGGAAGGTGGTAACAACCAGGTGCATTTCCGCGTCCTCAGCGGCATGGTCATGCCCGCCAACACCCGCTATTACAAGGCGAACAGCTGCACCGGCCTGAGCGGCAACGAAGACCGGTGGGTCAGCAACACCAGCGATCAGACCATCGGTGCCACGTGCGAGATCGGCATCAGCTACTACCCGGCGACGTTCTACCTGCCCGAGGCGCAGGCGGCCCCCGCCGGTTACCGCACCGCCAACCGGGTGCTGGTGAACAACGCATGCGGCACCGGCTGCAATCTGTACAGGTACGAAATCCGCGGTGCCAACTACACCACGACGGCTGCATTCAATGATGCGGTGCAGAACTTCGCCAACTGGTTCAGCTATTACGGCAACCGCAACCGCGCGATGATCTCGGGCATGACCCGTTCGCTGGTCGACATCAACAACATGCGGATCGGCTACTTCCGCATCAACCAGCACGGCAACTTCGATAATCCGATCGGGAGCACGGGCGAGCGCGTGACGATGCGCGACATGGCCACCGAGGCGGGTCGAACCGCCCTGTACACCGATATGGTCGGACTGCCCGCCTCCGGCGGCACGCCCAATCGCCAGGCGGTCAACGCCGCCGGTCTGCAGTTCACCCGAACCGATGCGGGCGCCCCGGTGCAGCTGGCCTGCCAGAAGAACGCGGTGATGCTGTTCACCGACGGCTACTCCAACACCGACGGCCCGACGGTCGGCAACCGCGACGGCGCCATGGGCGCCCCGTTCCGTGACGGCCACTCCAATACCCTGGCTGACATCGCCACCAACTACTACCTCAACGTCGACGGTACCGTGGGCCAGCTCGGTACATCGTCCCTGCGTACCGACATGCCGCGCGGCAAGGTGCCGGTGCCATCGGCCTGCAGTGGGCCCAACCCGGACCCCAAGCTGGATTGCCAATCCAACCTGCATGTCAATTTCTACGGCATCACCCTGGGCGCGCGCGGCAACCTCTACAACCCAGACGCCACCCAGGACGCCTACACCGACGGCAGCATCTTCAACAACTGGCCCAGCCGCCAGAACGACAACCCCAGCACCGTTGACGACATCTGGCACGCGGCGGTCAACACCCGTGGCGAGTACATCAACGCGCGCACGCCCAACGACATCACCGAGGCCATGCGCCGCATCCTGGCGCAGGTCGGTGGCGGCGAGACCCCATCGGGCAGCATCGGCCTGACCGGCGCGCGCATCGGCAGCGGCTCCTTCACCGTGGAACCCACCTACACGTCCACCAACAACGGCACCGACTGGTTCAGCACGTTGACCGCGCTGAGTGTGTCTGCCAACCCGATCACCGGCCAGCTGGTGGAAACCTCGCTGTGGGAAGCGGCCTCGAGGATCCCGGCAGCGCCCAGCCGGCGCCTGTTCGTGGGCAAGACCGCGGGTAACGTGGTCCCCACGGTGACACCGTTCGACGCCGGCAGCGTCAGCCTCAACGACTTGTGCAACGGCGTGCTGTCGCGCTGCAGCGGCACGGGCACCGCACGCAACGCCATTCCCGGCGGATTGGGCGTCAACGTGGCCGAGGCCGTGGCTTACCTGCGCGGCGATCAGACGCTGGAAACCTCGGCCACCAAGCCGCTGCGCAAGCGCACCACGCGCCTGGGCGATATCGTCAATTCCAGCCCGGTCATCACTTCGCCGTTCAACGATTACGGCTACCGGGCGCTGCGTGGCGATACACCCGGAAGCTACGACCCGTTCAATTACGCGGCCTACATGGAGGCCAAGAAGTCGCGCAAGCCGATGGTGTTCGTCGGTGCCAACGACGGCATGCTGCACGCCTTCCACGGCGAGACCGGCGTCGAGCAGTTCGGCTATATCCCGGTGGCCGCGCTCGGCCACATGGGCAACCTGCTGTTCCCGTACAAGGCCGAGGACAAGAACGACCAGGTCTTCGACCATCGCTATTACGTGGACGGCCCGGTCACGGTGTCGGACGTGCACACCGGCGGAACCTGGAAGACCGCCCTGGTGGGCAGCCTGGGCGCAGGCGGGCGCGGTGCGTTCGCGCTGAACGTCTCCGACCCGTCGTCCTTCGGCGCGGGCAGCGTGCTGTGGGACATCAACGACAAGGTCTCCGACACCAGCATCAGCCGCAATATCGGTCACGTGCTGGGCCGCGCGGTGGTCGTGCCGGTCAAGGTCGGTGCCAGCGTCCGCTGGAAGGCGATCTTCGGCAACGGTTACAACAGCATCAACAACCGCGCGGTGCTGTTCATCGTCGACATGGAAAACGGCGCGGTCACCACCGTGCAGGCCGCCGAGCCGTCCCAGACCGGCCCCAACGGCCTTGGCAACGTCATCGTCCTGGACCGCTTCGTCGGCAGCACCGCCGGCGCCGGCCGCGACGGCTATGCCGACACGGTCTACGCCGGCGACCAGAACGGCGCGGTGTGGAAGTTCGACTTGCGCAGCGCCACCCCGGCCGCGCAGACCACGCCGTTCTTCGTCGCCATCGACACCCTTGGCAACCGCCAGCCGATCACCGGCGGCTTCGAGGCCGCGGCCGGCCCGCGCGCCGGCGTGATGCTGTACTTCGGCACCGGCAGCTTCTCCTTCGTCAATGATCCGGCGGACAAGCAGTTGCAGACGTTCTATGCGGTGCTGGACGAGGGCACCCCCGTAACACGCCCGGAGCTGCACCAGCAGCTGGTGGTCAGCGACTCGGCGGGCATCCGCCAGACCACGATGACGCCGCTGGCGGCCGGCAAGCGCGGCTGGTACGTCGACCTGCAGGTGGGCAGCAACCCGACCGGCGAGCGGTTCGTCGGCTATCCGCGGGTGGAGAGCGGCATCATCTTCTTCCCCACCTTCGACCCCAACAGTACCGATGCCTGCGCCACGGGCGGCACCAATCGCCTGTATGGCCTGAATGCGCTCAGCGGCGCGGCCGGTCTGTCGGCGGTGCGTATCAACACGCCTGATGGCGCATCGCCAGGAGCGGGCACAGGTGCGGTGCCGTTGAACAGCAGCGGCTCGGCCCCGGTGACGGATGTGGCAGTAATGACCAATCCGCGACTCGGGCCGCTGGCGGCGGGCACTGACCCGGAAGATGTCGAGGATGCCCTGGAGTCGCGCTGCACCATGATCGTGCAGGCGTCCGGCTCCGACCCGCTGTACCTGCGCAGGCCCTGCGGACGACAATCGTGGCGGCAGGTCCGATAACTTCGATGACAGGAGTACGCATGAAATCCACGCAACCCGGCGCGCGCGCGCGCGGCATCCGCGGTTTCACCCTGATCGAGCTGATGATCGTGGTGGCGGTGGTCGGCATCCTCGCCGCGATCGCGGTGCCGTCCTACAACGACTCGGTGCGCAAGTCGCGCCGCGCCCAGGCCAAGGCCGACCTGGTGGAGTACGCGCAGATGGCGGAGCGCTCGTTCACGGTCAACAACTCGTACGCCGAGTTCGCACTGCCGCGCAACCAGTCGCCACGTGAGCCGGGGGCAGATGCGCGCTACACCCTTGCGATGGTCAACGACGCCACGACGTTCACCATCACCGCGACGCCGCAGGGCGGCCAGGCACAGGACCGGTGCGGAACATTGAGCATCAACCAGGCGGGTGCCAAGACCTCCAGCGGGGCGCCCCTGCAGGATTGCTGGTAGTCCCCAGGGCACCTGCCTTCGCCCGTCGTTCCCGCGTTCGCGGGACTGACGGCCGCTTCTCGAGGTTGCCTAGGTTATAGGCGGCTGGTTCCACCGCGTGAGCTTGGCCGGCAGCGCGTCGGCTTGACCCCGGGCCACGGCGCATTACAATGCGCATCCCCGCCCGAATAGCTCAGCCGGTTAGAGCACTTGACTGTTAATCAGGGGGTCGTTGGTTCGAGTCCAACTTCGGGCGCCATATCCAGAAAAAGCCGCCTTCAGGGCGGCTTTTTTCGTATCCGGGGCTCGGTGGATGCGGGCGCGGCGTGTAGCCGAGCCCGTCTACATCCCGCATGCCGGCGGCCGGCGGTGCCGCACCGTGCGCGCCCGCCCGCCGTTGTTGACGACCACCTGTCCCAGCTCGGTACCGGCATCGCGCGAGCACAGGCGCAGGGTAAGGTTGGTGCCGCGCGCGGAGCCGTCGGGGAGGTAGCGCACCCGGTGGCGGCCCACGGAGCTGGTCAGCTGCATGCCGCGCCCGGGGCCGTCGCTGCTGCGCAGGATGTCGGCGGCATTGGCCGGGGTTCCGGTCCGCGCCGGGTCGAGGAAGAGGATCCAGCCATCGCTCCAGTCGCGGTCGCCGCGGCAGGTGCGGGCGTCGTGGCTGGGGCAGACGGTGACGGGCATGCGGCGCATGATCGCGGCCTGCCGCGCGGACATCAGCGAGGCGGTGACGGCGTGGTAGGCCCCGGCACTGCGCGTGCGCTCCACGGTCGCCCGGAACGCCGGCAGGCCGACCGCCAGCACGATCGACACGACCGAGGTGGCGACGAGCGCCTCCATCACGCTGAATCCGGCAACCTTGCCCATGGCGCTCCTCCAAGCAGGCCGACAGGCTCCGCGAAGGTGCTTTCGGCCGGCATCGGCGGGCGCCTGCGGGGCGGGTAGGGAAACACCGCGCCCGGCCCCATATCTTTCGATCCACGCACAGGCGGCCGCGCAGGCCGGGATGCATGAACGACATCGAGCACAACGCCCCCACGGACACCTCGAGCGGGCTGGTCGCGCCCTCCGGGGGGCGGTTCCAACTGGTTTCGCCCTACCAGCCCGCCGGCGACCAGCCGCAGGCGATCGAGCAGCTGGTCGCAGGGCTTCGAGGCCGGCCTGGCGCACCAGACGCTGCTCGGCGTGACCGGCTCGGGCAAGACCTACACCATCGCCAACGTGATCCAGGCGGTGCAGAAGCCGACGCTGGTGATGGCGCCGAACAAGACGCTGGCCGCGCAGCTGTACGGCGAGTTCAAGGCGTTCTTCCCGAACAACGCGGTCGAGTACTTCGTCAGCTACTACGACTACTACCAGCCCGAGGCCTACGTCCCGTCGTCAGCGACACCTTCATCGAGAAGGACAGCTCGATCAACGAGCACATCGAGCAGATGCGCCTGTCGGCGACCAAGGCGCTGCTGGAGCGCGCGCGACGCGATCATCGTCGCGCACGGTGTCGGCGATCTACGGCCTGGGCGACCCGAACGAATACTTCCGGATGGTGCTGCACCTGGTGCGCGGCGAGCGCATCGACCAGCGCGAGCTGATCCGCCGCCTGACCGAGCTGCAGTACACGCGCAACGACTACGAGCTGCGCCGCGGCACCTACCGCGTGCGCGGCGAGGTGATCGACGTGCATCCCGGCCGAGTCGCGACATCGAGGCGCTGCGCATCGAGCTGTTCGACGGCGAGATCGAGAACCTGTCGCTGTTCGATCCGCTCACCGGCGAGGTGCTGCGCAAGCTGCCGCGCTACACGATCTATCCCGAAGTCGCACTACGTCACCACGCGCGCGCACGCGTGCTCGACGCGATCGAGACGATCAAGGTCGAGCTGCAGCGAGCGGCTGGAGCAGCTGTACGCGCAGAACAAGCTGGTCGAGGCGCAGCGCCTGGAGCAGCGCACGCAGTTCGACCTGGAGATGATGGCCGAGGTCGGCTACTGCAACGGCATCGAGAACTACTCGCGCCACCTCACCGGGCACATGCCGGGCGAGCCGCCGCCGTGCCTGTTCGACTACCTGCCGCCGGACGCGCTGCTGGTGGTCGACGAATCGCACGTGACCATTCCGCAGATCGGCGCGATGTACAAGGGCGACCGCTCGCGCAAGGAGACGCTGGTCGAGTTCGGCTTCCGCCTGCCGTCGGCGCTCGACAACCGGCCGCTGAAGTTCGAGGAATGGGAAGCGGCGCTCGCCGCGCAGCGATCTTCGTCTCGGCGACGCCGGGCCAGTACGAGCTGCGAGAAGTCGCGAAGGCGCAGGTGGTCGAGCTGGTGGTGCGCCCGACCGGCCTGATCGATCCGCAGGTCGAGATCCGCCCGGTGGCGCACGCAGGTCGACGACCTGCTGTCGCGAGATCAACGAGCGCGTCGCGATGGGCGACCGCGTGCTGGTCACCACGCTGACCAAGCGCATGGCCGAGAACCTCACCGAATACCTGGGCGAGCACGGCGTCAAGGTGCGCTACCTGCACTCGGACATCGACACGGTCGAGCGCGTGGAGATCATCCGCGACCTGCGCCTGGGCAAGTTCGACGTGCTGGTCGGCATCAACCTGCTGCGCGAGGGCCTGGACATGCCGGAGGTGTCGCTGGTGGCGATCCTCGATGCCGACAAGGAAGGCTTCCTGCGCTCGGCCGGCTCGCTGATCCAGACCATCGGCCGCGCCGCGCGCAACCTGCGCGGCAAGGCGATCCTGTACGCCGACCGCGATCACCAACTCGATGCAGGCGGCGATCGACGAGACCGACCGCCGCCGCGCAGAAGCAGGTCGAATACAACGCCGAGCACGGCATCACGCCGCGATCGGTCGTGCGCGCCGATCATGGACATCATGGAAGGCGCGCGCGCCGAGCCGGAGCCGAGACGGGCAAGGGCCGCGGCAAGGCGCACGCGAGGTCGCCGAGACCGCGGCCGACTACGCCGCGCTCGGCCCGGCGCAGGTCGCCGCGCAGGCTCAAGGAGCTGGAGCAGCAGATGTACCAGCACGCGCGCGACCTGGAGTTCGAGGAGGCCGCGGCCGTGCGCGACGAGATCCGCGAAGATGCAAGGACGTGCGCTGCGCTGATGGGCCGGTGGGCCAGTCCCGCGCCGATGGCGGCCGGCATTGTCGCCAGCAGGCCTGCCGCGACGGCGCGGGCTACACTGCGCGCCCCTCGCCGGGGTGTCTGACGGCGAACGGGCGGTTAGCTCAGCGGTAGAGCACTACCTTGACATGGTAGGGGTCACAGGTTCGAACCCTGTACCGCCCACCAGACATCGAAAAGGCCGTCCCTTGCGGGGCGGCCTTTTTTCATTGCGGCATCCCGCCCGCATGCGCGCCTGCGGTCAGAGCAGGTCGCCACCCGCCGAAAGCATGCGCTCCATGCGGTCGCCCAGGCCGCCGATCTCCAGGATCAGGCGATCGATCTCCGCGCCGTCCAGGCCATCGTAGGGGCGGTTCTCGCACAGTTGCAGGTAGGGCACGCCGTCCAGGTCGCCGATGGCCAGGTAGCCCACGCGGCTCTGCCAGTTGAACACCAGCGAGCGGCGGGCATCCAGGCCGGTGGTCGGTGCCACGGCGGTACTCACGCGCAGGTAGGGGCGGCCGTCGTCGTCGTCCAGTTCCGACAGGAAAATGGCCTGGTGGCGGGTGCCCTTGTCCAGCGACAGTTCGATGCAGATCACCTCGTCGTCCTGCATGGTCAGCTGGTAACCGGCGGATTTGACGTGGCGACGGATGGACTCGAAGTTGCGCACGGGCGTCTCCATTCGCGTGGGGCAGGCCCGTATCCTACCCGCCATGGGCACCGGTCACGACTCCGCCGACGCTGGGCGACGCATCCTGGCGGCGGTGCGGGCGATACCGGCCGGGCAGGTCGCCGGCTATGGCGAGGTGGCACGCCGCGCCGGGCTGCCGGGCCGCGCGCGATGGGTGGCGCGACTGCTGGCCGACAATACCGATCCGGCGCTGCCGTGGCACCGGGTGCTGCGCTCGGACGGGCGCATCGCCTTTGCGGACGGTTCCGCACCGTACCGCGAGCAGGCCCGCCGGCTTCGCGCCGAGGGGGTGCGGGTCGAACAGGGCCGGGTGCGGGGCCAGCGCGCCACGGCCAACCTCGACGAGCAGGTCTGGGGCCAGCCCTGACGTCCCTGGACGGATTTGCCGACACGCGCGTGCGACCGCGACGTGAAGCATGGGCGGCATCGCAGCGGCTACCATGGCGCGTCCCCCGGGAGTCGAAATGTTCTCCAACCTGCCGCCCGTCACGCGGGCCCTGCTGATCGCCAACGGCGCCGCCTTCCTGCTCCAACTCGTGCTTGAACGGGCTGCGCTGGGCCCGCTGATGCTGTGGCCGCTGGGGGTGGCGGTTTCATGCCGTGGCAGCTGGTGACGTACGCGTTCCTGCATGGCGATATCGCGCACCTGTTGTTCAACATGCTGGCGCTGCTGATGTTCGGTGCGCCGGTGGAACACACGTGGGGGCAGAAGCGTTTCCTGACCTTCTATGCCGTGTGCGTGGTGGGCGCGGCGCTGTGCCAGCTTGCGGTGGGCGCGTGGACGATGTCCCAGGGCGGGCCGGCCTATCCGACGCTGGGTGCGTCGGGCGGCGTTTTCGGGCTGCTGCTGGCGTACGGCATGCTGTTCCCGCACCAGCGGGTGATGCTGCTGATCCCGCCGATCCCGATGAAGGCGCGCACGCTGGTGATCGTCTACGGCGCGATAGCACTGTTGCTGGGCTTCACCGGGCTGCAGCCGGGCGTGGCGCACTTCGCGCACCTGGGCGGGATGCTGTTCGGCTGGTTGCTGATCCGCTACTGGCGCGGGCACCCGCCGTTCGGCCGGCGCAAGCCGCCGCGGCCGCGGATTGTCCGTTGAGACACGCCTGTCATCCCGAAGAACACCATGCCATTCCGGCCACACGTGTCATCCCGAACCTCGTGAGGGATCTGCTGTATCGCCGGACGAACACAGGTTTATCACCGGGAGACGCATAAGCAGGTCCCTCGCTGCACCCGGGATGACAAGGTAGGGATGGCACATCCGGGGTGACAAAAGCCGGGTAACAAAGCGCGATGACAATGCCGGGAATTACCAAAAGAAAACGGCGCGGGTGACCGCGCCGTTTTCCGTGGTGCAGGCCGCGCGTGGTCAGGGCCAGAAGACCACGCGCTCGTCGTCCTTGGGACGCATCGGCGTGTTCGGCGCGACAGGCGAAGGTCTCGCTGAAGGCGGCCAGGTTCATCAGCGGCCCGTTGGTGCGCCACTGGCCCGGGGCGTGCACGCCGCTGGCGACACGACGGGTGGCCTCATCCGCGCTCATGTGCTCGGCCCAGACCGATGCCCAGCCCTTGAAGAAGTCCTCGCGGGCCTCCTTGGCGACGCCGGGGCGGGCGGTCTGGAATGCGGCCCACGCCAGCTCGACACCGGCCTGGTCGGCCATGTTCTTGTCGCGCGTCTGGTTGCCGTTGAGGCGGATGCCATCCAGCATCGGATAGGGCAGCGCGCCGTACTGCACCACCACCCGGTTGCCCAGCGTGTCCCACGCGGCGGCTTCGGCCGGGGTCCACCAGTCGCGGACCTGTTCGCGCGCGTCCACCAGGCGGCCGCGGCCGTCGAAGGCCTGGCTTATCTCGTGGCCGACCAGTGCACCGAAGCTGCCGAACTGCGCGGCCGCATCGCGCGCCATGTCCAGCACCGGCGGCTGCAGCATGGCGGCGGTGACGATCAGGCGGTTCTGTGCGATGTCGTAGGCCAGCGCCGGCTGCTGCGGCAGCACGTTCCAGCGGCGGTCGGCGTTGGGCTCGCCGATGCGGCGCATTTCCTGGGCGCGGTGCCAGGTGGAGGCGATCAGCATGTTGCCGCCGAAGCTGCCGCGCCCCATCGGCTGGATCGTGTAGTCCAGGTCCCGCGCGGGCGTGCCGACCTCGATCTTCATCGCCGCCAGCTTGGCCTTGGCCTCGGCCTTGGCCTGCGGCCCCAGGCGGGTGTCGCGGTCGAGCGCGGCATCCATGGCGTTGCGCACGGCGGTGGCGATTTCCTGCGCGCGCGCCTTGTTGTCGGCCGGAACGTAGCGGTTGGCGTATTCGCGGCCGAGCATCGGACCGGCCGCAAGGTTGATGGCGTCCAGCACCATCTGCTGGCGCGGCAGCGGCGCGGTGCGGCCCTCGAGAACGCGGCCCCGGAAATCGAAGCTGGCATCGCGCCACGCGCGGGCCATGTACGGCGCCATCGCATCGCCCACGCGCCAGCGCAGGTAGGCCTTCCACTGGTCGGGCTTGAGCTGGCGCACCAGCGCGTCGAGCTGGGCGAACAGCTCGGGGTTGGCGATCGAGACGGTGTCGTCGGTGATCGACTGCGCCTGCAGGAACGCGCCCAGGCGCAGGTTGGGATAGGTGGCGTCCAGGCCTTCGACCGCCACCGGTGCGAAGTTGCTGCGCGGGTCGCGCAACTGCGGCAGCGGACGGGTCACCTGCGCGATGCGGGTTTCCAGGTCCACCACGAGCTGCGCCTGCGCGGCCAGGTCCTTGTCCGGGGTGCCGGACAGGGCGAGGATCTTCTGGACATAGGCGGTGTACTGGCCCAGCAGTTCGCGCGTGGGCGCGTCGGTGCGGGTGTAGTAGGCCGGGTCGGGCAGGCCCAGTCCGCCCTGGCTGAAGTAGCCGATGTGGCGCTTGAGGTCGCGCAGGTCGACGTCGGCGCTGAAGTTGAACGCCACCGGGATGCCGACCTGGTGCAGCGCGGCGATGGCCGGAGCGATGTCGCGATGGCGGCGGATGGAGTTGATGCGCTGGAGCAGGGGGGCGATGGGTTGCGCGCCGTCGCGCTCGACCGCGGCCTCGTCCAGGCCGCTGGCCCAGAAGTCGCCCAGCAGCTGCTGGACATTGCCCTGCGGCGACTGCATCGCGGCGTTGAGCAGCTCGACCTGCTGGTGGCGTGCGCGGTCGGTCAGCTGGCCCAGTGCGGACACGCTGTGCGCGCCGGCCGGCAGCGGGTTGTTCTGCAGCCAGTCGGCATTGGCGAAGCTGTAGAAGTCGGTGCAGGCCGCGGGCGGCTTGGCGGCCTGGGCGGCGGCCGGCGGTACGGCCGAAGCCAGGGTGAGGGCAAGGGCGCAGGCAAGGGGGCGCAGGACGTGGCGGGGCATCGCGGATTCCATCTGGATGACCGCGGGAGTCTAGCAAGCGGCCGGACGGGCGCCATGAACGCGGTCACCTTGCGGAGACGTGGCACGCGACGGGTGCGGTACCGGAAACGCGAAGGCCCGGGACATGCCCGGGCCTTCGTGCGGCGTTGTCGGATCGCGGGCGGGCCCGCCGCCGCGTGTTACCAGATGACGACCTGCGAGTTGCCACCGCGCACCATCGCATCGCCCGCCTTGCAGCCGTAGGCGGCCGCGAACGCGGGCAGGTTGCTGGGCGCGCCCATTGCGCGGAAATTGGCCGGCGCGTGCGGGTCGGTGGCCAGGCGCACGTTGAGCTCTTCAGGCGTGAAGTTGCGGCGCCACACCGTGGCCCAGTTGGCGAAGAAGCGCTGGTCGCGGCTCATGCCTTCCGTCTTCGGGTCCGGGCTGCTCCCGGTCGCCTTCTTCATCGCGTCGTACGCCACCGCCAGGCCGCCCAGGTCGGCGATGTTCTCGCCCAGGGTGAGCGAACCGTTGACCTTCTTGCCCGGCGCGGCCTCATAGGCGTTGAACTGCTCCACCAGTTTGCCGGTCAGGCCGCTGAAACCCTTGGCGTCGGCGTCGGTCCACCAGTTCTCGAAGTTGCCGCTGGGCCCGAAGCGGCTGCCCTGGTCGTCGTAGCCGTGGATCATCTCGTGGCCGATCACTGCGCCGATGCCGCCGTAGTTGAGCGGCTCGTCGGCGTCGGGGTCGAAGAACGGCGGCTGCAGGATGGCGGCCGGGAACACGATCTCGTTCTGCAGGGGGTTGTAGTAGGCGTTGACCGTCTGCGGGCTCATCGCCCACTCCGTCTTGTCCACCGGCTTGCCGATCTTGGACAGCTGCCACTTGTAGTTGAACTCCTGCGCGGCCAGCACGTTGCCGATGTAGCTGTCACGCGTGGTGGCCAGGCCGGCCCAGTCGCGCCACTTGTCGGGGTAGCCGATCTTGGGGGTGAACGTCTCCCACTTGGCCATGGCCTTGGCCTTGGTTTCCTCGCTCATCCAGTCCAGGTTCTCGATGCGCGGCTTGAGCGCGGCGCTGAGGTTGTCCACCAGCGCCTGCATCTTGGCCTTGGAGTCGGCCGGGAAGGCCACGTCCACGTACAGCTGGCCCAGCGCTTCGCCGGCCTGGCTCTCGATGGTGTCGAGCACGCGCTTGCCACGCTCCTTGAGCTCCTTCTGGCCGCGCATGGTCTTGTTGTAGAAGTCGTAGTTGGCCTGCACGAACGCATCCGACAGGTACGGCGAGGCACCGTCCACGGTGTGGAAGCGCAGATAGCTCTGCCACTGCGCCACCGGCACGTCCTGCAGCATCGTGCTGACCTGCCTGTGGAAGTCGGGCATCGCCAGCGAGAACATCGCCGGCGCCTGCACGCCCTGCGACTCGAAGAAACGGGTCCAGCTGAAGTTCGGCGTCAACGCGTCGGCCTGCGCCGGCGTGACCGGGTTGTAGTACAGCGACACGTCGCGCGACATTTCCTCCTGCGACTTCGACACGGCGGCCAGGCGCTTTTCGAACGCGACCACGCCGGCCGCCTGGGTAGCGGCATCGGCCGCGGGCACGCCCGACAGCTCCAGCACGCGGGCGACGTGCTTTTCGTACGCGGCCAGCTTGTCGGCCTTGTCGGCGTCGGTGTAGTAGGTCTTGTCGGGCAGGCCCAGGCCGCCCTGCACCGCATAGGCGATGTTGTTGGCCGAGTCCTTGAAGTCGGCTTCCGGGCCGAAGCCGAACAGCACGTTCTGGCCCTTGGCGGCGCTGGTGCGCAGGTACTCGGCCACCGCGTCGGGGGTGTCGAGCGCGGCGATCGCGTCCAGGTGGCCCTTCAGGGGCGTGATGCCGGCGGCGTTGATGGCCTGCGCGTCCATGCCGGTGGTCCACAGGTCGCCGACGATCTTCTCCACGCCGCTCGCATCGCCGCGCGCGGCGGCCTGCTCGGCCAGCTGGCGCTGGATCGCCTTGGAGCGCTCGTCCAGCATCTCGAACGCGCCCCACGACGTGCGGTCGCCGGGGATGGCGTTGGCGGCCAGCCACTTGCCGTTGACGTGCGCGCTGAAGTCCGTGCAGGCGTTGATCGAGGGGTCCAGGTCGGACTGGGCGAAGCGGTTGATGGGCGGCAGGTTGCTGTCGTCGATGGTGAAGCGCGGTGCCGGCGCGGCGGTCGGGGCGGCGGCCGCGGCTTCGGGGGTGCCGGTGCGGTTGCAACCGGCCATGGCAGCGGCAATGGCCAGCGACAGCAGGAGGGCTTTGGGGACGCTCGGATTCACGTGGTTCTCCGGCCGCGAGGGCGCGTGGGATGCAAGTGTGGAAGGAAGCCCCGGAGCGGGGCAGGGCGGGACGGTCGCCGCATCTTGAACCTGATCGCGCAGGTCCGGGGGTGTCGAACGTCATGACGCCGGGGGCGAATTCTGGCTACGGTGCCGGTACTGCGCAGCGGGAGGTGGCCGATGGGAGTGGAGCGGGCGTTGCTCTTCCTAGCGCTGGCGCTGCTGGCGGAAATCGCCGGCACCGTGGGCGGCTTCGGTTCGTCCGTGTTCTTCGTGCCGATCGCCAACTTCTTCTTCGACTTCCAATCCGTGCTGGGCATCACGGCGCTGTTCCACCTGGCCAGCAACCTCAGCAAGCTCGGCCTGTTCCGGGCCGGCATCGACCGCCGCCTGCTGGTGCGGCTGGGCGTGCCGTCGGTGCTGTTCGCCATCCTGGGCGGGCTGGCCGGGACACTGGTCGACACCGTGTGGCTGGAGCGGCTGCTGGCGGTCTTCCTGATCGGCCTGAGCGGGTGGCTGCTGTGGCGGCCCGAGGCGACGTTCGCGCCCACCACGACGCATGCGGTGGTGGCGGGTGCGCTGTCGGGCGGCATGGCCGGACTGGTCGGCACGGGCGGGGCCGTGCGCGGGCTGGCGCTGGCCGCGTTCGGCCTGCCCAAGGAAGTGTTCGTGGCGACGTCGGCGGCCATCGACATGGGCATCGACCTCGGCCGCGCGGTGGTCTACTGGCGCAATGGCTACATCCACGGCCATGACCTGGCGTGGATTCCGTGGCTGGCGATCGTTGCCCTGGCCGGTACGTGGCTGGGCCGGCGCGTGCTGCGCCGCGTGCCGCAGTCGGCATTCCGCCGGATCGCACTGCTGCTGGTGTTCGCCATCGGCTGGGTGACGCTGCTGGGCGTGGCGGTGGGCTGACCGGGCGGACCTGAACGGGCCTAACCGGACAGGCGGAACTGAATGCGCGCGTGCGCGCCGATGGCGCCGGCGCGGTGGATCGCCTACACTTCGCCCCGTTCAGCGCACGGCTGCCTCCCCGCAAGGGTACGTTTCCCAGGTATGCCCGCCGCTCGCACCAGCCAGCATTGGGCCGCCGATCGCGGCCTTTATCCCGCACGTCTTTCGTCGCGCAGACACGGCCCGGAGCATCCGGCAGCCGTCAAATTCGAATACTCGTGGCGCGGTTCAAGGGAACGCTTCGGGTCACTCCGCGACATATCGCCGTCCGCTCGTGGACGTCGGCTCGCGACCAAGGAGTTCCACCACATGTCTTTCGAATCCCTCGGGCTTTCGCCCGCGCTGCTGCGCGCGCTGGCCGAACGGAGCTACGACACGCCCGACCCCGATCCAGGCCGAGGCGATCCCGCTCGCGCTGGCCGGCCACGACCTGCTGGGCGGCGCCCAGACCGGCACCGGCAAGACCGCCGCGTTCGCGCTGCCGCTGCTGCAGCGCCTGTCCACGCAGACCGCCGTCCAGCGGCGCCCGCGCAAGCCGCGCGCGCTGGTGCTGACCCCGACCCGCGAACTCGCCGTGCAGGTGCACGACAGCCTGCGCGCCTACGGCAAGCACCTGCGCACTGGCCATCCACCGTGATCTACGGCGGCGCCGGCATGGGCCCGCAGATCGACGCGCTGCGTCGCGGCGTCGACATCCTCGTCGCCACCCCGGGCCGCCTGATCGACCACCTCGAGCGCGGCACCGCCAAGCCTCGGCGACGTCGAGATCCTGGTGCTCGACGAAGCCGACCGCATGCTCGACATGGGCTTCCTGCCCGCGATCAAGCGCATCCTCGACCAGCTGCCGCGCAAGCGGCAGACGCTGCTGTTCTCGGCCACCTTCGAGGACAGCATCAAGAAGCTGGCGCTGGAGTTCATGCGCGACCCGCGCGAAGTGCAGGTCGCCGCGCGCAACACCGTCGCCGAGCACGGTCACGCACCGCGCGCACCCGGTCGACGGCGCGCGCAAGCGCGACCTGCTGGTCGACATCCTCAGCCAGCGCTGGCAGGACCAGATCGCTGGTGTTCGGCAAGCACCAAGCACGGCTGCAACCGCCTGGCCGAGCAGCTCGAGAAGGCCGGCATCAGCGCCGTCGCGATCCACGGCAACAAGAGCCAGGCGCAGCGCCTGAAGGCGCTGCGCCGACTTCAAGTCGGGCAAGGCGCGCGTGCTGGTCGCCACCGACGTCGCCGCGCGCGGCCTCGACATCCCGCAGCTGCCGCTGGTGATCAACTTCGACCTGCCGATGGTCGCCGAGGACTACGTGCACCGCATCGGCCGCACCGGCCGCGCCGGCGCCAGCGGCGAGGCGATCTCGCTGGTGTCGCCGGACGAGGGCAGCCTGCTGCGCGCAGATCCAGCGCGTGCTCAAGGCCGACATCGAGATGGCGCGAAGTCGGGGCTACGCGCCGAGCCGTCCGATCCGCCTGGATACCGCCGATCCCGAACCGCGCGCGCGCGCCGGCCGCGAACCAACGGCGCCGCGCAAGCCGGCCCACCGCCCGCACGGCAAGCCGGCGCACGCGCCACGCGCACGCCGGTCCGAAGCAGCACCGCAGCAGCGGCGCCGGCGGCGGTGCGCGTCGGGATGCGGGTGCGTGATCAGCGCGTCTGACGTAATGCGACAAAAGGCCGGCAGCGAAGCCGGCCTTTTTTTTCGCTTCCGCGCAGCGTGCGATGCGCCAGATCTGTTCTTGCGACCGCGTGCGAGCGTCGGCCCAAGGCCCACGCGGCACCGACGAAGGGCCGGCAGTGGCCGGCCCTTCACGTCGATCGGACATGGTTCCCGGTGTCAGCCCTTCTCGCGGCGATCCAGCGGTCGATCTTGGCTTCCAGCACGTCCAGCGGCACCGAGCCGTCCTTCAGCACTTCGGCGTGGAATTCGCGGACGTCGAACTTCGTCGCCCAGTTCCTTCTCGGCCTTGGCGCGCAGCTCCTGGATCTTCAGCTCGCCGATCTTGTACGCCAGCGCCTGGCCCGGGATGGCGATGTAGCGCTCGGCTTCGGCGGTGGCCTGGGTTTCGCTCTCGGCCGAGTTGTCGAGCATGTACTCGATCACCTGCTCGCGGGTCCAGCCCTTGCTGTGCAGGCCGGTGTCGACGACCAGGCGGATCGCGCGCCACAGTTCGTTCTGCAGGTAGCCGAAGTAGTCGTACGGATCGGTGTAGACGCCCAGCGTCCTTGCCCAGCGATTCGGCGTACAGGCCCCAGCCTTCGGCGAAGGCGGTCTCGCCGCCGAAGCGGCGGAACGCCGGCAGGCTCGGTCAGCTCCTGCTGCAGCGCGATCTGGAAGTGGTGGCCCGGGATGGCCTCGTGCAGGTACAGGTCTTCGGCGTCCCAGGTCTTGCGCGTGGGCAGGTCGTAGGTGTTGACGTAGAAGATGCCGGGACGCGAGCCGTCCTCGCTCGGGCGTCTGGTACTGAGCCGCCGGCCGCGGACTTGGCGCGGAACGCCTCGACCGGGCGGATCTCGAACGGCGCCTTCGGGCGTCAGCGAGAACTGCTCGGGGATCTGCTGGTTGATCTTCGCTTCCAGCGCGCGGTAGTGCGTCGAGCAGCGCGTCCTCGTTCTTGAAGCTGAAGCGCGGGTCGTTCTGCATGAACTTGAAGAAGTCCTGCAGCGAGCCCTTGAAGCCGACCTGCTGCCATCACCTTGCGGATCTCGCCGTGGATGCGCGCGACTTCGTCCAGGCCGATCTGGTGGATCTGCGCCGGGCGTCAGGTCGGTGGTGGTGCTGTTGCGCGCGTTGAACGCGTACCAGGCCTGCGCCGTCGGGCAGCTTGTCCAGGCCGACGCTGTCGCGCGTGGCCTGGGCAGGTATTCGTCGTCGATGAAGGCGCGCAGCTCGCTGGTAGGCCGGCATCAGCTGCTCGCCGATCATGCTTGCGGTAGGCCGCGGTCAGGCGCTGCTTGTCGGCGTCGGAGAAGTCTGCGGGCAGGTTCTTGATCGGGCCCCAGAACAGCGTGTCTTCCGGCTTGTCCTTGATCAGCGCGTCCAGCTGCGGCATCACCTTCACCATCAGCGCGCGCGGCTGCACCACGCCGGCCTTGATGCCTTCGCGCATGTTGGCGATGGCGGTGTCGAACAGCGCCGGCAGCGCGTCGCCGCGCGCCAGCCAGTTGTCGTAGTCCTTGACCGTCTTGAACGGCTGCGCGCTGGTGCCCGAGCCCAGCTGCACCGCGAAGCTGGCGAAGCTGCCCAACTGGTTGACCGGCATGCATCCAGCCGGGAACTGTTCGGCCTTCCAGCGACTTCTTCGGCGTCGCGCACGAAGATCTCGTAGCTCAGCAGGTCCTGGCCGTGCAGGCCGTCGCGGACCGACGCCTCGATGGTCTTCAGCCAGCGCTGGTTGAAGTCGTGCGTCTGCTGCGCGGTATTCGGCCGAGCCGAAATCCGGCAGCTGGTCGTTGTAGCGCGGGTCGCCCTGGAAGGTGGCCTGGATCGGGTTGAGCTTCAGCGACTCTTCCCAGTACTGGGCATACAGCGCGTCCAGGCGCTGGGCCTTGGCGCTGGCCTGGGCACTGTCGCCCGCGGGCACAGCGGCGCCGGGCGCCGACGCGGTGGTCGCGCAGCCCGCCAGCACCGTGGTCAGCGCCAGGGCGAGCAGGGCGGGGGCGAGCGAACGACGGGCAGAGGGGGTAGAGCGGGCGGAAGCAGGCGACATCGCGTTCTCCGGAGTGGATGGGCGTCATGAAGGGTCGCGCCGGCGGTGCCGGCACAGCAGGCCCCCGAGCCTCGCCGGCCTCGCGGTGGCCGGCATGGGCCGAAGGTCATTGTGGATGCGACGCACTGGGCGTCCTGGACATTGCGATGCAGTCCCTGACGCAGTCGCGGTCATCGCGGGACGCGTGGGCGTGTGCCCGTGGCCTCGTGCCGCCGGAGTTGATGCGGTGGTCCCCCGCGTCCGGCATGGCCACCGCGGTGCTGACCCCCAATGCGGCGGGCTCGCTACGGCGCCGTCGCCGCGCCCGTCGCCGGCGGGGAGAACGGGATGGTGTCCGGGCGACACCGCGCCGCCGGAGATGATGAAGCTCATCGCCTGGTCGACGGTCCAGTCGGTCGGCGTGATCTTCTCCACCGGCACGATTTCCAGGTAGCCCGAGGTCGGGTTGGGCGTGGTCGGCACGTACACCGCGGCCAGCTCGCGGCCGGTGCCCTGTTCCTTGATGCACGCGGGTGACGAAGCCGATCGACTTCATCTCGGTGTGCGGGAAATCCACCAGCACCACGCGCTGGGTGCCGTCGGGCTTGGTCTGCAGGATGTCCAGCAGCTGCCGCGCGCTGCCGTAGATGGTGTTGGCCAGCGGAATGCGCTGGATCAGCGACTCGAACCAGCGCAGCATGCGCTGGCCGATCACGCGCCGCGCCATCACGCCCGAGAGCAGGATCACCAGCCACCGTGGCGAGCAAGGGCGAGCGCGGTCTGCACCCACGGCTGCGTCAGCCAGCCGACAGTTGGCGGGTCGGTGCCGGCCAGGCTCTGCAGCACCGGGCCGATCAGCGGCCGGCTGATGTCGGACAGCAGCACGAACACGAACTTCACCACGACCCAGGTCAGCCAGATCGGCAGCAGGGTCAGCAGGCCGGTGAGGAACAGGTGTTGCAGGCTGGCGCGGTGCGGGACGGGCGTCATGGCGCGCATTGTAGGGCGTGCTCCGCAGGGCGCGCCCTATCCGGTGCGACTCGATCGGGCGGCCTGGCCGGCTACAGCTCGCGCAGCAGGCGGAAGCCCACGTCGTCATACCCGCGCGCGGCCGTCAGCGCCCGCTGCCGCTCGGCCTTGCGCCACGACGCGCCCAGCGGCCAGGCGGTGCTGGCAGTCGCTGGCCGCAGTCGCGGAGCCACAGCGAGACACGCCCGACTGCCGGTCTGGCGCGCGGCCGTTGCCGCGATTCGGCGGCATTGGGCAGGCGGTAGCGATGGCCGGCTGCGCGGCTGTACCAGCGGCGAAGGCCTCGGCATCGCCACCGACACGCACACCACCGGGTCGCTGCTGGCCTGCGTGAAGCCGGGGTCCTCCCAGCTGCGCGGCTTGATGACGCGCAGCACGCGAGGCACGCTCGCGGCACAGCGCGGCCGCGCGGCCGGTGGCCTGGGTAAAGCGCGTGTAGTCCCGCGCGGCACCGGCCGCCGGGCGAGTGCCAGGCCGCTCGTCGATCACCACCGCGCCCAGCGGATCGCCCGCCAGCGCCTGGCCCTTGCTTCGGGACGGCATCGGCGCGCGCACGCAGCGCATCGACCGTGGCCTTGGGCAGTCCGAACGCTTCGCCGCGACGTTGCCAGCGCCTTGATTGCATCGGCGTCGTGGCGGGCCACGGCCTGGCCGGCGCGCTGCAGCCCGGCAGCTTGCCGATCTCCCGCGCATCCGGCGCACCGACTCGGGTCGGTGGTGGCGGTGGTGGTGGCCAGGCGCTGCACGTGGTCGTAGTACTGCTTCGCGCGATCGGTGCGTGCCGTCGCGCAGGTGGCGCAGCAGTTCGCCGGCGAAGGCGTCGGTCAGCGCGCCGATCGCGCTGCGCACGTCGGGGTGCTGCGGTTCCACCCGCCATGCCGCGAGCACGCTGGCGTAGGCGTTGTTGCCTTCGGGTCGGTCAGGTTGCGTGCCTGGATCTGGCGGCGCGCGTTCTCCAGCGAAGTCTGCAGCGGTGCCTCGGGGAGCGGGCGCAGCATCGATTCGGCGACATCGGCCTGCTCGGTGGCCAGTGGTTCGTCACTGCCACCCGTAGCGGCGTACCCGGAAAAAGCCGTCGCCGGTGGCGTCGCGTGTCCCACAGCACCCAGGCTGCGCCCAGCGCGAAGGCGAGGCCGGCGGCGATCGCCACGCGCTTCGGGTTGCGCCGCAGCGACGCCGTGGCGCGGCGCAGCGGCACCATGCCGGGCAGCGGGGCGGCGGGCGGTGGCTTTCGCCAGCGCCTCGCGCAGCTCCGCGACGTTCTGGAACCGCGCCGATGCCTGCTTGGCGAGCGCGCTTGTTCATGAAGCGCTGCCAGTGCCGCAGCTCGGGCGGCAGCTTCGGGATCGGGTCCTGCGCGTGCATCACCGCCATCGACAGCGCATCGCCGGCGCTGGTACGGCAGGTCGCCGTCGAGCATTTCCCAGGTCAGCACGCCAGGCTGTACAGGTCGGCGCGGCCGTCGACGGTCTCGCCGCGCGCCTGCTCGGGCGCCATGTAGGCGGTGCTGCCCACCGCCATGCCGGCCGAGGTGACGCGCGGGCCGAAGCCGCGCCGCAGCGCGATGCCGAAGTCGGCCAGCATGCGGCCGCTCGGCCTCGTCGAACAGCACGTTCTCGGCCTTGACGTCGCGGTGCACCACGCCGCGCGCATGCGCGTATTCGAGCGCCGATGCCAGCGCCAGCGCGATCTCGACCACGCGGCGTTCGTCGCCGGCCGCCACTGCGTCGCGGAAGTTGCGCTGGCCCAGGTGGCCGCGCGGCATGTAGGGCATCGAGTAGTACGGCAGCCCGTCGCGCGGTGCGGCCGACCTCGTGGATGCCGACGATGTGCGGGTGCTCCAGGCGCGCGATGGTGCGCGCCTCGTTCTCGAAGCGGCGGCGGCTGACTTCGTCGGTCAGCGCCTGCGGCATCATCACCTTGATCGCGACCTCGCGCGACAGGGCGATCTGCTCGGCGAGGTACACGGTGGACATGCCGCCGTGGTTGATGATGCGCAGCAACCGGTAACCGGCGATGACCGGCAGCGGTGGTGCATCGTGTTCGTCGTCGGAGACGAGCTTGGACATGGACCGCCCCCTGTTGCGGACATCCGAGGATACCCCGGCGCGCTGACACCGCAACCGCGTTTGCGCGACCTGGCAGGCTGCGACAGGATGCGTGGCTGAACGGAATGGAGGGGGCAGGATGCACCAGGGCGTGAAGTGGATGGTGGCGGCTTTCGGAAGCGCCGTGCTGCTGGCGGGCGCGGTCTATGCCGCATCGGCCTGGCGCGGCGCCAGCCCGGCACAGCGCGCGGCGCTGGAGGCGATGCAGCGGCCGGCGCCGCTGCCGGGGCGCAATGCCTTTGCGGCGATGACGCTGCTCCGCTACGGGCTGGACGAGGCCGATCTGGCGGCACTCGAGCAACCGGGGCCGTGGCAGGGTCTTGCGACCGGTACCGCCCGTGCTGGCGTGCCTCCAGGCTTCGAGCGGCAATTGGCAGGACATGCCGAGGCGTTCGAGCCGCAACTGGACCGCGCACCGTGCCGCGCCGACGCGCCGTGCCTTGCCGCAGTGGAGGCCGACCCGGCGGCCGCGGCGGGATGGGTCGCATCGCATCGCGACTGGATCGGCCGGGTCGAGCGGCTGTCGGGCTACGGCCACATCGCCTCGCCCGTGCCGGGCGCCGTCATGCTGTACGCCGCCTGGGGCGACATGGGCATCGCGCTGCGCAACGACCGCGCCGTGCGTTTCGTGCAGGGCAGTCCGGAGCAGGCACTGTCGCAGGTCTGTCGCGACATCGGCCACTGGCGCGGGCTGGCGGCGCATTCCGAATCCCTGCTGGCCCAGGGCACCGCGTGGCGCGTGGCAGACGGGCAGATGGCGCTGTTCGCACAGATGCTGGAACGGTGGCCGGCCGATGCACGCCTGCCCGGTGCATGCACCGCGGCGCTTGCGCCGCCGTCACCGGCCGAGCAGTCGACCTGCACGGCGATGCGGGGCGAGTACCGGCTCACCACGGCGACGCGCGCGGCGATCGACGAGCAGGCACGGGGGAACGCGGCCGGGCTGTTCTACCGCGCCGACATGACTGATGCATTGACGGCGCACGTGATGCACGAGGCGTGCGAGGAACCGCGACGCCGGCCCACGTCGACGCGTGCTGACCTCATGCAGGCGCTGCGCCTGGATTGCGTGCGCAACCTGGTCGGCTGCACGTTGATGGACGCTGCGGCGCCGGTCTATTCGGATTTCCGCCTGCGCGCGCACGCCTTCGCCGACCGGGTGCGCCTGGCCGCGACGCTGGCGTGGTTGCACGACACGGGTGTGGCCGGCATCAGTGGCCCGCAGCCCCTGGCCGAGCGGCTGGAGGCACGACCGGAACCGCTTCGTGGCACGGGGCTGGTGGCGATCGTGGCCGATGGCGCGGCGCTGGAGGTGGCGTCGCCGGACGCTGCGGCCGCGCCCTTCCGGCTGCCGTTGCCACGGCACCTGCGGGATTGAATCCGTCAGTTGTCATCCCGGGCGCCACGTTTCATGCAGGGGGCAGCGAGGAATCCGCTTTTCGGGCGCGTGGGCATCGGTAGCCCGCTGCCCGCTACGCGCAGGTCGGCACTGACGTGAGGCGCCCTGCTCGGCAGGGGCGCACCCGCTTCATCGCGCCCGCTTGCGCCGCACGTACAACTGCTTGCGGATGCGGGCAACGACCTCGCCATCGGCATCGCGCACGTCGGTGTCGAACCAGCGCAGCGCCTTGTCGCCTTCGGCCGTGGCCTGGCGCAACTCGTCCAGCACCGCATCCTCCAGCACGAACTCCGCATGCACCGTGCCGCGCCCGGGCTTGACGAATTCGATCTCGCCGGCCTTGTCCCAGACGATGTAGTCGCGCCCGATCGACCGCATCGCCAGCAGCATCCAGAACGGGTCGGTCATTGCGAACAGGCTGCCGCCGAAGTGGGTGCCGACGTAATTGCGGTTCCACGGCCGCATGCGCAGTTCCACCCGCGCGCGCCGGTAGTCCGTCGACATCTCGGTGACGTGGATGCCGGTGAACAGGAACGGCGGCCAGAAGTTGAGCAGGTGGCGGAACGTGCTGGCTTTCATGCGGGGGCGGGCCGGGACAGGGCGGGCCAGCCTGCCATACGCGTGCGTACAGTCAACTGCCGTCCGTGTCCGGACGGCGCAGGGATCAGAACAGCAGCGACGACATCCGGCGGCGGTAGCGACCCACCAGGTCCGCATCGTCGATCACGCGGAAGGCATCGATCAATGTTTTGCGCGGCAGGCCGCCGTCGAACTCGCGGTCGCGCGCGCAGCATCTCGATGAACTGCTCCAGGCCCGCCTCGGCGCGGTCGCCGACCAGGTGGTGCGCGCCCAGCAGATGGCGTGCACGCAGGTCAGCGGGATCGGCGGCGATCCGCGACTCCAGCTCGGCCACGGGGGCGCGTCCGTCCAGCAGCGCGGCGAAACTCCAGCCGCGCCCGTGCCCGCAGCGCGCGCTCGTCGGTGGACAGGTTGGCGGGCAGGCCGTCGAGCAGCGTGCGCGGCCTCGGCCACGGCGCCGGTCTGCAGCAGCGCCAGTGCGAGGTCGAGCTTGAGCTCGTCCTTGTCCGGCGCCGCGGCGATCTCGCCGCGCAACCGCTCGACTTCCGCGTGCGGGTCCAGCGGTGCCGCCTCGCCCCCGGCAGTCGCCGCGGCATCGTCGGCCGGCGCCGGCTCGATGCCGTGCTGCTTGAGGAACTCGCGCAGCTGGCCCTCGGGCAACGCACCCGGAAAACCGTCGACCAGCTGCCCGTCCTTGACCAGCATCACCGTCGGGATCGAGCGGATCTGGAAGGCGGCCGCCAGCTGCTGCTCCTTGTCGACATCGACCTTGGCCAGCTCGAAGGCGCCGTTGTACTCGGCCGCCAGCTTTTCCAGCACCGGGCCCAACTGCTTGCAGGGCCCGCACCACTCGGCCCAGAAATCGACCAGGACCGGCACCTGCAACGACCTCTGCAGGACCTGGGTTTCGAAGGCGTCGGCGGTGGCGTCGAACACGTGGCGGGCGGCGGTGTCAGCGGTCATGGGAGGCGCTCGTTCGGGGACTGGCAGCAGATGGGGGCGGCAGGCGGTCACTGCAACCGGGTCCACCGGGGCCATGCCGGAACCGGCGGGCTCGACGGCCCGGCGCACGCTAGCATGCGGGCATGAATCAACACGACGGCAGGCAGGCGGTTGCACGGCACGCGGGCACGCTCGCCACGCTGCTGTGCGCGGGGGCGGTAGCCGGTTTTGCCGCGGCGCTGGACGGGTACTCGCACCTGCAGCACCCGGTGGGGTTGCTGGGCGCGATCGGCATGCCCGATGCCGGCGTGTTCAACCTGCTCGCGTTCGTCGTGCCGGGCGTGGTGGGCGCCCTGCTCGCGGTGCGGTTGCGGTCGCGCCTCCCGCACGACGCCCGGTGGCCGGCGCGCATCGGCTGCTGGATGCTGGCCGTATCGGGCATCGCCTTTGCCGCGCAGGGCGTGTTGCCGCTGGACGTCAATTCGCTCGATGGCCCGGTCAGCCAGCGCCACGCCACGGCGTGGCTGTTGTGGTGGGTGGCATTCGTGCCGGGCGCGGCGGCGCTGTCGGCCGGTCTGGCGGGCAGGACCGGCTGGCGCGGGTTCGTCTGGTTGCAGGCCGCGCTCGGCGCCCTGGTGCTGCTGATGGTGCTGGTGCCGACGCCGTGGTGGCCCGCGCCGGTGTCCCAGCGCATCGCGATGGCGGCGTGGCTGGTGGCGATGATGGCCGCAGGGCGGCGCTAGCGGGTACGGGGTATCGCGCACGTCCCGCCTGCCGGGAGCGCCGGCAGGTCGATTCATGGTCCCCGATGCGCCCGCCCGCGCCGCAGCGTCGAAGTGGACCGGCAGTGCCGCTCAGCCCTCGGGCCGCGCGTGCACCACGCCGTCCTTCATCACGAAGTCCACGGCCAGCACCGCGTTGATGTCGTCCACCGGGTTGCCCGGCATGGCGACGATGTCGGCGCGCTTGCCGGCTTCGATCACGCCCTGGTCGTCCACGCCCAGCACCTCGGCCGCGCGCACGGTGGCGGACTGCAGCGCCACCGCCGCGGGGATGCCGGCCTCGACCATGTAGACGAACTCGCGCGCGTTGTCGCCATGCGGGCCCACGCCCATGTCGGTGCCGAACGCGATCTTGACGCCGTTGCGGTAGGCGCGCGCGGCGGTGTCCTGGATCAGCGCGCCGATGCGCTCGGCCTTGGGCCGCACCATCTCCGGGAAGTAGCCGTCGATCTTCGCCTTGTCGGCGACGAACCGGCCGGCGTGGATGGTCGGCACGTACCAGGTACCCTTGCTGCTTCATCAGCGCCATCACCTCGTCGCTCATGTAGGTGCCGTGTTCGATGGTGTCCACGCCCGCCGCGCACCGCGCGGCGCATGCCTTCCTCGCCGTGCGCGTGGGCGGCGACGTTGTAGCCGTAGTCCTTCGCGGTCGTCGACCACGGCCTGGATCTCGTCCTCCGTGAACTGCGGCGCGTCGGCGGAGCGCGCGTACGACAGCACGCCGCCGGTCGCGGTGATCTTGATGACGTCGCTGCCTTCCTTGTAGCGCTGGCGCACCGCCTGGCGGGCGTCTTCGGGGGAATTGATCACGCCTTCGGTCGGGCCGGGCGGGCCCATCAGGTGCGACAGCGCGTCGTTCAGGCCGTTGGTGGGGTCGGCATGGCCACCGGTAGTGGCGATCGACTTGCCCGCCGCCCAGATGCGCGGGCCGACGACCAGCCCCTGGTTGATCGCGTCGCGCAGGTGTGGGCTGACTTCGCCGCCCAGGTCGCGCACGCTGGTGAAGCCGGCCAGCAGCGTCTTGCGCGCGTAACCGACCGAACGGAACGCGATGGTCGACGGGTCCAGCCGGAAGCCTTCCGAGTAGCTCTGCGGGCTGGACTGGCTGCCCAGGTGCACGTGCAGGTCGGTCCAGCCGGGGGAGCAGCTGTGGCCGGAGAGGTCGATGGACGCGACGCCGGGCACATCGGTGCGTCCGGCCTGCACGCGCTCGATGCGGCCGTCGCGCACCACCACGGTGTGCGCATCCAGCATCCGTCCCGCGCGGGCGTCGAACAGGCGGCCGCACTGCAGGGCGACGGGCTCGGCGGCCACGGCGGTGGCGGCGGCAAAGGCACTCACGGCAAGCGCGAGGCGGGCGATGCGGATCATGGTGGACTCCCCGGTCAATGGTCGCTGGATTGAACCACAGCGCCGCGCCGGCCGGCCGCCGGCAGGACTCAGCCCTTCACCACCTGGTCGCGGCCCTGCGCCTTGGCGCGGTACAGCGCAGCGTCGGCGACCTCCAGCAGGCGCGCCGGAGCGTCGCCGTCGCCGGGGAACGTGGCGATGCCGATCGAGGCCGTGTTGGGGCCCAGCGTCTGGCGCATGTGGGTGACGGTGGTGCCGGCGATGGCGGCGCGGATCTCCTCGGCGCGGCGCCGCGCGGATCCGGTGTCCGTCTCGGGCAGCACCACGGTGAACTCCTCCCCGCCGTAGCGGCAGGCGATGTCCTCGTCGCGGGTGAGCTGCTCCAGCGTCTGGCCGATACGCGCCAGCAACGCATCGCCGGCGGCGTGGCCGTGCTCGTCGTTGAAGCGCTTGAAGTGGTCGACATCCACCATCAGCACCGACAGCGGCAGGCCGCGCCGCTCGCAGCGCTGGATTTCGCGGCTGAGGTTTTCTTCCAGGTAGCGCCGGTTGAACAGCCCGGTCAGCGGGTCGCGCAGAGATTGCACGCGCAGCGTCTCGCGCAGCTGCAGGTTGACCATCGCCAGGCTCAGCTGCTCGGCGATGGCCTCCAGCAGGGCGACATCGCCATCATGGCCGTCGCCCGCATCCGGCGCGGCCACGTGCAACAGGCCAAGCGACGTGCCCTGCGCCATCAGGGGCACGCACAGCGTCCAGTGGTCGGACTGCCCGGGTTGCACCGCGAGGTGCCGGCAGTGCACGTGGCCGTGGCCGCGCCCGGTGCGGTGCGGCTGGCCGCGGCGCAACGCCCAGCAGTGGTCCGGCTGCAGCAGCGTCTCGCTGGGGATGTGCTCCTGGCCGAAGTGCGCGGTGGTTTCGGCCAGGTTCTGCGACGCGCGCAGGGTGTAGCAGCGGCCGCCGGCGTGCGGCAGCAATTCGGCGATGACATGCGCGGTCATCGTCATCGCCTCGTCCAGGTTCTGGCAGCTCTGCAGCAGACCGGCGTAGACGCCCAGGCTGCGGCGCTGCTCCGAGAGCCGGTCGCGCACCTCGACGGATGCCTCCAGTTCGCGCATCGCCTGGCGGGCCTCCCGTTCCAGCGAGCGGCTGCGGCGCGTTTCGCGCAACAGGCCCGACAGCAGCAGGCCCAGCAGCGCCATCGGCAGCACGATGCCCAGCACCACGAAGCCGATCAGCAGGTTGGCCCGCAGCAGCGTGTCGCGGCGGCGCTCATCCAGCAGCGCGCGTTCGGCCTTGCGCATCTGGCTGGCCAGCGACGCCAGCCGCGTCGCCTCGCCGCGCCCGATGCCGGCCATCGAGGACAGCCGCGCCTGTTCGGCGCCGCGGGCGTTCTGCAGTTCGACCAGCGTGCCCAGTTCGGCAAGCCGCGCCTCCACGCTTCCGCGCAACTCGCGGGCGCGCCCGATCTGGGACGGATTGTCGCGGGTAAGCGTTTCCAGCGCCGTGGCCTGTGCCATCGCAACCGGTACGGCAGCCAGGTATTCGGCCAGCTGTTCCGCCCGGTCGGTCAGCCGGTAGCCGCGCGCGGTGGATTCGACCGTGCGCACCGCGCCTTCGACCCCGTCGATGGCGGCCATCACCTGGTAGGAATGCTCCACCCACTCCGCCCCGCGCGCGAACCCGCGGATCCCCCACGCCGTCGCCACCCCCACCGCCACCAGCAACAACGCCGCCACCGCGAAGGCGGCCAGTCGGAGCGGTCGGGAGCGGGGCGTGGCAAGGGGCATGGCGGCCGGCATTGCGGTGTCGGGGCGAGTCTACCCAGACAGGCAACATGCGTGCCGGGCGGAGCGCCCAGTGACCCGGGCCATCAAACTGAAGGCGAAAAGCGCCGGAGTTAGGGGGCGACGGCGCGACAGTAGTCAAGTGAAGGCCGAACATGACTGGCGCGTATACGTATTGGCCGAGCTAGTACGACTCAATCCGGCCAATTGCGCTCGAGCAAGCAGATCGTGTCGTCCGTCTCGTTTCGTCCCAAGAGGCGCCACGACGTGAACGTTAGGTCTTGGTCCGACAAGTATTGCTTGATTTGCCAATTGTTCAGTGACAGGTAAACGGGGGCAAAAAAGCCGTGCCCATCCTTGCCATCTAATACAAGGTGAGGGCCATCAGGGGTTACCACTAGGCTTCCAGCAGCTTCCGTTTGCATGGAGGTTCGGGGGGCAGCTGGAAGTCCGACGCTGATAGCGACAAGCGGCACAGGGACGACGTTGGGCAGGGTCCGCGCATCGGCCCTGCGTTGGAAGACGGTCAACGCGCGGTCGCCTTCTAGCTCAACCCACTCCAGTGACACCTCGTTCTTGCCGATAAGAAGGCTGAGGCGCAGCTTCGTTTCATGGCGCGTGCTGAACCAAAAGAAGGTCCCGGGCTGCAACTGGTCAAGGGTGGCCGAGTGTAGGTGGCGACTTAGCTCGAGCAAGGGTGCTTACTTCCTTTGAGTGCGTTGCACGACTCGTGGTCACGAGCTTTCGGGCTCAATCGCCGTAGTGATAGTCGACATTGATGGTATTGGCGCCGTGCATCTGAAGGACGCAGAACTCTCCGGCGATCGTGGTCCATCCGTCGTAGACCGTCGGGTCCGGGGCAAGCTCTAGATCCTGCTGGTCCGGCATGGGTGACCGGGCATGATCCATCATCTTTCGCACTGAATGCTCTAGGACAACGCGCTCAAGGCGTCCATCCCTGGCCACCGAGAACTCGCGGAGCACGCCTGCATAAAGGTACGTCTGAGGGCCGATGTTCAAATCGGTGGTGAGCCAAACGAAGGTGACGCTCCCGCCCGGACGAAGCAGGTCAAACCAACTCGCTGAGTTCCGCGGCTTGAGCGAGCGGTTCAAAGTCCGACCTGCCAGCCATCCCACCACTATGAGCGACAGGAAATAGAGAGCGGACCAGATCGGGAAGTTGTTGAGGGAGCGAATTGCTTGCTCCGTCAGCGAGGAGCCAATGTCGCCTGACAGAAGCGCCAAGGCAAAGCCGACGTTCGGAGTTGGTAGACCTGCCCATGCGCCAACGCTTTGCCATAGGGCAATCCAAGCGGCGTGCAGCAGGATGGTCGACGTTACGACGAGAGCGAGGCCCACCCCTACATGCTGGTCAATTAGGGTCGTTGGTGTAGTGGGGCTCGCCAAGCGCGAGAGGGCCACAACAAACGCAGCCCCCGGAAGGATGATTACTAGAGCGGCAAGGACTGAAAGACTCAGCCCCACGCTTACTTCCTATGGCCGCCAATGGGCTTGCAGGTTCGGACCGTCACTCCAGCACTCTTGAAAGAGTAAGCACGGTTGCCTACCCGGTCGCGCTGCTCAAGAATCTTTCGGGTGGTCTCTCGAGCAGCCTCGGGTGTCCCAAAGAGCTTGTCGACAACTTCGCGCTTTAATGTCGCTTTGCTAGATAGCACTTTCATTGTGACCCCCGAATCGGTCCTGCGGCTGGATGTTGGACATCAGCACATGAACTCAAGTTCACACATCTGCATTACGAGCAACCCGTCCAAGCCCGGCCAATGCCTCCGCTCCGACTGTAGCTAGTTCTGAGTCCGCCCGGCAACTTCCGCCTCTGCTACCCCGGTATTACCCGGTCCCGGCGCCAGCAGGCATACAGTCCATAAAGCAAAAGCCCCGCCTTGGCCGAGGGCCTTGCGGGGCTTCGTTCTCACGCTTTCCACCAAATGGTGGCCGGGGAGGGAATCGAACCCCCGACACGGGGATTTTCAATCCCCTGCTCTACCAACTGAGCTACCCGGCCACGACACGGCGGGCCGTGCGAGGAGCGGCATCATACGGAGCGGGCGAGGGACTGGCAAGCCGCATCGGGACTGAATGATGGGCTGGCGACGACGCAACGTGCAGTAAAGGGGGCGCATGATGGCTGTACGCGGCGATGCGACGCGGTGTCGCATCGCATGCGTCGGCGGACGCGAATCGCTTCCGCTGCCGGCGCACCTCTGTTGTTTCGCAGGAGTGACGCTGTGGTGCCGGCGTGCCGGCCACTGCGGCAACGCGCGCCACGTATCGAGAGGAGGCATGCGATGAAGCGTCGAACCCACCAGCGACCATGGGGTCTTGCGGCCGCGCGGGTCGCGCTGGCCGGTGCACTGGCCGTGGTCGCGCTGTCGGGTTGCGCCACCGACGCCGGGTTGCGCGATGAGCAGCGGCTGGCGTTGTACCGCCAGCATGCGGGCGAGCCGGTCGACAGCATCCAGTACTTCGGCCGCATCAGCGGCTGGACGCCGCTGGGCGACCGCGCGCTGGCCCTGTGGACGCGGCCCAACCAGGCGTACCTGCTGGAGTTGAACGGCCCGTGCATGGACCTGGAGTACGCCCATGCCATCGCCGTCACCAACCACTTCGGCCGCGTGCACGCGCGCTTCGACGATGTGCGCGTGCTGGGGACCGACTCGATGCGCATCCCCTGCCGCATCCAGGCGATCCGCCCGATCGATTCGGCGGCGCTGAAGCAGGCCGAGCGGGACATGCGGGAGGGTGTGGATGCCGTGGAGCGTGAGCAGGGGGCATCCGGCTGAAGGTGCGGGCACCCTCATAGACACCCCGAGTCATCCCGAGCGCAGGGAGGGGTGTGCTTCCGGCTTCTTTGATTTTCGACGCAGGGCAGCAGCAGATCCCTCGCCATGCTCGGGATGACAACAGTCGGAGTGGCAGGTGGGTAACCGGCTCAGGACGCCTGCGGCGGCACGTAGCCCGCGGGCTTTTCGGCGTCGCCGCCGAACAGGAACTTCTGCATCTCGCTTCCGAGGAACGCGCGGTGCTTGGGGTCGCAGCGGCGACAGGCGGTTCTCGTTGATCAGCATGGTCTGGTGCGCGAGCCACGCCGCCCATGCCGGCTTGCCGATGTGGGCGAACACGCGCTGGCCCAGTTCGCCGGGCCAGGGCACGAAATCCAGGCCTTCGGTCTCGCGCTTGTTCGTATTCGCAGAAAACGGTGCGGGGCATGTCGGTCCTATGCGTGGGGATCAGCGGTGCGGCTTCGAGCAGTTTGCGGATCGGGGCGGGAATGCCCAGCGTCGCCAGTTCGTCGCGGGCGCACCCAGCGCAGGTCGTCATTGTCGCGCGACGCGCGTCGCGCGGCGACGAGCGCCGTGCCAGCGCAGCGGATGCAGTGTGCAGGCGGTAATGGCTGAAGGCGTGCGTCGATTTCGGCCAGCGCCTCGGCGCTGGTCGTAGTCGCCGTGCAGATGCGCGCGCGAACCAGTCTGCGCGCCTGCTCATGCGTCGTCGGCTTGCGGCAACGACCACAGCGATGCCCAGATGCCGGTCGGCGGACGTCGCTGCAGCAGGACGTCGCCCGCGGCGTTCTCGCGCCAGCAGCACCAGCGCGCGTGCGTTCGCGGCAGCGCCTTGCCCGGGCGCGGCGTGGGCAGTTCGTCGACGCGGCCGTCGCTGCGCGCGATGCAGTCGTGCCTGCAGCGGGCACAGCACGCAGGCCGGGTTGCTGCGCGTGCACAGCGTGGCGCCGAGGTCCATCTGCGCCTGGGTGTAGTCGGCCATGCGCGCAGTCGGCGGCAGGTGCGCACGTGTGCACCGCCAGCTGCCCACAGCTGCTTTTCGACCGCGGGACGCCCGGCCAGCCGTCGATGCCGTGGTAGCGCGCCAGCACGCGCTTGACGTTGCCGTCGAGGATCGCGAAGCGCTCGCCCCAGGCCTGCGCCAGGATCGCCGCCGGCGGTGCTGCGGCCGATGCCGGGCAGGGCGGTCAGCGCATCGAAGTCGCGTGGCAGGTCGCCGCCGTGCTGCTCGACGCAGCGCCGCGCGGCCGCGTGCAGGTTGCGGGCGCGGGCGTAGTAGCCGAGCCCGGACCACAGCGCCAGCACTTCGTCGCAGCGGGGCGGCGGCCAGCGTCGGGCAGCGTCGGGCAACGCGGCGACGAAGCGCTCGAAGTACGGCGTCGCCGTCTTGACCTGCGTCTGCTGCAGCATGATTTCCGACAGCCACACGCGGTAGGGCGTGCGCGGATGCTGCCAGGGCAGGTCGTGGCGGCCGTGGTGGTCGAACCAGGCCAGCAGGCGCGGGGCGAAGTCGGAGCTTGGTTCTGGACCCGGCAGGAACTGCCCGGAAGGCGAATGCGGATTCGGCACGAGTGCGTCGCTGTCCGCGCGCTCCGAACCTCGCCCGAACCTCTCTCCGGAGAGGGCTTATTGCCGGCGCGCGTTCACGACCGGCGTCATCGACGTGCGTGTCCTGGAATCGATCTCCACGCCATGCAGCGTGCGCCGGCGATCTCAGCCGCGGCTCGAAGCCGGCCGGCAGCGGCGGCAGCGGCGTATCGGTATCGCGCACTCGATCCACGCCAGCATCTCGGGCAGGCGGAAGCGGCCGTCGAACCGGGTGCCGTCATCGGCTGCAGCTGCAGCGGCGGTGTCGCCGACAGGTCGGGCGCGCCGCCGTACTGCAGCACGAATGGCAGGGGCGACGTCGGACTGGCCCAGCGGCTGGCGGCAATGCCGGCCATGCCTGCGGCCATCGGGCCAGCGTGCCGTCCAGTGCGAGTGCGCAGCGCATCGTCCAGCGACAGGCGGCCGCCCGCCATGCGAGTACCGGAATCGGAGGCCTGTCGCCGTGCACGGCGACGCCCAGCCGGCGCAAGGGTCAGGTCGCCCGTCGTCGGTAGCGCAGCCGGCCCGCCCAGTCCGAGCGCGAACGGCTTCGTCGCATGCGCTACCGACGTACCGTGCATCGGCGCGCGTACCGCAGGGCGTCCAGGCCCGACGCCGTCGTCGCCGTCGTGCAGCGCGGCCGATAGCCGTCACGCTGCATCGGCAGGCGCCAGGTGCCTGGCCTGCACTGCGAATGTTGCCCGGCCAGACCGAGCGCCTGCGCCGCGCGCGGGCTGCGTCAATGCCGCGTGCAGCGTCGAACGGCACGCGCATGCGCGCCGCTGACGGTAGCGGCCCGCGCAGCGTGCCCTGCGACCGGGCGGTCCGGGTGCAAGCGGGGCAGCTCGACATCGATGCCCTCGACCGACCAGCCGCCGCCGATCACGCCGCCCGTCGCACGATGCCGCAGGCCCTCGGTCAACGTGGGCACGCGCGTCTTGCGCGGGCGGTCGCGTCGCCTGCCAGCGCTGCAGGGCGGCGACGTCCAGCTGCGGCGCGTCCAGCTCGACGCGCGTGACGCTGAGCTCGCTGCCGCGCGCGCGCAGCGTCGACCAGGGCAGCGAGAGTGCAGATGCGTTCGGCACGCAGCACGGCGTCGCCGCCCGGGCAGGCGCGCGACGACGTCGCGCAGCACCAGCATCGGCGTGCCGCGCAGCCGGTATTCGCTGACGCCCGCTGGCGGTGATCTCCAGGCCCAGCGCCGCTCGACCCGGCCAGCACCAGCGCCGGTCACCTGGGTCGGCCGCGACGCCCAGCACAGGCGGCCAGCAGCAGCGCCAGTGGCCGCGGCCACCACCAGCGGCCAGCGGCGACGCATCGATGCCGGCGGGCTTGACGGTCGGCGTCGTCCATGCAGTCGGCCGGCATCGGCATCGCGCGCGTCAGCGCGCCCAGCGCGTCGGGCAGCAGCGCGTCGACGAAGGCTTCGGCGTCGAACACGCGCAGGTCCTCGGGGCGCTCGCCGATGCCGGCGTAGCGGATCGGGATGCCGAACTCGCGCGCCAGCGCGAACACCACGCCGCCCTTGGCGGTGCCGTCCAGCTTGGTCACCACCAGCCCGGTGACGCCGACCGCGGCATGGAACTGGCGCAGCTGCGACAGCGCGTTCTGGCCGGTGGTGCCGTCGATGACCATCAGCACTTCGTGCGGCGCGTCGGCGTCGAGCTTGCCGCAGCACGCGGCGGATCTTGCCCAGTTCGGCCATCAGGCCCTGCTGGGTGTGCAGGCGGCCGGCGGTATCGGCGATCAGCACGTCGATGCCGCGCGCCTTCGCCGCCTGCAGCGCATCGAAGGCGACCGAGGCCGGCATCGGCGTCCTGGCCCTGGGCGATCACCGGCACGCCGTTGCGCTCGCCCCAGGCCTGCAGCTGCGCGACCGCCGCCGCGCGGAAGGTGTCGCCCGCGGCCAGCATCAGGCTGTGGCCCTCGTCCTTGAAGCGCCGCGCCAGCTTGCCGATGGTGGTGGTCTTGCCGACGCCGTTGACGCCGACGGTCAGCAGCACGAAAGGCTTGGCGCGCGGCGTCGATCTGCAGCGGCTTGCGCGACCGGCGCGCAGCAGCGCGATCAGGTCGGCGCGCAGTGCGTCGAGCAGCGCGCTGGCATCGGCGAATTCGCGCGCCTTCATGCGCTTGCGCAGGCCTTCGACCAGCGCGGTGGTCGCGGGCACGCCGACGTCGGCGGTCAGCAGCGCGGTCTCGATCTCGTCGAGCAGGTCGTCGTCGAGCTTGGGATTGCGCGAGAACAGCCCGCCGAAGCTGCGGGCGAAGCCGGTGCCGCGCAGGCGCTCGCGCCAGCCGGTCTTGCCGGCGCGCGGCCGGCGCGGGGCGCTCGGCTTCAAGCGCGGACGTGGGCACGCGGCTGCCGGCGGGACCGGGCGCGGCGGTGCAGGTGCCAGGGTAGGCGGTGCGGGCCGGGCTGGCGGACACGATGCTCGAGCCGGCGGCATGGATGTTCGGCGGGCGACCGGTGGCGTCCGACAGCAGGCTCGACGGCCGGCGTCGAACAGTCGACGTGGGCAGGGCCGCTTCTGGCTGCGGTCGACAGCGTGGCCGGCCTCCACGGCAGGGCGCTGAGCCTGCGGTCGGGAACGCGGCCGCCATCTCTTCCGCGCTGTAGCGGCGCCTGGCGTCGCTGTCTGGCGTGCGCTCGGGACGGGGTCGGGCTTCTTGCGGCGGAAAAAACTGACCATGTGGCGTCTGTGGATGCGGAGAATGCGCACATGCTAGCACCGGCCCCCCGATGGCCCCGATGAACAAGGCCTCGAACACGCCGCGCCGCCGCGCGACCGATCGGCCGACCGCCGCACCCGGCACGGTGCGCTCATCGGCGGCCGCTGGCGCGGCACGCGCCTGGCCGTACCGGACGTGCCCGGCCTGCGTCCCACCACCGACCGGGTGCGCGAGACCCTGTTCAACTGGCTGCAGCCGGTGCTGCCCGGCGCGCGCGTGCTCGACCTGTTCGCCGGCAGCGGCGCGCTGGGGCTGGAAGCGGTGTCGCGCGGCGCCGCCATGCGGTGCTGGTCGAGCGCGACGCCGCCTGGCTGCAGGCGCTGCCTCGACCGCTGGCGCGGCTGCCGGGCGGGAGGCGGCGCAGGTGCGTGCACGGCGATGCCCTGGTGGCTGGCGCGCGCACCGGCGGCGCAGTGTCGACATCGCCTTCGTCGATCCGCCTTTCGCCGCGGACCTGTGGCAGCCGTCGCTGGACGCACTGCTGCCCGCGCTTGCGCCCGAGGCCTGGCTGTATGTCGAGTCGCCCCGCGACCAGCCCGTGCCGCACCTGCCGGCGCCGGTGGCGGCTGCACCGCGAGAGCGCGCACCCGCGAGGTGCGCTTCGCGCTCTACCGGCGCGGCCGCCGGGGCCGCTGATACACTCCGGCCGGGGCTGTCGACGCTCTGCCGACGCCGCCCTGACCACCGCCTCCAGCCGAGCGCCCGCCGAATGACTGTGGCCCGCACCCGCATCGCGGTTTACCCGGGCACCTTCGACCCCATCACCAACGGCCACATCGATCTGGTCGACCGTGCGGCGCCCGCTGTTCGAGCGGCTGATCATCGGCGTCGCCGAAAGTCCCGGCAAGGGTCCGGCGCTGCCGCTGGACCTGCGCGTCGCAGCTGGCGCGCGAGGCCGTCGCCCACCATCCGCACGTGGAGGTGCGCGGTTTCGACTCGCTGCTGGCGCACTTCGTCGGCAGAAGTCGGCGCGCGGGGTGCTGCTGCGCGGCCTGCGCGCGGTGTCGGATTTCGAGTACGAGTTCCAGTTGGCCAGCATGAACCGCCACCTGATCCCCGAGGTGGAGACGCTGTTCCTCACGCCGGCCGAGCAGTACGGCTTCATCTCCTCCTCGCTGGTGCGCGAAATCTCCGCCTGGGCGGGGATGTGTCGGGCTTCGTGCCGCCGGCCGTGGCCCATGCGCTGCAGTCGCAGTGGCAGCGCGGCCGCGATTGAGTTTCCAACCACACTACGAACACTGGGGGACCGTATGAACATCACCACCCGCATGCTGCTGATCGCCTGCCTGTCGCTGCCGCTGCTGGCCGCGTGCAAAAAGGACGGCGCCGAGGAAGCCGCCGTCGTGCAGGCGCCGCTGTCCGCGCCGGCCGACAACAACGACGATGCCTGGGGCAATTACCTGACCGAAGTGGTCCGCCGCAACATGGACGACGTGGTCTCCAGCCCGTACCTGTACTACCTGCCCGCCGAGGACGCGGAGGATTTCCAGGGCTTCTACGACCGCCAGCTGGAAAAGGCGCAGTCGGACGTGGCCCGCGGGGTGACCGAGGGCAACATGCTGGCCTACGGTTCGCCGGCTTCGGCGCGCATGGCCGACCTGATCGTCGCCGCGTTCGAAGGTGCCGATGCCGGCTCCATGAAGGGCGTCAAGGTCCTCTTCATCGGCAATGCCGCCGACAGCAGCCGCGTGGAAGCGGCCGTCGCCCCGGCCGGCGTGAACTACACCTTCATCGAAGCCAAGTGACGCATCAGCGCGTGACCGCCTTCCGGTCACGCCTTTGCCGATGCGTCATCCCCGCGCAGGCGGGGATCCGGTGACAGGCACTCGCGTGGCCGCTTCGGCGGCCACGTTTTTTTCCGGGGCAGGTGGGGCGTCTCCACGCGGTCGTAGCGGGCATCGCTTGCCTGCCTGGAAGCGACCCTTTGCGCGAAACCACTGGTCGCGCGCCAGCCGTTTCCCGCATGTGCGGGCCGCTGCAGCAAAGGCCAGCTAAAATCACCGGCTTGCCCGCCCCGAGTCCGCCTGCATGACCTGCCGTACCCGCTTCGCCCCCAGCCCCACCGGTTACCTGCACATCGGCGGCGCGCGCACCGCGCTGTACTGCTGGCTGGAGGCGCGCCGCCGCGGCGGGCAATTCATCCTGCGCATCGAGGACACCGACCGCGAGCGCAGCACACAGGCGGCGATCGACGCGATCCTGCAGGCGATGGAGTGGCTGGGGCTGGACTACGACGAAGGCCCGATCTACCAGACCCACCGTCTGGACCGCTACCGCGAGGTCGCCGAGCAGCTGGTCGCCAGCGGCCACGCGTACTACGCATACGAAACGAAAGACGAACTCGAGGCCATGCGCGAGGCCGCGATGGCCAGGGGCGACAAGCCGCGCTACAGCGGCGTCTGCGCGCGAGGCCAACCTGCCGTACCGCGACGACCCCAACCGCGTGATCCGCTTCCGCAACCCGCTCGACGGCACGGTGGCATGGGACGACAAGGTCAAGGGCCGCATCGAGATCGCCAACAGCGAACTCGATGACCTGGTCATCTTCCGCTCCGACGGCTACGCCACCTACAACTTCGCCGTCGTCGTCGACGACATCGACATGGGCATCACCGACGTGGTGCGCGGCGACGACCACGTCAACAACACCCCGCGCCAGATCAATATCTACAAGGCGCTCGGTGTGCCGGTGCCGCACTTCGCGCACCTGCCGATGATCCTGGACCCGGAAGGCGCCAAGCTCTCCAAGCGCACCGGCGCGGCCGACGTCATGCAGTACCGCGACGCCGGCTACCTGCCGCACGCGCTGCTCAACTACCTGGCGCGGCTGGGCTGGTCGCACGGCGACCAGGAAATCTTCTCCATCGCGCAGATGCAGTCGCTGTTCGACCTCCAGGACGTCAACGCCAAGGCCGCTCGCCTGGACCTGGCCAAGCTCGGCTGGTTCAACCAGCAGTACCTGAAGTCCGACGACGCCGGAGGATGTCGCGCGCCACCTGGAATGGCACCTGCGCGAAGCCGGCTACGACCTCGCCAAGGGCCCGGCACCGGCCGACATCGTGCTGGCGCTGCGCGACCGTGTGCAGACGCTGAAGGAAATGGCCGAGCGTGCCGCGGTGTGGTTCGGCCCGCTGGTCGAATACGACGAGGCCGCCGTCGCCAAGCACCTGAAGCCCGCCGCACGCGCGCCGCTGGTCGATGCGCGCGCGCGCCTGGCCGCCGCGGGCGAGTGGTCCGTCGACGCGGTGAATGCGGCGCTGCACGACACCGCGGCCGCGCTGGGCTGGGCATGGGCAAGGTCGCCCAGCCGCTGCGCGTGGCCATCACCGGCACCCAGGTCAGCCCCGACATCGGCCACACCGTTTACCTGGCCGGGCGCGACGAGGCGCTGGCGCGGATCGACGCCGCGCTTGCAAAAGTGCCGGACGGGGCCTAGATCAGGTTCGGCGGCGCGCCCGCCACGGCCACACCACAGCACGAGGTTCCATGGCACACGACCACGCCTGCACCGACCCGCAGCACCACGTCCACGACGGCGATGGCTTCGTGCAGGAGGTGGAGCGTGCGTGCGCGCAGCGCGGCCTGCGGCTGACGCCGATCCGCGCGCACGTGCTGCGCCTGATTGCCGATGCCGGCGGCCGGTCAAGGCCTACGAGTTGCTGGACCGCATGAAGGTCGACGCACGGCGCCGCCGCGCCGCCGACGGTGTACCGCGCGCTGGATTTCCTGCTGGAGCACGGCTTCATCCACAAGCTGGCCTCGATCAATGCCTTCGTCGGCTGCCACCACCCCGGTGCCGAGCAGCATGCGGTGCCGTTCCTGATCTGCGACCGCTGCCAGTCCGCGCACCGAACTGGAGGACGAGCAGGTGGTGGCCGCACTGGACAGCCGCGCGCGCGCACTGGGCTTCGTGCCGCAGGCGCAGACGCTGGAGGTGCACGGGCTGTGCTCGGCCTGCGCCGCCGCCGGTTGATCTCCAGCAGGTATGTCCGCAACGAAAAAAGCCCGCCGGACGGCGGGCTTTTTCATGGGCAGTGATTCGGTGCGGCGTCAGAAGAACGCACGCACCCCGAATGCCACGCCGCGGCCCGGCAACGGCGCCAGGTCCTTCAGGAACGAGGTGTGCGGGCGTGCTTCCTCGTTGAGCAGGTTGCGGCCGTCCAGGAACACCTCCCACGCGTTGCCACCGGGCGTATCCAGGTGCCAGGTCAGGTTGGCATTGACCAGCGTGTAGCCGGGGGTTTCGGTTTCAGCCACCGCGACGTCATCCTGGCTGGCATAGCGGGTGGCGCCCAGCGAGGCACGCCACGGACCGCCCGCCCAGCGCAGCTCGCCGCCCACGCGCGCCGGCGCGATGCGCGGCAGGTTGCCGCCCTGCTCGACGCCCGCGGCGTGGCGATGGATGTGGTCGCCGTGCAACACGGCAAGCGTCACGTCGCGCTGGCCGTTGCCGGTCAGTTCGCCGCGCACCGCATCGCCGAACACGCGCACGTCCCACGCGCCGGTGGCGTTCTCGACCAGGCGCAAGGTCGCGTCGGCTTCCACGCCGTACACGCGCGCATCGCCCTGTGCCCACAGGTAGACGGGCGTGCCACCGTCGGTCAGGCGGGTGCCCGGGTTGCGGCGCGACTCGGGCGCGGTGAGGTAGATGAAGTCGTCGAACTGCGTGGTGTAGGCCGCGGCGCCGACGCGCAGGCGGTCGGTGTGCCAGTGGGCGCCCAGTTCGATGCGGTTGGCGGTTTCCACGTCCAGCGTGTCGTCGCCGATCTCGATGCTGCGCGTGGCCACGTGCAGGCCGTTGGAGTACAGCTCCTCGGCGGTCGGGGCGCGCTGGGCGCGGTCCAGCCCCAGCGAAAGATGGAAGGCCTCCGACAGGTTCCACTTCAGCGCGGCCGAGCCGCTGATGGCCTCGAACCGGCGCTCGTTGCGACGCGTCGGGACCTGCTCGTTGGGGTCGGTCTCGATGCGGACGCGGTCGTGGCGCACGCCCACTTCAAGCGACGCCGGACCCCAGGCGCGCTCGGCCAGCCAGAAGAAGCCGGTGTCGCGGCCCTGGTTGGCGGGCACGAAGGCTTCCTCGCCTATCGCGACGAAGTCGCGGTCCGATGCCTGCACGCCGAACGCGCCACGCCAGCCGGCCAGCGGGCGGTGCACCAGCTCCAGCCGGCCCTCGCGGGTGCGGTTGTCGAACACGGTGCCGACCTCGTCGCCCTCGAACTCGGTGTGCGTGTAATCGGTGTTGGCCAGCCGCACGCGCGCGCTCTCGAGCATGCCCAGGTCGTTCAGGCCGCCGCGGAGCTCATGCCGGCGCTGGTCCAGCACGATGCGCACGCCATCGTCCTCGTGCTCGTCGTGGTCGTCATGATCATCGTCGTGCCCGTGCCCGTGCCCGTGGCCGTCGCCGTGATCCTCACCGCCATGGCCGTGACCGGGCACGCCATAGCGCGTGTTGAACAGACTGGCACCCACGCCGATGAAGCCGCGCGCGCCCACCCATGAAACGCCCGCCGCCGCACTGTCGGTGCGCACAAAGCTGTTGGGCAGCCGGCCGGAGGCGCCTTCCTCGTGGTCGTCGTGGTCGTCGTCATGATCGTGATCGTCATGGTCGTCGTGGTCGCGGTGGATCTCCGCCGCGCCCGGGATCCTGTAATCGCCGGTCTCGCGGTGCAGGCCGTCGAAGTGGAACACCAGGTTGCCCGATGCCGAGGTGGCGTCCAGGCGGACCATGCCGGTGCGCTCGTCATTGACGGTGCCGCCGCGCAGTTCGGCGCGGCCCTCGAGCGGGCGCTCCGTGGCACGCTCGGGGATGCGGCCGTCGACCACGTTGACCGCGCCGCCGATGGCGCCGCTGCCGTACAGCAGGGTGGCCGGGCCCTTGAGCACCTCGATCTGGTCGGCCAGGAACGGCTCGATGCTGACCGCGTGGTCGACGCTGACGGTGGACACGTCGCCGGTGGCCATGCCGTCGCTCAGCACCTGCACGCGCGCGCCGTCCAGGCCGCGGATGATCGGGCGGCCAACGCCGGGGCCGAAGTAGGACGACTGCACACCCGGCCAGCCCGGACACCGTCTCGCCGATCGAATTGGCCTTGGCCGCGTCGAGGCGGTCGCCGGCCAGCACCTCGACCGGGCGCGCCAGGTCCTCGACCGTGCGGGCGAGCGGACTGGCCTTCACCACCACCGCGTCCAGGTCGGTGGCCTGGGTGTGGCGGGGGTCGTTCTGTGCGAACGCGAGCGGGGTGGCGGCCAGCAGGGCCAGAAACAGCGGGGAACGACGCAGGAAATGCGGATTCATCACGGGAGTGGACTACACTGTGGCTTGGATTCCGGGAATGTTATACTGTTCCACCATGCCGCGACACCCCTCCAAAGTCATGCCCGCTCCCAGCGCACCCCAGTCCCTCCTCGGCACGGCCGACCGCGTCGGTTTTGCCGCCTCGTTCCTGTGTGCCATCCACTGCGCGCTGCTGCCGCTGGTACTGGCGCTGGCGCCGGCGCTGGGCCTGACGCTGGGTGGCTGGATCGATTTCGACCAGGCGTTCGTGGTGTTCGCTACGCTGCTGGGTGCGACCACGCTGACGCTGGGGTATCGCCGCCACCGCGGTTTCCACGCCTGGGCCATGTTGCTGCCGGGCCTGGCGCTGGTCTGGGCGGCTTCGTTCACATCGCTGCACAACCACTCGCTGACCCACCTGGTGATGATGGCGGTGGGCGGCATGCTGCTGGCGCTGGCGCACCTGCTGAACCTGCGGCTGACCCACGCCGCCGCCGCGGCACGCGGCTGATTGGCGCAATGGCGCGCGCCTGACCGGTGCCGCGCCGGGTGCCGGGCCGGCTCTGCCCGCCGGCGTGATAGGCTTCCCGGCCGCTCGCGCCACCAGCGCGGCCTTATAATGCGACCACCTCGCACGATGCCGCGCCGGCCGGCGCGGTTTTTCACTTTACGGATTCAGGAGCAGCACCATGGGCAAGGGCGACCGCAAGACCGCCAAGGGCAAGCGTTACAATTCCAGCTACGGCAACGTCCGCACCGCTGAAGCCGCCACCAAGGCCACCGGCGCGGCCGCTGCCCCGGTTGCCAAGAAGACCGACCAAGACCGTCGCCAAGGCGCCGGCCAAGAAGGTCGCCAAGAAGACCGTCGCCAAGGACTGCAGCGCTCCGCGCGCCGGTTGAGACGGTTTGATCGAGAAGCCCCGCCGAAGCGGGGCTTTTTCGTTGCGGCGTGTTGCGCACGTGCGATCAGACGATCCGTCGTCCCGCTGCGTGCACGGCCGTGCACAGGTCGCCGCCCAGCCAGTAGCACAGCTCGGCCGGGTGGCCGATGCGCCAGCTGCACGAAGTCCGCGCGCATGCCCGACGCGCAGCACGCCGCGATCGTGCAGGCCGAGCGCGCGCGCGGCGTTGACGGTCGCGCCGCGCAGCGCTTCCTCCGGCGTCAGCCGGAAATGCGTGCAGGCCAGCTGCATCGCCAGGCGCAGCGACAGCAGCGGCGAGGTGCCGGGATTGCAGTCGGTGGCCACCGCCATCGGCACGCCGTGCTCGCGGAACGCGTCGAGCGGCGGCAGCTTGGTTTCGCGCAGCACGTGGAAGGCGCCGGGCAGCAGCACCGCCACGGTGCCGCGCCGCGGCCATCGCGCGCACGCCGGCCTCGCTGGTGTGTTCGACATGGTCGGCCGACAGGCCGCCGAACTCCGCCGCCAGCGCCGCGCCGCCGAGGTCGCTGAGCTGGTCGGCATGCAGCTTCACCGGCAGGCCCAGCGCGCGCGCGGCCTCGAACACGCGCCGCGTCTGCGCCGGCGAGAAGCCGATGCCTTCGCAGAACGCATCGACCGCATCGACCAGGCCTTCGGCGTGCAGCCGCGGCAGCCATTCGATGACCGCGTCGATGTAGTCGTCGGCGCGGCCGGCGAACTCCGGCGGCAGCGCATGCGCGCCGAGGAAGGTCGTGCGCACCGTCGATGCCGAGCTGCTCGCCGATGCGCCGCGCCACGCGCAGCATCTTGCGTTCGTTGTCGAAGTCCAGGCCGTAGCCGGACTTGATCTCCAGCGTGGTCACGCCGTCGGCGCACCAGCGCGCGCGCGCGCGGCAGCGACTGCGCGCAGCAGTTCGTCCTCGCTCGGCCGCGCGCGTCGCGCGCACGGTCGACACGATGCCGCCGCCGGCGCGCGCGATGTCCTCGTAGCTCGCGCCCTGCAGGCGCTGCTCGAATTCGCGCGGCGCGGTCGCCGGCGAACACCAGGTGGGTGTGGCAATCGACCAGGCCCGGGCGTGATCCAGCCGCTCGGCCTCGATCACCTCGTCGCGCCAGCGCTGCCGGCGCGCCGGGCAGGCGCGGCGCGCGGACCGACGATGCACGATGCACGCCGTCCTGCCAGCCCAGCGCGCCGTCGTCGATCACGCCGTAGCCGCGTGTCGCCGTCCAGCGTCGCCAGGTGGCGCGCCGAGCGAGCAGTCCAGTCCCACTGCCGGTGTCGTGATGCATGCTCATGCCGCGCATTGTAGGCAGGCGGTGCCAGCGGCAGCCGTCGCCGCGACGGCACGACTGGCGACAGCATGCGACGACGCATCGCCCGCACGCAGGCTCATGGCATCCGCCGGCGTCTGGCAGCCGGCCGATCGGCTCGACGTCGATGCCCACGGCCGCATCGCCGCGCCGCAGGGCCGGCCCACCGCGCAGCTGGGTCGCTGCCCGGCATCGCCAACCTGCATTCGCATGCCTTCCAGCGCGCGATGGCCGGCCTGGCCGAGCGCCAGACCGATCCGCGACGACAGCTTCTGGACCTGGCGCGAGACGATGTACCGCTTCGCCGCGCGCTTCGATCCCGGACAGCGCTGCACGCCGTCGCCGCGCAGCTGTACGTCGAGATGCTGGAAGCCGGCTACACCACGCGTCTGCGAATTCCATTACCTGCACCACGCGCCCGACGGCCGGCCGTACGCCGATCCCGCGGCGATGTCGCGCGCGCTGATCGAGGCCGCGCGCGACACCGGCATCCGCCTGACCCTGCTGCCGGTGCTGTACATGACCGGCGGCTTCGACGGCCGCGCGCTGGCGCGAGCGCCAGCGCCGCTTCGGCCACGACGTCGACGGCTACCTGCGCCTGCTCGACGACCTGCGCGCGCAGGAAGCGACGCCGCTGCGCATCGGCTGCGCGCTGCACAGCCTGCGCGCGGTGCCGCGCGGACGCGATGCGCGCGGTGCTGGCCGCGTTGCCGGCCGACATGCCGCATCCACATCCACATCGCCGAGCAGATCGGCGAGGTCGCAGGACTGCCTGGCCGTGCGCGGCGCGCGCCCGGTGCGAATGGCTGCTGGACAACGCCGAGGTCGATGCGCGCTGGACGCTGGTGCACGCCACCCACCTCGACGACGCGGAAGTCGCAGGGCATCGCGCGCAGCGGCGCGACCGTGGCGATCTGCCCGACCACCGAAGCCAACCTCGGCGACGGCCTGTTCCCGCTGCGCGACTACCTCGATGCCGGCGGCGCGCTGGGGCATCGGCTCGGATTCGCACATCTCGGTGTCGCCGGTGGAGGAACTGCGCTGGCTCGAATACGGCCAGCGCCTGGCGCACGCGCCGCCGCAACATCGCGGTGCGCGCGGACTCGCCCAGCGTCGGCGAAACGCTGCTGCGCGGCGTGGCGCCAGCGCAGCGGCGTCGACGGCACGCCACCGGCAGCTGTCGATGGCGAGCCGCCGATGCGCTCGTGCTGGATGCCGATGCGCCGCAGCTTGCGGGCGCCGACCGACGACGACGTGGTCGACCGCTGGATCTTCAGCGGCAACCGCAACGCTGGTGCGCGACGTGTGCGGTCGGCGGACAGCAGCGTGGTCGAGCGACGGCCGCCATCGCGATCGCGATGCGATCGCCGCGCGCTACCGCAGCCGCGATGCGGGCGCCTGCTGGCAGGCTGAGCCGCTCAGGCCGTACGCGACAGGTCGGCCGCGAACAGATCGTCGTCCGGCGGGCAACGCGCCTTCCAGCTGCAGCAGGAACTGCTTGGTCGGCAGGCCGCCGCCGAAGCCGGTGAGGCTGCCGTCGGCGCCGATCACGCGATGGCAGGGCAGCACGATCGGCAGCGGATTGCGGCCGTTGGCGGCGCCGACCGCGCGCATCGCCGCGGGCTTGCCGACGCGCGTGCGCCAGTTGCGCGTAGCTGATGGTCTCGCCGTACGGAATCGTCGCCAGCGTCCGCCACACCGCGCGCTGGAACGCGGTGCCGCGCGGCGCCAGCGGCAGGTCGAAGTCGCGGCGCGTGCCGGCGAAGTATTCGTCGAGCTGCGCTGCGCGCGCGTCGCAGCACGTCGTTGCTCGCCCTCGCGCCAGTCCGGCACCGCGCGGCATCGGATGGCGCGGCGCGTGGAATTCGATCAGGCGCAGGCCCGTCGTCGTCGGCGGCCAGCAGCAGCGGGCCGACCGGGCTGTCGATGTGCGGGTGAATACCGTGCGTCATGTCGCATGCGCCTGCGTGCGTTCTGCGGACGTGGTGCGGCCGCGGCGGCGTCATCGAATCGCGCCACAGGTGGATCACCGCGTACGCCGCGCCACGGCCGCCAGCCTCGGCGCGCGCGGCCAGCGCCTTGGCGCTGAGCCGCGAGCCGTCGGTCGGGCACCGCGCTTCTGCAGCACCAGGTCGTCGGCCGGGAACGCATCGGGATGGCCGAGCGCGCGCATGCGCGATGTAGTGCGCGGTCCACGGGCCGATGCCGGGCAGCGCGACCCAGCGCGCGGCGAAGTCGTCGAGCGTGCGCTCCGGCGCGGAAGTCCACGCGGCCGTCGAGCACTGCGCGCGCCACCGTGCGCACCGTGTCGGCGCGCGCGCGGGTCAGGCCGATCGCGGCGAGGTCGGCGTCGGCCAGTGCCTCCGGCGTCGGGAACAGATGCTCGAGCCCGGGCGCGAACGCGACCGGCAACGCTTGGCCGAAGCGCTGCGCCAGCCGCGCGGCGAGCGTGCGTGCCGCGGCGACGCTGACCTGCTGGCCGATGATCGCGCGCACCGCGATCTCGAAACCGTCCCAGCCGCTGGGCAGGCGCAGGCCGGGACGTTGCGCGCAGCAGCGGGCGCAGGCGCGGTCGACTGCGACAGCGCGCCGGCGATCGCCTGCGGGATCGGCATCCAGGTCGAACATCCGCCGCAGCCGGTTGACGATCTCCAGCAGCCGCGTCGGCGCCGCGCCGTGCAGTTCCAGTTTCAGCGCGTGCTCGCCGCCGGGCCATGCGCTCACGCGCAGCCAGCCCGGCCGGTTGCCCGGCCCGATCGTGCGGCCGATCACGCGCGCGTAGCTCGTGTTCGTCGACCACTTCCACGCCCGGCAAGCGCGCGGCCGCGCAGGAAATCGAGCATCGCGGCGAAGTCGTACGGCGGCCGATAGCCCAGCCGCAGCACCAGCGTCTCGCCGACGCTGCAGTCGACGCGGCTGCCGGCGCAGGTCGCGCGGCGCCATGCCGGTAGGCGTCGCGGAACGTCGCGTTGAAGCGGCGCAGGCTGCCGAAGCCGGCCGCCAGCGCGACCTCGGTGATCGGCAGCGCGGTCTCGGTCAGCAGTTGCTTGGCGAACAGCAGCCGGCGCGTGCCGTGCACGCCGATCGGCGCCGCGCCCAGGCGTTCGACGAACAGGCGGCGCAACTGGCGCTCGCCCAGGTCCACGCGCTCGGCCAGCGCCGACAGCGGCTGGTCGGCCAGCACGCCCTCGTCGATCAGCTTCAGCGCGCGCGCCACCGCTGGCATCGCCGCGCCGCCAGGTGCCGTCGCCCGGCGACAGCTCCGGCCGGCAGCGCAGGCACGGGCGGAAGCCGGCGGCTTCGGCCGCGGCGGCATTGCGGTAATAGGTGATGTTCTCGCGCTTCGGCGCCGGCGCCGGGCACACCGGGCGGCAATAGATGCCGGTGCTGCTGCACCGCGGTGAAGAACAGGCCGTCGAAGCGCGCATCGCGGCTCAGGCGCGCCTGTTCGCAGATCGCGCGATCCGGCAGCGGCGCTGCGGCGGTGTCGGGCGGGGGCAGCGAGGGCGACCATGCCTGCAGGCTAGCACCCGCCTTTGCGGGCAGACTCGCCGGATTCGGACGTTGATAGCGGTGGTCCGCGAGTCCATCCGGCCCTGCGGGTGCGTACCGACGCAGACCGGGTGGAGCCGGCCACGGGGTGACAGACGCAAAACGCCCGGATCGCTCCGGGCGTCTCGCATGCCAGCCGGTAGCCTGCGATCAGCGGATCGCAGGATCCAGGCGGCGCAGCGCTTGGGCGATATCGACCTGACCGGTGCGCTCCAGGTCGGCGCGGCTGTGCACGCGGCCGTTGGCGACGACGCAGTCCTTGCCCTGCTCACGCATGGCACGGGTCGTGATACGGGTACCGGTGTAGCGCATGCAGTCGCGGTCCGCGTCCTGCTGCAGGCGGGCCTCGGCCTGCAGGCGCGCGTCCGCGCGGGTGCCGGTGTCGGTCGGGGTCGGGGGAGCGGCGGACACGACGGCCGACAGGGCCAGGCAGGTCATGCCGAGCAGGCAGGCCGTGGCGGTACGCCGTGGGTTGAGGGTGTTCATGGCATCACCTCGCGGGGGCATGCAGGGTGCGTCCTGCACGCCCCACCATACGCCCAACCGGGCCGGCCGGCAGCACGTGCGCCGAGCCCGTTCAACGCCGCCTCAGGCGAGCCCGGCGGTCGTTTCCCGGCCTTTCCATGGGCGCGCTGCGCAACCGGCACGTCCTGCAAACTGCCGGGCACCCGCGGCCACTACAGTGCCGGCCACGCCGGCGATCTGCACGGACAGCCGGAACGACCGCCCCCTACCGCCATCCCACTGCCGGATCCACGCCTCCGCCCCATGCACATCACGTCCCGCGTCGCCCCGGCCCTGCTGGCCCTCGTCCTTGCCGCCTGCGCCACACCGGCAACCGTACCGCCCCCCACGCGCGGTCCATCGACGCGGCGCCCCTGCTGCTGGTGTCGCTGGACGGCGTCCATCCGCGCGACCTCGAACGTGGTCTCACGCCCACCCTCAACCGGCTGGCGGCCGGTGGCGTGCGCGCGCAGTGGATGACGCCGTCGTATCCGTCGCTGACCTTTCCCAACCACTACACGCTGGTGACCGGTCTGCGGCCGGACCGCCACGGCATCGTCCACAACACGATGTGGGATGACGCGCTGGGCGCGTTCCGGTTGAGCGACCGCGACGCCGTGGGCAACGGTGACTGGTGGGGCGGCGAGCCGCTGTGGGTGACGGCCGAACGTGCCGGACTGGCGACGGCCACGCTGTCCTGGCCGGGCAGCGAGGCGGCCGTCGGCGGCGTGCGCCCGACCCGCTGGCATGCCTTCGATGCCGACCGCGGCATCGATGCCCGCGTCGACACCGTGCTGGGCTGGCTGCTGGAGCCGGCCACCACCCGCCCGCGCCTGGCGACGCTCTACTTCGAGCACCTGGACACCGCCGCCCACGAGCATGGCCCTGATTCGCCCGAGGCGCTGGCGGCGCTGGCGCGGCTGGATGTGGCGCTGGGCCGGCTGGTCGCGGGCCTGGAGGCGGCCGGCGTGCTGGACGCCATCAACATCGTGGTGACCTCCGACCACGGCATGGCCACGGTGCGTCCCGGCCAGGTGGTGATGGTGGAAGACATGGTCGACGAGGCCGATGCACGCGTCGTCTCCACGGGCCAGTCGGTGGGCTTCGAGCCCCTTCCCGGGCGATGTCGCGCAGGCCGAGGCACGCCTGCTCGGCCGCCATGACCGCTACGCCTGCTGGCGCAAGGCGGAGTTGCCGGCCCGCTGGCACTACGGTGCGCACCCGCGCGTGCCGGCCATCGTCTGCCAGATGGACGAGGGCTGGGACGCGATCCGGCGCGACTGGGCGGCGCGTCGCCCCGCGCACGACCGCGGTTCGCACGGCTTCGACCCCGCGTTGCCGTCGATGCGCGCGCTGTTCGTCGCGCACGGGCCGGCCTTCCGCCGAGGCGTCGTGCTGCCGCCGATCGGGAATGTCGATGTGTATCCGCTGCTGGCGCGCCTTGTCGGCGTTGCGCCGGCGCCGCACGACGGCGATGCGGCGGCGTTGCGGCCGGCGCTGCGGGAGGGCGTCGCCACGGAGTGATGCCGCGGCCGGGCGGCCCAGCAGTCGAGCAGCCGGGCGCCCGCATCGCCGGCCCTACAATGCCGCGATGACCACGCTCTTCATTTCCGACCTGCACCTGGACGCGCTGCGCCCGCAGATCACCGACCTGTTCTGCCGCTTCCTCACGAGGAGGCCCGCGGCGCCGACGCGCTGTACATCCTCGGCGACCTGTTCGAGGCCTGGGTGGGCGACGATGACCCGTCCGAGGCCGGCGCGCGCACCGCCGACGCCCTGCGCGCGGTTGCCGGCGCCGGGGTGCCGGTGTCCTTCATGCGCGGCAACCGCGACTTCCTGCTGGGCGAGGCGTATGCGCGCCGCGCCGGCATGCGCGTACTGCCCGACCCCGCCGTGGTGATGCTGTACGGCCGGCCGGTGCTGTTGATGCACGGCGACACGCTGTGCACCGGCGATGTCGCCTACCAGGCGTTCCGTGCGCAGACCCGCGATGCCGCGTGGCAGGCGGGTTTCCTCGCCCAGCCGCTGGCTGCGCGACTCGCGTTCGCGCAGCAGGCGCGCGCCGCCAGCCAGGCGCACCAGGCGGGCCTGCAGGGGCAGGGCACGATGGAAACGATCACCGACGTCGCGCCCGACGCGGTGTCCGCGCTGCTGGCCCGCTTCGGTGTCGACACGCTGATCCACGGTCACACCCACCGCCCGGAGGTGCACGCACTGCAGGTGGGCGGCCGTTCGTGCACGCGTGTGGTACTGGGCGACTGGTACGAGCAGGGCTCGGTGCTGCGCGTGGACGCCGGCGGCATGGCGCTGGCCGCGCTCTGAGCGGCGCGAGTGATCCGGCCATGACCGACACGCTGTTCGACGCCGCGCGGCGTTGCCTGGACGCCGCCACGCCCGACGTCAAGGTCGCCGCCACGCTGTCGGCGGCCGGGGCGTTCGCCCGGGGCGCACTGCCGGTGCCGCAGGACGCGCCGCCACCCGAGCCCATCCGCATGCCCGGCCGGCCCGAGCGGCCCAGGCTGGTGCACCCGCGCGAGCTGCCGCGGCGCGGCTTCGGCACGGTGGACGGGCGTGCCGCGTTCATCCACGCCATCGCCCACATCGAATTCAACGCCATCGACCTGGCCTGGGATGCGGCCTACCGGTTTCGCGGCCTGCCGCCGGAGTTCTACGCCGACTGGGTGTCGTGCGCCGCCGACGAGGCCCGCCATTTCGTGATGCTGCGCGAACGCCTGCAGGCGCTGGGCTTTGATTACGGCGATTTCGATGCCCACAACGGGCTGTGGGAGATGGCGGAAAAAACCGCGCACGATGGCCTGGCGCGCATGGCGCTGGTGCCGCGGGTGCTGGAGGCGCGCGGGCTGGACGTCACGCCGGGCATGATCGCCCGCCTGCAGGGCGTGGGTGATGTCGACACGGTCGCCATCCTCGAGGTGATCCTGCGCGAGGAGGTCGCGCACGTCGCCGCCGGCTCGCGGTGGTTCCGCTGGTACTGCCAGCGCGCCGGCGTGGCGCCGGCGGCAACGTTCCAGCGGCTGCTGGGCGACTACGCCCGCGCCGTGCTGCACGGGCCGTTCAACCTCGATGCGCGCAGCGCGGCCGGGTTCGATGACGAGGAGTTGGCATTGCTGCAGGCGTTCTCAAGCTCGTAGCCGCGCTGCGAGCGATGCAACCGGGCGCGAGTGCGGGCGACCCACGTCGCTCCTGTGCAAGCCACGGCCCCCTGCGATAATCCGGCCCTCACGTCCACCGCAGGCCCGCCCATGTCCACCCGCCACGACCCCTCCCGCGTCATCCGCGCGCCGCGCGGCACCGAGCTCAGCTGCAGGTCCTGGCTCACCGAGGCGCCGTACCGGATGCTGCAGAACAACCTCGACGCGGAAGTGGCCGAGAGACCCGGACGACGCTGGTGGTCTACGGCGGCATCGGCCGCGCCGCGCGCGACTGGGACTGCTACGACGCGATCCTGCGAATCGCTGCGCAACCTCGAGCGACGACGAGACCCTGCTGGTGCAGTCCGGCAAGCCGGTCGGCGTGTTCCCCACCCACGCCGACGCGCCGCGCGTGCTGATCGCCAACTCCAACCTGGTGCCGCACTGGGCGACCTGGGAGCACTTCAACGAACTCGATCGCAAGGGCCTGATGATGTACGGCCAGATGACCGCCGGCAGCTGGATCTACATCGGCAGCCAGGGCATCGTGCAGGGCACCTACGAGACCTTCGTCGAGATGGGCCGCCAGCACTACGGCGGCAACCTCAAGGGCAAGTGGATCCTGACCGCCGGCCTGGGCGGCATGGGCGGCGCGCAGCCGCTGGCCGCGACCCTGGCCGGCGCCTGCAGCCTCAACATCGAATGCCAGCAGAGCAGCATCGACATGCGCCTGCGCACGCGCTACGTCGACGAGCAGGCCACCGACCTCGACGACGCGCTCGCGCGCATCGCGAAGTACACGCAGGCCGGCGAGGCCAAGTCGATCGCGCTGCTGGGCAACGCCGCCGAGATCCTGCCGGAGCTGGTGCGCCGCGGCGTGCGCCCGGACGCGGTCACCGACCAGACCAGCGCGCACGACCCGGTGCACGGCTACCTGCCGATCGGCTGGACGCGTGGAGCAGTGGCTGGCCGAGCAGAAGGCCGAACCCGAGCGGGTGCGCGACGCCGCCAAGCAGTCGATGCGCGTGCACGTCGAGGCGATGCTGGCCTTCCAGAAGCAGGGCATCCCGACCTTCGACTACGGCAACAACATCCGCCAGATGGCCAAGGACGAAGGCTGCACGAACGCCTTCGACTTCCCCGGCTTCGTGCCGGCCTACGTGCGCCCGCTGTTCTGCCGCGGCGTCGGCCCGTTCCGCTGGGTCGCGCTGAGCGGCGATCCGGAGGACATCTACAAGACCGACGCCAAGGTCAAGGAACTGATCCCCGACGACGCGCACCTGCACCGCTGGCTGGACATGGCGCGCGAGCGCATCAGCTTCCAGGGCCTGCCGGCGCGCATCTGCTGGGTCGGCCTGGGCCTGCGCCACAAGCTCGGCCTGGCCTTCAACGAGATGGTGCGCAACGGCGAGCTGAAGGCGCCGGTCGTGATCGGCCGCGACCACCTCGATTCGCGGCTGCGTCGCCTCGCCCAACCGCGAGACCGAGGCGATGCAGGACGGCAGCGACGCGGTCTCCGACTGGCCGCTGCTCAACGCGCATGCTCAACGTCGCCGGCGGCGCGACCTGGGTGTCGCTGCACCACGGCGGCGGCGTCGGCATGGGCTACTCGCCAGCACTCGCGGCGTGGTGATCGTCTGCGACGGCACCGAGGAAGCCGACAAGCGCATCGCGCGCGTGCTGTGGAACGACCCGGGCACCGGCGTGATGCGGCATGCCGATGCGGGCTACGAGATCGCGAAGCGAGTGCGCGCGGGAGCAGGGGCTGAAGCTGCCGATGGTGTGAGCCCACGTCACTCACCCACGCGCGTCCTCTGGTGTACGGAGCGTGCGGCCTGCTGCCGGCGGCACCGACCCTCCGGACGCCGTTGACCGCTGCTTAATGCCGCCCCCGTTCCAATGGCAACCATCCCACACGGAGCCGCGCCATGGTCACCGAACTCACCGCACCGCCGCATGTCGCCGCCTTCCGCGTCGAGGGCAAGCTGACCGAGGACGGCTACGACGCGATTGTCGCCGCGCTGGAGGCCCGGCTGGCCGAGCACGAGCGCATTGCGATGTACTTCGACATGCGCGGCATGAGCGGCATGACGCCGGCGGCGTTCGGCAAGGACGTCGCGTACTCGGTCCGCAAGCTGGGCGAGTGGCACCGCTTCGCGCGCGGCGCGGTGGTGACCGACAGCGACTGGCTGACGGGGCTGGTGCGGTTCGGCTCTGCCTTCTTCCCGCGCATCGACATGCGCGTCTTCCCCGGTGCCGAGCACGAGCAGGCACTGGCGTGGGCGTCCACGCCCATCGAAGCGAAGGACGGCTGATCGCGAGTTCCGGCTGCGGCGGAGCGCCGGAAGGCGCGATTGCAACCGCCCCGGCACCCGATGACTTCCGGCAGGCGCCGCCACGTACGCGTGCGCCCACAGTGCACGCGTCGCCATCGCCTGCGGTGAATCCATGTCCACGCGCATCGCCGATATGCCGCCGCAGGTCGCCGCGCGATTGGCCGGCGCACTGTACCTGGCGATCATCGCCGGAGGTCTGTTCGCCGAGGCGTTCGTCCGCGGCGCGCTGGTCGTCCCCGGCGACCCGGCCGCCACGGCGGCGAACATCCTCGCGAACCAAGGCCTGTACCGGCTCGGCTTCGTCGTCCACCTGGCCTACCTGCCGTGCGCCGTGGCGGTGGCGGTGATCCTGTACGACCTGCTGCGCCCTGTCGGCGCCGGCCTGGCGCTGATTGCGCTGTGCATGAACCTGGTCGGGATCGCGGTCGAGGCATCCAGCCTGCTGCAGTTGCTCGCGCCGCTGCGCGTGCTGGGCGATCCGGCGCTGGCCGGCCTGCCTGACGCGCACGTGCAGGCGATGGCCTACGCGTCCGCGCGCCTGTTCTCCAGCGGCTTCGGCGTGGGCCTGGTGTTCTTCGGTGGGTTCTGCATCGCCATCGGCACGCTGATCGCCCGCTCGAGGTTCCTGCCACGGCTGCTCGGCCTGCTGATGGTGCTGGCCGGCCTGTGCTACATCGTCAACAGCGTCGCGGGGTTCCTGTCGCCCGCGCTGGGCGCGGGCCTGTTCCCGTGGATCCTGCTGCCGTGCCTGATCGCGGAGCTGTCGTTGGCCGTGTGGTTGCTGCTCAAGGGCGTGGATACGCGCCAGCTGGCGTAGGCGCCCGGCTGTCGAAACCCGGCGCGTCTGTCCGTCGTAGCGCTGTACACGGTGCGCCCGATACGGCCGTACCATCCGCTACGGCCTGCACGCGGACATCCGATGAGCACCGATCCCCACGTCAGCCCCGACCCGTCCACCGTCGCCCCGGCTGCGGCGGCCGGGGCCGGGTCCCGTTCGCTCTGGTCGGAGCTGCGCGACGCGATCCGCGGCACCAACGCGGACTACACCAAGATCCCGTTGCGCCGCGCGGTGTTCCTGCTGGCGGTGCCGATGGTGCTGGAGCTGGTGCTGGAGTCCACGTTCGCGGTGGTGGACATCTTCTTCGTCGCCAAGCTGGGCGCCGTCCGCGGTGGCCACGGTCGGGCTGACCGAGAGCTACCTGTTCCTGCTGTACTCGATCGCGATGGGGCTGGCGATGGCGGTGACCGCGGTGGTCGCGCGGCGCATCGGCGAAGGCAAGCGCGAGGAGGCCGCGGTCACCGCGGTGCAGGCGATCCTGGATCGCGGTGCTGGTGTCGGTGCCGTTCGCGCATCATCGGCATCGTCTACGCGCAGGACCTGCTGCGGCTGATGGGCGCGGACGCGTGGACCCTCGAGCACGGCTACCGCTACATGCAATGGATGCTCGGCGGCAACGTGGTGATCATGCTGCTGTTCGTGATCAACGCGATCTTCCGCGGCGCCGGCGATGCGGCCATCGCGATGCGCGTGCTGTGGCTCGCCAACGGCCTGAACATCGTGCTGTGCCCGCTGCTGATCTTCGGCTGGGGGCCGATCCCGGCACTGGGCATCGAGGGCGCGGCGATCGCCACCAACATCGGCCGCGGCGTCGGCGTGCTGTATGCAGCTGTGGGTGCTGTTCCGCGGCGGCCAGCACATCCGCGTGCTCGGCGTCGCAGCTGGCGCTGCACGGCGCGATCGCTGTGGAACATCGTGCGCACCTCGCTGGGCGGGGTCGGGCAGATGATCGTGGCGATGACCTCGTGGATCTTCCTGATGCGCATCCTGGCCAGCATCGGCAGCGAGGCGGTGGCCGGCGCGACCATCGCGATCCGCATCATGATGTTCACGATGATGCCGGCCTGGGGCATGTCGAATGCCGCCGCCACGCTGGTCGGGCCAGAACCTGGGCGCGCGGCAGCCGGAGCGCGCCGAGGCCTCGGTGTGGCGGATCGGCTGGTACAACATGGCCTACCTGGTCGCGGTGTCGGTGCTGTTCTTCCTGTTCCCGCGCGAACTGGTCGGGCTGTTCACCGACGACCCGCAGGTCGTCGCCGTCGGCGCCGAATGGCTGCGGATCCTGTCGTATTCGTTCTTCGTCTACGGCTGGTGGATGGTGAGCGGTGCAGGCCTTCAACGGCGCCGGCGACACGGCGACGCCGACCAGGATCAACGTGGTGTTCTTCTGGCTGATCCAGATCCCGCTGTCGCTGGTGGCTGGCGCTGCACCTGGGCTGGCAGCAGACCGGCGTGTTCTGGGCGCGTGTTCGTGTCCGAGACCTCGGTCGGGCTGTTCACCCTGTGGCTGTTCTCGCGCGGGCGCGTGGAAGACCGTCGCAGGTGTAGTGGCGCTGCTTGATGCTTGCAGCGCCCGTCCCGGGTGCGGCCTCCACCTTGCCCGGGCTGCGTCACGTTACCGGGCGGCGATAGGCATCGCTGCGCTCGACCCGTCCTACGTCTGCTGCACCGGCGGCCGCTTCAGGCTCAGCACCACGGTCGCGCCGATGATCGCCGCCACCACGCCCAGCGACCACAGCACCGGGATCTTGTAGACATCGACCAGCAGCATCTTGGTGCCGATGAACATCAGCACGAGCGCCAGGCCGTAGGGCAGCAGGTGGAAGCGCTCGGCCATGCCGGCCAGCAGGAAGAACATCGCGCGCAGGCCCAGCACCGCGAACACGTTGGAGGTCAGCACGATGAACGGGTCCGTGGTGATGGCGAAGATCGCCGGGATCGAATCGACCGCGAAGATCACGTCGGTGACGCCGATCATCACCAGCACCACGAACAGCGGCGTGTACTTGCGGCGCCGGCGCCTGGCCGATGCCACAGCGCCTCGCCGTGGTAGCCGCCGGATCAGCGGCAGGTGGCCGTGATCCAGCGCAGCAGCGGGTTCTTGTCCAGGTCCGGCTCCTTGCCGGCGGCCCACAGCATCTTGATGCCGGTCAGCAGCAGGAACGCGCCGAACACGTAGAGGATCCAGTGGAACTGCGCGATCAGCGCCGCGCCGACGAAGATCATGATCGCGCGCAGCACGATCGCGCCGCAGCACGCCGATGACCAGCACGCGCTGGCGCTGTTCCTCGGGCACCGCGAAGTAGGTGAACAGCATCAGGAACACGAAGATGTTGTCGACCGCGAGCGACTTCTCGACCAGGTAGCCGGTCAGGAACTCCAGGCCGACGCGGTTGCCGACGGCGGCGCCGGCTGTCTCGACTGCAGGTACCACCACAGGCCGGCGTTGAACGGCCAGCGCCAGCGCCACCCAGCCGACGCTCCAGCACAGCGCTTCGCGGAAGGTGACCTTGTGCGGTCCGCCGTGGCGCATCAGCACCAGGTCGGCCAGCAGGGCCAGCACCACGACGAGGAAGAAGCCGCCCCACAGCCAGGGGTTGCCGATCGTGTCCATCCATCCGCTCCGTCAAGAAAAAGGCGCCATCGAACGCGAGGTTCGAGGGCGCCCTTTCGGACGGATACGCGGGCGGGACATCACCCGGGCATTGCACCTGTCGCCTTGCGGCGAAGGTCTTGCCCGCCTGCCATGGCGGCAGGCTGCTGGACCGGGGCGGTTCGCCCGAACTGACGGCCACAGCGATTGGGAGCTACTCCCCTTCGGGGCGCGATTGTTGGGTCTGGCGGGCGCGAGGTCAACCGCTGGCGTGACCATGGGCATCGACCAGGGGAACGCAGCAAATGTGGGGCGGGTTTCAACCCGTCGTCCGCCAGCCCATTCCTGGCGGCGGGTTGCAACCCGCCCAACGCGAAGTCAGGCGCCCAGCAGCACCCGGTTCATGCGCTGCACGAACGCGGCCGGGTCGGGCAGCGGCGCGCCGGCGGCGATCTCGGCCTGCTCCAGCAACAATGCGGCCAGGTCGGAAGCCCTGCGCCTCGTCGCTTTCGCCGTCGAGGCGCTTGAGCAGTGCGTGGTCCGGATTGATCTCCAGGGTCGGTGCGGCTGTCGGGCACGGTCCTGGCCGGCTTCGCGCAGCAGGCGCGGCAAGTGCGGCGCCATGTCGTACTCGTCGAGCACCAGGCACGACGGCGAGTCGGTCAGCCGCGCCGACACGCGCACGTCCTCGACGCGCTCGCCCAGCAGCGACCTTGATCTCGTCGACCAGCAGCGGCTCGGCGGCCTTGGCGGCTTCCTCCTGCTTCTCGCTTGCCGGCTTCGTCCAGCGGTCGAGCTCGCCCTTGGCGACGTTGCGCAGGCTCTTGCCGGCGTATTCGCGCAGGTAGCCGAGCATCCACTCGTCGATGCGGTCGTACATCAGCAGCACTTCGATGTCGCGCGCCTTCAGCGCCTCGAGCTGCGGGCTGCCCGCGGCCGCCGCGTGCAGCCGTCGGCGGTGACGTACCAGATCGTGTCCTGGCCCTCGTTCATGCGGCGCGATGTAGTCGTCCAGCGACACCGTCTGCGCCGCGCCGTCGCTCCTGGTGGAGGCGAAGCGCAGCAGCTTGGCGATGCGCTCGCGGTTGGCGGGTCCTCGACGATGCCTTCCTTCAGCACGTTGCCGAAGGCCTCGCAGAACGTGGCGTACTTTTCCGGCTCGTCGCGCGCCAGCTTCTCGAGCAGGTCGAGCACGCGCTTCGCGCAGCCGGCCTTGATGCTGCTCGAGCTGGCGGTTCTGCTGCAGCAGTTCGCGGCTGACGTTGAGCGGCAGGTCGTCGGAGTCGACCACGCCGCGCACGAAGCGCAGGTAGTGGCGGCAGCAGCTGCTCGGCGGCGTCCATGATGAACACGCGCTTGATGTAGAGCTTGAGGCCCTTGCGCTCGTCGCGCCCGCCCATCATCAGGTCGAACGGCGGCTGCGCCGGCACGTACAGCAGCGAGGTGAAGCTCTGGTTGCCCTCGACGCGGTTGTGCGTCCACGCCAGCGCGTCGTTGAAGTCGTGCGCAGCGTGCTTGTAGAAGTCCTGGTAGTCCTCGTCGTGAGATCTCGGACTTGGGCCGCGTCCACAGCGCCGAAGCGTGGTTGACGGTCTCCCACTCCGGCCGATCGCGCGTCGCCGTCGCTCGGTCGCCTTCGGCATGCGGATCGGGAAGCCGATGTGGTCGGAGTACCGCGCGGACCAGCGAGCGCAGCGTCCAGGCCTCGAGGAACTCGTCCTCGTCCTCCTTCAGGTGCAGCATGACCGCGGTGCCGCGCGTCGGGCAGCTCGACCGGCTCCAGCGTGTACTGGCCGCTGCCCGTCGATCTCCCAGCGCACGCCTTCGGACGCGTCGGCGCCGGCGCGGCGGGTCACCACGCGTGACCCGGTCGGCGACGACGAAGGCCGAGTAGAAGCCCACGCCGAACTGGCCGATCAGGCTGCGCATCGGCCTTCGTGCGTCCTGCGCCAGCGCCTCGAGGAAGCGGCGCGTGCCGGAGCTGCGCGATGGTGCCGAGGTTGGCGACCACCTCCTCGCGCGTCATGCCGATGCCGTTGTCGCGGATGGTCAGCGGTGCGCGCCGTCGCTTGTCGACGCTGATGTCGATGCGCAGCTCGCGCGTCGCCGGTCAGCAGCGCCGGGTCGGCGATCGCCTCGAAGCGCAGCTTGTCGAGCGCGTCGGAGGCGTTGGAGACCAGCTCGCGCAGGAAGATTTCCTTGTGCGAGTACAGCGAGTGGGTGACCAGGTGCAGGACCTGGGCGACTTCGGCTTCGAAGGCGCGGGTTTCGGTGGTGGCGGTCATATCGGTGTCCGGATTGCGTGTTGCGGAAGCGATTCCGGACAGTGGGGCCGGGCGGGCCGGAATCAAGCCGCCGGCCCGCTGCCTCCGCGCCCGTCAGTCTTTGCGGGCGATGTCGACCACCGGGCTGAAGCCGCCGAAGATCATGCGCTTGCCGTCGAAGGGCATCGGGTTCTTGGCCGGGTCCATGCGCGGGTCTTCCATCATCTTCTTCATGCCGGCGTCGCGCGTGGCCTTGTCCGGCCATTCGATCCACGAGAACACCACCGTCTCGTCGGCCGTGGCCTGCACGGCGCGGCGGAAGTCGGTGACCTTGCCGTCCGGGACGTCGTCGCCCCAGCACTCGATCACGCGCAGTGGCGCCGAACTCGATGAAGATCGTGTCGAACGTGTTCGGCGTGGTCGATGAACTTCTGCTTGTTGGCGGTGGGGACCGCGATCACGAAACCGTCGATGTAGGACATGGTGTGCTCCAGTGGTGGGTGATGCGGGGTGGGGAGGGAATTCGGTGGGCGGTCGACACGCGATGCGAGCGACCCTGCAGCAATGGCGACGTACCGGCGCCCGCGTTTTCGACAGGCAGGCCGCGAATCCGGGCGGCTCGTCCGGTCAGACCATGCCATGGCACCAGGCGCCGGGTGGCGCCGTCTGTCGATTCCGGAGGGGTGGCGGCGGTGGTGGGGTCTGCGGCGCAGTGCTGACCCGGCGTCCACACCGTGCCCGGGATGATCGCGCCTGCGTAAGAGACGTGGCGCAAGCGGACGTTGCGCCCACCCTTGTTCGAAACGTGTTCGATACCCTGCGGAGGCCGCACCGTTGAGCAGCGTGATGAATGAAGTCGGACAGGCCCTGGCGCAGGAGTTTTCCATTCCCGATGCCGGCACGCTGGCGGTGATCGTGGTGCGGGTAATGACGGCCGCCCTGCTGGGCGGGCTGATCGGCTGGGAGCGCGAGCGCAAGGGGCGCGCGGCCGGATTGAAGACGCACATCCTGGTGGCCATCGGCTCGGCGCTGTTCGTGCTGGCACCGTTGCTGGCCGACATCGACGGCGGCGATGTCACGCGCGTGATGCAGGGCATCGTGCAGGGCATCGGCTTCCTGGGGGCGGGCGCGATCATCAAGCTGGAGAAGGGCGAGCGCGTGGAGGGGCTGACGACAGCGGCCGGAATCTGGATGACCGCCGCCATCGGCATGGCGGCAGGCATGGGGCAGGAGATGGTGGCGCTGGTCACCACCGTGGTGGCGCTGCTGGTGGTGAGCGCGGTGCCGCGGGTGCTCAAGGACGGCGCGGACTGAGGCGCACGCCCGGCATCAGAGCCGCGAGGCCACCAGTTTCACGTCGGCGTGCTTCCACGCCTGCGCCAGACGTTTCTCGGCATCGCTCGCGTCGCGCTTGCGGTCCTGCGCCTTCAGGCTCTGCGCCAGGCCGTACAGCGACCAGCCGTTGTCGGGATTGCGCTTGCAGCTCTTCGCGATAGACCGCTTCGGCCTCGGCCGGCGTGGCCGGCGTCGAGCAGCACCGCGCCCAGCGTCTGGCGCACCGGCGCGTGCCAGCCGGGCGGCTCGTCGTACGGAATCTTGTCCTCGATCGCGACGGCCTCGCGCAGCGCCGCGATGGCGGCGGCGTGGTCGCCCGCGCGCGGCGGCGAGTTCGGCCGACAGCGTGCGCTCGGCGATCTCGCCGCGTGCGCAGCGGGTAGCGGTCCCAGACCGTGAGCGTCTCCATCACCGGATCGGCGGCCAGCTTGGCGCAGTGCCTTGCAGGTGCTGCGTCGGCGTCGTCGCAGGCGCTCCTGCCGCACCGCCGCCATGCCCTGCGCGTAGTGCCAGATCGCGGTGACGTAGGGCAGGTCCGGCGCCGGGATTGGGCACGCCGACGATCTCGTCCCAGCGCCCGAAGCGCACGTGGTCGAACCACGGCGTCATCCAGTAGTGCTGCAAGCCCGCGAAGCCCGGCTGGCGCATCAGTTCGGGCAGGTTGATGCGCTCGGCGGTCTGCTCGGCGGCGGCCTGCGCGCGAGCGCGCTGCGTGCCTTCCATGCTGGCGGCGAACCACAGGAAGTGAGGGTTGTGCGGCACGTAGCCGAGCGGATACACGCCCTTGGTATTGCCGCGGCACATCGGCAGGTAGGCGTCGTCGGCCTCGATCGCGACCTGGTTGGCGAGCACCGCGTCGTGCCAGCGGCCGACGCGCGCATAGATGTGCGCGGGCATGTGCACGAGGTGGCCGGAACCGGGAATCAGCGTGCGCAGGCGGTCGGCGGCCGCCACGCCGCGCTGCGGATCGGCCGAGGCCTCCACCGCGTGCACGTACAGGTGCAGCGCGCCGGCGTGGTCGGGGTTGCGCTTGCATCACCGACTCCAGCGTCGAGACGACCTCGGCGGTATGTGCCCTTCGGCTGCAGCTTCGCGTCGTAGTAGTCCCAGGGCTGCAGGTCCATCAGCGCCTCGGCGTGGAACGCCGCGGCGTCGAGGTCGTCCGGGCGCTGCGCGCACCAGTTGCCGCGTGGCGTCGGCATAGGCCTCGTCGAGCGGCGCCGGTCCTCCGGCGGGTTCTCGGCGTAGCGCGCGTCGAGCGCGCGGATGAAAGCCTGCTCGCGCTCGCGTCGCCTTGCGGCGCCAGTGCGACCGCCGTCTGCAGGCGCTGCCAGGCCTTGGCGTTGTTGGCCGGGTCCATCGCCGCATTGACGTGCGGGCCCAGCACCAGCGCCGCGCCCCACCAGCACATCGCGCAGTCGGGATCGAGTTGCGTGGCCTTGCAGGAACGAGCGTTCGGCGGCGTCGTGGTTGAAGCCGTAGGTGAGCATCAGCGCCTGGTTGAACCAGCGCTGCACCTCGGGGTGGTCGCTGGTGACGGGGAAGTCGTAGTTGCCGAGACCCTGCAGCAGGGTGGCGCCCAGTGCGGCCTCGGCGGGCGAGGACACCGCCGGTTCGGCCTGTGCGGCGGTGGGCGTGGCGTCGCGGGTATCGGAACAGGCGCCGGTCAACAGCGCGAGCGCGACGGGCAGGGCGAGCGGGCGGGTGCGGATCATGACGGCCTCCAGGCTCCCCCTGCAGGCGCGGTTCTACGCCCGCGCCGGCGTCGGCGCAAGCGGTCGGATCGTTAGCAAGAAGAAGGCCAGAGCGGCCCGGAAAGCGGTGCCGGGCGATGCACACAGGAGGCATCGCGTCCTACTCGGGCATTCAGGCGGGCGACGGATGGCTCGCGCTCAACTCCAGCGCCGCAGGCCACCCCGCCCCACGCGCGCGGATGCGCGAAAGGTGGCCGGCCTGCAGCCCGGGAACCGCGCCGGGACGCAGCGGCGCTCGGCGCGTCCTGTCAGCGCTTGCGCTTGGGCGTGGCCGGTGTCGTCGCGGTGGTCGTCCCGGCAGCGGGGGCATCGACCTTCTGCAGCACGCGGGTGGTGCCCAGGACCTCGATTCCGCCGCCAGCGCGCTCGAACTCGGCGATGTGCTCGGCGATGCGCTCGCTTTCGCTGCGCTTGGGGTGGGTGGTGCCGGCATCGGCGCTGCGCGGGGTGTCGCGTCGCGGGGTCCGGCTTTTTGAAGTCGCCATTCGCACTCCTGGTCGCATCGGCGGTGCGGACCCGGGTCGGGTGCGCTTGGCGACGATGCCAGCCTGCACTATGCGCCGATTCGGCGGTCGGCGTCGCCCGGACGCCCCGATTGCGGGCCCCGCGCCTTGGCGCGGGCCGGGCAGACACGGCGGTGCGAGGCCTGCACGGGCTGAAATATTCATCGCGCATTACGTCCACGGCCCCGTGCGCCCACTAGACTTGATGCGCCTGCGGCCCTTCGGCGCAGGCCCCGAATTCCGTGAGGTCGCCGTTGCCTGCTCCATCCCGTCCCCTGCCGCGTGTGCTGGCCGCCGCCGTTGTCGTGATGGCGGGCCTAGCCGCCTGCCAACGGGGGCCCGAGCCGGCTCAGGCCGACGCCGCGCGTACGGTGGCCAGTGCCGGCGAAAGCGGGGCCCTGGTCGAGCGCATCCCCCGAGATGCACCTGAGAGCAACACGCCGGCGCAGATCGAGCGCGAGACCGACTGGCGGCCGATGACGCTGCCCGACGGTCAGGCCTGGATCGGCTGCGACCCGGACTACAGCACCGCCGGCGACGGCCAGGCGCTGGCCGACCTCGGTTTCACCGCGATCTGGCACGGCGTGGCGCAATGCCGCGACGACGGCCGCATCCGCCTGCGCTACCGCGGCAAGATCAATGCCGGCTTCACCGCGCTGATGGAACGCGTGTCGGAAGTGGCCCAGATGCAGTCCATCGACAAGCGCATCCTGGACATCGACTCGGCCGGCGGCATGATCGAGGACGGCATCCGGGCGGGCGACCACATGGCCGAGGCCGACTGGGTCATCTGGGTACGGGAAGGGGCGGTCTGCCACAGCGCCTGCGTGCTGGTGCTGGCCGGCGGCGACATGCGCATGATCGCCGGCGATGTCGGCATCCACCGCATGATCCGCATCGACTCGACGGCCACCTCGCGCGCCGAGCTCAACCGCGAGCTGCGCGAGGTCAACGACCTCACCAAGGCCTACCTGGAGCGCAACGGCGCGGCGGTGACGGTGGCCGACCTGATGATGACCGTGCCCAACCGCAGCCTTCGCCTGCTGACGGGGGAGGAGCTGTCGCTGTTCGGGCTGACCGGGCCCAACGCCGCCGAGGACGACCTGGACCGCATCCGCCTGGGGCGCAAGTGCGGCGAGTCGTTCGTGCAGCGCCGCGACCGCTTCTTCCGCGCGTTCGACAGCGAGTGCACGGCGTTGGCCGAGCATGTCGAGGACATGAACGCATGCGGCGTCGCGCTGCGCAGGCGCTTCGGATTCCCGGATGAAGCCTGCCCGACCGAGAGTCCGCTGTCGGAGTACAACTGATGCGGCGCGGGCGCCGGTCGGCGCGGATGCCCGATCCGGCACATTCAGTATTCACGGATCAGGCCGATACTGGCCATTGACCTGTGCAAGTGCGAGTACCCCGTGTTTCTTGAGCATTTCTTCGAGGATGTGCCCTCCGCCACCGGCTGTATCCGCTGCCGGGACGCGCGGCCGCTTGAGATGATGCTGAAGATGGCGTTCCAGCCGATCGTCGATGTCCGCGACCGTTCGGTGTACGCCTACGAGGCGCTGGTGCGCGGACCCGGCGGCGAGCCGGCGGGCTGGGTGCTGGAGCGGGTCGCGCCCGACCAGCTCTATACCTTCGACCAGACCTGCCGTGTGCTGGCCATCGAGGCCGCGCAGCGGCTGGGCATGGACACCCTGCTGTCGATCAACTTCCTGCCCAACGCCGTGTACGAGCCGGCCGCCTGCATCCGGCTGACGCTGGCGGCCGCGGCCAAGGTGGGCTTTCCCGTGGACCGGCTGATGTTCGAGCTGGCCGAGTCGCAGAAGATCCAGGACCCCGGCCATGCGCTGGGCATCCTGCGCGACTACGCGCAGCGCGGCTTCGTCACCGCCATCGACGACTTCGGCGCCGGCTATGCGGGGCTGGCGTTGCTGGCCGAGTTCCAGCCGGACGTGGTCAAACTCGACATGGGGCTGGTGCGTGGCATCGACGCCCATGCCGCGCGCGCCGCGATCGTCGCCGGCATGGTGTCGACCTGCCGCGCGCTGGGGTGCCGGATCGTGGCCGAAGGCGTGGAGACGCAGGCCGAATACGACACCCTGCGCGCGCTGGGAATCGACCTGTTCCAGGGGTACCTGTTCGCCCGGCCGACGCTGGATGCACTGGTCGAACCGGTGTTTCCCACCGACTGAAGTGCCGGCGCGGCCGCCAGTGGCTTGAGCCATCGCCCCGCCGCTGGGGTCACTGCCCGGCGCGCCCCGGCGGGTGCTGGCGGAACCAGTCGACGATCTGCGGCATGTGCGCCTCGAAGTTGCCGGGCGCGGCGAAATTGAGCACTCCGGCGCGCGCATCGCTGCGGTTCTCGAAGTCGTGCCTGATGCCACCCGGCGCCAGGACGAACGAGCCCCTGGGCGCATCCACCCAGCGGTCGCCGATGAGGAAACTCATCGTGCCCTCCAGCACGTAGAACACGTCGTCGTCGGGATGCACATGCGCCCCCGGCCCGGTGGTGTGCGGCTCCAGCCACCACTCCGATATCGAATACATCCCCGCCGTCTCGCTGCCATCGGCCTTGAACACCGCGCTGATGCCGCCCATCGCGTACGGCCTGCCCTCGCCCGGGGCGAGGTGGACGGGCGGACGGGCGGCGGGATCGTCGGATTTCACGGGCAGGCTCCGGTGGAGGCGGGCGGGCTCAGTGCCGGACGGGCGGCGTGTCCGCAGGTTCGGGCGCGGCGCCCGACAGGTCGGTGGCCAGTTGCGCTTCGAACTGCTCGAAGGTCAGCCCCTGGGCCGCCACTTCCGCGGCGGCGGCCTGGTCCAGGCCCGGTGAGCAGCGCAGCTGGATGCGGGTGCCTTCGGCCTCGTGCATGACCGCGGCGCGCTTGAGCATCGCCAGCACGCGCGCGGCGCTGTCGCTGCCGCCGACGATGCGGCCGCCCAGGCCCAGCGTCCATTCGCCATCGCGGCGGACGATGCCGCCCAGCAGGTTGCCGTCGGCGTCGCGCAGCTCCGCATGGGCTTCGATCGCCTCGGGCGGGCGCTCGGCAGCCGCGTTACGGGCCTTGGCGAGACGGCGCCTGCGGGCATCGCGGCGGGCTTTGGACTGGATCGACATGGCGCCTCGGACCGGTGGGGCCCCCGATGATAGCGCCGCGGCTGGGGCGGGGGATCCGGGCGTCCGCGGCGGCGGGTGCCGGTTTGCGGTTTCCGGGCGATCCGGGTCGAGCTGGACAGCCGCCCATTGCTGATGAGAATGGTTATCGTTAGCATCGCAGCCCGATGCCCGTGTTGCCGCCCTGGTTGCGGCCGGCTGTCGCCCTTCCGTATGGAGTCCGTTCGCCCCATGAATGCCGTCACCCCGGCGCCGGCCGCGCGCCGCCGTGCCCCCCTTACGCTGCAGGCCCGCCTGGCCGTTGCCTCGCGCGTGTCCGCGGCGCTGCTGGCCGGCTATTTCGTCGCCTGGGCAAGCACCGCGTTCCTCAGCCTGGCGTTGCCGATGTCACGGCCGGACCGCGTGATCACCGCCAGCCTGTTGAGCTTCGCGGTGTGGGCGTTCGCGGCGCTGTATGCCATCGCGGCGCGCAGCGCGTGGCGGGCCTGGTGGGTGCTGCTCGCAATCGGCGGCGGACTGTCGGCGGTGGTCTGGCTGGGCGGCGACCTGGTGGCGCGGCCATGAAAAACGGATTCGTCCAGAGCATGGCGTGGCTGCACACCTGGGGCGGGCTGGTGATCGGCTGGCTGCTGTTCGTGATCTTCGTGGGCGGCACCATCGCCTGCTTCGACGCGGAGCTGGACCGCTGGGCGCGGCCCGGCCTGTCGGCGCAGGCGCCCGCGGTGGAGGTATCCGACCGCGCCCTCGATACGGTGGCCCGGCGACTGGACGCCAGCGACGGCGACGCGCACGCGTGGTTCCTGTACCTGCCCAGCGAGCGCTACCCGGCGATCCGCGCCGGTGCATGGCACGGCGGCGACTACTTCCACGCCGACTCCTACGACCCCACCACCGGCGAGCCGCTGGTGGATGCCGCCGGCGGCGAGTTTTTCTTCAAGCTGCACTACGACCTGCACGCCGGCACGTGGGGCATGTACCTGGTCGGGCTGGCGGGCATGTTCATGCTGGTGGCGATCATCACCGGCACGATCATTCACCGCCGCATCTTCAAGGACTTCTTCCTGCTTCGGTCGCGCGCCGGCGGGCAGCGGGCTTGGCTGGACGGCCACAACGTCACCGGCGTGCTGGGCTGGCCGTTCCACCTGATGATCGCCTACACCGGCGTGGCGATCTTCGTCGCCTCCTACATGCTCGCGGGCGTGCAGACCGCGTACAAGGGCGACATCGAGGCGTTCTGGGACGAGGCCGCGCCGCACATGCACCGCGACGCGATGGACACGCCGATCCCGGCGCGCGCCGACATTGCGCCGATGATCGCCGACGCGCGCCAGCGCCTGCAGGGCGAGCCGTGGCTGGTGTCGGTCGAACACCCCGACGATGCCTCGCGCGTGGTCAGCCTGGGCCTGGACCACAGCCACCACGTCGCCTGGAACCGCGCCACCAGCTACTACGACGGCGTGACGGGCGCGCACATGGCCGACAGCGTGCCCAGCGCGACGGCATTCCACGTCTACCAGTTCATCGGCGGGCTGCACATGGCGCAGTTCGGCGGTGGGCTGGTGCGCTGGCTGTACTTCGTGCTGGGCCTGTCGGGCTGCGTGATGCTGGCCTGCGGCATGCAGGTGTGGGTCCAGAAGCGGGCGAAGAAGGTGGCCGCCGCCGGCATCGCCTCGGGCTACGGGCTGGTGCGCGCGCTGAACGTCGGCGTCGTCGCCGGCATGCCGCTGGCCGTTGCGGCGATGGCGTGGGCCAACCGGCTGCTCCCGGCGCAGCTGGCGTGGCGCGAGGGCTGGGAAATCACCGTGTTCTGCGCCGCGTGGGCACTGGCCGCGTCGTGGGGCCTGCTGCGGCTGCGCAGCGGGCGCGCCTGGCGCGACCTGTTCGCGGCCACCGCCGTGCTGATGCTGGGCGTGCCACTGCTGACGATGCTGGTTGCGCCGGTGGCGGGGCTGCACACCACGTTGCCGGCCGGTGACTGGGCGATGGCGGGCGTCGACCTGACGCTGCTGGCGCTGGGCGCGGCGTTCGCGTGGCTGGCGCGTCGTGCGTCACGTCGCGCGACTGTGGCCGGTGCAATGGAACCCGCAGCGCCGCTGCTCGAGGCGGAGGCCACGCGATGAGCCTGCATGCGCTGGCTGCGGGTCTGCTTCTGGCGGGCTGGGCCGCATTGTCCTGGACGCAGGCGCGCCATCACGTGGCCGCGTTCGGCGCCGTGGCCGATGAGGCGCGCCGTCGCGGCTGGCAGTTGCTGGGCGTCGCCACGCTGGTGGTGTCGTTCGCGCTGTGCGTGCGCGCCTCGGGCTGGGAATTCGGCCCGGTGTACTGGTTTGCCTGGCTCAGTGTGACCGCGCTGGCGTGGATGCTGGCGCTGAATGCCTGCGCGCGCCGCAGCCGCTGGCTGGCGCTGGCGGCGCCGCTCGCCGGTGTGCTGGCGTTGGCGGTCTGAGCCGCCGCGCTATTGGATCGCGACGATCCGGATCTCCACGTCGTCCAGCGTCACCACCTGTCCGGCCCGCAGCTTGGCGGTCTTGCGCAGCTCCAACGCGCCATCGACCTGTACCGCGCCGCTCGCCACAAGCTGCTTGCCCGCGCCGCCGCTGTCGCATAGCCCCGCCAGTTTGAGCAACTGGTTGAGTTCCACGAAGTCCCGGTCCAGTTCGAAATCGATCGTCTGCATGGCGTGCATGGTACGTGCACCCGCGCGCCATGACGGGGCCGGTGCGCCGGGGCGGCTCGGGTATATTCCGGGGCTGCCCCAGCACGGACCCCCATCGACATGACCGATTCCGCCCCGCCGGCCAAGCGCTCGGCCATCGACCGCTTCCTCAACGTGGTGGAGGCCGGCGGCAACGCGCTGCCGCATCCGGCGACCCTGTTCGCGATGCTTGGCGCTGGTGGTTGTCGTGCTGTCGTGGGTGGCCTCGCAGTTCGACCTGTCGGTCCTGCATCCGGGCACCGGCGACGACCATCAGGCCGGTCAACCTGCTGCTCGATCGAGGGCCTGCACCGGATCCTGACGGGCTGGTGACCAACTTCACCGGCTTCGCGCCGCTGGGCACGGTGCTGGTGGCGTTGCTCGGCATCGGTGTCGCCGAAGGCAGCGGGCCTGATCGGCGCGGCGCTGCGCCTGCTGGTGCTGGCCGCGCCGCGCGACCTGCTCACCGTCGGTGATCGTGTTCGCCGGCGTGATGTCGAACATGGCGAGCGAAGTGGGCTACGTACTGCTGGTGCCGCTGGCGGCGCTGATCTTCCTGGCCGTCGGACGTCATCCGATCGCTGGGCATGGCGGCCGCCTTCGCGGGCGTGTCGGGCGGCTACAGCGCCAACCTGCTGCTGGGCACCATCGACCCGCTGCTGGCCGGCCTGTCGCAGGAGGCCGCGCGCATCATCGACGCCGGCCTATACCGGTGAACCCGGCCGCCAACTACTACTTCATGTTCGTGTCCACGTTCGTGATCGCCGCGCTGGGCACGCTGGGTGACCGAGCGGATCGTCGGCCGCGCCGTTGTCGGCGACGTACACCAGGGCCGACGAGGAGCCCGAGACCGCATCGAGCCGCCTGACGCCGCACGGAGAAGCGCGGCCTGCTGCTTCGCGCTCGTGGCGACGCTCGCTGGCTGACGGCGCTGCTGCTGTGGGGCACGCGTGCCCGGCAGACGGCTTCCTGCGCAACCCGGAGACCGGCGAGCCTGCTGCACTCGCCGTTCATGTCAGGGCATCGTCGCGATGATCTTCTTCTTCGGCGTGGTCGCGGGCATGGCCTACGGCGTGGGCGCGGGCACCGTCACGCAACGACAGCGACGTGATCAAGGGCATGGGCCAAGTCGATGGAGACGCTGGGCGCCTACCTGGTGCTGGTGTTCTTCGCCGCGCAGTTCGTGGCCTTCTTCAACTGGACCAACCTCGGGCTGATCTTCGCGGTCAACGGCGCGGGCGTGCTGTCGCAGGCAGTTGGCCTGGGCATCGTGCCGCTTATGATCGCGTTCATCGTGCTCAGTGCGGTCGATCAACCTGTTCATGGGCTAGCGCGTCGGCCAAGTGGGCATCATGGCGCCGGTGTTCGTGCCGATGTTCATGCTGCTGGGCTACTCGCCCGAGCTGACGCAGGCCGCCTACCGCATCGGCGACTAGCGTGACCAACATCATCTCGCCGATGATGTCGCTACTTCGCGCTGATCATCGCGTTCGTGCAGCGCTACGAACCCAAGGCCGGCATCGGCACCGTCATCGCGACGATGCTGCCGTACTCGATGGTGTTCCTGATCGGCTGGACGGTGATGTTCTCGATCTGGATGGCGATGGGCTGGCCGATCGGGCCGGGCGCGCCGCTGGAGTACGTCCCGGCGGCCTGAGGCCGCCACACACACGGGGAGGGACAGGGCATGACGATCGAACTGCAGATGCTGGCGTGGGCGGTGGTGCTGGGGCTGGTGCACCTGTTCCTGGATGCGACGCTCAAGACGCGCCAGCGCGGATTGAAGTGGAACGCCAGCGCGCGCGACGGCGAGGCGGGACCGCTGACCGGCGTGGCCGCGCGGGTCAACCGCGCGTGGGGCAACTTCCTGGAGACCTTCGTGTTCTTCGCCGCGGCGGTACTGGCGGTGGAAGCGAGCGGCCGCGGCAGCGCGGACACGGCGCTGGGCGCGCAGCTGTACCTCTGGGCGCGGGTGGCCTACATCCCGGTGTACGCGGCGGGCATTCCCTACCTGCGCTCCCTGGTGTGGGCGGTATCGCTGTGGGGCATCCTCAAACTGGTGTTGGCCCTGTTCTGATCGGCGGTGTGTTGCCGCGACAACGGCAAACCCCAGAAAACTTCGCGCGCCACGCGTTGTTTCCGCCAAGCCGAGACATTTGCGAAACCCCTGCCGTCATCCCGGCGAAGGCGAAGCCTTTGCGAAACCTCAAGCCGTCATTCCCGCGAAGGCGGGAATCCAGGGGCGTATATCCTTCCAACGCAACGTCCTGGGTTCCCGCCTTCGCGGGAATGACTAGCAGGGGAAGCTCGGTTGAGGTGCGCGATGGCTACGCCCCCACAGACTCACCGAATGCCGGCGGCGCCAACCGCGCCTCGCACAGCGCACGTTTGCAGTCCGGCTTCAATCGCTTGATCGCGTGTTCGGCGCGGCTGGCGGTCGACCGGTCCGGATAGGGGAAGCTCGCCAGCACCCTCAGCGGCGGGTTCGCGCGCGTGTAGCGCGCACCCTTGCCGGACGCGTGCTGTGCGTAACGGCGCGCGACGTCCACCGCGATGCCGGTGTACAGGCTGCCGTCGCGGCACTCCAGCAGGTAGACGAACCAGGGGCGCATCGCGGCAGCTTAGCGATGGTGCGCCAGTGGGGCGAGATCGGCGAGCAACGCCGTGGCCCGAGTGGCGCGAGTACAGAAACGTGAACCGCGTCCGGCCCATACGCAGGCGCACGTGATTGTGGTGCGCCCACGCGCACCCACACAATGCGGCTCCACCGGGAGAACCGTCCATCGTGAGTGCCGTCATCCAGCCGCAGCCGTCCGTCAACCTGCGCAAGCTGTGTGCGCAGTTCGCCAAGCCGCACCTCGGCCGCGCGGTCTGGCAGCTGATCAACACGCTGGTGCCGTTCGCCGCGCTCTGGGCGCTGATGGCGTGGAGCGTGGTCGCCGGCAGTGGGGCTACGGCTGGACGCTGCTGCTGGCGGTGCCGGCCGCGGGCCTGTACGTGCGCATCTTCATCATCCAGCACGACTGCGGCCACGGCTCGTTCTTCGCCAGCCAGCGCGCCAACGACATCGGTCGGCCGCTGCCTCGGGCTGGTCACGCTGTTCCCGTACGGCTACTGGAAGAAGACCCACGCCATCCACCACGGCACCTCGGGCAACCTCGACCGCCGCGAGATGGGCGACATCGAAACGCTGACCGTGGCCGAGTACGAGGCGCTGCTCGTGGTTCGGCCGCTTCTGCTACCGCTTCTACCGCAGCACGCCGGTGCTGCTGGGCATCGGCCCGCTGTACCAGTTCGTGATCAAGCACCGCTTCCCGTTCGACCTGCCGTTCTCGTGGAAGAAGGAATGGGCCAGCGTGCTGCTCAACAACCTGATGCTGCTGCTGGTCGGCGGCGCGCTGGGCTTCGCGATCGGCTGGCACACGGTGCTGCTGGTGCACCTGCCGATCGTGCTGATCGCCGGCGCCGCTCGGCGTGTGGCTGTTCTACGTGCAGCACACGTTCGAGGACGCGTACTGGACGCGCAAGGCCAGACTGGGACTCGCAGCCAGGCCGCGGTCGCCGGCAGCTCGTTCTTCGACCTGCCGCGCGTGCTGCACTGGTTCACCGGCAACATCGGCTACCACCACATCCACCACCTGGCCAGCCGCATCCCGAACTACCGCCTGCGCGAGGCCTTCGAATCCAGCCCGCTGCTGCAGGCCGCGCCGCGGCTGACGCTGTGGACGCAGCCTGAAGAGCGCGCGCCTGAAGCTGTGGTGCGAGCAGAGCAAGCGCATGGTGGGATTCCCGCGCCGGCAGCGCTGACCGGTGCCTCCGGTCGCCGGCCGTGGCTCCGCGTGTCGCCCGCTGGCGGCATTGGAGCGCCGATGCTGCGATCATGGCGCATGACCGAACGCCACCGATTCTCGCGCAGCCTGGCCCTGTCCCCGGCGCTGCTGCAGGGCGTCGACGCCGCTCGGCTACACGCAGATGACGCCGATCCAGGCGCAGAGCCTGCCGCGCGATCCTCGACGGCCGCGACCTGATCGCGCAGGCGCCGACCGGCAGCGGCAAGACCGCCGCGTTCGGGCTGGGCCTGCTGCACCGGCATCGATCCCGCGCCGATCCGCGCGCAGGCGCTGGTGCTGTGCCCGACGCGCGAACTGGCCGACCAGGTCGGCAAGCAGCTGCGCAAGCTGGCCACCGGCATTCCCAACCTCAAGCTGCTCGGTGCTGATGCGGCGGCATGCCGCTGGCGCCGCAGCTGGCCTCGCTCGACCCACGATCCGCACGTCGTGGTCGGCACGCCCGGCCGCATCCAGGAGCTGCTGCGCAAGAAGGCGCTGCACCTGCGCGGCGTGCGCATGCTGGTGCTGGACGAAGCCGACCGCATGCTCGACATGGGCTTCGAGGAAGCCGATCCGCGAGATCGTCGGCAAGACGCCCAAGGACCGGCAGACGCCTGCTGTTCTCGGCCACCTTCCCCGACGCGATCCGCGACGATCGGCCGCAGGCATGCATGCGCGAGCCGGTGGAGGTCACCGTCGACGGCGCGGCGCGAGCAGCCGCGCGATCGAGCAGACGTTCTACGAAGTCGAGCCGCGCGCAAAAGCGCCGCTGCTCGCCGCGCTGCTGCTCGAGCACCGGCCCGAATCCGGCGTGGTGTTCTGCAACACGCGCCGCGACGTCGACGAAGTGGCCGGCTCGCTGCAGCACTACGGCTTCACCGCGCTGGCCCTGCACGGCGACATGGAACAGCGCGACCGCGACGAGGTGCTGGTGCGCTTCGCCAACCGCAGCTGCAACGTGCTGGTCGCCAGCGACGTGGCCGCGCGCGGCCTGGACATCGAGGACCTGGCGCGGTGGTCAACTACGAACTGCCCACCGACGCCGACATCTACGTGCACCGCATCGGCCGCACCGGCCGCGCCGGCAAGCGGCGGCCTGGCGCTGAGCCTGTGTCACGCCGCGCGAGGTCGCGCGCGCGCCGCGCATCGAGGAACGCCACGGGCGCGCCGCTGCGCTGGGAGCGCGATGCGCCGGTCAACCGGCAAGCCCGGCGCAGCGCGCCGCCGGCGCGCGATGGCCACGCTGCGCATCGACGCCGGCCGCACCGACAAGCTGCGCCCCGGCGACATCGTCGGCGCGCTGACCGGCGATGCCGGGCTGCCGGCCGACGCGATCGGCAAGATCGACGTGTTCGCGACGCGCTCCTACGTCGCCATCGCCCGCAAGGAAGCGGCGCACGCACTGGCGCGATTGCGCGAGGGGCAAGATCAAGGGCAAGCAAGTTTCCGGGTCAACGCACTCTAGCCATCGACCAGGTCCATTGCTGCATAGGGCCGGACATCAGCGGCCGTTGGCACTGAAGCGGCCCGGGCCGAGCAGCGCGATCGCCACCGCCGACACCAGGAACATCGCCTGCAGCTCCAGCGCCCAGCCGCCCTGGCGGTTGAACGCGGCCAGCTCGCCCATGTGCACCAGCGCAACGGCCACGACCATGTTGATCGCAACCAGCAGGCCGCCCAGCCGGGCATGGAAGCCGAGGATCAACATCAGCGGTGCGACAACCTCGCCGACCAGCACGCCGTAGGCCAGCACGCCCGGCAGCCCCTGCGCTTCCACCAGCCGCTCGATGCCGCCCATGCCGCCGCGCAGCTTGGCGATGCCGTGCAGCAGCACCAGCACGCCCAGGGTCACGCGGAGGAAGAGCCTGGCGAGGTCGTGCTGGGTGGCGGGGTTCATGCGCGTGCCGGGTCGTGGAAAGGGCCGCCAGCATAGCGATGCCGATGCGTCGCAGGAACCGCGACCCGGGCCGGTAGCATCGGCGATTCCATCCAGCAGGACGTCCCCGCCATGATTGCCTACGTCACCCTCGGCACCCGTGACCTCGACCGCGCCGCCGCCTTCTACGACGCCTTGCTGCCGCTGGTCGGCGGCAAGCGGATGATGGAGGAGGCGGGCTACTACATCGCCTGGAGCGACGGCTCGCCGAACGCGGGCCTGGGCATCACCTATCCCTTCGACAAGGCGCAGGCGAGCGTCGGCAACGGCACGATGGTCGCGCTGCAGGCGCCCAGCCCCGAGGTGGTCGATGCGGTGCATGCACGCGCGCTGGAACTGGGCGGCACCGACGAAGGCGCGCCGGGCGAGCGCTGGCCGGGGTTCTACGCGGGCTACTTCCGCGACCTGGACGGCAACAAGCTCAACGTGTGCTGGATCGGCTAGAGCATTCGACCCGGCCTCGACGCCCACTGCGCCACCCTGTCGGCCTCGATCACGGCAGGCGCACGTCATGAAGAAGAAGGTACTGCGATTCGGCAAGGGCTTCCGCGTCGCCTTCGACGTGCGGCGCGTGCAGGCGGCGGAGATGGTGCTGGCGCCGGGTGACAGCGAGGGTGGCCCGGACAACCGCCACCGCGGCGCGGACCAGTGGCTGTACGTGGTCTCCGGCACCGGCGTGGCCACCGTCGAGGGGCGCCGCGTGCCGCTGAAGGCCGGCGTGCTGCTGGTGATCGAGAAGGGCGAGCGCCACGAGGTCCGCAACACCGGGCGCACGCTGCTGAAGACGCTCAACGTCTACTACCCGCCGGCCTTCGACGCCGAGGGCAACCCGGTCGGCCCGGGACGCAAGCGCTGAGCCTCAGTCGACGATGCCCTTGGCCTCGGACGTGCCCAGCACCTCCGGGTGCTGCGACCGGCGCCGGCTTGCCCAGCAGCGGGTGCACGAACACCGCGGCCAGGATGATCGCCACGCCGAGGTAGAACAGCGGCGTCAGCTCGCGCTGCTCGCCCAGCAGCACGATCGCCAGCATGATCGCGTAGACCGGTTCCAGGTTGGTCGGCCAGCTGCGCGGCGAACGCGCTCAGGTGGCGCAGCGCCACCAGCGACAGCGCGAACGGCAGCAGCGTGCAGCCCAGCGCCAGCACCAGCAGCAGCCCAGGTCGTGCGCGCTGGGCAGCACCAGCAGCGGCGCCGGCGAAGGCGGGGAACAGCAGCGGCATCACCGGTGCGAGCAGCGGTCAGCAGCCAGCGTGCCGGCGCCCAGTTCAAGCGCAGGTCGAGCGGTCAGCGGGTCGCCCGCGCTGTCGACCAGGCGCTTGTTCGAGCGATCCGAACAGCGCCACGAACAGCGCCGACAGCGCGCCGACCGCGATGCCGATGCGCATGCCGTCGCGGGATCGCCGCCGACCACCAGCGCCACGCCCGGCAGCACCGCGAGCCCGAGCGCGAGGTCGCGCGGCGAGAACGGACGCCGCGCCAGCTACGGCTCGACCACGCGGTGAACACCGGCGCCAGCGCGATGCAGGTGGCCGCCACCGATGCGTTGGCCAGCTTGATCGCGCCGTAGAACGTCAGCCAGTGCAGCGCCACCAGCACGCCGATGCCGGCATAGGCGGCCATCAGCCGCGGCGGCATCGCGCGCAGGCCGCGCCACACGCGCGGCAGCAGCGCCAGCGCCAGCACGACGAGCAGCATGCGCCACCACACCAGCGGCAGCGCCGGCAGCGTGATCATCTTGCCGAGGATGGCGGTGAAGCCCCACAGCAGGACGCAGAAGTGGATCTGCAGCTGGGCCTTGGCGGGTGGGGGACATGGGCATGGTGGAAAGTGTGGCAGAGCACGCCGGCGTCTGGACGGGAGGACTACTTCAAGCCGGCCATGCAGCGGACAATACGCACTTCGTCCGCCCCGGCCCCCCGCATGCCAACCGTCCAGCCCCGCGTCTCCGTGGCCTCCATGCGGGAGGGCGTCTGGCGCACTCCCGTCGAACTGGCCCTGCTCGGCGCGATCTGGGGCGCGTCGTTCCTGTTCATGCGCGTGGCGGCCAACGACTTCGGCGCCGCTGCGCTGGTCGGAGTTGCGCCTCGCGCTCGGTGCGCTGGTGCTGCTGCCGTTCCTGTGGCGCGCGCGCGCGCATTTCCGGCACGCCTGTGGCCGAAGCTCGCGCTGATCGGTGCGATCAACTCGGCGGTACCGTTCCTGCTGTTCGCGTGGGCGGCGCAGCGCGCGCCGGCCGGCATCGGCGCGATCACCAACGCGATGACGGTGCTGTTCACCGCGCTGGTCGGGTTCCTGTTCTTCGGCGAGAAGATCGGCATGCGCCGCGTCGGTCGCGCTGCTGGCCGGTTTCGTCGGCGTGGTGGTGCTGGCCAGCGGCAGCGTCGCGGGCGCGAGCATCGGTTGGGCGGTGGTGGCCGGTTCGAGCGCGGCGTTCCTCTACGGCATCGGCGTGAACCTGGTCCGCCGCCAGCTGGTCGGGCTGCCACCGGCGGCGGTCGCTGCGGCCACGCTGGGCACGTCGGCACTGCTGGTGCTGCCGTTCGCGATCGCGCAATGGCCCACCCAGCCGGTGCCGCTGAAGTCGTGGCTGTCGGCGGCGATGCTGGGCGTGGTCTGCACCGGCATCGCGTTCGTGATGTTCTACCGCCTGATCCAGCGCATCGGCCCGAGCCGCACCGCAACTGTCACCTATCTGGTGCCGCTGTTCGGCGTCGCGTGGGCATGGTGGCTTCTGGACGAGCCGCTGACGGTGACCATGGGCATTGCCGGCGCGCTGATCCTGGGCAGCGTGGCCTTCAGCCAGCGCGCTGCGCGCTGATCCTGCCTCCTGCAGAGGGCGGATCCTGGGTCGCCTGCGTGCGCCGCGAATGCGACCGCGCCAGCGAGCCGCCGGCCACGCCCCAGGCCAGCGCGATCCCGGCGCCGATCAGCATGGCCGCCATCGGCGTGCTGCGCGATCGCGTCGATGCCGGCCTTGACCCAGGCGCTCACCGCGTCGCCGCCGCGATAGACCACCGTGTCGTTGAAGTTCTTGGCCTTGTACTTGGCCTCCGGCGCGACCACGGTGTAGAGCATCTCGCGCCCCGGCCGCACGAACGCGTACTCGCCGGCGCGGCGCACCACCATCACCACCGCCAGCACCGCGAACAGTCGGCGCCAACGCCAGCCACAGGAAGCCTGCGGCCGTCACCAGCGGCACCGCGGCCAGCAGCACGCCCACGCCCAGCGTGCGCGCGATGCGGCCGGTGATGAACAGCTGCGACAGGATCGCCAGCGCCTGCACGATGAAATCGATGGTGCCGAACACCCGCGTCTGGTCGGCGGGGTCGGGGAAGCGTCTCGGCCACCAGCCGCGCCTGCTCGAAGTAGAGGAAGGTGCTGACGCTGGCCAGCAGCAGCACGAACACCGCGATGCCCAGCAGGTAGGGCGAGCGCAGCACCTCGATGGCGCCGGCGAAGCGGACTGCCGCCGAGCGGGCGTTCGCGCTGCGCACGCTCGCCCTCGTCGCAGTGGACGCGCGTCGCGCCAGCGCTGCACCTGCGCGCGGCCACGACGGCCGAGGCCAGCAGGAACACCGCCGCCAGCAGCAGCAGGCCGCCGTGGCCCAGCGGCGCCGACCAGCGCGATCGCCCAGCAGCGGCCCGACCAGTCCGCCCAGGCTGGCGCCCGCCGGCCATCAGCGCGAACAGGCGCTTGGCCTGCGACGCGCTGAACACGTCGACCAGCACGCTCCACGCCACCGAGATGGCGATCAGGTTGAACACCGACAGCCAGATGTAGAACGCGCGTGCGAGCCACACGTTGTCCGGCTGCAGTCGCACAGGCCGATGCGCGAACACCAGCAGGTTGCGCGCGAAGAACCCGAACACCCAGAGCAGGATGCGCCGCCGCTGTCACGCGCGCGGCGATCCAGCCGAACAGCGGCATCGCCGCGAGCGTGGCGACGAACGTGCCGGTGAACAGCCACTGCAGGTTGTCCACGCCGCCGGCAATGCCCATCGTCTCGCGCACCGGGCGCAGCATGAAATACCCGGCAAACAGCAGGAAGAACATCGCTGAAGCCGGCCAGCACCCCGCCGGCCTCGTCGGGCTCGACATCAAACGCCCGGCATACCCAGCGCTTCAGTGCCCCGTTGGCCCCGGCCATCACGCCGGCCCGCTCAGGCGAACATCGCCGTCAGTTCGTCCTGCTGTGCCTGGCTGAGCAGCGGCCCGGTGCCGCCCTTGAGGTTGTCGGCCTGGCGCTCGGGCTTGCCGGTGGCGGGGATCACCACCGTCACCGCCGGGTGGCTGATCGCGAACTTCAGGAACATCTGCGCCCACGAGTCCACGCCTACGTCCGCCGCCCAGCCGGGAAGCGGCTTGCCGGCCACCTGCGCGAACAGCTTGCCGTCGTCGAAGGCACGGTTGACCATCACCGCGATGCCGAGCTCCTGCGCGACCGGGAACACCGTGCGTGCAGCCCCCGGCGCGCTGACGGAATAGTTGATCTGCACGAAGTCGGGCTTCTCGCGGCGCAGCACATCGGCGAGCTGGCCGTGGGCACTGTCGACGAAATGGGTCAGGCCGATGTAGCTTCGTCCGGCCCTGCGCCTTGAGCTCGCGCGCATACGGAAGCTGGATGTCGAGCGTCGCGCAGGTTGTGCACCTGCAGCAGTTCGACCCGGTCGGTCTTGCAGCCGGCGCAGCGACTCGGCCCACTGCGCCTGCGCCGATGCACGGTCGTCGGCGGCGATCTTGGTGGCGAGGAAGCACGTGCCGCGATGGCCGCCTTCGGCCAGCAGTTCGCCCAGCACGTCGTCGGCGTTGCCGTAGTTGGGCGAGGTGTCGATCAGCGTGCCGCCGCCGTCGAAAAACGTCTGCAGCACCTGCTTGAGCGCATCGTACTCGGGCGAGCCGGGCTGCACCTCGAAACTGCCCGACGTGCCCATGCCGATGACCGGTACCGCTTCGCCGGTGGCCGGGATGGTGCGCGTCAGCAGCGCGCCCGTCCGTGGCGCAACAGGCGATGGCGCTGCGGACGACGCACTCGCAGGCGCGGTCCGATGTTGGCTGCAGGCGGCCAGCGGCGCCAGCGCGAGGCCGGCGACGGCAAGGGAGGCGGTGGTCAGGAAATCCCGGCGGCTGTCCATGGCGTGCATTCCTCGCATCAGGGAAGTGCTGGACAACGCCGTCGTTCCGCGGAGGCGGGAACCCGGTGCCTGTGTTTTCCAGAGACTCGACGTCACTGGATCCCCGCGCAGGGGATGACGGCTTTGTCCGGACCTTCGTTGGGTGGACAGCCCCGGCAGGGTGGCGGTCCCCGCGGCCGGCTGGCATGTGCCGAAAGGCCCATCCGGCCTTGCTTGGATCTACCGTGCCGACCGGTTCATTCCGCGCCCAGCCGCGACAGCAGCGCCATCGCCGCGGCGGGATTGCGGTGCTTGGCGGCGCTGATGAAAAAGATGAACACGTCGCGTGGCTGTTCCTCCGCAGGACCGGTCAGCACGGGGAGGTCGCGGGGCGCACCGCCCTGCGCCCACAGGCGTGCCCGGCCGGCCCAGGCCTCCAGCTCGTCGTCCGGATAGCCGGTGTCGATACCATCGCGCGAACGCATCAGCCGCGCGTAGACGAAGTCGGCGGTGACATCGGCCAGGTTCGGGTGCTCGGGCGAGTCGGTGCAGACGGTCGCCATGCCGTGGCGTCGCGCAAGTTGCGACGTACGCGGCGTCGACGAAACCGGGGTCGCGCACGTCCAGCACGTGCCGCAGTGCACGTCCCTTGACCGTGTGCGGCAGCCGCTCCACGAAGGCCTCGAAAGGCGCCCGTTCGATCCGCTGGCCGCTGTCGAACTGCCACACCAGCGGCCCCAGCCGATCGCCCAGCTCGGCGATGCCGCCGATGAAGTCGTCCACCTGGCCGCCGACGCGGGCGAGGTCGCGCGCATTGCACGATGCGCTTCGGCGCCTTGGCCGAAAACACGAATCCATCGGGCGTCTCGTCGCGCCATCTCGCATACGTCGCCGGCTTCTGCGCGCCGTAGTAGGTGCCATTGACCTCGATCGCGGTGAGGTGGCGGCTGGCGTATTCGAGTTCGCGCCGCTGCACCAGCCCGTCGGGATAGAACATGCCCCCGCGCCATGGCGCGTACGTCCAGCCGCCGACGCCGACGCGGATGCCGTCGAGGGCCCGTGGCGGGGTGTCGAACAGGTCGCTCACGCGTCGCCGTCCGCGCCGTCGTGCACGGCGGCACCGGGTTCGGCCCAGGGGTCGTAGGTGCCGAACCACCACAGGTGCCCTTCGATGTCGCGGCACGCGTAGCCGCGCCCGCCGTAGTCCTGGTCGGCGATGTCCAGCACGATCTCCGCGCCGGCGGTCGTGGCGGTGGCGTAGTGCGCGTCGGCGTCGTCGACCACCACGCAGCAGGCCTGGGTGGCACGGCCCCCGACCTCGTCGGGCCGGGCCGAAAACCGGCCCCAGTCGCTGGCCACGCCGGCCGAGCCGAGCATGATCATGCCCGTGCCGTGCACCAGCTGGGCGTGGTGCACCACATCGCCGTCGGCGTACACCGCGTGGCGACGGAAGCCGAACGCGTTGCACAGCCAGTCGATGGCGACATGCGCGTCACGGTAGCGCAGGGTCGGGATCACGGTGCTGCCGGGGGACGTGGCCATGGCGGGAATCCGGTGCGGACAGGGCGGCAGGATAGCGTCGGCCGGTTAAGCGACCGTGGCGTTATCCTGCCGGCCTCTCCAACCCGGAACCACACCATGAGCACCTATCGGGGCCGCTGCCACTGCGGCGGAATCGCATTCGAGGTCGACGGCGAAATCGACCAGGCCATCGACTGCAACTGCTCGATGTGCCGCAAGCGCGGCGGGCTGCTGTGGTTCGCCCCGCGCGAGGCGTTGCGCCTGTCGACCCCGGAGGCGGGCCTGTCGACCTACCGGTTCAACACGATGAAGATCGCCCACCATTTCTGCGCGACCTGCGGCATCGCCCCGTTCAGCGAAGGCGTCGGACCCGACGGTGCGCCGACGGCCGCGGTCAACGTGCGCTGCCTGGAGGGCGTCGACCTGGCGACGCTCAAGGTCGTGCAGGTGGACGGCAGCCGGTTCTGAGCCCGGACGCGGGTTGCTTGCTTTGTCGGAGCGACTTCAGCCGCGACCGCGCTCGCGCACGGGGTGCGGTTGATTCGGAGTCGTTGTAGGAGCGACGTGAGTCGCGACTGCGAAACATGCATGCGTCGCAACCCTGTTCCGGTTGCGACTTGCATCGCTGCTGCAATGATTCGTGTTGCGCGAAATCGCGGGTGAAGCCGCTCCTGCAGAGCGGGCCCAGGGCATGCGGTTGCACGCCCTGGGCGCTGGCTCACCGGATCGGCTCGTCCAGCATCAGCTGGCGCACGAAGCGCACCGGCGGCGCGCCGTAGGACAGCACCTGTGTCGTGGTAGGCCTTGAGGTTGAACGCCGTCGCCATCGCTTGCGCCTCGACCGCCTTGCGCATGTCGAAGTGCTCCTGCGCGCCGACGAAGTAGGTCGGCAGCTGCGCCGAGGTCAGCTGCGCGCGCACCCACTTGCCGGCGGCCTCGCGCTCCTGCTGGAAGGTCTTGTCGACCATCAGCTCCATCGCCTGCTCGCGTGTCCAGTTGTCGACGTGCATGCCCTGGTCGAGGATCGCGTTGGACGATCGCTGCGCAGGTAGAACTTCAGCTGCACCAGGCGGAACAGCGGGTCGTTGTCGCAGGTAGCCGGCGTCGGCCATCACGTTCTCGGTGTACACCGCCCAGCCTTCGGCGAACGGGCCCGAGCGCAGCACCGCGCGCAGCGTCGACGGGTGCTTGGCCGAGTGCGCGCCTTCCAGGTAGTGGCCCGGCATCGCCTCGTGGATGCGACAGCAGGTGGATCATGCGCGTGTTGTATTCGCGCAGGAACGAGTCGACCTGCTCGTCGCGTCCAGTCGTCCGGGATCGGCGACACCGCGTAGAAGGTGTCCAGGCCCTTGTCGAGCGGGCCGGGCGAATCGCAGTACGCCACCGCCACGCCGCGCTGGAACTCCGGCATCAGGATGATCTTCACCGGGTCGTCGGGCACGGTGACCAGGTCCTTCTCGCGCACGAAGTCGGTGGCGATCTTGGTGGTCTGCTTCGCGCAGCTCGACCACCTTGTCGCGCGCCGGGCGGTCGGCGTAGGCCAGTTCGAGCGCGGCCTCGATCGCCTTCTGCTGCTGCTCCGTCGCTGGGCGCGTCGGGCAGCTCCGGCGCGTCCTCGGCTTGTCCTTCAGCACGGTGCGCGCGATGCCGTACATCTCGCCGCGCACGCGCTTGAGCTCGGCTTCGGCGCGCTGCTTGATCTCGGCGCGCGACAGCGAGGAATTCAGCGCGAACTGCAGCTTCTGGTCGTACAGCGTCTGGCCGATGCGGAAATCGCCCTTGGCGTTCGGCACCAGCGTCTTGTCGAGCCACGCCTGGTGCTCGGCGACGGCCTTGCGCAGCGCTGGCGACGGCGGCATCGAGGCGCGTCGCGGTCGGCGCCCTGCAGCTGGTCGGCGTGCGGCAGTGATGCAGCTCGTCGATCAGGCTGAGCACGCCGGCGTTCTGCTTGGCGACGGTCTCGGCGTGGATCTTCGGCACGCGCGCCGGGTCGAGGTTCTCGCGCATCTGCGCGAACAGCGCCGGGATCTTCTCCATGCGCGCGGTCGGCGGACTTCAGGCGCTCGGGCATCGGCGCGAACTCGCGCGCCATCAGGTTGTAGATCGCGCCGCCGGCCAGGCCGCTGTAGACCTGCGGATCCCAGGCCCAGCTCTGCAGCGTCTCGGTGTTCCAGATGTCGCCGCGCAGCTGGTTGCGCAGGATCGCGGCGTCGACCTGGTTCTCGCGCGACAGCGTGGCCGGCGTCGATGCGCGTCGAGCTCGGCCAGCATCTTCTTGCTGAAGTCGAGCGCCTTCTGGCGGCCGGCGGCGCTGAGGTCGTCGAGCTCGGCGTCGAAGCGGTGGTCGCCGATCTGCGTGGCGGCGACCGGGTTCAGCTGCGAGCCAGCCGTCGAGCCAGCGCTTGGACAGGTCGGCGAAGCGCGCGTCGGCCTGGGCGTCGGACTTCGATCCGGACTGCAAGGCGGTGGTATCGGCCGGCGCCGGCGACTGCGGCTGGCAGGCGGCCAGCGACAGGGTGGCGGTGAACAGGGCGGCGGCGAGCAGGCTGGGGCGCATGGACGGTTCCCGGGTGGAGTGAGGCGGCCACGGCCGCTTGGACGGTCGAGCATAGCGAGCGGGCAACGCTGGGCGTAAGTGGCGCAAGGGCGCCGGTTGTCCTGCATCACCACTTTTGCCGTCGTCCCCGCGAAGGCGGGGACCCGGCGCCTTGGTCCTTGTTGCATGGGCCAACGTCACTGGTTCCCGCCTTCGCGGGAATGGCGGCATTGAGGTCTCGCAAACCTTTTCGCACCGCGAAATTGAGCCATGTCGCCGTCCGGCTGCGTGCCGACAGCCACGCACATCAACCCATCACTTGATCCTTCAGCCGATGCGGATGCGAGTACACATTCAGCGTCTCGCCGCGCGCGAAGGCCGCCAGCGTCAGTCCCGCGGTATCCGCGGTGCGGATCGCCAGGTCCGTCGGCGCCGAGATCGCGACCAGCAGCCCGATGCCGCAGGTCGCGGCCTTGTGCACGATCTCGTACGACGCGCGCGAGGTGATGACGAGGAAACCCTTGGCCGGGTCGATGCCGGCGCGGGCCAGCGCACCGACCAGCTTGTCCAGCGCGTTGTGGCGGCCGACGTCCTCGCGCACCAGCAGCGTGCCCGCGTCCGCGTCGAAGAAGCCGGCGGCATGCACGCCACCGCTGGCGTCGTTGAGCGGTTGCCGCGTGGCCAGCAGGTCGAGCGCTGCCGCCACGTCGCGCCGGGAGAAGCGCGCGGTCGCGCCGACCGCGCGGGGGCGGCCGCATCGCCGCGTCGAGCGATTCGACCCCGCACAGGCCGCAACCGCTGCGGCCGGCCAGCCCGCGCCGCCGCGTCTCCAGCGCGTCGAACCGGGCCTGCGGAATGGCGCCATGCAGGGCGATGCCGTCGGCGTGGTGCACGGTGTCGACCAGGCTGAACTCGCTCGCGTTACCCACGATGCCCTCGCTCAGCGCGAAGCCGAGCGCGAAGTCGTCCAGGTCGGCGGGGCGTGGCCATCATCACGGCGTGCGGATGGCCGTTGTAGAGCAGCGCGATGGCCGTCTCTACGATGACCGCGTCGGTGTCGCTGCGGGCGGGGGCGTCGCTGTCGAAGCGGAGGCGTTGGACCGGAACCAGTCCCGGGTGATCGACGGCGTCGCTCAGCGGTTCGCGCACAAGCGCTTGCCCTTCTCGGTCAGCCACAGCGTCAGGCGCTCGCCGTCGCGGCTGGTAGTGACCAGGTCCAGGCCGTCGAAACGCGGGTCGTTGCCGAGTGCCGACAGCAGCCGCTGCAACTCGCTCAGGCCCATGTCCAGCTGCGCGCGACGCGGTGGATCGACTGCCCGTCCTCCTCGGCCAGCAGGCGAAGCAGTCGCAGTCCGGGCTCGTCGGGCTTGCCGATGGAGGTCACGGAGGCGATCGGGGCGTCGGTGCGGTCGGCTTCGCTCATGCGGGGCTCGGGCTGGGCTCGTAAGGCTTCTGGATGGCCGTGTGGCGCGACAGGCGCACCGGGATGGATTTGGACGTCGGCGTGCGCGCGCGTTCGGCGTGGCTGTCGAGCGGCACCAGCGGGTTGGTCTCCGGGAAGTAGCTGGCCAGGCAGCCGCGCGGGATGTCGTAGTCGACCAGCAGGAAGCCGCTGCGGCCGTGCGCTCGCCGTCGTCGCCAGACCGAAGTGATGTCGACCCAGTCGCCGTCGCTGCAAGCCCAGTCCGCGCAGGTCGTCCGCGTTGACGAAGCACACGCGGCGCTCGCCGTGCACGCCGCGGTAGCGGTCGTCCAGGCCGTAGATGGTGGTGTTGTACTGGTCGTGCGAGCGCACGTGGTCAGCGTGAACAGCACGGCTGCCGTCGTCGTGCCGTGTCGGCGTGCGCGGTGCGGCGAAGCTGTCGCGTCGACCAGCGGATGCGCGAAGAACTCGGCCTTGCCGGACGCGGTCGGCCAACTCGCGCTCGCGCGCCGGGTTGCGCAGGTGGAAGCCGCCGGGCACGCGCACGCGCGCGTTGAAGTCGTCGAAGCCGTCGAACGACGCGCGCGATGCGCTCGCGGATGCGGTCGTAGTCGTCCGACCAGCTCGCAGCCACGGCGTGCGGCTGCGCGGCAGCGTGGCCTGCGGCCAGCCGCGCGACGATCGCCGGTTCGGACAGCAGGTGCGTCGGACGCCGGCGGGTTCATGCCCGGCCGACAGGTGCACCATGCTCATCGAGTCCTCCACCGTCACGCCCTGCGGGCCGCCGGCCTGCACGTCGATCTCGGTGCGGCCCAGGCACGGCAGGATCAGCGCCTCGCGCCCGTGCACCAGGTGGCTGCGGTTGAGCTTGGTGCTGACGTGCACGGTGAGCGTCGCAGCGGCGCAGCGCCGCGCTGCGGTGGCGCGCGTGTCGGGCGTGGCGGCGGCGAAGTTGCCGCCCATCGCGAAGAACACCTTGCCGCGGCCGTCGCGCATCGCCTCGATGGCGCCGACGGTGTCGAAGCCCGTGCGCGCGCGGCGGCTCGAAGCCGAACACGTCGCCCAGGCGGTCGAGGAAGGCCGGCGGCGGGCTTCTCGTAGATGCCCATCGTGCGGTCGCCCTGCACGTTGCTGTGCCCGCGCACCGGGCACGGCGCCCGCGCCCGGGCGGCCGATGTTGCCGCGCAGCAGCAGCAGGTTGACGAGCATCTGGATCGTGGCGACGCGTGCCGGTGCTGGGTGATGCCCATGCCCCAGCAGGCGATGGTCGCGCTCGGCTGTCGATGTAGACCTGCGCGGCGCTGCTCGATCTGGGCGCGCGCCAGGCCGCGACTCGCGCTCGATGCGCGTCCCAGTCGGCTCGGCGCGCAGGTCGCGCGGCGAAGCTCCTCGAAGCCGGTGCGTGTGCGCGGCGATGAAGTCGCGGTCGAGCACGCGTCGCCGCTCGGCGACGCACGTCGCCTTCGAGCCAGCTTGCCGGTCGCCATCGGCGGCGAGGTCGCCGCCGATGCGCGGCTGGAAGTAGTCGCGAGGCGATGCGCGTGCTGCCGCCGGCGAGCATCTCGGCCGGCTCCTGCGGGTCGGCGAAGCGCTCCAGGCCCGCGCTCGCGCAGCGGGTTGAACGCGACGATCGGGCGCCGCGCTTGCGCGGCGCTCGCGCAGCTCGCCGAGCATGCGCGGATGGTTGGTGCCGGGGTTCTGGCCGAAGATGAAGATCGCGTCGGCCTGCTCGAAGTCGTCCAGCGTGACCGTGCCCTTGCCGACTGCCGATCTGCTCGGCCAGCGCGACGCCCGAGGGCTCGTGGCACATGTTCGAGCAGTCGGGCAGGTTGTTGGTGCCGAACTCGCGCACGAACAGCTGGTACAGGAAGGCGGCCTCGTTGCTGGTGCGGCCCGAGGTGTAGAAGATCGCCTCGTCGGGCGAGGCGAGCGCGTTGCAGCGCGCGCGGCGATCAGCGCGAACGCGTCGTCCCAGCCGATCGGGCACGTAGCGGTCGCTGGCCGCGTCGTAGACCATCGGCTCGGTGAGGCGGCCCTGCGCTTCGAGCGTAGTAGTCGGTCTGCCCGGCGCCAGCTCGGCACGGTGTGCGCGGCGAAGAACTCCGGCGTGACGCGCCTGCGACGTGGCTTCGGCGGCGACGGCCTTGACGCCGTTCTCGCAGAACTCGAAGGTCGAGGTGTGGCGTTGCGGTCCGGCCAGGCGCAGCCCGGGCAGTCGAAGCCGTCGGGCTGGTTGGTGCGACAGCAGGGTGCTGCGCACCGCGCACGAGCACGTGCTGCTCGCGCAGGGCATGCCAGCTGCTCTTGAGCGCGTCGCGCCGCCGGCCGGCTTGTCGTAATGCTCGACGTGCGGCGTGCCGTGGGGCTTGGGCGGGGCGTCGGGCATGGCGGGCCGGCGGTCGGATGGCCCGGGCATCTTAGCCCCGCCGGGCGTCATCGCACGCCGTCAGCCCTCGTCCTCGTCGGACTCGAACTCCACCATGACGCCCAGGTCGAACGCCAGCGCCTCGACCGCCTGCCGCACCTTGTTGGCGGTCGAGAGGTTGGGCGCCTCGATCTCCAGCATGTGGGTGTCGTCGCCGTTGAGGTCGCTCAGCCCGGCGGAACTGGAATCGGCATCGTCCATGTGCGGCATCAGGTCGCCGATTTCCTCGACGTGTTCGATGCCGTCGATGCTGTTGAGCAGGTTGCCGATGGCGCGCGCCTGGTCGTTGTCACCGGTGATTCGGATGCGGATCTGGGGCATGTCGGAGCCTGCAGTGATGGGGGTCTGCAGGCTAGGCAGCGCCAGGCTAAAAATGCGTGATGGCGGGCGCGCTCCGCCATCGCGCGCGGGCATCACTCCCCGCGCCTGCCGTCCTTCGGCGCCATCCGCACCGGCACCGGCACGTTGCACAGGTCGATATGCCCGGCCGGCGTCTTGTACCAGGCATCGCGCCGGTTGCGGCGGGCCTCGACCAGCTCGTCGAACAGCGGGGTGTCGGTGCGCATGACTTCCAGATGCGTGCGCTCGGCAGCCGGCACGTCAGAGGCCAGGCGGATGGCGCGGATCGGCGTGCGTTCCTGCGCGGTCTCGTAGAAACCCAGCGGGCCGGTGCCACGCGGCAGCGCCGACAGGCGCTCGATCCCGTGGAGCACGCGGCCGACCACGGTGATGTTGCGGTCCAGCTGGCGCGGCGACTGCCCGGTGACCACGTACAGCTCGGTGCCGTTGCTGGAGTCGGCCGCCATGTCACGGCCGGCGCCGACCATGCCGTAGCAGTGCGCCAGCCACGCGGTGCCGGCATCGGGATGGCGCGCGGCGGGGAATCCGTCGACGAAGCCGACCTGCGGCGCCCAGCCGTCGCGGTCGGGCAGGGGGTGGAAGTCGAGCCCGTCGGCCGGGCGGACGAACTCGGCGGGCAAGGCCGCCTTCGCCTCGCCCAGCGGCTTGCGGTCGCCGTCCTCCTCGGCCGCATCGCCCCACTGCACCACGAAGTTGTCGTGCGAGCGGTTGATGCTCAGGCCATCCCAGTAGCGGCCACGGGCGAGGGTGCGGATGTTGGCGACGTGTTCGGGCGCGAACTGCGGCGCCAGCTCGATCACCACGCGGCCGCTTTCAAGCTCGACGTAAAGCGTGTTGCCGGCATCGGGCGTGCGCCAGTCCGCCGGCGCGCTGGCCTTGATGATCTCGTCCATGCCGCGGGCCTGGACCGGGCTGGACAGGGCATCGGCCTGCGGCGCGGGCGATTGCGCCGCAACGGGGCAGGCGATCGCCAGTGCCAGGGACAGGGCAGCCAGCAGCGGGCGGCGGGCGAGGGCGGCGGGATTCGGCACGGGGCGTTGCTCCAGGGCAGGCGGTCGGCCGATTCTGGCGCAGGCCGCCCACCCCTGTCCCGCGGCGCGGCTCAGAAGTCGAAAATCTCGCCCAGCAGGCTCTTCTTCTTGCGGTACTTGTAGTCGCCCTTGTAGTGCTCGCCCCGGTAGCCCGGGTGCGACTGCTGCTGCGGCGGATAGGGATGGCGCGGGGCCTGCTGCACCGGCGGCGGGGGCTGCGCGGCCTGCGCCGGCGCGAGGTCTGCCGAGGACCGCTCGATGATCTTGTCCAGCTCGCCGCGGTCCAGCCAGACCCCCCGGCACTGCGGGCAGTAGTCGATCTCGATGCCCTGGCGGTCGGTCATCGACAGCGCAACATCGCAGGCGGGGCATTTCATGGGCAGCTCCAGTCAGGACGGAACCGATGATCTCGGGGTGCCCGGCCGCGGTTTCAACGCGCTGAGTGCCACCTCAGTCGTCCTTGTCCTTGCGCCCGGCCCCGGCCGCGGAAGCTGGCAGGGGGCGGGCTGGCGCCTGGCGCTCACACCCGGGTGGAGACTGATCCGGACCGGGAAGAGCTGGCGGATAGAGGAGGGCGACGCCCCACGGTGCCCATGACGGGCGCGCCGCGGACTCTGGATGCCGGAAACCCGGGAGCCAGTCTCCGTGCGCCGACGCGATCAGCGCATCGCGTCGATTGCGCCGGAGGGTGCGGGGCTCACGCCGCGTAGCGGGCGATGAAGTCGCGCACCTGCGGATACACCTGCGTGCGCCAGCGGCGGCCGCTGAAGATGCCGTAGTGGCCGGCGCCCTCGACGGTCGAGGTGCTGCTGGTCGTCGGCTTCGGGATGCCGGTGCACAGGTCGTGCGCGGCGCGGGTCTGGCCCTGGCCGGAGATGTCGTCGAGTTCGCCTTCGATGGTCAGCAGCGCGGTGCTGCGTGATCGCGGCCGGATCCACCCGCTCGCCGGCGACGTCCCACTCGCCGCGCGGCAGCAGGTGCTCCTGGAACACGATGCGGATGGTGTCGAGGTAGTACTCGGCCGGCATGTCGAGCACCGCGTTGTATTCGTCGTAGAAGCGGCGGTGCGACTCGGCGTCCTCCAGGTCGCCCTTGACCAGGTCCTGGTAGAAATCCCAGTGCGACATGCGAAGTGGCGCTCGGGATTCATCGCGATGAAGCCGGCGTGCTGCAGGAAGCCCGGATACACGCGGCGGCCCTGGCCCGGGATAGTTGGCCGGCACGGTGTGGATGACGTTGTTCTCGAACCACGACAGCGGCTTCTTCGTGGCCAGGTCGTTGACCTGGGTCGGGCTCTCGCGGGTGTCGATCGGCCCGCCCATCATCACCAGCGAACGCGGCGTGGCTTCGCCGCGCGCGGCCATCAGCGACACCGCCGCCAGCACCGGCACGGTCGGCTGGCAGACGCTGATCACGTGCAGGTTCTCGGCGCCGATGTGGCGGATGAACTCCTCGATGTAGGCGACGTAGTCGTCGAGCGTGAACGCGCCTTCGCTCGGCCGGCACCATGCGCGCATCGATCCAGTCGGTGACGTAGACCTTGTGGTCGCGCAGCAGCGTGCGCACGGTGTCGCGCAGCAGCGTGGCGTGGTGGCCCGACAGCGGCGCGACCACCAGCACCGGCGGGTCGTCCTTCAGTCGCCGCGATGCTTGCCGGCGTCGTCGGTGTAGCGCTTGAAGCGCAGCAGGCGGCAGAACGGCTTGCGCAGCATTTCCCGCTCGACCACCGGACAGCGTGCGCGCCGTCGATCTCGACTGAGTGGATGTCGAACGGCGGCTTCTCGTAGTCCTTGCCGATGCGGTGCACCAGCTCGTAGCCGGCGGCGATGCGCGTCGGCGCCGGGCAGGGTGGACAGCCAGCTGCCGGGCGCGGAGAACATCTTGGCGTTGGCTTCGGCCCAGTAGGTCCACGGCGCCATCCAGGCGCGGCCGAGTTCGTGCATCTGGTAGAGCAGCATCGGGTCACGGTGTCCAGGATCGGCGCGCGTGGCGCGATGCTGCGCCGCAGCATACCGCATGCGGCCGGTGCCGGCCGTGAACGCGGTCGCGGCTTTCGGAGCCCGGACGGCTCAGGCGCTGGCGTTTCCAGCGCCGCGGCATGGTCGCGCAGGGCGGGCGACAGCCAGCAGTGCGAGCCCAGCGGCCGCGAAGCCGAGCGTCGGCGAACCGCTCGCGATAGAACTGCGCCGGGCGGCGCTTGAAGCCGTGCGTCGTCGCCTTCGATGCCGTCCTCGCGGGTGAAGGTTTCCAGGAAGGCGACGCCGCCGCACAGTTCGGCCAGCCCGGGCAGGCCGCGGTCGAGTTCGCGCGTGTCGCAGGTAGTGCAGCACGTCGCTGCACACCAGCAGGTCGACCGGCGCGCACGGGCCGCAGCATGTTCGAAATCGCCGAACGCGCGTAGATGCAGGTTGCGGCGACGGCCGAAGCGTTCGATCGCGTACTCGCTGCTGTCGAAGCCGAGGTAGTCGACACTTCGGGCGCAGCTTCAGCAGCGGCGCGCGCCACGCGCCTTCGCCGCAGCCGATGTCGAGCACGGTGCGGATGGGGCGCTCCAGGTGGTACTCGGCGCGTCGCCACCGCCAGCGCGACCTTGCGCGCCAGGCGCGCGCTGCCGCCGATGGCCGCCGACTCAGCCGCGGTCGCGGTACCAGCGCTCGAAGTAGGCATGGTCGTAGTGCTTGGTCATGGGGTGTCGGTCGGACGCGGCGTGGCATCCTAGCGCGTCGCATCGGTGCCGCCGCCGCCGCGACCTCCATCGATCGATGCCCACAGGGGAGCACCGCATGAACGCCTACATCTGGATCAAGACCGCCCATCTCGTGTTCGTCATCGCCTGGATGGCGGCGGTGTTCTACCTGCCGCGCATCCTGGTGAACCTGGCCGAGGCCGGCGACGTCGCACCGGTGCGCGCGCGCCTGCTGCTGATGGGGCGGCGGCTGTATCGCTTCGGCCACGCGATGTTCGGGCTGGCGGTGCTGCTGGGTCTCGGCGCTGTGGATGCACTTCGGCATCAGCGGCGGCTGGCTGCACGCCAAGCTGGCGCTGGTCGCGCTGATGCTGGCGTACTACATCGTCGCCGGCCGCTGGTTGAAGGGCGTGGCGGCCGGGACGCAGACACTGCCGTCCGCGCGTGCGCTGCGCTGGTTCAACGAATTGCCGGTGCTGCTGCTGGTCGGCGTCGTCTGGCTGGTGCTGGCCAAGCCGTTCTGAGGCCGTTTCACCGTAGCCCGGGCAACGTCCGGCCCTGTGGCGCGAAGCAACGACATCGGGCAGTGACCGGTGGACGGCGGGACACGCGATTCAGGCCGGACCGTTGTTTCCGTCATGGGATGCTGCCGCGCTGTCGGCGGCCTCGTACGATGGCGTTGCGTTCGGTACTGTGCGGCTTCCATCCGTTCACGCGGCCCGGCCGGCCGCCCGAGGTCCGGCATGCACCTGGTCGCCGCGTGGTTCCGCATCCCCTTCTGGCAGCGCGTGCTCGCCGGCTTCGTGCTGGGCGCGCTGGCCGGCTGGGCGATGGGTCCGGCCGCGGAGACCTGGCTCGGGCCGCTGGGCACGCTGTACGTGACGCTGATCAGGATGATCGCGGTGCCGCTGGTGTTCTTCGCGGTGATGAACGCGGTCGCCTCGCTGCACGGGCAGAAGTCGGTGGCCGCGCTGGGTGGACGCACGTTCGCGTGGTTCGCCGCCACCGCCGCGCTGGCCGTGGTGGTCGGGCTGGGCGTGGGCTGGTGGCTGCAGCCCGGCCTGGGCCTGAGCGGGCTGGCGATGGCGCCGGACTACACCGTGCGCGAGATCCCCTCGCCGGTGCAGGTGCTGCTGGACATCGTGCCGGCCAACCCGTTCCAGGCGCTGGCCGAGGGGCGGATCCTGCAGGTGATCTTCTTCGCCGGCCTGGTCGGCTTCGCACTCGTGAAGCTGGGCGAGAAGACCGCCGCGCTGCGCAAGCTCGTCGGCGAGGCCAGCGAGGTGATGATCCAGGTCACGCGCTTCGTGCTGGAGCTCACCCCGCTGGGCACGTTCGGCCTGATCGCCGCGCTGGTGGGCAGCTACGGCTTCGAGCGGCTGCTGCCGCTGGGCACGTTCGTGTTCGCGCTGTACCTGGCGTGCGCGCTGCACATCGTGGTGGTGTACGGCGGCCTGCTTGCTCGCGCACGGCCTCAACCCGCTGAAGTTCTTCCGCGGCGCCGCGCCGGGCATGCAGGTGGCGTTCGTCAGTTCGTCGAGCTTCGCCTCGATGCCGGTGGCGATGCGCGCGGTCACCCACAACCTGGGCGTGGACAAGGACTACGCGGCGTTCGCGGTGCCGCTGGGCGCCAGCATCAAGATGGACGGCTGCGGCGCGATCTATCCCGGCGCTGACCTCGATCTTCGTCGCCCAGTACTTCGGGCTGCAGCTGTCGAGCCGACGCAGTACCTGATCATCCTGCTGGCCTCGGTGCTGGGCAGTTTCGGTACCGCCGGCGTGCCGGGCACGGCGATCGTCATGGTCACGCTGGTGCTGAGCGCGGCCGGGCTGCCGCTGGAGGGCATCGGCTACCTGGTCGCGATCGACCGCGTGCTCGACATGATGCGCACGATGACCAACGTCACCGGCCAGATGCTGGTGCCGGTGCTGGTGGCACGGGAGACCGGCCTGCTGGACGAGGCGCGCTACAACGCGGCGTCCAGCAATGTGGGGCTTGCACCCGATGAGGAGCCGGACCGGACGGTCCGCCCGGAGTAGGGCGGAGGCTTGATCCGCGTCCGGCAACCGGCTCGGTCCCGGAGGCGGCGGGTTGCAACCCGCCTTACGCCCGCGAGTAGCGCCAGCTGACCATCCGTCCGTCCCGGTAGGGCATGACGCCGTGGAACGGCCGCGGGTCGTCGTCGAACACCAGCGGCAGGAAGTGGCGGTCGCCTTCCCACATCGGCAACGCGTCCAGGCGGTCGACCGGCACCCATTCCAGCGTCCCCTCGGGGTTACGCTCCAGCGGCGTGCCGGTAAAGCGGGTCACCACGAAGATGAAACCCAGCCAGTCCTCGCCGTGCTTGCCGAAGCCCGGCCAGCTGACGGTGCCGCGCAGGACAAGTTCCTCGCAGTCGATGCCGGCTTCCTCATGGATCTCGCGGCGCATGCCGGCCACCACGTCCTCGTCGGGTTCGATCTTGCCGCCCAGGCCGTTGTACTTGCCCAGCTGGTGGTCGTCGGGCCGCGCGTTGCGGTGGACCATCAGCACCTGCTTGCGGTCCGGCGACAGCACGTAGCCCAGGGTCGCGACGATCGGGGTATAGGGCATCAGGAAACCTCGAATAACTTGAAATTCTTATCGTCATTCCCGCGAAGGCGGGAATGACGGGCAAAGACAAATATTTGAGGGTTCCATCAGTCGCGGGCCTCGCGCTGTTTGGCGAGTGCGGCATCGAAGGCGGTCTCGGCCTGGTCGGCGTAGGCCGCGCACGTCACCGGTGCCGGGTGCGGGTTGCCGTGGTCGGCCGGTTTCCAGCCGACGCCGCCCGGGTGCGGGGCGATCAGGATGTCGCAGGGCAGGGCGCGCACGCGGGCGAAGCCGCGCCGGTAGTCCTCGACGATGCGCGGGTAGCGCGGGTTGTCGAGCAGGCGGTAGTCGGGCGCGCTGAGGCTGTCGGCGTAGGCAATCGACACCGGCCGGCCGCCGCGCGTGTCGGCCCACGTCCAGCTGAGCGAGCCGGGTGTGTGCGCGGGGGTGAAGTGCGCGGTGAAGGCGACGCCGCCCAGCTCGATGGTTTCGCCGTCCTGCACCAGGCGGTCCGCGGTCACGGGCGGAAACAGGATCGCATCGCCGTAGTGGATGTCGTCGCTGCCGCCGCGGGCCAGCAGCGCGGCGGATTCGGCATTGCTGACCAGCGTGGCGCCGGTGGCGCGGCGCAGCGCCGCCAGCGGGCCGGCATGGTCGGCGTGGGCGTGGCTGTGGAGGATCAGGCGCACATCACCGGGCGCGATGCCGAGCGACCGGATTCGCTCCAGCAGCATCGGTGCGGCCTGCGGCATGCCGCCGTCGACGAGGACCGCCCCGGCGTCTGTCCTGATCACGAGGGCCGACAGGCCTTCGGTGCCGATGTACCAGGTGCGCGCCGCGACCTGGAACGGTTGCACCGGGCGTCGCCAGCTCTCCGGGACCTCGTAGGCCTGCGTCTGCGGCAACAGGGGCTGTGCGGAAAGCGACAGCGGGAGCAGCAGCGCGGCAAGCAGCCCGCAGGGCCGGGGACGGCGATGGTCGGGCATGGGGCGTTTCGGGCGACGCGCGCGGCTGTGCGCGCGGGGCGACAAGGGTGCCATCTGCGCGGCGGGCTGCCCAGCCGCGATTCTTGTGCGCCGTCAGGTTTCAGAGGTCGGCGGATGTACCTGCCGCCCGGCCAGCCGGGTGCCCAGCCATGCCATCGGCAACGGCAGCAGCACGCCGCTGAACAGCATCCACGTGGGGTGCGGGATCATCGCGTAGTTGAGGACGACGCCGAGCAGCACCATGCCCCCGACGATCGTTGCGGCCGTGCGAGGGTGCGGCCGCGCGAGACGGGCCGCCACCCAGCCGCCCAGCAACGCCGCCAGCGCATAGCCGGCAATCACGCAGGCCATGGCGGCGACCGGCGCGGCGGTGATGAAGTCCGCCAGTACGGCCGGATCGGTGAGGTCGGTGCCAGGCGGCGGCGGGTACAGCGCGGCGCTGAGCAGCTGCGAGAGCACGATCACCAGCCACGCCACCACGATGCCGGCGACAACGCCGACGGCCGTCCTGATGCCCTGTCGCATGCCGATGCCCTCCTGGTGGATGCCGGCCGCCAGCATCGCCGCTGGCGCTTGACCCGGCAAGCACGCCCGGGCGCCCACAATGCGCGGCCACCTGCCTGCCGGTTGCCATGCCGCCGATCCGGTACGGGCGCCGCGGCCTCAGGCCACCCTGAAGGGAGTACACCGCATGAGCGGACAGCAGCGCGAACTCACCCTGCGGTTCCTCGCCGAGCCCACCGACGTGAACTACGGCGGCAAGGTCCACGGCGGCGTGGTGATGAAGTGGATCGACCAGGCCGGCTATGCCGCAGCGGTGGGCTGGAGCGGGCGCTACAGCGTGACCGTGGCGGTGGGCGGCATCCGCTTCGTCGCGCCCATCCGCATCAGCGACCTGGTCACGGTGCGCACCAAGCTGGTCTATACCGGCACCAGCAGCATGCACTTCTCCGTCGACGTGACGCGCGCGCGACCCCGGCATCGCGGGCGGCGACGCGACGCGCGAGCGCCTGTGCACGCACTGCGTGATCGTGTTCGTGGCGCTGGACGGCGTGGAGGGCAGGCCGACCGCGGTGCCGGCCTGGACGCCCGAGAGCGACGACGACCGCCGGCTGGCCGAGTACGCCACCAAGGTCATGGAGCTGAGCAAGGGCATCGAGCAGACCATCGAACGCTACCGCGACGCCGGCGCCTGACCGCCGGCGACCGGAACGAAAAGGCCGCCCGGAGGCGTGCCTTTCTCATGGTGTCTGCGGCGGTGTGCCGGCTTGGGAGCGTCGAGTCGCGGTCAGATGCCTTCGACCCGGCGCGCCTGCATGAACTTGTTGCCCCAGTAGCCGCGACTCCAGGCTGGACACATCACGTCCTTGCCGCGGCTGGGCGCGTGCACGAACTGGCCCTCGCCCACGTAGATGCCGACGTGGTCGACCCGGCCGCTGCTTGCCGAAGAACACCAGGTCGCCCTCGGCCAGCGAGGCGCGGTCGTTGATCAGCGCGGCCACGCTTGGCCATCTCGCGCGAGACGCGCGGCAGCTCGATGCCCAGGGCGTTGCGGAACACGTAACCGACCAGGCCGCTGCAGTCGAAGCCGCTGTCCGGGGAGGTGCCGCCCCAGCGGTAGGGCGTGCCGAGCAGGGCCAGGGCGCGCTTGAAGGACGGTTCTTGATCTTGCCCTTCGGCCGCCGGTGCTACGGCGGCCCGGAGGCGTCGGACCAGCAGCGGTTGAAGTCGGTGGCCAGCATCGGCGCGCGGTCCGAGCAGGGTCATCGTGTCGGCCAGCATGCTGCGGCCAATGCCGGCGGCGTTGCCAGCGGTCTGCGGGTCATGCCGGCCGGTGGGACGGGATCTCCTGTGCCAGCGGCCGGCAGCGGCGGCCAGGCCCAGCAGGATCGGCAAGAAGGCGATAGACGGGACAGCCGGGCCAGGCGGCCGGGACGGTGGCGGCAGCGCGGCCGGTGCCGGTCAAACGGCGGGTCGAGAAGTTCGTCACGCGGTACATCACGGTTTCATCACGGGGCGATCATGCCCGTCGAACGATGGCCGTGGGTTCAAATTCCGTTAAATATTCGTTAGAGACGGCGGGCCGAGTTCACGCTTTCGGCCGATTTCTCAGCGCAGGACGCGTTTCGCGCCGCTGTAGTGGTCGCGCCAGTAGGGGCCGTCCAGGTGATCCAGCCGGACCGTGCCGCCGGTGCTGGGGGCATGCACGAAGCGCCCTTCGCCGACGTAGATCCCCACATGGGTGACGTTGCCGCCGCTGCCGAAGAACACCAGGTCGCCGGCGGCCAGCTGGCGCGGGGCGATCCTGCGGGCCCTGGCAATCGGCCAGTTCGCGCGAGGTGCGCGGCAGGCGCAGGTCCAGCATGTCGCCGATAGACGTAGTTGACCAGGCCGCTGCAGTCGAAGCCGCCCTCGGGCGTGTTGCCGCCGTAGCGGTAGGGCGTGCCGACCAGGCTGATCGCGCGCATCAGCACCGCGTTGGCCGCGGCCGGATCAGCCGGCGTCACCGCGGCCAGTCGCGCGCGTGCGGCGGAGGCGGAGTCGTGCGCACCGTCTCGCGGCCTCCGCCGCAACCGGCCAGCAGGCAAGGGCGATGCAGAGGCCCGTGAAGCGCGCCAGACCGCACGGAAGAGGGCCCGGTGCCGACGCGTGGCGTGGGCCGGGCTGCCGGGATAATGCGCAGCCTTCGTTCGCGGCCGACAGCTTGGCGGCTGGCCGCCGTCGCGCGCCTCATGCCGCTCCCGCAGCCGCGGCACGCGCCTTCGCGCCGATCCGCATGCCGGCCGCAAGGCCGACCACCGAGTCTGCCATGAAGATCGAGAAAGACCGCGTCGTCCGTTTCCACTACACCGTGTCCGAAGCCGGGCCAGGAGCCGCTGGAGAGCTCCAAGGACCGCGAGCCGCTGGCGATCCTGATCGGCCACGGCAACATCATCCCGGGCCTGGAGACGGCGATGGAAGGCCGCGAGGCCGGCGAGAGCTTCGAGGTCGACGTGGCCGCGGCCGACGCCTACGGCGAGCGCCGCGACGGCCTGAGCCAGCGCGTGCCCAAGAAGCACTTCGGCGCGCAGAAGCTGGAGCCGGGCATGCAGGTCGGTGCTGCAGACCAACTTCGGCCCGCGCGCGGTGACCATCCAGAAGGTGGGCATGAGCGTGGTCGACGTCGACCTCAACCACCCGATGGCCGGCAAGGACCTGCACTTCGACATCGAGATCGTCGAAGTGCGCGAGGCCAGCGCCGAGGAGACTGGAGCACGGCCACGTGCACGGCGAGGGCGGCCACCACGCACTGAGTCCACCGCCTGCGCTGCTCGACGACGGCCCGCGCTAGGCGGGCCGTTTTCGTTTCCGGCGTGCGAGTCGCGGATGCGGGTCAGCCCCGGCATCGTGCATGATCGCGGCGTCGATGCACGGAGCACGGGAGCATGGAATGGACGGCACTGCACGATAGCCTGGCGCCGGTCGCGCGCGGGCGAACGGATCGAAGTGATGGACGTGCTGCGCGGCTTCGCGCTGCTGGGCATCCTGCTGATGAACATCGAGGCGCTTCGTCGGGCCGATGATGGAGTCGATGCACCGGGGTCGACCCGGCGCTTGACCGGCGCCGACCGCTGCGCCGACGCGCTCGATCTACGTGCTGGTGCAGGGCAAGTTCTACACGCTGTTCTCGCTGCTGTTCGGCATGGGCTTCGCGGTGATGCTGGCAGCGCGCCGAGGCCGGCCGGCCGGCCGTTCGCCGGCTGTACTGCGCGACGCAGCTGGCCCTGCTGGCCATCGGCCTGGTGCACGCGCTGCTGATCTGGTCCGGCGACATCCTGGTGACCTACGCGCTGGTCGGCTTCGTGCTGCTGCTGCTGTTCCGGCGACACGCCGGTGCGCTGCGCTTGCCGGGCTGGGGCATGGCCGCTGTACCTGCTGCCGATGGTGCATCATGCTGGCTGATGGCGCGTGCATGGGGTCGCTGGCGCAGCTGGATCCGCACGGCCGCCGCCGAGCTGCAGCAAGGCGCATGGCCGAGCAGGCGCAGGCAGATGCGGCGCGCTGGTCGACAGCGCAGCGCGTCGCCTACGGCGCGCGGCAGCTATCGCGCGAGCCATCGGCGCAGCGCTGCGACGGACATCGGGCATGATGCTCGGCTACCTGCCGTGTCTTCGGCCTGCAGGTGCTCGGCATGTTCCTGCTCGGCAGCTGGTTCGTGCGCAGCGGCGTGATCCGCGACCCGGCGACGCATCCGCGCCTGTTCCGGCCTGCGCTGGGGCGCTGCCGTGGGCCTGCGGCCTGCTGCTGATGCTGTGGTCGGCATGGCGCAACCGACGATGGACTTCGCCGAGATCAGCCTCGGCTGTCCGGACGGCGCTCAGCGCTGCGCATGGTCGCCAACCTGCTGATGTGCTGGGCTACCTGGCGTGGCATCGTGCGCTGGCCTGCAGCGCCGGCATGGGCGCCGACGCGCTGCGCCTGGCTGGCGCCGGCCGGGCGCATGGCGCTGACCAACTACCTGCTGCAGTCGCTGATCTGCACGCTGATCTTCTACGGCTATGGCCTGGGCTACTTCGAGCAGTTGCCGCGCGCGTGGCAGCCGCTGTTCGTGCTGGCGCTGTTCGCGCCTGCAGGTCGTGCGTCAGCCGCTGGTGGCTGGCGCGGTTCCGCTATCGGCCCGATGGAATGGCTGTGGCGCTCGCTGACCTACGGCTGCCGCCGCCGAGCCGATGCGGCTGCGGCTACCGGCGCCTGACGCTGCATCGCGGCTCGGCACGTGCCGCGGCCTTAGAATTTACGCATGAACAACGCGATGACGTGCTGATCGTCGGCGGCGGCGTGATCGGCCTGGCCACGTGCGCTGGCGCTGCTCGAAGCCGGGCGCGGCGTGCGCGTGCTCGAAGCCGGGCGCGATCGGCGGCGGCAGCTTCGCACGGCAACTGCGGCACCATCACGCCCAGCCACGCGCCGCCGCTGGCCGCGCCGGGCATGGTGCGCGCAGGCGCTGCGCTGGATGCTCACGCCGGACGCGCCGCTGTACATCAAGCCGCGCTTGGACCCGGCGCTGTGGCGCTGGCTGCTGCGCTTCGCCGCGCGCTGCAACGCGCGCGACTGGCGCGCAGCGCGCGCGGCCAAGTCGGCGCTGCTCAACGACTCGCGCGCGCGCCTGGCGCGACTGGGTCGCGCGGCTACGGACTGGACTGCGAGTTCGTCGAGGACGGGCGTGGACTACGTGTTCCGCGATCCACGCGCGTTCGAGCACTGCGCGGCAGGAATGCGACGCTGCTGCGCGAGCTCGGCATTGCGGTCGAGGTGGTCGACGGCGCGGCCTACGAGAGCGCTCGAACCGGCACTGAAGCCCGGCGTGGCCGGCGCGGTCCGTTTCTCCGGCGACGCGCGCGCTGCGTCCGGACCGCTACGTGGCCGAACTGGCGCGCGTGGTGCGCGAGCGCGGCGGCATCATCGACGAGCACTGCGCGTTGCAGGCGCTGGACGACCGGCCGCGACGGCGTGCGCGCTGCGAACCGCCGCGGGTGCGCGCATGCGCGCCGCGATGTCGTGCGTCGCGCTGGGCGCGTGGTCGCCACGGCTGGCGCGGGCGATCGCCTGCCGGCCTGAAGCGCGCCGATCCAGCCCGGCAAGGGCTATTCGATCACCTATTCGCGACCCGCCCTGGTGCCGCGGCGGCCGCTGGTGCTGCAGCGAGCGGTCGGTCTGCGTGACCGCCTGGGGCAGCGGCTTCCGCCTGGGCAGCACGATGGAGTTCTCCGGCTTCGACGACACGCCTCAACGACGCGCCGGCTGGCCGCGCTGGAGCGCGGCGCGCGCCGAATACCTGCACGAGCCGGTCGGCGCCGCAGGTGCGACGAGCGCTGGTACGGCTGGCGGCCGATGAGCTGCGACGACATGCCGATCATCGGCGCGCGTGCCCGGCCGTCGACGCGTGTGGCTGGCCACCGGCCACGGCATGATGGGCGTCGGCATGAGCGCGGCACCGGGCAGCTGATGGCCGACCTGATCGCCGGCCGCGCGCCGGCGATCGATCCCGCGCCCTACCGCATCGGAGCGATTCGCATGAATGAGCACGACAGCGACATTACGACCTGGTCGTGATCGGCGGCGGTTCCGGCGGCCTGGCCGGCGCGTTCCGCGCGGCCTCGCATGGCGCGCGCGTGGCCTTGCTGGAGCCGGACGAGCTCGGCGGCACCTGCGTCAACGTCGGCTGCGTGCCGAAGAAGGCGATGTGGCTGGCGGCCGAGCTGTCGCACGCGAGTCGACATGGCCGCGCGACGCTGGGCTTCGACGCTGCCGCCGCCGAAGCTGGACTGGCGCGAATTCATCGTCCATCGCCAGCGCTACATCGCCGGCATCCACGACAGCTATCGCAAGCGGCTGGATGCGGCCGGCATGGTGCTGACTGCCGTGCGCGCGCGCCTGCTCGGCGACGCGCATACGGTGGCAATGCGACGACGGCGTGCGCCTGCCGGCGCGCAGATGCTGATCGCCACCGGCGGCCAGGCCGCAGCGCCCGCATATTCCCGGCGCCGAACTGGGCTGGTCGTCCGACGATTTCTTCAACCTGTGCGCCGCGCCGCGCCGACGTGGTCGCATCGTCGGCGGCGGCTATATCGCGGTCGAACTGGCCGGCGTGCTGCAGGCGCTGGGCAGCCAGGTGGAGATGTTCGTGCGCGGCCGCGGCCTGCTGACGTCGTTCGACGCGCGAGCTGACCGACGCGAGCTGGCCGAGAACTACCGCCAGCCGGCGTGCACCTGCATTTCGACCACGACGTCGCAGGCGCTCGAGCGTGCCGGCGCGGGTGCGGCGTGCGCGTGTTCGATGCGGCGGACTGGCAACGCCAGCGAGCGCCTTCGACGCGCTGCTGTTCGCCACCGGGCGCGCCCCAACAGCGGCGGCATCGGGCCTGGACGCAGGCCGGCGTGGCGATCGATGCCACGGCCACATCGTCGTCGACGCAGTGCCAGGACACCAGCGTCGCCGGCGTGCATGCGGTCGGCGATGTCACCAGCCGACCGGCGCTGACGCCGGTCGCGATCGCCGCCGCGCGCCGCCTGATGGATCGCGCTGTTCGGCGGCAAGCCCGATGCGCAAGCTCGACTACGACGACATCGCCGACGGTGGTGTTCTCGCATCCGCCGCTGGGCATGGTGGGCCTGACCGAAGCCGAGGCGCGCGCGCGCCATGGCGACGCGGTGCACATCTACCGCGCCGCTTCCGGCCGATGCTGCACGCGCTGGCCGATTCGCCGCAGCGCAGCCTGTTCAAGCTGGTCTGCGTCGGGCGAGCGAACGAGCGCGTGGTCGGCATGCACCTGCTGGGCGAGGGCGCCGACGAGATCCTGCAGGGGTTCGCGGTGGCGTTGAAGCGCGGCATCACCCTGGCGCGACCTGCACGACACGATGGCGATCCATCCGACCAGCGCCGAGGAAGTGGTGCTGATGCGCTGACGCCTGCCACCCGGTGGCGGTACAAGGGCGACTGCACAATGGCGGCATGGACACCTTCACCCTGCATCGCGGCACCGCGCCGCTGCTGATCAGCCTGCCGCACGACGGCAGCCGCGATGCCCGACGAACTCGCCGCGCGCATGACGCCCGAAGCGCGCGCGCGTGCCCGACACCGACTGGCACGTGTCGCGGCTGTATGCCTTCGCGCGCGAGCTGGGCGCCTCGATGCTGGTGCCCGCGGTATTCGCGCTACGTGGTCGACCTCAACCGGCCCGCAGGACGATGTCTCGCTGTATCCCGGGCCAGAACACCACCGGCCTGTGCCCGGCCGTGCGCTTCAGCGGCGAGCCCGTGTACCTGGACGGGCAGGAGCCGACGCCGGAGGAGATCGCCGCGCGCGTCGACACGCTACTGGCGCCCGTACCACGACGCCCTGCGGGCGAGCTCGACGCGCATCCACGCGGCGCACGGCCGCGTGCGTGCTGTGGGAAGGCCATTCCATCCGCGGCGAGGTGCCGTTCCTGTTCGAGGGTCGCCTGCCGGATCTCAACCTCGGCACCGCCGCCGGCGCGAGTTGCTCGCCCGCGCTGCAGGCGCGGCTGGAAGCGCGTGCTGGCCGCGCAGCGGAGCTACGACTGGGTCGTCAACGGCCGCTTCAAGGGCGGCTACATCACCCGCCACTACGGCGAGCCCGCGCGCGGCATCGACGCCGTGCAGCTGGAGATCAGCCAGCGCAACTACATGGACGAGGACACGTTCGAGTACGACGGGGCAAAAGCCACGAAAATGCAGGTCGTCCTGCGCGACCTGCTCGCTGCTGCCATGCCCCTGTAGGAGCGGCTTCAGCCGCGATCGCCACTCCATCGGCCCGTAGGAGCGACGCAAGTCGCGACCACCCCCCTTCGGAAGACGGCCGGTCGCGACTCACGTCGCTCCCACAACAACTGCGGTGCGGCGACTAGACCTCCAGCGACGCCAGGTCGCCCTTGGTCTCCAGCCACGCCTTGCGGTCGCCCGCGCGCTTCTTCGCCAGCAGCATGTCCATCAGCGAGCGCGTCTCGCCGTCGTCGTCCACGGTCAGCTGCACCAGGCGGCGCGTGTCGGGGTGGATGGTCGACTCGCGCAGCTGCGACGGGTTCATCTCGCCCAGGCCCTTGAAGCGGGTGACGTTGACCTGCGCCGCGTTGATCTTCTCGCGCTCGATCTGCTCGAGCAGCGATGCGCTTCTCTTCCTCGTCCAGCGCGTAGAACACCTGCTTGCCCACGTCGACGCGGAACAGCGGCGGCATCGCCACGAAGACGTGGCCGGCCGCGACCAGCGCCGGGAAATGGCGCAGGAACAGCGCCGCCAGCAGGGTGGCGATGTGCAGGCCGTCGGAGTCGGCGTCGGCCAGGATGATGACCTTGCCGTAGCGCAGGCCGGCGATGTCGTCCTTGCCCGGATCGCAGCCGATCGCCACGGCGAGGTCGTGCACTTCGGTGCGAGGCCAGCACGCTGCCGGACTGGCCACTTCCCAGGTGTTGAGGATCTTGCCGCGCAGCGGCAGGATCGCCTGGAAGTCCTTGTCGCGCGCCTGCTTGGCGCTGCCGCCGGCGGAGTCGCCTTCGACCAGGAACAGCTCGGTGCGCGACAGGTCCTGGCTGATGCAGTCGGCCAGCTTGCCGGGCAGGGCAGGGCCCTGGGTGACCTTCTTGCGGACGATCTGCTTCTCGGTCTTCAGGCGCGCCGCTGGCGCGCTCGATCGCCAGCTGCGCGATCTGCTCGCCGAGCTCGACGTGCTGGTTGAGCCACAGGCTGAAGGCGTCGTGCGCCGCGCCCTCGACGAAGCCGGCGGCCTGGCGCGAGCTCAGCCGCTCCTTGGTCTGGCCGCTGAACTGCGGGTCGGTCATCTTCAGCGATGAGCACGAAGGCGACGCGGTCCCACACGTCCTCCGGCGCCAGCTTGACGCCGCGCGGCAGCAGGTTGCGGAAGTCGCAGAACTCGCGCAGCGCATCGGTGAAGCCGGTGCGCAGGCCGTTGACGTGGGTGCCGTGCTGCGCGGTCGGGATCAGGTTGACGTAGCTTTCCTGCACCAGTTCGCCGTCCGGCACCCAGGCCACGGCCCAGTCCACGATCTCGGTGTCCTTCGTCAGGTTGCCGACGAACAGCTCCGGCGGCAGCAGCTCGCGCGCCGCGCCGAGCTCGCCGCGCAGGTAGTCGCGCAGGCCGTCCTCGTAGTGCCACTCGTCGCGCTCGCCGCTGGCCTCGTCGAACAGGCGTGACGGTCAGGCCCGGGCACAGCACCGCCTTGGCGCGCAGCAGGTGCTTGAGCGCGCGCAGGTTGAACTTCGGCGTGTCGAAATACTTCGGGTCGGGCCAGAAGCGCACGCGCGTGCCGGTGTTCTTCTTGCCGACGGTGCCGACGACCTCCAGCGGCGATGGCGCGGTCGCCGTCGCGGAAGCTCATGCGGTATTCGTTGCCGTCGCGCTTGATGAACACCTCGACCCGCGTCGACAGCGCGTTGACCACGCTGACGCCGACGCCGTGCAGGCCGCCGGAGAAGGTGTAGTTCTTGTTGCTGAACTTGCCGCCCGCGTGCAGCCGGGTGAGGATCAGCTCGACGCCGGGGATCTTCTCCTCCGGATGGATGTCCACCGGCATGCCGCGGCCGTCGTCGGACACCTCGCAGCTGCCGTCGGCGTGCAGCGTGACCTCGATGCTGCGCGCGTGCCCGGCCAGCGCCTCGTCGACCGCGTTGTCGATCACTTCCTGCGCCAGGTGGTTCGGGCGGGTGGTGTCGGTGTACATGCCGGGCCGGCGCTTGACCGGGTCCAGGCCGGACAGGACTTCGATGTCGGCGGCGTTGTAGCGGGTGCTCATTCGTGGCTGACATCGGCGCAGGTAGCGCGGCAGCCGGATCCGCGGCTGACGTGCGGTGGACGGTCATGGCAGGCGCGAGGCTGGCGGACGCGACTGGCCCGTCGGAACCGGTCCGGCGCGTGCGCGCCGCGGTCATGCACGACGCGCATCCGCGTGCGCGTGCGCCATGCCGGCGATCCGCCGATCGCTGCCAGTGCCATGGCCGCATGCGCGCTCCCGCCGGCGCCGCGCGACCGTCGCTGTGCATCGCCAGCCAGGACGCGCAGTCCGAGCCGCAAGCAGGTCGAGTCCGGCCTGCGGCCGACTGCCCCGGCGGCAAGGCCGCGAGGCCGCAAGGCCGCAGCTGAGCGCAAGCGCCGAGGCGACGAAGCAGCCGTGACGAGGCAGGCGCGCCCGACCGTTGCGCGCCGGTCGAAACCCGCGTCGCCGGCTTTCCGGACAGTCGCTGCTTGCCGCGCACCATGACGGCTCCGCGCCTGCGGGCGACCGGCCAGCCTGTAGAATATGGCTTTCCAGCGGCCGCGCCCATGACTCCCCTGATCTTCGTCACCGGCGGCGTGGTGTCCTCGCTTGGCAAGGGCATCGCCGCCGCCTCGCTGGCCGCCATCCTCGAAGCGCGCGGCCTGCGGGTGACGATGATGAAGCTCGACCCCTACATCAACGTCGATCCGGGCACGATGAGCCCGTTCCAGCACGGCGAGGTCTACGTCACCGACGACGGCGCCGAGACCGACCTGGACCTGGGCCACTACGAGCGCTTCGTGCGCACCCGCCTGAGCCGCAAGAACTCGATCACCACCGGCCGCATCTACGAGAACGTGATCCGCAAGGAGCGCCGCGGCGACTACCTCGGCGGCACCGTGCAGGTGATCCCGCACATCACCGACGAGATCAAGCGCTGCATCGTCGAGGCCACCGAAGGCTTCGACGTGGCCCTGGTCGAGATCGGCGGCACCGTCGGCGACATCGAGTCGCTGCCGTTCCTGGAGGCGATCCGCCAGATCCGCACCGAGCGCGGCCCGGACAAGGCGCTGTTCATGCACCTGACGCTGGTGCCGTACATCGCCGCCGCCGGCGAGCTGAAGACCAAGCCGACCCAGCACTCGGTCAAGGAACTGCGCTCGATCGGCATCCAGCCCGACGTGCTGCTGTGCCGCAGCGAGCAGCCGCTGCCCGACAGCGAGCGCCGCAAGATCGCGCTGTTCACCAACGTGCCCGAGCGCGCCGTCATCTCTGCGCTGGACGTGGACAACATCTACAAGATCCCGCTGTGGCTGCACGAGCAGGGCCTGGACGAGATCGTCGTCGACCGCCTGCGCCTGCCGACGCGCGGCCCGGCCGACCTGTCGCGAGTGGGAAGCGGTGGTCGACGCCAGCGAGCATCCGGTCGACGAGGTCACCATCGCCGTGGTCGGCAAGTACGTCGACCACCAGGACGCCTACAAGTCGCGTGGCCGAGGCGCTCAAGCACGGCGGCCTGCGCCAGCGCACGCGGGTCAAGCTGAAGTGGCTGGAGTCCAGCGAGGTCGAGACGCGACGGCGCCGACGGCGCTGGACGGGCGTCGACGGCATCCTGGTGCCGGGCGGCTTCGGCGACCGCGGCTTCGAGGGCAAGGTGCTGACCGCGCAGCTACGCGCGCGAGCACGGCATCCCGTACTTCGGCATCTGCTACGGCATGCAGGCGGCGGTGGTGGACGTACGCGCGCAACGTCGCCGGCCTCGACGGCGCCAACAGCACCGAGAACGACAAGCGCCTGCGCCGCATCCGGTGATCGGCCTGATCACCGAATGGCGCACCGCCACCGGCGACGTCGAGAAGCGCGACGAGGACACCGACCTGGGCGGCACCATGCGCCTGGGCCTGCAGGAGCAGCGGCTCAAGCCCGGCACGCTGGCGCGCGAGCTGTACGGCAAGGACGTGGTCGGCGAGCGCCACCGCCACCGCTACGAGTTCAACAACCGCTACCGCACCCAGCTGGAGGACGCCGGCCTGGTGATCTCGCGCCAAGTCGATGGACGACCTGCTGGTGGAGATGGTCGAGCTGCCGCGCGACGGCACCCGTGGTTCCTGGCCTGCCAGGCGCACCCGGAGTTCCTGTCCACGCCGCGCGACGGCCACCCGCTGTTCGTCGGCTTCATCCGCGCCGCGCGCGAGCACAAGGCCGGCGGCCGGCTGCTAAGGCGGCGCGGGCTGCTGAAGGCAGCCACGGCGTGATCGTGTCACGGCTAAGCCGCTCCTACAGGAGATCAGCGCAATGAAACTCTGCGGATTCGAGGTCGGCCTCGACCAGCCGTTCTTCCTGATCGCCGGTCCCTGCGTGATCGAGTCGATGCAGCTGCAGCTCGACGCCGCCGGCCAGCTGAAGGAGATCACCGCCGAGCTCGGCATCCACTTCATCTTCAAGTCCAGCTTCGACAAGGCCAACCGCACCTCCGGCACCAGCTTCCGCGGCCCGGGCATGGAAGAGGGCCTGAAGGTGCTGTCCGAAGTGAAGCGCCAGCTCGGCGTGCCGGTGCTGACCGACGTGCACGAGTACACGCCGATGGACGAGGTCGCCGCGGTCGTCGACGTGCTGCAGACGCCGGCCTTCCTGTGCCGGCAGACCGACTTCATCCAGAAGGTCGCGCGCGCCGGCAAGCCGGTCAACATCAAGAAGGGCCAGTTCCTGTCGCCCTGGGAGATGAAGCACGTCGCCGACAAGGCGCAAGGCCACCGGCAACCACGCAGATCATGGTCTGCGAGCGCGGCGCCAGCTTCGGCTACAACAACCTGGTCTCCGACATGCGCTCGCTGAGCGTGATGCGCGACACCGGCTGCCCGGTGGTGTTCGACGCGACCCATTCGGTGCAGCTGCCCGGCGGCGCCGGACGGCAAGTCCGGCGGCCAGCGCGAGTTCGTGCCGGTGCTGTCGCGCGCGGCGATGGCGGTGGGCATCGCCGGCATCTTCATGGAAACCCACCCGGATCCGGACGAAGGCGCTGTCCGACGGCCCGAATGCCTGGCCGCTGGCCGAAGATGGAAGCGCTGCTGGAAACGCTGATGGCGCTCGACGCAGGTCACCAAGCGCAACGGCTTCCTCGAATCCGACGTCTGACCCTGCATCGCTCCGAGCATCCCCCAATCCGTATCTCCGCCACGCTTCCCGATCGACAGACCATGACCACGATCGCCAAGATCCACGCCCGCGAAATCCTCGACAGCCGCGGCAATCCCACCCTCGAAGCCGAGGTCACGCTGGCCGACGGCAGCTTCGGCCGCGCGATGGTGCCGTCGGGCGCCTCCACCGGCACCAAGGAAGCGGTCGAGCTGCGCGACGGCGACAAGACCCGCTACCTGGGCAAGGGCGTGCGCAAGGCGGTGGCGAACGTCAACGGCGCCGATCGCCGACGGCGCTGAACGGCTTCGACGCCGCCGACCAGGACGGCCTGGACCGCGCCTGATCGACCTCGACGGCACCGAGAACAAGGGCCGCCTGGGCGCCAACGCGCTGCTCGGCGTGTCGCTGGCCAACGCGCATGCCGTGGCGGCGTCGAAGAAGCATGCCGCTGTGGCAGCACCTGGCCAGCGGCCGCGAGGCCGGTGCTGCCGGTGCCGATGATGAACATCATCAACGGCGGCGCGCATGCCGACAACAACGTCGACCTGCAGGAGTTCATGGTGCTGCCGGTCGGCTTCGACAGCTTCGCCGAAGCGCTGCGCGCCGGCACCGAGATCTTCCACGCGCTGAAGTCGGTGCTCAAGGGCCGCGGCCTGAGCACGGCGGTGGGCGACGAGGGCGGCTTCGCGCCGGACCTGCGCAGCAACGAGGAAGCGCTGGAAACCATCCTCGAGGCGATCGGCAAGGCCGGCTACAAGGCCGGCGAGGACATCCTGCTCGGCCTGGACGTGGCGTCCAGCGAGTTCTTCGAGAACGGCAAGTACCACCTGATCGGCGAGGGCAAGCGCCTGACCTCGCGAGCAGTTCGTCGACTTCCTCGCCGGCTGGGCCGCGCAGTACCCGATCGTCACCATCGAGGACGGCATGGCCGAGGACGACTGGGCCGGCTGGAAGCTGCTGACCGAGCGCCTCGGCGACAAGGTGCAGCTGGTCGGCGACGACCTGTTCGTCACCAACCCGAAGATCTTCAAGGAGGGCATCGACCAGGGCGTCGCCAACGCGATCCTGATCAAGGTCAACCAGATCGGCACGCTGACCGAGACGCTGGAAGCCATCGCGATGGCCGACGCGCGCCAGCTACGCGGCGGTCGTCTCGCACCGTTCCGGCGAGACCGAGGACACCACCATCGCCGACATCGCGGTGGCCACCACCGCCACCCAGATCAAGACCGGCTCGCTGTGCCGCAGCGACCGCGTGGCCAAGTACAACCAGCTGCTGCGCATCGAGGAAGCGCTGGGCGCGGCGGCGCGCTACGCCGGCCGCGACGCCTTCGTCTCGCTGAAGCGCTGATCGGGACACGCCGGCCATGCGCTGGCTGCGGCTGCTGCTGGTGGTGCTGCTGGCGCTGCTGGCGCTGGCTGCAGTACCGGCTGTGGTTGGGCGAGGGCGGCCGGCGCCGGTCGCCGCGCTGCGAGCAGCAGGTCGCAGCAGCAGGCGCGCGAGAACGCGCGGCCTGCAGCAGCGCAACGACGCGCTGGCGGCCGAAGTCGAGGACCTCAAGTCGGGCGAGGCGGCGGTCGAGGAGCGCGCGCGCAGCGAGCTGGGCATGATCAAGCCGGGCGAGACCTTCTACCGCGTGGTCGAGCCGGCGTCGCCGACGGCCGCGCCGGCGGCCGAGCCGACGCCGGCGACGCGGACGCCGACGAAGCCGACGCGATGCCGCCGTGATCTGGGCCGTGGTGCCCGCCGCCGGACGCGGCACGCGCTTCGGCGGCGACGTGCCCAAGCAGTACCTCGAGGTCGCCGGCCGAGCCGCTGATCGAGCACGCCTGCGCGCGCTGCTGGCGCACCCGCGCGTGGACGGCGCGGTGGTCGCGCTCGTCGCCGGACGACGCGCCGCTGGCCCGGCTGGACGCAGATGCGCGGCAAGCCGGTGCTGCCCTGCATCGGCGGCGGCGAGCGCGCCGATTCGGTGCTGGCGGCGCTGCAGGCGCTGCCGGCGACAGTGCCGGCGACGATGCACTGCGTGCTGGTGCACGATGCCGCGCGGCCCAACCTGCGCGCGTCACGACCTCGACCGCCTGATCGACGCGGCCGCGACGATCCGGTCGGCGCGATCCTCGCCGCGCCGGTGCGCGACACGCTCAAGCGCGCCGACGACGACGGCGCGCATCGACGCCACCGAGCCGCGCGAGCGGCTGTGGCGCGCACTGACGCCGCAGGTGTTCCGCCGCGGCGCGCTGCGCGCGCGCTGGAGGCGGCACGGCGCGGGCGTCGCGGTCACCGACGAGGCGATGGCGATGGAGCGCCAGGGGCCTTCGCCGCTGCTGGTCGAAGGCCGCGAGGACAACTTCAAGGTCACCACGCCGGCCGACCTGGCGCTGGCGGAGTTCCTGCTTGTCGCGACGCTGATCGTGAGGCAGCGTTCGCGTGAGCCGCTGCCGATCGCGTCGTCCAGCCGACGGCGATCACGACATGGCAGGACCTGCATGCACTGAACATCCGCATCGGCCAGGGCTTCGACGTGCACGCCTTCGGCGACGGCGACCACGTCATGCTCGGCGGCGTGCGCGTGCCGCACGAGCGCGGCGTGCGTGGCGCACACCGATGGCGACGTGGTGCTCCACGCGCTGTGCGACGCGATGCTCGGCGCGCTGGCGCTGGGCGACATCGGCCGGCATTTCCCGCCGTCGCGATCCGCGGTGGAAGGGCGCCGACAGCCGCGCGTTCCTGCGCCATTGCGACGGCCTGATCGCGCGAGCGCGGCTGGCGCGTCGGCAATGCCGACATCACCGTGATCTGCGAGCGCCCGAAGGTCGGCCCGCATGCGGAGGCGATGCGCGAGTGCATCGCCGCCGACCTGGGCATCGACGTCGATGCCGTCAGCGTCAAGGCCACGACCAGCGAGAAGCTCGGCTTCACCGGCCGCGGCGAAGGCATCGCCGCGCAGGCGGTGTGCTGCTGGTGCGCGCGTGAGCGCGCCGGACGACGGCCTGCCGCGCGCCTACGGCGCGCCGGTGCTGCGCGCGCGCATCCGCAGCGTCGCCCGAGGATTTCTTCGTCGAGGAGATTGCCGGGCTTCGAGCCCAGCGGCGGCGGCGAGCACCTGCTGCTGACCATCGAGAAGCGCGGCATGAACACCGCGTTCGCCGCCAGGCGCATCGCCGCAGTGGGCGGGCGTCGCGGAGATGGCGCGATCGGCTATGCCGGGCTGAAGGACCGGCACGCGGTGACGCGCCAGCGCTTCAGCGTGCACCTGCCCAAGCGCGTCGCGCCGGACATCGGCGACGCTGCAGTCGCGAGGGCGAGACCTGCGCGTGCTCGACGCACACCTGGCATTCGCGCAAGCTGCCGCGCGGCGCGCTGGCGGGCAATCGCTTCGTGCTGGTGCTGCGCGAGGTCGCAGGGCGAGCGCGACGGCGATCGAGCGCGCGCCTGCAGCGCGATCGCCGCGCGCGGCGTGCCGAACTATTTCGGCGAACAGCGCTTCGGCCGCGGCGGCGACAACGTCGCCCAGGCGCTGGCGATGTTCGCCGGCCGCCGCGTGCGGCGCGAGCAGCGCTCGATCCTGCTGTCGGCGGCGCGCTCGGAGCTGTTCAACGCGTGCTGGCCGCGCGCGTGCGCGCGGCAGCTGGGACCGCGCGCTGGAGGGCGAGGTGTGGATGCTCGACGGCAGCCGCAGCGTGTTCGGCCCGGAGCCGCTGGAGCGACGCGCTGGCCGCAGCGCCTGCGCGCGTTCGACATCCATCCGAGCGGCCCGCTGTGGGGCGCGGGCGAGCTGCGCAGCGACGGCGCGATGCGGCCGCGCTCGAGCGCGCGGCGCTGGAGGGCGACGCATGCGCTGGCGCTGCGCGACGGGCCTGGAGCGGGCCGGGCTGAAGCAGGAGCGCCGCGCGCTGCGCCTGCGGCCGGGCGGCCTGGCAATGGCGTGGCCGGACGCCCGGCACGCTGTCGCTGTCGTTCGCCTGCCGCGCCGGCTGCTACGCGACCGCCGTGCTGGCCGAACTGGGCGAGGTCGAGTCCGCGGTCGGCCGTCTGACCGGCGGACACGCACGCGTGCCGATCGGGAACGACCGTCAGCGAGGTCCCGGCACTGGCGGCCAGCGGCGGCCGGCGTATAAGCCGAATCGACGTCTGGCAGCCGGGCCGGGTCGCGGTGCCGCGGCTTCGCACCGGCTACGGAGGGCCGCCATGAAGACGTCCGTTGACGCCTCGCGCTGCTGTCGCTTCGTCGTCGTCGCTGCTGGCGCCTGCGCCAGCGACCGATGGACAAGCGCTCCAGCCGCGCGGCCGGCGGCGGACCACTCGGAGATGACGACGACGAGCTGTACATGGCCTATGTCGAGCGCATCGCCCGCCGTCGCGGCATCACGGTGAACTGGGTCCACCGGCCCGAGCAAGCGGGCAACTGGTCGCCAGTCACGCGACGACTGACCCTGCCGTCAGCGCCGTCGCGGCGGCGCCAGCAGCACCAGCACCGCGCCGGTGCCGCCCTGCGCGGGCGGCGCGGAGTGGAAGGCCAGCACGTCCGCGCGCTGCCGCAGCACGCGGTCGACCAGGTTCTTCAGCACCGGCAGTCCGCCGTCGGCCGTCGCGCTGCAGGCCCTTGCCGTGGATCACGCGCACGCAGCCGAGGCCGTGCCGTGCGCGTCGCGCAGGAAGCGCGCAGCATCGCTTCGGCCTGCGCACGTCCGCGCCATGCAGGTCGAGTTCGTCCTGCGCGGCGAATCTCGCCGCGCTTGCAGCCGCTGGAACACGCGCGGCGGCAACGCGTCGCGGCGATGGCTCAGCGTATCGCCCGCGGCCAGCGCACGGGCGTCGTCGAGCGCACGCTGGAATTCGCTGCGCGCGTCCGCTTCGTCGCGCTCGGCCATGCGCGCGCGCGGCTGCGGCTGCGGCGCGCGCGGGCGGCAGCGGCGTCGCCGGCAACGCGCCGCACCGGTCCGATCGCGGCGCGGAACAGCGCGGCATCGTCGGATCGTCGCGGATCGTCGCGGGTGGAACCATGGCGAGCGTGCGGGCATGCCGCAGCCTAGCGCGCGCATGCCGCGCAGTGCGTGCGACAGGTCATCGGCTATCAGACGCGCTCGTCAGGGCGGCGGTATCCACGGTATCATCCGGCGCTGCCGAGTCCGATCAGCCTGACGATCGAGCTCCGATCATCGAGTTCCAGGAGTCCATGCGCGTACTGGTCAGCAACGACGACGGCGTCGACGCCCCCGGCATCCGCGTCCTCGCCGAGGCCTGCGCGCGGCCGGGCACGAGGTGCTGGTGGTCGCGCCCGACCGCGACCGCTCCGGCGCCAGCAATTCGCTGACCCTGGACATGCCCATCCGCGTGGTGCAGCAGGACGCAGCCACCTGGCGCGTCGTCGGCACGCCCACCGACTGCGTGCACGTGGCGATCACCGGCATGCTGGACGTCGAGCCCGACATCGTGGTGTCCGGCATCAACAACACCGCCAACCTGGGCGACGACGTGATCTATTCCGGCACCGTGGCCGCGGCGATGGAAGGCCGCTTCCTCGGCCTGCCCGCGGTCGCGGTGTCGCTGGTCACCGCCGACCACGACGGCCGCCATTACGAGACCGCCGCGCGCGCGGCGGTCGAGATCGTCGCGCGCCTGCGCAGTCGATCCGCTGCCGGCCGACACCATCCTCAACGTCAACGTGCCCGACCTGGCCGTGGGACGAGATCGCCGGCTTCGAGGTCACCCGCCTGGGCAACCGCCACCGCGCCGAGGCCTGCATGCCGCAGCAGGATCCGCGCGGCCGCCAGTGGTGGTGGATCGGCGCGGCCGGTCCGGAGCAGGACGCCGGCCCGGGCACCGATTTCCATGCCGTGCGCACCGGCCACATTTCCATCACCCCGATCCATGTCGACCTGACGCGCTACCAGGCGCTGGAACAGGTCGCCAGCTGGGTCGGCGGTCTGGCGGCTCGCTGGAGCCGGGGCGCCGGCATGAGCCTGCGCATGCGGCTGCAGCCCGAGGCGATCGGGCATGGGCATGACGTCCCAGCGCGTGCGCGACCGGCTGGTCGAGCGGCTGCGCGCCGGAACAGCGGCGGCATCCGCGACGAGCGCGTGCTCAACGCGATCCGCACCGTGCCGCGCCACCTGTTCGTCGACGAGGCGCTGGCGACGCGCGCCTACGAGGACACCGCGCTGCCGATCGGCCACGGCCAGACCATCTCGCAGCCGTGGGTGGTGGCGCGCATGACCGAGGCGCTGCTGCGAGGTCGCGCCCGACGAAGCGTGCTGGAGATCGGTACCGGTTCGGGCTACCAGGCCGCGGTCCTGGCCGCGCTGGGCCTGGAGGTGCACACCGTCGAGCGCATCGGCGAACTGCTGCGCACTGCGCGCAAGCGCTTCCGCCAGCTGGGCCTGAACGTGCGCAGCAAGCACGACGACGGCCGCATCGGCTGGCCGGAAAACGGCCCGTTCGACGCCATCATCGTCACCGCCGCCGCGCCCGCGCTGGTGGATGCGCTGACCGCGCAGCTCGCGCCCGGCGGGCGCCTGGTCGCGCCGGTCGGCGGGGCGTCCTCGCAGTCGCTGCTGCAGCTGGACAAGGCCGCGGACGGGCAGGTGACGCAGTGGAACTGGCGCCGGTCGTGTTCGTGCCGCTGCTATCGGGATGGTGGATTGAGCGGTACGGGCCGTGCGTTGAACCCGCGTTCACCGGGGGTCAGGCCAAGATCATCCCGGCGCCAGGCCCGCCAGTCCTATCCCGCCAGTACCACCTCCGCACTGCCCGATCCCCTCCAAGGACTCCATCGCCGCATGACCTGCCCGCCCCTGCGTCACCTGCCCGTCCTGGCCTGTGTTGCCGCCGCAGTGATCGCCGCGGTATCGGCGGGCTGTTCGAGCACGGTGGTGCGCGAGCCGGGCGGCGGGGCGCGGGCCCGTCGGCTGTCGCGGTCTCGCAGGCCCGCCCCGGCGCCACCGTGATCGTCCAGCGCGGCGAACACGCTGTACCGCATCGCCACCGACAACCGCATCACGCCCCGCGACCTGGCGGCGTGGAATGGCATCCCCGCGCCGTACACCATCTATCCCGGCCAACGCCTGCGCCTGTACCCGCAGGGCGGTTCGCGCGTCGTGGCCGGTAGCCCTGCCGCCCGCCCGGCCACGCCGCCGCGGCGGCGGTACCGCCCAGGCACGACCGTCGACACCGTCCGCCACCCGCGCGCCTGCGCCCGCACCGGCACCGGTGCATAGCGGCATTGCATGGCGCTGGCCGGCCGACGGCGATCTCATCGGCCGCTTCGTCGCCGGCGATCCGACCAAGCAGGGCATCGATATCGCCGGGCCCGCCGGCGCTCCGGTGCGCGCGGCGGGCGATGGCGTGGTGGTGTACTCCGGCTCGGGCCTGGTCGGCTACGGCGAACTGATCATCATCAAGCACAGCGACCAGTGGCTGTCCGCCTACGGCCACAACCGCAGCCGGCTGGTCAACGAGGGCGCGGTGGTCAAGGCCGGCCAGCAGATCGCCGAGCTGGGCCGCAGCGGTGCGCCGCGCGAGATGCTGCACTTCGAGATCCGCCACAACGGCAAGCCGGTCGACCCACTGGGGTACCTGCCGCGCCGCTAGGCGATGCCTGCTCACGGGCGCGTCGCCCTTGGGTCGCGCACGTCGAGACCTCGTCGGCCATTCCCGTGCAGCCGGTACGGCTGTACATCGGCCAAGCCGGCCCTCCAGCGATCTGGCCCGTGAAATGCGGGCCAGCGGCCGCCCGGGCTAGCTGCCGAGGATGAACCCCGCCACCACCCGTCGGCCTTCGCCCGCCAGCACCTTGAAGGTGCGCGCCGCGGCGGCGTTGGCCATCACTTCCAGTCCGATCCCGCGCGACAGGCAGGCCGCCATGACCGCGGCGGGCGGGAATACCTGCGTCTGCGCCGGTGCCCAGCAGCACCACGTCCGGGTGCAGCGCCAGCAGCGGCTCCAGGTGGGAGGCGGTCAGCATTGCCGCGGCCTCCACGTCCCAGGCCTCGATCAGGCGGTCGGGGGCGATGATGAAGCTGGTTTCAAGGCGGCGGTCGTTGACCAGCGCGCCATGGCCGTCCGCGCCGCGAAGCACGTACGCCGTGCCCTGGGGGTTCGAGGTGCAGCTGCATCGCCGGTGCGCGCGACTAGGCGCGCGGCAGCACGATCTGCCGGCGGTCCTTGCTCGGGCGGTACAGCACGGCGGTATGGCCGATGCGCTGCACCAGTGCCGCGCCGGTGCGCTCGACCAGGTGGTCGATCATGGCGTCGCGCGCGTCGCGGTCCTCGGCGGCGACCTTGACCTTGATCAGTTCGTGGTGCTCCAGCGCGCCGTCGAGCTCGGCGACCAGCGCATCGGTGATGCCCTTGCCGCCGACCTGCAGCATCGCCTTGAGCTCGTGCGCCTGGCCGCGCAGGAAACGGGTCTGGGCGGCGGTAAGCGAGGTCGGCATCGGGGCACGCGGTCGGGCTGGAGGGGGCACGCAGGGTATCATGGCGGCCTTCCGCCGACCCGCTGTGCCGCCCATGGCCACCCGCAGCAAAAGCAGCCAGCGCTGGCTCAAGGAGCACTTCTCCGATCCCTTCGTGAAGAAGGCGCAGGCCGAAGGCCTGCGCTCGCGCGCCGCCTACAAGCTGGAGGAACTGGTCGAGCGCGACCGGCTGCTCAAGCCGGGCATGGTGGTGGTCGACCTGGGCGCGGCGCCGGGCGGCTGGTCGCAGATGGGTGCGGCAGGCGCTGGGCGACCGCGGCCGCGTGGTGGCGCTGGACATCCTGGACATGCCGCCGTTGGCCGGGCGTGGAGTTCCTTCATGGCGATTTCAGGGAGGATGCGGTCCTGTCGCGGCTGGAAGCGCTGCTGGACGGCACCCCGGTCGACCTTGTGCTGTCGGACATGGCCCCCAATAAGAGCGGGGTGGACGCGGTCGACCAGCCGCGGGCGATGTATCTGGCCGAGCTGGCGATGGACTTCGCCGACAGCCACCTGCGCCCGGGCGGCACGTTCCTGATCAAGCTGTTCCAGGGCGAGGGGTTCGACGAGTACGTCGCGGAGCTGCGCCGGCGCTACGACAAGGTGGCGATCCGCAAGCCGGAGGCCTCGCGCAAGCGGTCGCCCGAGGTGTATGCGCTGGCCCAGGGCAAGCGGGCGCGGATGAAGTAAGGTGGTTCGGGGCCTGCGCGGGCACCGGACCAAGCGGTTCAAATGAGTGGATGCGGCGCAGGCGCGACGCATCCGGACGGCCTAGGGCGGTAACAGCAGGAAACTGCGGACAGACTGCCGGATGAACGACTTGGCCAAGAACTTGCTGCTGTGGGTGATCGTCGCCGTCGTGCTGATGGTGGTGTTCCAGGCGTTCGGCCCGCGCGCGCCGGGCGGCCGAGAAGGTCGCCTACGACACCGTTCGTCCAGCAGGTCCAGCAGGACCGGATCAAGTCGGTCACGATCGCCGAGGACCGGCACCACCATCTCGGGCGAGCGCAAGGACGGCAGCAAGTCCGTCACCTACAGCCCGGGCGACCGCGACCTGGTCAACGACCTGATCGAACCACAACGTCGTCATCGACCGCACGCCGCCGCCGACCGGGCCTTCGTTCTGGTCGCATCCTGCTCAACTTCCTGCCGATCGTGCTGATCGTCGGCTTCTGGCTGTTCTTCATGCGCCAGATGCAGCAGGGCGGCAGCAAGGGCGCGATGAGCTTCGGCAAGTCGCGCGCCAAGCTGCAGGGCGAGGACCAGGTCAAGGTCACCTTCGCCGACGTCGCCGGCTGCGACGAGGCCAAGGAGGAAGTCGGCGAGCTGGTCGAGTTCCTGCGCGACCCGGGCAAGTTCCAGAAGCTCGGCGGCAAGATCCCGCGCGGCGTGCTGATGGTCGGCCCGCCCGGCACCGGCAAGACGCTGCTGGCGCGGGCCATCGCCGGCGAGGCCAAGGTGCCGTTCTTCTCGATCTCCGGTTCCGACTTCGTCGAGATGTTCGTCGGCGTCGGCGCCAGCCGCGTGCGCGACATGTTCGAGCAGGCCAAGAAGCACGCGCCGTGCATCATCTTCATCGACGAGATCGACGCGGTCGGCCGCCATCGCGGCGCCGGCCTGGGCGGCGGCCACGACGAGCGCGAGCAGACCCTGAACCAGCTGCTGGTCGAGATGGACGGCTTCGAGGGCGGCGAGGGCGTGATCGTCATCGCCGCGACCAACCGTCCCGACGTGCTCGACCCGGCGCTGCTGCGCCCGGGCCGCTTCGACCGCCAGGTCGTGGTCGGCCTGCCGGACGTGCAAGGGCCGCGAGCAGATCCTGAAGGTGCACATGCGCAAGGTGCCGCTGGCCGACGACGTCGAGCCGATGACGATCGCGCGCGGCACGCCCGGGCTTCTCCGGCGCCGACCTGGCCAACCTCGTCAACGAGGCGGCGCTGTTCGCCGCGCGCGAGAACGCGCAAGGAAGTCCGCATGGAGCACTTCGACACGCGCCCGCGACAAGATCCTGATGGGCGCCGAGCGCCGCTCGATGGCGATGAGCGAGGACGAGAAGAAGCTCACCGCCTACCACGAGGCCGGCCACGCCATCGTCGGCCGCCTGGTGCCCGAGCACGACCCGGTCTACAAGGTCACGATCATCCCGCGCGGCCGCGCGCTGGGCGTGACCATGTACCTGCCGGAAGGCGACAAGTACAGCTACAACCGCGTCGCGATCGAGTCGCAGCTGTGCTCGCTGTACGGCGGCCGCGTCGCCGAGGAGCTGATCTTCGGCGCCGACAAGGTCACCACCGGCGCGTCCAACGACATCGAGCGCGCGACCAAGATGGCGCGCAACATGGTCACCAAGTGGGGCCTGTCCGACGAGCTGGGCCCGATCGCCTACGGCGAGGAGGAGGACGAGGTGTTCCTCGGCCGCTCGGTCACCCAGCACAAGAGCGTGTCCGAACGAGACCGCGCGCAAGATCGACGAGGTCGTGCGCGGCATCCTCGACCGGGCCTACAGCCGCACCACGCAGATCCTCACGGAGAACATCGACAAGCTGCACGTCATGGCCGAGGCGCTGCTGCAGTACGAGACCATCGACGCCACGCAGATCGACGCGATCATGGAAGGCCGCGCCCCGGGCCCGCCCGCGGACTGGGCCAAGTCGGGCAAGGCGGCACCGCCGGACGATGCCGACACGCCGCGGTGCGATCGGCGGTCCCGCGGCGCAGACCTGAGACTCGGGCACTGTTTGACCGGCAACGCGCCCGCCGCGCTTGCCGGCGTGTCAGGAAAAGGCCAGAGTCCGCTCTGGTCTTTTTTCATGTGGCGCACGCGATCGTGCAGACTCCGCAGCCCCGTCCGACCTCCATTGCGGTGCCGATCCGGCGACTGCTGCTGATGGCACTGGCCACGCTGGTACTGCTGCCGGCAGCGGGCATGGCGCTGGGGCAGGCGCGTGCGTGATCCGGTGCCGCAGTGGTGCTGGCCTCGGTCTGGCTGGCGATGGCCGGCGTCGGCCTTCTGCGCCAGCGCGGAGCGCGCCGCGATGGTTGAGGCGCTGTTCGACAGCGTACCGACGCTGGACTGCGACGGCCGCATGCTGCGGCTGGACCGCTGCCGCGGTGATGGGCATCGTCAACGTCACGCCGGATTCGTTTTCCGACGGCGGCGCGCACGCGACCGCCGATGCGGCGGTCGCGCATGCGCTGCGGCTGGTGGAGGAGGGCGCCGACCTGCTCGACGTCGGCGGCGAGTCGACGCGCCCCGGTGCCGACGCGGTGTCGCTGGACGAGGAACTGGCGCGCGTGATGCCGGTGATCGAGCGGCCTGGCGCGCGAGACGGACGTGCCGATCAGCGTCGACACCTCGCAAGCCGGAGGTGATGCGCGCGGCGGTCGCGGCCGGCGCGGGCATGATCAACGACGTGCTGCGCGCTGCGCCGCGACGGCGCGCTCGACGCCGCGGCCGCGCTCGGCGTGCCGGTGGTGCTGATGCACATGCAGGGCGAGCCGCGCTCGATGCAGGACGCGCCCGCAGTACGACGACGTGGTCGGCGAGGTGCACCGGTTCCTCGCCGAGCGCATCTTCGCCGCCGAGATGGCCGGCATCGACAAGAAGCGGATCGTCGTCGATCCGGGCTTCGGCTTCGGCAAGACGCGCGAGCACAACCTGCTGCTGCTGGCGCCGACTCGAGCGCTTCGCTCGAACTCGGCGTGCCGGTGCTGGCGGGCTGTCGCGCAAGCGGCATGATCGGCGAGCTGACCGGCCGCGACGTGCCGGCCGATCGCGTGCACGGCTCGGTGGCCGCGCATCTGATCGCCGCGCAGCACGGCGCGCGGCTCGTGCGCGTGCACGACGTCGCCGCGACCGTCGATGCGCTCAAGGTGTGGGAAGCGGTTGCCGCAGTGCCCGCGCAGCCGGCACGCAAGGCCACGCCGGCGATCCGCTGGCCGGACGACGACTGATCCACGGCCGCCGGCATCGGCCATCGGCGGGTGTGGCCAAAATCTCGCCAAGGCGTCCCGCCGGCCCACGGCGGCTGGCCCGCAGCCACTTGTCCACAGCTTGCCTCGCCCGCTTGTCCACAGCAGTTGTGCATAAACGGGGTGGGGTTGCGCGGCGTCGCGCGCTAAGCTGCCCGCCGGCTTTCCGGGGACCGCGCATGACTGCCAGCACGCCGTTGATGGTGATGTTTTCGCTGTATCTGCTGGCGATGGTGGCGATCGGCTTCGTTGCCTGGCGCGCGACCCACAGCTTCGACGACTACATCCTGGGCGGGCGCAGCCTGGGGCCGGGCGTCACCGCGTTGTCGGCCGGTGCGTCGGACATGAGCGGCTGGCTGCTGATGGGCCTGCCCGGTGCGATGTACCTGGGCGGCGTGTCGGAGGCGTGGATCGCCATCGGCCTGGTGGCCGGTGCGTGGGCCAACTGGCGGTTCGTCGCCGGTCCGCTGCGCGTGTACACCGAGCGCGCCCGCAACGCGCTGACGCTGCCCGACTTTTTCACGCACCGCTTCGAGGACACCGGTCGCGCACTGCGCGTGCTGTCGGCGGTGGTCATCCTGGTGTTTTTCGCGGTGTACTGCGCGTCGGGCATCGTCGCCGGAGGCCGCCTGTTCGAGAGCGTATTCGGCTTGCCGTACGCGCAGGCGATCTGGTGGGGCGCGGCGGTCACCATCCTCTACACCCTGGTCGGCGGGTTCCTGGCGGTCAGCTGGACGGACACCGCGCAGGGCCTGCTGATGCTGTTCGCATTGCTGCTGACGCCGATCCTGCTGATCGTGGCCACGGGCGGGTTCGACAGCACGCTGGCGGCGATCCGCGCCGATGCGCCGGCGCGCCTGGACTGGTTCCGCGGCGGCGAGCTGGGCGTGATCGGGCTGGTCTCGCTGCTGGCGTGGGGGCTGGGGTACTTCGGCCAGCCGCACATCCTGGCGCGCTTCATGGCCGCCGGCGGCGTGCACACCATCCCCGCGGCGCGGCGCATCGGCATGACCTGGATGGTGCTGTGCCTGGCCGGCGCGCTGATGGTGGGCTTCCTGGGCATCGGCTACTTCGCCGCGCACCCGGAGTCCGCCGCACCGGTCGCAGCCAACCCCGAGCGCGTGTTCATCGCCGTGGTCGAGCTGCTGTTCAATCCCTGGGTGGCCGGCGTGATCCTGTCGGCGATCCTGGCCGCCGTCATGAGCACGCTGTCGAGCCAGCTGCTGGTGTGCTCCAGCGTGCTCTCGGAGGACTTCTACCGCGGTTTCCTGCGGCCGGCCGCCGGGCAGCGCGAGCTGGTGTGGATCGGGCGGGCCAGCGTACTGCTGGTCTCGCTGGTCGCACTGTGGCTGGCGCGCGATCCTGAAAGCCGCGTGCTCGGGCTGGTGTCGTATGCGTGGGCGGGCTTCGGCGCGGCCTTCGGGCCGGTGGTGCTGCTGTCGCTGTTCTGGGAACGGATGACGCGCGATGGCGCGCTGGCCGGCATCGTGGCCGGCGCGGGCACGGTGATCCTGTGGAAGCTGGTCGCGGTGGACCGCATGGGCTCGGCGCTGTACGAGATCGTGCCGGGCTTCCTCGTCGCGACCGTCGCCATCGTGCTGGTCAGCCGGCTGGGACGCGCGCCGTCGCAGGACATCCGTGCGCGCCACGCGCAGGTGCACGCGTCGCTGCGCGAAACCGGTTACTGACGCCCGACAGCGGCCGCCGCGGATGCACAACACCCGACCGCTCGCCATCGCGCTGATGGGCCCGACCGCGTCGGGCAAGACGGCGCTGTCGATCGAGTGGGCCTCGCGACTGGACGCGGAAATAGTCAGCGTGGATTCCGCGCTGGTCTACCGCGGCCTGGACATCGGGGCGGCCAAGCCGACCCTGGCCGAACGCGCCGGCATCGCGCACCACATGCTGGACCTGCGCGAGCCGTGGCAGCCGTATTCGGCGGCCGAATTCGCCATCGACGCGCGGCGCGCCATGGACGCCATCACCGCGCGCGGCCGCCTGCCGCTGCTGGTCGGCGGGACCGGCCTGTATTTCCAGGCGCTGCTCGAAGGCCTGTCGGACATGCCCGCGGCTGATGCGCAGATGCGCGCCGGCATCGCCGCGGAGGCGGGGGAGCGCGGTTGGTCGGCGCTTCACCACGAGCTGTTGCAGGTCGATCCGGTCGCTGCCGCGCGTATCCATGCCACCGATGCGCAGCGTATCCAACGGGCATTGGAGGTGTATCGCCTGTCAGGCCGGACGATCACGGACTGGCAGCGCGACACGCTGCAGCGGTCCCGCCTGCCGTACCGCGTTCTCAAGCTGGTACTGGCACCGGCCGACCGCGGCACGCTGCACCGCCGGATCGAGCGGCGCTTCGACGCGATGCTGCAGGCCGGGTTCCTCGACGAGGTACGCCGCCTGCGCGCCCGGCCGGAGCTGCGCGTCCATCGATCGCCGCTGGCGTTGCCGGCCCTGCGCGCGGTGGGGTACCGGCAGGCCTGGGAGCATCTGGACGGCGTGACCGATGCCGCCACGTTCCGCGACCGCGGCATCTTCGCCACGCGCCAGCTCGCCAAGCGCCAGCTGACGTGGCTGCGCGGGCAGCTGGACGCGCGCTGGTTCGACCCGACGGACGACCGGGCGGCACTGGAGACGGCGCGTCGGCTGTTCATCGCCCGCGCCCGCTGAGCGCATTCATGCGACAGCCGCATGTCGGATGCGAAGCGTCAGTGCGGTCGGTCCCGGCCCGCCGCGTTGCGCTACCATCGGCGGGCCGCCTGTGGAGGGGAGTGCCCCGGGCGGCGGCATCCGACGCACCGGTTCGACACATAACTAGACACAATCAACAGAGCACGCAGGGGAAATTCCAGATGTCCAAGGGGCAATCTTTGCAGGACCCGTTCCTGAACGCGCTGCGGCGCGAGCGCGTGCCGGTATCGGTCTACCTGGTTAATGGCATCAAGCTGCAGGGCACGATCGAATCCTTCGACCAGTTCGTGGTGCTGTTGCGCAATACGGTCAGCCAGATGGTCTACAAGCACGCCATTTCCACCGTGGTGCCGGCGCGCAACGTGCGCGTGGGCCCGGGCGGCGGTTACGTGCAGCCGGGCGAGGGCAGACGGCGACCACGGCTCCGACGAGGCCGAGTGAACCGACGATGAGGTGCGCGACGTGTTCTTTGAACGGTCCCGCAAGGGCGAACATGCGCTTCTGGTGCAGCCCCATGCCGGCGGCCCGGTGGATGAAGGGCTGCTGGAGGAGTTCTCCGAACTGGCGCGTTCGGCCGGCGCGTCGATCGCCGGCGTGCTCAGCGCACGCATCGACCGGCCCAACGCCGCCACGCTGATCGGCAGCGGCAAGCTGGATGAACTCAAGGCGGCCGCCGACGCCACCGGCGCGGACCTGATCCTGGTCAACCATGCGCTCAGCCCCACCCAGGAGCGCAACCTGGAGCGCGCCCTGCAGCGCCGCGTGGTGGACCGCACCGGTCTGATCCTGGACATCTTCGCGCAGCGCGCGCGAAGCCACGAAGGCAAGCTGCAGGTCGAGCTGGCGCAGCTGCGCCACATGTCCACGCGCCTGGTGCGCGGCTGGACCCACCTGGAGCGCCAGCGCGGTGGCGCCATCGGCCTGCGCGGACCGGGCGAGACGCAGCTCGAACTCGACCGCCGCATGCTGCAGCAGCGGCTGGAGTCAGCTGCAGCGCCGCCTCGACAAGGTGCAGGTGCAGCGCACCCAGATGCGGCGCGCGCGCATGCGCAGCGAGCTGCCACGCGTCGCGCTGGTGGGCTACACCAACGCCGGCAAGTCCACGCTGTTCAATGCGCTGACCGGCGCGGAGGCGTACGCGGCCGACCAGCTGTTCGCTACGCTCGACCCCACCGTACGGCGCATCGACCTGCCCGGCGGTGGCGCGGTGCTGGCCGATACGGTCGGCTTCGTGCGCGACCTGCCGCACGCGCTGGTCGCCGCATTCCGGTCGACGCTGTCGGAGGCGCGCGACGCCGATCTCCTGCTGCACCTGGTGGACGCGGCCGACCCGCTGCGCGACGAACGCATCGCGCAGGTGGACGAAGTGCTGTCGGAAATCGGCGCGGGCGACATCCCGCAGGTGCTGGTGTTCAACAAGATCGACCGGATCGAGGGCAGCCGGCCGCGCGTGGACACGCCCGTGGAAGGACGCGTGCGGGTGTGGCTGTCGGCGCGCGAGGGCGATGGCCTGGACGCGCTGCCGGTGGCGATCGGCCATGCGCTGGGCCTGCGTCGCGTGCGCGGCGGCGTGCACCTGCCATCACGCGCCGGGCGCCTGCGTGCACGCCTGCACGAACTGGGCGCGGTGCAGGCCGAGCAGGCCGGCGAGGACGGCTGGGACATGCAGCTGGACCTGGCCCTGGCCGATGCGCAGCGGCTGGCCACACAGGCCGGTGGTACCGCATTGCAGCCGCTGCTGGATGCGATGCCGCCGCCCGACCTTGCTTGAGGCCGTGCCGGCCCCCACCTAGAATCACTCCCCAGCACGACCCTCCGCCGCGATCCGCACCCAGGTGCCTGCGCGCGCCCGATCCCCGACCTGGAGCAGGCATGGCCTGGAATACCCCTGGCAGCAACAACAGCGGCGGCTCACGCCCGCCCCGGCGCAACCCCGGTGGCGGCGGCCTGGACGCACTGCTCGACCCGCTGCGCGGGCTGTTCGGCGGTGGCGGGCCCGGTGGCAACTCCATCGCACGCTGGGTACTGCTGATCGCGGCGCTGTGGGTGGTGTTCAACTGCTTCGTGCTGATCGCCGAGCAGCAGCGCGGCGTGGTGCAGCGCTTCGGCCAGGTCGCGCGCATCATGCAGCCGGGTCCCAACTTCAAGTGGCCCTGGCCGATCGAGCGCGTCACCAAGGTCAACGCCACCCAGATCAGCACCTACAGCAACAACGTGCCCGTGCTGACCAGCGACGAGAACATCGTCCACGTCGAGATCAACGTGCAGTACCGGATCAACGATCCGGAGCTGTACCTGTTCGGCACCCGCGATGCCGACCACGTGCTGCAGCAGACCGCGTTGAGCACGATGCGCGAGCAGGTCGGGCGCTCGCCGCTGGATACCGTGCTGGGCGCCCGCGAGGCGCTCGCCACGGCCACCCAGGGCCAGCTGCAGGCCGCCCTGGACGCCTACCGCACCGGCCTTACCGTGACCCAGCTCACGCTGCCCAACGCGCGCCCGCCCGAGCAGGTCAAGCCGGCGTTCGACGACGTCAACAGCGCGCAGCAGAACAAGGACCGCGTCATCAGCGAGGCGCGCGCCTATGCCGCCCGCATCGTGCCGGAAGCGCGTGGTGAGGCTGCCCGCATCCGTGCCGCGGCCACCGGTTACCAGGAGGCCAAGGTCGCCCGCGCCGAAGGCGATGCGGCCCGCTTCTCGCTGCTGGTGGAGGAGTACCGGGGCGCCCCGGAGGTCACCCGCAAGCGGTTGTGGCTTGAAACCGTGCAGAACGTGCTGTCGGGCAACCGCAAGGTCATCGGCGGCGACTCGCGCCAGCTGATCTACGTGCCCATGGACGGTGCCGGCGCGTCCGCGTCGGGAGCGCGCGCCCCGTTGCTCGAGCCTGAACTGTTGATGCCGCCGGAGGCCGCGCAGGCGCCCGCCGCGCGCGGCGAACGCGCCGCCCGTCCCACGGGCCGCGAGGAGACGAATCGATGAAGCCTTCGGTATGGATCGCCGGCGCGGTGATCGCGCTGTTCGCGCTGTTGGGGTCGGTGTTCGTCGTCGGCGAAGGCAAGACCGCGCTGGTGCTGAACCTGGGGCGCGTGGTGCGCGTGGACCTGCCGCCCGGCCTGCACTTCAAGTGGCCGCTGGTGGAAACCGCGCGCATCTTCGACCGCCGCCTGCAGGTGCTGGCCTCGGACCCTGAGCGCATCCTGACCTCCGAGCGCAAGGACGTGAGCGTGGATTACTTCGCGGTCGGGCGCATTTCCGATGCCGGCGCGTTCTTCCGTGCCACCGGCGGCAACGAGGAGATCGCCGTGCAGCGGCTGGTGCCGATCATCCGCGAGTCGCTGCGCAACGAGATCAACGCCCGCACGCTGCAGCAGGTGGTGTCGGGCGACCGCGCCGAGATCATCGGGCCGCAGCTGGCCACCATCAACGAGGGTGCCGCGACGCTGGGCATCCATATCGTCGACCTGCGGCTCAAGCAGATCGACCTGCCGACCGACAGCGAAGTGATTACCCAGGTGTACGAGCGCATGAGCGCCCAGCGCCGCCAGGTCGCCAGTGCGCTGCGCGCCGAGGGCGAGGAGCAGGCGCGCAGCATCCGCGCCGACGCCGACCGCGACCAGGTGGTGATCGTGGCCGAAGCCGAGCGCGATGCGCAGAGCCTGCGCGGCCAGGGCGACGCCGACGCGGCGCGCATCTATGGCCAGGCGGCCAGCCGCGACCCGTCGTTCTATGCCTTCCAGCGCAGCCTGGAGGCGTACCGTGCGTCGTTCGAGGACGGCAACAGCGTGATCGTGCTGGACCGCGACGACCCGTTCCTGCAGTACATGCGCAGCGACCGCTGAGCCTGTCGCGATGACCGATCTGGTGTCGGCGCTGTGCCTGGTGGCGGTGATCGAGGGGCTGTTCCTGTTCGCCA
>CAVROR010000012.1:0-338342 GCA_963722915.1 uncultured Gammaproteobacteria bacterium
CCAAACCAATTTCGCTACGTCCCACCCCATGAGAGTCCGCGCCGCAGGCGCGACTCCACCCCCTTGTCCAGCGACAATAGCGGTGTGGCACCACCCGATCCCATCCCGAACTCGGAAGTGAAACGCACATGCGCCGATGGTAGTGTGGCCTAAGCCATGCAAGAGTAGGTCATCGCTGGGCATTTACACCCAAGGCCGGTTCCCACAAGGGACCGGCCTTGTTCTTTTGGGCGGCCACGTCGCGCAGGGACGGCATGCCCCTGGGGCACATACACCCCGCACAAGCGCAAGGACGCGGGCTGTAATGGTTAACCGGTATCGCACCGGCAATGGATCGATCGATCCCCCACGGCATTACCGCCTATTACGCCCATCACGTGCATCGCGGCTGAAGCCGCTCCTGCAGGGGCCGGTTCAAGCCAGGGCGTTGGCAATGCAAAAGAAAACGGCGCCCCAGGGGCGCCGTTTCCGTGTCGGATGTTGGAACGCGACTACAGCACGACCGGCGGCTCACCACCCACGATGACGATGTCGGCCGGACGGCGTGCGAACAGGCCGACCGCGTACCGGAACGCCGCCGGCCGTGGCGCCTCCTGAGTCGCGCGGGTGCAGGTCGCCACCGGAGGAATCATCCTGCGGGAGTACCGTCATGAGAGTCCAGGCACGCGCCCTGGCCGCTCGGCGTTTGGGGGGATGGGCGGAGGCAATGAAGCCGATTCGTTGAATACCAGAGATAAGGTAGGAACGACCCCAGCCCAAAAAGAAACGGCGCCCTCGGGCGCCGTTTCGGTTGGTGGGCGGCAACCGCCCCCGGCGCGATGCAGTGACTCTATCGGCCAGGTGCTTTCGGCTCGGCCGGGCGGCTGGCGGGGCGACTGCCGGCCGGGCGCAGTTTTTCCTGCGCCGCCAGGAACGCATTGCCGTCGTACCACCGCGGCCATTGGTCGCTGCCGGCCAGGGCCTGGCCGACGCCGTACAGCGCCTGCAGGTCCTGGAGCACGCCGTCGAGGTTCCAGGACGGGTCGAATTCGTCGCCGGGCTTGTGGTAGCGGTTGTCCCGGTAGTCGGCCTGCGCCGCCTGGCCTGCCTGCAGGCCGCCCTGCACCAGGTCGTCGCCGCCCTTGGCGTACAGCGCGGGCACGCCGGCCTTGGCGAAGTTGAAGTGGTCGGAGCGGAAGTAGAAGCCGCTTTGCGGCGAGGACTCCTGCCGCAGCACGCGCTGCTGGGCGTCGGCCTGCGTCTTGAGCAGATCCTCCAGCTGCGAACTGCCCATGCCGATCACGGTGATGTCGCGCGACGGACCGGCCACGGACATGGCATCCAGGTTGATGACGCCAACGGTCTTGTCCAGCGGGACGGTCGGGTTGGCGACGTAGTACTTGGAGCCCAGCAGGCCTGATTCCTCCAGGGTCACCGCCAGCAGCATGATCGAGCGCTCCGGCTTGGGATTCTGGTGGGCGAAGGCCTCGGCGATCTCCAGGATGCCGGCGATGCCGGTGGCGTTGTCGACCGCACCGTTGTAGATCGTATCGACGCCCTCGCCCTCGCCTTCGTGCTGGCCCAGGTGGTCCCAGTGGCCCATGTAGACGATGGTCTCGTCCGGGCGGGTGGTGCCGGGCAGCATGGCGACGAGGTTGGGTGAGCGCTTCTGCGAAGTGGAGCTCTTGAGCGCGACCGACATGCGCGCGTCCAGAGGCATGGCTTTGAAGCCACGGGTGTTGGCGGCGGTGTACAGCCCGTCCAGATCGTGGCCGAGCGCCCCCAGCACGTCGCGCGCGGCACCGGCGCTGATCCAGCCCTGCGCCGGCAGGCGGGGTTCCGGGTCGTCCTTCACCGGCAGGTCGAACTGCGGGCCCGACCAGGAGTTCTTCACCACGTCCCAGCCGTAGGAGGCGCCGGCGTCGTCATGGATGATGAGCGCGGCCGCCGCGCCCTGGCGGGCGGCTTCCTCGAACTTGTACGTCCAGCGGCCGTAGTAGGTCATACGGTCGCCTTCGAACAGGCTGGCGTCCTTGGCGTGGAAGCCCGGATCGTTGACGAACATGACCACCGTCTTGCCCTTGACGTCGACGCCGGCGTAGTCGTTCCAGCCCAGTTCCGGCGCGTTGACGCCGTAGCCGACGAAGACCAGCGGACTGTCGGCGATGTCGACCTGCGCCTGGCCGCTGCGGGTGCCGATTACCATGTCGGTGCCGAAGGCCAGCGTGCGCGGCGTGCCGTTGACGTCCAGCTGAAGCGTGGTGGACTCGTCGGCGGTGGTCTCGACCATGTCCACGTACTGCAGGTAGCTGTCGCCGTTTCCGGGCTTCAGCCCCATGCGCTGGAACTGCGCGGTCAGGTACTCGACCGTCTTCTGCTCGCCGATGCTGCCGGGGGCGCGGCCGGCGAACTCGTCAGAGGACAGGATGCGCACGTGCTCGGCGAAATCGGCGGCGGTGATGGCCGGCTCGAATGCGTGGGCCGCGGCGGGGGCCTGGACGGGGGTGGCGACCGGGGCCGGCGCTTCGGCCGGCCTGTTGCAGGCCGCGAGCACCAGCGCGGCGGCCACCAGCGTGGTGGCGGAGGAAAGCGGAGTGCGGTTCATGGAAGCTCCGGGGCGGCCGATGGTCGGCGGAAGCCCCATTCTATGCGCGCGTGCGGGCGGGACGGGCGATGCACGGTGCCGCGCGTGCCCGCCTTGCAGGGCGGGCTTGCCCGTGAGGGGGCCGGTGATGACGGCTGGAGCCGTTCCTCCCTGTCCGACGGATCAGTCGCGCGGCGCGCGATCGCCTTCGTAGCGCTGTGCGGTGGCACCGGTGACCGGCCCGATCCGTGCGGTGCTGTGCACGTACAGCTTGACCTCGCGTTCGAACACCAGCGGCCCGTCGACGCGGGCGTTGGGACCGACGATGACGCGCGGCACGCGCTGCTTGCCCAGGCCGATCCAGTTGCGCGTGGGCTTGGTGTAGCGGATGCCGCCGCGCACATGCGAGCCGGCCCCGACGGTGAGGTCGCCATTGACCGTCTCGACACTGCCGGCCACCGAGGTGGCGACCAGGCCGATCGCGCCGTTGACCGTTTCGATGTCGCCGCCGATGGCGCCGCCGCGGTCGATGAAGACGCTGCCGTTGACGGTGCCGACATCGCCGCGGGTCTGCAGGCCGGTGCCGGCGCGGATGCTGCCGTTGACCGTGGACAGGCTGTCGGCGCGCACATCGTTGCCGACGGTGATGCTGCCGTTGACGGTCTCGGCATCGCGCAGTTGCACACCGGCGTCGACGCGGATGCTGCCGTTGACGGTTTCCAGGGTGCCGTAGGTCTGGCCGGCGTCGGCGCTGATGCTGCCGTTGACCTTGTCGATGCTGGTCTGGGCCAGGGCGGGCACGGCGCACAGCGCCAGCGTGAGCGACAGGGCGGCGGCGAGAGGACGGGCGGTGCGGAGGTGGGTCATGGTCGGTTCCCTGTGATCGGTCCGCGTGGGATGCGGCGGGTGGAGCTCAGGTTTAACCCGCTTGGCTACAATCGGCCCCTGCCTGAAGTCACCGGAACCATCGTCGTGCCCCAATCCATCACCACGCCCAACGGTCCGTCCACCGCTCAGGGCCGGGGCATCCGACCGGTCGTCCTGCTGATCCTGGACGGCTGGGGGCACCGCGACGACCCGACCGACAACGCCCTGGCGCAGGCCCGCCTGCCCAACTGGCATGCCCTGCTGGCGCGCGCACCGCACACGCTGATCCACACCGAGGGCCGCCATGTCGGGCTGCCGGAGGGGCAGATGGGCAACTCGGAGGTCGGCCACATGAACCTCGGGGCCGGCCGCATCGTCTACCAGGACCTGACGCGCATCGACGCGGCGATCGAGGACGGCAGTTTCCACCTCAACCCGCAACTGCGCGCCGCGTGCGCCGATGCATGCGTGCAGGGCCGCACGCTGCACCTGATGGCGCTGGTCTCGCCGGGCGGCGTGCACAGCCACGAACGCCACCTGCACGCGATGATCGACCTGGCCCGCCGCGAGGGCGTGCCGCGGGTCGCAGTGCACGCGTTCCTCGACGGCCGCGACATGCCGCCGCAGTCGGCCGGTCCCAGCATCGACGCGCTGCAGGCGGTGTGTGACGCGGCCGGCAACGCGCGCATCGCCAGCGTCAGCGGACGCTACTACGCGATGGACCGCGACCAGCGCTGGGACCGCGTGCGCCGCGCATGGGATGCGATGGTCGAGGCCTCCAGCGACCACCATGCGCCCGATGCGCGCACCGCGCTCGGCGATGCATATGCGCGCGGCGAGACCGACGAGTTCGTGCTGCCGACCGTGATCGACGACGGCGCGACGATGCGCGACGGCGACGCGGTGGTGTTCATGAACTTCCGCGCCGACCGCGCCCGGCAACTGACGGCGGCGTTCGTCGCGGGCGACTTCCACGGGTTCGAGGCGCGCCGCCCGCAGCTGTCGCGCTTCGTCTGCCTGACCGAGTACGACGCGCGCCTGCCGGCGCCGGTGGCCTTCGCGCCCGACGACCTGCGCGACACGCTGGGTGACGTGGTCGCCGCTGCCGGGCTGCGCCAGCTGCGCATCGCCGAGACCGAAAAATACGCACACGTAACGTTCTTCTTCAGCGGCGGGCGCGAGGCGCCGTTCGAGGGCGAGCAGCGCATCCTGGTGCCCAGTCCGAAGGTCGCCACCTACGACCTGCAGCCGGAGATGAGCTGCCCTGAGGTCACCGCGCGCCTGGTGGCGGCGATCCGCAACGGCGAGTGCGACGTGGCCATGTGCAACATCGCCAACCCCGACATGGTCGGTCACACCGGCAACTTCGCCGCTGCGGTGCTGGCCGCCGAGGCCGTGGACGTGGCGATCGGCGAAATCGCCCGCGCCGTGGACGAGGTGGACGGCGCGCTGCTGGTCACCGCCGACCACGGCAACCTGGAACTGATGCACGACGCCGCCACCGGGCAGCCGCACACCGCGCACACGGTCGGCCCGGTGCCGTTCGTCTATGCCGGCCCGCGCCCGGCGCGGTTGCGCGACGGCGGCGCACTGCAGGACGTGGCCCCCACCGTTCTCGACCTGCTGGGCCTGCCGCAGCCGTCGTCGATGACCGGGCGCAGCCTGCTGCTCGCCGGGGACGGCGCGGCCGCCTGATGCGCATCCGCCTGCGCACCGGCGTGCGACCGCTGGCGGCGGCGATGCTGGCGTTCGCGCTGCTCGCGTGGGCGCTGCCCGTGCCTGCCCAGCCGGTGCCAACCCAAAGCAGCCGCGAGGCCGAGCGCCGGCTGGAGCGCATCCGCAGCGAGCTCAAGGCCGTCGCCGCCGAGCGGCGCACGCTGGAGGGCGAACGCGGCACCGCGGCGCGCGCCCTGCGCCAGGCTGACGAGGCTGTGGGTCTCTCCACACGGCAGCTGGCGCAGACGCGCGAGCGCCTGGCGCAGGAGCAGCAGGCGCTGCAGGCCGTGCAACGCGACCGCGCGCAGTTGCGGGTGCGGCTGGACGAGCAGCGCACCCAGCTGGCGCGCCTGCTGCGCGCGGCCTACCGCGAACGCGACGATGCCCCGCTCAAGGCGCTGCTGGCGCAGGACCGCCTCGCCGACGCCAACCGCGTGCTGGCCTACCACCGCTACCTGCAGCGCCACCGCGCCACACGCCTGGTCGCGCTGTCGCAGGACCTGCGCGAGATGGACCGCGTCGAAAGCGAAATCGTGCAGCGCCAGGCGCAGCTCGATGCCACCCGCGAGCAGCTGGAGCAGCAACTGGCCGGCCTGGAGCGCGACCGTGGCACGCGCGCCGAGGTGGTGGCGCGGCTGGATCGCAGCCACCAGGACCGCGCGGCGCGCGAACGTGCACTGGGTCGCGATGCGAAGTCGCTCGAACAACTGCTGGCACGCCTCCGCGCAACCGCCGCCCGCGCCCAGGCGGCGCGCCGCGCGGCCGAGCAGAAGGCCGCGCGCGACGCCACGCGGCCCCCGGCCAGCGGCGGTGCGCGTCCGGCGCCGGCGCGTGCGCCCGCGCGAGCCGTGGCGTCGGCCCCGCCCCCGCAGGTGGGCGGCATGGGCTGGCCGGTGTCGGGTGCGCTGCTGGCCGGTTACGGCGGCCGGCTGCCGGACGGGCGCGGCACCAGCACCGGCCTGCTGATCGGTGCCGCCGCCGGCGCGCCCGTGCGCGCGGTGGCCGACGGGCAGGTGGTGTACGCCGAATGGATGACCGGCTACGGCCTGCTGCTGATCGTCGACCACGGCAACGGTTACATGAGCCTGTACGCCCACAGCGACGCGCTGCTCAAGGACGCCGGCGACCGCGTGACAAAGGGCGAGGCGGTGGCGGCGGTGGGCAGCTCCGGCGGCCACGGCCGGCCGGCGCTGTACTTCGAATTGCGCCGCAACGGCCAGCCGGTGGATCCCGCGGCCTGGCTGCGACGCTGACCGTGCGCCTGTCAGGCCACGTCCGATCCATTGCATCCTGCTTGATCGGACATCGCACGCCCGGACCACGCCCGCTCTTGCGTCCGCTGCCGTCCATCGCGCGCCGGACCTCTGACATGATCTGCGGTTCTTTAACGAAAGCTTGCCCCGTGCGTCCCTAACGTGGATGCGGGCCCGGGACCCGGGCCAACGCGATCCGACCGCCCGATCTTTCCGGAGACCTCCATGCGCCTGCGATGCCTGACTCCCCTCCTGCTGGCGATGCTGCTGCCCGGCCCGGCAGGCGCGCAGGACGCACCGCCGCCGCCGCCCCCGCTGGAGCAGCAGGACGCCGCGCCGCCGCCGTCCGACGCCGGGCACCCTGCGCCGCCGGAGGCACCTGCCCCACAGGATCCGCCCGATGCGACGCCCGCTCCGGCGCCGGTAGATGGTCCCGCGCCTGTCGATACCGATACCGATGCCGATACAGAGTCCGCGGATCCCGCTACGTCCGCCGTCAGCCCGGGCGCCGCCAGTGCCCTGCCGCTGGACGAGATCCGCCGCTACGTGGCCGTCTACAACGCGGTGAAGCAGGCCTACGTGGAGCCCGTGTCGGACAGCGAGCTGATGCAGTCGGCCATCCGCGGCCTGCTGCTGGACCTGGACCCGCACAGCGTCTACCTGCGCAAGGAGGACGCGGCCAACTTCGACGACAACGCGCGCGGCGCCTACGAAGGCGTCGGCGTCGAGTTGCTGCGCCTGCCCGACGGCACCCTGCAGGTGGTCGCGCCGATCGACGACACGCCCGCCGCCCGCGCCGGCATGCGCGCCGGCGACCGCATCATCGCCATCGACGGCACGCCCATGCAGGCCAGCCAGGCCGACAGTTCCGCGCCGCTGCGCGGCCCCGCCGGCAGCGAGGTGGTGCTGACGGTGGAGCGCGAGGGCCGCGAGGGCCCGTTCGACGTCACCCTCAAGCGCGAAACCATCCGCATCACAAGCGTCCGCAGCCGCATGCTGGAACCGGGTTACGGGTACGTGCGCATCGCCGCGTTCCAGGCCGACACCGCGGCGGATTTCGCGCGCCAACTCGACACGCTCAAGCAGCAGTCCGGCGGGCGCCTGCGCGGGCTGGTGATCGACGTGCGCAGCAATCCGGGCGGGCTGCTGACCTCGGCGGTGCAGATCGCCGACGAACTGCTCGAACGCGGCGCGATCGTCGCCACCCGCGGTCGCCTGGCGATCAGCGACGCGCGTTTCGGCGCGACCCCGGGCGACCGCCTCGACGGTGCGCCGGTGGTGGTGCTGGTGGATGCGGGTTCGGCCAGTGCCGCCGAGGTGTTGGCCGGCGCCCTGCGCGACAACGACCGCGCCCGCGTCGTCGGCAGCCGCACCTTCGGCAAGGGCTCGGTGCAGACGGTGCTGCCGCTGGACAACGGCGACTCGGTCAAGCTCACCACTGCGCGCTACTACACCCCCAGCGGCCGCTCCATCCAGGCCCAGGGCATCACCCCGGACGTGGTGCTCCGGGCCGAGAACGGAGACGGTGACGCGCGGCCACGCAGCTTCAGCGAAGCCAGCCTGCCGGGCCACCTCAGCGGCGACAGTGAACTGCTGGCCGGCAACACCGCCGGCGAAGTGCTGGAGGGCAACCGCTATATCGATGAAGCGTTGGCCGAACTCAAGCGGTCGGCCTCGACGATGGCCGCGACGCGGCGCTGAAGCCTTCGGCCCGCCGCGTCAGCGCGGCCGGGTCGGCAGCGGGAACGGGGTGACCACCGTCTCGCCCGTGGCGGCATCGCGGATCGCCGACGTGCCTTTGCGCTCGACCTCCTCGATCCGCACGATGCTCTGCATCGGCAGGTGCAGCACGCGGGTCTGGCCGAACTCCTCGCGCAGCCGCTCTTCCGTGGGATCGACCACCACCCCCTCGTGCACGTCGAACACCAGATCGGCCACCTCGGTAAAGCCCCACAGCGCGCCGGATGCGACGCGCCGGGCGTACAACTCGTACACCCTTCCGGCATTGAGGAAGGTCACCTTGTAGAGCGGCTTGGGCATCGGTACGGGCACGCGTGTCAGGTGCCGATACGGTGGGGGCATGCATGCCGCATCGCAAGCATCCGCCGCTGACAACAGTCGGCTTCACCCGTGCCCGAAACCCGAATCACCCAATCCCGAATCCCGAATCCCGAATCCCGAATCCCGAATCCCTAATCAATACCCCCGCCTGCGCCGCAGTCGCCGCGCGATGCCGGCCCGGGCCAGCAGGGCGAAAGCGCCGCCGAACGCGAAGCCCGCCAGGTGCGCCGACCACGCCACCGCGCCGAACGCCGGGCCGATGAAGGTGAACACCATCTGCAGCAGTGCCCACACGCCGATCAGCAGCGCCGCCGGCACCTTCACGAACTGCAGGAACAGCCCCAGCGGCACCACCAGCCCCAGCCGTGCGCCGGGAAACAGCGCCAGGTACGCGCCGATCAGTGCCGACACCGCCCCGCTGGCGCCCATGATGAGCCGGTCGGGCGTGTTGATGGCGATTACCGCGGCCAGGTTGGCCACCGCGCCGCCGGCCAGGAACAGCAGCAGGAACCGCCACGGCCCCATCGCGCGTTCGGCCGGCAGCCCGAAGATCAGCAGGAACACCAGGTTGCCCAGCAGGTGGGCCCAGTCGGCATGCAGGAACAGCGCGCTGGCCAGCCGCAGGCTGTTGCCGTCGTGCAGCGAGGCGCGCCAGGCTTCAGGCGAGGCCAGCCCGCCCGACAGCGCCGCCCAGTCCAGCAGGAGCCGCCGCTGCTCACCGTCCGGTGCCACCAGTACCCAGGTGAAGCACAGCCACAGCACCGCGAACAACAGCGGCGTGGCCCAGCGCAGCGGTGCCTTCTGGCGGGAGGGAACGGCGATGAACACGGCATCGACTCGGTTGGGTAGGCGGGCGTGGCGGCGGGCACGGTAGCGTGCCCGCCCCGGGCACATTGTTAGCGTTCGGTTAACCCCCGCGCTATAGTGCATACGGCCACGTACGTCGGAAACCGCCCGCCGGTCCGCCGCGACGTGAAGCCCGCGGCCCGCCCCCGGCCCGCGCTCCAATCGGCGATCCGTGATCCGGCATCCACGATCCGTGATCCGCGCAGCACCCCACACCCCACAGAACACTCCACTGGAGAGATCACGCATGCAACACGCACACCGCCTCACGCGCCTGTCGGCGCTCGCGCTGGGCATCACCGGCGCGCTGGCCTTCGGCCAGGTCCAGGCATCGGGCTTCCAGCTCAAGGAAAACAGCGTCAAGTCGATGGGCAGCGCGTTCGCCGGTTCCGGCGTGAAGACCGGCGACACCTCGGTGGTCGTCAACAACCCGGCCACGATGACGCAGTTCGAAGGCACCACCGTGCAGGCCGACGTGACCGTCATCGACCTCAACTATGAATTCCAGGGCAGCGGCACCGACGCGCTCGGCCGCCCGCTGACCGGCAGCAACGGCGGCAACGCCGGTGGCGTCACCCCGGTGCCGGCGCTGTCGGTCGTGCACAAGCTCGACAACGGCGTGGCGCTGGGTGCGATGGTCTCGGCGCCGTTCGGACTGAAGACCGAGTATGAATCCGGCTGGGTCGGCCGCTACTTCGCGCAGACCTCGGACGTGAAGATCGTCGACCTGACGTTCTCGGCCGCCGTCGACGTCACCGACCGCTTCTCCGTCGGCGTCGGCGCGATCTACTCCAGCGCGGACGTGACCCTGTCGCGCGCGGTGGACTTCGGCACGCTGCTGTTCTCCAACCCGGCCACGCGCCCGCTGCCGTTCGCGCAGCCGCAGGCCCGCGACGGGTTCATCGAGGTCAGCGGCGACGACACCGGCTTCGGCTGGCTGGTGGGTGCCAACCTGCGCCCGACCGACCGCCTGGCGCTGGGCCTGAGCTACCGCTCGGAAATCGACTACGACCTGACCGGCACCGCCGACTGGACCGTGCCGCAGGACGTGGCGGCCGTGTTCGGTGCCAGCCCCACCACCGCCCCGCTGTTCCGGGACGGCGGCGTGACCGCCAAGCTGACCACCCCGTCGATCACCTCGGTGGCGGCCACCTACGACATCACCGACCGCTTCAAGGTGATGGCGACCTGGTCGGAGACCGGCTGGTCCTCGCTGCGCGAAGTGCGCATCAACTTCGACAACCCCGATCCGGATGCGGTCGAGCCGTTCGTGTGGAAAGACACCGTGTTCGCCTCGCTGGGCGCGGAGTACAAGCTCAACGACGCGTGGACCCTGCGCGGCGGCGTGGCCCACGACGAGACCCCGACCAGCATCGAGCACCGCACCCCGCGCCTGCCCGACGACGACCGCGTGTGGTATTCGCTCGGCGCCACCTGGATGGTCAGCCCGGCGCTGGACGTGAGCTTCGCCTACACCCGCATCGAGCCGAAGGACCCGAAGGTGGACATCGCCAGCGGCGGCAGCCGGCTCACCGGCCCGTTCGACGGCAACGCCAACCTGGTCGGCGTGTCGGCGCAGTACCGCTTCTGATCGGCTGACCGGTCAACCGGTTGCAACAGAAAAACCCCGCCTCGGCGGGGTTTTTTTATGGATGCAAGGGACGGGCGACATAGCCTGCGTCGGTCGTTTGGCCCATCTGAAACCTGAAAGTGATCTGCCGCCGCCAGTGTCATGCAGACGGTGAAGCAGATCCCTCTCTGCGTTCGGGACTGACCTGCCCCCAGTAGCCGTACCGCCAGTTACTGGGAGAGTCCGGGGTTGAAGGGTACTGCGGTGGGGTTGGATTGGGTTCGGTGGTTAGCGGCAAACTGGGCCGGCGGGATGCGTCCGCAACTGCTGTGCGGTCGCACCTGGTTGTAGTCGCGGCGCCACTCGGCGATGACGTCGCGGGATTGGACCAACGACGCGAACCAGTGCTCGTTGAGGCACTCGTCGCGGAACTTGCCGTTGAAGCTCTCGATGTAGCCGTTTTGCATGGGCCGGCCAGGTTCGATCAGCAGGTGCTGGATGCCGTGCTGCTGCGTCCATGCAATGAAGGCCCGGCTGGTGAACTCCGGACCGTTGTCGGTGCGCACGGCCCGCGGGTAGCCGCGGAACCGCGCCGCCTGGTCCAGCACGCGCACGACTGCGTATTGCCACCGAGTTGACCACTCATTGCCAAATCAACTGACCGCAATCGGCAGCACCACTGACCACGGTCGCCATCCAACTGACCAGTTCCCGACTTCAAATTCATTCTTTGCATGCTGTGTAGCACATAGGAGCATCTAGCTTCAGCCCTGATCGATCTGCGTCATCAGAGCCGAAGTAAGGGAGGCAAGCGAACGTGAGGGTCGGCAGGGATTCGTGTAAAAAACAGCCGAATTCGCTCTAAGTCTTTGACTCCACAAGCTTTAGGCCGTGTACCAACTCATAAATTCAATCTGGCGACGCCGTATGCTGCGGTGACCTCTCGGTCGCGTTTCTGCAGCCAGTCTTTGGTGGCACTTCGTCCGATCGGTGTGCCGGCGCGACGATGAACCAGCTGCGCGAGCTTCACGCGCATGCCCGGATCACGGCACAGAAAAATGATCGGTTCGAGGTCCGCGCCGATAAACGCGTGCCCGTCCGCTAACAGCCGTCTCGCCAGTTCGACCCGCTGGGCATGGCCGCCGAGGACTGCATTGAGAGCTTTAACCGCCGCGGCCCGTTTCGGCCCCTCGTCCGGCAACTGGGCGGCGTAGCTATGGCGAAGCTTGGAGACCGCCCGCATTTCCTGCTCGACTCTGCCGGGCGCGCAGGCCCTCACTCCCGGCAAATTACCCACCGGGATGGGTACCACCTTGGGCGGACTGATGACGTCGCCCGCCTCGTCTCGAATTGCGGGTGTAAAGCCCTGAACCGTTACGCGCGTCGAGCCTGACAACGCTTGGGTTCCAATGCGGGCCCATGTCGAAGGCCCGGTTGCAGTGGCAAGTCGATAAAAATGCGTGTGGAGTTCTTTGAGTTCGTCGAGCACCCGACCGAGCTCAGCAATTTTAGCCTCACGGTCGGCAAGCAGCGTTTGCAAACGTCCCTCGCGTTCCAGCCGTGTGATCTCGTTGTCGGCTCGCTTCATGTCCTGCAAGGCAATCGAGCCGGCCGCAAACTTGTCCTGGGCGCAGTCCCCGCCAATCAGCGTCACGGCGCCGTCTTTGCGCCGAGCGACCCATCCCCGCCCATGTTTTCGACTGCAGAGCTTTCCTGTCGGCTTAAGTACGCAACACAACAGGGGTTCGTCGGCGAACGCGTACCACCCCACCAGCATCGCGTAACTGTCGACGTCGATGGGTTCGTCAGGCCGAAAATGCGGCTCCCTCAGGATCTCGGCGACTGATTCGAACCTGCGCACCCCTTGGACGGTTTCCACCATCTCTGTCTCCGGCTCTGAGCTCTGTCGATCCTAAGGAGGGTCGGCAGGCAGGGCGAGCGATACCCTGTTCCAGTTTGGCAATGTAGCGCCGCACCTGCTCATCGCCCCATTGCTTGCGTGTGTAGCGGATGACGCCGCGCATGTCGGCTTCTGCCGCATCCGTCAGCATGAAGACGGTCAAACGCGGCGGCCTTCGGCCAGTTCTTCATTGAGGATTTCGTTGACGCTCTTGGCCGACACCTTCCCCGCCAGACCCTCGTTGATGCGCCCACCCAACAGGACTTTCAGCTCCTGCCATGCCTGATCGGCGTGGATGTCGCCGGGAAAGAGTCGTTCGAGTGCATATTGCTTGATCGTCTTGCCCTGCACGGCGGCCAACGCCTTGAGGCTTTGGTGCTGCTGGTCGGTGATGTCGATAGTCAGCCGGCTCATCGATAAATGGCTCCGTAGGCTCCCACAAACCCACATTGGCACATAAGGAAGCAACGAGCAATCCGAGAACGTACAGACGCTTCAGGCCCAAGAACTTCATGCCAGATAGTGAGTTAACTCACTTTTGGCTGTTCTTAGCACGATTCCCTGCCGGCCCTTAGATAGGGCAGATAGCAGCCGACAATCTCGGTCAGGGCGGTCAACGCGAACAGCGCAAAGAGCTTCAGAACCAGCATGGTTAGCCTCGTGGAGTGAAGGGCGCACCGTAGTGCTGCGGCGCTCGTTCGAAACCGTCGCCGCAACACCAGACCCCATGCGCTACCGAGCCGGTTCCCGGTACGCGAGCAACCGGAGCGCGTTGAAGACCACCAGCAAGGTCGATCCTTCATGGATGGCCACTGCGGCACCAATGCCCAGGCCGAAGATCGTGGCAGGAACCAGGACGGCCACAATTCCCAGGCTCACTACCACGTTCTGCAGGATCACCGAGCGCGTGCGGCGACTCAGCCCGACGGCAAAAGGAAGGTTGGCCAGGTCGTCCGCCATCAGCGCGACATCTGCTGTTTCCATCGCGACGTCCGAACCGGCAGCGCCCATGGCAATGCCGACCGTGGCACTGGCCATCGCCGGCGCATCGTTGACGCCATCGCCGACCATGGCGACTTTCGCCTCGGCACGCAGCTTCTTGATCGCCTCGACTTTGTCCTGCGGCATCAGGTCGCCCCAGGCCTCATCGAGCCCGACCTCCTTGGCGATCGCTTCGGCGACCTTCTGGTGATCGCCGGAGATCATGATCATCCGGCGAATGCCCATTGCCCGCAGGCTGGCTAGAGCAGTCTTCGCCGCTTCGCGCGGCGTATCCATCAGGCCGATGGCGCCCAGATCCTGCACACCACGGCGCACGATCATGGTGGTGCGGCCGCCGTCGCGCAGCGTCGCAATCGCTTGCGGTCATCTCCGGTGACAGTGGAGCGATGCCCTCGAGGCCGAACATCTCGGCCTTGCCGATCAACACGGTCTCGCCGTCCAGCGTGGCTTTGACGCCGCGCCCGATCAGATTCTCAAGATCGGAGGCCGACGCGCACCTCCGTCTGTCCCAGCCGCTCGCGGCCGTCAACGGCGATGGCGCGTGCGAGCGGATGATCGCTCAGGCTCTCCACCGCGACGGCCACGCGCAGCAGCTCCGCCTGCATCTATGCCCTCGATGCGGGCACGACGTCGGTGATCCGCGGTTTGCCCTCGGTCAGCGTGCCGGTCTTGTCGAACGCGATCGCCGACAGCGAGCCGAGATTCTCGAGCGGGCCGCCGCCCTTGATCAGCACGCCGCCGCGCGCGGCCCGCGCGACGCCGGACAGCACCGCGCTCGGCGTCGCGATCGCCAGCGCACAGGGGCTCGCGGCTACCAGCACCGCCATGGCGCGGTAGAAGCTGTCGCGGAACGGCTCGTCGACCACGACCCAGGCGAACAGCAGCAACACCGCCAGCACCAGCACGGCCGGCACGAAGATGCGCTCGAAGCGGTCGGTGAAGCGCTGGGTCGGGGACTTCTCGCGTCTCCGCCTCGCTGACCATCCGCACGACCTTCGCCAGCACGCTGTCGGTGGACTTGCGCGTCACCTCGATCTCGATCGCGCCGCTGCCGTTGATGGTGCCGGCGAACACGCGATGCACCGCGTCGATGGCCTCGGGATTGGCGCGCGCCGCCGCCGGCGTCTGCCACGGCACGCTTGTCCACCGGGATGCTTTCGCCCGTCACGGGCGCTTGGTCGATGCTGCTGTCGCCGGCGACGACGAAGCCATCCGCCGGCAAGCGGGTATTGGGCTTCACCACGACGATGTCGCCCAGCGCAAGTTCCTCGACCGGCACCTCGACCAGTGCCTCGCCGCGGCGCACGGTCGCGGTCCGCGGCGCCAGCTCCGCCAATGCCTCGATCGCCCGCTTGGCGCGGCCCATGGCGTAGTGCTCAAGCGCGTGGCCGAAGCTGAACAGGAACAGCAACAACGCACCCTCGGCCCACGCGCCCAGCGCGGCCGCGCCGGCAGCGGCCACGAGCATCAGCGTGTCGATCTCGAACCGTTTCAGGCGCAGGTTGTCGATCGCCTCGCGCAGCGTGAACCAGCCGCCGAAGACGTAGGCCGCCACGTAGGCGGCGAGCGGCCACCACCCCGGAGCCGCCACGAAACGTTCGACCAAAAAGCCGAGCAGGAGGAGCGCGCCACACGCCAGTGCAAAGCGAATTTCGGTGCCGGACCAGAAGCCGCCGTCGCCATGCGTGTGACCGGCTTCGGCGTCCGCATGCTTGCCCGGAGCATGAGCGTGGCCGTCATGGCCTCCTTCTGGCTCGCTGCCTGTCGCGCTGGCGCGGCTGCGCCTTTCCAGCTCGCGCTTGATGGTCTCTTCCGACGTCAAAGCGCGATCGAACTCGACCCGCACGGCGCCACTCGCGCTGACGTTTGCTTCCAAGACTCCATCCACGGACTGCAGCAGATCGGCCAAGGTGCGTGCGCGTCGGGCATGCGGGGCCTCGACCGTCCACTCGGCATGGCCAATCTTCTCGGCGATGCCGGCGCCGGCAGCCGCGACCAGCTGACGAATCCGTTGCAGAGAAAGCAAAGATCGATCGAAGTGGATGCAGAGCTGCGCTGGCGCTCCCTCGGTGGCGGCCAGAGCGTGGACTTTTTGCACGCCTTCTCGCCCTCGCAGTTCGGAGAGCAGCCGCTCAACGCAGCGATCGGCGACGTCGGTAACGTCCGGCAGGAGCAGAGGCAGGTCGATACGCAATGGGTCATTCATGAAAGAGCCTTCCTTTCCAGAAGCTTGTTGTCTGCCTGATGCAGCCAGCGGTACAGCACCGGCAAGCACCAGCAGCGTCAGCAGCGTCGAGGAGACGATGCCGCCGATCACCACCGTCGCCAGCGGCCGCTGCACTTCCGAGCCGGCGCCGACGTTGAACGCCATCGGCACGAAGCCCAGCGATGCCACCAGCGCGGTCATCAGCACCGGCCGCAGGCGGCCGAGCGCGCCGTCGACGATCGCGTCATCGAGCGGATCGCCCTGTTCGCGCAGCTTGCGGATGAAGGCGATCATCACCAGGCCGTTGAGCACCGCGACGCCGGACAGCGCGATGAAGCCGACGCCGGCGGAGATCGACAGCGGAATGCCGCGCAACGCCAGCGCGATCACGCCGCCGGTCAGCGCCAGCGGCACGCCGCTGAACACGATCGCGGCGTCCTTGGCCGAACCGAACGCCATGAACAGCAGCGCGAAGATGATCAGCCAGCGTCACCGGCACCACGATCGACAGGCGCTGGCTGGCCGAGATCAACTGCTCGAACGTGCCGCCGTAGTCGATCCAGTAGCCCGTCGGGCACCTCGACCTCGGCGCCGATCTCGCTGCTGCAGCTCGCCGACGAAGCCGCCCAGGTCGCGACCGCGCACGTTGGCCGTGACCACCACGCGGCGCTTGCCGTTCTCGCGGTTGATCTGGTTCGGGCCCGAGCGTGGTTTCGATGCGTCGCCACCTCGCGCAGCGGCACGGTGCGCGGCGTGCCCGCACTGCCAGCTCGGCGACGCGGCTGGATTCGTCCGGCGTTGTCGCCTGCCGCCCAGCGGGATCGGCAGGTCGGCCAGCGCGGCCGGATCCTGGCGCAGATCGCTTCCGGCAGGCGCACCACGATGTCGAAGCGCCGGTCGCCCTCGAACAGCTGCCCGGCCACTTCGCCGCCGACCGCGGTTGCCACCGTGTCCTGCACCGCGCCCGGGATTGAGCCCGTAGCGCGACCAGCGCCTGCGCGATCCGGCGTCGATCGTCAGCAGCGGCAGGCCGGTGGCCTGTTCGAGTCTTGACGTCGGCGGCGCCCGGCACCGCTTGCGCCACCGCCTCGATGCGCTTCGCCGCAGTTCGACCAGCTGTGTCCAGGTCGTCGCCGTAGACCTTGATCGCCACGTCCGCGCGCACGCCCGAGATCAGCTCGTTCATGCGCATCTGGATCGGCTGGGTGAACTCGTAGTTGTTGCCGGGAAGCTGCGTGACCGCGCGCTTCGATCTCCGCGACCAGCTGTCGCCTTGGGCTTGCGCGGGTCGGGCCATTGCGTCGCGCGGCTTGAGCATCACGAAGGTGTCGGCGACCGACGGCGGCATCGGGTCGGTGGCGACCTCGGCGGTGCCGATCTTGCCGAACACGCGCTCCACTTCCGGAAACTGCTTGATGCGTCGCTTCCAGCGTTGCCTGCATCGCCACCGCCTGCGTCAGGCTGGTGCCGGGGATGCGCAGCGCATGCAGGGCGATGTCGCCTTCGTCCAGGCTCGGGATGAACTCCGTGCCCAGGCGCGTGGCCAGCAGCCCGCGAGGCGACGACCAGCAGCCGCCGCGCCCAGCAGCACGCATGACGCGGCGCCGCAGCGCCCAGGCGAGCAGTGGGTGCGTAGCGGCGCCTGCGCCCACGCGCATCACCCGGTTCTCCTTCTCGTCGACCTTGCCGCCGAGGAACACGCGATCGCCGCGGGCACGAAGGTCAGCGACAGCAGCATCGCGCCGGTCAGCGCCAGCACCACGGTGATCGCCATCGGGTGGAACATCTTTCCCTCGATGCCGGTGAGCGCGAAGATCGGCAGGTACACCGCGGTGATGATGCCCAGGCCGAACAGGCTGGGCCGGATCACTTCGGCCGTCGCCGACGGCGGTCACGTCGAAGCGCTCCTCGTCGGTCATGCACGCGGCCCAGCGCGTGCTGCAGTCTCGCCGAAGCGGCGCAGGCAGTTCTCGATGATGATCACCGCGCCATCGACGATCAGGCCGAAGTCGAGCGCGCCCAGGCTCATCAGGTTGCCCGACACGCCGCCGCGCACCATGCCGGTCACCGTGAACAGCATCGCCAGCGGAATCACGGCGGCGGTGATCAGCGCCGCGCGGAAGTTGCCGAGCAGCAGGAACAGCACCACGATCACCAGCAGCGCGCCTTCGACCAGGTTCTTCGCGACGGTGCGCGATGGTGCGATCGACCAGCGCCGTGCGGTCGTAGACCGGCATCGCCTTGACGCCCGCGGGCAGGCTGCGCGTTGGCCTCGTCCAGCTTGCGCCGCCGCGGCCTGCGCGACCTCGCGGCTGTTCGCGCCGACCAGCATGAACACCGTGCCGAGCACCACTTCCGCGCCGTTCTGCGTGGCCGCGCCGGTGCGCAGCTCCGGGCCTTCGCCCACTGTCGGCCACGTCGCGCACGCGGATCGGCACGCCCTCGCGGCGATCGAGCACGATGTCGCGGATGCGCGTCCAGGTCGGCCACCTGGCCGGGCACGCGCACCAGGAACTGCTGGCCGTTGCGCTCGATGTAGCCGGCGCCGACGTTCTGGTTGTTGGCGGCGACCGCCTGCGACCACGTCGTGCAGCGTGAAGCCCAGCGCGACCAGCCGCGCCGGATCCGGCGTGATGTGGATCTGCCGCGCGAAGCCGCCGATCGTGTTGACCTCGGTGACGCCGGGCGTGTTGCGCAGCTGCGGCCGCACCACCCAGTCCTGCAGCGTGCGCAGGTCGGTCGCGGTCTACGGCGTGCCGTCTGGCTTGCGCGCCTCGGGCTCGGCCTCGACCGTGTACATGAAGATCTCGCCCAGGCCGGTCGCGATCGGCCCCATCTCGGGCTCCAGCCCGGCCGGCAGCTGCGACTTCACCTGCTGCAGGCGCTCGGCCACCTGCTGGCGCGCGAAGTACAGGTCGGTGCCGTCCTCGAACACGACGGTCACCTGCGACAGGCCGTAGCGCGAGAGCGAGCGCGTGTAGTCGAGCCCGGGCAGGCCGGCCAGCGCGGTCTCGATCGGGAAGGTGACGCGCTGCTCGGCTTCCAGCGGCGAGTAGCCGGGCGCCTCGGTGTTGATCTGCACCTGGACGTTGGTGATGTCCGGCGTGGCGTCGATCGGCAGGCGGGTGAAGCTCCACACGCCCAGCGCGACCAGCGCCAGCGTCAGCGCCAGCATCAGCCAGCGATGCGCGATGGCGAAGCGGATGATTCTCTCGAGCATGCGTGGCGGCCTCAGTGGTCGTGCGAGGCGCCGGACTTCTCGATGTCCGCCTTCACCAGGTAGCTCTGCTCGACCACGACCTGCTCGCCGGCTTTGAGGCCGGACAGCACTTCGACCCGCGCTGGCATCGCGCTTGCCCAAGCTCGACCGGCCGCACCTCGTAGGTGTCGCCCGACGCGGACGAACACCACGTCCCAGTCGCGGAACCGTGTCTGCAGCGCCGTCGAGCGGCACCACCAGCGCGACCGGCTGCTGCGCCACCGTGATGCGCGCCTTGACCGCCGAGCCCGGCCGCCACAGGCCATCGACGTTCTGCGATGCGTCGCGCGCGCGACGGTGCTCTGGCTCGCGGTTGCCGTGCCGGCAGCACGCGTTCGAGCACCGTTTCGGCGGTCACGCCGTCGCTCATGCGGGTCACGACCACCGGGCACGCCCGGCGGTGATGTGCTGCGCATCGGCACCGAAGATGTGCAGGTCGACCCACAGCTCGGACAGGTCCGCGATCTCGAACAGCGGCACGCCTTCGCTGGCGACCGCGCCGACGGCGGCATCGCGCGCCAGCACCACGCCGGAGATCGGCGCGGCGACGGTGTACGTCGTCAGGCTGAGATTGCTTTCGATCGTCGCCAGCGCCTGGCCCGCCGCGACACGGTCGCCGACGTTGGCGCGCAGCGACGGATCGGGCCGGGGAAGCGCGCCGTGACCTGCGCGACGCGGCCTTCGACCGGCGTCAGCAGGCCCTGCACCTCATGCTCGTCGGCGATCGTGCCGGCCGCGACCGCCGCGACCTCGACCCCGGACTGCTTGGCGACGTCCGCCGCAATGGTGGTGCTGGGCGGGCCTTCTTCGTGCCCGGCTTCGCTCTCGGCGTGCTTATCGCCGCCGCTGGACGCTGCGCCGGCGTCGTGGTCGTCGTTGTGTGCTTCACCGGCGTGCTCGTCGGCACCTGCGGGCGGCGTTGCCGGCTTGTCGCCGCAGCCGGCCAGCAGCATGACCAAGGCCAACTGGGCCAGGGTGGAACGGATCATGGGGTGTCTCCTTGCAGGCGCTCAGGCGCGGCAGTCACAAAGGACTCGCCGGTCAGGCGCTGGATTTCGATCAGGGCACGCTGGGCTTCCAGCGCGGCTTCGAGTTGTTGTTTGCGCGCGTTTGTCGTCTCGGACTGCAACTGCGCCCATTCGAGGTAGCTGATCGCGCCGGCCCGGTAGGCCTGTTCGGCGGCCGCTTCGGCACGCGTGAGCTTCGGCAACACGTCGCGCTGCAGGCGGTCGACCTCGACCTGCGCCGACAGGAAACGGCCATGTGCTTCGGCGAGCGTCGAATACAGGGCCAGACCGCGTGCTTCGCGCTCGATCTCCAGCGACACCAGCTCGGCCTGGGCTTGGCGGATCTCAGGCTTCGCGCGGGTGGCGCCTCCCAACGGCATCGAGATGCTGCCCACCAGTGCGACATCGTCGCTGGCCTGCAGACGACGCACGCCAATCTGCCAATCCAGATCCGCACTGGCCGATGTGCGTGCCAGTTGCAGGCGCGCCTCGCGAATACGTAGCTCGCCAGCGAACTGCGCCAGCTCCGGCGTGCGCTGCAACAGATCCGCCAGCTCACCGAAGGCAGCGATGCGGGGCAGCGCGAGCGGGTTGGCCGCGACCACATCGAAGGTCGGAGCGCGCTCGCCCCACAGGGCGGCCAGGTGCTGTCTGGCCGCGACGTGGCGCTGATCGGCGCGAGCATGATCAAGCTCCGCGCGGGCCAGCATGGCCTGCGCGGTGAGCACGACCGACTCGGGCGACGCCCCGGCCTCGAGGCGCTTGCGCGCCCCGGCGACGGTACGGGTGCGCTGCCCGATGTCGAGTTGCGCGATCTCGCGCTGACGCATCGCCGAGACGATGGCCAGATAACGCCGAGCAACCTCGGCCAGCAGGTCGAGCCGGCGCACTTCGCGCTCCAGCGCGAGCGCATCGATCCGGCTTTGCCCCAGAGTGCGGCGTGCTTCGAGTTTGCCGCCGCGCTCGAACACCGAGGCCAACGTCAGGGTCAGTTCGGCGCCTTGCACGCCGCTGGCGTCGCCGGTGCCGCCGACGTTCTCGAGTTCGGCGCCCACCACCCACGGCGGTCGGAACGCGGCCCGGTCCCGCTCGGCAGTGAGCGCGTCACGGCGCGGCCCCAGCAGTCTTAAGTCAGGGTGGGTCTTGGCGACGCGCTCGAAGGCGTCGTTCAGGGTCAAGCGGTCGGCAGCGAGCGATGGCCAGACGGCCAATGCGCACGCCGCGACGAGCACGGCTTTCGCCGCGAGTCGCAAACGCATGAGAGTGCTCCGATGAACTCAGGGGATCGCAGGACCGGCACGCAGCCGGTAGCGGTCATGCCCGGATCGGAGGACGGAACGGGGCCAGTGCGGGCTCGGTCGCCACGCGTTGCGCGGTCCAGGGCCGTATCGGCAAGGGAGCGTGGACCGTCAGCGGCGCGTCGATGACCGGCGCGAGCATCGCCGAGAGCTGGCCACAACAATGCGCAAAGTGGTGAATGAGGTGCAGGGTTCCGGCAGTGCGATCACCCGATTCGTCGGCTTGCGCCAGTTCGGTCTGGACATCACTGCCGTCGTGTAGGTGCTGCTCGCTGAGCCCGTGGGTCAGCTCGTGCAATTCGCCCATCGCCGCCAGCATCGGCTGAAATACCCCGCCCAATAGCAGCCCCACCAGCAGGAGCCAGGGCAGGAGCGATCGATGGGAAGGGTGGCGCTTCATGGGGCGGTGTTTTCGTTGTGCCGTCGCGTCGACGAGCGCGCTTGTCGCGCCTCTCGCAGGATCTCAACAGCTTCCTTGACCACGTAAAGCCCGATCAAAGTGCCTATCACGTAGTCAGGGTACGGTGACGCAAGCACCATCACCAGCAGTCCTGCCACGATCACACCGATATTGGCCACCACGTCGGCCCGGGTGAAGATCCACGTGGATCGTAAGTGCACTTCACCAGAGCGGAACGGCGCGAGTAGACGCAAGACGGTGAGATTCACGGCCAGCGACAGCACGGCCGTAGCGATCATCCAGCTGCTTTGCGGCTCGGCGCCGTCCACCACGCGGCGGCCGACCTCGAGCAAAACCCCGAGCCCCAGTACCAGCAAGGCAACGCCGCTCACCATGGCGGCATTCGCCTTGAACCGCACCGAGCGGCCGATCGCCACCAGCCCGATCGCATAGGCCGTCGCGTCAGAAAGCATGTCGAGCGCGTCCGCCAGCAGGCCGGTCGATTGGCCCTTCCAGCCGGCGATGCCGCCAATGACGGCCATCGACGCATTGAGAACCAGCGCGATCACAAGGATGCGCCGTTCGTTGGCATTCTTCGCTTCCGCGTGGCAACCGCAGTCGCTCAACGGGCGCTCCTCGACTCGGTTCCCGACGTGGCATCCGACAGGGAGCCAGCGTAAAGTCCGTACCCACTACGGAGTCAAGACGGTCCGCATGAAGATCAGCGAAGCGGCAGCCGCGAGCGGTTGCCATCTGGAAACCGTCCGCTATTACGAGCGGGTGGGGTTAATGCCGGCTCCGGCGCGGGTGGGCAGCGGGTACCGTGCCTATTCCGAGCAGGATGTCGCGCGGCTGCGCTTCATCACGCGCGGTCGGACCTTGGGCTTCAGCCTGGACGACATTCGCAGTCTTCTACGACTGGACGATGACCCGCAGTTGTCTTGCACCGAGGTGGATGGCGTAGCGCGCACCCACCTGGCTGATGTTCGACGCCGGATCGATGCCCTGCAGCGCATCGCGGACGAGCTGGAACGGGTCATCACCCAATGCGCCGGCGGTGTACGCGGGCAGTGCGCCATCCTGGGCACGCTGCGGCACCCGACGATGGCATCGAGCGAGCCGCAGGGGTAGGCGCGTGACGCTGGATCGCTATCTGGAGGCGGCCACTCGCGAAAACACGCGCCGCAGCTATCAATCGGCGGTGCGCCATTTTGAAGTCGAATGGGGCGGCCATCTTCCGGCCACCGCCGACAGCGTGGCGCGTTACCTGGCCGACCATGCCAGTCGCCTCGCGATCAACACGCTCAAGCAGCGGTTGGCGGCACTAGCGCAATGGCACACCGAACACGGGTTCGTCGATCCAACCCGGCCGCCTCTGGTGCGCAAGCCGGATGCGTTGTATTCAATCCTAGATAGTCTGCGCAGGCCCATTTTCGAGCATCAGATTGCGGAATGATGTGATCGCAAAACGCTTGCGCAGCATCGCCTCGCATGCGGAAACTTTGCGTTTCATCGTGGGCTAGAAAGCATCACAAATACTGGTTCTTGATCGCCAATATTCCAGTGCCGTCAAAATAAAATAACGACAAAAAGATAAGTCGCGTGCCGTTGATTAAAACCCTATGCGATTGCGGGCGAAGTCGGTAATGTGCCGCTTCCTACTGCAACACAGGCACTGATTGCTCATGGCAAGCGCTGATGTGTGGACGGAAGAGATCGTGGCGTCTTTCGGTCCGTACGTGCCACTAGCCCGCATTTGGCCATTACTGTCTCTGCCTTCGGCGGACGCAGCCAGAAGGGCTGCTGCAAGGGGGTCAACGCCAGTGCAATGCGTCTCCCTAGAAGGAAGACGCGGCTGGCATCTGCGTGCAGGTGACTTGGCGCTTTGGCTGAGCGAATCGCTGCACGATACGCGGACTGGTAATGAAGCTCGCGAATTCGCCCGCGAGCAAATTCGGCGGTTGACCAAAGACTGATCGCCAAGCACTCAGCTACGTCCGGGCTTACCTGCCACTAACCGCGCGAACCCAGGTCATCGACCAACACCAACGGCAAGGAGATCACCAACCGGGAACTTTCAAGCCGCGTTTCAGAGCACTAACCAAAAAGCACGGGCGTAAAAAAAGCCGGCGCCTTCACGGGGCACCAGCTTTTCTCGTGGGAACTACGCTGTCGTTTGTTAGGGCGACGGCTGCATTCTCATTCGCTGCACCCGGCATGTCAAGCGCTCGCGGCCGCCCCAACGGCGCGCGACGGGCAGCTGCGTCCGCTCGATTCGTATCGAATGAGAAGAATTCATGATCCAAAAAAATCTATGTCGGCTGCTGCTCACCACAGACCTGTCGAATCGCGAGATTGCGCAGCGATGCAGCGTTTCTCACAACACCGCCGGACGCTATCGAGAACGGCTCCTCGAAGAGAGCTTATGCTGGGAACAGGTTCGCAGGCTTTCCGGAGAAGCGCTCAACGCCCGCCTCAACGGGGCGCGCGATCGACGCAAAAAGACGTTTGTCGAACCTGACTGGTCTCATGTTCACGCCGAGCTTCATCGACCTGGCGTAACGATCACTCTTCTGTACAGGAGTATGCGACAGGCATTGATGCGGGACAGATGTCAGACCGCGAGTTTCGCCGTCGCTACGATCGTTACACACGGTCCCTTGGCCTAGTGATGCGCCAAGCGCGCCGACCGGGCGAAGAGCTCTACGTTGATTACTCGGGTAAGCGCCCCTCAGTGGTGGATGCGAATACGGGCGTTGCAACTCCAGTCGAATTGTGGATCGGCGTGCTCGGTTCCAGTCGGAAAACGTTCGCGTATTGCACGCCGACCCAGCAAGTTCCGGACTGGATCGACGCACATGTACGTGCACTTGAGTTTTACGGCGCACTGCCTCAGCACTTGGTGCCGGACAACCTCAAATCGGCGGTAACCAAGATTTCGCGCAAGGACGGCCACTACGTCAATCCCTCCTACCAGGCATTCGCAGACCACTATGACCTGATGGTCTTGCCGACGCGTCCGCGCAAGCCAAAAGACAAGGCCGCCGTCGAATGCGGAGTGCGGTTGGCTCAAATGTGGATCCTCGCGCGACTCAGAAACCGCACTTTTTTCTCGATTCAGGACTTGAACAGGGCAATCGCTGAGTTGCTGATTCGGCTCAATAGCAGACCGATGCGCTTGCGCGGTGGAAAGAGCCGAAACGACTTGTTTGAGGAAATCGACTCACCGGCGATGCGGCCTCTTCCGGTACAGGCCTATGAGTTCGCAGAGTGGCGGATCGGAGTAACGATTGCGCAGGACTATCACGTCGTCTCGGAGCGCAACTACTACTCAGTTCCCTACACACTGGTGTCGCGGAAGGTCAACGTGCGCATAACTACCACTGTGATCGAGGTTTACCACCGCGATCAACTCGTCGCCACGCATCAACGCTCCTACGGTATAGATGATGTCTTCACCAAATCTGAGCACCAGCCACCAGCGCATCGGCTCTACGGGGAAGAACAAATGGCCAGCCTCATCGCATGGGCTGAAGCAGCAGGACCTCTCGTCGCCGACTTCGTTCGCCAGCACATGAAGTCTCATTCTGCCGCCGCCTCAATCCAGGCGTTTCGTGGCCTCAAGCGGCTTGCACGGGATTTCAGTGTGGAACGCCTGAGTGATGCGTGTGCGCGCGCACTCCGCATGAAGGCGACCTCAATCACATCCGTGCGCTCAATGCTCTCGCGCGGCATCGAGAAAACGCCGCTGCAGCTCGAAGCAGTCAATGAAGCAACTACGACCCACGCGAACGTGCGTGGTGCCGAAAATTATCAGTAGGAAAGCTATATATGAACCACATCCACACGATCGGACAGCTGCGCAGCTTGCGCTTGGCCGGCATGGCCCAGGCATTTGAGCAGCAGATAGGCGACAGCGCTTTCGCGAGTTTGGCGTTCGAACAGCGCGTTCAGATGATGGTGGAAGCAGAGGCATCGCAGCGCGATACGCAGCGTTATCTGCGTCTGCTTAAGACGGCGAAGCTCAAGGTCGTTGCCGCACCTGAGGACATAGACTATAGGCCGGGACGCGGACTGGACAAAACCGTGATAGCCGACCTGCTGACATGCACGTGGATCAATGCACATCGCAACGTGCTGATCACTGGCGCTACCGGCACCGGAAAAACATGGCTTGGTTGTGCGCTAGGCGTACAGGCAGCTCGTCATGGCATTTCTGTCGCATATCGGCGAACAGCAAGAATGTTGGAAGAGATGGCGATCGGGCATGAAGATGGAACGATCTCACGTCAGCGCAACCAACTTGAGAAAGCACATCTGCTCATTCTCGACGATTTCGGTCTGACCGCGTTGTCGAATCGCGGCCGATCCGACCTCCTTGAAGTGCTGGATGATCGAGTCGGAAGCGGCGCCACGCTCATCATTGGCCAGATGCCCGTAAAGGAATGGCATGGATACATCAATGATCCAGCGCTCGCCGACGCCATTCTCGATCGACTCGTCCACAGCAGCGTCAAACTTGACTTGAAGGGCGACTCGATGCGGCGAGCCCGTAGCCGGGGTGGTCAATAGTTTGCCGGAGCTGGGCAGAGAACTGCCGGAACTGGGCAGCGAATTGCCTGAAGTGGGCACGCTGCTGCCGAAGCTGGTCAGCGTGTCCGCCGGTTGTGGTCAGTCTTGCTGGCGAACGTGGTCAGTGCGAATGGCGGAGGTGGGCAATGGGCTGGCGGTTCGCACGACGTACGCGCCGCTGATGCCATGGTCGACCGTGATGTCGACGCACTCGTGGGTAAAGTCATCGGCGACCGTCAGACACTTCAGGCGGCGTCCATTGGCCAGCGCGTCGCTGACGAAGTCCATGCTCCACACCGCGTTGGGTGCTGTTGCCGACGACAGCGGCTGGCGTTCGCTCGGTGGCCTGCGGATCTTCTTGCGACGGCGAACGGCCAAGTTCGCCTCGCGATACAGGCGGTAGACCTTCTTGTGGTTCACAGCCGGGTACTCCGGACGCAGCAGGTCGTGCAGGCGGCGATAGCCGAACCTGCGGCGCACCTGCGCCAGCTCGATGATCCGCGCCGACAGCGCCTGCGTCGCAGGCGCCTGTTCGGGCGGGTGGCGGAAGGCATCGCGGGAGAGCCCCGCAAGGCGGCAGGCCCGTCGTTCGCTCACTGCCGTGGCATCGAGCATGCGGCGGACCGCCTCGCGCTTGCGTTGCGGGGCTAGCGTTTTACCCCGAAGCCGACCTTCAACGCCTCGATGTCCAGGTGCGCTTCGGCCAGCAGCCGCTTCAGCCGATTGTTCTCCGACTCCAGCTCCTTCAGGCGCTTGGCGTCCTCCGCCTCCATGCCGCCGTACTTGGCCCGCCAGGCGTAGAAGCTGGCCGGGCTGAAGCCGTGCTGCCGGCCCAGCTCCGATACCGCCATGCCGGCCTCGGCCTGCTTGATGAAGCCAATGATCTGTTCCGTGGTGAAGCGACTCTTACGCATGTCCGTCCTCTCTGGGTGACGGACTCTACCTAGCTTCGGCTGGTACGGCTCAGTGGGGGCAGGTCAGGACAACAACGGTCAGCCTTTACCCGATTCCCGATTCCCGAATCCCGAATCCCGAAACGTCACTCCCCCAGCGTCAGCAGCGAGGCATTGCCGCCCGACGCGGTCGTGTTGATCGTGATCACCTTCTCGGTGGTGAAGCGCGGCAGGTAGTGCGGGCCGCCGGCCTTGGGACCGGTGCCCGACAGGCCCTGGCCGCCGAACGGTTGCACGCCGACCACCGCGCCGATCTGGTTGCGGTTGACGTAGCAGTTGCCCACCCGCGCGCGCGTGGCGATGTAGTCCACCGTGCGGTCGATGCGCGAGTGCACGCCCAGCGTCAGGCCGTAGCCGGTGGCGTTGATCTGCGCCAGCACGCCGTCCAGGTCGTCGCCCTTCCAGCGCAGCACGTGCAGCACCGGCCCGAAGATCTCCTCGTGCAGCTGGTCCAGCGAGCGCAGCGCATACGCACGCGGGGCGAAGAAGCTGCCGTGCGCGGTGGCCTCGCCGATCGGCGCCTGGGCGATCAGCCGCGCCTCGCGCTCCATGCGCGCGGCGTGCTCGCGCAGCATCGTCATGGCGTCCTCGTCGATCACCGGGCCGACGTCGGTCGACAGCAGGCCCGGGTCGCCCACGCGCAGTTCGGCCATCGCGCCGGCGAGCATCTGCTCGACCTTGTCGGCGATGTCCTCCTGCACGAACAGGACGCGCGCGGCCGAGCAGCGCTGGCCGGCGGAGGTGAAGGCCGAGGCCATCACGTCCTTGACCAGCTGTTCGGGCAGGCACGAGGAATCGGCGATCAGCGCGTTCTGGCCGCCGGTCTCGGCGATCAGCACGGCGATGGCGGCATCGCGCGCGGCCAGCGCGCGGTTGATGGCGCGTGCGGTGCTGGTGGAGCCGGTGAACGCCACGCCGGCCACGCGCGGGTCCTGGGTCAACGCGGCGCCGACGGTGGCACCGTCGCCCGGCACGAACTGCAGCACCGCCTCCGGCACGCCGGCCTCGTGCAGCAGCTGCGTGGCAACGAACCCGACCAGGCTGGTCTGCTCGGCCGGCTTGGCGATCACCGTGTTGCCGGCGGCCAGTGCCGCGGCCACCTGGCCGGTGAAGATCGCCAGCGGGAAGTTCCACGGGCTGATGCACACGAACACGCCGCGCCCGGACAGGTGCAGGGTGTTGGACTCGCCGGTGGGACCGGGCAGCACGTCCGGCGCGAACAGTTCGCGCGCCTGCGCGGCGTAGTAGCGCAGGAAATCGACCGCCTCGCGCACCTCGGCGACCCCATCCGGGATGCTCTTGCCGGCCTCCTTGGTGCACATCGCGATGAACAGCGGCATGCGCGCTTCCATCAGGTTGGCGGCGTGCTCCAGGATCGCGGCGCGGCTGGCGGCCGGGGTCGCGTTCCAGTCCTCGTGCGCGGCCACGGCGTTGGCCAGTGCGCGCTCGACGGTGGCGCTGTCGGCCGGCGTCCAGTGGCCGGCGACCTCGCGGCGGTCGGCGGGGTTGGTCGAGGCGATCGGCTCACCGGTGGAGGTCGCGCCCGGCACCAGCGGCGTGGCGGTCCAGCGCTGCGCGGCAGCGGCGTTGACCTGCCCGGCCAGCGTGCGCAGTTGATCGTCGTTGGCGAGGTTCACGCCCATGGAATTGTTCCTCTGGATGCCGAAGCTGCGGTACAGGTCGACCGGCAGCGGAATGCGGGGATGCGGGATCTGTTCGAACGCGGCCACGGTCTCGACCGGGTCGCGCACCAGGTCCTGGATGGCGACGGCCTCGTCGGTGATGCGGTTGACGAAGCTGGAGTTGGCACCGTTTTCCAGCAGGCGCCGCACCAGGTACGGCAGCAGGTCCTCGTGGCTGCCGACGGGTGCGTACACGCGGCACGGCACGTCCAGGCGGTCGGCCGGGATGACTTCCGCGTACAGGTCGTCGCCCATGCCGTGCAGCTTCTGGAACTCGAAGCGGCCGGCGCGGCCCAGCATCGCCGCGCGGCGGTGGATGGCGGCGATGGTGTGCGCGTTGTGGGTGGCGAACATCGGGTAGATGGCGTCGCCGGCTTCCAGCATGCGCCGCGCGCACGCCAGGTACGACACGTCGGTGTTGGGCTTGCGGGTAAACACCGGGTAGCCCGCCTGGCCGTCGACCTGGGCGCGCTTGACCTCGCTGTCCCAGTACGCGCCCTTGACCAGCCGCACCGGGATGCGGCGGCCATGGCGGCGGGCCAGGTCGGCGATGAAGCGATCACTTCCGGCGCGCGCTTCTGGTAGGCCTGCACGGCCAGGCCGTAGCCCTCCCAGCCGTCGAGCGACGCATCGGCGTAGGCCGCGGCGATCACGTCCAGCGACAGCTCCAGCCGGTCGGCCTCCTCGGCGTCCACCGTGAAGCCGATGCCGTGGTTGCGCGCCAGTTGCGCCAGTTCCAGCACGCGCGGGGTGAGTTCGGCCAGCACGCGCTCGCGCTGGGCGTGCTCGTAGCGCGGGTGCAGCGCCGACAGCTTCACCGAGATGCTGGGCACGCCGAACACCTCGGCGCCGGCATAGGCGCCACTGCGTCCGATCGCCTCGATCGCATCGCGGTAGGCCTGCAGGTAACGCGCCGCATCGCCCGCGGTCAGCGCCGCCTCGCCCAGCATGTCGAAGGAATAGCGGTAGGCGGCGTTGGCGCCCTTCTTGGAACGCGCCAACGCTTCGCCGATGGTGCGCCCCATGACGAACTGGTGGCCCATGATCCGCATCGCCTGGCGCACGGCCAGCCGGATCACCGGCTCGCCGACGCGGCCGACCAGGCGCTTGAAGGCGTTATGGACGTCGCGCCGGGTCTCGTCGGCCAGGTCGACCAGGTGGCCGGTCAGCATCAGGCCCCAGGTGGAGGCGTTGACCAGCACCGAGTCGGACCGGCCCATGTGGCGTTTCCAGTCGGCCTCGCCGAGCTTGTCGCGGATCAGCTTGTCGGCGGTGTCTTCATCGGGGATGCGCAGCAGCGCCTCGGCCACGCACATCAGCAGCACGCCTTCCTCGCTGCCCAGGTCGTACTGGCGCATGAAGGCCTCGATCGCGCCCTGCTGGCGCGCACGGGCGCGGACGCGCGCGACCAGGTCGGTCGCGGTGGCCTGCACCGCGGCGCGGTCGGCGTCGGGCAGGCGGGCCTGGTCGAGCAGGCCGCGCACGTGGGCGGCCTCGTCGCGGACCCAGCCGGCGGTGATGGCGGCGCGTGGGGCGGCGGGCGGGGCAGGCAGTTCGGGCGCGACCAGCGCGCGCGAGCCGCCGTCGACGGCAGGAGGAGGTATGTGCATGGCGGAGGGCAGTCGCGCGGGCGCGCGGGGTAGCCGCATAGTGTAGGGCGCGCCGGCCCCGCCGCCCATGCCGGAACGGCCCGACGCCGGCGTACGTTCCCGGCACCGGCTGCTGCTGTGCCGAACCTGCCCGTCCGGCCCGCACGCCGCCATCCCGGCCCGGCATGGCGGGGTCCGGGCCGCATCCGGGCAGGCTTCCCCGACGTAGCTCAACTTGCCGCGGCCCCGCCCGGCGGCTACCATTTCGCGGATATCCGTAGCGCCGGTAACGGCGTGATGGGCCCCGCGCGACGCGATGGGCTCGCCAGCCACCTGTCTCCCGGACTTCTCCGGACGGCCTCCCGCGCAGCGTTGCGCGTGCCGGGCCGTGACAGGCAGCCCGCGGAGCACTCACCACCATCTTTGTTTTCTGGGGCTCGAAGTGATGAAAGCCGGTCGTTCCAAGCAGTGGGCAGCAGGCATCGCCGCGCTGGCGGCACCCGTCCTGGCATTCGCGCAGGCCGCCGACCCGCAGCCGTGGCAGCTCAACATGGGCCGCGGCGTGACCCACCTGTCGCGCAACGCCTACGAGGCGCACATGCTGGCGCTGTGGATCTGCGTGGCGATCGGCCTGCTGGTGTTCGGCGCGATGGCCGTTGCGATGTTCAAGTTCCGCAAGTCCAAGGGCGCCGTGCCCGACCGCGACTTCACCCACAGCACCAAGCTCGAGATCCTGTGGACGGTGATCCCGGTGGCGCTGCTGGTGCTGATGGCCTTCCCGGCCACCAGCAAGCTGATCAACATGTACGACACCCGCAACGCCGAGATGACCGTCAAGGTCACCGGCTACCAGTGGATGTGGACGTACGAGTACCTGGGCGAGGGCGTGCAGCTCACCAGCCGCCTGGACCGCAAGAGCGACGAGATCCGCCAGAGCGGCGCCCGGCCCACCGCCGCGGACCACCAGCACTACCTGCTGGACGTGGACAACGAGCTGGTGCTGCCCACCGACACCAAGATCCGCTTCGTCATCACCGCCGACGACGTGATCCACGCCTGGTGGGTGCCGGCGCTGGGCTGGAAGCAGGACGCCATCCCGGGCCTGGTCAACGAGGCCTGGACCCAGATCGACGAGCCGGGCATCTACCGCGGCCAGTGCGCCGAGCTGTGCGGCAAGGACCACGGCTTCATGCCGATCGTCGTGCGCGCCGTGCCGCGTGCCGAGTACGACCAGTGGCTGGCGCAGCGCAAGGCCGAAGCCGCGCCGCCGGCCGATCCGACTGCCGAACCGCCGGCCGGTGCCGGCCTGGCGCCGCGCAGCGTCGACCCGGAAATGGTCGAGGACGTGCAGCAGGGCGACGAGGCCGCGCTGCCGGTCGACGCCGACCTGCCCCCGGCCAGCACCGCCCCCGCCGCCGACGCCCCCGCGGCCGGCTGATCCAGACAGTATTTCCCTAGAGGTAGGCCATGGCTGCCACGCACCCCGTTGCTGATCACCCCCACGACGCCCACACCGACGAGCACGGCCACAGGCAGGGCTTCGTCGAGCGTTGGTTCTTCTCGACCAACCACAAGGACATCGGCACGCTGTACCTGCTGTTCTCGTTCGTGATGTTCATCATCGGCGCGGCGATGAGCGTGGTGATCCGCACCGAACTGGCGGTCCCGGGCCTGCAGCACGTCAGCCCCGAGTTCTTCAACCAGATGACCACCATGCACGCGCTGGTGATGATCTTCGGTGGCGTGATGCCGGCCTTCGTCGGCCTGGCCAACTGGATGATCCCGCTGCAGATCGGCGCGCCGGACATGGCGCTGCCGCGCATGAACAACTGGTCGTTCTGGATCCTGCCGTTCGCCTTCAGCCTGCTGCTGGTGACGCTGTTCCTGCCCGGCGGCGGCCCCGCCGGCGGCTGGACGCTCTACCCGCCGCTGAGCCTGCAGGGCGGCAGCAACGTCGCCTTCGTGATCTTCGCCATCCACATGATGGGCATCAGCTCGATCATGGGCGCGATCAACGTCATCGCCACCATCCTCAACATGCGCGCCCCGGGCGTGGACCTGCTGAAGATGCCGATCTTCTGCTGGACGTGGCTGATCACCGCGTTCCTGCTGATCGCGGTGATGCCGGTGCTGGCCGGCGCGGTCACCATGCTGCTGACCGACAAGTTCTTCGCCACCAGCTTCTTCAACGCGGCCGGCGGCGGCGACCCGGTGATGTTCCAGCACATCTTCTGGTTCTTCGGGCATCCGGAGGTCTACATCATGATCCTGCCGGCGTTCGGCATCGTGTCGGAGATCATCCCGACCTTCAGCCGCAAGCCGCTGTTCGGCTACCAGGCCATGGTGTACGCCACCGCGTCGATCGCGTTCCTGTCGTTCATCGTCTGGGCGCACCACATGTTCACCGTGGGCATGCCGCTGGGCGGCGAGATCTACTTCATGTTCGCGACCATGCTGATCGCGGTGCCGACCGGCGTGAAGGTGTTCAACTGGGTCACCACGATGTGGCGCGGGTCGATCACGTTCGAGTCGCCGATGCTGTGGTCGATCGCCTTCGTGATCCTGTTCACCATCGGCGGTTTTTCCGGCCTGATGCTGGCGATCGTGCCGGCGGACTTCCAGTACCACGACACCTATTTCGTGGTGGCGCACTTCCACTACGTGCTGGTGACCGGTGCGCTGTTCGCGATCATCGCGGCGGTCTACTACTGGTGGCCGAAGTGGACCGGGCGCATGTACAACGAGACCTGGGCCAAGGTGCACTTCTGGTGGACGATGGTGTTCGTCAACCTGCTGTTCTTCCCGCAGCACTTCCTGGGCCTGGCCGGCATGCCGCGCCGCATCCCCGACTACAACGTGGTGTTCGCGGACTGGAACCTGATCAGTTCGATCGGCGCGTTCGGCATGTTCGTCACGCCGTTCATGATGTTCGCCATCCTGCTGCACTCCAAGAAGCACGGCGCCCTGGCCGCCGCGCGTCCGTGGGAAGCCGCCAAGGGCCTGGAGTGGACCGTGCCGAGCCCGGCGCCGCACCACACCTTCGCCACCCCGCCGGTCATCCGCGACGGCGACCTGGCGCACGGCGACATCACGCACTGACGATGCGAGGCGCCGCCCCTGCGGCGGCGCCCGTTCCATGACGACCATGACCGACCTCCACCGCGATCCGCAGCATCAAGACGCCAGCGTCCAGGCCCGCCGTCGCGCGGCCGTGCGCACGGCGCTCTGGCTGGGCGCGATCGCGTTCGGCATCTTTGTCGCGTTCCTGCTCAGCGGGGTGCTCGGTCAATGAACCGTCCGGACCATGACGCCACCACGCCGCCGACGCCGGAGGGCGCGCGCGCCGCGCCGCGCCCGGCCGCGGGCATCGCCAAGATGGTGCTGGTGGCGATCGGCGCGTTTGCCTTCACCTTCAGCCTGATCCCGGCCTACCGCATCGCCTGCGAGAAGATCTTCGGCATCCGCCTGGAGCGCACCGCGTCGGAAGGCGTGCGCGACGCCCGCGCGCCGGCGGCCGAGCGCTGGGTGACGGTGGAGTTCGACGGCAGCGTCAATTCCAAGCTGCCGTGGGAGTTCACCCCGCACCAGTTCTCCATGCGCGTGCAGCCGGGCCAGCAGTACGAGACCACCTACTACGCGCGCAACACCAGCGACCGCACGGTGGTGGGCAGTGCGACGCCTTCGGTGGCACCGGCGCGCGCCTCGGGCTACTTCAACAAGACCGAGTGCTTCTGCTTCACCGCGCAGACCCTGCATGCCGGCGAGCAGCGCGACATGCCGGTGCGCTTCATCATCGACCCCAACCTGCCGGCCGACGTCAAGACGGTCACGCTGTCCTACACCTTCTTCAAGAACGACGTGCTGACCTCGCGCGCGGCGGCGGCCAATTCGCCGCACGCCGCACCGTGACCGCCACGCCACGCTGACCCGCCGCATCCACACGGAACCCGCCGACATGGCCCACGCCCATTCGCCCGACGCCAACACCTACTTCGTGCCCCACAGCAGCCGCTGGCCGCTGCTGGGTTCGGTCGCGCTGTTCGTCCTCATGGTCGGCCTGGCCAGCTGGTTCAACGAGGCCTCCTGGGGCATGTGGATGTTCTTCGTCGGTGCCGCGGCCATGGTCGCGGTGCTGTTCGGCTGGTTCGGCGACGTGATCCGCGAGTCGATCGCGGGCCACTACAACCGCCAGGTCGACACCTCGTTCCGCATGGGCATGGTGTGGTTCATCTTCTCGGAGGTGATGTTCTTCGCCGCGTTCTTCGGCGCACTGTTCTACGCCCGCCAGTTCGCGCTGCCGTGGCTGGGCGGCGAGGGTTCGGGCGTGGCCACCAACAGCGTGCTGTGGGACACCTTCAGCACCGCGTGGCCCAGCAACGGGCCGGGCGCGGTCGGTGGTGAGTTCCAGACGATCCCGGCATGGGGCCTGCCGCTGCTCAACACCCTGATCCTGCTGACCTCGGGCGTGACCATCACCATCGCCCACCATGCGCTCAAGGCCGGCCACCGCAAGCCGCTGCTGGTGTGGCTGGGCGCGACCATCGCGCTGGCGCTGGTCTTCCTGTACGTGCAGGGCTACGAGTACGTGCACGCCTACCGCGACCTCAACCTGACGCTGGGTTCGGGTATCTACGGTTCGACCTTCTTCATGCTCACCGGCTTCCACGGTCTGCACGTGACGCTGGGCATGATCATGCTGGTGGTGATCTGGTTCCGCTGCCTGAAGGGGCATTTCGACCGCGACAACCACTTCGGCTTCGAGGCAGTGGCGTGGTACTGGCACTTCGTGGACGTGGTGTGGCTGGGCCTTTTCATGTTCGTCTACGTGATCTGACGCCCTGAACCACCGCGCGCGGGGGCCGGCAATGCCGGCCTTTCGCGTCTGAGCGCCCCGCGGTTTCCCGGGCGGCGCCCGTCGCCGGTCAGGCGCCCACGCCGTGCGGGGTGATCCACCCCATCCAGATCGCCAGCATCACCAGCAGGATCAGCCCGACCGACAGCGCGATGCGGCGGGTCAGGGCGTGCACCGTGCGTTTGCTCTGGCTCTTGTCCACCAGCATGTAGTACAGGCCCGCACCCAGGTTCCAGAGAATCAGGATCAGGAAGGCGATGATCAGCAGCGTTTTCAGCGAGTCGTTCATGTCGGTGCCTGCGATGCGCCGGTACGGCGCGCCGCGTGGATTATCGCAGCCACGGTGGCCGGGCGCGTGAGTCGCCGCCGCAACCTCGTGTTCGGCTGGGCGCTGGCGGTGCTGGCACTGGCCCTGTTCACCGGCCTGGGCACGTGGCAGTCGCGTCGTGCGGTGGAGAAGCAGGCGATGCTCGATGCCGCCGCCGCGGTGCTCGCCGAGCGCCGCGCCGTCCCGCTGGCTGCGGCTGCGGACCCGGCCAGGGCGCGCGACTACGACTGGAGCGCGGGGACCGGCCGCTTCGATGCACGCGGCCCGCTGCTGCTGGACAACCAGCAGCGCGAGGGCCGCGTCGGCGTGCGGGCGTACCGCGTCTTCGTTCCCGATCAGGGCGCGCCGCTGCTGGTCGACCTGGGCTGGCTGCCGCTGGCGGGTGACCGCGACCTGCCACGCGTGGCGCAGCCGGCGGGCGAACATGAGCTGCGCGGCCTGCTGGCCCCGCCGCCGTCCACCGGCATTGCCGTCGGCCCCGCGCTGGGCGCGACCGACGACGGCTGGCTGATGACGCGCGTGGACATGCAGGCCATCGCCGCGGAAACCGGGTTGCCGGTCGCGCTCGCGCCGCGCGTGCTGCGCCTGGACCCCGCGCTGCCGCTGGGCTACACGCGCGACCTGGAACTGCTGCCCAACACGCTGCCGCCTGCCAAGCACCGCGGCTATGCGGTGCAGTGGTTCGCACTGGCGCTGGCGGTGCTCGCCACCGCCCTGATCCTCACGTTCCGGAAAACGCGCCGATGACCGTCGACACCCGAACCCGCAACCGCAACCGCGGCCTGCTGATCGCCATCTTCGTGATGTTCTTCGGCAGCATGCTGGTGGCCGGGCTGCTGCGTTTCTCCGGCTGGCGCCCGGCCGGCACCCAGAACCATGGCGAGCTGCTGCAACCACCGGGCGACCTGCGTACGGTGACGCCGCGCCTGGCCGAGGGTGGCGCCTACGAATGGACGCCGGTCGAGCGCCGCTGGCGGATTGCAGTGGCGCCGCCAGCGGACTGCGGCGCGCCGTGCGATGCGCTGGCGGGGCAGATCGACACCGTCTGGCAGCTGTTCGGCAAGGACGCCGACGAGGTCGACGTGCTGTGGATCGGCACGCCGCCCGCCACGCTGCCCGACGGCAGCGCATGGCGCGTCGTGCAGCCGGATCCTGCGCTGCTGGCCGGCCTGCCGCGTGTGCACGATGCGGCCGGCGTGCCGGTATACGTGATCGACCCCAATGGCTTCGTGGTCCTGCGCTACGCTCCCGGCTTCGACCCGGCCGGGCTGCGCAAGGACGTGTCCAAGCTGCTCAAGCTGCGCTGATCCGGCGCGCCACCTGCCCTTGCCATGAATACCGCGTTCAAATCCGCCGCCTGGTCCCGCCACTTCCACCGCATTGCGTGGCTGGCGGTGGCGCTGGCGACCTGCGTGATCCTGTTCGGCGCGTTCGTACGCCTGTCCGATGCCGGCCTGAGCTGCCCGGACTGGCCGACGTGCTACGGCCGCGCGGCGTGGCCGACCTCGGTGGAGGGAGTGCGCCACGCCACCGCGCTGGACGTGCGGCCCCTGGAGGTGCACAAGGCGTGGCGCGAGCAGTTCCACCGGCACATCGCCGCGATCCTGGGCGTGCTGGTGCTGGGCCTGGCGCTGCTGGCCGCGCGCAAGCGGCGCTGGGGCATCGCGCGCATCCTCCTGGCCGCGGGCCTGGTGGCGGCGGCCATCCCGCTGTACATGAAGGGCCAGCACACCGCGGCCGCGTTGCTGGCCATCGCCGGCGAGGCGCTGCTGCTGGTGTCGGCGCTGCGCTGGAGCAACCTCGACCTGGCGCGGGTCGGCGCGATCACGCTGGCGGTGATCATCTTCCAGGCCCTGCTGGGCATGTGGACCGTCACCTGGCTGCTCAAGCCGGTGGTGGTGATGGCGCACCTGCTGGGCGGGCTGCTGACGTTTTCGCTGCTGACGTGGATGGCGTGGCGCGCGACCGACGTACCGATCCGGCTGGCCGAGGCCGGGACGCTCCGGCGCTGGGTGGGCGCGGGCATCGCCGTGCTGGGCGTGCAGATCGCGCTGGGCGGCTGGACCAGTGCCAACTACGCCGCGCTTGCGTGCGGGGCCGGCGGCTGGGTCGCCGACACCACGCACTGGCTGGACTTCCCCAGGTGCGTCGGGCAGTGGTGGCCGCCCCATGACTTCCGCGAAGGATTCGTGCTGTGGCGCGGCATCGGCGCGGACTACGAGGGCGGCGTGCTCAGCGGGCAGGCGCGCATCGCCATCCAGATGGCGCACCGGATGATGGCGGTGGTCGCCGCGGTCTACCTGCTGGCGCTGGCCGCACGCATGGTCCGCATCCCGGGCCTGCGCGGATGGGCGACGCTGCTGGGCGTGGCGACGCTGGTGCAGGTCGGCCTGGGCGTGGCCAACGTCAAGCTTTCGCTGCCGCTGGGCGTGGCGGTGGCGCACGTGGCCGGCGCGGTGGTGCTGCTGTTCGTGCTGGTGACGCTGCTGGCGCGCCTGCGCAGCCCGGAGCATTGACGCGCATGCATCCCACCCTGCGACAGTACTTCGACCTGACCAAGCCGCGCGTGGTGGCGCTGATCGTGTTCACCGCGATCGTCGGCATGTTCCTGGCGGTGCCGGGGCTGCCGCCGCTGCGTGAATCGGTGCTGGGGTTCCTCGGGATCTGGCTGGCGGCCTCGTCGGCCGCGGCCATCAACCAGCTGCTGGACGCGCGCATCGACGCCAGGATGGCGCGCACCTCGTGGCGGCCGATCGTGGTCGGGCAGATCACCCCGGCGCGCGCGCTGGCGTTCGCGCTGGTGCTGGCGGCGGTGTCGATGGCCGTGCTGGTGCTGTGGGTCAACCCGCTGACCGCGCTGCTGACCTTCGCCTCGCTGATCGGCTACGCGGTCATCTACACCGTGTTCCTCAAGCGCGCCACGCCGCAGAACATCGTCATCGGGGGCATCGCCGGCGCCGCACCGCCACTGCTGGGCTGGGCCGCCGTCACCGGCATGCAGGGCGAGTGGGACTGGGCGCACGCGCTGCTGCTGGTGCTGATCATCTTCGTGTGGACGCCGCCGCACTTCTGGGCGCTGGCCATCTTCCGCCGCGACGACTACGCCCGCGCGCTGGTCCCGATGCTGCCGGTGACGCACGGCGTGGCCTACACGCGCTGGCAGATCCTGCTGTACACGGTGCTGCTGGTGGTGGTCACCGTGCTGCCCTGGGCGGTGGGCATGAGCGGGCTGTTCTACCTGGGCGGCGCGCTGGTGCTGGGCGCGGTGTTCCTGTGGCATGCGTGGCGGCTGATGGACCCGCCCGACGAGCTGTACGCGATGAAGGTCTTCAACTACTCCATCGTCTACCTGATGGCACTGTTCGCGTTCCTGCTGGTCGACCACTGGCTGCTGCCGTGGCTGCAGCCTTCGCCGGCGTTCGAGCTGCGGCCGGTGGCCTGACCTGCCCTGCACACCGGACCGGACCAGACCGGTGCACAGCCCCCGGGTCGAGCGTTTCTGCTTGAACGGGGCGCGCACTCAAGTACTGCGGGCCTCGGCCGATACCGTCCATGATGCGATGCATCCGGCGCGCCGCGCCCGGACCGCAGTCCAAGGACCGCCACGTGAGCAGCCAGGCCAAGATACCGCGTCCCGCCCGCGTCGCCTGGCGTGCATCGATCGCCTCACCCACGGCCGACTTCCAGCTGGCCATCCTCACCGTGTTCGGGCTGTGCGCCGCGGTGGCGGTGCTGCCCTTCGCCCTGTACCGGTTTACCAGCGGCCAGCCGCTGGCGGGCCTCATCGATCTGGGCATCCTGGCATGCCTGCTCTCGGCGGTCGTCTACGGGCACGTGACCGGACGCACCGGCGGCGCCTGCCTGTTCGCCACCGTCGCCAGCACCACGGGCTGCACGGCGATCGCCCTCACCCTGGGCATCCCGGGCCTGTTCTGGCTCGCCCCGGTGGTGCTGGCCAATTACCTGCTGGTGGAGCGGCGCATCGCCGCGCTCGCCACGGCGCTGGCGCTGGCGGTGCTGGCCGCGTACCCGCCGCTGTTCGGCTCCGCCGTCAACCGCGCGTTGTTCGTCACCTCGGTGGCGATGACCAGCCTGTTCGCCTACGTGTTCGCCTACCGCGCGCAGATCCAGCGCGAGGCGCTGGAATCGCTGGCGCACCGCGATGCGCTGACCGGCGCGCAGAACCGCCGGGCGCTTGAGGATGCACTGCAGGCGCTGCCCGATGACGAGGCACCGCCGCCGGTGCTGGCGGTGCTGGACCTGGACGGTTTCAAGGGCATCAACGACGTGCACGGCCACGAGGCCGGCGACCGCGTGCTGCGCGCGTTCTCGGACCTGTGCCGGAAGCTGATCCGCGACGAGGACCGCTTCTTCCGGCTGGGCGGGGAGGAGTTCGTCGTGCTGATGCGCGCCACGTCGCTGCATGAGGCCGGCGCATTGAGCGAGCTGCTGCGCGAAATGGTGATGCTGCGCGTGCGCTGCCGTGGCCAGGCCGTCACGGTGTCGGGCGGACTGGCCGCGCGCGAGTCCGGCGAACCCTGGCCGGCATGGCTGGCCCGCGCCGACGCGGCGCTGTACCGCGCCAAGCAGGGCGGACGCAACCGCATCGAAGTGGCCGATACCGTCGTCCGGTGATGGCCGCGCGCGGGCCGCGCACGGACCCGGGTCCCTGTTCTTGCGTGCACGCGGTCCGGTGGGCACGCGCGCCTGCGGGCGCCCACCGGCATGCCGCGATCGCGCTCAGCGCGCGCCGGGCGCCGCCCCGTCCAGCAGATGCGCCTGCCAGAACAGCATCGTCGCGGCGGTGAAGTGATCGCTATTGGTCTTCTTGCGGAAACCGTGGCCTTCGTCGTTGAACAGCAGGTACCAGACCGGCTGGCCGTTGGCGCGGGTGGCGGCGACGATCTGCTCGGCCTCCGTATACGGCACGCGCGGGTCGTTCCTGCCCTGGGCGACGAACAGCGGCGCGGTGATGCGGTCGGCGTTGTTGAGCGGCGAGATACGTTCGAACAGTGCTGCGATCTCGGGGATGCGCTCATCCCCGTACTCGGCGCGGCGCAGGTCGCGGCGGTAGTCCTCGGTGTTCTTCAGGAACGTGCCGAAGTGCGAGATGCCGACGATGTCCACGCCGGCGCGGATGCGCTCGGGATACATCGCCATCGACGCCAGCACCATGTAGCCGCCATAGCTGCCGCCGTACACGCCCACGCGGTTCGCGTCGAGCTCCGGCTGCCGCGCGATCCAGCCCAGCAGCGCGCCGATGTCGCGCACCGAGTCCTCGCGCTTCTCGGCGTTGTCCAGCGACAGGTACGTCTTGCCGTAGCCCGACGAGCCGCGCACGTTGGGCACCAGCATAGCCACGCCCAACTCGTTGGCCAGGAACTGCGCGGTGGGGTTGAAGGTGGGCAGCGACTGCGCTTCCGGCCCGCCGTGGATGTTGATGACCACCGGCAGCTTCGACCCGGCCGGCACATTGGCCGGGCGGTAGTAGAAGGCGGGAATCGTGCGCGCCGCACCGTCCACCTCATCGAACGTGGGGTAGCGGATCAGCGTGGGCGCGACGAACGTGGACGCATCCAGCCCCCCGACCTCGCTACGCGTCCACCGCTCCAGTCCGCGCGTGGCCAGGTCGATGACGTACACGTCGCTGGGCGAGGTGGCAGTGTTGAGCGTGATCGCCAGCCGGGTGCCGTCGGGCGAGAAGCCCAGCCCGCCCATCACGCCGACCGGCAGCTCCGGCAGCGCGACCGTTTCGTGCCCCGGGATGCGGCGCACGTGCAGCCGCGCGATGCCGTCCTCGTTGGTCACGAACGCCAGGTGGCGGCCGTCGTCGCTGATCTCGAAGCCTTCCACGTCCCACGGAATATCGCCGCTGAGCACGGTGAGCGCGCCGGTGTCCGGGTCGTGGTGGCGCAGCGTCATGAACTCGCCGCTGCGCCCCTGCACCGGCTCGTCGGACACGTAGTAGACGCTGCGTCCGTCCGGTGCGTAGCGGAAATCGCCGAATGCCGCCGTGCCGCCTTCGACCGGGAACAGCTCGAGCTCGCCCGTCGCCAGGTCAACCTGGCCCGGGTGCGACTCGCTGGCCGACACGTAGCGGCTCACCAGCAGGCGCGTGCCGTCGGGTGCGAAGTCGCGCGCGCTCCAGCTGCCGCCCGCCGTCACCAGTGGCCGGGCGGTGCCGGACGGGAAGTCCGTCAGCCACACGTCGGTGTCGGTGCCGTTGCGCGCGGTGCTGGAGTAGGCCAGAGGCGCCTGCCGTCGCGGGCGAACAGCGCGCCCTGGTTGCGCGACGTGCCGTCCGTCAGCAGGCGCACCTCGCGTGTGCCCAGGTCGAACCAGTGCAGCTGCCAGAACTCGTTGCCGCCCACGTCCTTGCCGAACACGAACCCGTCCAGCGTGGAGGCATGCGGCGCGGCATCGATGCCGGCGATGGGCTCGGGGTAGAACGTGAGCTGCTCGCGCATGCCCATCGGCTGGCACACGCGATGGGCCTGGCTGGTCTCGGCAAAGCGCGTGCTGATGAGCAGGCAGCCATCGCCGGTCCAGCCGGCAAAGCCCGCACCGCGCGTGTTCTGGTAGCGGTTGAGGCGCTCGACCAGCGCCGGCGGGATCGCCGGGATGTTCTCGCTGACGCGGTTGCCGACCGCCTCGCGCACCACCGGCGCGGGCGACTGGGCGAAGGCCGGCCACGCGCACGCGGCGGCCAGGGCGGTGACGGTGAAGACGTGGCGCAGCGACATGAGGCGACTCCCCGGGTCTGATCGATCCCGGAGCTTAGCGGGGCGGCGCCGCGGGTGCAGGGCGGGGCGCTGCAGGGCCGGACGTCATCCTGTTGCTCCTCATCCCGCGAAAGCGGGCTCGCGCTTCATTTCGGCGGAGCCGCATATCCATGGACGTAAGCTGCTGAAACAACCTCCTTGTCATTCCCGCACTCGCGGGAATGACAAGCAGCGTTTGCCTCAGGGCGCAGCCAGTCGCCGCGTCAGAAGGTCGCGCAGCTCGGCCTTCTCGCCCGCGTCCAGGCCATGCTCGCGCTGGCGCGCCTGCAGCTCGTCGATGCGCTGCACGAGGGTCTGCCGCTCCAGTTGCACCACCGCGTCGATGAACTCGGTGCGCAGGACCTCGCCGTCGCCGGGCACGGTCTGCGCGGCGAGCTTCTGCAGGGCGGCGTGTTCCTCGCGGCCTTCGAAGTGTTCGATCAGCGCGCCGGTGGTGATGTCCGGGCGTGCATCCACCAGTTGCAGCAGGTCCAGCAGCAGCGGGATGCCCGGCTGGCGCAGGCCGGCGAAGCGGAACGGCGGCAGCAGTTCCAGCGCCAGGGGCGGGTGCTGCAGCAGCAGGGTGATCGCGCTGCGCACCAGGCTTCGCTTGGGCGCGGGCGCGCCGGTGGGGCGCCGCGCGCGCTGGGCGGGCACATGGGTGTCGGCGCCGGCGCTGCGCGCGCCCACGCCGGTGAGTTCGGTCAGGCGCTGGCGCATCAGGTCGCCGAACGCGCCGTCGGGGATCTGCGCCAGCAGCGGCTTGGCGCGTTCGGCCAGCCGGCCCTTGCCTTCCAGCGTGGACAGGTTGACGTCGCTGGCGAGCGTGTCGAACAGGAACTGCGACAGCGGCGTGGCCGCCTGCAGGCGGGTGTTGAAGCCGTCGGCACCCTCGCTGCGCACGATGGTGTCCGGGTCCTCGCCCTCGGGCAGGAACAGGAAGAACGCCTGGCGCCCGTCCTTCATGCGCGGCAGCACCGACTCCACCGCCTTCCACGCCGCGCCGCGGCCCGCGCGGTCGCCGTCGAAGCAGAAGTACACGTCCGGCGCGTTGCGGAACAGCAACTCGGCGTGGTCGGGCGTGGTCGCCGTGCCGAGGGTCGCCACCGCTGTGTCGACGCCGTGCTGGAACAGCGCGACCACGTCCATGTAGCCCTCGACCACGACCAGCCGTTCGATCCTGCTGTGCGCCTGGCGCACCTGCCACAGGCCGTAGAGCTCGCGCCCCTTGTGGAACAGCGGCGTCTCGGGCGAGTTGAGGTACTTGGGGCCGTCGTCCTTGCCCAGGACGCGGCCGCCGAAGGCGATCGTGCGCCCGCGCCGGTCGTGGATCGGGAACATCACCCGGTCGCGGAACTTGTCGTAGACCCGGCCGCTGTCGTTCTTGGAGAACAGGCCGGCGCGTTCGAGCAGCTGCATCCGGCGCGGGTCGGTGCCCAGCGCGTCGCGCAGCGCATTGAAGCCGTCGGGCGCGTAGCCGATGGCGAACTGCGCGCGGATCGCCTCGCTCACGCCGCGGCCGTCGAGGTACGCGCGGGCGCGGTCGTTGGCCGCGAGTTGCTTCTGGAAGAACTTCGAAGCCGCCTCGACCGCGTCATACAGCCCCTGGCTGTCGGGGTTGGCGTTGCGCTGCTGCGTGTCGCGCGGCACTTCCATGCCCGGCATGGCGCGCCAGCTCCTCGACCGCGTCGAGGAACTCGAGGCGGTCGTAGTTCATCAGGAAGCTGATCGCGGTGCCGTGCGCCCCGCAGCCGAAGCAGTGGTAGAACTGCTTGGTCGGCGACACCGTGAACGACGGCGAGCGCTCGTCGTGGAACGGGCAGCGCGCCGAGTACTCCTTGCCCTGGCGTTTCAGCGGCACGCGCGCGCCGACCAGCTCGACGATGTCGGTCCGGGCGAGGAGGTCGTCGATGAAGGCGTCGGGGATGCGGGCCATGCACGCGGCGGCCGCGAGGGCGCCGGGTCGGAAGTCGGGGAACTAGGATGCCACGCCGGCGGTCGCCACCGTGCCCGAGCCGCACTGCAGGCGAACCTGCTCGACGCGCTGGCGGACGCGTGCGTGCTCGTCAAGCATCGCGGTGATCAGCGCGCCCACCAGGAACACCACCGCGCAGTAGTACATCCACACCAGCATGACCACCAGGCCGCCGGCTGGGCCGTAAGCGCTGCCCAGGCTCGCCTGGCCCAGATACAGGCCGATGGCACCGCGCCCGACCACGAACATCGCCGCCGTCAGCGCGCCGCCCACCAGTGCACGCGCGGCGCCGACGGAGCGGTCCGGCAGCCAGCGGTACATCGCCGCGAACGCCAAGGTGTAGAGCAGGAACGAGAACAGCGCCACGAACACCGGCAGCAGCGCCGGCAGGTAGGCCACCAGCAGCTGCAGGCCCGCCTGCGCGGCCATCGACACCACCAGCAGGAAGCCCAGCGCCACGGCCATGCCGAACGACAGCAGGCGCTTGCGCAGGAACGCCAGCACGCCGCCCAGGCGCTTGGCGTCGCTGCGGAACACGCGGTTGAGCGCGCCCTGCAGCTGCCCGAACACGATGGAGGCGCCCACCAGCAGGGCCAGCGTGCCCATCACCGCCGCCATCGAGCCGGTGCGCGGCTCGCGATCGGCATTGGTGACGATCAGCCGCGCGGTGGCCTCCACCTCCGCACCCACCAGCTGGCCGACCTGGCGGAAGAACTCCTCCTGCGCGGCCGGATACAGCGACGTCGTCAGCCACAGCAGCATGGTCACCAGCGGCGCCAGCGACAGCAGCGTGTAGAAGGCCAGCGCCGCGGCCAGGGCGAGGATGTCGTCGTCGATGAAGCGCTGCACGAACCGCGCCACGCGGCTGGACTGCAACCGGACCTGCAGCGCCTGCAGGCGGGCGAGGGCGCGGTCGGGCGTGCCGATGGGAAGTTCGGCGGCGTCGGGAGTGCGGTCGGGCGGCGTGGCGTCGGGCGACATGGACGGGCGGGTTCGCTGGGGTATCGGCACGCGGCGTGCCGGCAGCCAGTGTGGCGCGTCGGCGGTCAGCGCGATGTCGTGACCGCGATGTCCAGCACGGTGTCCAGAGCGATGTCGTGAAGCGGCGACGCCGGGCAGGCCCGGCGTCGCGTTGCGTCCTTGCGGTGCCGGATCAGCCCGCCAGGCGCTGCTTCAGCAGCACCGACACCTGGCCCATGTCGGCCTGGCCGGCCAGGCGCGGCTTCAGCACGCCCATCACCTTGCCCATGTCGGCCGGGCCGGCGGCGCCGGTTTCGGCCACGGCGGCGTCGATCGCGGCGCGCAGCTCGGCCTCGCCCAGCTTGGCCGGCAGGTAGCGCTCCACGACCACGATCTCGGCCTTCTCGATCTCGGCCAGGTCGCCGCGGCCGGCGGCCTCGTACTGGGTGACGGAGTCGCGGCGCTGCTTGACCATCTTTTCCAGCACGGCCAGCACCTGGGCGTCGTCCAGCTCGACGCGCTCGTCGACCTCCTTCTGCTTGATCGCGGCGTTGGCCAGGCGGATCACGCCGAGGGAGTGCTTGTCGCCGCTCTTCATCGCGGCCTTCATGTCATCGGTGAGTTGCTGCTTGAGGGACATGGCGGGGTCCTTGGATGGCTGGGGCGGGGCCGGCCGGATCGGCAGGCGGTCGGGAGTGGGCTGCAGGGGCCGGGAAGGCCACGCGGCTGCAGGCCGGGAAAACGCAAAAAGCCGGCGGCGCTCACGGCGCGGCCGGCTTTGGCTGTCCTCTGTACAGGACCCGGGCGTGGATGCCGGGCCTCGCACAGCAGGCGCGATCAGTACAGCCGCTGGCGCTTGGTCACGTCGCGCGAAGAGCGACGGGCCTGACGCTTCACAGCCGCGGCGGCCTTGCGCTTGCGTTCCTGGGTCGGCTTCTCGTAGAACTCGCGCTTGCGGGTCTCGGCGAGGACGCCGGCCTTCTCACAGGTGCGCTTGAAGCGACGCAGAGCAAACTCGAAAGGCTCGTTTTCGCGGACTTTGACGCTGGGCATACGTGATCTCGGTTCGGGTGTACGGCCCGGATCCGCCGGGCGAGCCGCGTATGATAGCGGGGTCATTCGGGCGGATGCAAGTTGCGGCCGGATGACGGTTGGGACGTTCCTGGGCCGGACGCATGGTAGTGGGTCGCAGCCTCGTTCCCAGGTCGCGCCAGCGTTGCCGGCCACGTGGCTTCGCCGGACCCTTTCCCCACCCCCGCTCCGCGTCCCGGCCCGCGCTTTCACACGTGCGCCATGGCGCGCAAACTGTGTTCCGTCGCCCCGGCGGGAGAGGGGCTAAAGCGCGCGCCCTCCCTGGCGCGCCTCCAAGCCCCGGTTTCCAGCCCCCAGCCCCCAGCCTCCCCATGAAAGTCCTCGGCATCGAAACCAGCTGCGACGAAACCGGCGTGGCCGTGTACGACACGCAGGCCGGCCTGCGGGCCCACGCCCTGTACAGCCAGGTCGCGCTGCACGCCGAGTACGGCGGCGTGGTGCCCGAGCTGGCCAGCCGCGACCACGTCCGCAAGCTGCTGCCGCTGATCCGCCAGACCCTGGAAGAGGCCGGCATGGCGGTGGATGAGCTGGACGGCGTGGCCTACACCGCCGGTCCCGGCCTGGTGGGCGCGTTGCTGGTGGGCGCCGGGGTAGCGCGGTCGCTCGCATGGGCGCTGGAGGTGCCGGCCGTGGCGGTCCACCACATGGAAGGCCACCTGCTGGCCCCGTTGATGGAGGAGACCGACGAGGGGCCGCTGGCGCCGCCGTTCGTGGCGCTGCTGGTCTCCGGCGGGCACACCCAGCTGGTGGCGGTCGACGCCATCGGCCGTTACCGCCTGCTGGGCGAGACGCTGGACGACGCCGCCGGCGAGGCGTTCGACAAGACCGCCAAGCTGATGGGCCTGCCGTACCCGGGCGGGCCGCACCTGGCGGCGCTGGCCGAGCAGGGCCGGCCGGGCGTGTACCGGTTCTCGCGGCCGATGACCGACCGTCCCGGGTTGGATTTCAGTTTCAGCGGCCTGAAGACCCAGGTGCTGCTGGCCTGGCAGAAGAGCGACCAGAGCGAACAGACCCGCGCCGACATCGCCCGCGGCTTCGAGGATGCGGTGGTCGAGACGCTGGCGATCAAGTGCGAGCGCGCGCTGGACGCGGCCGGCTGCGAGACCCTGGTGGTCGCCGGCGGCGTGGGCGCCAACCGCCGCCTGCGCGCGCGGCTGCAGGCCATGGTCGAGCACCGCGGCGGGCGCGTCGGCTTCCCGCGGCCGGCCTTCTGCACCGACAACGGCGCGATGATCGCCTTTGCCGGTGCGCTGCGCCTGGAGGCGGGCCAGTCCGAGGACGCCTCGGTGCGCGTCACCCCGCGCTGGGACATGGAGAGCCTGCCGGCGGTGCAGGCATGACCGGTCGCGCGCCCGGTTTCGTTGTCATCCCGAGCGCAGCGAGGCATCTGCCTGTCCGCGTCGCATGCATGAAGCAGATCCTCGCTGCGCTCGGGATGACGCACGGGTAGTGTTCCCAATCCCCAATCCCCAATCCCCAATCCCCAATCCATGGACCACGTCTTCATCGAAGGCCTCGAGATCGAGGCACTGATCGGCATCTACGACTGGGAGCGGCGTATCCGCCAACCGCTGGTGTTCGACATCGAGATGGCATTCGACAACCGCATCCCCGCCGCCAGCGACGCCATCGGCGACACGCTCGACTACAAGGCCGTCAGCAAGCGCGTGGTCGAGTACGTGTCGGCGTCGGACTTCGGCCTGGTGGAGACGCTGGCCGAGCGGGTGGCGGCGATCATCCTCGGGGAATTCGGCGTGCAGCGCGTGCGCCTGAAGCTCAGCAAGCCCGGCGCCGTGCGCGGCGCGCGCGCCGTGGGCGTGATGATCGAACGCGATGCATCCTCGCCCGGGCCGCACGGCAGCGGCGCGCAGGAGGACGCATGAGCCGTCCCGCCACCAGCTGTGCCTACCTGAGCCTGGGCAGCAACCTGGATGCCGAGGCCAACATGCGCAGCGCGCTGGATGCCCTGCGCGAGCACTTCGGCGACGTGGTGGTGTCGCCGGTGTACCGCACGCGTGCGGTCGGTTTCGAGGGCCGCGATTTCCTCAACGCGGCCGCCATCGTTACCTGCACCACCGACCCCTATGCGCTCAACGCCTGGCTGCACGCGCTGGAGGATGCGCATGGCCGCGACCGCAGCGGCCCGCGCTGGAGCGACCGCACGCTGGACGTCGATATCGTGCTGTTCGACGACCGCGTGCTGTCGGGGCCCGGCCACCTGCAACTGCCGCGCCCCGAACTGCAGCATGCCTTCGTGTTGCGGCCGCTGGCCGACATCGCGCCGGACGTGGAGGTGCCCGGCACGGGCCGCACCCTGGCTCAACTGTGGGCCGCTCACCCGGAGTGCGACATTCCGCTCGAGGTGGTGGCGCTTTAGCGCGGCGGCAGCCGCGACGCGGCTCAGTCCCGCAGCCGCGGCATGCCGTGGGCGTCGCGCTCTTCCACCACGGCCTCATCCAGGATGCGGGCGCGCAGGTCGCGGCCGGGCAGTTCGGTGATCGCCTCGCCGCGGGCCGCGCGCAGGGCGTTGGCATAGCTTTGCCGCGCCAGCGCGTCATCGCCGTGCTGGGCGAAGCCGTGGCCCAGCTCTTCCCACGCCTCGCTGTTGGCGCCCTGCGCCAGCGCGCGATGCAGGTAGGTCTCGGCCTGCGGCCACTGGCCCTGTGCGCGCGCCAGGCGGGCCAGCGTCACCAGCAGGCCGGGACTGGCCGGATGCGCCTGCAGCCAACGCTCGGCGCGCTCGCGTCGCGCCTCCAGGCGGCCCACCGGCAGGCGGCCGTACAGCCCCGCCAGGCCTTCGTCCCAGTGCGTGTCCAGCGCGTGTTCGATGCTGCCGGCGGCGGCCTCTTCCCAACGCAGTGCGGCGGCGCGTTCGGCGTAGGCGGCGACGATCGCCGGGTGCGCGCGCAGCGGCTTGGGCAGCGCCTCCCAGCGATCGGCGAGCACGTTGGCGTCGCCCGCCTGCTGCAGGGCAGCCTCGGCCCAGGCGGCTTCGGCCGCGTCAAGCCGGGCTTGCGGCCAGACGTGGTGCTGGCGCAGCGCACCCAGCAGCCCGTAGGCCTCGCCGGCGCGGCCGGCGCGGGCCAGGGCCTCGGCCTGCAGCGCCAACCCGCGCGGCGGCAGGGGCTGCGCGTTGGGCGCATCCAGCGCGCTCAGCGCGTCGAGCGGGCGGCCGTCCTCCAGTGCGAGTTCGGCCAGTGCGACGGCGCGTGCGGTGGGGTGCGCGGCCGCCAGGGCATCCAGGTGCTGCTGTGCCAGCACCGCATTGCCACTGGCGGCGGCGGCGCGTGCGGCGGCCACGTGGCCGATGGCGCCGACTTCCGCATCGTCGCCGGTCAGTGCGAGCGATTTTTCCGCGCGGCTCCAGTGGCCCTGGTGCGAGGCCTCCAGGCCTTCGATCAGCCGCGCACGCGCCTGCTTCTTGCGGCGGCGGCGCAGCATCACCAGCGGCGTGGTCACCAGCTTCCACACCAGCCACAGGGCCAGGACGCCCACCAGCGCCAGCACCAGCGTGTAGGACAGCGATTTCTCGTAGGTGTAGTTGTCGTAGCTGACCACCACCAGCCCGGGGTCCTGCGCCAGCAGCTGCGCGACCAGTGCGCCAACCAGTGCCAGCACGATCCAGAACAACAGGCTGCGGAAGAGGTTCATCGGGGCTCCTGGCGCACGCTGCGCAACTGACGTAGTTGCTCGAGTGTCGTGCCCAGGGTTGCAAGCTCGGGTGAAAGGGGCAGGGCGGCGAGTTCGCGCAACGCGGCGCGGCGGGCCTCCAGCGCATCGGAGGGTGGCCACAGCCGTTGCAGCCACAGATCGGCGCGCGCCAGGGCCCCGCGCCAGGCGTCGCGGTCGCGCCGCTCGGCCGCGGCACGCGCCAGCGTGACTTCCAGCTGCAGGCCGGCCATCGCATCGCTGCGGTCGGCCGGGCGCACCGCGACGCTGCGGTGGCGGGGCTGGATGTCGAACACGGCCGAAAAGGCGCGCCGCCACCACGGGGCGTCGGTGCGGGCCTGCGCGGGCGCGATGCCGGGGGGCGTGTCCAGCCCGGCCAGCCACGTGTCCAGCCGCGCCAATGCAGTGCTGCGCGGGTCCGCGCCCAGGGCGTCCAGGCCGGCACGTTCCTGCACCAGCACCTGGCGCAGGCCGACAAACGCCGGATCGTCGACACCCGACAGAACGCCGTGGGCCAGCGCGTACGCGCGTTGCGCGCCGTCCAGGTCGCCGGCGATCAGCAGGCGCTGCTGGCCCAGCGTGAGCAGCAGTTCGGTCTCGTCCAGGCGCAGCGCCTGCGCGCCGTGCCGGTCAGGGTCGGACAGGCGCGCCAGGCTGTCTTCGATCAGGGCCGAGCGCTGGCCGATGCCCAGCAACTCGTCGCGCAGCACGCGGTTGGTGGCGTCGGCCTGCTGCACGCGCTGCGCCTGCGCGCGCAGGTCGCCGCGCAGCGCGCTGATGCGGTCGTTGAGCGCGGCGATGCGGATGTCGTCGGCCGGCGCCGGTGCGGGCGATTGCCGCGCCTCCCACCACACCGCCGCGCGCCACGCCGCCAGCAGCGTCAGCGCGAGGATCAGCCAGAGCGGCCAGCGGGCCGGGCGCGGTGCCGGCGAAGGGGGGGCGGGCGGCGTGGCGGACACGGCGGCATCACGATGGGGGACGCGGTCATGCTACCGGAACGCGCGTCCCCGCCTGCGCCTGCGCCGCGGCCGCGAGGTCGGCGGGGCGGGGGCTGCGGGCGATGGCGATGGTCTTGAACCCCTGCGCTGCCGCCACCGCGGCCAGGCGCTCGCTGGCCGCCACGACGGCCGACGCGCGCAGGCGCTGGCACAGGTCGTCGGGCAGTTCGGCCAGTACGCGCTGCAGCGCCTCCGCGCTGCTGACGGCCAGCACCCAGGGCGCGGTGGAGCGCCGCAGCGCCGCCAGTGCGCGGGAGTTCGGCGCCACCGGTACGCGGTCGTACACGTCGGCGCGCACTACCTGCAGGCCGCGCGCCGACAGCGCCGGCGCCAGCAGGCCGCGGCCGCCGGGTGCGGTGACCAGGCCCACGCGGCTGGCTGCGCCGGCGGCCAGCGCGGGCAGCGCGAGCAGGCCTTCGCTGTCCATCCGCGTCGGCTTCTGCACGTCGCGCACCCCGCAGCGGTGCAGCGCCGCCGCCGTGCCGCTGCCCACGGCGCACGCCGCCGCCAGCCCGTCCAGGGAGTGCAACCGTGCCGCCGCGTGCACCGCCGCCGGGCTGGTGAACACCACCGCGTCGGCCGCCAGCGCGCCCTGCAGGGCGGCGCGCGTGGCGGCGTCATCGCGGCACCGCAGCGTCCACGGGGACAGCGCGATCAGCCCGCCGCCGTGGCGCGCGGCGGCACGCCGCAGGCCGTCGTGGCCGCCGCGCGGGCGAAGGGAAACGAGCATCCATCGGGACGGAGGGGGCGGCATCGCGGCAGCGTGCCATGCGGCGGACAACGCGAACAGCGCGGGGAGGCGTCGGCCCCGGTCTGCTCCGGACTGTCCAGATGTCGACGCGTCGCGCTGGTGAGGCACACCCCCTGGCTGCACCCGGGTTGGCATCGTTCAGTGGCATGCCCGCATCGCTGCCCTGGTCCTGCGCCTCGGGCCCGGATCCCGGCGCCCTGCCAGAATGGCGCGCCCACCCCCCACGGTCCGCCCATGTCCGACGACGCCCTGTCCCGACTCGACCACCATTACCAGTCGATGCCGCCGGTGGCCGCAATGCGGCTGCGCATCGCCGGGTTCGACGGCGAGACCTTGCGGCTGCACGCGCCGCTGTCGGCGCATGTCAACGACAAGGGCTGTGCGTTCGGTGGCAGCCTGGCCTCGATGATGACGCTGGCCTCGTGGGGCCTGGCGACGCTGCGGATCGAACAGGCCGGGCTGGACGCCGACGTCTACGTCGCCGACAGCCAGGTGCGCTACCTGGCGCCGCTGTTCGCCGACCTCGACGTGGTGGCCCGCGGCGATGCCGACGCCGACTGGGACGCGTTCATCGCCACCCTGCGCGAGCGCGGCCGCGCCCGCATCGGCCTGCAGGCCTCGGCGGCGCTGCCCGAGGGCGGCATCGCCACCGGCTTCACCGCCCGCTACGTCGCGATCCTGCGCGATCCTTCCGCACTGCACCGGCCGGCGCCGTAGCCTGCTACCGTCGCCACGGTCAGGTCTGCCAGGCCATCAAGCCTTCCGGAGAAGTCCGATGCGTTCGATCCAGTCGTTGCTGCTGCTTGCCCTTGTCGCGTTGATGGCCGGCTGCGCCAGCATGTCCAACCAGCAGGACCTGCTCAGCCGCAACCAGTACGCGTGGTCCGAAGCGATCCGCTGGGGCGGCTTCGAGGGGGCGATGAACCTGATCGATCCGCTCAAGCGCGAGGAGCACGGGCTGACCGAGGTCGAACTGGCGCGCTATGGCCAGGTGCAGATCTCGCATTACCGCGACATCGGTGCCAGCCAGGACCTGGAAGCCGGCACCGCCGTGCGCGACATCCACATAGGCGTGGTCAACCGCCACACCATGGTCGAGCGTACCGTGCGCTACCGCGAGCAGTGGCGCTGGGACGACACCGCCCGCACCTGGTGGATCACCTCGGGCATGCCCGACCTGTGGGACGGCGAATAGGCGGCGCATCCTCCTTTTTTGCGCGACCCACCGCGCTGGGCGACAATCCCCGCCCCCTTGCCGCCGCCGTGATGCCGTGAACTTCGAAGAACTGCTGGCCTTTGCCGGGCGCCACCCCTATGCTGTCGATGGCGCTGGTCGGCCTGACCGTGGCGATCGTCTACACCGAGATCGCACGCCTGTTCCGCGGCTACAAGGCGTTGCGCCCGGCCGAACTGACCGGCCTGATCAACCGCGAGAACGCGCTGGTGGTCGACCTGTCGGCCAGCAACGATTTCGAGAAGGGCCACATCGCCGGCAGCCGCCACGTGCAGCCCAGCCAGTTCGACCCGGAAAACAAGTTGCTGGCCGCGGCCAAGGCACTGCCGGTGGTGATGGTATGCCGCACCGGCCAGGCCTCGGCGGCGGCGGCCAAGCGCCTGAAGAAGGCGGGTTTCGAGCAGGTCTACTGGCTCGACGGCGGCATCGCGGCCTGGCAGCAGGCCGACCTGCCGCTGGTCAAGGGCCGCGGCTGAACACGCCGGCCAGGGCGACGGGCCCTTGTGTGGCTCCGCGCCGCCCCAAGCCTGAGACCCGGGCCGCCGAGCTGCGTGCCATAATCGCCCATTTACCGTTTAATCTAGCCGGAGTTACGAGTCATGTCCGAAGAAACCACCAACGGCGCTGCCGGCCTGCCGAACCGCCCACCGGCCCCGCGTTCACCGTCGAGAAGATCTACGTCAAGGACGTGTCCTTCGAGGTGCCCGGCGCCCCGGCGGTCTTCAGCGAAACGTGCAGCCGGAGCTGCAGCTCAACCTCAACCAGCGCGTGCAGCGCCTGGGCGAGAACGCCTATCGAAGTCGTGCTGGCCATGACCCTGACCTGCAAGGCCGGCGACAAGACCGCGTACGTGGCGGAAGTGCAAGCAGGCCGGCGTGTTCGGCCTGGTCGGGCTTCGAGCCGCAGGCGCTCGACGGCATGCTCGGCACGCAGTGCCCGAACATGCTGTTCCCGTACATCCGCCAGCTGGTCAGCGACCTGATCCAGGCCGGCGGCTTCCCGCCGTTCTTCCTGCAGCCGATCAACTTCGACGCCCTGTACGCCGAAGGCCTGCGCCAGCGCGCCGGGCAGCAGGCGGCCAGGGCAACGGCTGGCCAACGCCGAAGCCGCCGGCAACGCCTGATTTGTCCGGCGTCCGTCCCACCCGCGGCACGCGACGGCGCCCGCCGGCGCCCGCACCGCGACGATCGCGGTGCTGGGCGCCGGCTCCTGGGGCACCGCGCTGGCGGCGCTGATGGCCCGGCACGGGCATGCCGCACCGTGCTGTGGGGCCGCGATGCCGCCAGTCGTCGCGGCCATCGACCAGCGGCACGAGAACCCCCGCTACCTGCCCGGCATTCCGCTGCCGGAAACCCTGCGCGCCACCACCGACCTGTCGGCCGCCGCTTGCACGACGCCGAGCTGGTGCTGGTGGTGGTGCCCTCGCATGCCTTCACCGAAACCCTGCGCGCTGCTGGCACCGCTGCGCCCGGCGCGCGCCGGCGTGGCGTGGGCGACCAAGGGCTTCGAGCCCGGCAGCGGGCGGTTCCTGCATGAAGTCGCCGACGAGGTGCTGGGCCCGGCCGTGCCGCTGGCCGTGGTCACCGGCCCGTCCTTCGCCAAGGAAGTCGCGCTGGGCCTGCCCACGGCGCTGACCGTGCATGTCCGACGACCCCGACTTCGCCCAGGCCGTGGCCGATGTGCTGCACGGCCCGGCATTCCGCGCCTACACCGGCGACGACATGGTCGGCGCCGAGCTGGGCGGCGCGATGAAGAACGTGCTGGCGGTCGCCACCGGCGTCGCCGACGGCATGCAGCTGGGCCTCAACGCCCGCGCCGGCCTCATCACCCGCGGCCTCAACGAAATGCTGCGCCTCAACCAGGCCATCGGCGGCAAGGCCGAGACCCTGATGGGCCTGGCCGGCCTGGGCGACCTGGTGCTGACCTGCACCGGCGACCTGTCGCGCAACCGCCGGCTGGGCCTGGCGCTGGGCCGGGGCCAGTCGCATGGACGATGCGGTGCGCGAGATCGGCCAGGTGGTCGAGTCGGTGCAGACCGCCGATGAAGTGATGCGCCAGGCCGAGCGCCACGGCATCGAACTGCCGATCTCCAGCGCCGTGCAGGCGGTGCTGCATGGCGACATCACCCCGGCCGACGGCCTGCAGCAGCTGCTGGCGCGCGAACAGAAGCCCGAGTACCCGGCGAGCCTGTTCGAGTAACCGCGTCATGGCCCGCCCGCGGGGTGATGCCTCACGCACCCGCATGAGCCGCCGTTCTTTGGCCGCGCACCGTCCACCCGCATGCTGCAAAAAAGAAGCCCGGCCGGAGCCGGGCTTCACATCGCGACAGCGGGGAGAACGACCGGGGAGAGAGAGATCGCGATGGGGTACTGCGGTGCCGGTGCGATCAGAAGTGAAGCGCGGGCCGACGAACCACTGGGTGTCGTTGTCGGCGAACTTCACGTCGCCGTTGATGCCCCAGATCGGGTTGAACTTCACCTGCGCGCCGAGGCGGCCGTAGAAATCGCCATCGTGGGCGCCGCCGCCGATGGCTCGCCGTCCTCGTAGCCGGCCATCGCATAGCCTTCCAGCTCCGGGGCCATCGCGCCGCGCATACCGGCCTCCACGCTCCAGCCGTCGGCATCCAGGCTGTTGCCGAAGATGTCGCGGCCGGCGTCGAACTTCTCGTAGGCCACGCGGGTGACCAGGTCGGCACTCGGGCTGATCGCGTGGTTGTAGCCCAGGCCCACGCGCCACTGGTCGAAGTCGATATTGGTGTTGTCGATCTCCTGCTGGCTGTAGCCGCCGAAGATGTGGAAGTTCGGGGCGATGGCGACCGAGCCGTTGATGCCCCAGCCGTCGGCATCGCCGGCGTCGGTGTTGGTGGCGGCGTACCCGGCCTCGACGTAGTTGTAGGACACGCTCTGCGGCGGACGCGGCCAGCGGCAGCGCGGCGAGCAGGGTCAGGGCGGCAAGCTTGGAAACGGCGTTGGAACGCTTCATGGGTGGCCTCTGCAATGGGTGCGGATAACGGTTCGGGGCCGGCCGGCGGATCTTCTGGTGGACCCTGCCTTGCATCGACCCGCGTGGGCCGGATGCATCCGGTCGGGCCAGTATCCGGAGCGCGTCTCAACGAAGCCTTAATACTGAACCCGCGAGTGCAGGAACTTACACGCCCCGTTCATGGTCCGGGCGGGCGGACTTCACCCCACCCCCGTTCGCGGCCCTGGTGCACGCAAATGGGCGCAGCGCGGCCTGACGCTCACGCCCCGCCATCGAACCCCTGCTGCCGCCAGGCCTCGTACGCCACCACCGCCACGGCATTGGAGAGGTTGAGGCTGCGGTTGCCCGGGCGCATCGGCAGGCGCAGGCGCTGTCCGGGCGCGATGGCGTCGAGTACGTCATCGGGCAGGCCGCGGGTTTCCGCGCCGAACAAAACCGCATCGCCGGCCGCATAGTCCGGCGTGTCGTAGCGCACGCGGCCGCGGGTGCTGAGCGCGAACAGGCGGCGCGGCGCAATGGCGGCGAGTGCGGCGTCCAGCGTGTCGTGAACGCTCAGCGCGGCGTACTCGTGGTAGTCCAGCCCGGCGCGGCGCAGCTGGCGGTCCTCCAGCTCGAAACCGAGCGGCCGCACCAGGTGCAGGCGTGCGCCGGTGTTGGCGCACAGGCGGATGACGTTGCCGGTGTTGGGCGGGATTTCGGGCTGGTAAAGGACGATATCGAGCATGGCGCGGGAGGCGGTGCGGCAGGGCGGGAACGCGGCGCGCGACCCTACCAGTCGACGGCCTCGCCGCGGTAGTCGATGAACCGCCCGCTGTCGGCCAGGCTCGCACGGTCGGCCTGTGCCAGCAGACCGGCCACCGACTCGGGCGCCTCGATCGGCGCGTCCGCGCCGCCCATGTCGGTGCGCACCCAGCCGGGCGACACCGGCAGCACGGTGATGCCGCGCTCGGCCAGCGCATGCGCCAGCAAAACGCTGGCCATGTTCAGCGCCGCCTTGGAGATGGCGTAGGTCGGGCTGTGGACATCCTCGCGCAGCGCGATCGAGCCCAGCCGCGAGGACAGGTTGACGACCACCGCCGCGCGCCCGCCGTCGTGCGCGTCCGCCAGCAGCGGTGCCAGTGCCTGCGTCAGCAGGAACGGGCCGGCCGCGTTGGTGCGCAGGCTGTCCTCCAGTTGCGCGGGCGTGATGTGGCCGAAGCGCTCGCCCGAGTGCAGCACGCCGGCGTTGTTGACCAGCAGGTCCAGGCGGCCGTCCTCCCCCAGCACCAGCGGCAGTTCGCGCGCCAGTTCCGCGTGGCTTTTCGGGTCGGCCAGGTCCAGCGGCAGCACGTGAAGGCGGCCGGGGTGCTCGCCGGTCAGGGTATTGAGCGCGGTGGCGCGCCCCGGGTGGCGGCAGGCGGCGATGACGCGATCGCCGCGGGCCAGCAGCTGGCGGACGAACTCCAGACCCAGGCCGCGGTTGGCGCCGGTGACCAGGCAGTGGCGGGGGGTGGGCATAGCTGGGCTCCATCGGGTCGCAGCGCGTGGCATGCCAGTCTACGCAGCGCCGCGCGCCAGGGGTGCGGGCCACGCGGCGGAACCGCCCACCGGTTTGAGCGGACGCTCGACGTGGCCGCCGAGCAGGTGCTCCCCGAGATAGAGGAGGTCCCCGCTGGCGGGATCGCGCGCCTCGCCCTGGACGCTGCGCAGCGCCGAATGGGCGGGAGCGCAGGCAACGGCCAGGATCAGCGGGAGCACGCAGGAGCGCTTGGACACGCGATCTCCACCAGCGGGAACCATGCCCCAGCTACGGGCCGGCGGCCCGTCTGGATGCAACCGGTTACGACTTGTGGCCCATGCAGCCGGGCAGGTGCCCGGTACGATGCGGGCGTTGTGGCCCGCCCGTGGCCACGTCCACGCTGGCCAGGCAGGCCGGCCCGATCCACCACAGGAGTGTCCGATGTCCCGCATTGCCCGGCCCCGCGCCGCCGTCCTCGCCCTCGCCCTTGCCGCCGCCACCGGTGCGCTGGCGTTCACCGCCGCGCCCGCGACCGCCCAGCCGGCCGGGGTCGACATCGCCTACGAGCAGTTCACCCTGCCCAACGGCCTGCGCGTGGTCGTGCACACCGACCGCAAGGCCCCCATCGTGGCGGTCAACCTCTGGTACCACGTGGGCAGCAAGGACGAGCCGCGCGGCCGCACGGGCTTTGCGCACCTGTTCGAACACCTGATGTTCAACGGCACCGAGCACTACCCGGGCGAGTACTTCACCCCGTTCGAACTGGTTGGTGCCACCGACATGAACGGCACCACCGACACCGACCGCACCAACTACTTCCAGAACGTGCCCACCACCGCGCTCGACCTGGCGCTGTGGATGGAGTCCGACCGCATGGGCCACCTGCTGGGCGCGATCGACCAGAAGACGCTCGACGAGCAGCGCGGCGTGGTGCAGAACGAGAAGCGCCAGAGCGAGAACCAGCCCTACGGCCAGGTCTGGACGCGGCTCAACGAGGCGCTGTATCCGCCAGGCCACCCCTACCACCACAGCGTGATCGGCTCGATGGCCGACCTCAACGCGGCTTCGCTTGAGGACGTCAAGACCTGGTTCCGCGCCTGGTACGGCCCCAACAACGCGGTGCTGGTGCTGGCCGGCGACATCGACGTCGCCACCGCCAGGCAGAAGGTGGCGCAGTACTTCGGCCACATTCCCGCTGGCCCCGACATGGCGCAGCCGGCGGTCGACGTGGCGCGTCGTCCGGCCGACACGCGCGAGGTGATGCACGACAACGTGCCGCAGGCGCGCATCTACCGCGCCTGGAACGTCGCACCGACCAACACCATCGACGTCGACCGCCTGCACGTGCTGGCGCGCGTGCTGGGCGGCAGCGACACCTCGCGCCTGGAACGGCGCCTGGTGCACGAGGACAAGCTGGTCGACAGCGTCAGCGCCGCGGTCAGCGAGTCGCAGCTGGGCTCCAATTTCCTGGTGGTGGCCACGGTCAAGGACGGCGTCGATCCGGCCCGGGTCGAGGCGATCGTCGACGAGGAGCTGGAGCGGCTGCTAGCCGACGGCCCGACCGCCGACGAGGTCGAACAGGCGCAGACCGTGATCCGCGCCGGCTTCATCCGCGGCATCGAGCGCATCGGCGGCTTCGGCGGCAAGGCCGACGCGCTGGCGGCCTGCACCATCTTCGCGCGCGATCCGGGCTGTTTCCGCGCCACGCTGGCCAACGTCGACGCCGCCACGCCTGCGCAGCTGCGCAGCGTCGGGCGCGAGTGGCTGGGCGTGGGTGACCACACGCTGGTCGTGCTGCCCGGCCAGCGCACGCCGCTGGTCGAAGCACCGGCCGTCGACCCGGCACCGCTCGCGTTGCCGGCAGTGGACGCGAAGTACACCACCACCGCCTCGACCGTCGACCGCAGCGCCGGCCCGCCGATGCCCGAGCAGTTCCCCGAGCTCGCTTTCCCTGCGTTGCAGCGCGCCACGCTCAGCAACGGCACGAAGGTGATCCTGGCCGAGCGCCGCGCCGTACCGGTGGTGCAGATGAGCCTGCTGCTGGACGGCGGGTACAAAGCCGACGCGCTGGGCGGGCACACGCTGGGCACGTCGAGCTTTGCGATGAGCATGCTGGACGAGGGCGCGGCCGGGTACAGCGCGCTGGACTTCGCCGGCCGCGCCGAAGCGCTGGGCGCCGAACTGGGCGCGGGCGCATCGCTGGACGGCGGCAGCGCGTACCTGTCGGCGCTCAAGGAGCAGCTGGACCCGTCGCTCGCGCTGTTCGCCGACATGCTGCGTCGGCCGACGTTCGCGCAGCCGGAGATCGACCGCGTCAAGGCCACGTGGATCGCCGGCATCAAGCAGGAGAAGGCACGGCCCAACTCCGCCGCGCTGCGCGTGATGCCGCCGCTGCTGTACGGCGAGGGCCACGCCTACGCAATGCCGTTCAGCGGCTCGGGCACCGAGGAGTCGATCGCCTCGCTGACGCGCGACGACCTGGTGGCCTACCACCGCACCTGGGTGCGTCCGGAGGCGGCCACGCTGGTCGTGGTCGGCGACACCACGATCGCCGAGATCGTGCCGATGCTGGAGAAGCACCTGGGCGACTGGCGGGGCGAGGGCACGCCGGCACGCACCGGCCCGGTGGCCACGGTCGCGCGGCCGTCCGCGTCGCGGGTGTTCCTGATCGACCAGCCCGGCGCGGTGCAGGCCAACATCTTCGTCGGCCAGCTGGTGCCGTCGACCCTGTCGGAGTCGGCCACCGAACTGGAGATCGCCAACACCGTGCTGGGCGGCCAGTTCAGCTCTCGCCTCAACATGAACCTGCGCGAGGACAAGCACTGGGCCTACGGCTCCTACAGCTTCGCGCCCGATGCGCTGGGCCAGCGGCCGTGGCTGGCGTTCGCCCCGGTGCAGATCGACAAGACCGCCGAGTCGATGGCCGAGCTGAAGCGCGAGATCGCCGAGTACGCCAGGGGCATCACGCCGCCGACGGAGGAGGAAGTCGGCAAGGTGCGCGCCAACGAGATCCGCAGCCTGCCCGGTGCCTACGAGACGGCCAGCGCCGTGCGCAGCACCATCAGCGGCATGGTGCGCTACGGCCGCCCGGACGACTACCTCGCCCGCCGCAAGGCCGAGATCGAGGCCCTGACCCCGGCGCAGGTGGCGCAGGCCGCCGCCACGCTCGATCCCGATGCGCTGACCTGGGTGGTGGTGGGCGACCTGTCGCAGATCGAGGCGCCGGTGCGGTCGCTCGACCTGGGTACGGTGCAGGTACTGGACGCCGACGGCCGTCCGGTCGCGGCGTCCGCCACGGCCAGCTCGGACGGCGGCGCCACCGAGTAAACGAACGGGATCCGCCGGGAGGGCAACCACCCGGTGGATGCTGAAGGAGCGGCTTCAGCCGCGATCGCATTCCGGTATCGGGTGTGGCAGCGCGCGGGTTGCGGAAGACCGACGCGCATCGTCGGTGAAGCCATTCCGGCAGGACGGGGTGCGGCGAGCTCCGCAACGAGTCACTTACGATTCACCCTCGTCCGCCCCAAGCCGCCGCGATGCGGCGACAATCCCGCATCGCGCTTAGAAGGGCATCGCCATGATTCGACCGATTGTGACCGCCACCGCCACGCTGCTGTTCGCCAGTGCCTGCACCTGGGTGCACATGGCGCCGGGTGCCAGCGCGGTGCGGGTGGTGCCGGCCGGCACCCCGCCTGCGGGCTGCGAGAAGCGCGGCGAGATCGCGGTGTCGGTCAAGGACAGCGTCGCCTTCTACGAGCGCAACGAACTGCGTGTGCGCGAAGAGCTGGAGACGCTGGCCCGCAACGAGGGCCCGGGCATGGGCGCCGACACGATCCAGCCGCTGGCCCCGCCGTCCAACGGCGAGCAGCGCTTTGCCGGATACCGCTGCGGCAACGCCAGCGCGCTGCTGACGCCGGACCGTCCCGCCCCGCGCGAGGGAACACAGACCGTCCCGCTGCAGGGCTGAGCGCCGGCGTGCGCGCGTCATGCCAACTGCGGCCAACGTCGGCCAACCGGCCGCGGGCGTGCGGTGAACCCCGGCTAATGCGCCCGGCGCGCCAACGCGGTACCCTTGCGCGTTTTCCGCATTCGGTCCACCGCCCATGCTGTTCCAACATGTCGCCATCGCCGGCCTGGCCCATATCGACGCGCCGCGCCGCCTGAGCTCGGACGACATCAACGCGCGGCTCAAGCCGACGCTCGACCGCCTGGGCATCCGCACCGACGTGCTCAAGGACATCGCCGGCATCCATGCGCGCCGCCTGTGGGACGGCCCGATGCTGGCCTCCGACGCCGCCACGATGGCCGCACGCAAGGCCATGGACGACGCCGGCATCGACGCCTCCCGGGTCGGCCTGCTGGTCAACACCTCCGTCAGCCGCGACTACCTGGAGCCGTCCACGGCCAGCATCGTCAGCGGCAACCTCGGCCTGACCGAGCACTGCCAGAACTTCGACGTCGCCAACGCGTGCCTGGCTTTCATCAACGGCATGGACATCGCCGCGCGGATGATCGAGCGCGGCGAGATCGAGTACGCGCTGGTCGTCGACGGCGAGACCGCCAACCTGGCCTACGAGAAGACGCTCGAGCGCCTGACTTCGCCGGATGCCACCGAAGAGCAGTTCCGCAACGAGCTGGCCACGCTGACCCTGGGCTGCGGCGCGGCCGCCATGGTGATGGCGCGCGCCGAGCTGGTGCCGTCCGCGCCGCGCTACCGCGGCGGCGTGACGCGCGCGGCCACCGAGTGGAACGGCCTGTGCCGCGGCAACCTCGACCGCATGGTCACCGACACCCGCCTGCTGCTCATCGAGGGCCTGAAGCTGGCGCAGAAGACCTTTGTCGCCGCCAAGCAGGCGCTGGGCTGGGTGGTGGAGGAGCTGGACGAGTTCGTGATCCACCAGGTCAGCCAGGTCCACACCCAGGCCTTCGTGAAGGCCTTCGGCATCGACCCGAAGAAGGTGCTGACCATCTTCCACGAGCACGGCAACATCGGCCCCGCCTCGGTGCCGATCGTGCTGAGCAAGCTGCGCGAAATGGGGCGCCTGAAGAAGGGCGACCGGGTGGCTCTGCTGGGCATCGGCTCGGGCCTGAACTGCTCGATGGCCGAGGTGGTCTGGTAACGCGGTTCCGCCTACCGGCGTGAAACAAAAAAGGCCCGGGATTCCCGGGCCTTTTGCTTGGGTGGCACCGCCGCTCAGGCGGCGAACAGCGCCCGCATCTTCTTCAGCGCGTTGGCCTCGACCTGGCGGATGCGCTCGGCGGACACGCCGTACTCGTCGGCCAGCTCCTGCAGGGTCGACCTTGCTGCCGTCGTCCAGCCAGCGGCGCATGACGATGTCGCGCGAGCGCGCGTCCAGCCCGGCCATGCCCTCGCGCAGCAGCTCGAGCTTGCTGTCTTCCTCGTCCTCGCGCTCGTAGGTCTGCGACGGGTCCTCGCTGTCGGTCGACGCAGGTAGGCCGACCGGCGACGGCGGGGCATGGTCGTCGTCCTCGTCCGCCGGCGCATCGAAACCGATGTCGCGGCCGGACAGGCGCGACTCCATCTCCAGCACTTCGCGCTCGGAGACGTTGAGGTCCGCGGCGACCGCGGTGACCTCGGCGTCGTTCATCCAGCCCAGGCGCTTCTTGCTCTTGCGCAGGTTGAAGAACAGCTTGCGCTGCGCCTTGGTCGTCGCGACCTTGACGATGCGCCAGTTCTTCAGGATGAACTCGTGCATCTCGGCGCGGATCCAGTGCACGGCGAAGCGACACCAGCCGCACGCCCTGGTCGGGATCGAAGCGCTTGACCGCCTTCATCAGGCCGATGTTGCCTTCCTGGATCAGGTCGCCCAGCTGCAGGCCGTAGCCGTTGTAGCCGCGTGCCACGTGCACCACGAAGCGCAGGTGCGAATGCACCAGCTCGCGGGCGGCGTCGAGGTCTTCATCGTCGCGGAAGCGGCGCGCCAGGGCCTGCTCGTCTTCGACGCGTCAGCACCGGGATCTGGTGGACGGCATCGATGTACGCGTCCAGCGACCCGAGCGCGCTCGGAATCGGCAGGTTGTTGGCGACCAGGGACTGGGAGAGGGCGATCTGGGTCATGGCGTCGAGTCTAGCAGTGGCACCGTTCGACTGCTAAATCGGTGCCAGGTTCCGCAGCGTTGCATTCATGGAACGGTCGGCCGGGTTACGCCAGCGTGAGACCGTCACTTGGCGTGGCCGTGGCCGGAGGCATCGTGGGGTGCCCGCATCACGGAGCGCACCCGCCATGGGACGACTGATCGACGGCACCTGGACCCAGCAGGGCTACGACACCGAATCCACCGGTGGCGCCTTCGAGCGCGAGACCAGCCGGTTCCGGCATTGGGTCACGGCCGACGGCGCCCCGGGGCCGACCGGCGAGGGCGGTTTCGCGGCCGAACCCGGCCGCTACCACCTCTACGTGTCGCTGGCCTGCCCCTGGGCGCACCGGACCCTGATATTCCGCCAGCTCAAGGGGCTGGACCGGATGATCGGCCTGTCGGTGGTGCACTGGTTCATGGGCGCGGAGGGCTGGACCTTCGCCGACGCCCCCGGGACCCGGCCCGACACCGTCAACGGCGCGCGCTGCCTGCACGAGGTCTATACCCGCGCCGATCCGCATGCGACCGGCCGCGTCACCGTGCCGGTGCTGTGGGACACGCAGCGCGGCACCATCGTCAGCAACGAGTCGGCCGACATCATCCGCATGTTCAACAGCGCCTTCGACGGCGTGGGCGCATTACCGGGCGACTACTACCCGGAGGCGCTGCGCGAGGAGATCGACGGCTACAACGCGCGCATCTACGACACGGTCAACAACGGCGTCTACAAGGCCGGCTTCGCCAGCGCGCAGGACAAGTACGAGGCCGCGGTGGCGGCGCTGTTCGACACGCTCGACTGGCTGGAGTCGCACCTGGCCCGCCGCCGCTACCTGTGCGGCGACCGCCTGACCGAAGCCGACTGGCGCCTGTTCACCACGCTGCTGCGCTTCGATCCGGTCTACCACGGCCACTTCAAGTGCAACCTGCGCAAGCTGGCCGAGTACCCGGTGCTGCACGCCTACCTGCGCGATCTCTACCAGCATCCGGGGGTGCGCGAGACGGTGGATTTCGACCACATCAAGAACCACTACTACCGCAGCCACGACTGGATCAACCCGAGCCGGATCGTCCCGGCCGGGCCGGTACAGGACCTGGAGGCGCCGCATGGGCGCGAGCGGCTGGCATAGGCAAGGAGCCGATTCGCCCTGGGCTCCTACAACAGCGGCCAGCTACCAGAGGCCGGCTATTCGACCGCCAAAGCCGCCCTCGGCGGCAGCGACCAGTCGATCGGCGCCATGCCCGCGTCGCGCGAGGTACTGGTTGGCCGCGGAGAAATGCCCGCAGCCGAGGAAGCCCGCGATGCGCCGACAGCGGCGAGGGATGCGGCGCGCTTGCAGCACGCGGTGGCGGCGCGGTGTCGATCACCTTGCCCTTGGCCTGCGCGTAGCTGCCCCACAGCAGGAACACCAGGCCCTCGCGCTCGCGGTTGAGCGTGTCGACGACGTGGTCGGTGAAGCCTTCCCAGCCCTTGCCCTGGTGCGCGCCGGCGCGGCCGTCCTCCACGGTCAGCACGCGTTGAGCAGCAGCACGCCCTGCCGCGCCCAGGGCAGCAGGCAGCCGTGGTCCGGGCGGACGAAGCCGAGGTCGCGCTCGAGCTCCTTGAAGATGTTGTGCAGCGACGGCGGCACGTCCACGCCGGGCGGCACCGAGAAGCACAGGCCATGCGCCTGGCCGGGGCCGTGGTACGGGTCCTGGCCGAGGATCACGACCTTCACCGCGTCGAACGGCGTGGCGTCGAACGCGGCGAAGATCTGCGCGCCCGGCGGATAGATGCGCGCGCCGGCGGCCTTGCGCTGGCGCAGGAAGGCCGACAGCGCGCTGCATGTCCGTCGCGCTGCAGGTAGTCGCCGACGCGCGCTTTCCACGACGGTTCGAGCTGGATGCGGTCGTCGTCGGTCATGCGGTGCCAGCGCGCGACTCACGGCCGGCTGCGCGGCTCAGCGCGCAGCTGTCGCACAGCGCGCAGCTGGAACAGCGGCTTGGTGACCAGCAGGCGCTCCTCGATCGGCTTGAGCACCAGGTCGTTGGCGCCGGCGCGCAGCAGGTCGGTCTGGTTGTCGGGGTTGTCGTCGCCGGTCATCACCAGCACCGGCAGGCGGCGCTTGCCGTAGCCGAAGTCGTTGCGGATGCGGTCGCAGCAGGTCGCTGCCGCTAGCTCGCCCTTCAGGTACACGTCGGTCAGCACCAGGTCGGCGCCGGATGTCGTCCCTGCGCCGCGGTGCTGCTCCAGGTGCGCCAGCGCGTCCTCGACGCTGACGCACGTGCAGCACCTGAGGCCGTGGCGCTCGAGCATGCGCTTGGTCGCCAGCGCGACGACCGTGCTGTCCTCGACGTACAGCACGCGTGCACCCGGAATCGGTTGCGGCTGCACGTAGCCGCGGATGAAGGCGGCCAGCGCGCTGTGGCCCAGCGACTTGTCGAAATAGTCGGTGACGTCCTCGGTGAAGCGGCGCGACTTCCAGGTGCTCCTGCGCGTCGCCGGAGACCACGATGATCGGCACGTAGGCCTGGCCGGCGGCCTCGCGCACGCTGCGCGCCAGCGCCAGGCCGTCGCCGTCGGGCAGCGCCAGCGACGGTGGTGACCAGGTCGACCGGCGCCGGCGGCCAGCGCCTCGCGCGCCTCGCGCGATGCTGCCGCACGACGATCACCTCGACATCCGTGCAGCTCGCGCTGCAGCACGTCGCCGATCAGCTTGCGCACCAGCTTCGAGCCGTCCACCACCATGACCCGCGGCGCGGCGCTGATCGACATGGCGGAGCTCGGCGGAGTCGTCGGTCACGTGCAGGGTCTCAGGTCTCCGTCGGGCGGGTCTGGCGCAGATAGTGGCCGGTCACGAGCCCGGCGCCCAGCCAGCCGAGCGACGGCCGCGCGCCAGCACGATCGCCAGCACGTGCAGCGGCGTCGAAGCCCGGCCAGCGCGAAACCGCTGCCGTAGCTGCGCGGCCAGCGCGGCCAGCGGCGCGCGCAGCGCCAGCCGGCCGGCGGTCAGCAGCACCAGCGCCAGCGCGCCGGCGGCCAGCCCGTACCACGCGCCGAGGTAGAGGAACGGCCGGCGGATGAAGCCGTCGGTGGCGCCCAGCAGCTGCAGCACGCCGATTTCCTCGCGCCGCGACTGGATGTCCAGGCGCACGGTGTTGCCGACCACCAGCAGCGCGCCCAGCCCGAGCAGCGCCGCCAGCACCGCAGGCCAGCCGCACGCCGAAGCCCAGCCAGCCGTCCAGGCGCTCGCGCCAGGCGGCGTCGTGCTGCACCAGGTCGGCTTCGGGCAGGGCTTGCAGCGCTGCGGCGAGCAGGCGCTCGTCGCCGGCCGGGCGTGACCAGCAGCAGGCTGGGCAGCGGGTTCTCGTCCAGCCCAGCGTCCAGCGCATCGATGGCCTCGCCGAGGCCGCTGCGCGCGCGCAATTCGGCCAGGCCCTGGTCGGGCGTGCGCAGGTCCACCGCGGCGACGTCGGCGCGCGCCGCGCAGCGTCGCCGGCCAGCGTCGGCGCGCCCGCGCGGCGTCGACTCGTGCTTGAGGAACACGCTGATCTCGCGCGACTGCTGCACGTCGCCGGCGAAGCGCTCGACGTTGGCCAGCACCAGCCCACAGGCCCAGCGGCAGGGCGAGCGCGACCGCCATCACGCCGACGGTCAGCAGCGTCGCCCACGGCCGCCGCAGCATGCGGCCGAGGCTGGCGACGAAGCTGTAGAGGTGCTGGTCGAGCCAGGCGCCGACGCCGCGAGCGCGGCGGCGCGCGACGCGGCGTTGCGCGACGCGGCGCGTTCATTCGGCCAGGTCCTGCCGGCGAGATGTCGTCGACCAGGCGTGCCGTGGTCGAGCACCAGCACGCGCTTGCTCATGCGCTTGACCAGCGCCAGGTCGTGGCTGGCGACCAGCACGCTGGTGCCGCGCTCGGGCAGCGATGCGAACAGCGACATGATTTCGGCCGACAGGGTGGGATCGAGGTTGCCGGTGGGTTCGTCGGCGACCAGCAGGCGCGGTTCGGCGACGATCGCGCGGGCGATGCCGACGCGCTGCTGTTCGCCGGCCGACAGCTGCGACGGCAGCGCGTCGCTCGCGCTCGGCCCAGGCCGACCTTGTCCAGCACCGCGCGCACGCGCTTGCCGATCTCGCCGCGGGCGGTGCCGCGCAGGATCAGCGGCAGGCGCGACGTTGTCGGCGACGCTGCGGTCGGTCAGCAGGCGGTGGTCCTGGAACACCACGCCGACCTCGCGCCGGTGCAGCGGCCACGCGGCGGCCGCGCACCTTGCAGCAGGTTGCGCTCGCCGAACAGCACCGCGCCGCGGCTGGGCCGCTCGCGACAGGTGGATCAGCTTGAGCAGGGTGCTCTTGCCGGCGCCGGAATGGCCGGTGACGAACAGCATCTCGCCGGCGTCGACGTCGAAGCTGACGTCGGCCAGCGCCGCATGGCCGCCGGGGTACTGCTTGCTGACGTTGTCGAATCGCAGGACGGTCATGCGACGGTCGGCGGTCCGGTGTCGGAGAGCCGCGAGTATCGCAGATGGACAAGCGCGACGACGCTCGAACGGCCGCCCTGGACAACCGGGAGGCGGAAACGCGGACGGCCGGTCGTGCATCGACCGGCCGTCCGGGGCTTCGCGGGTGGCGGCGCACGTGACCGCGCCGTGCGCGCGTCAGTGCTGCGAGCGCGGTGCCCGCGTGACCAGCGACTTCAGCCCGCGGCCGATGCGGCCCAGCAGGCCGGGCTTCTCGCCCGAGGGCGACGGTGCGGCGGGCGCGGCAGCGCCGGCCTTGCGGGCGTCGACCTGGTCGGGCCGGAGCGGCGCGGGGCCGGCGCGGTGGCAGGCGTGGCAGCGTTTGCCGCTGCGGGCGTTGCAGCCTCGCCATCGGCCAGCTGCGGCCGCCGCGGCGGCGACGGCGCTTGCGCGGCGGGCGTGCGGCCTCGTCGCCCGCCGCAGGCGTGGCATCGGGCACGGTGGCGGCGGTCTGCGGACGCGGCGCGCGTGCTCGGCGACACCCGCCTCGGCACCGGCGCCGGCACTGCGAGTAGCGCCGGCCTCGTCACGGCGCGGGCGGCGCGGACGCGGTGCGCTGCCGTCGCTGCGGCTGCGACCACTGCCACTGCCGGCTCCGGCAGGGCCGCGGCGGCCACCGCCACGGCGCTCCTCGTCGGCCGCACGCTGCTCGCGCGCTTCCTTGAAGATCTCGCCGATGCTTTCGGCCTCGTCTCGCCCTCGCTGCCCTCGGGCACGGCGCGCGGCGCGCGCGGCAGCGCGGTCAGCAGCTCCGCGGTGACCGGCTCGACCGGGATCTTCTGCTCGATGTAGGCCTCGATGTCCGGCAGGCCCTGCGCGTAGCGCTCGCAGGCGAAGCTGATCGCGTCGCCCTCGGCGCCCAGGCGCGCGGTGCGGCCGATGCGGTGCACGTAGTCCTCGGCATCGAACGGCAGGTCGTAGTTGTAGACGTGCGACGACGCCGTCGATGTGCAGGCCGCGCGCGGCCACGTCGGTGGCGACCAGGATCTCGAGCTGGCCGTTCTGGAACTTGCTTCAGCAGCGACTCGCGCTTCTTCTGCGGCACGTCGCCGCGACAGCACGCCGACGCGGTAGCCGGCGCGCTCCAGCGCCGCGCGCCACGCGCTCGACGAAGGCCTTGGTGTTGACGAACACCATCGTGCGCGCGCCTTCGCTGCGCGACAGCAGGCCGATCAGCAGCGGCAGCTTTTCCTCGTCGGCCGGGAAGTAGAGCTTCTGGCGCACCTTCGCGGCGGTGATGAACTCGGTCTCGACGACGAGCTTCTCCGGCTCGTTCATGTGCTCGTAGGCGAGCTCCAGCACGCGGTGGCTGAGCGTGGCCGAGAACAGCAGCGTCTGGCGCTCGGTGCGCACCGGCATGCGGCGCAGCAGGAAGCGGATGTCCTTGATGAAGCCGAGGTCGAACATGCGGTCGGCTTCGTCCAGCACGCAGATCTCGCAGGCGTGCAGGCGACACGACCTTGTGCTGCTTGACGTAGTCGATCAGGCGGCCGGGCGTGGCGATGATGACGTCGGCGCCCTGCTGCAGCAGCTCGCGCTGCTTGTCGTAGTCGACGCCGCCGTAGACCAGCGCGAACTTCAGGCCCAGGTCGGCGCCGAACTTCACCGCGTCCTTGTGGATCTGGATCGCCAGCTCGCGGGTCGGCGCCAGGATCAGCGCGCGCGGGTCCTCGGGCTTGCGGTCGGCCAGCGCCGGCCGGGTCAGCAGGCGGTTGATCACCGCGACCAGGAAGGCCAGCGTCTTGCCGGTGCCGGTCTGCGCCTGGCCGGCGACGTCGCGGCCCGTGCAGCGCGACGGCAGGGTCATCGCCTGGATCGGGGTGCAGCGGGTGAAGCCGGCGGCCTCGAGCCCGGCCAGCAGCGCCGGATGCAGGTCGAACGAGGAGAAAGTGATATCGGTCAGCGGTTTGTCGCTCATGCGGTTCGGTGTCCGTCGCGCGGTGCGCGCGCAGTCGGTGCGTGCGCTTGCGTGGCCGGCACGCGCCACGCAGACTGCCGGGGGTCGGCACAGCTGCGTCCTGACCGCGGGCGCGGCGCCGTCTTGAAGGTCGCCGCGAAACGCCCCAGTTTACCGCAATGGCGCGCCCGGCCCCGTGCCGGGTCGCCGCCGCGGCCGCACCGCCACGCCAGACCCGCATCGCAGGAGCCTCCGTGAGCGACAAAGTGATGCACGTCGGCGATGCCGACTTCGACAGCGCCGTGCTGCAGTCCGACGAACCCGTGCTGGTCGATTTCTGGGCCGAGTGGTGCGGCCCCTGCAAGATGATCGCGCCCGGCGCTGGACGAGCTGGCCGAGACCTACGCCGGCAGCGTCAAGATCGTCAAGGTCAACGTCGACCACAACCGCGCCACCGCGATGAAGTACCACGTGCGCTCGATCCCGATGCTGCTGCTGTTCAAGGACGGCCAGGTCCAGGCCACCCAGATCGGCGCGGTCGGCAAGGCCCAGCTGAGCCAGATGATCGACAAGGCCATCGCCTGAGCCGGACGCCCGAGCGGGCGCGCACCGGCGCCCCGCCCGCGGCGCGGCACTGGCGGCCCCGCCGTGCGGACAGTTCCGGTCACGGCCCAATCCCGTCCCGTTCACGTCGCCGCTTGCCGCGAGCCCCCGGGCAGTGGTAGTTTCGCGCCACCGGCGTACCCGCAGTCCGGCGCGCAGACCACCGTCCCGCCGCCCGGCGCCGCACCCTTCTCGATCAATCACGTCCCTGACGTCCCGCTCGCCTGATCGCGGGCGCTCGCCGCTTAGCGAGGAATTCCTGCTTGTCCGACAACACCCCCGACGCCGGCGACAGCCGCCGAGAAGCGCGTGCGCAAGCCGCGTGCCCGCCAAGGCCGAGGCCGCGTCCGCCGACACCACCGCCGCGCGGTGATGCCGCACCCGCCACGGCCGCCGCGCCGCGGAACGACGCCCCGGCGCCGGCCGCAGTCGCCCCGCTCCGACGCCCGCGCCGCCCCGACTGCACCACGCGCGGCCGATGCCGGCAGAACCTGCCGAGGGTGCGCTCCGGCCAGGCCGGCGGGCAGCCGTCCGGCGGCCAGAACGACGGCGCCCCGCGCGACGGCGGTGACGGCCAGCGCGGCAACCGCCGCGACCGCTTCCGCAACCGCCGCGACCGCAACCGCGACGAGCGCGGTGGCGACCGCGACGGCATGCCCAGCGACGACGGCGGCAACGACGAGACCTTCGTCCCGCGCCCGCACCCGCAGGTGCCCGAAGGCTTCCCGCAGTACTCGCTGGGCGACCTCAAGCGCATGCCGGCGCACAAGCTGCTCGAGATCGCCGAGCAGCTGCAGCATCCAGGAAGGCGTCGCCCGCGCCCGCAAGCAGGACGTCATCTTCGCGCTGCTGAAGGTGCTGACCCGCCACGGCGAAGGCGTCGCCGCCGACGGCGTGCTGGAAATCCTGCCCGACGGCTTCGGCTTCCTGCGCGCGGCCGAGGCCAGCTACCTGGCCGGCCCGGACGACACCTACATCTCGCCCAGCCAGATCCGCCGCTTCAACCTGCGCACCGGCGACCACCTGTCCGGCCGCATCCGCTGGCCCGAAGGACGGCGAGCGCTACTTCGCGCTGTCGATCGTCGACACGCATCAACGGCGAGCCGCTGGAAGCGTCCAAGAACAAGGTCCTGTTCGAGAACCTGACGCCGCTGTTCCCGCGCCGCAAGTTCACGCCTCGAGCGCGGCGACGGCTCGCACCGAGGACATCACCGGCCGCATCATGGATCTGATGGCGCCGCAGGGCAAGGGCCAGCGCGCGCTGATCGTCTCGCCGCCCAAGGCCGGCAAGACGATGCTGATGCAGCAGGTCGCCACCGCGATCACGCACAACCACCCGGACGTGCACCTGATCGTGCTGCTGATCGACGAGCGTCCCGGAAGAAGTGACCGAGATGCAGCGCACCGTGCGCGGCGAAGTCGATCTCCTCGACCTTCGACGAGCCCGCCGCGCGCCACGTGCAGGTCGCCGAGATGGTGATCGAGCGCGCCAAGCGCCTGGTCGAGCACAAGAAGGACGTGGTGATCCTGCTCGACTCGATCACCCGCCTGGCCCGCGCCTACAACAACGTCGTGCCCAGCTCCGGCAAGGTGCTGTCCGGCGGCGTCGACGCCAACGCGCTGCACCGCCCGAAGCGTTTCTTCGGCGCGGCGCGCAACGTCGAGGAAGGCGGCAGCGCTGACCATCATCGCCACCGCGCTGATCGATACCGGCAGCAAGATGGACGAGGTGATCTACGAGGAGTTCAAGGGCACCGGCAACTCCGAAGTGCACCTGAACCGCCGCATCGCCGAGAAGCGCGTCTACCCGGCGATCGACATCAACCGCTCCGGCACCCGCCGCGAGGACCTGCTGATCGAGCCGGAACTGCTGCAGAAGATCTGGATCCTGCGCAAGCTGCTGCACCCGATGGACGAGATCGCCGCGATGGAGTTCCTGCTCGACAAGATGAAGACCACCAAGTCCAACGACGAGTTCTTCAGTTCGATGAAGCGCTGATCGACCCGTTCCGCGTCCAGAAAAACGCCCCGCATTGCGGGGCGTTTTTTGTGCGGCGGCAGCACCGGCGGGCCGGCATCAGCCCCCTTGCAATGGCGTCAGCAGCCGGAACGCGCTGGCGAACGGCTGCACGCTGCCCGAGGCGATGGCGTCCGCTCCCAGCGAGGGTTCCTTGTTGTCCCACGGGTTGCCGTGGTTCGGGCCGGGAATGTAGGCCCGCCATTGGCCGTATCCGGGCTGGCGATGGCGACCGGGCGCGTGGTACTCGACCGGTACGCGGGCCAGCCAGAAGGGCTTGTCCGCCTCCGGGCCCCGGGTGGGCGGGTTGAACGTCCATCGTTTCGCGCTGTTCACCGTTGCCCTGGCCAGTTGGTCCCGCCACTGCGCGACCTGCGCTTCGCTGCCGATCGTGAACAGGTTGACCTGTTCGGCGACGACGTCTTCCACCTCGCCCGAGCGTCCCACCTTGACGATGAGGTAGACCGCGCCGCCGACGCCGGATGCCGCCAGTGTGCGGGGATACGGCGGCGGTGCCAGTTTCCTGCCGGTCACGGACTCATCCGGGCGCTCCTGGCCGAACCGCGCGCTGCGGATCTGCACGGTGAAGTTGTCCTCGCCGACCTTCCTGGCCACCACCCGCACGCTCATGTCGGCGCGCGCACGGGTCGTGCCTTCGCGCAACTGGACGGGCTCGAAGCGCCAGGACGCGACGGCCCTGGCGACCAGATCGGCCACGCCTTGCGGCAATTTGTCGGGCTGTTCCAGACGGTGGCCGGCCACGCTGCCGTCGGCGTTGATGTCGATGGTGCCTTTCACCAGCATGCTCGACTCGACCTGCTTGCGCACCGCGCCCGGGCCGCTGGCGGATGCGGGCACTGCAACCAGTGCCGCCAGTACCAGCACCAGTCCTGCACCCAGTGCTCCCACTCCAGAACGCTTCCCCATGCCCCGCTCCCTGTTTTCACGTGGGATGAGGATACGGCCTTGCAGCGCCAATGGGCGGTACACGGTCAGTCGTCGGTAGCCTCGCCGTCCGCGGGGTTGAGCGTGCGGCTTTCGCGCCGCGGCCGGGTGAATGGGGTGGGCGTGGGGACGAGGTTGCCGCGCAGCAGGCCGACCCCGGCGCGCAGGTCGCCGCTGGCGAGTTCGAGCTGGAAACGTTCCGCGTCGCGGCGGCGCACATCGGCCGCGATCCCGGCGGCGTCCTCGGCGTCGACACCCAGCTCGCACAGCGCCTGTTCGCCGAAGCGCAACGCGCTTTCGAACGTTTCGCGCACGTGCAGGTCCACACCCTCGGTAGCGAGCAGCAGCGAGTGGCCGCGATCGTAGGAGCGCACCAGCAGCTTTGCCTGGGGGAACGCGCCGCGCGCGATCCGCGTGATGTGGGTGGCGACTTCGGCCCGGTCCACGCAGATCGCGATCGCGCGGGCGCGCTGGGCGCCCGCGGCGTGCAGCACGTCCAGGCGTGTACCGTCGCCGTAGTAGACCTTGAAGCCGAACCGTTCCGCGCTGCGGATCATGTCGGTGTCGTTGTCGATGATGGTGACGTCCACGTCGCGCGCCAGCAGCGATTGCGAGGCGACCTGTCCGAAGCGGCCGAAGCCGATCAGCAGCACGCTGCCGGTGGCGTCGTGCACGTGCTCGATGCCGTCCAGCGAGGGTGCCTCGGGTCGTACGAAACGGCGTGCGGCCAGCGTGACCAGCGGGGTGAGCATCATCGACAGGATCACGATCGCGGTCAGCCTGGCATTGACCTGCGCATCCAGCAGGCCCGCTTCGCCCGCTGCGGCATAGAGCACGAACGCGAACTCGCCGCCCTGGGCCATCACCGCCGCGCGGTCCAGCGCGTCGTTATGGCTTGTGCGCGTGAGCCGCGCCACGGCGTAGATGCAGGCGCCCTTGGTGACCATCATCATCCCCACGCCGGCCAGGATGAAGGGCCAGCCCGCGGCGACCACGCCCAGGTCCAGCGACATGCCGACGGCCATGAAGAACAGGCCCAGCAGCAGGCCACGGAACGGCTCGATTTCGGCCTCGAGCTGGTGCCGGAAGGTCGACTCCGACAACAGCACGCCGGCCAGGAACGCGCCCATCGCGGTCGACAGCCCGCCCAGTTCCATCAGCAGCGAGGCGCCGAGCACCACCAGCAGCGCCGCTGCCGTCATCACCTCTCGCGCCCGCGCCGCGGCCAGCAGGCGAAACAGTGGATTGAGCAGGAACAGGCCGGCGGCGACGAGGCCAATCAGCGCGGCCGCGGCCAATCCGATATCGCCCAGCCGCTGCGCGGTGGTCGGACTGGTCTCGCCGGGCGCAATCAACGCGACCACTGCGAGCAGCGGCACGATCAGCAGATCCTCGAACAGCAGGATGCTGACAATGCGCTGGCCACGCGGCAGCGCGATATCGCCGCGCTCGTTGAGCAGTTGCATGACGATGGCGGTGGACGTCAGCACGAAGCCGGCGCCGCCGATGAACGCGGCTGCCCACGGCAGCCCGAGCAACAGGCCGACCGCGGTGAGGGCCACCGTGCAGGTGCCGATCTGCAATGCGCCCAACCCGAAAATCTGGTGGCGCAGGCTCCACAGGTGCGACGGGCGCATCTCCAGCCCGACCACGAACAGCAGCATCACCACGCCCAACTCGGCGAAATGCAGGATCGCCGTCGGATCGACGAACAGCGCCAGCCCGAACGGCCCCACCGCCAGGCCCGCGGCCAGGTAGCCGAGGATCGAGCCCATGCCGAGCCGCCGGAACAGCGGCACGGCCACGACGGCGGCGCCGAGCAGTACGACGACCTGGACGAGTTGGTTGGGGCTGGTGTCAGTCACGGTGGCTATCTCGCTGCCCGCGGCGGTGTGGGCCGGGCGGTCGCGCCGGGGCTTGAGTGGGATCGTGGCACAACGACGACAGACGTCCGCGCCCTGCGGCGATCAGCGAGGCAGCCCGGGCAAGCGCAGCGCACCACGGCGCGACGATATCCATCGGCCCGCAGAGCCGAAACGTGCCGCAGCGCGCTGCCTCGCACGCACGCATGCAGTGGCGTAATCCCGGGTGCGGTGCGCTTGCCCTGGCTACGCATCCCCTGTGTCCCGCCGTCAGCGCGGATCCCGGAGGAAGCGCGCCATCGACACGTCCTGTCGGCTGGTCGCCGGCTGGAACTCGGCCGCGATGTCGACGAAGCCGCGCATCACCGCGATCTCGCGCGGGGTGCGGTTGAGGCTGTCGCGCAGGTCGGGGTCGGCGCCGGCGCGCAGCAGCCATTGCACGGTGCGCAGCAGGCCGTGCAGCGCGGCCAGGTGCAGCGGGCCGAAACCACGCGGGTCCTGTGCGTCCAGGCGCGCGTCGTGGTCGACCAGCAGCTCGAGCCCGGCGCCGAGGATGTCCTCGTCGGCCGCGCTGCCCGGCTCGGCGCGCGCGCCCAGCAGCAGCAGCAGCGGCGTGGCACCGGCGGCGGCTTCGTCGGGCTCGGCGCCGGCCAGCAGCAAGGTGTCGAGCAGTGCGACCAGCCGGGTGCGGTCGCGCGCGCCGAAGCCGTACATCGCCGCGCAGTGCACCGGCGTGCGGCCCTGGCCATCGCGCGCGTGCACGTCGGCGCCGGCCGCCAGCAGGCGCGCGGCCAGGTCGGGCAGGCCCAGCGCGCAGGCGACCATCAATACGGTGAGCTCGCCCGGCAGCCGCTGCTCGAGGTCGGCACCGGCCGCCAGCAGCCGGTCGACGATCTCGACGTGGCGCATGCTGACGGCGGCCGACAGCGGCGTCGCGCCGGAGTGCGCGGCCAGCCTGGGGTCGGCGCCACGCGCCAGCAGCAGGTCGACCACGGCGCGGTGGCCGCCGCCGGCCGCGCGCAGCAGCGCGGTGCAGCCCTGGTTGTCGACGGCATCCACCGACAGCCCGAGGTCCAGCAGGCGTCGCACCGCATCGGCGTCGCCGACGATGGCGGCGGCCGGCACGTCATGGGCGTGCGAGCGCGCGTCCGGGCAACGACCAGCCGCGCCAGTCCAGCCAGTCGGCCAGGTCGCGGCGGCCCGACGCCAGCGCAACGCCCAGCGGCGTCTGGCCGTCGGCGGCGCAGCAGGTCGGGCGAGGCGCCGTGCGCGATCAACTGCCGCAGCATCGGTTCGCGTCCGAGTGCGGCGGCCAGGTGCAGCGCGCTCATGCCGTGGCTGTCGCGCGCGTCCAGCGCCGCGCCCGAGGCGATCAGGCGCGCGGCCAGCTGCGACCAGCCCAGGCGCACCGCCAGGGTCAGCGGCGGATCGCCGGCCGGGGACGGCGCGAACGGGTCGGCGCCGCGGTCGAGCAGCTCCAGCGCGAGGTGCTCCAGGCTGCGCCCGGCCTGCTCGGCCGCCGCACACGCGGCGACGAACCGCGCCAGCCCGCCCGCGCCGGCCGGCGACACGCCCCGGCGCAGCAGGGTCTGCAACGGCGCCAGCGGCACCCGGTCCGCGCGACAGCCACGCGAACACCGCGGTATCGCCGCGTGCGTCGCGTGCCTCGGGGTCGGCGCCGCGTGCCAGCAGCCACTCGACCTGCTCGGGCGAGGGCAGCGAATCGTCGTCGTGCAGCATCCGGCCCAGTTCGGCCGGCGACAGCAGCGGCACCAGCGAGGCCAGGCTGCGCTCGCGGCCCTCCCGCAGCGCCTCGCGCAGCAGCGCGGACGGCGGCCGGTCGGCCGGGACGGCGTCCCCGTCGCCGTCGGCATCGCCATCGGCCAGGCAGGCCGGCATCGCGTAGCCGGCATCCAGCGCGGCCACCAGCGACCAGCGGCCGGCTTCGGCGGCGTGGTCGAGGGCGCGCTTGCCGGTGTCGTCGCGGTGGTCGCGGTCCAGGCCCAGTCGCCAGCAGGCGGCGGATCAGCTCGGGGCTGGCGGATTCGGCGGTGCACGCCAGGATCAGTGCGTTGCGGCCGTCGTGGTCGACCACGGCGGCCTCGGCCTCGGCCTCGCGCGGCAGGTGTTCGACCACGCGCTCGAACACCGCCAGCGCGCCGCCACGCGCGGCTTCCAGCAGGGCGTGCGCCCATGCGCGTCGCGCGCGGTGGGTGAGGCGCCGGCGGCCAGCAGGGCGGCGGTGATTTCGACGTGGCCGGCGCGCGCCGCCTCGTGCAGCGCGGTGCGCTGGTCACGGCCGGCGCGCATCGACCCTGGCCTTCTGCTTGAGCAGCAGCGGCGACGCCGGCGGGGTCGTCCTCCTCGGTGCCGGCGGCGGCCAGCAGCGCCGGCTGCCCGCCCGCGGGCTCGGGCTTGGCGCCGCGCTCCAGCAGGAACCGCGCCAGACGCCAGTTGCCCGACGCGCAGGCCACGCCCAGCGGGCGTCAGGCCTTCGGCGTTGAGCGCGTCGAGTTCGGCCGCGGCATCGCGCAGCAGCGCGGCCACGCCGGGGTCGGAGCTGCGCGCGGCATGGTGCAGCGGGGTGTTGCCGTCGGCATCGGCCGCGCGCGGGTCGGCGCCGTTGGCCAGCAGCGTCATCACCGCGTCCGGACGGCCGTGCCAGCTGTCGCGCGTGGCGGCGAGCAGCGGCGTCATGCCGGCGTGCGCCGGCATTGAGGTCGACGCCGCGGGCGATCAACGCGCGCAGCAGGCGCAGGTCCGGCAGCACTGCGGCGAGCACCGCCAGGCCGCGGCGGTCGCGGTCGTCGGCCGGCGGCGCGGCATTGGGGTCGGCGCCGGCGTCGAGCAGCTCCAGCGCGCGTTCGACGCGGCCGCCGCGCGCGGCGGCGTACAGCGCCGGCTCCAGCGGCTCGGCCGGCACCTGCCCGGGCGCGGGCAGGGGATCCTCCAGGTCGAGCGCGGCGTCCTCGTGCGCGTCCAGCACCAGCAGTGCCTCGGCCGGTTCCAGCCGCTGCATCGCCACGTGCACGCCGACCGAGGCGGCGAACAATGCCGCCGCGGTGGCCCACGCGGCACCGCCGGAGACGATGCCCGGCCAAGCCAGTACCAGCACCAGCGCAGCCACCAGCGTGATGCCCGCAGCGAGGGCCAGGCCGCGCCACGCGCCGGCATCGAGGTCGCGCAGGGCATCGGCGTGTTCGCGCGGCGTTCCGCCATCGCGCTCCAGCCCTTGCCACAGCGGCCACGTGCGCCACAGGGCCGCGACCGCGAGGCCGGCCACCGCGCTTACGCCGAGCACCGGCAGCAGTGCACCGCTGCGCAGCAGCGCCGACAGCGGCCATGCCGCGAGCAGTGCGATCGCGGTGACTGTTGCGGCCCAGAGCGCCAGCAGCGCCAGCCCGTCGCGCCGCAGCGCGGCGGGCGATGCCAGCACGTCGCGGCGATGCCAGCTGCGCGTCGCCAGTGCCAGCAGCGGCTGCGCGGCCACGCCGGCGAGCGCCGCGACCACACCGCCAACGCCGGCCAGCAGGCACAGCGCGGCACCCGCCAGGCCGGGGACCCAGGGCCACCACGTCGGGAACGTGCGCTCAGGCATCGGTGCCCCAGTCCTCGGTCATCGGGTCCAGCTGGCCGGGCGGGAATTGCAGGTGGAAGCCGCGGGTGGCGAGGTTCTCGCGCACCACGGCGGGGTCGACACGGGCGAGCTTGCGCTCGGGCGTGAGCGCGACATCGAGCACGAACTGCAGGCGTCCGAGTGGGTCGAGCACCGGCTCGGGCAGGCGCGCGAAGTCGTCGCGCGCGGCCAGGTACAGGTAGGTGTCGGCCTTGCGGAGGCTCTTGTAGACGTAGGCGTGCATGCGGGGCCGGGCGGCACACGGCAAAAGGCGTGGCGCACAGCATACCGTCCGCTGCCGCGCGCGCGGGGTCCGGCGTTCAGGCCGGGGCGGGGCGCGGTGTGCGCCGACCGGTGGCGGTGTCAGTGGTAGCCGACGTCCGCGGCGACCTTGCCGTCGAACACGCTGTAGGACCACCACGTGTAGCCCAGGATCGCCGGCAGCAGGATGACCAGTCCGACCAGCACGAAGCCCTGCGAGGACGGCGGCGACGCCGCCTCCCAGATGGTCAGCGCCGGCGGCACGATGTTCGGCCAGATGCCCAGCACCAGCCCGGCGAAGCCGAGCGCGAAGAAGCAGCAGCGTCAGCAGGAACGGTGCGGCGTCGCGGCCCTCGGCCATCACCGCGCGCCACAGCGCGAACGCGTTGGCCAGCGCCAGCAGCGGCACCGGCGCCAGCCACAGGAAGTTCCCGCCCTCGAACCAGCGCGCCATGATCCGGCTGTCCAGGAACGGCAGCCACGCGCTGACCAGCCCCATGAACGCGACCACCACCAGCACCAGCGGCCGGGTCAGCGTGCGCGCGATCAGCTGCATGCGGCCGTCGGTCTTGAGGATCAGCCAGGTGCTGCCCAGCAGCGCGTAGCCGAACACCACCGCCACGCCGGTCAGCATCGAGAACGGGCTGAACCAGTCGAACGCGCCGCCGACGTACTTGCCTTCCTGCAGCGGCATGCCCTCGACGATCGCGCCCAGGATCACGCCCTGCGCAGAACGCCGCGCACCATCGAGCCCAGCGCGAACGCGCCGCCCCAGAAGCGCTTCGCGCGCTGGGCCTTGAAGCGGAACTCGAACGCGACGCCGCGGAACACCAGCGCGATCAGCATCAGCAGCACCGGCAGGTACAGCGCCGACAGCATGATCGCGTAGGCCTTCGGGAACGCCGCCAGCAGGCCGGCGCCGCCGAGCACCAGCCAGGTCTCGTTGCCGTCCCAGATCGGCGCGGCGGTGTTCATCATGTGGTCGAGCTGGCCGCTCGTCCTCGGCGAACGGCGCCAGGATGCCGAGGCCGAGCACGAAGCCGTCCAGCAGCACGTACATCAGCACGCCGAAGCCGATCACGCCGAACCAGACCACGGGCAGCCAGTCACCATGTCCATCACGCGTCTCGCTGCGACCGGTGTCTCGTCGGCGCAGCGACAGCGGCCGCGCCGGCGGTCTTCTCGCCGCTCGTCGGTGTCGGGGGCAGGCTCGTGCGGCAGCGGGCCCTTGCGCACCAGCTTGCAGCAGGTACCAGGTGCCGGCGCCGAACACGACCGAAGTAGACGAGCACGAACACGACCAGCGAGAACAGCACGCTGCCGCGCGTCGATCGCGCTGACCGCGTCCGCGGTGCGCAGCAGGCCGTAGATCACCCAGGGCTGGCGGCCGATCTCGGCCACGTACCAGCCCGCGAGCACCGCGACGAAGCCCGACGGCGTCATCCAGCGCCAGCCGCGCAGCAGCCAGCGGCGACTCGAACAGCCGACCGCGCCGCCACGCCCACAGCGAGGCCAGCACCAGCAGCAGCATCGCCATGCCGATCGCCGACCATCACCCGGAACGCGTAGAACACCGGCGCCACCGGCGGGCGCTCGTCGCGCGGCACCGCGGTCAGCGGCTGGATCTCGCCGTCCAGCTGTGGGTGAGGATCAGGCTGCCCAGCTGCGGGATCGCGAGTTCGTAAGTCGTTGCGCTCCTCGGCCTCGTTCGGGCACGGCGAACAGCACCAGCGGCACGCCTTCGCCGGCGGGCTCGCTGTTCGCCAGTGCGCTTCCATCGCCGCCAGCTTGATCGGCTGGTGCTCGCCGACGTTCAGGCCGTGCAGGTCGCCGACGAAGATCTGCAGTCGGCACGGTGATGCGCGGCGAACGCCACGGCAAGCTTGAGCATCCGCCTGCGCGGCATCGACGTGCTCGCCGCGCAGCAGGTAGCGCGCGCCGACGCCGCCGATGACGAAGCAGGTGGTGATGAACGCGGCCAGCACCATGTGCGCCAGCCGGTACGGGAACGACGGATTGAAGACGATCGTCCCACCAGCTCGGCCGGCTGGAACACGCCGTCGATCGATGCTCGTAGCCCGGCCGGCGTGTGCATCCAGCTGTTGGCCGAGATGATCCAGAACGTCGAGATCAGCGTGCCCAGCGCGACCATGCAGGTGGCGAGGAAATGCAGCTTCTCGCGACACGCGCTTCCAGCCGAACAGCATCACGCCCGAGGAACGTGGCCTCGAGGAAGAACGCGGTCAGCACCTCGTAGCTCAGCAGCGGCCCGAGGATGTTGCCGGCGCGCTCGCTCAGCACCGCCCAGTTGGTGCCGAACTGGAAGCTCATGACGATGCCGGTGACCACGCCCATGCCGAACGACACGGCGAAGATCTTCAGCCAGAAGAAATACAGGTCGCGCCAGACGGTGTCGCGCGTGCGCAGCCAGCGCCATTCCAGGAACGCCAGCCAGCTGGCCAGGCCGATGGTGAAGGCGGGGAACAGGATGTGGAACGAGATCACGAACCCGAACTGGATCCGCGACAGCAGCAGCGGCGAAAGAAGCTCATCCACGCAACGTGCCTCCACGGCGCGCGGGGTGTGCGCCGCCGCGTATTGTGCGCCGCGCGTATGGAGCCGGTCCAGCCGACCATGACCGACGGCCCGATCCGGCAACGTCGCGCGCTGGTACGCTGCGGCGGTTTTCACTGTCGAGTCGAGTCCCGATGCGCCTGGCCCCGTTGACGCTTGCCCTGTCGTTGTCCCTTGCCACCATCCCCGCCGCGCTGGCGCAGGACGCGCCTGCCGTCGCCGGCAACGGCACGCCCGTCACGTTGACGCAGGCCATGGCCGACCCGGACTGGATCGGCCCGCCGGTGGAGCAGCGCTGGTGGCGCTGGGACGGCAGCGCGCGCGCAGTACCAGCTCAAGCGCGACGGCGCGACCATCCGCGACACCTGCGCAGGTGCCGGTCGCCGGCGGCGCACCGCGCGACGCTCGATGGCGCCGACGCGCGCGCGACCTGGACGCCGCCGACCCGGTGTTCGATGCACACGCGCACGCGCATGGCGTTCGTGCGCAACGGCGACGTGTTCGTGCGCGACCTGCGCAGCGGCGCGCTGACCCAGGTCACCCGCACCGAAGCCGCCGAATCGCGGCCGCAGTGGAGCCGCGACGGCGCGCTGGTGTTCCGCGCCGGCAACGACTGGTTCCAGCTGGCGCGCAGGCCAGCGGCGTCGTCGCAGGCCGCCATCGTCAAGGCCGAGGACGACCCGGCCAAGCCGCCGAAGGCCGACGACGCTGCGCGACCGCCAGCTGCGCCTGATCGAGACCCTGCGCACCGAGCGCGACCGCCGCGACGCGGCGCGCGAGCAGAACGAAGCCTGGCGCAAGTGCCGACCCGACCCGCGCCGCCGGCCCGGTCTACCTGGGCGACGAGGTCGAGATCGTCGACAGCGCGCTGTCGCCGGACGGCCGCTGGCTGCTGGTGGTCACCGCGCCAGAAGGGCGCCGACGACAGGCACCGCCGGCAAGATGCCGCAAGTACGTCACCGAATCGGGCTACGAGGAATTCGAGGACGTGCGCACCCGCGTCGGCCGCAACGCGCCGCTGCCGCAGGCGCTGTGGCTGGTCGACCTCGCCAGCGGCCAGGTGCGCGAGCTGAAGTTCGACGCGCTGCCCGGCATCGCCAGCGATCCGCTGGCCGCCTGCGCAAGGCGGCCGGCAAGGACGCGCTGAAGGGCAACCGCGCGCGTGCGCGTCGAGACCGACGGCGACAACGGCGCGGACCGGCGATCCGCTGGAGCGACGACGGCCGCACCGCCGCGGTGCTGCTGCGCGCGGTCGACAACAAGGATCGCTGGATCGCCACGGTCGACCTGGCCGAGCGCCAAGCTGCAGCCGCGCCACCGCCTGACCGACCCGGCCTGGATCAACTGGAACTTCAACGAATTCGGCTGGCTGCCCGACGGCCGCACGCTGTGGTTCCTGTCGCGAGGAGATCGGCTATTCGCATCTGTACACTGCAGCGACGGCGGCGGCGCGCCGCGCGCGCTGACCTCCGGCCAGTGGGAAGTGTCCGACGCCGGTGCTGGCGCGCGGACGGCACGCACGTTCTACTTCCTGTGCAACCGGCAGTGGCCGGGCGACTACGAGGTCTGCGCGGTGGACCGCGACGGCGGCGCGGTGCGCGAAGCTGACCGTCGCTCGACGGCGTGGAGGGCTTCGCGCTGTCGCCCGACGGCGCGCAGCCTGCTGGTGCGCCATTCCGCCAGCTACATGCCGCCGCAGCTGGCGGTGGTGGACGGCGGCCGGCGGCAGCGCCCGGCAGCTCACCGACACCCGCACGCGCCGAGTTCAAGGCGCGCCAGTGGATCGAGCCGCGAGATCGTGCAGGTGCCCGTCCACGCACGGCGCCGGCACGGTCTGGGGCAAGTTCTACGGCCCGGCCAACCTCGAGCCCGGCAAGCAAGTACCCGATCGTGATGTTCGTGCACGGCGCCGGCTACCTGCAGAACGTCACGAGCGCTACCCGAACTACTTCCGCGAGCAGATGTTCCACAACCTGCTGGTGCAGCACGGCTACATCGTGCTGGACCTGGACTACCGCGCCTCGCGAAGGCTACGGCCGCGACTGGCGCACCGCGATCTACCGCCAGATGGGCCACCCGGAACTGGAGGACTACCTCGACGGCCTGGACTGGCTGGTGGCGCAACAAGCAGGGCGACACGCGACCGCGCCGGCATCTACGGCGGCAGCTACGGCGGCTTCATGACCTTCATGGCGCTGTTCCGCGAGCCGGGCATGTTCAAGGCCGGCGCCGCGCTGCGCCCGGTGACCGACTGGACGCAGTACAACCACGAGTACACCGTCCAACATCCTCAACACGCCCGAGCTGGACCCGCGAGGCGTACCGCAAGTCCTCGCCGATCGAATACGCCGACGGCCTGCAGGACCACCTGCTGATCGCCCACGGCATGATCGACGACAACGTGTTCTACAAGGACTCGGTGATGCTGGCGCAGCGCCTGATCGAGCTGCGCAAGGACAAGTGGGAACTGGCCAGCTACCCGCTGGAGCGCCACGGCTTACGTGCACGCCGGACAGCTGGTACGACCAGTACCGCCGCATCCACGAGCTGTTCGAGAAGGCGCTGAAGTAACCGCGCCGGTTGCAGGCAATGACGATGGGACGGCCCGCTTCGGCGGGCCGTTTCCGTTTCCGGCAACCGCCAATGCCGGCCCCGTGCTTCAGGCCCGTGGGCGCGCGACTCCCGGAAAGCCTGCGCCGTCGTTCCCGCTGCGGTGCGCGGTGGGGGTCACGCGGCCGCGCTGGTGACCGTCATCGCCCTGTCCAGAAGGGCTTCCAGCGCGCGCTGGTCGGCGGCGAAGCGACGGATGCCGTCGGCCAGCCTGTCGGTCGCCATCGGATCCTCGTTGTGCTGCCAGCGGAACGCCGCCTCGGGCAGCGCACCCGGCGCGGCCAGGCGCTCGCCGCCGTCGACCAGTGCGGCGCTGAGCGGTGCGGTATCGCGCGACAAAGCCTCCAGCAGGTCCGGCGCGATCGTCAGCCGGTCGCAGCCGGCCAGCGCCCGCACCTGCCCGGTGTTGCGGAAGCTCGCGCCCATCACCACCGTGGCGTAGCCGTGGCGCCTGTAGTGCTGCCAGATGCGCCGCACCGACTGCACGCCGGGATCGTCGTCGGGCGTGGCCGGCGCAGCCGCGCCGTGGGCCAGGTGCCAGTCCAGGATGCGGCCCACGAACGGCGAGATCAGGTACACGCCCGCGTCCGCGCAGGCCACCGCCTGGGCGAACGAGAACAGCAGGGTGAGGTTGCAGTGGATGCCTTCGCGTTCGAGCCGCTGCGCGGCGCGGATGCCTTCCCAGGTGGCGGCGATCTTGATCAGCAGCCGGTCGCGGCCGATGCCGGCATCGTCGTACAGCGCCACCAGCTTGCGCGCCTGCGCGATGGTGGCGTCGGTGTCGAAGCTCAGGCGCGTATCGACCTCGGTCGAGACCCGCCCGGGGATGAGCTTGAGGCTCTCGCCGCCGATCGCCACCGCCAGCCGGTCGCCGGCATCGGCCACGCGCGCGCCGCGGTCATTGCCACGCGCACTGGCGACGGCGGCCTGCAGCAGCGGCGCGTACGCGGGCAAGGAGGCCGCCTTCAGCAGCAGCGACGGGTTGGTGGTCGCGTCGAGCGGCTTGAAACGTGCGATCGCCTCGATGTCGCCGGTGTCGGCGACCACGGCGGAGTGGTCGCGCAGCTGCTGCAATGCATCGGTCATGTCGCGTCGTGCCTGTCGTCGTTTCGAAGTCGGCCGGCATTGTGCGTGAAGCCCGGTGGCGGCGTCATGCGCGGGCCTGCGCTAGGCTCGGCGCACTTCGCCTACGGACACCGCCATGGCCGACATCGAGAAACGCATCGCCGTACTGATCGACGCCGACAACGCACCGGCCGCCAAGGTCGACGTGATCCTCGCGGAGGTCGCGCGCTACGGCGTGGCCAACGTGCGCCGCGCGTACGGCGACTGGAAGAACCCGCACATCAAAAGCTGGGAAGCGGTGCTGCACGAGTACGCGATCCGCCCGGTGCAGCAGTTCGCCTACAGCCGCGGCAAGAACGCCTCGGACATGGCCATGGTGATCGACGCCATGGACCTGCTGTACGCGCGCAACCTGGACGGCTTCGCGATCGTGTCGTCGGACGCGGACTTCACCCCGCTGGTGATGCGGCTGCTCACCGACGGCATGAAGGTCTATGGCTTCGGCGAGAAGAAGACGCCCGAACCGTTCGTCAACGCGTGCTCGAAGTTCACCTACGTCGAGGCGCTGGGCGAGCCGTCGTCGGCCGGCGACACCACCGCCACCCGCGCGCGCACCGCCACCGAGTTGCGCAGCGACGCCAAGCTGGTGCAGCTGCTGCGCGGCGCGGTCGACCTGGCCAGCGACGACGACGGCTGGTCCAACCTGGGCGCGGTTGGCCACCAGATCGCCAACCAGGCCTCGTTCGACCCGCGCAACCACGGCTACCGCAAGCTCAGCGACCTGATCGAGGCGACCGGGCTGTTCGAGGTCAAGCGCGAGCACCAGAACATCTGGATCCGCGACAGGCCGGTGGCGCGGCCGAGGGCGCCCAAGGGCCCCGCCCGCGCCGGCTGACCCGGCCTTGCCGCGCCGGTAACAAGGGCGCGGGTAGAGTCCGCGCCATGCCTGGCGTGGCTGCCCGCGCTCGCACGATCCGCTGCACGGCGCCCGCATGCGCAGCGCTGCTGGCCCTGCTGGTGGCCGCGCCGCGACCCGCAACCACCCAGGCCCGCGACGATGCGACCCTCGAGCCGCGCCGCGCACTCATCGCGCACCTGCGCGCCCGGCCCGACGCGCGCATCGACGACACCGTCCTCGACGTCATGGCGCGCGTGCCGCGCCACCGCTTCGTCCCGGCCGCCCAGCGCCGGCACGCCTACGAGAACCGGCCGCTGCCGATCGGCCACGGCCAGACCATCTCCCAGCCCTACATCGTCGCGCTGATGACCTCGCTGGCCGACGTCCGGTCCGGGCGACCGGGTGCTGGAAGTCGGCACCGGCTCGGGTTACCAGGCCGCGGTGCTGGCGGAGGCCGGTGCAGAGGTCTATTCGATCGAGATCATCGCGCGCGCTGGCGCGCAGTGGCCGCGCCGCGCTGGACGCGGCCGGCTACCGGCACGTCACCACGCGGCAGGGCGACGGCTACTACGGCTGGCAGGACCATGCGCCGTTCGATGCCATCGTCGTCACCGCCGCCGCCGGCAACGTACCGCCGCCGCTGGTGGCGCAGCTCAAGCCCGGCGGTCGCATGGTGATCCCGGTCGGCAGCAGTTTCTTGACGCAGACGCTGATGGTGGTGACGCAGCGACGAGCGCGGCCGGGTGCGCACGCGGCAGGTGCTGCCGGTGCGGTTCGTGCCGCTGACGCGCGAAGGCGGTCGCTGACCCGTGGTGGCCACGGCACCGCCGGCCGGGCGCGACTGGCGGCTGCCGATGGCGATCGCAGTGCTGTCGGCCGCGGCGCTGGCCTACCAGCTGCTGCTGATGCGCTGGCTGGCGATCGCGCACTGGCAACCGTTCGCGGTGATGATCATCAGCCTGGCGCTGCTCGGCCACGGCGCCAGCGGCACGTGGTTGAGCCTGTGGCTGGGGCGCGACCCGGCGCGGCGGCTGGCGCGGTTCGAGTCCTGGTTCGCGCTGTGCGCGGCCGGGTTCGCGGTCACCGCAGTCGCGGCGCTGGCCATCGCCACGCATGTGCCGTTCAACGGCCTGGAGCTGGTGTGGAACCCGCGCCAGCTGGCGTGGCTGGCCGCGCTGTACGCCGTGCTCGGGGTGCCGTTCTTCCTGGCGGCCGCCGCCTTCGGCCTTGCGTTCGCGCGGCACGGGTCGCGCGTTCCCGCGCTGTACGCGGCCGACCTGGCCGGCGCCGGCAGCGGTGCGCTGGCGGCGATCGCGCTGATGGCGTGGCCGGTGGCCGATGGCCTGCGACTGGTGGCGGTCGCCGGCGCGCTGGCGGGCCTGCTGGTCGCACGCGCACGCCGCGCACGCTGGACGCTGCTGCTGCTCGCCACCGCGCTCGCGCTGTTGCCGGCGCGCGTCGTGGCACCGCCGCCCAACGAGTTCAAGGCGCTGAGCCGCGCACTGCTGGTGCCCGGTGCGCGGGTGGTGGCGCTGCGCCACGGCGTGCATGGCGAGATCGCGGTGCTCGACAGCCCGCGCGTGCCGCTGCGCCACATGCCCGGGCTGAGCCTGTCGTACCTGGAGGAACCGCCGGCGCAGCGCGCCATCTTCAGCAATGGCGATGCGATGCGCGCGATCGTCGCCGACGACGGCGACCGTCGCTTCGACGCGGCCGGCTGGACCACGTCGGCACTGCCGTACCGCCTGCACGCCGCCACGGGTGAAGCGCCGCCGCGCGTACTGGTGCTGGGCCTGGGCGGTGGCCAGGACGTGCTGCAGGCGCTGGCGCTGGGCGCGCGCGAAGTGGTGGCGGTGGAGCCGGACCTTGCGCGCATCGAGCTGCTGCGCGATGCGATGGCGGGCTACAGCGGTGGCCTGCTGCGTGATGCCCGGGTGCGCGTGGTGCATGCCGAACCGCGCGCGTTCCTGCGCGCCGACGCCGCGCGCTACGACATCGTGGTGCTGGCCGAGGACGATGCCGCCAGCACGGCCGAGCACTACCTGCTGACGGTGGACGCGCTGCGCGATGCGCATGCACGGCTGGCACCGGGTGGTTGGCTCGTAGCGACGCGTGTCAGCCGGCAGCCGCCGCGCGACGAGCTGCGCTGGCTGGCGACCGTGCGCCGCGCGTTGGACAGCATGCAGGAACCGGCATCGCACGTGGTCGCGATCCGCAGCTGGGATGCCAGCACCGTGGCGCTCGGACAGGCGCCATTGCGTCCGGCGCAGCGCCGCGCGTTGCGTGCGTTCCTGGAGGGCGCCGGCTTCGACGCGGTTGTATTCGACGGGATGCGCGACGGAGAGGCCAACCGCAGTCACCGGCTGGCGCACGACGGCCTGCACGAGGGGGCGCTTGCGTTGCTGCGAGGCGACGCGGAGGCGTTTGTCCGTGACTACAAGTTCGCCATTTCACCCACGGCGGATGACCGTCCGTATTTCGGAGAGAGCCTGCGGTGGCGCAGCCTGCCGGAGCTGTGGCGTCTGCGTGAGCAGGGCGGCGCGGTGCTGCTGGAGTCCGGCCACCTGCTGCTGGTGGCCAGCCTGCTGCAGGCGTTGCTGTTCTCGCTGGTGCTGGTGCTGCTGCCGCTGCGCGTGTTGCCGGCCCCTGCACCCGTGCACGGTTTCAGCCGCAGGCGCGCAGCGGTGTATTTCCTGGCGCTGGGCTTGGGGTTCCTGGCCATCGAGATCGCCACGCTGTCGCGGTTGACGCTGCTGGTCGGCCACCCGCTGCTGGCGATCGCGGTCGGCCTGGCGGGCTTCCTGGTGTTCGCCGGCATCGGCAGCGCGGTGGCGCAACGCGGCCTGGCGCAGGCGCTGGCAGGGTCGATGGTGGACGCCGACGCCCGGCTTGCGCGCCTGATCCGCCGCGCCGTCGCCGGCGTGCTGCTGGGGCTGGCGTGGCAGTTCGCGGTGTTCGCGGCGGCGATGGCGTGGGGCGCCGGATGGCCGGTGGCGGCGCGTGCGGCGGCCGCGCTGGTGGGCATCGCGCCGCTGGCATGGGCAATGGGCATGCCGTTCCCGCTGGGGCTGGCGCGGTTGGCGCGGATAGCTCCGGGCTGGGTGCCATGGGCGTGGGGACTCAACGGCTGCGCCTCGGTGCTGGCGGCGGTGGGGGCGTTGCTGCTGGCCATGGCGATCGGCCTGCGCGCGACCCTGCTGTGCGCGGCGACGCTGTATGTCGTCGCCGCGTTCGCCTGGCCGCCGTCGCGCGTGGCCGCGGCGCGCTGATGGTCAGTACAGGTCGACCGGATCGACGTCCAGCGACCAGCGCACCCGGCGCGCGTCGGGCAGGGCGTAGATCGCGGGCAGCGCGGCATCGAGCGCGCGCATGCAGGCGGCGCGCGCGTCGGGCGACGACAGCAGCAGCTGCGCGCGCTGGTAGCCGGCGCGGCGCGGCATCGGCGCCGGCAGCGGGCCGCTGAGTTCGATGGCGACGGCCGCCGGCGTCGGCGCAGCGTCTCGCGCGCCGCGCGCAGGAACGCGTGCGCCGCGTCGAGCGTGCTTGCGCTTCCGCGCGCAGCAGCGCCAGGTGCGCGAACGGCGGGAAGCCGGCGGCCTCGCGTTGCGCCAGTTCGCCCTCGGCGAAGGCGGGGTAGCCGCCGCCGAGCAGCGTCTGCAGCAGCGGATGCTCGGGGTGGTGGGTCTGCAGCAGCACTTCGCCCGGGCTTCTCGGCGCGGCCGGCGCGGCCGGCGACCTGGACCAGCAGCTGCGCGAGCTTCTCGCCGGCGCGGAAGTCGGCCGAGAACAGGCCCTCGTCGACGCCGACCACCGCCACCAGCGTCAGGTGCGGCAGGTCGTGGCCCTTGGCCAGCATCTGCGTGCCGACCAGGATGCCGGGGCGCGTCGCCGAAGCTCGGCCAGCGCGCTGTTCCAGCGCGTCGCGGCGCTGGGTGGTGCCGCGGTCGATGCGCAGCACCGGCACGTCGGGGAAGCGTTCGGCCAGCGCTTCCTCGATGCGCTCGGTGCCGGCGCCCTGCGGCTGCAGCGCCAGGCTGCCGCAGTCGGGGCAGGCCAGTCGGGCGCCGGCCGCGCGCGCGCCGCAGTGGTGGCACTGCAGGCGGCGGCCGCCGCCGTGCACGGTCATCGGCGTGCGCGTCGGGCGTGCTGCAGCGCGGGCAGTGCGCGCTCCAGCCGCAGTCGTGGCACAGCAGCACCGGCGCGTAGCCGCGGCGGTTCTTGAACACCAGCACCTGGCCGCCGGCCTGCCAGCGCCTGCGCCGATCGCGGCCAGCAGCTCCGGCGACAGGCCGGCGTCGAGCGGGCGCTTGCGCACGTCGAGCACGCGCACGCGCGGCGGCTGCGCGTCGCCGGCGCGCTGGCGCAGGCGCAGGTGCGCGTAGCGGCCGCGCATGCGCGTTGTGCAGCGATTCCAGCGACGGCGTGGCGCTGCCCAGCACCACCGGCACGTCCAGCGCCTTGCCGCGCACCAGCGCGAAGTCGCGCGCGTGGTAGCGGATGCCGTCCTGCTGCTTGTAGCTGCCGTCGTGCTCCTCGTCGACGACGATCAGCCCGGCCTCGGGCAGCGGCATGAACACCGCCGAGCGCGTGCCCACCACCACCCGCGCCTCGCCGCGCAGCGCAGCGCCGCCCAGGCGCGCGCGCGCTCGCCGTCGGCCAGGCCCGAGTGCAGCGCATGCACCGGCACGCCCAGGCGCGCGCGGAAGCGCGCCAGCGTCTGCGGGGTCAGGCCGATCTCCGGCACCAGCACCAGCGCCTGCTTGCCGCGGCGCCAGGCAGTCGGCGATCGCCTGCAGGTAGACCTCGGTCTTGCCGCTGCCGGTGACGCCATCGAGCAGCAGCGGCTGCGAAACGCCGGTGGCGGCGCGGAGGGCGTCGATGGCGGCCTGCTGCTCGGCGTTGAGCGACCGGACCGCGGGGCCGGCGGCGGCGCGTGGGCCCCGGCGATCGGCGACGCGTTCGACCAGCCCGCGCTCGAGCAGGCTGCGCGCGGCGCTGCGCCAGCCGTCGCGGCTGTCGTCCAGACAGTCTTCGTCGAGCGCACCGGCCTGCAGGGCGCTCGGCCAGCTGCCGCGGGCGGCCGGCGCGCATGCCGGCCAGCGCCGTCGCACCGGCTTCGGTCAGCCGCCATGCCCAGGCACGGGTGTCGGGCAGCGGCTCGCCATGGCGCAGCGGGCCGGCAGGGCGGTGGCGAGCACCTCGCCCAGCGGCGCGTGCGTGTAGCGCGCCAGCCAGCGCAGGGAGTCGAGCAGTTCGCCGTGCAGCAGCGGAGCGTCGTCCAGCAGCGCGGTGACCGGCTTGAGTGCGCCGGCGTCGGCTGGCAACGGCCCGGCCCCGACGACAACCCCGATGCGCTCGCCCGAGGCGCCGAACGGCACCCGCACGCGACAGCCGACGGGCGCGGGCGCAGTCGTGCCGGCGGGCGCGCGGTAATCGAACAGGCGCGGCAGCGGCACCGGCAGGGCCACCTGCCAGGCCATCGGACCGGCGGCGTGGGCGGTGTCGGTGGGCAGGGTCATCGCGCCAGTCTAGGCGACGCCACGCGGCGCACCTGTGCGGGCACCCTGGCGGCATCAGTTGCGGTGCATAGCTGCAGCTTGCGTGACAAAGAGCACGCAAGTGACTGCACGGAAAGAAAAAACGCCGTTATCCACATCGCATGTGGATAACTCTGTGGACGGGATCCGGACAGGGGGGCGCAAGGCCGCACCAGCAAGCCCTGCGGCCATCTTGGCGAAAAAAGCACCAATGACATAATTTCAAGCGGGATCAATCACTTGGCCGTGAAACATGGTTGCAATGTGCGGCCCGAACGCCCGGTCCGGGACCGATGTGACGGCGGCGTTACTGCTGTGCACAACCGCTTTTTTGGCCGAAACCCGCGCCGCGCCTGAAAGAGCATGTTTCCGGAAGATGTCAAGCACCGTACGGCGTTTTCCGTCGGGGCCGTGCCGATGCCGGGGGCGGGGGGTCGCGCTCGCTATGATGCGGGCATGCCGATGCCGTACCGATGACGTCCCCCCTGCCACGTCCACCCTCCGCCGACCCGACGGTCCGATCCGCCCCACCGGGCGCCTCGCCGGCGCTGGGGGCGTTCCTGCGCGGCGTGGAGCGCCGCGGCGCGGTGCTGGCCGAACTGCAGGCCGGCGATGCCCGCACCGGCGACGGTGCGCTGGGCGCGGCGATGCGGGGGTTCGCCGCCGAAGCTGCCGACCTGCCCATGGCCGACTGGCCGGTGCGGTTCTGGCAGCGCCTGCTGGCCGAGCCCGGGCTGCGCCAGCGCACGCCCGTGGCGGTCGAACTGGACGCCGCCGACGGCCTGGCCACGCTGGGCAGCGGTCCGCGCGCGGCCCTGTTGCTCCGCCTGGCGGCGGGCCTGTCGGAGGCCGATGCCGCGGGCGCACTGGGCGTGGCCCTGCCCAGCTACCGGCTGGCCCTGCAGCGCGCCCTGCCGCGCCATGGCGACGGCCGTGCCGATCCGCGCGCCTGGACGCAGCTGCGCGAGGCCGTGCACCGGCGCATCAAGACCCTGGATCCGGACCGGCTGGTGCGGCTGGGCCGCCTGCGCGAAGCGGCGCTGGCCGGGGGCGGGCTGCCGCTGCCGCAGGCCGCGGCCGTGGAGGCCGATGTCCCGACGCACCGGCCGTGGCCGCGCCGGGTCTGGCTGCTGCCGGCGGCCTGCCTGCTGGCGCTGGCGACGAGCTACTGGCCGCCGGTGGAGCGCTGGCTGGACGGGCAGCTGCTGGGTGCGGACGCCCTGAACGAGGTGCGCATCCAGCCCCTGCCCGACAGCGGCCCGCGTGCCCGGTTCGGGGACACGGCCGGCCTGCTGGCGCATCGCGATTTCGACCTGCTGGCCGACCCCGAGGGCGTACAGGCCGCACAGGACGTGGCCTTCCTGAGCTGGCTGGCCGCGCAGGACGAGCCCGGCATGCCGGTGCCACTGGCGCCCATGCCCGATGCCGCCTCCACGCTGCGGACCGATGCCCCCCCGGCCGAGCTGCCGGTGCCGCTGGAGGAGACCGCCGGTGCCCCGCGCTGACGCCGCGCGGCGGTGGCCGTGGCCGTGGACGTGCCTGTCACTCGTGATGCTGGCGCTGCTGTCGGCCGGCACGGCCATGGCCACCCCGTCGCTGCTGGACGACTACCGCGCGGTGCTGCCGCTGCTCCAGCCCGAGCGTCGCGCCGAGCTGCTGGCGCGCGCCCGCGACTGGCATTCGCGCACCGCCGCCGAGCGTGATGCCCTGGTCCGGCGTGCCGCGCAGTGGGACGCGTTGCCGCGCGCCGAGCGCGACGCACGGCGCGAGCACTACCGGGCATGGCGCGCGCTCAGCCCGGACGAGCGGGCGCGGTTGCAGTCACTGTCGCGCCGGGTGCAGGCGATGCCCGCCGCCGACGCCGCGGCGCTGCGCGCGCAGTTCGATGCGCTGGACGCCAGCGAGCGGCGCGGCTGGCTGCTCGGCCCGCTGCTGGGCGCGGACTACCCGGCCCTGCAGCCGCTGCTGGCACAGGTTCCGGCCGACCAGCACGCCGCGCTGCTGCAGGTGCTGCGGGCCATGCCCGCCGCCCAGCGCGCCGACCTGGCGATCCTGGTCCACCGCACCCCGCCGCAGGGCCGCGATGCGCTGCGGCGCGAACTCGTATCCACGGCTGCCGGCCAGCGCGAGCGCTGGCTGTGGGAGCGGCTGGGGCGGTGATTCGGGGTTGGGGATTGGGGATTCGGGATTCGGGATTCGGGATTCGATTGTCCGGACAAGGCAGCGTGCCTGGCTTTTGTCATCCCGAGCGTGGCGAGGGATCTCCCCAACCCCACTCCCCAACCCCACTCCCCAACCCCACTCCCCAATCCCACTCCCCAACCCCACTCCCCAATCCCCACTCCCCAATCCCCAATCCCCAATCCCCAATCCCCAATCCCCAATCCCCAATCCCCAATCCCCAATCCCCAATCCCCAATCCCCAATCCCCAATCCCCAATCCCTAATCCCTAATCCCTAATCCCTAATCCCCGACCCCAACCCCAACCCCGAACGTCCCCGCCACCCCCAGCACCCGCCGGGTCGCACTGAACCGGTCGCCGAAGCGCGCCAGGCCGTCCGCGCGCAGGCGCGGTGCGTGCTCGCGCAGGTAGGTGTCCAAGGCATCGGCATCGACCAGCGTGTACTGCACGCACAAAGCGACGCGGCCCTCGCCTGCGGGCGGGTCCAGCACGTCGTACAGATGCGCGCCGGTGAAGCCGGGCAGGGCGAGGATCTCGCGCACGTGGCCGTCCAGCCACGCGCGGTACTCATGCGCGATGGCCGCGTCGATGTCCAGGTTGACCTCGTAGACGACCGCGCTCATGCCGTCACCAGGCCGGCCAGCACTGCGTACAACGCCGCGAACGCGACCAGAACGAAATACAGGTTGCCCAGCACGAAGTACTTCACCAGCGTCATTGCCCAGCCCTGCCCGTAGATGCGCTTCTGCATCAGCAGCAGGTACACCGGCACCCAGCACCACATCGCGAACTTCAGCACGCCGATGCCGGTGCCGGCCCACGCCGCGTCCGTCGCCCCGTCCAGCGCCATCAGCAGGAACTGAACCAGCACGGTCAGCACCAGGAACACGTGGCTGTACAGCGCCACCACCAGGTGCTCCAGATACAGCCGGCCGCTGAACAGGTAGAACACCTTGAGCAGCAGCGCGAACACCGGTACCAGCAGGAACAGCGCCGTCGGCAGCGCCTTCATCATCGACTCCTTGAGCAGGTCGGGGTTCTGCTGCAGGCGCGGGATGTTGTCCTGCGCGCGCGCCACCTTGCCGTTGAGCCAGTCGTTGGCGAAGTCCGGCCACCACGCCACGTTGAGCGGGTTGTCGACCGGGTGCCAGGGCTCGCCGTTGAAGCGCATGACCCACTCGTCGTCGACGGCCTCGCCGGCGTTCTCGGGGGTGGCGTCGGCGGCTTTCGCGGCTTCGTCGGCAGCAGAGAGGGTGGGTGGCCCGCCGGCCTTCGTGGCCTCGCGCAACTGGGCGATGCGGTTGCCCGCCGCGCCGCGGATCGCGACCTGAGCCGCCAGCAGCGCCCGGTCCACGCCCGGCACGGGCACGCCGCCCGCGGCCTGGCGCCCGGCTTCCACCGCCGCCAGCGCCTCGTCGCGGATGCGCAGCACCTCCTCGCGCGTGGTGGCGGCTTCGAACCGCCGCGCCAGGTCGGAATCGACGCCGGCCATCGTGGGCGTGCCGCCGTCGACGACGATCGGCGCCTGGGTGAAATGCACCGCGTACTGCCCGACGAAGAACGTCAGCAGCGTGGCGATCACGAACATCCGCAGCGGCGCGATGTAGCGCGCGCGGTGGCCGGCGAGGTAATCGCGCGCCACGCGCCCCGGCGACAGCAGGTCGCGCAGCGTGCGGAACACGCGCCCGTCCAAGTGCCAGAAGGATTCGAACACCTCCACGATGGCGTGGTGCGTGTCGCGGATCGGGTTGGCCGCGGCCTGGCCGCAGCGGTGGCAGAACCCGCCCTGCAGCGGTGTCGCGCAGTTCTCGCAGTGCGTGGGCGTGGCGTGGGTCATTGCGTGCTGCATCCCTGTGGTTGAAGGCGGCGCGAACCGGAGGCCGGCCGCCCCGGAACCGACGCTCGGCATCGCGTGTCGTTACGGACCTGTCGCGGCCGGCCGGTCATGCGCCCCCTGACGCGGCCGCTGCGGCACCGGTCGCCCGCCGTGGCGGCGGCTAAGATAGCGGCCCGCCGCGACCCGGCGCCAGCGCGCGACAGCGGTTCGCGGCGCGGCTGCAGTCGTCGCCCTGCGTCGTCCCCATGCCGAGTCCCGCCGTCCCGTCCGTGCCTGCTGCGCGGGTGCCACGCCCGCGCCTGTCGAGCGAAGTGCGCACCACCGCGTGGCTGTCGGGTCCGCTGGTCGCCGGCCACCTGTCCACCGGGCTGATCGGTTTCGTCGACAGCGTGATCGCCGGCCACCACGGCACCACCACGCTGGCGGCGGTGGCGGTGGGCACGGCGCTGTTCTGGCTGCCGATGATGGTGCCGATGGGCACGCTGATGGCGTTGCCGCCGTCGGTGTCGCAGCTCGACGGCGCCGGCCGGCGCGGCGAGATCGGCCCGCTGTTCCGGCAGGCGCTGTGGCTGGCGCCGGCGCTGGGCGTGGCGCTGTTCGTGTTCCTCACGCTGGTGCCGGAGGCGCTGGCGCCGATGGGCATCGCGCCGGAGATCCGTCCCGGGCGCGGCCGCGTTCCTGCACGGCATCCGCTGGGGCGTGCCGGCGCTGACGCTGTACTTCTGCATGCGCTACCTCAGCGACGGCCTGCACTGGACGCTGCCGACGATGGTGCTCGGCTTCGGCGGGCTGCTGCTGCTGGTGCCGCTGGGCTACGTGCTGACCTTCGGTCGCTTCGGTCTGCCGGAGCTGGGCGCGGGCGGGCTGGGCATCGCCTCGGCGATCATGCTGTGGGCGCAGGCGCTCGCCTTCGCGCTGTACCTGCGCGCGCTCGCGCGCTTCGCCGACCTGCGGCTGTTCGCGCGCTTCGATCCGCCGCACTGGCCGCAGCCGATCCGCGCGCCTGCTGCGCACCGGCCTGCCGATCGGCGTGACCGTGCTGATGGAAGGCAGCCTGTTCATCGTCACCGCGCTGCTGATCGGGCGGCTGGGCGAGGTGCCGGCGGCCGCGCACCAGATCGCGATCAACGTCGCCGCGCTGTGCTTCATGGTGCCCGATCGGGCGTGGCCGAGGCGACCACCGTGCGCGTCGGCCATGCGCTGGGCGCGCGGCGATCGGCGGACGGCGTGCGCCGCGCGGCGCCTGGCCGGCTACGTGCTGGTGCTGGGCACGCAGGCGCTGTCGGGCATGGTGCTGCTGCTGGGCCACGACCACGCTGGTCGCGCTCGTACACGCGCGACGCCGGCGGTGGCGGCGCTGGCCGGCACGCTGCTGCTGTACGCGGCGGCGTTCCAGTTCCCCGACGGCATCCAGGTGCTGTCGGCCGGCGCGCTGCGCGGGCTCAAGGACACGCGCGTGCCGATGGTGCTGGCGGCGCTGGCCTACTGGGGCATCGGCATGCCGCTGGGCGCCGGGCTTGGGCCTGCGGGCTGGGCTGGGGGCCGCAGGGCATGTGGATCGGCCTGATCGCCGGGCCTGATCGGTGGCGGCGGTGCTGCTGGGCGCGCGCTTCGTGCGCGCCAGCGCGCCGCGGCGCCTGCTCCGCGGGCCTTGGATGACGCGCATGCGACCGAAGCCGCGGTGACCTACGGCGGCATGAAGCACGTCCGGCCAGCGGGTACGCTGCGGCTCGCCAGTACCCTGTTCCCGGAGTTTCCCCTGCATGAATCGACACCCGCCCGCCGCGGCCCGATCGCCGCGCTTCTTCGTCGGCCTGTGGGACGCGATGAACTTCACCCGCCGGCTGGTGCTCAACCTGCTGTTCTTCGGCGCTGCTGTTCGCTGGTGCTGGCTCGTCATCGGCGCCGGCGGCGCGCAGCGGCAAGCCGCTGCTCGACCGCACCACGCTGGTGATCGCGCCCGAAGGCGCGCTGGTCGAGCAGTACACGCTCCGATCCGGCCACGCCGCGCGCTGGCCAAGGCGCTGCGGCGACACGACGCCGGCGAAGTGCAGCTGCGCGACCTGCTGCGCGCGCTGGACGCGGCCCGCGAGGACAAGCGCATCGAGCGCGTGCTGCTGCGCCTGGACGGCCTGGCGGCCCAGCGGCTATGGCCTCGCTGCGCGAAGTCGCCGCCGCGCTCGCGCGCCTGCGCGCCTCCGGCAAGCAGGTGGTCGCCTTCGGCGAGATCATGGACCAGGGCCAGTACCTGCTGGCCGCGCAGGCCAACGAGGTCTACCTCGATCCGATGGGCGGCCTGCTGCTGGAAGGCCTGGGCCGCTACCGCCAGTACTACCGCGAGGGCCTGCAGGACAAGCTCGGCGTCGACGTGCACCTGTTCAAGGTCGGCGAATACAAGTCCGCCGCCGAGCCCTACGTGCTCGACGCCGCATCGCCGGAATCCAAGGAAGCCGACCTGTTCTGGATGAACGACATCTGGCAGCGCTACCTGGCCGACATCGCCAAGGCGCGCAAGCTGACGGCCGCAGCAGCTGGCCGCCGGCATCGACACGCTGCCCGCAGCAGCATCGAGGCCGCCGGCGGCGACCTGGCGCAAGTGCGCGCTGCAGCAGAAGCTGGTCGACGGGCTGAAGACGCGCGAAGAGGTCGACGACCTGCTGGTCGAGCGCGGCGTCGCCGACGACGATGCCGACGGCGGCTTCCGCCAGGTCGTCGCTGGACGGCTACCTGGCCCACCTCGACGGCAAGCGCCTGCGCGCGCCGACCGCCGCCCGCAGGTGGCGGTGGTGGTGGCCGAGGGCGAGATCACCGGCGGCGAGCAGCCGCCCGGCACCATCGGCGGCGAGTCCACCGCCGCGCTGCTGCGCGAGGCGCGCGACGACGACGACGTCAAGGCGGTGGTGCTGCGCGTGGATTCGCCCGGCGGCGAGGTGTTCGCCTCCGAGCAGATCCGCCGCGAGGTCGCCGCGCTGAAGGCCGCCGGCAAGCCGGTGGTGGTGTCGATGGGCGACCTGGCCGCGTCCGGCGGCTACTGGATCAGCATGAACGCCGACCGCATCTACGCCGACCCGTCCACCATCACCGGTTCGATCGGCATCTTCGGCCTGATCCCCACCATCCCGCGCACGCTGGAGAAGATCGGCGTGCACACCGACGGCGTCGGCACCACGCCGCTTCGCCGGCGCGTTCGACATCACCCGGCCGCTGGATCCGGCGGTGGGCGAGGTGATCCAGTCGGTGATCGACAAGGGCTACGCGACTTCACCGGCAAGGTCGCGCAGGCGCGCGACCGCAGCGTCGACCAGATCGACGCCGTCGCGCGCGGCCGCGTGTGGAGCGGCGCGCAGGCGCAAGGAGCGCGGCCTGGTCGACGAGCTCGGCGGCCTGCGAGGCCGCGATCGCCGATGCCGCCACGCGCGCCAAGCTGGGCAAGGAGGGCGACTACCGCGTGCGCTACATCGAGAAGACCGCCACGCCGTTCGAGCGGTTCTTCACCGGGTTCGCCGAGCAGCCGCATCGGCGGTGCATGGCTGCGCGAGTCGGACTTCGCCCACGGCCTGCTGGCGCGCTTCGCCCCGCAGATGGCCGACGACCTGCGCTTCCTGGAAGGCGCGCTGCAGCCGGTGCCCGGCAAGCCGGTCAAGGCACTGGCGTACTGCTTCTGCGGGTTGTGATGCGTTGATCCGGCAGGTCACGAAGAAGCCCGGCGATTGCCGGGCTTTTTTGTGGTTCTGCCCGCTGAACGTGGGAGCTCGGCGAGGGTGCCTGGCAAGGGTGCCTGGCGGTCCAGACTCCGGGCAGGCGCCGTCCGGGCAGGCGGGCGATTGCTCCGTCCCGCCGACGCCATCCTGGGCTTCAGGCGGGGCGCGGACGTCATGTCCGCTGCTGCGCAATCCCCCGCCTGCCAGACGGCCCAGCCACAACCCTGATTACGTCGCTTCGGCCGCCTTGTTCGAAGGCGAGGGTGCTTGGGTACCCGTGGTCCGGGGGGCGATCGGGAATCGCGCAAGGGGCGTCACGGGCGATTGCCAACTGCTTGCAGCCGCCGCGCCGGCCTGCGGCTCCGGCGGCCTGTCCGGATCGGGGGGTTGCGGCTTGCGGCAGGCCGCCAGCGCCAGTGCCACCACCGCGATCGCCATCGCTACCCCTGCAACGCGGCGCGTCGGTGCGCGGCGCGGGTACCGGTCAAGACGTGCCATCGGCGTCCTCCAGCGTGGGTGCCCGGCTATGCTACGCCCGGCCGCGTGCAGGCAGGCACGCGCGGTGCACGACACGAGGACACGGCATGGACCCACGACGCTGGCGGCTGGACGGACACCTGGCGCTGGTCACCGGCGGCAGCGCCGGCATCGGCCGCGCCATCGCCCGCGAACTGCTCGGCTTCGGCGCCGACGTGCTGCTGGCCGCGCGCGACGCGGCCGGCCTGGACACCGCGCGCGCGGAGCTGCAGGAGGACTTTCCCGAGCGCGAGGTGCAGGTGTTCGCCGCCGATGTCGCCGATGAGGAGCAGCGGCGCGAACTGCTCGACTGGGTCGAGGACTTCGGCGAGGGGCTGCACATCCTGGTCAACAACGCCGGCAACAATGTCAGCCGGCCGGCCACCGACTACAGCGAGGACGAATGGCGCGGCATCTTCGAGACCAACGTGTTCTCCGCGTTCGAACTGTCGCGCTACCTGCACCCGCTGCTGACGCGGCACGCGGCCTCCAGCATCGTCAACGTCGGCAGCGTGTCGGGCCTGACCCACGTGCGCACCGGCGCGCCCTACGGGATGAGCAAGGCGGCGCTGCACCAGATGACGCCGCAACCTCGCGGTGGAATGGGCCGAGGACGGCATCCGCGTCAACGCGGTCGCGCCCTGGTACATCCGCACCCGTCGCACCTCCGACAGGCTGGCCGACCCCGACTACCTCGACGAAGTGCTGCTGCGCACGCCGGTGGGCCGCATCGGCGAGCCCGAGGAAGTCGCCGCGGCGGTGGCGTTCCTGTGCCTGCCGGCGGCGGGCTACATCACCGGCGAATGCATCGCGGTGGACGGCGGGTTCCTGCGCTACGGGTTCTGACGGAACGGTGCCGGCGGGGCTCACGCCTCGCCGTAGCGCAACCGCGGGTCGGTGGTGGCCCGTCGTCAATCACGTGCGCCTGCAGGCCGGCCTCGCGGGGGCGGACCCGCTCCATGGACGGTGGCCTGATCGCGCAGGGCCGCGGCGCGCGGGTGGCACGCCATCGTGACGGGCCTGTACGCAGTTGCTGCGCGCCCGCGTGCCACGGTCAGGGCACGCCGCAGGTGCTGTCGGCGCGCTGGCGTTCCAGTCGCTCGGCCCGACCGGTGGTGCCGACGCCCTCGTCCAGGCGCACCTGCTGCACGTACGCCTGCCAGCGCTCGCACAGCGCGTCGTCGGCCACGGGCGTGCAGCGGTCCTGGCGGTATTCGCAGGCGCTGCCCGCGCCCTGGCTGCGGCCATCCAGCGACAGCGTGCGCAGGGGCGCGCAACGCTCCGCGGGTGTCGCGTCCTCGGTGAGGAAGTCGACGCCATCCCATGTGCGGCACTGGAACAGTGGCGCTGGTGGCACGCGCGGCGTGGCGGATGCTTCACCGGGGAGTGCTTCAGTCGCGGCCGGGCCGGTGATCGCGGGCGCGGCCGCCGGCCCGGCAGCGGCTTCGACGGGCTGCGCCGGCAACACCACCGGCGCCACAGGTGCGGAGACGGGCGCGGCGGTGGGCGGCGGGCGCGGTGCATCGTCGATCACGCGCCGCTCCTGCCGGTGGCCACGCGGGCAGGGGACGTCGTTCTGCAGCGTCACCGCGCCCGTGGCGTCGGTGCAGCGGTAGATCACCAGTGCGGCGTCCACCGGCACCGGCGCGGCCCACAGCGCCACCAGCACGACCGCCACCACACCCGACACGCGCCGGATGCGATGCATGCGATCAGGCCCCGCAATCATTGGCCAGGCGCGCGTCCAGACGCCGCCGCTCGGTATTGATGGCCTGCCGCTCGCCCTGCAGCGCGCTGTTGTAGCGCCGCGCGACGTCCGCGCGCGTCGCGCGCAGGCGGTCGCATACCTCGGCCTGCGGCAGCGGGTGGCACGCATCACGTACCCATGTGCCTACACCGGGATAGACCACCGCACCGTGCGGCGGCCAGCGGCCCGGCACGCCCGGGCGGTCGTGCGGCGGACGGGCCGGCGGTGCGCCGACGCGGCCCCCGGGCCGGTCGTCGATCACCACCGGATAGCCGATCGTCCACAGCGGAACCCAGCGCGGATCGCCCTGGTCGGTATCACTGGTGTAGCGGTCGCCGTCGGGCGTGACGCATTCGTACAGCGGGCGTGGCGGCGTCACCACCACCAGCCTCGGTGGCGCTGGAGGGGCCGGCTGGGCAGGCGGCGGCGCGGCGCGTGGTTGCCGTTGCGGGGGCGGGTCCTGCGGGCGCTGCATGGCCCGGGTTTCCTGGTGCTGGCCGCTGCGGCACGGCGTATCGCGCAGGGTGAGCCGGCCGGCGGCATCGGTGCAGCGGTAGACGGTGACCGTGTCGGACTGCGCCGCCACGGGCTGCCACGCCGTGGCGACCAGCAGGCACGCGGCCACACCCAGCCACACCAGCGGCAGGCGTTTCAGCAGGGGCCGGGCCGGTTCCATGGCGCCATCTTGCACCCGTGGCCCTCTGCACGCGTGAGGCCGCATGGACGTGTGTTCAGCGCGCGCGGTGTCTGCCCCGGTTCTTCCCCGTCGTCAGGGCGCCGCGCTCATGCGCGCAGGACGTCGCCGCTGCGGGCGTCGCGGATGGCGGTGGGCGCGGCCAGCCCGGCGGTCTCGCCCGGCGCCACCGCGTCCAGGCGCGCCAGCAGGGCCGGATCGAGGGCGTCCCGGGTGAAGGCGGGCGGCTGGCCGCTCAGGTTGGCGCTGGTGGACACCATCGGACGACCGAACGCGGTGCACAGCGCGACCACCACAGGATGCGCGCTGACGCGCACCGCGACGCCGGCATGGCCGCCACTGATCCAGACGGGCACCCGTGCGGTGGCCGGCACGACCCAGGTGTTGGGGCCGGGCCAGCTGGCGTGCACGGCGCGCCGGCATTCGTCCGGCAACGCGCTCCAGTCGACCAGGCCGTCGAGTTGCGAAGGCGCGGCGGCCACCAGGATCAGCCCCTTGTCGACCGGGCGCTGCTTGATCGCCAGCAGGCGCATGACGGCGGCCTCGTCGAACGGATCGCAGCCCAGCCCCCAGACGGCCTCGGTCGGATAGGCCACCACGCCGCCACGGCGCAATGCGATGAGCGTGGGTTCGAGCGCGCTTGATGTCATCGCGTCGAGGATAACGCCGGTCCCTGCCGTGGCACAGGCGGGCCCGGGCGGGGTGGCCGCCGGTCTGGAACCTGCCTTTGGGGCGGGCTGGGAACCTGGCCGGCGCTCGCCCCCCCCTCGTCGAAGGAGCGACCACGCCCGTCAGGCGCTGGGCGCCGCCTTCTTCACCGCCTTTCTGGCGGCCTTTTTGGCCACCTTCTTGGTCGCCTTCTTCGCGCTTTTCTTCGCAGTCTTCTTCGCCGCTTTCTTCGTGGCCTTCTTGGCCGGCGCCTTCTTCGCCGCCGGCTTCTTCTCGGCCACCTTCTTGGCTGGCCTTCTTGCCGAAACGGCCGCGCGCGGGCTTGCCGGTTTCTTCCAGCAGTTTCGTGACTTCCTCCAGCGTCAGCGATGCCGGCTCGCGGTCCTTGGGGATCTTGCCGTTGAGCTTGCCGTCGCTGATGTACGGACCGTAGCGGCCGTTGAGCACCTGGATGTCGCTGCCGTCGAACTGCTTGATGATGCGGTTGCGGGCGATCTCTTCCTTCTCCTCGATCAGGGCCACGGCGCGGTCCAGGTCGATGGTGTAGGGGTCGTCTTCCTTCTTCAGCGAGGCGTACACGCTGCCGCGCTTGGCGAAGGGGCCGAAGCGGCCGATGCCGACGGTGACGTCCTCGTCGTTGTGCTCGCCCAGCTTGCGCGGCAGCTTGAACAGCTCCAGCGCGTCCTCCAGGGTGATCGTGTAGATGCTCTGGCCCGGGCGCAGCGAGGCGAACGTCGGCTTCTCCTCGTCCTCGACCGTGCCGATCTGCACCAGCGGCCCGTAGCGGCCGAGGCGCGCGCTGACCGGCTTGCCGCGACTTCGGATCGGCGCCGAGCTCGCGCGCGCCGGTGGCCTCGCCGCGTCGCAGCGACTTCTGTCTTGTCGTCGACCAGCTGCTTGAACGGGTCCCAGAACCGCTCCATCAGCGGCATCCAGTCCTCCTCGCCGCGCGACTGACCGCGTCGAGCTCGTCCTCGAGCTTGGCGGTGAAGTCGTAGTCGACGTACTGGGTGAAGTGCGCGGCTGAGGAACTTGCTGACCGCGCGGCCGACGTCGGTGGGGCTGGAAGCGGCGGCTTGTCCAGCTCCACGTACTTGCGGAACAGCAGGGTCTGGATGATCGAGGCGTAGGTCGACGGCCGGCCGATGCCGTATTCCTCCAGCGCCTTCACCAGCGAGGCTTCGGAGAAGCGCGGCGGCGGCTCGGTGAAATGCTGGTCGGTGTGGATGCGGTCCAGCGGGATGCGGTCGCCGGTCTTCATCGGCGGCAGCTTGCGGCCCTCGTCCTCGTCCTCGGCGGTCTTGGTGTCCTTGCCTTCCTCGTACACGGCCAGGAAGCCCGGGATCGATCATGGTGGTGCCGCTGGCGCGGAAGCTGTGCTCGCTGCCGGCGGCCAGGTCGACGCTGAACGGTGTTGAGCGTGGCCGGCACCATCTGCGAGGCGACGGCGCGCTTCCAGATCAGCTCGTACAGGCGGCGCTCGTCGTCGCTCCAGGAAGCGCGACACCTGCGCCGGCGTGCGCAGCGCGGAGGTCGGGCGGATCGCCTCGTGGGCTTCCTGCGCGTTCTTGGACTTGGTCTGGTAGACGTTGGGCTTGTCCGGCACCGCGTCGGTGCCGAAGTCGCGCGCGATCACGTCGCGGATCTCGGCCAGCGCATCGGCCGACAGGTTCACCGAGTCGGTACGCATGTAGCTGATCAGGCCGACCGTGCCTTCCTCGCCGATCGCCACGCCCTCGTACAGCTTCTGCGCGACGCGCATGGTGCGGCTGGTGGTGAAGCCGAGCTTGCGCGCGGCTTCCTGCTGCAGCGTGGAGGTGGTGAACGGCGGCGACGGGCGGCGCTTGCGCTCCTTGCTGGTGACGTCGGTGACGTGCAGCGCGCCGCCGGCGGCCTGCGACGATGCGCTGGCGCGCGGCCTCGGCGGTGTCGCCGTCGGTGATGGTGAACTGCTCGAACTTCTGTCCGTCGAGCTTGGTCAGCCGCGCGGTGAAGGCCTGCGACGGATGCAGCGCACTCGGCCTCGATCGACCAGTACTCGCGCGCGATGAAGGCTTCGATCTCCTCCTCGCGCTCGACGATCATGCGCAGCGCCGGCGACTGCACGCGGCCGGCGGACAGGCCGCGCTGCACCTTGCGCCACAGCACCGGCGACAGGTTGAAGCCGACCAGGTAGTCCAGCGCGCGGCGCGCCTGCTGCGCGTCGACCAGGTCGCCGGCGATCTCGCGCGGGTGGGCCATCGCTTCCTTGATCGCGCGCGGGGTGATCTCGGTGAACACCACGCGCTGCAGCGGCCTTGTCCCTCGAGCAGGCCGCGCTCCTTCAGGATCTCGGCGATGTGCCAGCTGATCGCCTCGCCCTCGCGGTCCGGGTCGGTCGCCAGGTAGATGGCGTCGGCGCCCTTGGCGGCCTTGGCGATGGCGTCGACGTGCTTCTCGTTCTTCTCGATCAGGTCGTAGCGCATCGCGAAGTCGTGGTCGGGGTCGACCGCGCCTTCCTTCGGCACCAGGTCGCGGACGTGGCCGTAGGAGGCCAGGACGGTGAAGTCCTTGCCGAGGTACTTGTTGATCGTCTTGGCCTTGGCGGGCGACTCGACGATGAGGAGGTTCTTGGCCATGTGCGGGGGGCTCCGCAGTGCTCCGCGCTGCCTGGGTGGTGCAAGGAATGGGTCGTGCAAAGAAGGCGACGCCCGCGGGGGTGGCCGCGGGCGTCGGGTAGGTCCTTATTTAGTGGAATCACGCCGGGGCCGGCACTGTCAAGCAGGCGCGGGCGCGAATGTGACCGCCGGGGGGTTCCGCGGCGCCTGCCGGCCGGGCGATCACACCGGCCGCCCGCGTGAGGTCGATGTGACGGCGGGCGTGAGGTCCGGCGGCGCCCGGCGCGCGCGTCAGTGCACCGGCTCGGGCTCGTCGGCGAACATCTGGGTTTCCATCCAGGCGTAGGCCGCTTCGGAGCCCGGGCTGGTTGAACAGCACCATCAGCACGACCCACTTGAGGTCGTCCAGGTCCAGTCTCGTCCTGGTCCAGCGCCATGGCGCGGTCGAGCACCAGCTCGCGCTGGTCGGCGTCGAGCACGCCGTGCTGCTCCAGGAACATCAGGAAGCCGCGGCATCCGACGTCGAGCTTGTCCAGCTCGGCGCCGACGAAGACGCGGGTCGGGCCGTCGACGCGCGGCGATGGCGCGGCCGGGCGCTGGTTGGCCAGCGCGTCGAGCCAGTCGAAGGCCTTGCTGATCTCGGCGGGGCTGAAGCCGGCCTGGCCAGTTCCTCGAACAGGGGGCCGCTTCTGGAGGGAGTCGCGGTCGCGGACGCAGGTCGGCGTCGTCGGTGAAGTAGTGCTCGAACAGGTACAGCAGGACATCCAGGATGCTTTCTTTCATTTCCCCTCGGCCTGCGCCGCGAGCGGCGCGTGTGGAGGTAGGACGACCGGGTGTACCGCGGCAGTGCTCACGACCATCGACCGGCGTAGTAGCGGCCGTGTTGCGACCGCCACCCGGCCATCCAGCTCCATGACGCAGCAGCATGGAGGACAGGTCGGCGGCCGTCAATCCGGTGCGCTCGACCAGTTGATCCATACCGGTTGGGTCATGGCCCAGCGCCTGCCACAACCGCTGGTAGTCCGGCGGTCGCATCGAGCTGCAGGCCGCTGCGTGCCGGGTGCGTGCGGCCATCGCCGGCGCGCACGGTCCGGCTGGCTACGAGATGGGGCTGCCAGCCGCCCGCGCAAGGCCGCCGCCAGCGTCTGCGGCCAGCGGCGCCAGCGGCGGCGAGCACCTCGGTCGGCGTCTTCCACCAGCGCGGCGCCGTCGCGGATCAGCCGGTGGCAGCCGCGCGCCATCGGGTTGTGGATCGAGCCGGGCACGGCGAACACCTCGCGCCCGGCCTCGGCGGCCAGGCGCGCGGTGATCAGCGCGCCCGAGCGCTCGCGGCCTCGACCACCAGCGTGCCCAGCGAGCCCGGCGAGGATGCGGTTGCGGCTGGGGAAGTGCTCGCGCGCGCGCGCCGGTGCCGGGCGGGTGTTCGCTGACCACCGCGCCGCTCGGCGGCGATGCCGCGCCAGCAGCGCGGCGTTGCCGCGGCGGGTAGGCGACGTCCGGGCCGGTGCCGAGCACGGCGACGGTGCGGCCGCCGGCGGCCAGCGCGGCCTGGTGCGCCGCGCGCGTCGATGCCCGCGGCCAGGCCGCTGGCCACGCGCGAGCCCGGCCGCGGCCAGCGCGCGGGCGAACGGCGCGCGCGTTGTCGCGTCCGCCCGGCGTGGCGCGCGCGGCTGCCGACGATCGGCCACCGACGGCTGCCACAGCAGGCCGGCGTCGCCGGCGACGAACAGCGCCAGCGGCGGGCTGGCGACGCGCCGCAGCAGCGGCGGGTAGTCCGGGTCGTGCCAGCCGATCAGGTGGTGGCCGGGCTGCCGCAGCCAGCGCAGCGCGCGTGCCAGTGCGCGCGGCGTCCGGGCTGGCGCAGCGCGCGCATTGCGCGCGTCGCAGCCCAGCGCGCGCCAGTCCGAGGCCGCGCGCCAGCGCCGCGGCCGGCGCGCCGGCCGTCGAGCAGCGCCGCCGTGGCGTGTCGCAGCCGGCGGCGCAGCCGCAGCAGGCTCGGCGTCGTCGACGCCAGCGGTCGAGCAGGCGGGCGGCAAGCGGCCCGGCGGGCGGCGGCGGTTCGGAGACGGGCGTCGGCGCGTCGTCGGGCATCGCGCCAGCGTCGCCCGGAAACGACGACGGCGCCCTCGGGCGCCGTCGCGGTGTGCGTAGGAAAACGCCGTGAACGCCGGCGCGTCGTCAGTACGGCGCGTCCGGGTGCTTGAGCTCGTAGCCGACGCGGGTCGGCTTGATGCTGTCCATCACCAGGCCGTAGCTGACCTTGTCGAAGGTGCGGAACACCATCACGTGGCCGGCGAACTCGTCCGGCAGGCGCACCTGCGATCGCGCGGCCGACGGTGTCCGTCGCTGCGGTCGTAGCCGACCTTGACGCGGTCGACCGCGTAGCGTGCCCGCGCGCCAGATCGAGAACACGGTGCCGTTGTCGATGCCGTCGCGGGCGCCGACCGACAGCGCGACCACGTCGCGCGGGCCGCCGGTGGTCAGCGTGTCGGCCACCGCCAGCACCTGCGCGCGTGCCGTAGTCGAGCTGCTGCTTGGGCGGATGCGGGAAGAACTGCAGGTCGTAGGGCTGGGCCTCGACCGGGATCAGGCGGTCGCCGACGCGGACTTCGCGGCCCTCGTCGTCCAGCAGCAGGGTGCGTGGCCTCGATGCCGCCGACTTCGCCGCGGCTGACGGTGCCGGTGGTCATCTGCATCAGCTCGTAGCCGAGCAACTCGCGTGCCGTTGCTCGGGCACCACGGTGTCGGTCCACATCGTGCTCGACGTCGCAGCATGTGCTGGCCGCGCGAAGTCCAGGTCGTCGTGCTGCGCGCAGTGTCGCAGCAGTCGCGGCGCGGTCGACGTGCGTGTAGCGCCGGTCGGGCGCACCACCGCGTAGCGCTGGCCGGGCTGCGCGCCGGCCAGGCCGCGGACGTAGGCGACCTGGCCGCGTGCTGCTGCGCAGGCGGTCTTCCTCGAGGCCGACCACGTAGGGCAGGTCTTCGAAGCTGTCGACCACGCGCAGGTCCTTCAGGAACGGCTCGATCTCGCGACAGCGGGATCGCGTTGATCGGCGCCTCGCTCGCGCGGGCCGCGGCTGCACGCGCGACGCGGTCCAGGTAGGCCAGGCTGAGCACGTCGCCCGGATAGATCAGGTGCGGGTTCTTGATCTGCGGGTTGGCCTGCCAGATTTCCGGCCACAGCCACGGGCGCTTGCAGGAAGCGGCCGGCGATGTCCCACAGCGTGTCGCCCCGCTTCACCACGTAGGTGTCGGGATGGTCGCCGCGCAGTTCCTGCGGCGGCGACGCCGCGTAGCGTGGCGACAGTCGAGCAGCGCGACGGCGCGTCAGCAACCGTGAGAAACGCGTTTAAGCATGGCGGCCATCTCCCTGATTCCCCTTGGCAAGTTTCCCCCGACAGCCAGGCGCACTATAGCCCACAAGACCGCGCGCGTTGCAAGCGGCCGGCGTCAATGCGCGGTACAATCGCACCGCCGCTCGCGGTTGTGACCCGCCGCCCCGCATGTTCCCGCCATGGCCCTGCTCCCCATCCTCGAATTCCCCGACCCGCGCCTGCGCACCAAGGCGGCGCCGGTCGATCCCGCGCGCGTCGCCGACGCCGGCGTTCCAGCAGCTGCTCGACGACATGTTCGAGACCATGTACGAGGCGCCCGGCATCGGCCTGGCCGCCAGCCAGGTCGACGTGCACCAGCGCTTCATGGTGATCGACGTGACCGAGGACAAGGACCAGCCGCTGGTGTTCATCAACCCGGAGATCACCGCCCGCGACGGCGAGCAGGTCTACCAGGAAGGCTGCCTGTCGGTGCCCGGCATCTTCGCCGACGTGACCCGCGCCGACGCAGATCACGGTGCGAGGCGCTCGACCGCGACGGCCAGCCGTTCGAGCTCGAGGCCGACGGCCTGCTGGCGGTGTGCATCCAGCACGAGATGGACCACCTGGACGGCAAGCTGTTCGTCGACTACCTCTCGCCGCTCAAGCGCGAGATGGTGCGCAAGAAGCTGGCCAAGCAGCGCCGCGACGCCTGACGCCCCGGACGGCCGACGGCGTCGACCGCGTCCGCACGCCGCCCCGTCTGAGAGCCGCGCTTGCGGATCGTCTTCGCCGGCACGCCGGAATTCGCCGTGCCCTGCCTGCGCGCCGCCGCGCAGCGCGACGAAGTGGTCGCCGTCTACACCCAGCCCGACCGCCCGGCCGGGCGCGGGCGCGGGCTGACGCCGTCGCCGGTCAAGCTGCGAGGCGCTCGCAGCGCGGCATCCCGGTGCTGCAGCCGGAGAACTTCAAGCGCGCCGGCGTCGCAGGACGCACTGCGCGCGCTGCAGCCCGACCTGATGGTCGTGGTCGCCTACGGCCTGATCCTGCCGCAGTCGGTGCTCGACATCCCGCGCGCACGGCTGCTGGAACGTGCACGCCTCGCTGCTGCCGCGCTGGCGCGGCGCGGCGCCGATCCAGCGCGCGATCGAGGCCGGCGACACGCGAGACCGGCGTGTGCCTGATGCAGATGGAGAAGGGCCTGGACACCGGCCCGGTGCTGCTGTCGCAGGCGCTCGCCGATCGGCGCGGACGAAACCGGCGGCCAGCTGCACGACCGCCTGGCCGCGCTCGGCGCGCAGGTGCTGGCCGATGGCCTGGGCCTGCTGCGCGCCGGCATCCGCCCGCCGCCGCAGCCGCAGCCGGAGGAGGGCGTGACCTACGCGCACAAGCTCGACAAGGCCGAGGCCAGGCTCGACTGGTCGCAGCCGGCCGCGCGCGCTGGCCGACAAGGTGCGCGCCTTCAATCCGTGGCCGGTGGCCGAGGCGCAGCTCGCCGGCGAGCGCCTGCGCATCCACGGCGCGGTCGCGCTGGACGCAGGCGCATGCGCGCCGCGCCGGGCACGCGTGCTGCGCGCCGGCCGCGACGGCATCGACATCGCCTGCGGCGAGGGCGTGCTGCGCATCCGCGTGCTGCAGCGCGAAGGCGGCAGGGCGATCACCGCCGCCGACTACCTCAACGCCCGCCGCGACCTCGCGCGACGCATGAGCGCGCATGGCGTCGGCGCCGCGCGTCAGTCGCCGCGCGCGTGCTCGACGCGGTGCTGCACCGCGGCCGCTCGCTGAAGGCCGAGCTGGCCGCGGCCCTGCCCGCGCTGGCCGACCCGCGCGACCGCGCGCTGGTCGAGGCGATCTGCTTCGCCGCGCTGCGCCAGCGCGGCGCGCTTCGACGCGGCGCTCGACGCAGTGGATGCCGAAGCCGCTGGGCCGGCGCGACGACGAGCTGCGTGCGCTGCTGCTATGCCGGCCTCGCCCAGCTCGATCCGCTGGGCCTGCCGGCGCATGCGGCGGTCGCTGCCACCGTGGAAGCGGCGCGCGCGCTGGGCCGCGCCGCACCAGGCCGGGCTGGTCAACGCGCTGCTGCGGCGCGCACAGCGCGAAGGCCTGCCGCCGGCCGATGCCGGCGCGCAGTGGCCGGACTGGCTGCGCGCAGCGCTCGCGCGACGACTGGCCGGACGCAGGCCGACGCGATCTTCGCCGCCAGCGCGCAGCGACGCCGCCGATGTGGCTGCGCGTGAACCGCGCGCTGCGACGTCGCGCGACGCCTACCTGGCGCGCTTGCAGCGAGGCCGGCATCGCGCGCCGACGCCGATGCCGACGCTGCCGCGATGCGCTGCGCCTGGACGCAGCCGCTGCCGGTCGCCGACGCTGCCCGGCTTCGCGGACGGCGCGGTCTCGGTGCAGGACGGCGCCGCGCAGCGCGTGGCCGATGCGCTGGCGCCGCCGCCGCGGCGCGCGCGTGCTCGATGCCTGCGCCGCGCCCGGCGGCAAGACCGCGCACCTGCTCGAACGCGATCCGTCGCTGCGCGTGACCGCGCTGGACATCGACGCGCGCGCGGCTGCGCCGCGTGCGCGACAACCTTCGACGCGCCTGGCGCTCGGCGTCGACGCACGCTGCTGCGGCCGATGCCGCGCGACCCGGACGCCTGGTGGGACGGCACGCCGTTCGACGCGATCCTGCTCGACGCGCCGTGCTCGGCCACCGGCATCGTGCGCCGCCAGCCCGACATCCTGCTGCACCGGCGCGCAGTCCGACATCGCCGCGCTGGTCGACACTGCAGGCGCGGCTGCTCGATGCGCTGTGGCCGCTGCTGGCGCCGGGCGGCGTGCTGCTGTACGCGACCTGCTCGATCCTGCGCGAGGAGAACGCAGCGCAGGTCGAGGCCTTCCTGGCGCGCACCGCCGACGCGGTGGCCGAGGTATTGCCCGACGACTTCGGGCATGGCGCCGGCGCCGGCCGGCAGCGCCTGCCGGGCGAGGGCGGCATGGACGGATTCTTCTACGCGCGGGTGCGCAAGCGCGGCTGAGCGGTCATCCGCTGTATCCGGTCGTGCCGCGGCGGGCATGGATGCATGCGTGGCGATGCTGGATGCGCCCGCCATCGTGGTCTGGTGCCGGCACGACGTCGCAGCACTGAGCCAGGAGTCACGGGGCTCCCGCCTTTGCGGGAAGGACGGCGTGGAGCGCAGAGGTTCTCCCTGACTCACGCCCCGGCCTTGTCATCCCGCGTGGTCAGCCGCTTGGCGCGTCGCGGTCTTGCGAGGCGCGTTGCAGCAGCCACAGCCGGATCGCCTTCTCGCGCGCGTAGTTCGCCGTGACCAGCGCGTACACCAGGCCCGGGCCGCCGTCGCGGAAGCCGCCCTTGAGCAGGTAGCCGCCGAGCAGCCGGCCCAGCGGCGCCAGCAGGATCTTCAGCCACGACGCGCGCCGGCCGCGCGCATGCGCGTGCTCGGCCATCATGCGGGCGTACTGGTGCGACTTGGCCAGCTGGTGGTCGAACGACCGGAACGGCCGGTGCAGCAGCTCGCCCGGCAGCGTCGCCACGACGCCATCGACGCTGGCGGTCTCGTGGATCTCGCGATCGCCGCGCCAGCCGCCGCGGCGGCGGTCGAACAGACGCAGCTGCCGGTCCGGGTAGGCATCGCCGTGGCGCAGGTAACGGCCGAAGTATTCCGATGCGCGGGCGAACCGGTAGCCGGCGGCCGTGGCGAAGCCGGCGTCGCGCTCGGCGAGGATCGCCTCGCGCAGGCGCGCATCGATCCGCTCGTCCGCGTCCAGGCTGAGCACCCAGTCGTGTGCCGCCTGCTCGACGGCGTACTGCTTCTGCCGGCGGAAGCCGTCGAAGGGACGCACCAGCACGCGCGCGCCGTGGGCGCGGGCGATGTCGCAGGTGGCGTCGGTCGAGCCGGAGTCCACCACCAGGATCTCGTCGCAGAACGCCAGCGACGCCAGGCATTCGCCCAGGCGGTCGGCCTCGTTGAAGGTGATGACGGTGGCGGACAGCAGCGGGCGGTCGGGACGCATGCGCGGGGCTCGGCGGGGACGGGCGCGTGGCGGGGCCGACAGGGTACCCTTCGCGCCATGCCCGAGACCGCCTCCGTCCCCGCCGCCAGCGTCATCTTCACCACCTACAACCAGCCCGACTGGCTGGAGAAGGTGCTGGTGGGGTTCGGCGCGCAGGACCGGAGCGACTTCGAGGTGCTGGTGGCCGACGACGGCAGCCGCGACGACACGCGCCAGCGTATCGAGGCCCTGCGCGGCCAGCTGCCCGTGCCGGTACGCCACCTGTGGCAGGCCGATGACGGCTTCCGCAAGTGCGAGGCGCTGAACATGGCGATCCGCGAGGCGCGCGCCGACTACCTGGTGTTCACCGACGGCGACTGCATCCCGCGCGCGGATTTCGTGTCCACCCATCTGAAGCTGCGCGAACCGGGCCGGTTCCTGTCGGGCGGTTACCACAAGCTGCCGATGGACACCTCGCACGCGATCGGCCTGGACGACATCCGCAGCGGCCGCTGCTTCGACGCGGCGTGGCTGCGCGCGCGCGGCATGCCCGCCTCGCGACGCAACCTCAAGCTGACCGCCGGGCCGCGGCTGGGCGCGCTGCTGGACGCCATCAGCCCGGCCCGCGCCAGCTGGAACGGGCACAGTGCGTCGGTCGCCCGGCACGATGCACTGGCGATCAACGGTTTCGACGAGCGCCTGAAGTACGGGGGCGAGGACCGCGAGTTCGGCGAGCGCCTGGAGAACGCCGGCATCGCCGGCAAGCGCATCCGCCACCGTGCCATCGTGCTGCACCTGGACCACGCGCGCGGCTATGTCACGCAGGAGGGCATCGCCTTCAACCGCGGCGTGCGCGAGGAAACCCGCCGTCTGCGTCGCCACTGGACCGAATTCGGCATCGACAAGCGCCCCGCGCCCTGAGGTCACCGGCGCCGGTCGCCCTGCGCCCGCGCGCCCGTGCCGGCTTCACCAGCGCAGGCGGCGCCGCGCCAGTTCCCCCGACAGCCGCGCGTACAGCGCCTGTGCATCGGCCTCGGGCAGGAAGCGGATGCGCAGCGGCGGTGCCAGCGCACCGGCGCCGGCGGTGTCCAGCCACAGCGTCGCCGTGCCGCAGCGGCGGTCGATGGGCGAGCGCACCAGTTCCAGCGCCTGCAGCTTGTCGAGCTCGGCGAAGCGCCAGTGGCGGCGTCCACCAGCCCTCGCGCACCGCGACCAGTTCAGCGCCGATGGCGAAGGCGATCCGCCGCGCGTGTTGCCGCGCCTTGAATGCCGACCAGGGCAGCCACAGCCAGCACCAGCCAGCCCCACGGCCCGAAGCGCCATGCCAGCACCGCCGCCAGCAGCGGCGGCAGCCACGCGCCGGGCAGGAACAGCCGCCACCACGCGGCCGGCGGCAGCGCCTGCCACGGCAGCGTGGTCCAGCCGCCGCGCGGCAGCAGGTGTTGCGATCAGTGCGTCGCAGCGCGCGGGCGTGGCGATCGGTGCCAGCTTCGCGCAGGCTGCGCTGCTGGTCGCCGTCTTCGGCCACCGCGGTGTCCACCTCCAGCCTGCGTCGACCCAGCAGCGGTGCAGCAGGCCTTCGCGCAGCGTCCAGGCCTGGATCCGCCGGCGCGAGGCACTGGTGCGCCAACGCGCCAGCAGGCCGCGTTCCACGGTCAGCCGGCGGCCGTTCTCGCTCAGCCGGAAGCCGTGGTACTGCAGCAGCGCCAGCACCACCGACAGCAGGCGCACCAGCAGCACCAGCGCGATCACCAGGCTGGTGCCGGCCAGTGCGTAATCGCCGACGGAGAACGCCTGCGCATCCGCATAGCCGAACAGGGCCTCGCCCCAGCGCTCCAGCAGGTTGGGAACAGGCGTGGGCTGAACTGCGACAGGCCGGCGAACGCCGCGCCCACCACGATCAGCCGCGGTTGGAGATCAGGCCCAGCCGGATCACTTCGCCCGGCGGCAGCGCCAGCAAGACATGTCGGCCTGCTCGACAGGCGCCGCGCCGGCCACGCCCGGCGACGTGCCGCGGCGGCGCACCAGGGCTTCCAGCGCGAGCGCGTCGTCCAGCCGCAGCACGCGCATCTGCGCTTCGGGCTTGTTGCCGCCGGCCGATTCCAGCCGCACCTCGGCCACGCCGAACAGGCGGTGCAGCAGCGACTGGTGCAGCGGCGACGTTGTGGATGCGCGCGAACGGGATCTCGCGCAGGCTGCGCTGCAGCAGGCCGCTGCGCACCACCAGCCGTCGCCGAGCAGCCGGTAGCGGTAGGTGAAGTACTGCCACAGCGAGACCAGCCGACCAGCGACGCCGACGCGCGACCAGCAGCCCATGCAGGTCGTTGCGGTCGCCGCGCCGGCCGAACACGCAGCAGCGCGACCAGCGGCACGATGAACTGCTTGAGCTGCGCCAGCAGCACGAACAGCCAGGACATCGGGTGCAGGCGGTGCTCGGCGTCGGCGGCGCTGGGTTCGCTCGCCGCGTCAGCTGCGGCGATGCCGTCAGGTGGCGTGCAGGTCAGTCGTCATCGCTCTCGATCTGCCGGGCCAGCGCGTCGCGCAGGCGTTCGGCGTCGGCGGCGTCCAGGTGCGGCGACGGTGACGGCGCTGTTGCGCGTGCCGGCGGTGTGCACCACCAGCGTGGCCAGCGCGCGGCGCCGCTCCAGCGGGCCGTGCTTGAGGTCCAGGTGCTGCACGCGGCTGGCCGGCACGCGGGTTTCGCTGCGCCACAGGCGACCGCGGCGCACCGCCAGGCCGTCGTCGTCGAGCCGCCAGCGCGGTGTGGCATGGCGCTTGCCGCCCCAGCCACAGCGCCGAACGCGAGTGCCAGCACCAGCCCGGCGCCCGCCGCCGCCCACGACGCGCCCGGGAACAGCCAGCGCTCGGCCAGTTCGCGCCAGGACCGCCGCGACGATCGCCATCGGCAGGGCCAACGGCAGGCGTCGTGCCCGCCAGGAACAGGGCACGCGCCCGGGCCGGCAGCGGCTGCCAGTCCCCGGCGTCGCGCCGTCGTGGACCGGCATCGGTGCCGGTTCGAAGTCGTCGTGCCGCATGGCTGCTCCTGCGTGCGCCCGGCGGTCAGTCCAGTCGCGGATCCCGGTACGGGTTCGGCTTCGCCGCTGCCGGGCGGCCGCAGCGTATAGCGCTTGTAGGTCCACTGGTACTGCGCCGGATCGCGGCGCGCGATGCGTTCGACGCGCGGCGTTGAGCGCGGCCACCGCGACGCGCGGGTCGGGATCGGCGATGGCCGCCGGCGCCGCCTCGACGTGCAGGGCGAACGCCGGTGCCGCGCCGTCGACGGACTCGATGCGCTCGCACCAGGCGAACAGCACGCGTGGCGCCGGTGCGCTCGGCCAGCCGGCCAGCAGGGTCATGGTCAGCGCCGGCACGCCGAAGAACGGCGCGAACTCGCCGTCGCCGGCCTTGGGCTGCTGGTCGGGCAGGATGCCGACCACGCCGCCGCTCCTTCAGCCGCTTGAACAGCTGGCGCACGCCCGGGCCTTCGGCGCGGACCTGGGTCGACGCGGTCGGCATCGTCGCGCGCACGCGCGCAGGAAGGCCTCGCCCACGGCCGACTCCGGCGGCGCGGTACAGGATCGCCAGCGGCGTGCGCGCGGCCAGCCACTGGTTGAGCAGCTCCCAGTTGCCGTAGTGCGGCGCGGCGACGATCACGCCGCGGCCCCGCGGCGAGGGCCGCATCGAACAGCGGCGCGCCGTGCGATCTCGCGGATCAGGGCCAGGTTGTCGCGCATGCGGCCGGGTCCACAGGCGCAGCGGTTTCCAGCGCCTGGCGCGCGGTGGTGCGCAGGATCGCGGCGATGCAGCGCCTGGCGCGCTGGCCGGCGCCAGCGTCGGGAACGCCAGCTCCAGGTTGCGCCGCGCCACCCGGCTTTCGCGCACGTCCCGCGCGCGCCAGAACGCAGCCAGCCCATCGCCCAGCCGCAGCAGCCACGGCCACGGCAGGCGGCCGACCAGGGCGGCGAGCAGGTGCAGGACACGGGCGAGCAGAGGGGCCATGCATGCCAGTTTAGCCGAGTGCGAGGGTGACCGGTTGCATGTCATCCCGCGCATCCGAGCCAGCGCGGGATCTGCCGTGCGTCGCCCACTCGTGCCGCAGGAACGCAGATCCCTTCGTGTGCTCGGATGACAGGACGGTGCCCCGGGTGACAGGAGGAGGTACCCGATGATTTCCCCGATTCCCGATTCCCGATTCCCGATTCGCCGATTCCCGATTCCCGATTCCCGACCCATGCTCGCCCTGATCCAGCGCGTCACCCAGGCCCGCGTCACCGTCGACGGCGATCCGGTCGGCGCGATCGGCCCCGGCCTGCTGGCGCTGGTCGGCGGTCGAGCCCGGCGACGGCGAGGCGCAGGTCGCGCGCATGGCCGAGCGCCTGCTCGGCTACCGGGTGTTCGCCGACGACGCAGGGCCGGATGAACCGCTCGCTGGCCGACACCGGCGGCGGCCTGCTGCTGGTCAGCCAGTTCACCCTGGCCGCCGACACCCGCAGCGGCATGCGGCCCGGCTTCAGCACCGCGGCCGCGCCGGAGGAGGCTGAACCGGCTTCAACCGGCTGGTCGAAGCGTGCCGGCGAACGTCACGCCGCGGGGTGGAAACCGGGCGCTTCGGTGCCCATATGGTGGTCAGCCTGGTCAACGACGGCCCGGTGACCTTCCTGCTGCGCGCCCTGACGGGGCTGCGACGCTGCGGCGCGCGAATCCAGCCGTCCATCGCCGTTCCGGCAACCGGCCTCGGCACGCGCAGGCTCGCCGGACCCCATCCGTGCGACTGGTATAATCACGGGTTCCCTTTGCCCCATACCCCGGTGGCCCAAGTCCATGGCCAACGAACGTCAGGCCCCCCAGTCCGACATCAAGCATGCTGATCAGCAAGGGCCTGGAGCAGGGCTACCTGACCTATGCCGAGGTCAACGACCACCTGCCCGACGACATCGTCGATCCGGAGCAGATCGAAGACATCATCGGCATGATCAACGGCATGGGCATCGAGGTGCACGAAGTTGCGCCCGATGCCGAAACGCTGCTGCTCGCCGGCGCAAGCGCCAGCGGCCGCGAGGTCGACGACACCGCCGCCGAGGAAGCCGCCGCCGCGCTGACCGCGCTGGATACCGAAGGCGGCCGCACCACCGACCCGGTGCGCATGTACATGCGCGAGATGGGCACGGTCGAGCTGCTGACCCGCGAAGGCGAAATCGCCATCGCCAAGCGCATCGAGGAAGGCCTGAACCAGGTGCAGGCCTCGCTGGCCAGCTTCCCGTGGTCGATCCAGCTGCTGCTCGAAGACTACGAGCTGCACAAGGCCGGCAAGAAGCGCCTGGCCGAGATCGTGGTCGGCTTCATCGACCTGCGAGGAGCCGGCCGCCGGCCGAGTCCGGCGTGGACGCCGCCGCCGCCGCCGAGGCCGAGGCCGAGGACGAGGAAGACGAGGCCGACGACGGCGATGACGACGAAGCCGACGACGCCGGCCCGACCGGTCCGGATCCGGCCGAAGTCGCGCGCCGCATGGAGGCGCTGGCCGACGCTGTACGCCAAGTTCCAGAAGGCCTACGCCAAGCACGGCCCCGGCCACAAGACGCGTGCTCAAGCTGCGCGAGGAGATGGCCGAGATCTTCGTCACCTTCAAGCTGCCGCTGGCCGCTGACCGACACGCTGGTGCGCAAGCTGCGCGAGGTGGTCGGCACAGATCAAGGACCACGAGCGCCGCATCCTCGACCTGTCCACCCGCGTCGGCCAAGATGCCGCGCAAGGACTTCATCCGCGCCTGGGAAGGCAACCAGACCAACCTGGAGCTGGGTCGACGAGCTGCTCAAGCGCAAGCAGAAGTGGTCGCTCGGGCCTGCGCGACGTGCGCGAGCAGATCATCGCCGAGCAGGAAGCCACCATCGCCATCGAGACAGGCGCTGCACCTGACGCTGGCCGACATCAAGGAAATCAACCGCGCGATGGCCTACGGCGAAGCCAAGGCGCGCAAGGCCAAGAAGGAAATGGTCGAGGCCAACCTGCGCCTGGTGATCTCCATCGCCAAGAAGTACACCAACCGCGGCCTGCAGTTCCTCGACCTGATCCAGGAAGGCAACATCGGCCTGATGAAGGCGGTCGACAAGTTCGAATACCGCCGCGGCTACAAGTTCTCGACCTACGCCACCTGGTGGATCCGCCAGGCGATCACCCGCTCGATCGCCGACCAGGCGCGCACCATCCGCATCCCGGTGCACATGATCGAGACGATCAACAAGCTCAACCGCATCTCCCGCCAGATGCTCCAGCAGTACGGCCGCGAGGCCACGCCGGAAGAGCTGGCGAAGGAAATGGACATGCCCGAGGACAAGATCCGCAAGGTCATGAAGATCGCCAAGGAACCGATCTCGATGGAGACGCCGATCGGCGACGACGAGGATTCGCACCTCGGCGACTTCATCGAGGACACCAACGTGATGTCCCCGATCGAGGCGACCACCAACATCAACCTGACCGAAACCGTGCGCGACGTGCTCGCCGGCCTGACCCCGCGCGAAGCCAAGGTGCTGCGCATGCGCTTCGGCATCGACATGAACACCGACCACACCCTGGAGGAAGTCGGCAAGCAGTTCGACGTCACCCGCGAGCGCATCCGCCAGATCGAGGCCAAGGCGCTGCGCAAGCTGCGCCACCCGAGCCGCTCGGAGACAGCTGCGCAGCTTCCTCGACATCGACTGATCCAGCCGGCGCACCGGCCGCATCCGTGTCACACGAGGCCCCGCATCGCGGGGCCTTTTTATGGGCCCTGTCCTGACGTCGTCCCGGCACGCCTGCGCGCCATGCCCGTACAATCCGTGCCCATCGCGGGCCTATAGCTCAATGGTCAGAGCAGAGGACTCATAATCCTTTGGTTCCAGGTTCGAGTCCTGGTGGGCCCACCATCCCGGCACGTCGCCGCGGCATTCACGTCCACTGCCATGCGATGCGGAGACACTGCGCGTCCCTCCCCAGGTTGCACGCTCCATGGCCCGCAAGACCGTCCGGCAGATTGCCGAACTGCTCGAGAAGATCGACACCGCGATGCTCACCACCGTCGGCCCCGACGGGTTCCTGGTGAGCCGCCCGCTCTCCACCCAGGACAGCGCCTTCGACGGCAAGCGCGTGTGGTTCTTCACCGAGGCCGACAGCCCCAAGGTGGCAGAGATCGCGCGCTATCCGAAGGTCAACCTCGCCTACGCCTCCAGGGACCGCAACACCTATGTGTCGCTGGCCGGCACCGCGTCGGTGAACCGCGACCGCCGCCGTATCGGGCGGCTGTGGAACGATGCGATGAAGGCGTTTTTCCCCGGCGGCAAGGACGACCCCAACCTGGTGCTGCTGGAGGTCGAAGTGCGCAGCATCGAGTACTGGGATGGCCCGGGCAGCCTGATCGGCAAGCTGGTGAGCTTTGTCATCGCGCGCGTCACCGGCGACGAGGAGGTGATGGGCGACAACCGGCTGATCGGCATGGGCGGCAAGCGCGCCGCATCCCGGTTGCCGCCTTCGCACAAGGACGCACCCGCCGGTGCGCGCAAGGCCGCCAAGCGTGTGTTGAAGAAAACGCCGACAGGGAGGACGACCCGCGCACCCGCCGCAGGCAACGCGGCAACATCGACGACGAAGAAGTCGGCTACCAAGAAGGCCGGGGTCAAGAAAACCTCGACCAGGACGACGGCGACCAGGACGGCAGCGAAGAAGACGGTATCCAGGAAGGCTGCGGCCGGTGTCCCGGCCACGAAGAAGCCGGCTTCGAAAACGCCGGCCAAGCGCGCGACCAGGAAGACCGCGCGCCGCTCGACCTCCACGGCCGGCGCCCGCGCCGAATCGATCCGCCGCGCCCGCACGCGCGGGCGGTGAGCCGCCTGCAGGTGCGTTGAATCAGGCCCCCATTGCGGGGGTCTGTGACCCCGTCGCTACACCCGTCCCGTCGCGTCGGACGGTCAGTCCAGCCGCTGCAGTGCGTGCCCGGCGCCGTTGCATACGGTGATGCGGCCCTCACTGCCTACCTCGCCGCGGGCGCGGATGCGGTCGCCCACCTCGATCTCCGGGAATGCGCCGACACCCGGCGCCGGGCAGAGGTTGAGCCGCGCCGGGATCTCCACCGTCACCGCGCCGGATGCGGTGTCGACCTGCATCGTCGCGTTGCCGTCGTACATCCAGGGGTCGCGGTCGATGGCCACCACCCGGCCTTCCACCGTGCCGGTGGTGCCGGCCTGGCCGGCCGCAACCGGGGTCTGGCAAGCGCCCAGGACGAGTGTCGCCAGCGACAGGACGGCGGCGTGACAGGCGTGGCGGGCAGACAGGGCGGCGTGCGTCATCGTGCGGGTCCGGGCGATGGAAGGAAGCGCGACGCTAGCGCCACGCCCGGCAACTGTGCGTGAGCGTGCCGGCTCACGACCCCAGCGCCTGCTGGATGTCCTCCAGCCGGTGCCCGCGCGTCTCTACGCCATGGCGCAACAGGATCACCGCGGCCACCGCCATCGGCACCGCCAGCACCAGTGCCGATACGGTGAAGTTGGCGAAGAACCCCATCACGCCCAGCCCGGCGCCGAGGATACCGCCGGACTTGGAGCTGGCGGCGATCACGCCCGCGCCGGTGCCGCGCAGGTGCACCGGGTAGATCTCGGCCGCGTACGGGATCAGCATCGCGATCACGCCGCTGACGCTGACCAGCAGCGCCACGGTGGCGGCGACGATGACGGCCTGCGACTTCAGGCCGAGCGCGCCGATCACCACGAACGCCAGCAGCGCCAGCGACGTCAGGCCGATGAACAGCACCAGCGCGCGCACGCTGCTCCAGCGGTGGTACAGCGCAGATCACCACGGCGATGCCCGGCAGCGCCAGCACCGCCGAGCGCGCCAGCAGCGCGCTGGCACGCGGCCGCCTCCACGCCCATCTGCACCAGGTTGACCGGCAGCCACAGCAGGAAGCCGAAGTTCACCAGCCCCCACGCCAGCCCGGCCAGCAGCAGGCCCCAGCTGATGCGCGCATGGCGGCCGCGCAGCAGGGCGCGCAGGCCGGTGACCGGGTGCTGCTCGTCGATCACCGGCGGCCCCGGGTGCCGGGCATCATCCGCCTCGATCGCGCCGGCCGCGGGCGTCCCCGCGAATTTCGCCAGCACCGCACGCGCCTCGTGCTCCAGTCCGGCGTTGGACAAAAAGCGCGGCGACTCCGGGATGTAGCGGTTGAGGAAGATGATGAGCGCGCCGGTCGGCAGGCCCAGCAACCACAGGATGCGCCAGCTGAACATCGGCTCCAGCCACGCCGCCGCGCCCGCGGCCAGCAGGTAACCGGCCGACGTGCCCACGCCGCCCAGCGCGACCAGCAGCCAGCCGCGGTGCGCGGCCGGCACGGTCTCGGCCATCAGGGTGAAGGTGATGGGCAGCAGCCCGCCAGCGGAGGCGCCCATCAGGAAGCACATCGCCAGGTTCCAGCCGAAGGTCGGCATCGCTCCGCAGATCGCCGTGCCGATGAACATCAGCGCCGACAGCAGGATCGCCGCGCGGCGCCCGAACGCATCGGCCATCCGGCCCCACAGCACCGATCCCACCGTGGTGCCGGTCAGCGCGACCAGCGCCAGCACGCTGGCGGTCGGTTTGCTGATGTCGTACTCCAGGCTCATGCCCGGCATCACGAAGCCGAGCGTGGCCGGCTTCATCACGTCCACCGCAAGCGCCGACCACCAGCACCCACACCAGCTTCCAGTGCTCGCGGTTGAGCGGCGATGCCGTCGGCGACATGGAAGTGCACGGCCTGCGTGTCGCCGTGCAGGGTCTGCCGCATCTGCGCCAGCCGCGGCATCAGCCCAAAGGCCGACAGCGCCAGCCCGACCGGAATCATGACCATGCCCGACCACATGGTCGCGTCCATCGGCATGCCGACCATCTGCCAGTCGGTGTAGCGCCCCATCCAGAACATCGGCATGTGCGCCAGCACCCCGGCGACGACCGCAAAGCACCCCAGCCAGAAGGCGACCGGATGGTGGAAGGAGAGGCCGTGTCTCATCGATGGCTGCGCCCTGCGGGAAGCGCGCCAGCGTAACGACGGCGAGGCTGCAGTGACAGCGGCAGGGCGTTGTGGACCTTGCCGTGGGGATGCCACACGGCGCCGGCATGGCATCGGGTCGCCCGGCGTTGCCGGCAGGAATCCGGTCCACGGGGTTGATCACCCGCTCCGCCGCCGCCATTGCAGTAGGCCCACATCAACAGGAGCCGCCCCATGCCCACCGTCCTGATCACCGGCGCCAACCGTGGCATCGGCCTGTCGCTGGCCCGGCGTTATGCCGCGCGTGGCGACCGCGTCATCGCTGCCTGCCGCCAGTCCAGTCCCGAACTCGACGCCACCGGCGCCCAGGTCGAGGCGGGCGTCGACGTCACCGACGGCAAGGCACTTGCCGTCCTGGCCGAGCGGCTGGGCGATACCCGCATCGACGTGCTGGTGTGCAATGCCGGCATCCTCGGCCGCGAGGCTTTGGACGCGCTCGACGACGAGGCGTTCGAGCGCATGCGCCGGCAGTTCGAGATCAATGCCCTCGGCCCGCTTCGCACCGTGCACGCCCTGCAGGGGCGGCTGGGCGAGGGTGCGAAGGTCGGCATCATCACCAGCCGCATGGGTTCGGTGGCCGACAACACCTCCGGCGGGTATTACGGCTACAGGGCCTCGAAGGCGGCGGTGAACGCCATCGGCAAGTCGCTGGCGGTGGACCTTGAGAAGCGCGGCATCGCGGTGGGGCTGCTGCACCCGGGCTACGTCGCCACCGACATGGTCGGCGGCACCGGCGACATCCAGCCCGACGACGCGGCCGCGCAACTGGTGCAGCGCCTGGATGAGCTGACGCTCGCGACAACCGGATCCTTCGTCCATGCCAACGGCCAGCCGCTGCCGTGGTGACCGCCCGCCCGGAGCCGATGCGATGAGCGCTGACGAATTCGATCCCGACGACAACTTCGCCCATGGCCTGGACGGCGGCGACGACATCGACGAGGACGCCGCCACCGAGCAGCTGGCGTGGCAGTGGCTGCTCTACGTCAATCCCGACGATGAAGAGTCCGCGCGCGAGCAGTTCGCGGCGTGGCAGGAGGCATGGCTGGCGGCCGGCGGCAATGACGGCGACGCGGATCCGGTGGCCGCGCTGGCGGCCGTCACCGACTGGCGTTCCAGCGTGCAGGTCGACGTCGACGACGCGGCCGCGCTGGCCGACGGCCTGACCCAGCTGGCCGCGCGCGTGGACGTGCCGATCGATTTCGGCATTGACGAACCCGATGCCGACACCGACCCCGAATCGCTGATGGCCGAAGCGCATGCGACGCTGCGCCAGCACGGCTACACGCTGTGGGTGTGGGATGCCGGTTCGGACAAAAGCGCGGCGTGGCTGGCCTACCGGCGCGACGACGATGCGGTGCGCGCGCTGGCGTCCGCGCTCGGGCTGCCGGTGCGCGCCGGCGCGTGATGCGGGGATGGCGCTAGGGGCACGGCAGGTGCCTGCCCGGTGACGATGCCGCCTGGTGGATCAATGTCGATGGGTCCGCGCCACGCATGACGAGGCAACGTGACGGCGCTCGAGGCAGTCCAGGTCCGCTCAGTGATCCGGGCACCGGGCCCGGCTCGAACGGGCGCGCGTAAGCGCCTCCTCGGCCAGCAGGAACACCTCGTCCATCGGCGTGTCTGTTTCACCTCCGGCGATGCCGTGGCACAAGGCGGCGCCGGTCCGACGCGAGAAGTGCTCCAGCGCCGTCGTCAGCCGAGCCGAGACATCGTCGGTTCGCACGCCTTCGGCAATCGTGACGATCTCCGGATGGGCGTCGCTGGGCATGGCCACGCCGGCCTCCGGCAGCGCATCCTGGACAGTCTGTGCCAACTGGCGGAGCAGGAGGCCGGTGGCCGCTGCGCCGTCGCGCTCGACCCGGCCGGCGTAGCCCTGAAGCTCGACGATGGCCACAACCGGGCCCGCCCCTTGCAGCGTGCGGCTGGCGGCCAATTGCGCGTAGGCAGTCTGATGCCGCTGTTGGCGGGCTTCCATCAGCGCCACCACCAGGCGGGCAAGTCGCGTCAACGCTTCGCGCTGCGCCGCGTCCAGCTGGCGCGGCTCACGGTCGATCACGCACAACGTGCCCAACGCATGGCCGTTGCCGGTGACAAGCGGCATGCCCGCGTAGAAACGGATGTGCGGTGCGCCGAGCACCAGCGGGTTGTCGGAAAAGCGCGCGTCGACGGTGGCGTCGGGCACTTCCATCAACGCATCGGGCGTACGGATCGCGTGGTCGCAGAACGCCTGGTCGCGTGGGGTTTCGGTGGCGTCCAGGCCCTCACGCGCCTTGAACCACTGCCGCTCGCGGTCAACCAGCGACACCAGCGCGATCGGCGCTGCGCACAGCATCGACGCCAACCTGACGATGTCGTCATACAGCGGGTCGGGCGTGGAATCCAGAATGCGCGTTGCGTCCAGCGCCCGGAGTCGCTGGAATTCGGTGTCGGAAGCCAAGGTCATCGCCACTGTCCGGGCGCCATGCAGAGCACCGTGATCCGTCAGCATACGCGTTCGAGGCGGGGTCAGCCCGTCGAGGCCCCCACGCGCGTGCGCACCGCGGCCATGTCGCGGATCGGGCGCACTTCGATGCACCCGGTCTGCGCCCACGGGAATTCCGCGGCGATCGCCACCGCCTCGTCGAGGCTGTCGGCCTCGATGATGTTGTAGCCGGCCAGCACTTCCTTGGTTTTGGCGAACGGGCCGTCCAGCACCTGGGTGCGGCCGTCGCGGATGCGCACCGAGCGCGCCTTGCGCGCCGACTCCAGCTGCTGCGAGCCCAGCAGCCGGCCGTCGCGCCTGAGCTCGTCGGCGTGCTCGAAGCACGCCTTCATGCGGGCATCGAACTCGCCCCCGGGCAGCGCATCCAGCAGGGTGTCGTCGTTGTAGACCAGCAGCAGGAAGTGCATGGGCGCTCCGGCGGTGCGGACGGGGGCGGCCATCATGCCCGCACCGGCCGGGCGACGGGAAAAAGTTCGCCGCGCGTGTCGATTCCGCCGGCTCCCGCCCGTCGCTCCCATTGAAGGCGCCGCTGCAGGCGCCACAGGCGAGGGAGAACCGCGATGCGCGTGATGGTGCTGGTCAAGGCGACCGAACAGTCCGAAGCCGGGCAGATGCCGTCCACCGGGCTGCTGGAGGCGATGGGCCGCTACAACGAGGAGCTGGTCAAGGCCGGCGTGATGCTGGCGGGCGAAGGCCTGCACCCCACCGCGCGTGGCGCGCGGGTGCGCTTCGATGGTGCGTCGCGCACCGTCATCGACGGCCCGTTCGCCGAGACCAGGGAGCTCGTCGCCGGGTACTGGCTGTGGCAGGTGCGCTCGATGGACGAGGCGATCGAATGGGTGCGGCGCTGCCCGAATCCGCATGACGGCCCCAGCGACATCGAGATCCGACCGGTGTTCGAGGCCGAGGATTTCGGCGAGGCGTTCACCCCCGGGCTGCGCGCGCAGGAACAGCGCCCGCGCGATGCCGCCCGTTCGCGCTGAGCATTTCCGTTTAACGCCCTTGACCCCTGCCGCTTCCGGAGAATCCCATGCAACTCGTTCCCTACATGATGTTCAACGGCCAGTGCCGCGAGGCGTTCGACTTCTATGCCCGCGCCATCGGTGCGCAGGTGACCTTCCGGCTGACCTACGGCGAGTCGCCGATGGCCGACGAGATGCCGGCCGACAGCCGCGACTGGATCATGCACAGCCAGGTCGAGGCGCCCGGCCTGATGTTGATGGGCGCCGACGGCCCGCCGATGGAATCCCCCGCCGGCGCCGGCACGGTCAACAACCTGATGGTCGACACCGTGGACGAGGCCGAGCGCGTGTTCGCGGCGCTGGCCGAGGGTGGGCAGGTCCAGCAGCCCATGCAGGAAACGTTCTGGGCGCTGCGCTGGGGCATGCTGGTGGACCGTTACGGCAAGCCCTGGATGGTCAACTGCGCGCGTCCGGAGTGAGGCAGGGTGCCGCGGCGGACGGGGCACGGTCGTGCACGCGGGTTTGCCCCGGCGGCCGGTCGATGGTGTGATCCGCGTCCATGGACGCGGCCCCGCCCGACGACACCGCCCGGCACGCCACGCACCGCACCATCGAGGCGGTGTGGCGGATCGAGTCGCCCAGGCTGATCGCGCGGCTGGCGCGGATGCTGCGCGACGTCGGCCAGGCCGAGGACCTGGCGCAGGACGCGCTGGTCGCAGCGCTGGAGCACTGGCCGCGCGACGGCGTGCCCGACAACCCCGGCGCGTGGCTGATGCAGACCGCCAAGCGCCGCGGCATCGACCGCATCCGCCACCGCGACCTGATAGACGACCGCCACGCCCGCTATGGCGAATTGCGGCAGCCCGCGGCCATGCCCGCGCCTGACGATGCCGACCGCCTCGACGACGGCATCGGCGACGACCTGCTGCGGCTGGTGTTCACCGCCTGCCATCCGGTGCTGTCGACCGAGGCGCAGGTCGCGCTCACCCTTCGCATGCTCGGCGGGCTGACCACGCCGGAGATCGCGCGCGCCTTCCTGCAACCCGAGGCGACCATCGCGCAGCGCATCGTGCGTGCCAAGAAGACGCTCGCCAGCAGGCAGGTCGGCTTCGAAGCGCCGCGTCGCGAGGACCTGGCCGACCGCCTCGCGGCCGTGCTCGGCGTGGTCTACCTGGTGTTCAACGAGGGCTACGCCGCCACGGCCGGCGAGGACTGGATGCGGCCGGCGCTGTGCCAGGAGGCGATGCGGCTGGGGCGCGTGCTGGCCGGCCTGCTGCCCGGCGAGCCGGAGGTGCACGGTCTGCTGGCGCTGATGGAAATCCAGGCCTCGCGCATCCCTGCGCGCACGCAGCCCGACGGCACGCCGATCCTGCTGCTGGAGCAGGACCGCGCGCGCTGGGACCGCCTGCTGATCGGCCACGGCCTGGCCGCGCTGGCGCGTGCGCATCGGCTGGGCGGCACCGATGGCGTCTACGTGCTGCAGGCCGACATCGCCGCCTGCCACGCCCGCGCGGCCCGCCCCGAAGACACCGACTGGGCACGGATCGCGGCGCTCTACGCGCGGCTGGGCCAGGTCGCGCCGTCGCCGGTTATCGAGCTCAACCGCGCAGTCGCGGTGTCGATGGCGGACGGGCCGGCGCCGGCACTCGCGCTGGTCGACGGGCTGGTCGCCGATGGCACGCTGGACGGCTACCACCCGTTGCCGGCCGTGCGCGGCGACCTGCTGTCCAAGCTGGGCCGCCACGCCGATGCGGCGGCCGCGTTCCGCGAGGCCGCATCACTGACGCGCAACGTTCGCGAGCAGGCACAGCTGGAGGCGCGGGCGGAGGCGTGCGGTGACAAACGCAACGGATGACCGTTGGGTGCCTCGAGTGATCTGCTTTCGCTCGTCATTCCCGCGAAGGCGGGAATCCATGGACTTTTAAGGGCATCAGCGGCGGGTAATCGCATCCTCCATGCCTCGCACCCACCGACCGAAGAGCAACGCCCCTAGATGTTCGGCTTCGCCGAAGTAAAGCGCGAGCCCGCCTTCGCGGGAATGACGGAATAAGGAAGCGCAGCCCCGGAGCGAGGGCCCAGTCCGCGCCCCGTGGCTGCCCGCCTTGACCGCTTGGGCCCCGACGGCTCCTGACGAGGAGGCGGGCCATTGTCCAGCCGGCTGTCTCAGGCCTTGAGACGTTTCAATCGCGCCGCCCGCCGTACCACAGGCCCAGCGCATCGCGGCTGCGCAGCAGGCCACGGCCGCGCACCGCAAAGCGCAGCAGCAGCCACAGGTGTTCGCGCAGCGGATGGCTGCGCAGCTTGCGCGCCGAGGTCGACACGCGCTCGCGCAGGACGATGAACCGGCCGCGGGTCGCGAGGGCGCGGCTCAGGGCGATGTCCTCGCCGGCGAACCAGCGCTCGTCGAACCCGCCCACCGCCTCGAACGCCTCGCGCCGGCAGAACACGAAACACCCCGCGGCCGCCGTCATGCGCCGCAACAACCAGTTGGACGCCGCCAGGCCCGCGCGCACGTGCCAGGCCAGCGGCCCACGCAACGCCACCGTGGCGCCGCCGCCGACCGCGCCGCCCTCCAACGCCGCCAGCGCCGCACGCAGCAGCGCGGCATCCACCCGTGTATCGGCATCGACGAACACCAGCGTGCCGCCCCGCGCCGCGCGCGCGCCGGCGTTGCGGGTGGCGGCGATGTGGCGGTACTCCACCCGCAGCACGCGCGCGCCGGCGGCCGATGCGACCTCGCCGGTGCCGTCGCTGGAGGCGTCGTCAACCACCACGATCTCGTAGCCGTCCCCGCCGACGACGTCGGCCGCGGCCGCGTGCAGCGCCTGCAACGTACCGGGCAGGCGCGTGGCCTCGTCGTGGGCGGGAACGATCAGCGACAGCATCGCCCGATCATTGCACGCGGCCGCATGGGCCCCGGTGCCGCGGCGGTCGGGCAGACTGTGCGGCCGCTGCCGCACCCCCTCGTCCGCATCCCCATGACCGAGCCCGTATTCGCCTTCCGCCCCATCGCACACGTCCGCTCGCCGTACGCGCAGCGCATCGACGCCCCGCATCAGCCGACCGTGGTGGCGGGCACGCGCAGCGGGCAGGTGGAAGCCGGGTGGATCGAGTTCGTGCCGGGCATTCCCGACGAAGCCTTCAGCGATCTCGACGGGTTCGAGCGCATCTGGCTGGTGTTCGCCTTCCACCGCAGCCAGGGCTGGACCCCGCGCGTGCGGCCGCCGCGCGGAGGCGGTCGACGCGGCGTGCTGGCCACGCGTGCACCGCACCGGCCCAATCCGATCGGACTGTCATGCGTGCAGCTCGATGCCATCGAAGGGCGCGTGCTGCGCGTGCGCGGACTGGACCTGCTGGACGGCACGCCGGTGCTCGACACCGAGCCCTACGTGCCTTACGCCGATGCGTTTCCCGACGCGCGTGCCGGGTGGATCGACACGATCGACCGGACACAGGGCGTGCAGTCGGCGCCGGGTCCGCGGCGCCCGCGACAAGGCTGAACCGGGGCACGCGATGGCCCCCGCGCGTCGTACTTGGACGCGCGGCGTCGCATGACGAATGAAATGAAGCGCGGCGCCGCCCCCGGCAGGACGTATCAGCTGCCGAGCTTGAGCGCCGGGAACTGCCCGGTCATGCGCACGCCTTCGGCTACGCCCCAGCGGATGCCGATGCGGCGCAGGCGCTGCTCGGTGGCCTCGCGCAGCGCCGGGGGGGTGGCGCGCAGGATCGCATCGTGCCGCTCCGCCCACGCCGCGGCATACGCGAACAGCCCGCGATGACGATGCTGCAGGTCCGGCATGTCCTGTTCCAGCCGCGTGACCGCCGCATCGATTCCGGCGGCATCCAGCATGCCGGGGGTGGCGGGTACGGCGGATCGGACAGAAAACAGCGACATGCAACGGCTCCTTTGCAACGACTGGGACGCGGGGCGTCGAACGCCACTCCGCAGGAACAATCACGCAACATCAATGCCAAGGGTGTGATGCCAGGGTGAACCGTTCAGCAGGACGCCCGCGTCGAACCCGAACGGTCCTGCACGCGGAACGCTCCCGTGCACGGCGATACGTGCCCGCGCGTGCCGGTTGCGGCATGCTGAACGGCCCGCCCACGCCTGGACCCACCGCATGCCCCGCGCGCAGTCCGTATCCAGCGCCAACGACGCCGCCGGGGTGCCCCCGGCCGTGCTGGTGATCCGCGATCTGTCCAAGACCTACGCGTCGGGCTTCAAGGCGCTGAAGTCGGTCGACCTCGACCATCCGCCGCGGCGAGATCTTCGCGCTGCTCGGCCCCAACGGCGCCGGCAAGACCACGCTGATCAGCATCGTCTGCGGCATCGTCAATGCCAGCGGCGGCACGGTGGAGGCCGACGGCCACGACATCGTGCGCGACTACCGCGCCGCGCGCGCGAAGATCGGGCTGGTGCCGCAGGAGCTGTCGACCGATGCCTTCGAAACCGTGTGGGCGACCGTGCGGTTCAGCGCGCGGGCTGTTCGGCAAGGCGCCCGACGACGCGCATACCTGGAGCAGCGTGCTGCGCGAGCTGTCGCTGTGGGACAAGCGCGACAGCAAGATCATGACGCTGTCGGGCGGCATGAAGCGGCGCGTGCTGATCGCCAAGGCGCTGTCGCACGAACCGACGATCCTGTTCCTGGACGAGCCCACCGCCGGCGTCGACGTCGAGCTGCGCCGCGACATGTGGCAGATGGTGCGCGCGCCTGCGCGAGGGCGGCATCACCGTCATCCTGACCACCCACTACATCGAGGAAGCCGAGGAGATGGCCGACCGCATCGGCGTGATCAACCAGGGCGAGCTGGTGGTGGTGGAGGACAGAGCACGTGCTGATGCGCAAGCTCGGCAAGAAGCAGCTCACGCTGCCGCTGCAGGCGCCGCTGCAGGCGATCCCGGAGGGCTTGGCAGGCCTGCCGCTGGAGCTGGCGGGCGACGGCCAATCGCTGGTCTACACCTTCGATACCCAGCGCGAGCGACACCGGCATCGCCAGCCTGCTGCGGCGGCTGGCCGACCACGGCATCGACTTCAAGGACCTGCACTCCAGCGAGAGTTCGCTGGAGGAGATCTTCGTCAGCCTGGTGCGCGATGGTGCGCCACCGGCTCCCTCCGTTGGATCGGCGGAGGCGCGCGCATGAGCCTCAACCGGCACGCCATCCGCGCGATCTACCGCTTCGAAATGGCGCGCACCTTCCGCACGCTGACCCAATCCATCGCCTCGCCGGTGCTGTCCACGTCGCTGTACTTCGTCGTGTTCGGCGCGGCGATCGGCTCGCGCATGGGCGACATCGACGGCGTGAGCTACGGCGCCTTCATCATCCCCGGCCTGATCATGCTGTCGCTGCTCAACGAGAGCATCTCCAACGCCTCGTTCGGCATCTACATGCCCAAGTGGGCGGGCACGATCTACGAACTGCTGTCGGCGCCGGTGTCGTACGTCGAGGTGGTGATCGGCTATGTGGGCGCGGCGGCGACCAAGTCGCTGATGCTGGGCTTGCTGATCCTGGTCGACCGCGCGGCTGTTCGTGCCGTACGAAATCGCGCACCCGCTGTGGATGCTTTGCTTCCTGGTGCTGACCGCGGTGACCTTCAGCCTGTTCGGTTTCATCATCGGGCTGTGGGCCGACGACTTCCAGAAGCTGCAGGTGATCCCGCTGATGGTGGTCACCCCGCTGACCTTCCTGGGCGGCGCGTTCTACTCCATCAACATGCTGCCGCCGTTCTGGCAGAAGATCGACGCTGTTCAACCCGGTGGTCTACCTGATCAGCGGATTCCGCTGGAGCTTCTACGGCGTGTCGGACGTCAACGTCGCGGTGAGCGCGGCGATGATCGTCGCCTTCCTGCTGCTGTGCCTGGCGGTGGTGTGGTGGATCTTCCGCACCGGCTGGAAGCTCAAGGCCTGACGCATTGCGCCGGACCGGCCCGCGTCACGCCTCGTCGTTGCCCGCGGCGGTGTCCAGGAACCACGCCTCGACGGCGCCTTTGGCCTTCATCGTCATCGGCTGGCCGCGGCGGTCCAGCGACTTGCCCACCGGCAGGCGCACCCAGCCCTCGCTGATGCAGTACTCCTCGACGTTGTGGCGCTCGATCCCGTTGAAGCGGATGCCGATGCCGCGCTCGAGCACGTCCTGCACGTAATGCGGGCTGCGCGGGTCGGTGGAGAGGCGGTCGGGCGGGGTGTCGTGGCTGGCGTCGGACATGGCTTGGGTCACGCTGGGCGCCCGGGTGGCGCGGGGGCGCGCAGGATACGCCGGCCGCCGGCGCGGGTCTAACGCGGCAGCGGACGTGCGTCAGCGCAGAGCGACGAGTTCGTCCGACGCATCGCCGGGCAGCGCATCGCGCCACGCGGCATACACCTGGTCGGCTGCTTCCAGCCAGTCCAGGCCGGTCCCTACCTGCGTCGCGTGCCACTGCGCACCCAGTTCCGGCTCGATCGCATTCCACGCGCGAAACCCGAAGCGGTTGCGCGCCTGCAGGCCGAACTGGGTGGCGCGCAACGTCTGGGCGGCGGTCAGGGGCAGGGGGCGCAGACGCGGATCGATGACGGCCGACATGGGCGGAAGTCCGGGGTGGGGGTGCGGCCATGCTGTCGATGCGGGTGTAAAGGTCCGGTTTACGGGAGTGACGTGCGGTGAACGGGTTCAGGTAACTGTTGTCCCAGAACAACCGATTTCGAGACGGTTTTGGATGTCGTGGAACCACCGGAATCGCCCCAGACCCGTAGGGCGGCGGGCAGGACGCCCGCCGTTCCACGACCGAGCCATGGATGGCGAGTCGGGAAATCCCCGCGTCACTGCACGTGAGGTGTTTGAAGTGTCGAGGAAGGCCTTTTCTTTGGTTCCGTTTCTTTTGGGCCAGCAAAAGAAATGAACTCGGCCGACAGGCCGAAAGCCTTTGCTTCAAGAGAGAAAGCCTGCCCGACGCATCGGCGCCGTATTACGCCCGCTCCCCCCGCCCTTGCGCCTTCGCATTCGCTATCACCGCCCGCACCCGTGCCCGGTCCACGTGCCGCGAGATCGCCACCGCGCCCAGCGCGATCGCGTGTTCGCGCATCGGTGCGGGCACGTCGTAGTGGGCGCCGCTGGTCTTGTTCTGGAACGCGCGGCGCGGCAGGCCCAGGCGGGCCGCGAATGCGTGCAGTTCCTCCAGCGTGTCGGCCATCAGGTGCGCCCAGCGCTGGCCGCGCCACAGCGTCACCGCGTCGTCGACGTAGACGGCCATGGCCTCAGCGCGCGAACAGCTGCGACGGGTCGGCGAAGGCCTTGAACTCCAGCGCGTTGCCCGAGGGGTCGTGGAAGAACATCGTCGACTGCTCGCCCGGCTGGCCGGCGAAGCGCACGTGCGGCTCGACCACGAACGCCACGCCGGCGGCGCGCAGCCGCGCCGCCAGCGCGTTCCAGGCGTCAGGCGGCAGCACCACGCCGAAGTGCGGCACCGGCACGTCGTGGCCGTCCACCGCGTTGTGGGCCTGTGGCGTGAACGCGTGGGCGCCGTCGCTGCGGTGACACACCAGCTGGTGGCCGTACAGGTCGAAGTCCACCCAGTGCGTGTCGCTGCGCCCTTCCGCGCACGCCAGCAGGTCGCCGTAGAACGCGCGGGCGGCGGCCAGGTCGTGCACCGGGATGGCCAGGTGGAAGGGCGGCAGGGGTCTGCTCATGGGGCGGTCCGTCGATTCGATGGAGGGAGGGGCCGGCATGGGCGGGCGGCAGCGCCACCCGGGGTGGCAGGCCGCCATCGCCATGGCGCGAAGGCCCGGCCGGTCATAATGCACGGCCCCCGCACTGGAGCCGGCCGTGCCGATCCCCGATCCCCGAACCGCCGAAGCCCGACGCCTGGACGATGAGCGTGCCTCGCTGGGCGACCAGCTGGGCGCGATCATCGCCCACCTGCCGCCCGACACCATCAGCCTGGGCGAACTGCTGGACGTGTTCGGCGACGAGGGCCTGCTGCTGCTGACGGTGCTGCTGACGCTGGTGTTCCTGATCCCGGTGTCGATCCCGGGCGTGAGCACGGTGTTCGGCGCGGCCATCCTGCTGGTGGGCATCAGCCGCCTCATCGGCCGCGAGCTGTGGCTGCCGGCGCGGCTGCGCACGCGGCCCCTGCCGACCGACAAGCTCCGGCCCGGGCTGGAGCGCGGCATGGACTGGGTGCGCCGGATGGAGCGCATCAGCCGCCCGCATCGCCTGCCGGCACTGGCCTCGGGGCGCGGCATCGACACGTTCAACAGCCTGGCCTTCATCCTGGCGGCGCTGCTGCTAATGGCGCCGTTCGGGTTCGTTCCGTTCAGCAACACCTTCCCGGCGGTGGCACTGCTGCTGTACGCGGTGGGCCTGATCCAGCGCGACGGCGGCGCGATCCTGCTGGGGCACGTGGCCAACATCGCCACGATGGTCTACTTCGGCGTGCTGATCGGCGGCGGCGGCCTGGCGGCGCACCAGTTGTTCCAGCGACTGGCGGGCTGACTGGCCTGCGACGCGGCGCCCCTGCGTTTTCCCCCGTGCACGCGCCGCGCATGGCGTATCCGGGAGGAGTCCAGATGAACCGTTCAACCGCACGTCGCCTGCCGCACCGCTGGCTCGCCTTGCCCCTGGCCCTGGCCGCGGTGGCGCTGTCGGGCCTGGCGGTGTCGCAGGAAGCCACACCGCCCGCCGCGCCGGCGCCGCCGGCGTCGGTCGATACCGATGGCGATGGCGCGCTGTCGCCGGCCGAACACACCGCCGCCGCGCAGGCCGCGTTCCGCCGCATGGACCGCGATGGCGACGGCCGCGTCACCGTTGCGGAGATGCAGGCGATGCAGGATGGCGGTGGGCCGGTGCCGGCCAATGCCCCGTCGGCCGCCGACCGCATGAAGGCGGTGGACGCCGACGGCGACGGCGTACTCACCGCGCAGGAACACGCCGCCGCCACCCAGGCGGCCTACACCCGGCTGGACGCCAACGCCGACGGCCGCCTGACCCTGGACGAGGTCCGCGCCGGCGCCGCCGCTGCCCAGAAGGCCCGCACCGGCCAGGCGCCCACGCCGCCGCGCTGAGGCGATTGTGTCCTCCGGGTCCGCGCGCCAGGCCGCGCAGGCCCGGAGGATGCGCCCGCTTCCCCCTTCAGATTCCGCCGCCCCCGCCGATGCCGTGGCTGAAGCGCGGCCATCCCGGTCGATCGCTCCCATGGCCGACTGGAGGCCCCGTGCGCCCGGTGCAGGAGGATGAACTCGTCGTCGGCCAGCCCCTGGCATGGCCGCTGTTCGACCCGGCCGGCAAGCCCCTGGCCGAGGCCGGCGCGATCGTGCTGTGCGAGGCGCAGCGGCTGACGCTGCTGCAGCGCGGCCATGTCGACCCCGCCCTGTGCCTGGTCGAGGACTCCGCCCTGCTGGTGGAAGGCGACGAGCCGGAGCGGCCGCCGCCGCCGCTACCGCCGGTGTTCGGCGAGGTGCGCGCGCTCAAGCGCCGCCTGGCCGACGCCCACATGCAACTGCTGGCCGCCGGTACGCCCGACGGCGCACTCACCGTGCTGGAGCTGGTGACCGAACTGCAGGCGCTGGTCGAACGCGATGCCGACGCCGCGCTGGCCGCCGTGCAGCTGGACCTGGACGACGCCGGCCACATTTCCCGCCAGGTGCACGCGGCGATCCTCTGCCAGATGGCGCTGCGCGCCCGCGACCGCGATCCGGCCGAGGTCGATTCGCTGATGGCGGCGGCGCTGACCTACGACCTGGCGCTGGGCCCGATCGCCGAAACCCTCAACCGCCAGCAGGGCGAGCTCAGCCCGCAGCAGCGCCGCCAGGTCTCGGCGCATCCGGAGGAAGCGGTCCTGCTGCTGAAGGCCGCCGGGGTCGAGGACCCGCTGTGGCTGGACGCCGTGCTGCACCACCACGAGCGCCTTGACGGCAGCGGCTACCCCAACCGCCTCGTGGGCCGCGACATCGGCGACGGCGCGCGGCTGCTGGCGGTGGTCGACATCTTCTCGGCGATGGTGCGGCCGCGCGCGTACCGCGCGGCGGTGATCGCCCGCAACGCGTTGCGCAACCTGTTCATGGAGCGCGGCACCGCCGTGGATGCCGAACTGCCGGGGTTGCTGGTCAAGGAGATCGGCGTGTTCCCGCCCGGCACCGTGGTGCGGCTGGCCAGCGGCGAGGTCGGGGTGGTCACCCACCGCGGCGGCAATGCGGCCTGCCCGCGGGTCGCGCGGCTGGTGAATGCCAACGGCACGTTCGCGGCCGTGGCCCGCTCGCGAGACACCCGCGAGGCCGAGCACGCCATCGTCGAGGCCGTCCCGCAGGCCCGCTACCAGGCCTTCCTGAGCAACTGCGCGCGGTTCTGGGCCGATGGCCCGCTGGCGCGGCCGGCGGCGGCCCGCCCGCCGGCGGTGGCTCCGGTGGCCGCCCCTGTTGTGGCCCCACCCGCGCCCGCGGAGGAGTCGCCCCGGGACATACCGGCCGTCGCCGGCTGAACGCACTTGTGCACGCGACGATTGCATTGCGCGCCGGGGCGGGCTAACGTGCGCCCGCTGTGTTCGTCAAGGGTCACCCGAAACGTGGCCCGATGCCGTAGATCCCTGATCCGCTACATCGTTGCACTCGCTTCCTCCTTGCAACCAGCCAAGCGCCGCGAAAGCGGCATCCAATACATCCGTTACAAGGAGCAAGAAAATGTCGAACCGTGAAACCGGTACCGTCAAGTGGTTCAACGATGCCAAGGGCTTCGGCTTCATCAGCCGTGAGAACGGCGAGGACGTGTTCGTGCACTTCCGCGCGATCCAGTCCAATGGCTTCAAGAGCCTGCAGGAAGGCCAGAAGGTCGAGTTCACCGTGACCCAGGGCCAGAAGGGCCTGCAGGCCGACGCCGTCACCCCGCTCTAAGCGGCGACGCGTTACCTGACGCAGCGGCCCCATGCCGCAGCGACACCTTCGGAAAACCCGGCTTCGGCCGGGTTTTTCTTTGCCTGCGCTTCAGGCGCGGGGCGCCCGGCCGTTACTCCACCCCATGCCTCCGCTTCGGTCTGCCCATGCCGGACATTCCGCCGCGCGCGCCCTGGCGTGCCGTGGCGTGACCATTGCGCGGGATGCCCGCCGCGCCGGATGAAACAATCCCCGCCCATGTCCACCCGCCCCGCGCCCGCAGATCGCGCCCCGCCGGTACGTCCGGCCGTGCCGCGTGCGTCCGCGGCCGGCCGCCACCGAGGCCTGCGCTTCTGGCTGGGGCTGGGCTATGGCGCCATCGTCGTGGGCTTCGCGCTGGCCTTGGCCCTGCTGGCCAACCTGGGCGCCACCCGGCAGATGGAGCGCGAGGCGGGCCTGCGGCTGGCCGGACAGGCGCGGCACCTGGCCGACCGGCTGGACGCGGGCATGCGCGACCGTCTGGACGACATGCGCCTGCTGGCGCTGCTGCCGCTGCTGCACGCGGACGCGCCCGACCGCGACGCGATCGCCCGCCTGTTCGCCGAACTGGTGCGCCGTGAACCCGATTACGCCTGGATCGGCTTCATCGATGCCGCCGGCCGCGTCCGGGTCGCCAACGATGGGCTGCTGGAGGGCGCGGACGTCTCGGCGCGGCCCTGGTACCAGGCCGCGCGCGCTGGTCCGCACCTGGGCGACGTGCACGAGGCGGCGCTGCTGGCGCGCCTGCTGCCCCGCCCCTCCGACGGCCAGCCGCTGCGCCTGCTGGACGTCGCCGCGCCGGTGCATGCGGCCGACGGCACGCTGCACGGCGTGGTCGGCGCTCACCTGGCATGGCGCTGGGCCGAACGCCAGCGCGACCGCCTGCTCGGCCCGCACGTCGATCGCGGCGCACTTGAGGTGTGGGTGCTCGACACCCAGGGCCGCGTGCTGATGGGCCCGCCGGACCGGATCGGCCAGCCGCTGGACTCCGACAGTGCGCGCGCCGTCGCCATGGCCGGCAACGGCCATGTGGCCGAGGTGTGGGACGGCGTGGATTCGATCACCGGCTATGCCCGCGCAGGCCGCGACCCCGCCTTGCCGACGCTGGGATGGCGCGTGCTGGTGCGCGAACCGCGCGCGGTGGCCATGGCCGACCTGCGCGACCTGCAGCGCACGCTGGTCGCCGTGGTCGCGGTGCTGACCGTGCTGTCGATCGCCGCGGCATTGCTGGTGGCCCGCAAGATCGGCGCGCCGCTGCACGCCCTGGCCGAGGCCGCCACCGTCATGCGCACCGGCCTGGCCGTCGTGCGGCTGCCGCAACTGGGCGGCTACCGCGAGGCGCAGCAGCTGTCGGCGGCGTTGAGCGGCCTGTTCGAACAGATCGGCCAGCGCGAGCGCGAGCTGCGCGAACTGGCCGATACCCTCGAGCGGCGGGTCGAGGAGCGCACGCAGGCGCTGCACGGCGCCAACAGCGAGCTCGAGCGCCTGTCGGTCACCGACAGCCTCACCGGCCTCAACAACCGCCGCTACTTCGACACCCAGCTCGCGCACGAGATGCAGCGCGCGCGCCAGCAACTGAAACCGCTGTCGCTGCTGCTGGTGGACCTGGACCATTTCAAGCGCATCAACGACACCCACGGCCACCCGGCCGGCGACCGCGTGCTTCAGGTGGTGGCCGACCTGCTGGACCAGGGCCTGCGGCCCACCGATGCCATCGCCCGGATCGGCGGCGAGGAGTTCGCGGTGATCGCCGCCGGCGCCGACCTGGCCCGTGCCACCGAACTGGCCGAACGGCTTCGCCGCCGTGTCGCCAGCGCCAGCCCGCTGGAGATCGGCCGGCTGGAGCTGGTCATCTCCGTCAGCATCGGCGTGGCCAGCACGTGGCCCGCCGACGCCGCCGGCGACACGCTGGAGGCCGCCACGCAGGCGCTCTACACCCAGGCCGACATGGCGCTGTACCGGGCCAAGCGCGGCGGCCGCAACCGCGTCGAGGGCGCGGTGGCGTAGGCGCGCCCCGCGGCGGGCCTTCGCCGCTGTCGCGCATAATCCCGCGATGCCCGACTTCGACACCCTCCCGATGGCCACCTGGCTGCTGGTGCTGGCCGCCTACCTCATCGGCTCGGTGTCCGGCAGCCTGCGTGCTGGGCGCGCTGCGCGGCGTGGACATCCGCACGCGGGCAGCGGCAACGCCGGCGGCACCAATGCGCTGCGCACGCAGGGGCGCGGAGTTCGCGCTGGGCGTGGTGCGATCGATGTCGGCAAGGGGGCGCTGGCGGCGTGGCTGGCGCTGCGCTATGCGCCGGTGGCCAGCGCCCTGTCGGTGACCGCACACGGGTACCTGGCTGCCTTCGCGGCCATCGTCGGCCACGTGTGGCCGCTCTGGCACGGCTTCCGCGGCGGCAAGGGCGCGGCCACGCTGGTGGGCGGCACTGGCCGTGCTGTGGCCGCTGGCGGTGCCGGTGATCGTCGTGGTGTGGATGGCCACCGTTCTGGCCAGCGGCTACGTCGGGCTGGCGACGGTGGTCGCGGCGCTGGTGCTGCCGGTGCTGGCCTGGACGACGGATGCCACGGCGCCGCGCCTGGCGTTTGCACTGGCAGCGGCACTGCTGCTGGCCTGTGACGCATCGCGGCAACCTGGCGCGGCTGCGTGCCGGGACCGAATCGCGCTTCGACCGTGCGCGCCTGCTGCACCGCTGGCGGCGCGGCGGCTGATGGACGAGCGCGACCTGCTGCAGCGCCTGATCGCCGGGCCGGTATCGGGCGACGCGCTGGCGCGCGAGCTCGGTCAGACCCGGGCGGCGGTGTGGAAACGCATCAGCGGTCTGCGCGAGGCCGGCGTGCTGGTCGATGCGCGCCCCGGCCTGCGGTTACGCACTCTCGCAGCCGATGGACCTGCTGGACGCGACGCGCATCCGCGACGGCGTGCCCGCGGCGCTGCGCGCGCAGCTGGACGCGGTCGACGTCGCCTGGTCGCATCGACTCCACCAACAGCGCGCTCATGCGCCGCACCGCGCGCCGCAGGATGGCCGTGCCGCGCGTGCTGCTGGCCGAGCGCCAGACCGCCGGCCGTGGCCGCCGCGGCCGCACCTGGGCCTCGCCGCTGGCCGCGCACCTGTACCTGTCGCTGTCGCGCACCTTCGCCGGTGGTCTGGCGCGGCTGGGCGGACTGAGCCTGGTGGCCGGTGTCGCCGCCGTCGATGCGCTGCATGCGCTCGGCATCCGGCAGGCACGCCTGAAGTGGCCCAACGACGTGGTGGTGTGGCAGGGCGACGGCCTGTGCAAGCTGGGTGGCCTGCTGGTGGAAGGCGGTGGCGAACATGGCGGCCCGGCGCGCGCGGTGACTCGGGCTGGGCTTGAACGTGCGCATGCCGGCGGCGTCGGCGGTGCAGGTCGACCAGCCGTGGTGCGACCTGGCCGGCCTGGGCCGTGCCGGGCCGTCGGGCGCTGGCCGGGTCGATCGCAACGCCCTGGCCTCGGCCGTGCTGGCGCACTGGCTGCCGGCGCTGGACCGGTTCGATCGCGACGGCCTGGCGCCGTTCCTGCCTACGTACGCCGCGGTCGATGCGCTGGCCGGCTGCACGGTGGCGGTGCAGGGGGAGCACACCCGCGTCGTCGGCCGCGCCGCCGGCATCGCATCCGATGGTGCGCTGCAGCTGCGCCTGGACGACGGCAGCCTGCGCGCCTTCCATGCCGGTGAAGTCAGCGTGCGCGTGGCGGCCACCGACGGGGCGCCCGCATGAGCGCAGTGGCTGTTCGACCTGGGCAACACCCGGCTCAAATACGCGCGCCGGCTCGATGACGGCGGCCACGGCTCCGTGCACGGAGCCGTGCACGCGCTGCCGCACGACGGCGGTGGACTGGCCGAGGCGCTGGACGCCGTGCTGCCGGCCCGCATCGACGCGGCGTGGGTGGCCAGCGTCGCGTCCCCGGCCGTGTCGCAGGTGCTGGCCGATGCGCTGGCGCGCCGCACGCGCAGCGTGGTGCAGGTGCGCACACAGGCGGAAGCCTGTGGCGTGCGCATCGCCTACGCGCAGCCACAGCGGCTCGGCGTCGATCGCTTCCTCGCGCTGTTGGGCGCGCACCGGCACCACCCGGGGGCAGCGCTGCTGTGTGGCGTCGGCACGGCGCTGACCCTCGACCTGCTGGATGCAGGCGGCGTGCACCGGGGCGGCCGCATCGCGCCCTCGCCCACGGTGATGCGCGAGGCGCTGCACGGGCGGGCGTCGCAACTGCCGGTGGACGGCGGTGTGTTCAGCGCCGCCTCGCCGTTTGCCGACGACACCGGGGACGCGCTGGCGTCGGGCTGCGAAGGCGCGGCGCTGGCGCTGGTGCACGACAGCCTGCAGGCGGCGCGCGACCTGCTGGGCGACGTCGCCCGCGCTGCTCCTGCACGGCGGCGGCGCCGCTGCACTGGCCACGCACCTGCCGCAGGCGCGGCACCTGCCGGACCTGGTGATGGCCGGCCTGGCCGCGTGGGCGGACCCGGCATGGGCGGACCAGGCATGAGCGGCGTGCAGGCGGGGTCGGCTACGCGTCCGCCCCGATCTATAGTCGCCCGATGCTGATCCGTGCCGCGCTCGTCCTTCTGCTTGCCCTCAACCTGGGGGTCGCCGCGTGGTGGTTGCTGCGCGAAGCGCCACCCGGGCTGGCCCCCGAGCCCATGCCCGCGGGCGTACTGCTCCTGCAACTGGTGGGCGAACCCGCGGCACCGCCTCGCGCGGCCGATGCCGCCGCGCCTGCGCCGGCTGCGGCGCGCGCGTGTTTCGCACTCGGGCCTTTCGCCGACACGCTGGCGGCCAGCCAGGCGCGTGCGCAGTTGCAGGCGCCCGGTGCGCGCGTCCGGCTGCGGCGTGAACCCGTCGACAGCGGCCGCGGCTGGCGCGTGTACATGCCGCCGCAGGCCGACACCGCCGCGGCGCAGGCGCTCGCCGCGCGCATCGGCGAGGCCGGCATCGACGACTTCATGGTGATGCGCCAGGGCACCGACGTGAATGCCATTGCCCTGGGCCGTTACGGCACCGAGGCGACCGCGCGTCGCCGCGTGCAGGCGCTGGCGGACGCCGGCTTTGGCAGTGCCGTGGCCGAACCGCTGGGCGATGCCGCGCAGGTGTGGCTCGACATCGATGCCGACCCCGCGCTGGACGCAGACGCAGTGCGCGCGGCCATCGGCGCATCGCAACGCGTCCCGCGCGCGTGCACCGCGCCCGGCGGCATCGATGCGGTCGCGTCGCGATAGAATGGCCGCTTCGCCGGCTTAGCTCAGTTGGTAGAGCAACCGCCTTGTAAGCGGTAGGTCGTCAGTTCGATTCGGATCACCAGCCGGCACCACGACAGGAGTCCACGATGCAGCGCAGCCTTCCGCCCGTTTCGCTGATCGGCGCGCCCACCGACGTGGGTGCGGGCCATCGCGGCGCGCGGCATGGGGCCGGAGGCGCTGCGCATCGCCGGATTGGCCGAGGCACTGGCCGCGCGCGGCGTGGACGTCATCGACCGCGGCAACCTGGAAGGCCCGCGCAACCCGTGGCAGCCGCCGGTGGAGGGCTATCGCCACCTCGACGAGGTCGTCGCCTGGAACCGCGCCGTGATGGACGCGGTGGCCGCCGAGCTGCGCGAGCGGCGCATGCCCGTGCTGCTGGGCGGCGACCACTGCCTGGGCATGGGCTCGATCACCGCCGTCGCCGCGCCACTGCCGCGAGACCGGCAAGAAGCTGCGCGTGCTGTGGCTGGACGCGCACGCCGATTTCAACACCCACGCAGGTCACGCCTTCGGGCAACGTCCACGGCATGCCGGTGGCCTGCCTGTGCGGCATGGGCCCGGACGCGAACTGACGCACCTGGCGGGCGAAGCGCCGGCGATGGACGCCGCCGACGCTCCGCCAGATCGGCATCCGCTCGGTGGATCCGGGCGAGAAGCGGCTGGTCAAGGAGCACGGCCTCGACATCTACGACATGCGCTACATCGACGAGGTCGGCATGAAGCGCGCGATGGAGGAGGCGCTGGACGGCGTGGACGACGACACCCACCTGCACGTCAGCTTCGACGTGGACTTCCTCGACCCGAGCGATCGCGCCGGGCGTCGGCACAACGGTGCCGGGCGGGCCGAACTACCGCGAGGCGCAGCTGGTGATGGAGATGATCGCCGACACCGGGCGCATGCGGTCGCTGGACATCATGGAGCTCAACCCGGTGATCGACAGCCGCAACGTGACCGCGGAGCTCGCCGTGGACCTGGTCGAGAGCCTGTTCGGCAAGTCGACGCTGATGCGCGACTAGACCGGTGCGCCGCACCGGTGCGTCGATCGCCTGAACCGTGGCCGTGCCGCGTGCGCGCGATCCCCCGCCAATCCACGTGCGCTTCACGCCGGTTCGCGTCAGATGCGCCCCGAGGCCGGCACCTGATGTGTCCGCCGCCGAATGACGGCCCGGCGTGGGCCAACGACGAGGAGATCCCCATGAAGCGTTTGATGACTGCAGTGCTGCTGGCCACCTTTGCAATGAGCACCTTGACCGCATGCAACACGATGGCCGGTGCCGGCAAAGACGTGCAGAAGGTCGGCGAGAAGGTCGAGGACAAGGCGCAGGACTGCAAGGACGGCCGCTGCTGATCCACGCAGTACCTCGAGCAAAGGAAAGGCCGGGCACATGCCCGGCTTTTTTTGTGCGCATTAACCGGACAATCGGTTCGGGGCTTATGCATGCGCGTTTGCATTGCCGCTGCCCCTGTCGCCGGTTGTAACGCAAGGCCTGAAGGGTTCATCGAATTCACCGTGGTCAAGAGGCGATTAACGCGGCCGTGACCTGTCGGCAACGCTGTGGTTGCCATGGTGGACACGCGGTGTTTGGGACACCGCTTCCCCCATAAAAAGAGGATGCACGCAGATGAACAAGGACATCATTGCCGGCAAGTGGACCCAGCTGAAGGGCAAGGCACAGGCCAAGTGGGGCGACCTGACCGACGACGACTTCGATGTTGCCGAGGGCAATTCCGAATACCTGTCGGGTCGCCTGCAGGAACGCTACGGTTGGGCACGCGACCGCGCCGATCAGGAAGTGCGCGACTTCGGTCAGACGCTGAACTGATCCGCACAGTGCGCCGGCGCAGGCCGGTGCGTTGCGGCAAGCTCCAGGATCAACGCCTGGAGGTCAGAGGGAAGAAGGCGGGCCCATGCGGCCTGCCTTCTTTTTTTGTTCCAGGAGAAAGGACCGATCAGCGCCAAGGGGATTACGGGTCCCTGCCGGGCCTTCCTCCCGGCCAGCGCCTCACGGTCAGCGCGGATCCGGCACGAAGCCGGTGGGAAACGCCTGCGGGGCATCGCGATACGGGGTGCGCAGGGCGGGGCGTGGGTGGATGCCGCGCGCCAGCAGGGCGGCCGGGGTGTCGTAGCGCCATTGCATCACCTGCGCCGGCGTGCGTGTCGCGCGCTGGAACTGCGTGTGGCGGGTGGGTGCGTATTCGCGTTCGCCATGGCCGGTGCCGATGCGTTGCGGTACCGCGCTGGCCGGCGCGGTCGCGCGCGCCTCGGCGGCCGCTTCGCGGCGAAGGCCCGGGTGCCCACCGGCGGCGTCGGACTGCGCGATCGGTGCCGGAGGCGACGGCGACGGCGGCGGCGGCGGGGCATAGGCTACGGCCTCGTCGAACACGGCAATGCCGATCACGCCGACGTGGTCCGGCCGGTCCGTGCGTGCGGCATAGCTGTCGCCCAGCGCGGTGAAGTGGAAGCCGGCGACCTCACGCATCGACTTGCGCCAGCCGTCCACGCGCGTGGATTGCCCCGGTGCCAGCACGTAGCCGGCCTGCGAGGGATGCGCGGTCTCGCCGCTGATGGCGTTGACCCCGTCCACCGACAGCACCACCAGAACGCGGCGGTCGCCGTGGTTGGTCAGCTGCACCCCGTACCGATGCCCGGGGATGCCCGCGATCCAGTGTTCACCGCGATGGCGCGTGGGGGCCAGCCACTGGTGGCTGTCGCGGTCGAATACGGCCATCGACACCGGCGACGCCGCGGCGATCGAAGGCGCAAGCAGGAGGGCGAGCACGAGGACGGCCGTCCATGTGCGCCACGGCACGGTGCGGCGGTCGGGCGCGCGCCGGGGCAGGGCGCGCGTGGGGCAGGTGCAATCGGGTGACATGGCGAAACCTCCTGGTGGACCAGCGGGTGGGCGGGCGCCGCACGGCGGTGCGGATCGCGGGGATGCCAACGCCCCGGCGCGGCCAGTGGGGTTGGCCGCGCGCGATACACTGCCCGGCCCGTTCACCCGGCGGCCGGCCCGTACCGGCCGCGAAGGCCCGCGATGCAGTCCACCCGTGTCCTCACCGGCATCACCACCTCCGGCACGCCCCACCTGGGCAACTACGTCGGCGCCGTGCGCCCGGCGATCACCGCCAGCGCCGCGCCGGGCGTGGAGAGCTTCTTCTTCCTCGCCGACTACCACGCGCTGATCAAGGTCAGCGACCCGGCGCGCGTGCAGCGCTCCACGCTGGAGATCGCCGCGACGTGGCTGGCCTGCGGGCTGGAACCGGACACGGTCTGGTTCTACCGCCAGTCCGACATTCCCGAGATCCCTGAACTCACCTGGCTGCTGACGTGCGTCGCCGGCAAGGGCCTGCTCAACCGCGCGCACGCCTACAAGGCCGCCGTCGACCGCAACACCGAAGCCGGCGAGGACCCCGATGCGGGCGTGAGCGCGGGACTCTTCATGTACCCGGTGCTGATGGCCGCCGACATCCTGCTGTTCAACGCGCACCAGGTGCCGGTGGGCCGCGACCAGGTGCAGCACATCGAGATGGCGCGCGACTTCGGCCAGCGCTTCAACCACCTGTACGGCGAGCACTTCACGCTGCCCGAGGCGGTGATCGAGGCGCAGGTCGCGACCTTGCCGGGCCTCGACGGCCGCAAGATGAGCAAGAGCTACGACAACACGATCCCGCTGTTCGCCCCGCGCGAGCAGCTGCGCAAGCTGATCTTCTCGATCGTCACCGACTCGCGCGCGCCGGGCGAGGCCAAGGACGCCGATGCGTCCAACGTGTTCCAGCTCTACCGCGCGTTCGCCAGCGAGGCGGAGACGGCGGCGATGCGCACCGCCTTCGCCGACGGCATCGCCTGGGGCGATGCGAAGCAGGCGCTGTTCGAGCGGATCGATGCCGAGGTCGCGCCGCTGCGCGAAAAATACGAGGCGTTGATGGCCCGCCCCGCCGACATCGAGGCCACGCTGCGCGATGGCGCCGCGCGCCTGCGCAAGCGCCATGCGACGCCGGCGCTGAAGGCGCTGCGCGAGGCGGTGGGCTTGCGCGACCTGTCGGTTGCGGTAACAGGTGACCGCACGAAGACCACGCACAAGAAGGACGGTGCCGGGCAACTCAAGGTCTACCGCGATCGCGATGGCCGCTTCCACGTGAAACTGGTGGTAGGCAAGGACACGCTGGCTACGAGCCGCGGCGCCGACAGCCCGGCGGCTGCGAATGCCCAGGTGGACGAGGTGGTGCGCGGTGGCGAGTCGGCGCTCGGCGCGCATTTCGATCTGGACGGCGATGCCGACGCGTCGCAGGTGGTCGAGGTGATGCGTGCGCTGCGGGCGGGCGGGGAGTAATCGAAAGCCGTCGCCTCTGTGGGAATACTGCAACGCCCGCAAGAAGCCGTATTCCGCGAAGGCGGGCTCTCGCTTTACTTCGGCGGAGCCGAACATCCATGGACGTTGGTGTTTGCCTTGTCTTGAACCAGAACCAGGCGCTTCCTTTCGGAATCAAGCAACGTCTCTGGATTCCCGCCTTCGCGGGAATGACGGCAGGGAACGGCATGCGTCCCCCTCAGCCAAGTTCACGAGAGCAGTTGTCCCCACGTCTCGCCCAACATCCGGAACAACCCGAACCCATGAACCCCCTCGTCGAACTCAACCTCTCGCTGATCCTGTTCCTGCCGTGGTTTGCCATCCTGGGCGTGCTGTTCTGGCTGTTCCCGAGGCAGCCGCGCGGCGGCGCGCGCCGGGTGTTCGATGTCGTATCGCTGCTGATCTCGCTGGCGGCGTTCCTGGCCAGCATCTGGTGGTCGTTCCACAACGCCGACCCCGTGCATGGCGCCATGTGGAAGCAGGTGCTGGCGACCGCGCTGGGCTATGGCGTGTTCCTGGCGGTGCTGACGGCGGCGTTCCTGGTGCGGATGCGCTGGCTGCGGTCACGACGCGGCTGACCGCGCATCGGAACGTACCCCGGGGCATCGACGCGCGTCACGGCGTGCGGCCGCAAAGGCCGTTAGGCTGGCGCCCGGAGGCTGCGAATGAGTCGGTCCAAACAACCCCGCAGGGACGACCCGACCGAGGAAATGCGGCGGCTGGCCGCGCTGGCGGCCTATGAGCTGCTCGACACCGAACCCGAGCAGGCCTACGACGACATCGTGCGGCTGGCGGTGACGCTGTGCGCGGTGCCGGCGGCGACGATCTCGCTGGTCGACCACGACCGCCAATGGTTCAAGGCCGCGATCGGCATCCTGGTCGCGCAGACCCCGCGCTCGCAGGCATTGTGCGATGTCGCCATCCGCACCCCGCGGCAGTTGATGCTGGTCGAGGACGTGCTGGCGGACGCGCGCTTCGCGTACCTGGAAATGACCATCGACGGCCGGCCGGTGCGGTTCTACGCCGGCATGCCGCTGTGCAATCCAGACGGCCACGCGCTGGGCACGCTCAACGTGCTGGATGTGGTGCCACGCCGGCTTTCGGATGCACAGCGCGAGGCGCTCGAACTGCTGGCACGGCAGACCCAGCACCTGTTCGAACTGCGCCGCTACAGCCGCGAGCAGGGCCGGCTGCTGGCCGAACGCGAGGCTGCCACCCGCACGCTGGAGGCCTCGCGTGACGACCTCCAGCGCCGGCACGAGCGTTTGAAGCACAGCGCCTCGCGCGACCCCCTGACCGGCCTGCTCAACCGCGCCGCGCTCGGCGAACTGCGTGAGAGTCCCGACGCGCTGGCACGGCTGGAGGCCGGCCCGTACAGCCTGATGCTGATCGACGTGGACCACTTCAAGCAGGTCAACGACCGCCATGGCCACCTGCTGGGCGACCGCGCGCTGCGCGCCGTGGCCGACAGCGTGTCCGCGTCGATCCGCGAGGGCGACGTGGCGGTGCGCTTCGGCGGCGAGGAGATCCTGGTCGTGCTGCCGCAGACCCGGCTGGCCCATGCGGCCGAGGTGGCCGAACGCGTGCGCCAGCACGTCACCCGCGCCGCATTGCCGTTCCCGCTGACGGTGTCGGTGGGCATTGCCGGCGGCGAGCCGGGGCGGGACGTGCCCGAGGCCGTGTTCGAGCGCGCCGACCAGGCGCTGTACCGGGCCAAGGCCACCGGCCGCGACCGGGTCGTGGTGGATGACACGCCGCAGGTGGGTTGAAGCGCCCCGGCGGTCCCGACCCATCTGCAGGAGCGGCTTCAGCCGCGATGAGCTCAAGCGGCGTCGCCGATACGAAAGCGTTGCAGGAGCGACGTGAGTCGCAACCTTCCCGTCGATGAAAGTGCATTCGCGACTCACGTCGCTCCTGCAACGGCTCCGAATACACATCGATGCCGAGTTTCAATCGCCGCTGAAGCCGCTCCTACAGGGGCCCGTCAATCCCATGTGCGGGGCGGTGCGCGGCCGCTGTCCCCGCGCATGCGCACCACGCAGAAGCGCTGGCCCGTCGGGGCCTCCATCACCCCCAGCGGCCGTGCGGCGGGCGCGAATGTTCGCGTGCGCCCAGCGCGACCAGGCGCGCGACCTCCGCCTCGATGTCGTCGGTCTCGATGTCCAGGTGCACGCGCGAGGGGTGGGCGACCTTCTGCACCTCGATGTGCAGGTCGCCCGGGGTGTCGCCGAACTGCTGGTACCGGGCCCCGCCCGGCGCGCCGGCGTCGCGGTCGGCGACGGTGCAGCCCAGCGCCTGCGTCCAGAAGTCCGCGGCCGCGTCCAGGTCGTCGGTGTTGCAGTCGATGATGAAACCGGCGAGGCGGCTGCGGTGGGGCATGGGAGGTCAGTGATTCGGGATTCAGGATTCGGGATTGGTGATTGGTGATTCGTGAAGATGCAGCGTAGTAGCCCGGGTAAGCGCAGCGCACCCGGGGGGCGAAATCCCGGGTGCGCTGCGCTTACCCGGGCTACGGTTTCTTCAATCCCGAATCCCGAATCCCGGCTTTACTGCGGCAGCGCCAGGTCGTCGATCAGCGCCTTCAGGAAGCGCGCCGCTTCGCCGCCGGTGCAGGCGCGGTGGTCGAAGGTCAGCGAGATCGGCATGCGGCGGTGCGATTCGATAGCCGCCCATCACCGGCGACCACTCGTGGCGACAGCTTGCCGGCGCCGACGATCGCCACGCACGGCGGCACCACGACCGGGCGTCGCGTAGCGGCCGGCGAACATGCCGAAGTTGGACAGCGAGATCGTGTAGCCCGCTCAGCTCGGAGGCCGGGATGCTGCGGTCCTCCACCTGCGTGCGCAGGCGGTTGATGCCCTCGCGCACGCCGCGCGCGTCGAGCATGTCGGCGTTGCGCAACGCCGGCACGAACAGGCCGTCGTCGGTGTCCACCGCGATGCCGATGTCGACGTGCGGGTGCAGCGTGCGGGTGAGCTTGTCGCCGTCGAACCACGCGTTGAGCGCCGGCACTGCCTTGCAGGCGCGCACGATGGCGCGCACCAGGCGCGCGGTGATGTCCTGCTTGCCGATCCAGGCGTGCAGGTCGGCGTCGTCGCATCAGCGTGGTCGGCACGACCTTGGCGTGCGCATCGGCCATGACCCGCGCCATGTTGCGGCGCACGCCCTTGAGCTGTTCGGGCTGGCCGCTGGCGCTGACGCCCGGCGGCTGCGTGCGCATCGGCTTGCCGGACTGCGACAGCGTGCTGCGGCTGCAGTGCAGCCCCTCTCCCGCTGGGAGAGCGGCTGGCGGTGAGGGTTCGAGCTCGGCGCTGACGCGCCTGCGTCGCACCCTCACCCCCGGTCCCTCTCCCGCCGGGAGCGGGGAGCAGGCATCCGGATCGGCCGCCGCCTGCTTCACGTCCTGCCATCGTCACCGCGCCATCGGCGCCGGTGGCGCGCACGCGCGCCAGGTCGACGCCGAGCTTCGCGCCATCGCGCGCACCGCCGGCATCGCCTTGACGCCGCCGACCGCGATCGCCTGCTCGCTGCGCACCGCGTCGCGAACTCTGCATCGCGCCGACCACGGTGCCGGCGTCGGCGCGGCTGCCATCGCCGCCGGGCTCGGACTTGTGCTCGGGCGGTGGGCCGTCGTCGTGCTCGATCGCGCCGCCCTCGCTGGAGGCGACCAGCCGGTCGTCCGGCGCCGGGTCCTGGCTGCCCACGCCGTGGCCGCCTTGCCGGCCTTCTGCCGCCGCCGTGGTGGTGGCCGGTGTCCTGGCCCTCGGCGCGCTGCGGCAGGTCGACGGATCGAGCTCGAACTCGGCCAGCACGCGCCGGTGACGACGATGTCGCCGGCCTCGCCGGCCAGCTTCAGCACCTTGCCGGAAACCGGCGAGGGCACCTCGACCACGGCCTTGGCGGTTTCCATCGACACCAGGTTGTCGTCCAGGCGGATCACGTCGCCGTCCTTGACGAACCACTCGACGATGGTCGCGTCCGGCAGGCCTTCGCCGAGGTCGGGGAGGATGAACTTCTTGGTGTCACTCATGCGGCAATCTCCTGTGTGCGGTCCGTCAGCCGGCCGCCAGCGTGCGCTTGGCCGCGGCGACGATCTTCTCGACGCTGGGCAGGTACTTCATTTCCAGGCGGAACAGCGGGATGTGGGTGTCGTAGCCGGTGACGCGCTCGACCGGCGCGAGCAGGTCGTACATCGACTCCTCGGCCAGGCGCGCGGCGATCTCGGCGCCGAAGCCGGCGGTGCTTGCGGCGCCTCGTGCACGATCACGCAGCGGCCGGTCTTGGCTGACCGATTCGGCGATGGTGTCGAAGTCGAGCGGGCTTGCAGCGTGGCGACGTCGATGACTTCGGCGCTGATGCCTTCCTCCGCCAGCGCCTCGGCGGCTTCCAGCGTTTCCTTCACCTGCGCGCCCCAGGTCACCAGGGTGACGTCGGTGCCGTCGCGCAGCACGAAGCACACGTCCAGCGGCAGCGCTTCGCCGTCGTCGGGCACCAGCTTCCTTGTACTGGCGGTAGATGCGCTTGGGCTCGAAGTAGATCACCGGGTCCGGGATCGCGGATCGCGGCCAGCAGCAGGCCGTAGGCGCGCTGCCGGCGAGGACGGCATGACCACGCGCAGGCCGGGCACGTTGGTGAAGATCGCTTCGTTGGCTTCGCTGTGGTGCTCCGGCGCGCGGATGCCGCCGCCCCAGGGCACGCGCAGCACCATCGGGCAGGTCAGGCGGCCGCGGGTGCGGTAGCGCAAGCGCGCGGCGTGGCAGATGATGTGGTCGACCATCGGGTACACGAAGCCGTCGAACTGCGCTTCGGCCACCGGCTTCATGCCCTGCGCGGCCAGGCCGACGGTGAGGCCGGCGATGGTGGTTTCGTCCAGCGGCGTGTCGAGCACGCGCTCGGAGCCGAACGTCTGCTGCAGGCCGGCGGTGGCGCGGAACACGCCGCCGTTGACGCCCACGTCCTCGCCCAGCACCACGCACGGTGTCGTCGTGCGCGCATCTCCTAGGCCAGCGCCTGGGTGATCGCTTCGATCAGGGTGATCGCGGTGGGCGCCTCGGTGGCTTCGCGTCGCCGATGCGGCTTGTTCTTCGTCGCAGCCTTGTTCACGAGCGGCCCTCCCGTGCGATGCGCGTGCGGCGCGCTGGGCCAGCAGGTCCGGCGGCGGGTCGGCGTAGAGGTAATCGAACATCGCCTCGACCGGCTGCACCGGGGTTTCCAGGTAGGCGTTGATCTCGACGTCGACGCGCTCGCCGCATTCCTCGGTCCAGGCGTCTTCCTCCGCTTCGCTCCCACAGCCCTGCGCGGTGAGGTACGTGCGCAGGCGGGTGATCGGGTCGCGCTCCCAGGCCGCCTTCACTTCGGCCTCGTCGCGGTAGCGGCGCGCGTCGTCGGCGGTGGTGTGGTCGTGCAGGCGGTAGGTGACGAACTCGATCACGCTGCCGCCCTCGCCGTTGCGCGCGCGCTCGATGGCGCGGCGCATGCCTTCCAGCACGGCGATCAGGTCGTTGCCGTCCACCTGCAGGCAGTGCAGGCCGCCGGCCAGGCCCTTCTGCGCCAGCGTCTGCGCGCCGGTCTGCGCCTTGCGCGGCACCGAGATCGCCCAGCCGTTGTTGATCACGCACAGCACCAGCGGCAGCTGGTACGCGCCGGCGGAATTGAGCGCGGCGTAGAAGTCGGTCTTGGACGAGCCGCCATCGCCGCAGCAGGCTCACCGCGACGCGCGTCTCGCTTGCGCAGCTTGAACGCCAGCGCCGCGCCGGCCGCGTGCAGGCACTGGGTGGAGATCGGCACGCACCAGGGGTAGTCGTGCTTCGGGCCGGCGAAATCGTTGCCGCGCTCGTCGCCGCCCCAGTACATCAGCACCTCGCGCGGCTTGCACGCCGCGCATGAACTGCGCGCCGTACTCGCGGTAGCTGGGCGCGAACACGTCCTCGGGCTGCATCGACGCGCCGATGCCGACGTGGGTGGCCTCGTGGCCCAGGCAGGCGGCATAGGTGCCGAGCTTGCCGGTGCGCTGCAGGGCGATGGCCTTGGTGTCGAAGGTGCGCACGAACAGCATCTGCTTGAACAGCGGCAGCAGGCGCCTTGGGGTCGCGCGAAGGCCTCGGGCAGGTCGGTCGCGACCAGGTTTGCCGTCGGGGCCGAGGTATTGCAGGTATTCGATTTCGAACTTCGCGGCGATGGTCATCGCGGGGGATTCCTCGAACACAGGACCGGTCGATGATAACCACAGCGCCGTAGCCATCCGTTGCGCGACGCGGCAAGCCTTTTTCCGGGGGATGTGCTGGTGACACGCAGGTGTGGCTCCGGGCCGGCGGCGACTGCCAGCCGGGGGATTGCTCCGCCCCGCGGACGGCATCGTGCCTTTACGCGGGCGCGGACATCCATGTCCGCTCCTCCGCAATCCCCCGGCTGGCAGCCGCCGCAACCGCATCTGAAATTACATTGCTTCGGCCACTGGCTCGAAAGAGACGACCTTGCCCTTTGACAGTGAGCGGGGTTGGCAGTTGGGGTCGCGTAAAGCTGACCATGGGTGAGTGTCGGCTGCCTTCGCGGCACTGCCGCGCGTCGGCATGAACGCCCGGTGCGGTGCACCGGGCCGGGAGAGTCGCGCAGCGACGTGTCAGCGCCCGCGTCAGGGCAGGATGCCCTGACCGAGGGAGAAGCGATTCCCAACTGACAGCCCCCAGCGTCGGTCCGCAGCGGAGCGTTTGCTCCAGTCAGGACAACAGCCACAAAAAAAGGGGCGTGACCTGCGCCACGCCCCCTTGTCGACCCCGCTGCGATCGGCTCAGCGGCCGCGGTGCACCGGGGCGCGCAGCATGTCGGCGTTGTTGCCCGGCACCGGGTCGGGCGTCGGGGACTGCACCTGGGCGTTGAATTCCCACGTCTCGCCGCGTGCCGGCGCGCCCGGCACCACCAGTGCGAAGGCGAACCAGCGCGTGCCGGTCGGCATCGCCGCATCTGCGGTGCACTCGGCACGGAACGTGGCGCCAGCGATACGCACGCACTGCCAGCCGGCGGGTGCGGACACGGCCGCCACGCGCGGGTCGACGTTGCCTTCGACGATCAACCGCGGTGCATCCGCCGCATCCGGGCCGGCGTTGGTCACCGGCACCAGGAACGTCGCCACCGCGCCGCGGCGCAGCTGGCCGGCTGCGCCCTGGATGCGCACGGACAGGTCGGCGGCGGTGGTGACATCCACGAGCACGCTGGCGCGGTTGTTGCCGTTGGCCGTATCGCGGGTGGTCGAGTCCGTGGCCACCGCCAGGGTCAGCGGCGCGGCCGGCATTACCGCCTGCAGCGTGAACCCGGCCTGTGTACCGCGCGCCAGGACCGGCGTGGTGCAGGTGACGGTGGTGGTGGCCTCGTCCTGCACCGGCGCGGCGCAGGTCCAGCCGCCCTCGATCGCGGTGACGGAGGGCGCGATGCGGGCGTCGAACACGAACGCCGCGCTGGCGAATGCCGCGTCCCCTGGCCCGGCGTTGGCCACGCGCGCCTGGAACGTCACCGTATCGCCGGCACGCGCCGCAGTGGTGCCGGCCTCGACCGCCGCCGACAGGTCGGCCGCGGCGAAGCCCGGCACGCGGATCGCCAGCCGCACCGGGTCGTGGTCGGACGAACGCACCGCGATGCTGGCGTCGTCGAAGTTGTCCACGCCGAAGTCGGCGTTGATGCGCGCGTGCTCCACCCGCAGCCCGGCCACGCCATTGACCACCGCCTCGTTGACCAGCACGTGGTCCAGCGTCTGCGCGTTGCCGGCGAAGACGTAGGAGTAGCGCTCGTCGTTGTCGGCGATCAGCTGCGAGCCGTCCACCAGCAGCGAGGTCAGCGGGCTTTCGATGTGGGTCAGCACCTGCTCGGGCGCGGCGGCGTCGCCACGCACCACGCCCATCACGTCCACGTAGCCGTCGTTGAATTCGAATGCGTTGAAGTCGCCGACCAGCACGATGTGCGCGGCCGGATCCTGCTGCTGCATCTGCTCCACCAGGCCGGCCAGGTAGGCGGCCTGCGCGCCGCGCTTGACGCGGATGCGCTCGCCGCCGGTGGCCCAGCCGCTGCTGCCGGGCGCGATGTCATCGATGCCACTGAGCGAGCGCAGGTGGTTGTTGATGACGGTCACCGGATACGCGCCGCCGCGGCCGTCGTGCACCACCGCGCGCAGCGCCAGCGGCGGTCGGTCGTTGAGCAGCACTGGTGGTGCCGTTGGGGTTGGCGATCGTCGTGTCCTTGCCGAACTGGGTGACGTCCAGCACCTCCACGCGCGGGCGGCCGTCGCCGGCGTCGCGCGTGTTGACCAGGAAGCCGACGTTGATGCCGCCCACGTCGTTGCCCGGTTGCAGGTAGGGCACGTAAGCCGGCGCAGCGGGGCAGGTGGCGGCCAGGCGGTCGGACAGCAGCTGCAGCACGCGCAGGCTTTCCACCTCCACCACGCCCAGGATATCGGGCGCCTTGAGGTAGTCGCAGATCGCCAGCGACGCCTTGGACAGGCGACGGGCCAGGCCTTCGGGTGAGAGCGTTACCGCCCCGTTGCCGTCGGCCGTGTCGTCGAACAGCCGCAACAGGTTGAACGCGGCAATCGTCGCCTGGTCGTAGTCGGCATCGTTCACCGCCTGCGGCAGGCGCCCGCCGGTAACGGTCGGCGGGGTCGCGGTGTCGGGCAGCAGCGCCCAGGTGCCGGCGAAATAGTCCAGCACGCCCAGCAATCCGGCGACCTGCGCGCCGGCGTCCACCGACAGCGCGGCCGCACCGACCTGGCCGCGGCTGCGGACCATCAGGCGCTCGGGGTTGGTGTCGAACACCGGGGGGGTCTTGCCGGCCGGCAGCGTGGCCAGCGCGCGGTCCAGCGCGGCGATGCCCGGTTCGCGGAACGGCCGCGCCACCTCCGGCAGCACGACGTGGAACACGCCGTCGCTGGATGCGGTGGCGTCGCGCTCCTCGATGGCGCCCCCCGACGGCGCGACCACAGTGGCCTGGGCCACCGCCACGCGCATGCCCTCCAGCCGCTCCAGCGTGCCGGGCAGGGCATCCGGGCCGAGCTCTTCGGCCGTCAATACCACCGGCGCGGGCAGCGCCACGCCCGTCTGCAGCAGCTCGACCGTCGGCGTGGCCAGTTGCGTGATCGACAGCTGGTGGGGGTTGGACGCGGGCACGAACTCGCCGACCGTGCCGCTCACGCGCACGCGGTGGCCCACCGCGGCCGTGGCCGGCGGCGCGCTGCCGGTGAAGACGAACAGGCCCTCGGACGTGGCCGGGTTGCCGTCGTCGTTGGCGCTCTGCAGGAAGAAGCCGTTGTTGAACTTGATCGCGGTGACCACGCCCTCGGTGACCACGAGGCGGGTGTCGTAGGGCGAGGCCAGGCTGTCGCCCTGGATCTGCGCGATGGTCAGCGCCAGCGGCGGTGCCGGGGGCTCCGGCGGCGTGCTGCCGCTGTTGCGCGGGTCGGGCGCGCCGCGGGTGAAGTCGGCGGCGTTGTCGTTGGTGTCGACGCTGCCATCGCCGTTGCGCAGCACGGCCAGGGTGTTGCTGGGCGCGGCGGTCGGGCCGGCGCCCTCGAAGCAGTTGGCCCCGCCGAAACCGACGAAGTCCACCACCACTGCCGCTGCCAGCGGACAGGCACCGGTCAGCGCGCCGCCGCCGTTGACCAGCGCCACCTTGCCGGCGGTGGCCGCCATGGCAATCGTTCCGGTGGCATCGGGCGTGGGCAGGTCGACCGTGCCGCCGGCGCCGTCGGCCTGCTTGACGAGGTAATAGCCGCCCGGCGCGATGCTGCCGGCCAGCGGCGTGCGTTGCCAGGACGTGCCGGCCGCGGAGGCGTACTGCACGCTCCAGCCGTCCAGCGACACCGCGGCGCTGCCGGTGTTGCGCAGCTCGATGAAGTCGCTGCGCAGCGTGGCGCCGGAGTTGCCACCGCCGCCATACACCTGGCTGACCACCACCTGCGCGCCGGCCTCGCCGGTCATGCCCAGGACTGTGCACAGCACCAGCGCCCATGCCGCCACGCGGCCCGTTGTTCGGTTCATCCCTTTCCCCGTTTGGTGTGCGCCCGCCGCACCCCGTTCAAGGGCGGGCATGAAGGTGCCCGTGTCGAGGGCGGCCGAAGTGTGCCCCGGATCGTCGCCCGCGCGCATGTCAGTGGCGTGACCGGGCGACGGGCGGTTGCGGCAGTGCGCTACGCTTGACGGTCATCCGCACACGACCGGGACGGCGTCGACGCCCCCGCCGGAAACGAACATGACGGTCGAAAAGAACGAGCGCGCACTGGAATCGGACATCCACACCGACCTGTCGGGGCGGCTGAGCTACGCCGGCTACCTGCACCTGGACCGGCTGCTGTCGGCGCAGGAGCGGCTGTCGAACCCGCCGCACCACGACGAGATGCTGTTCATCGTGCAGCACCAGGTCTCGGAGCTGTGGATGAAGCTGATGATCCACGAGCTCAAGGCGGCGATGGCATTGCTGCGGAACGATGAACTGGGCGGCTGCCAGAAGATCTTCGCGCGCTGCAAGGCGATCCTGCGCCAGCTCACCGAGATGTGGTCGGTGCTGGAGACGCTCACTCCATCCGAATATCTGGAGTTCCGCGAGATCCTTGGGCCGTCGTCGGGCTTCCAGTCGCTGCAGTACCGCACGATCGAGTTCCTGCTGGGCAACAAGAACGCCGCGATGCTGGCGGTGTTCGCCCACGACGAGGCCGCGCACGCCGGCCTGCGCGAGGTACTGGAGGCGCCCAGCCTGTACGACGAGGCGCTGCGCTACCTGGCGCGCACCGGCCACGCGGTGCCCGCGCACCTGCTGGAGCGCGACTGGTCGCGCCCGCACGTGTCCGAGCCGGCGCTGCTGCCGGTGTTCGAACGCATCTACCAGGACACCGATGCCCACTGGGCCGCGTACCACCTGTGCGAGGACCTGGTGGACATCGAGACGCAGTTCCAGCTGTGGCGCTTCCGCCACATGCGCACGGTGATGCGCATCATTGGCTTTCGCCGCGGCACCGGCGGGTCGTCGGGCGTGGGCTTCCTCAAGCAGGCGCTGGAGCTGACGTTCTTTCCGGAGCTGTTCGAGGTGCGCACGACGATCGGGCCGGGGCCGGGGTACGGGGCGCCGGTGGGGTAAGCGGGGTTCAACTTCCTTGCGCGCTATGTCCGCGCACTGCGCGTCCCTTCGATCCCGTTGATTCCTTCTCCCCACGGGAGAGGGTGCCCGAAGGGCGGATGAGGGTCCGGCGGAGCGGCGAGGGTGATCGACCGCGTCGAGTAACGAGCTGCGTTGATGTTCGAACGTCTGCTGCTCCGCCGAACCCTCACCCCAACCCATCTCCCGGGGGGAGAGGGGCTCAACAGCTGCTTTTGTGGCACACCAACGTCCATGGTTGTTCGGCTCCGCCGAAGTAAGGCGCGAGCCCGGCATCGCAGGAATGACGGCACGGTGCGGGAGGTATACGGACGCGCAGCAGCCGCTCACACGCCCCCTTGCTAGGATGCGGGCCACCTCAACCGCCCGGACCGCCGCATGTCCCAGCCCACGCCGACCCCCGTCCCGCCGTCACCGCCCGCCAGGCGCGGCCTGGTGACCCGATTCCTCGACGGCGTGGAGCGCGTCGGCAACAAGCTGCCGGACCCGGCGGTGCTGTTCCTGATCCTGATGCTGTTCACGTGGGCGCTGTCGGCGCTGCTGGCCAACGTCAGCTTCGGCGAGATCGACCCGCGCAGCGGCGAGCCGGTGCAGATCGTCAACCTGCTCAGCGGCACCAGCCTTACCGCCTTCATGGCGTCGATGGTGCAGACTTTCGTCAACTTCCCGCCGCTGGGCGTGGTGCTGGTGGCGATGCTGGGCCTGGGTGTGGCCGAGCACACCGGCTTCATCAACGCCGCGCTGCGCGCGATGCTGGCGGTCACTCCGCGCATGCTGCTGACGCCGGCGCGTCATTGCCGTCGGCATCCTCAGTCACATCGCGGTGGACGCCGGCTACGTGCTGGTGATCCCGCTGGGCGCGGTGATCTTCTACGCGGCCGGGCGGCATCCGCTGGCCGGCATCGCGGCGGCCTTCGCCGGCGTCTCGGGCGGGTTCTCGGCAACGTTCTTCGTGCCCTCCAGCCTGGACCCGCTGCTGGCCGGCCTGACCCAGGAGGCCGCGCGCCTGCATCGACCCGGCCATGACGATCAATCCGCTCAACAACTACTTCTTCACCACGGCCTCGACGTTCCTGATCGTCGCCATCGGCTGGTTCCTCACCGATCGCGTGATCGAGCCGCGCCTGAAGGCCACGCCGGTGGACGGCGACACCAGCCAGATGCCGACCATGGAGCCGCTGACCCCCGACGAGCGCCGCGGCCTGTCGGCGGCGCTGATCGTCGATGGGCATTGCCGTGGTGCTGTTCGTGCTCAGCCTGCTGCCCGCGGGCACGCCGTGGGCAGCGCCGGTGGAGGGCCTGGCGCCCGGCAGCAATCCGCTGCTGGCCTTCGCCGCGCCGCTGATGCAGTCGATCGTGGCGCTGATCTTCATCTTCTTCCTGATTCCCGGCGTGGTGTACGGCTACGTCTCGGGCACGCGTGAAGACCCACCGCGACATCATTGCCGGCATGAGCAAGGCGATGAGCGGGATGGGCTACTACATCGTCATGGCGTTCTTCGCCGCGCAGTTCATCTATGCCTTCGGCCAGTCCAACCTGGGCGTGCTGCTGGCGATCAAGGGTGCCAACGGGCTGCAGGCGCTGGGCCTGCCGATGGCGCTGACGCTGGTCGGCATCGTGCTGCTGTCGGGCATGGTCAACCTGGTGGTCGGCTCGGCCTCGGCCAAGTGGGCGCTGATCGGCGCGATCATGGTGCCGATGCTGATGCAGCTGGGCGTCTCGCCCGACCTCACCCAGGCCGCCTACCGCGTCGGTGATTCGTCGACCAACATCATCACGCCGCTGCATGCCGTACTTCCCGCTGATCGTCGTGTTCTGCCAGCGCTACGTGAAGTCGGCCGGCATCGGCACGCTGCTGGCACTGATGCTGCCGTTCTCGGTGACGCTGCTGGTGGTGTGGACGGCGTTCCTTCTCGGCTTCTGGGCGCTGGGCATCCCGCTGGGCGTGGGCTCGACCTACGACTACCTGCCGGCGGGCTAAGCCCGCTGCCGGAACCCCCGGCATCGCGGATCGATGCGCAGATGCGGCCGCCCCCGGGCGGCCGCTTCGCGTTCAACACGCCATCCAGCATGCTGCATCGCAACAGTACGCCGCCGGTTTGACGCCGGGGTGGCGCTGCGGTTACACCTTGCCGTCGTTTTGCCTGACGGCGCCGCGCCGGGGCATGCGCACCACCGCCATCCTCCGCACCACCCAGGCCGCCCGCGGCCCCCAGGAGTCCCTCCCGCATGAGTTCCACACCCCGTTCCATTGCCCCGGAAGACAAGACCTTCCTGGGCCACCCGCGCGGCCTGTACATGCTGTTCTTCGCCGAGATGTGGGAGCGCTTCTCCTACTACGGCATGCGCGCGCTGCTGGTGCTGTACCTGACCAAGCACTGGCTGTTCTCCGATGGCGACGCGTCGATGGTCTACGGCGCCTACACCGCGCTGGTCTACATCACGCCCGTGATCGGCGGCTACCTGGCCGACAAGTACCTGGGCCAGCGCAAGGCGGTGCTCTTCGGCGCGGTCCTGCTGGTGATCGGCCACTTCCTGATGGGCATCGAAGGCGATGGCGGGCAGGGCAGTCCGGCGCTCGACGCGTTCTGGCTGGCGCTGGCGTTCATCATCGTCGGGCTCGGGCTTCCTCAAGGCCAACATCTCGGTGATGGTCGGCCAGCTGTATCCGCGTACCGACGTGCGCCGCGACGGCGCGTACACGATCTTCTACATGGGCATCAACCTGGGCGCGTTCCTGGGGTCGCTGCTGTGCGGCTGGCTGGGCGAGACCTACGGCTGGAAGTACGGCTTCGGCGCCGCGGGCTTCGGCATGCTGCTGGGCCTGATCGTGTTCGTGATCGGCAAGCCGCTGTTGCGCGGCAACGGCGAGTCCACCAACCCGGCGCGGCTGCGCCAGCGCCTGGCGGGCATTCCGTTCGAATGGCTGCTCTACCTGGTGGGCATTGCGATGGTGGTGGTGTGCTGGTGGATGGTGCAGAACCAGGCCGTGGTCGGCTGGGCACTGGGCATCACCGGCCTGATCCTGCTCGTCGGTACGTGGTCTGGGTCGCCTTTACCAAGCTGGACCGCCACGCGCGTGACCGCATCTTCGCCGCGATGATCCTGATGATCGGCTCGGTGCTGTTCTGGGCGCTGTTCGAGCAGGCCGGTTCCTCGCTCAACCTCTACACCGACCGCTACGTCGATCGCGAAATGATGGGCTGGAATGTGCCGGCATCGATGTTCCAGTCGATCAACGCCTTCTACATCATCCTGCTGGCGCCGGTGTTCGCCTGGATCTGGACCACGCTGGGACGCCGCGGCCTCGAGCCCTCGGCTCCGGCCAAGTTCGGCCTGGCGATGATCCAGCTGGGCCTGGGCTTCCTGGTGCTGGTGGCCGGTGCGGCCGCCGTCGCCACCGGCAGCCTGACCCCGGTGCTCTTCATCTTCCTGATCTACCTGCTGCACACCACGGGCGAGCTGTGCCTGTCGCCGGTGGGCCTGTCGGCGATGAACCGCCTGGCGCCGGCGCAGATGGCCAGCCTGATCATGGGCTGCTGGTTCTTCGCATCGGCCACGGGCAACTTCGCCGCCGGCCTGATCGCGGCGGCCACGGGGTCGGAAGCGGCCTCGGGTGCGGATGCAGCGCAGCAGGTCGTGCTGGACGTCTACACCACCATCGGCTGGGTGGCGGTGGGCGTGGGCGTGGGCTTCATGGTGATCTCGCCGCTGATCAAGCGCCTGATGCACCTGGACACGCTCAAGGACGACGACCACGTGCTGGCGGGCGAGGCCGAACTGGCCGAGCCGCAGGCGGCGGGTCTCAACACGACCAACGAGCGCAAGGGCTACTGACCGGCGCTGCAGGTGATACGGGAACGGCGGCTTCGGCCGCCGTTTCCTTTTGTGGAAGACGGCGCCGCCGCGCTCAGAACAGCTGCGCTTCGGCCTTCAGTTCCAGCTCGTCCAGCCGGTCGAGCAGGCGGAACAGCAGCTCGCGTTCCTCGGCATCGAAGCCCTCCAGCAGCCGCGCCTCGAATGCGACGGCATGCGGCGCGACTTCGTCGTAGATCGCGTAGCCCGCCGCGCGACAGCCGCAGCACCGAGCGCCGGCGGTCGTCGCCATGGGTTTCGCGGCGCAACTGGCCGGACTCGACCAGCCGTGCCACCGCCCGGCTGACGGCCACCTTGTCCATCGCCGTGCGCTGGGCAACTTCGCCTGCGGAAAGGTCCGGGTAGCGGCCCAGCACCGCCATCACCCGCCACTCGGTCACGCCCAGTCCGAAACGCTCCGAATACACGCGCGCGATCGCGCTGCTGACGCGGTTGGACAGCACCGACAGGCGGTAGGGCAGGAAGTGCTCAAGGTCCAGTTCGGCGTGCGGCCGGTCCTCGCGCCGGATCTTCTCGTGCACGGTGTCCTTGGGCGGTGCGGGCGTGGGGTCGCGACGGTTCATGCTGCGCTGTGCCTTGCCTATGGTTTCATGTGAAACTATAAACCCTCCGGCAGGCCGCTACCCGCGCGACCCGCCCCGGCCACGCATCACGCAGGAGTCCCCCATGAGCGCCCAGTCCGCCGCCCACGCCCCCAACCTCGGCATGCAGGTCACCACCTTCGAGAACCCGCTGGGGATCGACGGCTTCGAGTTCGTCGAGTTCGCCGCGCCCGAAGGCCAGCGGCAGCTGCTGCACGACTACTTCCGCAACATGGGTTTCACCGCGGTGCTGCGCCACAAGAGCCGGCCGATCACCGTCTACCGCCAGGGCGGCGTCAACTTCCTGGTCAACGAAGACCCCGACAGCTTTGCTGCCGACTTCGCCAAGGCGCACGGCCCCAGCGCCTGCGGCTTCGCGATCCGCTTCAAGGAAGTCGGCCGACAAGGTCTGCCAGACCGTGCTGGGCAACGGCGGCGAGGCCATCGACCACAAGCCGCAGACCAAGGCGATCGACGCGCCGGTGGTCAAGGGCATCGGCGACTGCATGCTGTACCTGGTCGACCGCTACGGCGACAAGGGCACGCTCTATGGCGACTTCGAGCCGATCGAGGGCGCCGACCAGAACCCGACCGGGTTCGGCCTGACCTTCATCGACCACCTCACCCACAACCTCTACTTCGGCAACATGCAGAAGTGGTCGGACTACTACGAGCGCCTGTTCAACTTCCGCGAGATCCGCTACTTCGACATCAAGGGCGCCAAGACCGGCCTGGTGTCCAAGGCGATGACCGCGCCGGACGGCATCGTGCGCATCCCGCTCAACGAGTCGTCCGACCCCAAGAGCCAGATCAACGAGTACCTGGACGCCTACAAGGGCGAGGGCATCCAGCACATCGCCTGCTTCACCGACGACATCTACGGCACGGTCGAGGCCATGCGCGAGGCGGGCATCGAGTTCCTCGATACGCCGGACACGTACTTCGAGGTGATCGATGCGCGCGTGCCCAACCACGGCGAGGACGTCGCGCGGCTTGCGCGCAACAAGATCCTGATCGACGCCGACGCCGAGACCAAGCAGCGCAAGCTGCTGCAGATCTTCACCCAGAACGCGATCGGCCCGATCTTCTTCGAGATCATCCAGCGCAAGGGCAACGAAGGCTTCGGCGAGGGCAACTTCCAGGCACTGTTCGAGAGCATCGAGCGGGACCAGATGAAGCGCGGGGTTCTCTGACACGGGACGAGGTGAAGCCCCTCTCCCACCGGGAGAGGGGTTGGGGAGAGGGTTCGGAGCATGGGAATGCACAAACCACCTCTACCCAGCCGGAGCCATGGCCACGGCACGTCAGTTGCGAAGTGCGACGACGGACGCCGAACGCAACGACTCTGGCAATACCTGCGCGCCGGTCGGCTCAGCGGATTGAAATTCCGGCGCCAGCATCCGATCCCGCCTTATGTCGCCGACTTCTTCTGCGACGCGCTGAAGCTGGTCATTGAAATCGATGGCTCCCAGCACGCGACCGAGGCTGACGCTGCTCGTACGCAGACGCTCGAATCGCACGGCTTCACTGTGCTGCGTTTCTGAAGCACGACACATTGATGCAGACCGATACGGTGCTTGAGGCGATCTGGAACTTCGCGAGCAGCCGAACCCTCACCCCAACCCCGTTGCTAGGTTCGGCTTCGCCTCTCCAAGCAACCCCCGGCCCTCGCTTTGCGAGGGCGTTCGGTGCGGCACGAACTGCCACTGGCAGTTCGTCAGCGCCAACCCCTCTCCCCGATGGGAGAGGGGCTTTAAGAGCAGACGCAGCAATGAGCATACGATCCAACGGCTACCAATCCGGCTTCGGCAACGAGTTCGCCACCGAGGCGCTCGCAGGCACGCTGCCCATCGGCCGCAACTCGCCACAGCGCGTCGCGCACGGGCTGTACGCCGAGCAGCTGTCGGGGACCGCGTTCACCGCGCCGCGCAGCGAGAACCGGCGCAGTTGGCTGTACCGGATCCGCCCGGCGGCGATGCACGGCAGCTTCTCGCCCTACCGCGAAGGCACCGCGGCGACGTTCCACAACGATTTCTGCGACGGTCCGGTGATCGCCCGACCAGCTGCGCTGGAACCCGCTGCCGCTGCCCGACGCGCCGACCGACTTCGTCGACGGCCTGTTCACCATGGCAGGCAACGGAAGCCGCGCGGCGCAGACCGGTATCGGCATGCACCTGTACGCGGCCAACCGCGACATGGACGGGCGCTTCTTCTACGACGCCGACGGCGAGCTGCTGATCGTCCCGCAGCAGGGCCGCCTGCACATCGCCACCGAGATGGGCGTGCTGGAGGTGGAGCCGCAGGAGATCGCGGTGATCCCGCGCGGCATGCGCTTCGCGGTGTCGACTGCCCGACGGGCAGGCGCGCGGGTACGTGTGCGAGAACTTCGGCGCGATGCTGCGGCTGCCCGACCTGGGGCCGATCGGCAGCAACGGCCTTGCCAACCCGCGCGACTTCCTGGCGCCGCGTGCGGCGTACGAGGACCGTCGAAGGCGACTTCGAGCTGGTCGCCAAGTTCCAGGGCCACCTGTGGCGCGCCTACATCGGCCACTCGCCGCTGGACGTGGTCGGCTGGCACGGCAACTACGCGCCGTACAAGTACGACCTGCGCCATTTCAACGCCATCGGCTCGATCAGCTTCGACCATCCCGACCCGAGCATCTTCCTGGTGCTGCATTCGGCCAGCGACACGCCGGGCACCAGCAATCTGGACTTCGTCATCTTCCCGCCGCGCTGGCTGGTGGCGCAGGACACGTTCCGGCCGCCGTGGTTCCACCGCAACATCGCCAGCGAGTTCATGGGGCTGGTGCACGGCGCCTACGATGCCAAGGCCGAGGGCTTCGCGCCGGGCGGCTGCTCGCTGCACAACTCGATGACCGGGCATGGCCCGGATGCGGCCACGTTCGAGAAAGCCAGCAGCGCCGACCTGTCAAAGCCCGACGTCATCACCGACACCATGGCCTTCATGTTCGAGTCGCGCGCGGTAATCCGGCCCACCAAGCAGGCCTTCGACGCCGCGCACCGCCAGCGCGATTACCAGGCCTGCTGGGCGGGGCTGCGCAAGCACTTCACCGGGTGAGTACTTCGCGTCCGCTTCACGGCCCGGGGCTAGGCTGCCGCGGATTCGCCCTGCCGGAGTCCGACCGATGCGTCCATCGTCCACCGTCCGCAACCTGCTGCCCGCGCTCGCTCTGGCCGTCGCCCTGGCCGCATGCGGGGGTGGCGCGTCCGATGACGGCGCCCCGGTGCCGGGCACGCCGACCGACAGCGAGGCGCCGCCGGCCATGGATGACCAGCCCGACGAGGACGTGCCCCCGGCGACCGCGCCCAACCCCTTGCCGCCGCAGGCGGTGCCGGCCACGCGGCTGGACGGCGTCGGCCCGGCGCGGTTCGGCATGACCGCCGACCAGGTGCGCGCCGTGTGGGGCGGCCCGCTGGAGGCCAACCCGGCCGAGGGCCCGGCCTGCTTCCACCTCAACCCGGCCGGACAGCCGGACATCGCGTGGTTCGCGATGATGTTCGGCGACGGCAAACTGGTGCGCTATCGACGTATCCAACGGCGAAATGGTCGCGCCGGGCGGCGGCCGCCAGGGCATGGCCGCCACCGAGATCGCCGAGCGCTACGACGCGGTGGACGTGCGTCCGCACCAGTACACCGATGGCCATTACCTGCGGGTGGCGGGCGAGGGCGATGCGGTGATCGTGTTCGAGACCGACGGCGCCGGCGTGGTCACCGAGTGGCGCGTGGGCATCCCGCCGTACGTCGACTACGTCGAAGGCTGCGCCTGATCGGCACGACGCCGCGGCTGCGCATAGAATCCACGCAACCGCGCCGCCGGCGCACCGGACAAGGGGGGACGCCATGCTGATGTCGCTGGGCTGGTTCGCACTGGGGCTGCTGCTGCTTGCGCTGGGCGGCGACTCCATCGTCAAGGGAGCGGCCGGGCTGTCACGCCGGCTGGGCGCGTCGCCCTTCATCGCCGGCCTGGTGCTGGTGGCCTTCGGCACCTCGCTGCCGGAACTGGCGGTCAACCTGCATGCGATCTGGCGTGGCGAAGCGGCACTGGCGTTGGGCAACGCGGTGGGCAGCAACGTCGCCAACATCGGCCTGACGCTGGGCGCCGCGGCCCTCGCCGCGCCTGTGCTGGTGCGCTGGCGCGCGCTGTCCCCGTTGCTGGCGTGCCTGCTGGCCGGCACGGTGGTGGTGGCCGTGCTCGGCCTGGACGGCGTGCTGTCGCGCGTGGAAGGCCTCGGCCTGGTGCTGGCGTTTGTCGCGGTGCTGGCCTTCGCCCTGGCCCGCAGCCGACGCGAGGCGCCCGGGCTGCAGGCGGAAATCGAAGCCTTCACCCACACTTCGAACGGCCTGGGGCTGAACCTGCTGCGGTTCCTGATCGCGGCCGCGCTGCTGTATTTCGGCGCGCGTTACGTGGTCGACGGTGCGCTCGGCCTGGGGCCGGCGCTGGGCATGAGCCCGCTGCTGCTGGGCCTGTTGCCGGTCGCCATCGGCACTGCGCTGCCGGAGATGGCCGCTGCCATCGCGGCCGCACGCCGCGGGCAGGGCGACATGGTGATGGGCCACGTCATCGGCGCCAGCCTGTTCAACCTGCTGGTCGTCATCGGCGGCATGGCCGCGTTCCGTCCCGTGCCGGTGCCCGAATCCTTCGTGCGGCTGGAATGGCCGGCCGCGTTCGTGTTCGCGCTGATGCTGGTAGCCGATGCTGCGCGGCGACATGCGCCTGGAGCGGCGCGAGGGCGGGGTGCTGGTGCTCGCGTTCGCGGCCTGGGTGATCTTCGAGCTGCTGACGATGCGCTGATCAGGGTGCTGGCTCGACCTTGCCATCCGGGCGAGGCGGAACGTGGGTGTCCTTGGACTTGCCCGGCAGTTGCGGCAGGTCGTCCATGTGCAGCGACAGCGCGGCCTTGGCCATCAGGTGCGCGCTGATCGGCGCAGTGATGAACAGGAACGCGGTGATCAGCAGTTCGCGCGGCTGCGGGTCGGTGCCGGCCAAGGCGTGGTAGCCCACCGAGGCCAGCAGCACGCAGCCCACGCCCAGCGTGCTGGCCTTGGTCGGGCCGTGCAGGCGCTTGAAGAACTCCGACAGCTTCACCAGGCTGAACGAGCCGACCAGGATGAAGAAGCTGCCGGTCGGCCAGCAGCAGCACCAGCAGCGATGGCGAACACCCAGCTCATTCGACGATGTCCCGGCGCAGCACGTACTTGCTCAGCACCACCGTGCCGACGAAGCCGAGCATGGCGATGATCAGCGCCGCCTCGAAGTACACCGCGGTGCCGCAGGCAGCATGCCGAACAGCATGAGCTGCGGCGATCGCGCGACACGTACAAGCGTATCCAGCGCGAGGATGCGGTCGGGCACGGTCGGGCCGCGCAGCAGCCGCCACAGCGCCAGCAGCATGGCGGCGCCCACGAGCTGCATCGACACGACGATGGCCGCGCCGATCAGGCTAGTCTGAACACATAGAGTCCGGTCACGGGAAGATCTCCATCAGCGGCGCCTCGTAGCGCCGCTTGATCTGCGGCGATCAGCTCGTCGGCGTCCTCGAGGTTGAGCACGTGCACCAGCAGGTATCGGCGATCCATCCGACAGCGCCGACGATACCGTGCCCGGGGTCAGGGTGATGATGCTGGTCAGCGCGGCGATGCCGTGGATGTTGTCGATGTCCAGCGGCAGCCAGATGAAGCCGGGCGTGATCTCGCGCTCCGGGCCGAGCACGCTGCAGGGCCACGTGATGTTGGAACCAGCACGATATCCAGCAGCAGCACGCGAGCATCCGCGGCACGCTGCGCAGGCTGCCGATGCGCGCGAACTCGCGGTCCAGGCGCGCGGCGAACGGCGGGATCAGCAGCGCCAGTACCAGCGCCATCACAAACTGGCGCCGCGCTGACTCGGTCGATCATCAGCAGCCAGAACAGCGATGATCGTCACGGTCAGCGGCAGCGACGGCAGCCAGCGCTTGCGCCAGGCACTGCTCAGGGTTCCGCATCACCGGCAGTGGCGGCGCGCACATGCTCCACGTAGTCGCCCGGCGCCTGCAACTGCGCGCCGGTGGCGCGGGTGTAGTCGAGCAGCGGCGCGGCGGCCAGCACCATGGCCACGCCGTAAGCCAGCAGCAGCACGGTCGCGGCCGTTTCCAGCGGCCGCGCGGGGGCGTGCACTTGCGGTCGGGCGTGACGCCGCCAGCGGTGGCGTCCGGCATCGGGCCAGGGTCACCGCCAGAACAGCCGCGTGCCCGCGCGCGCCAGGCCGACCAGCATCATGAAGCTGGCTGCCCAGCACCAGCCGCCCACACCCAGACCACGTGCGGCCCCGCCGGCACCGCGTCCAGCAGCAGCAGCTTGCCGATGAAGCCCGACAGCGGCGGCAGGCCCGGCCAGCGACACCGCGGCGACCAGGAACAGCAGGCCCGGCACGGACGCGTCCGGCAGCGCGGCGATCACGTCCTTGCGGTCGCTCGGCGCGGCCGCGGCGACGGCGGATCAGGTCGGCGAGCAGGAACAGGGCGGCGCCGGCGAAACTGCTGTGCACCAGGTAGTAGAGGCCGGCGCCGGTCGTGCCGGCGGTGCCCAGCGCGAAGGCGACGAACAGCGTCGCCGCCGACACCAGCACCAGGTACGCGGCCAGCACGCGCAGCCGCGACGCGGCCAGCACGCCCAGCGACGCCAGCACCAGCGTGGCCGCCGCCCAGCGCCAGCAGCGCCGGCCATGCGAACCCGTCCAGCGGCCGGCCGGCTCGCCGAAGCTCAGCGTGCCCACCCGCAGCACGGCGTAGAGCGCCGACCTTGGTCATGATCACGAACAGCGCCGGCCACCGCCGCCGGCGCGTGGGTGTAGGTCTCCGGCAGCCAGAAGTACATCGGCAGCAGCGCGGCCTTGGCGCAGAACACCACCAGCAGCAGGCCAGCCGCGGCCTGCACCAGCGCCACGTCCCTGCGCGGGCAATTGCGGCGACGCGAACCGCCAGTTCGGCCATGTTGAGCGAGCCCAGCAGGCCGTACACCAGGCCCAGCGCGATCAGGAACAGCGTCGAGGCGCGATGTTGAAGGCCACGTAGTGCAGGCCCGGCGCGCATCCGCTCGCCACGGCCGCCGCTGAGCATCAGGCCGTAGGACGCGATCAGCAGCACCTCGAAGAACACGAACAGGTTGAAGATGTCGCCGGTCAGGAACGCGCCGTTCAGGCCCATCAGCTGGAACTGGAAGAGCGCATGGAAGTGCGGCGCGCGGCGGTCCCAGCCGGCACAGGCGTGCAGCAGGCAGGCCGACGCCCAGCAGCGCGGTGACCAGCAGCATCAGTCGCCGCCAGCCGGTCGACCATCAGCGCGATGCCCAGCCGCGCCGGCCAGTCGCCGAGCAGGTAGACCGGGACCTCGCCGTGCGCCGCGTGGAGCGACCAGCGCGAGGCCACGGCCAGCATCGCCGCCATCGATGTCCAGGCGACCGATGCGCTGCGCGCACCATGCCGAAGCGGCGGTGTTCGAAGAACAGCGACAGCGCGGCGGCGAGCAGCGGGATCAGGATCGGCAGGATCGGCAGGTGGTTCATGCGTGCGCCTCCGCAGACGGTGCCGCCGCGGCGGCGCCGATGGCAGCGCCTGCTCAGCGGCGCGCTCGCTGCCGGCAATCGCGGCCGGACGGTGGTGCCGTCGACGTGGTCGCTGTCGTTGTCGGCGCGGCTGCGGATCGCCAGCACGATCGTCACCGCGGTCATCGCGAAGGCGATCACGATGGCGGTCAGCACCAGCGCCTGCGGCAGCGGATCGGTGTAGTTCGCCAGCGTCGGCGCCACGCCGTCGCGCAGCACCGGCGGCTTGCCCGGCGACCAGCCGGCCGCTGGCGAAGATCAGCAGGTTGGTCGCGTACGACAGCAGGGTCAGCCCCAGGATCACGTCGAAACTGCGCGCGCGCAGCAGCAGGTACACGCCCGCGGCCGCCAGGATGCCGATCGCGCTCGCCATGGCCAGCTCCATCAGCGCACCTCCCATCAGCGCAGCTCCCCGGTGACGGGGGAGCGCTCGCCCGGTTCGATCACGCCCGGTGCGCGACCGCGCGTGCGCGACGGCTTGAGCGTGCCCATCATCGACAGGATCAGCATCGTCGCCGCCGAACACCACCAGGTAGACGCCGGTGTCGAAGCCGATCGCGCTGGCCAGCGGCACCGTCGCCGAGCAGCGGCAGGTCCAGGTCGAGATGGCCGCTGGTCAGGAACGGCACGCCGAACACCATCGACGCCGCGCCGCTGGCGACCGCCACGAGCAGGCCGACGCCGATGCACGCGCACGTAGTCGAAGCCGAAGCGCGACTCGACCGAGGCCGCGCCCTGGATCACGTACTGGATCAGCAGCGGCACCGCCAGCACCAGGCCGGCGATGAAGCCGCCACCGGGCGCGTTGTGCCCGCGCAGGAACAGGAAGACGGACACCGTCAGGCGTCAGCGGGAACAGCATCTGCGCCAGGTCGGCCGGCACCGGCAGCTTCACCGGCGGGCCCGGCATCACCTTCTCCGGCGCCATCCGCGCGCGGCGCAGCAGCGCGTGCACGACCAGCGCGGCGATGCCGAACACGGTGATCTCGCCGAAGGTATCGAAGCCGCGGAAGTCGACCAGGATCACGTTGACCACGTTGCTGCCCTAGGCCTCGGGCAGCGAGCGCGCCAGCAGTTCGCCGCCGATCGTGCGCCGATGGCCGGGTCATCATCGCGTAGGCCAGCAGGCCGACGCCCGCCACCGGCCGCCGACGGCGATGTCGCGGCATCGCGGCGGCGTCGCAGCCCGTAGCGCTCCGGCGGCGAATCCTGGGGCAGGTAGTGCAGGCCCAGCAGCAGCAGCGACCAGGCGTGACCATTTCCACCAGCAGCTGGGTCAGGGCCAGGTCCGGCGCGGACAGGACCACGAAGGTCAGGCTGACCGCCAGCCCGGCGCCGCCCAGCACGATCGAGCGCGAGCAGGCGGTAGCCGGTACAGCGCGAACGTGCCCACGGTGCAGGCCACCAGCAGCAGCCACAGCAGCCAGCCCGAGCAGCGGCATGGGCTGCTGGCCGCGCCAGCCAGCAGCCGCGTGCCGCTCGCCGCCATCGAACAGACGGCGCCGCGCCGGCGCAATCGCGACCAGCACCAGCCACGCCAGGCTGCGCTGCAGGCTGCCGTTGGCCAACGGTGCGGGTGAAGCGGCCGCGCCAGCCGGAACAGGCGCCTCGACGTTGCAGCGGAACACAGCTGCGGCCCAGCGACCGCCGACGATGGCGTGCAGGTCGAACAGCCGGCGCAGCCCGAAGTACAGGGCCACGCCGCCGGCGATGCCGCCCATGCTCATCAGCAGCGGCCTGTTGATGCCGTGCCAGACCGCCAGGCTGTACTCGGGCATCGCTCGGCCGAGCACGCCGCGCGGCGGCCGGCCTGCAGCACCGGCGCGACGGTCCAGGCCGGGGCCATGCCCACCGCCAGGCACAGCACCACCAGCACCGCCACCGGGATCGCTCATGCAGCGCGGCGGCTCGTGCGGCTCGCGCTCGAGCGCGCGCGGGCCTTCGCCGAAGAACGTGTCGTGCACGAAGCGCAGGCTGTAGGCCACGCCGAAGATGCCGGACAGCAACGCCGCCACCGTGACGACAATCGCGCATCGCGTCGCTGGCGCCGATCTCCAGCGCCTCGGCGAAGAACATCTCCTTGGACAGGAAGCCGTTGAGCAGCGGGATGCCGGCCATGGCCAGGCGTGGCGATGATCGCCAGCGCGCTGGTGATGGGCAGGTAGCGCTCGCAGGTTGCCCAGCCGGCGCATGTCGCGGGTGCCGGTCTCGTGGTCGATGATGCCGGCGGCCATGAACAGCGAGGCCTTGAACGTGGCGTGGTTGAGGATGTGGAACAGGCCGGCGACCACCGCCATCGGCGTGGACAGGCCGAACAGCAGCGTGATCAGGCCCAGGTGCGAGATCGTCGAGTACGCCAGCAGGCCCTTGAGGTCGTGCTGGAAGATCGCGTTCCACGCGCCGACCAGCAGCGTCGCCGCGCCGACGCTGGTCACCACGTAGAAGAACAGGTCGGTGCCCGCCAGCGCGGGATGCAGGCGCGCCAGCAGGAACACGCCGGCCTTCACCATCGTCGCCGAATGCAGGTAGGCCGACACCGGCGTCGGCGCGGCCATCGCGTGCGGCAGCCAGAAGTGGAACGGGAACTGCGCGCTCTTGGTGAACACGCCGGCCAGCACCAGCCGCCAGCGATCCACGGGTACACGCGTGCGCGCGGATCGCGTCGCCGGCCAGCAGCACCGCGTCCAGCTCGTAGCTGCCGACGATCTGGCCGATCAGCATCACGCCGCCGAGCAGCGCGAGGCCGCCGGCGCGCGGTGATCGTCAGCGCCATGCGCGCGCCTTCGCGCGCATCCTGGCGATGCGACCAGAACCCGATCAGCAGGAACGAGCTGATCGAGGTCAGCTCCCAGAACACCACCAGCAGCAGCAGGTTGCCGGCCAGCACCATGCCCAGCATCGCGCCCATGAACAGCAGCAGGTAGCGAAGAACCGGCGCGTCTTTTCGGTCGGCCCCAGGTAGTAGTGCGCGTACATCACCACCAGCCCGCCGATCGCCAGCACCATCAGCGCGAACATCCAGGCCAGCCCGTCCAGCCGCAGGGTGAACAGCAATCCGAGCTGCGCGACCCACGGATGGCTGACCTGCGGCGTACCGCCACCCAGCACCTCGGGCGTCAATGCCAGCAGGATGGCCAGACCGCCCAGCGGCGCGGCGCCGGCCAGCCACGCGGTGGCACGCCGGGACACGCCACGGGCCAGCAGGACCCAGACGGACAGGACGAAAGGCAGGGCGAGCAGGAGTTCGAGCATCACGCTCCCGAAAGGCGAGGCGCGTCGTGCGCGCGGGCAGGCGGAGACTGGATCGCGAGGTACCGCGACAGGCGGGGCCCGGCGTGCGGCAGCGCGAAAAAGCCCCCGGACTTTAGCAGATGCGGCCGGCCCGACCGTGGCGCGCCATGGGCTTGCGTATGCTGTCAGCCGCCGCGGAAGCCACCGCGCAGACGGGTCGATACTTATTAATACGCACGCTGGAAAATACGTCGCCTGCCACCGGTTTTGCGCGGCCGTCGCATGCGCGTCCGATGGTACGTGGCGGCATCAATGTGCGCGGCGGGCGGGCCGATTGCGCGCCTCGGGACGTGCGCCATGCCGCGCGCGCTGATCTTCGGTGCCAGTGGCCAGATCGGCGTGCCACTGGTGGCGCGGCTGCAGGCGGCCGGGTGGTCGCTGGATGCGGTGTCGCGCCAGCTGCGCGCGAACGGCCCCGCACTGGTCTGGCATACCGGCACGCTGCAGGCGTCGCCTGCGGGGCTGCCGCGCGGGGTGGATGCGGTGTTCAGCTGCGGCCCGCTGGACGGCTTTGCCCGCTGGTATGCCGACAATGGCATCGACACGGCGCGCGTGGTCGCGGTGGGCTCCACCAGCGCGGCGGTTAAGCACGACTCGATCGACCCGGCCGAGCGCGATGTCGCCACGCGGTTGAGGGTGGCCGAAGCGCAGGTGTTCACGACAGCCGCGGCCCGCGGCGCGCAGGCCACCGTGCTGCGGCCGACGCTGGTGTACGGCGCCGGCCGCGATGCGACGCTCACGCGCATCGCAACTCTGGCCCGCCGCACCGGCGTGTTCCCGCTGCCGCGCGGCGCCTGCGGCCTGCGCCAGCCGGTGCATGTCGAGGATCTGGCCGATGCCGCGCTGGCGTGCCTGTCGGCCCCCGGGGCCGCGGGCCGCACCTACGACCTGCCCGGCGGCGAGACGCTGGCCTACCGCGACATGGTCGCGCGCGTGCTGGCGTGCCTGCAGCCGCCCGCGCGTCTGCTTGAACTGCCGGCGCCGCTGTTCGCACTCGCGCTGCGCCTTGCGGCCATGGCCGGTACCGGCGCCAGCCTGGGCGGCGCGGCGGTGGCGCGGATGCGCGATGACCTGGTGTTCGATGCCGGGCCGGCGATGCGCGACCTGGGCTATGCACCGCGGTCGTTCCAGCCGCAAGCCGACATGTTCCAGGCGCGGGGATGAGCGATCCATGTCCGCCCTGCGCTCCGGCTAGAGCACCTCTTTCGGCGGCAATTCGCGCGACTTGGTGATCGCGCGCAACGCGATCATGAGCACGCCGCCCAGCACCATCGCGCCGCCCACCCACATCGCCGGTCCCGGGCGGTCGCCCCACACCACGATGCCCAGCACCACCGCCAGCACCGGCGTCAGCAGCAGCCACGGCATCAGTTGCGACACCGGATGGCGCTGCACCAGCACGTAGTACAGGCCGTGGCCGAGCAGCGAGGACACGAAGGCGGCGTATGCCACGCCCAGCCAGCCGACCCAGCTCACTTCGCCCAGCCGCGCCACGCTGCCCGGCTCCATCCACAGGCTCAGCGCCAGCAGGGGCAGCACGCTGATCAGCGCGGTCCAGCCCTGCTGGCTGAAGACATCCAGCCCGCGCAGGCGCTTCATCAGCACCGTGCCCAATGCCAGGGACGCGGCCGAGACCAGCATCAGCGCCAGCGCATCGGGACGGCGCAGCACCAGCGGGTCCAGCCCCAGCACCAGCACGCCGGCGAAGCTCACGCCGATGGCCAGCGCCGTGCGCCAGCCGAAGCGGTCGTCCAGCAGCCACCACGCCAGCAGCGCCGTCATCGGTACGTAGCTCTGCATGACGATGGCCGGCGAGGTCAGGTTGCCGGCCAGCTTCAGCGCCAGGAAGCTCAATCCGAAATGCGCCACGCCCACCAGTAGGCACACCGCGACCAGCCGCGGCCATTGCCCGGGCGCGGGCCGCTTGAGCACGAACACCAGCGGCAACGCCAGCAGCGCGAAGCGCAGCGCGGTGAACAGAAACGGCGGGATCTCCCGCAGCGCCAGCGCCGAGGTGAGGAAGTTGAACGCCCACGCCACGCAGATCAGCAGGACCAGGGCGATGTCGCGTGGCGGCATGGGGCGTGGATCCGGCGACGGCGGGAACGCGGGACCTTACACGGCCCCGGGCACGGGCGCGTTGCCGCGCGTGCCGGTTTTGCGCGTCGGGTGCGACGTTGCGGTCAGTACGTCCAGCCCAGCCGGCGGTAGAGCTTGGCCAGCACCCACGCCGGCCCGATCAGCAGGTAGGTCAGGTCGGTCAGAAAGCTGGGCTTGCGGCCCTCGATTCTGTGGCCGATGAACTGCCCGATCCACGCCACCACGAAGACGACGATGGCCAGCGTCAGCAGCGGCATGCGGCCCAGCGTGGCGAACAGCACGTTGGTCACCAGCCCCATCAGCGCGAACACCGCGGCCATGCCCAGCCCCAGCCGACGCGAGGCGCGGTAGTAGAAGAGGAACGCGCCGAACATCGCTACCCCGGCCCAGAAGCCGTCGCGGAACAGCGTGCCCGGCGACGGGATGCACCACAGCAGCGCGATCACGCTCCACGCGATGGCGGGCACCGCGACCACGTGGATCGCCTGGTTGGTGGGGTTGCGGTGGTCGCCGGAATAACTGGCGAACCAGCGGTCGATGGGACGGGTCGGGGACGTCCATGGCGGTTCTCCGGCGGGCGGTGGCAGGAGTATGGCAAGGGCGCGCCGCGGGTGCATGGCCGGGCTGGGGCCGCCTTGTTTTGTTGTAGGAGCGACGTGCAGGCGCCCCGCCTCAATCGATCCGGATGCCCGCCAGCCGTTCCAGCGCCTCGGCGTACTTGGCGCGCGTGCGCTCGATGACCTGCGGCGGCAGGCGCGGGCCGGGCGCGGTCTTGTCCCAGTCCAGCGTTTCCAGGTAGTCGCGCACGAACTGCTTGTCGAAGCTCGGCGGGCTGGTGCCGACCTCGTACTCGTCCGCCGGCCAGTACCGCGACGAGTCCGGCGTCGAGCATCTCGTCCATCACGTACAGGCGGCCGTCGGCGTCGGTGCCGAACTCGAACTTGGTGTCGGCCAGCAGGATGCCGCGCTCGGCGGCGAAGTCGCGCCGCGTGGCGGTACAGGCGCAGCGTTGCGTCGCGCACCGCCTCGGCCAACTCGGCGCCGCACAGGCGCACCGCGGTGTCGAAGTCGATGTTCTCGTCGTGGTCGCCGACGGCGGCCTTGGTCGACGGGGTGAAGATCGGCGCGTCCAGCTTCTGCGCCTGGCGCAGGCCGTCGGGCAGGGCGATGCCGCTGATGCGGCCGGTGCGCTGGTAGTCCTTCCAGCCGCTGCCGATCACGTAGCCGCGTGCGATGCATTCGATCGGCACCGGCTTGAGGCGGCGCGTGACCACCGCGCGCTTTTCGTACAGCGATGCGTCCACGCCGGCCGGCAGCACCGAGGCGACGTCGATGCCGGTCAGGTGGTTGGGCACGATGTGGCCGGTCCTGTCGAACCAGAAGTTGCTGATCTGGCACAGCATCTCGCCCTTGCCGGGGATCGGGTCGGGCAGCACCACGTCGAAGGCGCTCAGGCGGTCGGTGGCGACCATGAGCAGGCAATCGCCGAAGCCGGCATCGGCCGGCAGCGCGCCGGCCGGCAGGTCGAACACATCGCGCACCTTGCCGCGGTGGCGCAGGTGCAGGCCGGGCAGGTCGGATTCCAGCAGGTACGGTCGGTGCAAGGTCGTGGACAACGTGTAACCCCCAGGTGGCGCGGGCCCCGCCGGCATCAGCGCATCGCGCGCCCGCGCGACGGGGCCGGGCAGTGTACGCCGGTCGGCGGCCGGGTGCAGGTACACTCGCGGCCTACCGCGCGCGCGTCCCGTACCTGCCTGTCCGGTTTGCGCGATCGCTGCCCCGGAGCCTCCATCGCCGCATGAAACGCTGGTACGGAAAACTGCTGGGGGCACTGGCCGGCGCCGCGCTGTTCCGGTTCAACCCGCTGCTGGGTGGACTGATCGGGCTGCTGATCGGCCACGCCTTCGACACCGACTGGTTCAAGTTGCGTCGCGACAACCCGTATGCGCAGCTGGGGCTGACTGACGACGCCAGCGATGCCGAGATCGACCAGGCCTACCGCCGCCTGATTTCGCAATACCACCCCGACCGCGTCGCCGGTGCCGCGCCCGAACTGCGCAGGCAGGCCGAGACCAAGGCCCGCGAGATCAACAGCGCCTACGACCGCATCAGGACCCTGCGCAAGCGCTGAGCCGGTGCGGGTTTCGTGGGCCGGTTCTGCGGGCGACAATGCCCGCCTGCCCCGCACGAGCGCCGCCATGCAACCGACCGTCATCGCCCCGTCCATCCTCTCGGCCAACTTCGCCCGGCTGGGCGAGGAAGTCGACAATGTGCTGGCCGCCGGCGCCGACTGGGTGCACTTCGACGTGATGGACAACCACTACGTGCCCAACCTCACCATCGGCCCGATGGTGTGCGAGGCGCTGCGCAAGCACGGCGTCACCGCGCCGATCGACGTGCACCTGATGGTGGAGCCGGTGGATCGCATCGTCCCGGACTTCGCCAAGGCGGGCGCATCGGTCATCAGCTTCCACCCGGAGGCCAGCGCGCACGTGCACCGCACCGTGCAGCTGATCAAATCGCACGGCTGCCAGGCTGGGCTGGTGCTGAACCCGGCCACGCCCGTCGACGTGCTGGAGTGGGTGCTGGACGAACTCGACCTGGTGCTGCTGATGTCGGTCAACCCGGGTTTCGGCGGGCAGTCGTTCATTCCCTCGGCGCTGGACAAGCTGCGCCGCGTGCGCGAGATGATCGACCGCAGCGGCCGCGCCATCCGACTGGAGATCGACGGTGGCGTCAAGGCCGACAACATCGCCGAGATCGCCGCGGCCGGCGCGGACACGTTCGTGGCCGGCTCGGCGATCTTCAACGCCGACCGACTACGCGGACGTGATCGGGCGGATGAAGGCTGCGGTGGCAGGCGTGCGCTGAGCGACGGCCTGCGCATGAAAAGGCCGATGCCGTCGCCGGCACCGGCCTGGAAGAATGGAGGCGATCCTGCCTCCGCCCGTCGTCCCCGGGAATGGATTCCCATGCTCCGCGCCCGCGGTGACCGCGCGATGACACCCGGATGGCGGACGCGTGTCGCCCGTGGGCGCCGGCACGGCTTCACGGCCGGTTAGCGCGGCGTTGCTAGCCTGCCGCACCGCCCCCGCATGCATCCCCGATGCCCGCCTCCCACTGGTGCCTGATCCTCAACGGCAAGTCCGCCGGCGACGAGCCGCTGCGCGAGGCCGTGCTCGACCTGCGCCGCAAGGGCCTCCGCATCGACGTGCGGGTGACCTGGGAGGGCGGCGACGCCGCGCGGCACGTGGAGGAGGCGCTCGCCAGCGGCGTGGACACCGTGATCGCCGCCGGCGGCGACGGCACGCTGAGCGAGGTCGCCGCGGCGCTGGCCGGGTGCGACGGCGACGCCAGCCAGCTGCCGGCGCTTGCCCTGGTGCCCCTTGGCACCGCCAACGATTTCGCCACTGCCGCGCAGTTGCCGCTCGAGCCGGCCGAGGCGCTGGATCTGGTGCGGCGCACGGCGGCCCAGCCCATCGACCTGCTGCGTATCGACACCGACGCCGGTCACCACTGGTGCGCCAACCTCGCCAGCGGCGGCTTCGGCACGCAGGTCACGGTGGAGACCGACGAGGGCCTGAAGAAGATGCTCGGCGGGCTGGCGTACCTCATCACCGGCATTTCCAGGCTGGGGCGGATCGAGCCGATCCACGCCCGCGTGTCCGGCCCCGGTTTCGCCTGGGAAGGCGGCTTCATCGCGCTGGGCGCGGGCAACGGTCGCCAGGCCGGCGGCGGCCAGGTGCTGTGCCCGGAGGCGGTGATCGACGACGACCTGCTGGACCTCACCATCGTCCCGGAGCTGGAGGGCGAAGTCGGCGCCACCGTCGGCGCGCTGCTGACCGAAGGCAAGCAGGCGGCGCTGGACCGCGTAGCCGTGCGCACGCAGCTGCCGTGGGCGGAGGTCGAAGGCGTCGAACCCTTCGTCCTCAACCTGGATGGCGAGCCGGTGGAGGCGCAGCGGTTCCGCATCGACTGCGTGGCCTCGCGCCTGCGCATGCACCTGCCGCCGGGGTGCCCGTTACTGCGCACGCCCGGCAATCCGCTGCCGCTGGGCGAGGGCGACGCACCCACGCCCGGGCCGGACGGCGAGCCCGCTTCGTCGCCCGCCATCCTGCCGGCCTAGGCCTGCATGCGCGCGACGAAGCGGCTAAAGTAGCGCCCCATGAACCTCCGGGCGCCCCTTCACTCCTGCACTGCCGACACCGGTTGGCGATGGTGGCCGATGCCCGCCGCCGTCCACGCCCCGTCGCATTCCCAGGAAGTGCCGCATGCCGTCGCCCCACACGCTCACCGCCGAGCAGTTCCAGCAGCAGGCCGCTGAAGGCCACACCCGCATCCCGGTCGTCCGCGAGGTCTTCTCCGACCTCGACACCCCGCTCTCGGTCTACCTGAAGCTGGCCGACGGCCCGCACACCTACCTGTTCGAATCCGTCGAGGGCGGCGAGCGCTTCGGCCGCTATTCGATCATCGGCCTGCCGGCCAAGCGCGTGTACGCCTTCGCCGGGCATACGCTGGTGGTCAGCGAACACGGCGAACTGGTGGAGGCGCGCGAGGTCGCCGATCCGTTCGCCGAGGTCGAACGCCTGCGCGCCGCGCACAGCGTGCCGAAGATCGACGGCCTGCCCGGCTTCACCGGCGGGCTGGTGGGCTGGTTCGGCTTCGAGTGCGTGCAGTACATCGAACCGCGCCTGGCCGCCGCCAACGCCGGCAAGCCCGACGAGCTGGGCACGCCCGAGATCCTGCTGATGCTCAGCGAGGAAGTCGCGGTGTTCGACAACCTCAAGGGCCGGCTGTACCTGATCGTGCACGCCGACCCGGCCGAGCCGCAGGCGTTCGCGCGCGCCAACCGCCGGCTGGACCAGCTGGTGCACCGGCTGCGCACCAGCGGCGCGACGTACCCGGACACGCTCGACGGCGCGGCGCTGGACGAGTCGCACTTCGTCTCCGGCTTCACCCGCGAGGGCTTCATCGACGCGGTGGAGAAATCCAAGGACTACATTCGTGCCGGCGACGTGTTCCAGGTGGTGCTGAGCCAGCGCCTGAGCGTGCCGTTCAGGGCGCGCCCGGTCGACGTCTACCGCGCCCTGCGCGCGCTCAACCCGTCGCCGTACATGTACTTCCTGGACGTCGGCGAGATGCAGGTGGTCGGCTCATCGCCGGAGATCCTGGTGCGGCTGGAAGGCATGGGCACCGATGCCCCGACCGTCACCGTCCGACCCATCGCCGGCACGCGGCCGCGCGGCGAGACGCCGGAATCCGATGCCGCGCTGGAGGCCGAACTGCTGGCCGACCCCAAGGAACGCGCCGAACACCTGATGCTGATCGACCTGGGCCGAAACGATGTCGGCCGCGTCAGCGAACCGGGCACGGTGCAGGTCGGCGAGCAGTTCGTGATCGAGCGCTACAGCCATGTCATGCACATCGTCAGCGAGGTCACCGGCACGCTGAAGGCCGGCATGAGCTACAGCGACGTGCTGCGCGCCACGTTCCCGGCCGGCACCGTCAGCGGCGCGCCCAAGGTCCGCGCGCTGGAGGTCATCGCCGAGCTGGAACCGATCAAGCGCAACGTCTATGCCGGCAGCATCGGCTACATCGGCTGGCACGGCGATGCCGACACCGCCATCGCCATCCGCACCGCCGTCATCCAGGACGGCCGCCTGCACGTGCAGGCCGGCGCCGGCATCGTCTACGACTCCGACCCGGAAAAGGAGTGGGACGAGACCATGAACAAGGGGCGCGCGCTGTTCCGCGCGGTGGCCGAAGCGGCGAGGGGGTTGTGACGTGCTGTTGATGATCGACAACTACGACAGCTTCACTTTCAACCTCGTGCAGTACCTGCAGGTGCTCGGGGCCGAGGTGGAGGTGGTGCGCAACGACGCGCTGACGGTGGGGCAGATCGCCGCGCTGGCACCCGATCGCATCGTGATCTCGCCGGGGCCGTGCACGCCGAACGAGGCGGGCGTGTCGGTGGACGTGATCCGTGAGCTGGGCGCCAGCACGCCGATCCTGGGCGTGTGCCTGGGCCACCAGAGCCTGGGGCAGGCGTTCGGCGGGGATGTGGTGCGCGCCAAGTCGATCATGCACGGCAAGACCTCGCGCATCCGCCACGAAGGCCGGGGCGTGTTTGCCGGGCTGCCCGACCGCTACGAGGCGACGCGCTACCACTCGCTGGTGGTGGCCCGCGATACGCTGCCCGGGTGCCTGGAGATCACCGCCTGGACCGAGGATGCGGACGGCGGGTTCGATGAAATCATGGGCCTGCGCCATCGCGAGTTCCCGCTGGAAGGCGTGCAGTTCCACCCCGAATCCATCCTCACCGAACACGGCCACGCGCTGCTGAAGAACTTCCTGGAGCGCTGAGCCAGGCTTTTGTAGGAGCGGCTTCAGCCGCGATCTTTTGATCTTGACCTTGTTTTTTCCGCAGGAGCGACGCAAGTCGCGATCACCCGACCGGATGCATTCGAGGTGAGCCGATTGCCGATCGCGACTCACGTCGCTCCTACAGGCGGACACGAGGCCGACGCCGGATCGCGGCTGAAGCCGCTCCTGCAGGCAACGGATGCCTCGACCCCGCAACACGCCATCGCCATCCGCACACCGGAACACGCCATGCCCATCACCCCGCAAGAAGCCCTGCAGCGCCTGATCGAGCATCGCGAGATCTTCCACGACGAGATGATGGACCTGATGCGGATGATCATCCGCGGCCAGATCTCGCCGCCGCTGACCGCCGCGATCCTCACCGGCCTGCGGGTCAAGAAGGAGACCATCGGCGAGATCGCCGGTGCGGCCACCGTCCTGCGCGAATTCGCGCGCCCAGTCGAGGTCGCTGACCGCCGCCACCTGGTGGACATCGTCGGCACCGGCGGCGACGGCGCGCACACCTTCAACATCTCCACCGCCAGCATGTTCGTGATCGCCGCGGCCGGCGCCAAGGTCGCCAAGCACGGCAACCGCAGCGTGTCGTCCAAGTCCGGCAGCGCCGACGTGCTGGAGGCGCTGGGCGCGGCCATCGACCTGCAGCCCGAGCAGGTGTCGCAGTGCATCGCGCGCACCGGCATCGGCTTCATGTTCGCGCCGGTGCACCACCCGGCGATGAAGGCGGTGGCGCCGATCCGTAGCGAGATGGGCGTGCGCACGATCTTCAACATCCTCGGGCCGCTGACCAACCCCGCCGACGCGCCGGCGATCCTGATGGGCGTGTTCCACCCGGACCTGGTCGGCATCCAGGTGCGCGTGCTGCAGGAGCTCGGCGCGCAACGCGCGCTGGTGGTGTGGGGCCGCGACGGCATGGACGAGTTGTCGCTGGGCGCCGGTTCGCTGGTCGGCGAGTTGCGCAACGGCGTGGTGCGTGAGTACGAAGTGCACCCCGAGGACTTCGGCATCGCGATGGCCGCCAGCCGCAACCTGCGCGTGAACGACGCGCTGGAGTCGCGCACGATGGTGCTGCAGGCGCTGGACAACCACCGCGACCTGCCGCGCGAGATCGTCGCCCTCAACGCCGGAGCGGCGCTGTACGTGGCTGGGGTTGCCGACAGCATCGGCGATGGCATCGAGCGCGCACGCGCCGCGATTGCCTCCGGGCAGGCGCGCGCGAAGCTGGACGAGTTCGTTGCCGTAACACGGGAACTGGCGGCCGCATGAGCGACATCCTCACCACCATCCTGGCCCGCAAGCGCGAGGAGATCGACCAGCGCAGCCGCGTGCGCTCGCTGGCCGACCTGCGCACCCGCGTGGCTTCGCAGCCACCGACGCGCGGGTTTGCCGCGGCGATCGACCGGAAGCTCGCGGCCGGACAGCCGGCGGTAATCGCCGAGGTCAAGAAGGCCAGCCCGTCCAAGGGCGTGATCCGCCCCGACTTCAATCCCGCCGAGATCGCGCGCAGCTACGAGGCCGGCGGCGCGGCGTGCCTGTCGGTGCTGACGGACGTGGACTTCTTCCAGGGCAGCAACCTGTACCTGGCCGCTGCGCGCAGCGCCTGCACGCTGCCGGTGATCCGCAAGGACTTCATCATCGACCCCTACCAGGTGTACGAGGCGCGCGATGATCGGCGCCGACGCGATCCTGCTGATCGTCGCCGCGCTGGAGGACGGGCCGATGATCGAAATGGCCAACCTCGCGCACGAGCTGGGCATGGACGTGCTGGTGGAAGTGCACGACATCGACGAGCTGGAGCGCGCGCTGCAGACCGACTGCCAGCTGATCGGCGTCAACAACCGCAACCTGCGCACCTTCGAGGTGTCGCTGGACACCACGCTGGCGCTGCAAGGACGCGGTGCCGCCGGATCGCACGCTGGTCACCGAGAGCGGCATCGCGTCGGCGGCGGATGTGGCCCGCATGCGCGAGGCGGGCGTGAATGCGTTCCTGGTGGGCGAGTCCTTCATGCGCGAGCCCGACCCCGGCGCGGCGCTGCGCGCGGTGTTCGCCGCATGAGCGAGCCAGCGCCGAAGACGCGTCGCTCGAACGCGCTCGCGGCCCACGATGCGCCGCTGGTGGTGTTCGATTTCGACCACACGCTGTACGACGGCGACTCCGGCGGCCACCTGTTCAAGTGGCTGATCCTGCGGGCGTGGTGGCGGCGCCTGCTGGCGCTGTTGATCGCACCGGTGGCGGGGCCGATGGTGGCGTTCCTGCCGACGCGCCGGCGCGGGATCTCGGCGTTCGTGTGGGTCGGCACGGTCGGCTTCCATCGCCGCCGCGACCTGGATGCGCTGATCGACCGCTACGTCGAAACCCACGCCGACGCAGATCCAGCGAGCGCCTGCTGCCGATCGCGCTGGACGTGCTGCACCGCCACCGCGAGGCCGGCGACCGCGTCGTCATTGCCACCGGCGCGCCGCCGGAGCTGGCGCGCGCGATCCTGGCGTTCGTCGCCCACGAGGACGTGCCGGTGGTGGGCACGCAGGTCGGCCCGCGCCTGGGCGCGGTGATGCCACCCGGCATTGCCACCACGAGATGAAGATGACGATGCTGCGCGAGGCCGGCTACACCGGACCGATCGCGATCGGCCTACACCGACAGCAGCGCCGACCTGCCGCTGTTGAAGGCGGCGCAGCGCCCGGTGGTGGTCAATCCGAAGGCAGAGCAGCGTGGCGATGTTCCGGCGCGTATTGCCGGCCGGCACGCCGATCCTCAACTGGGGTTGTCCCGGGCGGGCCGGCGAGCCGGTCGCGGTGCCGGCTGAATCGGTCGCATAGACCGCCGTTGCAGGAGCGGCGTGGCCGCTCAGTCGCCCAGCAATTTGACGAACCGCTGCGAGTCGCCGCTGTACCCGCAGCCGCAGTAGAACGCGCGTGCTTCGGTGCGCTGCGCACCGCTGGTGACTTCGATGCGGGCCGCGCCGGTGCGCCGGGCGACCGACTCGGCCTCGCGCAGCAGGCGCCGGCCGACGCCCTGCCGGTGGCAGGCCGGATCGACCACCAGCGCCGTGATGCGCGCCAGGTCCGCGCCGTTGGCGATCATGTACAGCGTGTGCAGCGCGACCAGGCCGCAGGCATGGCCGTCGCGCTCGGCGATCAGCAGCTGCTGGCGCGGGTCGGCCGTGGCGACGCACGATGCGCTCGACGGCCTCCTCGCGCGTACACGGGTAGCCCAGCGCCTCGAACAGCCGGGCCACGTCCGCGGCATCGCCGATCGCGGCCATGCGCACGGTGGCCAGGGCGGGGCCCGCGTCGAGCGTGGCCACGCGGCCCATCAGCGCGTGCCGTACAGGACGACGGTCTTGCCGCGGGCGTGCAGCTTGCCGTCGGCCTGCAGCTTCTTGAGCACGCGGCCGGCCATCTCGCGCGAGCAGCCCACCAGGCGCGACAGCTCCTGGCGCGACACGCGCAGCTGGGTGCCCTGCGGGTGGCTCATCGCCTCGGGCTCCTTGGCCAGGTCGTGCAGGGCGCGGACGATGCGGTCGGTGACATCGAGGAACGCCAGGCGCCCGGCCTTGCGGCTGGTGTCGAGCAGGCGCCGGGAGATCTGCGCGCCGATGGCGTACAGCAGCTTGGGCGCGTCCATCGACAGGCGGGTCAGGAGCAGGTCGTAGAAGCGCTCGTGGCCGATCTCGGCCAGCTCGCAGGCCGTGCGCGTGCGCAGGATGACCTCGCGCCGCTCGCTCTCGATGAACAGGCCCAGCTCGCCGACGAACTCGCCCGGCGCCGAAGTAGCCCAGCACCAGTTCGCGGCCGTCCTCTTCCTCGGCAATGATGCTGACCGAGCCGGACACCACGTAATAGAGCGTGCTGGCCGGGTCGCCCGGGCGGAAGACGTCCGTCCGCGACGGATACCGGCGGCGGTGGCAGTGGGCGAGGAAGCGCTCGATGACCGAAGCATCCGGCAGCAGCGGGCTGTGGGCGCGGCGCAGGGCGGTGGAGTGGACGACCGAAGTGGCGGACATGGGCACTGGGCTGGTGTGATCGGCCGAGCTTAGGCCCAAGCGACGTGCCGGGGCAAATCCTGACGCGGGCGGGCGGCCCGCCGGGGGTGGCGTGGCATCCCTGTGCCCCCTCCCGCGCCCCGATGCCCCATAATCGCGGCTCCCATTGCCAGATCCGGGACCCCCCCACCGTGGTCAAGCCGCTGCCGCGCCTCAGGTTGCAGGGCTTCAACAACCTCACCAAGGCCCTCTCGTTCAATATCTACGATGTCTGCTTCGCCGCCTCCGAAGAGGAGCGCCAGCGCTACATCGAGTACATCGACGAGGAATACAACGCCGACCGCCTGACCCAGATCCTGACGGACGTGGCCGACATCATCGGCGCCAACATCCTCAACATCGCCCGCCAGGACTACGACCCGCAGGGCGCGTCGGTCACCATCCTCATCTCCGAGGAGCCGGTGATCGACAAGAAGGATGCCAAGGGCGTGATCTCCGACGCCGTGGTCGCGCACATGGACAAGTCGCACATCACGGTGCACACGTATCCGGAGACGCATCCGGACAACGGCATCGCGACCTTCCGCGCCGACATCGACGTGGCCACCTGCGGCGTGATCTCGCCGCTGAAGGCGCTGAACTACCTGATCGAGATCGCTTGAGTCCGACATCGTGGTGATGGACTACCGCGTGCGCGGCTTCACCCGCGACGTGAAGGGCACGAAGCACTACATCGACCACAAGATCAACTCGATCCAGGACTACCTGGCCAAGAACATCAAGTCGCGTTACGAGATGCTCGACGTCAACGTCTACCAGGAAAACATCTTCCACACGAAGATGCACCTGAAGGACTTCGACCTGGACACGCTACCTGTTCGAGGAAAAGGCGCAAGAACCTGTCGTTCAAGGAGCGCATGAAGATCGAGGCGCGGCTGCAAGCGCGAGATCGAGGAGCTGTACCACGGCCGCAACCTGGCCGATTGAGCGCCGTGATTCGTGATCGGTGATTCGTGATTCGAAAAAGCGAAAGGCCTGCACAGGCAGGCCTTTGTTGCGAATCACCGACCACCAATCACCAATCACACCCGGTAAGCCACCGACTTCATCAGCTTCGACGCCGCGCCATCAATGTGGGCACCGGCATCGGCAGGATGCGCGCGCCGGCCTGCTCGGCGTGCGTCGGCGTGGCGGGCCTCATCGGCCTTCATCACCTGCAGGATCGCGCGGCTGCGCGCGTCGGCCGCGGGCAGCGACTGCAGGTGCTCGTCGATGTGCGCCTCGACCTGGCGTTCGGTCTCGACCACGAAGCCCAGGTTCCAGCCGTCGCCGCGCAGTCCCGCGAGCGCGCCGATCGCATAGCTGCCGGCGTACCACAGCGGGTTGAGCAGGCTGGGGCGGCTGTCGAGTTCGCGCAGGCGGTCCGCGCACCAGGCCAGGTGGTCGGTCTCCTCCTGCGCGGCGGCCAGCAGGTGCTGCGCGCGTGGCGCTCGTCGCGCGCGACCGCGGCCTGCCCGCAGTACAGCGCCTGCGCGCAGACTTCGCCGACGTGGTTGATGCGCATCAGGCCCGCCGCGTGGCGGCGCTCGTCGTCGTCCAGCACGATGTCGGCCTGCGTGTCGCGCCGGATTCGGCGCGCTCGGCGACGGGTGCGCCGGACACGGTGTCCAGCGCGCGCTGCAGCGTCGGACGAGCAGGCGGTCGAGCGGTGACAGCGATCGTGCGTTCATGGCGTGCAAGTGTAGGCCGGCGACGCGTACGTCGGCGTGGAGGCCAGGTCGCGTCGGCGAGGAATTCGAGCGGATGTTGCACCGGCACGTCGATCGCGCCGCCCAGGTGCAGCCGGCAGCCGATGTTGGCGCTGAGCAGCAGCGTGGCGCCGCTGGCCTGGAACCGGTCGCGGCGAGCGGGGCGCGGTGTTCGGCTGCGCGCTCCGGGTCCAGCAGCATGTTGCATGCCGGCCGCGCCGCAGCAGCCGGAGCCGGCGTCGAGGTCGACCACCTCCAGGCCGGGCACGCGCGCCAGCAGGCTGGCGCAGTGCCGCCACCGAGCGGACCACGTTGCGCTGCGTGCAGGGCAGGTGCAGTGCGATCCTTCGTGCTCGTCGGGCGGAAGGCGCAGGGCGGCGGCGCGGATCGGCCAGCCAATGCGATCGCGTCCACGGTGTCGGCCTCGCCCGCCAGCGCCTGCGCGACGGATTCATGGCAGCCACTGGCCAGTGTCAGCACCGTGCCCGCGCCGGCGAAGGCTGCCCGGTTGCGCGCGGCGAGGCGTTGCGGCCTGCGCGCGTTGCCGGCATGGGCATGCAGGGCGCCGCAGCAGGTCTGGCCGGCCGGTCCGTGGACGGCGATGCCGGTGGCGGCGCAGCAGCGCGGCAAGCGGCCGCGCGCAGGCCCTGCTTCGTAGGGGCGCGCGACGCAGCCGACGAACAGTGCGACGACGCGCGTGGGGTCCGGCCTGGCTGGCGGGAGGCGGGGCGGGCGTCGGCCGCGCCGGTGAAGCGTGCGGGCGGCGGCGGCAGGCCGCGCCGCAGGAGCCGCGCGGTACGCCAGCCGGTAGAGCCGACAGCAGCGCAGCGAGCAGCACGGCCGCGCCGCAAGCGCCTCGACGGCGCGCTGCAGTCCGCCCGGCGGCGCGTCGCGCGCGCTGGCGGCTGCGGGCCGCGACCAGCAGCGCCCCGTACTCGACCCCGGCCGGGCATACCGCCTCGCAGCTGCCGGCAGCCCAGGCAGTGGTCCAGATGGGCATCGCCGGCCGGGGTCGGAGCGAGCGTGCCCTGGGCGAGTGCCCGCGCCCAGCGCGATGCGGCCGCGCGGGGACTCCGCTTCGAGCCGGTCCAGCCGCGTAGGTGGGGCAGCGGCAGGCACAGGCCGCACTGGACGCAGCGGTCGGCCAGCGCCAGCAGCGGGTCGGCAGGGCGCGGCGGGGCTGGCATGGCCGGCGATGCTACACCGGTCCCGCTGCCGCCCGCGCCCGCGCCGGTGAGGACGGCTTGCGGCCCGGCGGCCGGACCGCTATCATTCCGCTTCTTTCGTCCCCGCTTCAACAACGCGAGGCGAACGTTCCGCCGGCGTCAACTGCCGCGCGCAATCAGCCCGACCAGGTAACCGCATAAGAGCCGTCATGAAGACTTTCACCGCCAAGAACGAGACCGTCCAGCGCGACTGGTACGTCGTCGATGCCGCGGCAAGACCCTCGGCCGCCTGTGCTCCGAGCTCGCCCGCCGCCTGCGCGGCAAGCACAAGCCCGTCTACACCCCGCACGTCGACACCGGCGATTACCTCGTCGTGATCAACGCCGAGAAGATCGCGGTCACCGGCAAGAAGCTGACCGACAAGATGTACCACCGGTTCACCGGTTACATCGGCAACCTGAAGACCGAGACCCTCGGCCAGGCGCTTGAGCGCCACCCGGAGCGCGTCATCGAGATCGCCGTGAAGGGCATGCTGCCGAAGAATCCGCTCGGCCGCGCGATGTACCGCAAGCTCAAGGTCTACAAGGGCTCCGAGCATCCGCACTCCGCCCAGCAGCCGCAGGCGCTGGACATCTAAGGTACCGAACATGGCAATCCAGCAGAATTACGGCACCGGCCGTCGCAAGTCCTCCACCGCCCGCGTGTTCCTGCGCAAGGGCGAGGGCAAGATCACCGTCAACCAGCGTCCGATCGACGAGTTCTTCGGTCGCGAGACCGCGCGCATGATCGTGCGCCAGCCGCTCGAGCTGACCAAGTCGACCGACAAGTTCGACATCAACGTCACGGTCGCCGGCGGCGGCATCACCGGCCAGGCCGGCGCGATCCGCCTGGGCATCGCCCGCGCGCTGGTCGAGTACGACGAGTCGCTGAAGTCCGAGCTGCGCAAGGCCGGCTTCATGACCCGCGACGCCCGCGAAGTCGAGCGCAAGAAGGTCGGCCTGCACAAGGCCCGCCGCGCCACGCAGTTCTCGAAGCGCTAATCGCGCCTGGTGCGCTTTTGCACGGTCTCCGCGCCCGAGGGTGCGGCGGCCGGAAGAGGCGCTAAATCCGCTCCATAGCCCCGTCGCCAAGCGGTAAGGCACCTGACTCTGACTCAGGCATTCGGTGGTTCGAATCCATCCGGGGCTGCCAATTGACAAACAAAACCCGCCGAAAGGCGGGCTTTGTTTTTGCGGGTCGGATTCGGGACTCGGGATTCGGGATTCGAGATCGGCCAGGCGCTCCGATGTGTCCGCTTCACGCGCGTGTCGAAGCCGGCGATCGCGGAGCCGCACAACGTACGGGTGGCAGGTCTGCGACGGGCGTCGCGTAGCTCGACATTGCGAATCGGCCGGACGATCCCACCCGGCTCGCAGTTACAATTGAAACCATCGCGCTACGCGCAGATCCATCGAGGTCCCCATGAAGCTGGGTTCCCTCAAGGAAGGCGGCCGCGACGGCACGCTGATCGTCGTGTCGCGCGACCTGACCCGCGCCGTGCGCGCCACCGGCATCGCCGACACGCTGCAGCGCGCGCTGGAGGACTGGTCCAACACGCGCCGCGCCTGAACGCGCTGTCCGATGCGCTCAACGCCGGCACCGCCGACGGCGCTGTTCGACCTCGACATGCAGCGCGCTGGCCGCGCCGCTGCCGCGCGCCTACGAGTTCGTCGACGGCAGCGCCTACCTGCCGCACGTCGAGCGCGTGCGCCGCGCGCGCGGCGCCGAGGTGCCGGAGAGCTTCTACACCGATCCGCTGATGTACCAGGCCGTCAGCGCCGGCTTCTACGGCCCGCGCGATCCGGTGCGCGTGGTCAGCGAGGACTACGGCATCGACCTGGAGGCCGAGATCGTGGTCGTCACCGACGACGTGCCGATGGCGGTCACGCCGGCGCAGGCCGCCGCGCACATCCAGCTGGTCGGCCTGGTCAACGACGTGTCGCCTGCGCAACCTGATTCCCGGCGAGCTGGCCAAGGGCTTCGGCTTCCTGCAGTCCAAGCCGCGCTCGGCGCTGTCCCCGGTGTTCGTCACGCCGGACGAACTGGGCGACGCCTGGCGCGACAACAAGCTGCACCTGCCGCTGCTGACCCACATCAATGGCGAGTGGTTCGGCGCGCCGGAAGCGGGCGTCGACATGCAGTTCGATTTCGCCCAGCTGGTCGCGCATGCGGCGAAGACGCGGCCGCTGTCGGCCGGCACGATCGTCGGCTCGGGCACCGTCGCCAACGAGGACACCTCGCTGGGCGCCTCGTGCTTCGCCGAGCAGCGCACGGTGGAGACCCTGCGAGACGGCAAGCCGATCACGCCGTTCATGAAGTTCGGCGACACCGTGCGCATCGAGATGCTGGACGCGCGACGGCGCAGTCGATCTTCGGCGCGATCGAGCAGCGCATCGAGCGGCAGCCGACGCCCTGACCGGCGGCGTCGCGGCGCCGGCAAGTGGTCCGCGTCGGGCCGCGCGGCGCCGGTGTATCATGGACGGCCGCGTTGCGCAGCGCCTGGGGACATGGGGACCGACGCGTGAGCGATCAACTGCAGCTGTATTCGTACTGGCGTTCCAGCGCCGCCTACCGCGTGCGCATCGGCCTGAACCTCAAGGGGCTGCCGTACGAGACCGTGCCCGGTGCACCTGGTGCGCGACGGCGGCGAGCAGCACACGCCGGAGTTCCGCGAGGTCAACCCGCAGGGGCTGGTGCCGGTGCTGCAGCACGGCAGCCGCATGATGCGGCAGTCGCTGGCGATCCTGGAGTACCTCGACGAGACCTGGCCGACGCCGCCGCTGCTGCCGACGACCGCGCGCGACCGCGCGCGCGTGCGCGCGCTGGCGCAGGCGATCGCCTGCGACATCCATCCGCTCAACAACCTGCGCGTGCTGCAGTACTTCGAGCACGACTGGCACGTGCCGCAGCCCGAGCGCGACGACTGGGTCGGCACTGGATCGCCGAGGGCTTCGCGCGCGATCGAGGCGATGCTGGCCGACCACCCGTCGACCGGCGCGCTTCTGCGAGGGCGACACGCCGACCATCGCCGATTGCTGCCTGGTGCCGCAGGTCTACAACGCGCGCCGCTTCGGCGTGGACATGGCGGCGTATCCCGACCATCGCGCGCATCGAGCAGGCCTGCCTGGCGCTGCCGGCGTTCGACGCGGCGCGGCCGGAAAGCAGCCGGACGCCGCCGTAGTCGGGTCAGCGCGCGGCAGACCGCACGCCCGAGCGGACGCGTGCGGACGAGCAAGCGCCGCATCGCGAGCCCTGTTGAGTGATCCGCGGCGAGCGTCCGTCGGGCTGTGCCGAACACGTCGGCGTAGGGGTCGTGCTCGCCGCTGCCGCCTTCGGACAGGCGGAACTTCAGGGCCAGGCCGTCGCGCGAGTCGGCGGCTGCGCAGCGCCTCCTCCATGCTCGATCTGGCCTTCCTTGTACAGGCGGAACAGGCACTGGTCGAAGGTCTCCATGCCTTCCTCCAGCGACTCCTCCATCGCCTGCTTGATCTCGTGCACCTGGCCGCGGCGCATCAGGTCGCGGATCATCGGCGTGTTGATCAGCACTTCGGCCGCGGGCAGGCGGCGGCCGTCCATGCCCACCACCAGGCGCTGCGAGACCACCGCCTTGCAGGTTCAGCGCCAGGTTCATCAGCACGTTCTTGTGCGCGCGTCTCGGGGAAGAAGTTGAGGATGCGCTCGAGCGTCTGGTCGGCGTTGTTGGAGTGCAGCGTCGCCAGGCACAGGTGGCCGGTCTCGGCGAAGGCGATCGCCGCCTCCATCGTGGTCGCGTCGAGGATCTCGCCGATCAGGATCACGTCCGGCGCCTCGCGCATCGCGTTCTTCAGCGCGTTGTGGAAGGCGTGCGTGTCCAGGCCGACTTCGCGCTGGTTGACGATCGACTTCTTGTGCTTGTGCAGGTACTCGATCGGGTCCTCGATGGTGAGGATGTGGCCCGGTGGTGTTGCTGTTGCGGTGGTCGATCATCGACGCCAGCGAGGTCGACTTGCCCGAGCCGGTGGAGCCGACGATCAGCACCAGCCCGCGCGGGGCCATGATGATGTCCTTCAGCACCTGCGGCAGCTGCAGCTCCTCGATGCGTCGGGATCACGCTGCGGATCGCGCGGATCACCATGCCGACTTCGCCGCGCTGCTTGAACACGTTGACGCGGAAGCGGCCGGCGTCCTGCAGGGCGAGCGCCATGTTCAGCTCCAGGTCGCGCTCGAACATGCGGCACCTGGCCCTCGTCCATCAGCGAGTAGGCGATCTTCTTGACCATGCCCGGCGGCAGGCCGGTGTTGCCCAGCGGGTAGAGCTTGCCTTCGACCTTGATGTACACCGGCGCGCCGGTGGTCAGGAACATGTCCGACGCGTTCTTTTCCGTCATCAGCTTCAGGAAATAGCCGATATCCATGTGCATGTCCCCCAATCATTGGCGGCGCACCGTTGCAAGCGCGCCGCCGGCTTCCGACAATGGCCGCGCGATACCCCATCAACGCCACGGCACCCCTAATGAACTCAAGCTTCGCACAATTCCGTCGACCGCTGTCGTGTGCTGGTTGCTCGCTATGCGCGCTGGCCGCGCTGCGCCACGCTGCCGCCGCCCACGCGCCGGAACTGGCCGCCGCCCAGCAGGCGGTGGACCGCGCCGACAGGCGCGGATGCCGACCAGTACGCGCCCGACGGAACTCGCGCACCGCGCGCGCAGGCGCTGGCCGCAGGCGCAGGCGGCCATGGCCAGCCGGCGCGAGCGACGATGGCCCGCCGGCTGGCGCTGCGCGGCCGCGGCCGATGCGGACCTGGCGCGCGCCCGCAGCCGCGAAGCGGTGGCGCCGGCCGAGCTGCAGCAGCGCGCGCCGGAGATCGAGCGAGCTTGCAGCGCGCGCCTGCAGCTGGAGGCGCGCGATGAGCCGCGCACGTGCTTGCGCTGGCCGTTGTTGCTGGCCGCGCTGCCGGCCACTGGTCCGCCGCGGCACGGACGTGGCCGCGCCTGCAACCAGCGCCTGGCCGCGCTGGAGGCCGACCCGAGCTCGGGCGCGTTCGCCGCGTACGAGCGCCTGCAGGCGCAGCAGGCCTGGACGCGCTGGCCAAGGCGCGCAGCCGCAGCGCGAGCCGCGCGCTGTACGTCGCCGACCGCCGCGTCGAGATCGCCGAGATCGCCGCGCGCACCGAGGCGGCCCGGCGCGAGATCGACCGGCTGGAGCGCAAGCGCAGCGAACTGCTGGTGGAAGCCAGCCGCCGCGATGCCGCGCGCGCCCGCGCCGGAAGCCGAGCGCCTGCGCATCGCAGGCCCAGATCCAGGCCGAGGAGGCCGAGCGCCTGCGCGAGCGGCCGCAGGCCGAGGCCGCTGGCACGCCAGGATGCCGAGGCCACGCTGACGCGTCGCCGGCGCAGCAGACCGCCACGCCTGCAGCGCCGCGCGCCAGAAGGAAGCCGCAGCTGGCGCGCGCAGGAGGCCGAGCTGGTGGCCGGCGCGCAAGCTGCCGCCTCGCAGCTTCGAGGCGCGCGGCGAGGTCTTCACCCTGGCCGGCGATGCCTTCGCCTCCGGCCAGGCGACGCTGACCGCCGGCGCGGCTGCCAGCGTCGCGCGCTGGCCGCCTACCTGCAGGCCGAGCCCAAGGCCACGGTCCGGGTCGAGGGCATACCGACAGCCAGGGCAGCCGACGCCAACCGCGCGCTGTCGCAGCGCCGCGCCGATGCGGTGCGCGACGCGCTGGTGCCGGCGGCGCGGCTCCAAGGTCGCGCGGTCGGGCAGGGCGCGGACGCGCCGGTGGCCGACAACGGCACCGCCGAGGGCCGGGCCCGCAACCGGCGGGTCGAGATGGTGGTGGCGGTAACTGAACAACTAGCACGTGTGTTCACGGCAGGCTTATCAGGCTGACTGCGGCTGAGGCCCGTCCTGCGGGTTCGTCACGTGCGCCGGATTGCCCGCTGTCGATCAACGCACTTGCGATGCGGCTTGCCGGTCGGCCGGTGTCGAGGAGTAGGGTCGGATACCCAGGCGGCTCCCACTGCCTGGCTCACCGGAGACCGAGCCGATGACGCCAGTCGCCCCTACCCGCAGGACACCGCCGCCGGCCACCGGGCCGCGGCGGTGCTCTGCGCAAGGCGGCCCGTTGCCCGCTCCGACTCGACTCCGCGATCCCACGCCGCAACGCCCTGGCCTGCCCGGCCGGGGCGTTCGCATTTCGTGCTGAAGGAGGTTATGCCATGTTCGAAGGACAACCGCAGACCGAAATCGACGCGCTGATCAAGGCCGACCCCGAGTTCAAGCAGCTCTACCAGCGCCACGGAGCTGGACAAGAAGGTGATGGACGCCGAACTCGGCGTGCTGCCGATCGACGACATCACCCTGGGCCAGATGAAGCGCGAGAAGCTGGCTGCCAAGGAACGCCTGATCCGCATGTACGACGCCAGGCACCGCACTGACGTCCGCCCGGTGCCGGATTGCTCGTCGGGCGGCGACGGCCGTCCTCGTCGGCCGCCGCCGTCCCGCGTCAGCCGCGGCAACCGTCCGGCCCGATGCCGCAGCGATGGCCGTAGCGCCGCTTGTCGCCTGCCGCCGTGTGCATCTCCGGTCGCGCGGGCGCGCCCGCGATGCCGTAGAATCCCGGGCCTGCCGCGGCGTCCGCGGCGCGCCGTGCTCGCGCATGGCCATCCACTCTTCCGTCCTCGAACTGATCGGCGACACGCCGATCGTCAAGGCCCAGCACCTCGATACCGGCCTCTGCGAGCTCTACCTCAAGCTGGAAAGCGCAGAACCCCGGCGGCTCGATCAAGGACCGCATCGGCCTGTCGATGATCGAGGCCGCCGAGACAGCGCGGCGACATCAAGCCCGGCGATACCCTGGTGGAAGGCACCGCCGGCAACACCGGCATCGGCCTGGCGCTGGTCGCCCAGCAGAAGGGCTACAAGCTGGTGCTGGTGGTCCCGGACAAGATGAGCCGGGAGAAGATCTTCAACCTCAAGGCGATGGGCGCGCAGGTCGTGCTGACCCGCTCGGACGTGGCCAAGGGCCATCCGGACTACTACCAGGACATGGCCGAGCGCATCGCCCGCGAGACGCCCGGGCGCCTACTTCATCAACCAGTTCGGCAACCCCGACAACCCGGCCGCGCACGAGTTCGGCACCGGCCCGGAGATCCTGCGCGCAGATGGACGAGGTCGGCGGCTGGACGCCATCGTGTTCGGCTGCGGCAGCTCCGGCACCATGACCGGCCTGTCGCGCTGCTTCGCCGCAGCACGCGCCGCAGATCGAACTGGTCCTGGCCGACCCGGTCGGCTCGATCCTCACCGAATACATCAACGAAGGCACGCTCAGCGACAAGTCCGGCGAGCTGGATGGTGGAGGGCATCGGCGAGGATTTCCTGCCGCCGATCTCCGACTTCACCCGGGTGAAGAAGGCCTATGCGATCAGCGACAAGGAAAGCTTCCTGACCGCGCGCGAGCTGCTGGAGAAGGAAGGCATCCTCGGCGGCTCCTCGACCGGCACGCTGCTGGCCGCGGCGCTGAAGATACTGCCGCGAGCAGACCACGCCGAAGAAGGTGCTGGTGTTCGTCTGCGACACCGGCAACAAGTACCTGTCGAAGATGTACAACGACTACTGGATGCTGGACAACGGCTTCCTCGAGCGCGAACCCAGCACGGCGACCTGCGCGACCTGATCCTGCGCCCGTACTCGCCAGCGCGACACGGTCGTGGTCGGCCCCGACCGACCTGCTGGTCACCGCCTACCAGCGCATGAAGCTGTACGACGTCAGTCCAGCTGCCGGTGATGGACGGCGACCAGCCTGGTCGGCATCGTCGACGAATCCGACGTGCTGCTGCACGTGTACGGCGACGAGGACCGCTTCCGCGACCCGGTGTCCACCGCGATGGTCAGCAAGCTGGACAAGGCTCGACGTGACGTCGCCGATCGAGTCGCTGCTGCCGGTGTTCGACCGCGGCCACGTCGCCATCGTCAGCGACGGCGAGCGCGTTCCTGGGGCTGATCACCCGCATCGACCTGCTGAACTACCTGCGGCGGCGGGTGCAGTAACGGTGTCCACTGATACTCTGAGGCGCCCGGGGAATCACGTGCCCATGCCCGCTTCCGATGCTTTTCCCCCGCCTTCTGGCGGCGCGCCCTACACGCGTCGCTTGGGAGAGTTGCTCGTGGAGCGCCGCCTCGTCACCGATGCAGACGTGAACAAGGCGTTGGCCTTCCAGCAGCAATTCGGTGGCCGTTTGGGCAGTATTCTGGTAAGACTGGGCTCGCTTTCGGAAGAGTCGCTGTTGCCGGTGCTGTCCGAACAGCTGGAAATCCATCTGCTGAGCAGTATCGAATGGCCCAGCGACGCCAGCGAATTCCTGGCTCCAATGGCCGAGGCGGGTCTCCAAGCGGAGTGGTGGGCTGACAACGGCGTGGCGGCCTGGCGTAGGGACGACGGCTCCATACTCGTCGTAGCGCGGGATCCGCTGGACCCAATGCTTACGGAAATTCTGGGCTCGCGACTGCGTAACGGCGGCTGGGAATGGCGGCTGGCTCGTGCGCAGGATGTCGATCGACTGCTGGATCAGGCAGGGCAACGTTCTCTGGCCGACACCGACCCGGACGACGTAAGCCATCTGCGCGAGCTTGCAGAAGAAGCGCCTGTAATCGAGCTGGTGAACAACGTTCTCGCTCAGGCAATGGACCAGCGCGCATCCGACGTCCATATCGAGCCGGAAGAGCAGGTGTTCCATGTGCGGATGCGGATCGACGGCATCCTCCAGACGCGCATGACCCTTCCAGCCAGCCGCTATCCCGCTGTCGCATCGCGCATCAAACTCATTTCGGGAATGGATATCGCCGAGAGGCGCTTGCCGCAGGATGGCCGTCTGAGCACGCGTGTCAGCGGGCGCGAGGTCGACATCCGTGCCTCTGCCGTGCCTGCCGTGCACGGGGAGTCCCTTGTCCTACGTCTTCTGCCCAAGGAAAGACAGGATCTGAGCCTGGAAAATCTCGGATTCGGTGATCGCGACCTCACCATGTTCCGCACTTGGGCGCGTGAGCCCCATGGCATTGTGTTGGTGACGGGCCCCACCGGTTCTGGCAAGTCAACTACCCTCTATGCCGCGCTGGAGGAAATGAACCAGCGCGACCGGAAGATGATTACCGTCGAGGACCCGGTCGAGTATCAGGTGCCTGGCGTCACCCAGATCCAGGCCAACTCTGAAATCGGCTATACGTTCGCCAGAGCGTTGCGTGCGATCCTCCGGCAGGATCCCGACGTCATCATGATCGGCGAGATCCGCGATCTCGAAACGGCGGAGATCGCTGTGCAGTCGGCGTTGACGGGACATCTTGTCCTGTCCACGTTGCACACGAATGACGCGGTCAGCGCATTCACGCGACTGGTGGACATGGGCGTCGAACCGTTTCTTGTCGCGTCCAGCGTGCGTGCCGTGCAGGCGCAGAGGCTTGTGCGCCGTCTCTGCCAAGACTGTTGCCAGCCGGCCGTGGTGCTCCCGGCCATCGAAGACCTGGTGATGCCATGGCTGGAACCCGGGCAAGCAACACGGTGGAAGGAACCCAAGGGCTGCGCTCATTGCCAGGGGACGGGTTATCGGGGCCGCCTCGGGATTTACGAGCTGATCGATGTCACGCCTGCGCTCCAGGAGTTGATTCTGTCAGGCGCTACCTCGGAGCGGATGCGCGCACTTGCCGATAAGCAAGGTGGCAGGAGCTTGCGTGTGGATGGGCTACTGAAGGCAAGAGCGGGCTTGACCACTGTTGACGAGGTTGCGCGCGTCACCGGTGGATTGGCATCGGACATTTAGAGAACATGCTTTTCCGCTATGAAGCTATTGACCGGGCTGGCAACAAGGTCACGGGCAGCGTGGAGGATGCGAGCGATCGCGACGCGGCGCGCCGGCTCGCGGGCCAAGGCCTAACCGTATTCACGCTGGAACCGCAGCGCCTGCAGGCTGCAACGCGCCGCAAGGGAAAGCGGGCGGGGCAGCGCGAACTGCAGCTGGTGCTCCAAGAGTTCACTACCTTGCTTGAGGCCGGTGTGGTTCTTGTTACGGCGCTTGGATCGCTTGCCAAGTCCAGCCACCACCCGCAGCTGACAACGGCATTCGGGACCATGGAGAGGGCCGTGCGCCGCGGCGAGAGTTTCAGTGCCGCGTTGCGGGAAAGCGCCTTGCCCGTACCGGAGTACCTGCACCAGCTTGTCCAGGCGGGTGAGGCCACAGGGCGGTTGGCCGAGTCGCTGCGTGGCGGTGTGGAACAGTATGAGTACGATCAGCGGGTCCGGCAGGAGGTCAAAGGCGCCCTCATTTACCCCTTGGTGCTGATCGGGTCGGGGCTGGCCGCGGTCGCCATCATCTTTCTTTGGGTGGTGCCACGATTCGGCAGCTTGCTGAGCCAGCATGGGGACCAGATGCCTGCAATGTCGCGCTGGACCATCAGCACGGGGGTCTGGTTGAGCGATCACGTGTGGTTCGTATTGGCATTCGTCGTGACGGCTGCCGTCGTCATCCGTTCGATACTGGTACGTCCCGGCACGCTTGAAGCCTTGCAGGAACGCGCTGCTCGTCTGCCGGTGCTTGGGGAGTGGCTGGTGGAGGCAGAGGTGGGCCGCTGGTCCAGCACGCTGGCCGCTCTGCTGGTGGGTCGGGTGGAGTTGATCCGGGCGCTGGGCCTTGCCGCCGATTCGGTGCGGCTTGGGTTCCTGCGTGCACGCCTGGCACAGGTTGCCAAATCGGTCAAAAGCGGCGCATCCCTCTCAGCGGCCCTCCGGGAAAACCGAGCGCTCAACCCGACGGGGTACGACCTCGTCTCGGTGGGCGAGACCAGCGGTGAACTTCCCAAGCTTCTTTCCGCCTTGGCACGTCTCTACGAGACAACGGGACGAGACCGCATGAAGCGCGCGTTACAATTGATCGAACCATTGGCCATTATCGTGATTGGCGTGGTCATTGGTACGATCGTTACCGCCATCGTGCTTGCAATCACCAGTGTCAACGACGTGCCGCTATGACGTCCCCGGAGCTGCCATGACCCATCGTCGCCCCCTCGGCTTCACCCTTCTGGAAATGCTGGTGGTGCTCGTGCTCATCGGGCTCATAGCCAGCCTCGTTGGGCCTCGCCTTTTCAGCCGTGTCGACTCGTCCAAGGTGCAGGTTGCCGAAACACAGTCGCGGATGCTGCGAGGTGCGGTAGAGACCTTCCGGCTGGAGGTGGGCCGCTTGCCCACGCGCGATGAGGGTCTAGAGGTCCTGTTCAACCCGCCTTCCGACCAGTCCGCCCGAGGGCGTTGGCGCGGTCCGTATCTGGACGGGGAAGTCCCACTCGATCCTTGGGGCAAGCCTTACCAGTACTCGACACCGGGACGCGATGGCATGCCTTTCGCACTGTTCTCGCTGGGTGCCGATGGGGAGCCGGGTGGTGAAGGGAATGACGCGGATGTCGGGTTCCTGCCGCCCTGAGGCGGGCTCCGCGCAAACCGGCTTTACCTTGCTGGAGATCCTGATCGTCCTGGCGCTGGTGGCCGTGCTGGCAGCGCTCGTCGCGCCGCGCTTGTCCAGGACCTACGAGGCCGTGGCAGGCAGCGGCGAGCGGGCCGAGGTGGTGCGCCAGCTCGAGCGTTTGCCGCTACGGGCACGGTCGTTGGGAGTGGATATCCATGTGGAGCAGGATGCTGCTGCGACGCTTGCCGAGCATCTGACGCTGCCTCAAGGATGGCAAGTGCGCCCACTGGACGACCTTGCCATACAGGGCAATGGCATCTGCAAGGGTGGGCGAGTGGAAGTCAGCGGGCTCGGGGCCGTGGAGATCTGGGTGCTGCAATCGCCGGGCTGCGGAGTCGTCGATGGCCAGTAGCCGCTCGGCGGGTTTCTCTCTTCTGGAAGCGATCGTTGCGCTTGCCATCCTGGCCGCCGCCGGGTTGGCGCTTTTTGCCGCGACTGCACAGTCGATGCAGATGATCAGCCGAGCGGAGAATGCCCGCCATTCGGACGCGGCGCTGCGCAGCGCGCTGGATTTCCTGGAAACGGTGAACCCCATGGAGTCGCCCAGCGGCGAGCATGACCTGGGAGACTTCCTCCTGCGCTGGCATGCCTCCGAAGTGGAGGCGCCCCAGGATGGAGCGACGGGTTCATTGCAGCCTGGTTTCTTCCAGGTCGGCCTGTATGACGTCCGGCTCGAGCTCTGGCGGGACGGCGCCGTCGTGCGCCAAGCCAGCCTGCGGCGCGCCGGATTTCGGCAGGTTCGTGAGCCGCCGCCGCTGTGACATCACCAGGGCACTTTCTCAATGCAAGGCGCGCGCTGCGCCCTCGGTCGTTGCCGCGTGCGCGGGGGTTCACGCTGCTCGAGGCGATCGTGACCTTGGTCATCGTGTCGCTCATCGTCACGGTGTTGATGCAGGCTCTGGCGCAGACGCTTGACATGCGCCAACGCCTGCTGCGGCATCAGAGCGTGGTGCGGATGGCGTCGCTTGAAGAGCAGTGGTTCAGGGACAGCGTGGCCAGTGCCATCGCCGACCTTGCGGATGCGCGCGGGGCGTTCACCGGTACGGCGTCATCCTTGGAGTTCGTATCCGCAGGTCCGCTGGGGGGACAGGGAATTGCCCGCGTGGGTTGGGCCATTGTAGAGACCGGAGGCCGGGCCAGACTGGTGTACACCGATCCGTCCATGCCTGACCTTGCCATCATAGAGGGTGGCCTGGCCCGCGGCCGCTTCGAGTATCTGGACGGGCGTGGCGAATGGACGTCGCAATGGCCGGCCGGCAATGCAGCTTCACGCAACGCCCGCGAGCAGGGCGATCGGCCCGCGCGTGAGGCAGTGCTGCCGCGCATGGTGCGCCTGACGGCCGAGACCCCCAGCGGGTCCATCCACTGGAGCGTGGCCATCGATGCCTCGCCTTTCCTGCGCGAAAACCTTCGGCCGGACGGTCCCGGTGGCCTCTAGGACGCGCATGCCTAGAAGCGTGCCGCAGCGCGGTCAGCGTGGCTTCGTGTTGGCGATCACGCTGTGGATCCTGGCGGCGATTGCGGTAATGGTCGGCATGATGACGCTCTGGGCGCTGGAGCAGGTCCGGGACGCCGCCGCCGACCGGGGCCGCGTGGAAGCCTATCTGGAGATGCGCAGCACGCGCGACACCTTGCTCTACCTCATGGCCACGCGCGACCTGACCGTGGCCGGCTTGCCCCTGGCCACGCTTTCGGCCGAAGAGCGCGCGCTTCGCGCCTTGGATGACTTCGGCGGCGCTGACCGCAGCCCCCGCGGTGGCGAGCTGCTGCTGGACGGCCAGCCGTACCGGGGCTTGGGCGGAGTGACATTCGCCATCCAGGACGAAGCCGGTCTTTTCCCGATCCTGGTGCCCACTGCGCCGGTGCTGGACAGGTTTCTGGTGAAGCAGGGCGTTCGCCATGAGGATGTGCCCCGGCTGCGCGATACCTTGATGGATTTTCTGGACCACGACGACCTTCGTCGTCTCAATGGGGCGGAGGCGCGCGATTACGAGCGTGCCGACCAGCCGCGCCCGCCTAACCGGCAGTTGCTGCTGCCCGTGGAACTGAAGGACGTGCTGGACTGGGCCGAGCTTGTGCCCCCCGCCTCAATGGACGGGCTGCCCGAGCGGCTGACGACGTTCTACGCAGGCGCGGTAAATCTCAATACGGCCCCCCTAGAGCTGTTGCCGACCTGGGTGGACGGATGTCCGGATGTGTGTCGCGCGGTGGTCGAGCGTCGGCGCAGGGAGCCGTTCCGGACGGCGTTTGAGGTTATCGGCGAGGTTGGCGCGCGCTTGGAGGGCGACCCGTCGCTGGAGTACCGGTTCCTGCCATCCAACGCGTTCAGGCTGACCTTATGGGGCGATTCGGGCAGTGGGTGGCGCTTGCATGTACGATTGACGCCCCTCGCGAACCGCCAGAGCCCGTGGTCGGTACTCGCCGCCTATCCCGTATCCCGATCCACACTGAATGCGCCTGCGCAATCGACTGACAGCGCTCTTTTCACCAACCTTCCAACTGGTCTCTGACGGTACCGTCCTCATCCGGGGCGGTATCCTGGGGCCGGTGCAATGGGTGGTGCCCCGCGCGCGCTGCCTCTACCGGCGGATTGAATTGCCCGGTCTGCCGATGCGGCAGCGACTGTCGGCGGCCCGTATCGCCGCGCGCAGGTACGAACCCGCGGCCGGTGCGAAGTCCTTGATCGCATGGCAGGGTGAGACCGCGCACATCTGGATATGGGAACAGCCCGATGCCGGTCATCAGGAGGGCGAGGGCGGGCCATGGCTGCCCGAGTCCCTCCTGCACGCGGCTCTTGAGAATGACGGGGTCCGCTTGGTCGCTCTGGTCTACGGCATGGAAAGCCAATACTGGCGTGAGGGCGTGCTGCAAGCCAGTCAATGGTGGCCTGCATTGCCGGACGCCGCCCAGTGGCGTCGTTTTGTCCGTGCCTGCGGCCTGTCGCCGGATACCCCGGTGCCGGACTGCGCCGAGTTGCCGTGGGTCCGTGCCGCCTGGGCCCAGTCGCGCCGTGCCAGGCATGCATCCCCCGCATCGATCGAGCGATGGGCGTGGCGAACCGGGATGGTGCTGGTGGCGCTGGTCGTGGGTTGGCAGCTTGCTTCCGTCCTGACCTGGGATCGCGCACGGCGTCAGTTAGACGGCCAGATGGAAGCGCTACGGGCGCAGGCGGCGCCGCTGCTGGCGGCACGCGAGCGTGCGGAGATGGCGCGCGATGCGATCGGCGGGCTGCAACGACTTCAGTCCGAGGGTGCCAGCGACTATCTGCTGATGGCCGAGGTGGTGGCACGTCTCCCCGATGACGCGAGGTTCACCCAGTGGCGGCGCGAGGGCGACGGCCTGCAGTTGGTAGTGCGCTCGGTGCAGGCCGATCCTCGCGTCTTCGTTTCGGCCTTTGCCGACCATCCGCAATTGGCGCAGGTCACCGCGGCGCCGGGTCAGGACGGCCAGATGGACATCGAGTTCCGGCTGCCCGCCGGCCCGGACGCGCAGGCGCCTGAAGGCGACAATCCTGTCCAGGCGAGCGCGGCGCCGGGTGGTGACACGCTGTCACGCACGTCGACCCCCCGTTCCGGCATCGCGGGCGTGGCCGGATGATCGCCCCACCATTGGAGCGGCTTCGCCAGGAGTGGCGCGATAGCCAGCGGCTGAGGATCGCCGCACTGTGCGGAGCCGTGGTACTCGGTATGCATCTGGCGTTCGGGTTGTCCGACCGACAGGTCGAGGACCGCACGCAGTACGTGCGCGACGCCGACCTTCTGGCACGACTGAAGGATGCCAGCAGGGACCTGGCCTGGCCCGAGCGCGCCGACAAGGCGGAAGCGGCGTTGCTGGCGATGCGCCAGTCCATCCCGTCCGTTGGCAGCAGCGGCCTGGCCCAGGCTGAATTGCAGACCTGGCTGAGCCAGCAGGCCCAGGTGGCGGGGCTGCAGGAGCCCAACGTACGGGTCGAGACGACTCTGGATGTTCCTAGCCACCCTGACATGTGGCTGGTGATGGCGCGGCTGGATGCGGCTGCCCCCGTGGGTACACTGTCGGCCTTCCTGCGGGGCCTGTCGACGGGGTTGCCCTGGATCCAGGCCGAACGCGTGGAAGTCGCGGATGGCCAGACCGCGCGGGTCAGTGTGGTCGTGCGGGCCTACTACCGGCGGACCGATGCCAGCGACGGCGTGCTGGGCACGCCCGCAGGCCGGGCAGATGCTGCTTCGGCGGACCCATCATCGCCCTCGGTGGCGGTGCCCCTGCCTGCCGCCCCGGCGGCTGCGCCCGGCCAGGGCGCCCAGCCCGGCGCGCCCGCGCGTTATTTCCAGGACCCCCCCGGCACCGCGCCCCCGACCGGGGAGGCACGCTGATGCGGAATCCAGTGCAATGGCGGCGGTGGCGCGGCACCCGTCTTCGCCTGCCTCGCCTGGCACGGCGCCTGCTGTCGGCGTGGCCCTTCGCCGCTGCGGCGATGCTGGGGGCTGTGGCGTATGCCTGGCTGGGTGAAAGCCCGCAGGCTGCAGTTTCCAACCGGGCCGCCGACCTCCAGTGGGAGCTTCCAGCTCCCGTCGTCCACGACCTCGCCTCGCAGGACCCGGTGTGGCAGTCCAGGGCGCCGTGGGGTTCGCTGCCCCAGCCCGAAGTCCCGCCGCCGCCGCCTCCGCCGCCGCCCCCGGTGCCGGTGGCCATTGTGGCGGCCGGGCGCGGGTTCGAGGCCGTCTTCGTCGTCCCCGGTGGCGGCGAAGTCCGCGTACGTCCCGGCAGTGCCCTGCCCGACGGTGGCCGGGTGAAGGCCATCACCCGCGCCAACGTCGTCTGGACCGATGGAGCGGGCCAGGAGCAGAGCCAGGAGTTCTTCGGCGATCGCCTCAGGCCCATGACCTCCGGGGCCACGCCATGAGCACGCCTGTACCCACCACCCCGCCGGCCGCCCCGTGCCTCCGGCTGCTGACCGAGTACCCATCGATGATGCACAGTTCCCGCCAGACCTCCAGAACCCTTCTGCCCGCCGTGCGCATGCCGTGGCGCGCGCTGCTGGCGGGGCTTCTGGCCGGCAGCCTGGCCGCCTGTGCCACGGTCCGGCCCCCGCAGTTCCCCGAGCCGCTGCGCCCGCCCGCGCCGGTGCCCGATTCAACGCAGGAAGTGCTCACCGACCCGGCGGCCGGCGGACGTGTCCGCCCGCAGGTCGAGGACGGTCCCCGGGCGGCCGCTGCGTCCTCCGCCCCGGCCCAGGCCGAGCAGGCAATCAGCGTGCCCCCGATCCCCTCGACCAATGCGACGTCGCTGATCGTCGATGGCGTTCCGCTCAGCACCTTCATCAACATCGTCTTCGGGACCGAGCTCGGCTTTGCCATCGAGATCGAGCAGGCCGTCCGCGACCGCACCGAGCTGGTCAGCCTCCGCTTGGCCAACCCCATGGTACCCGACGAGCTTTACGTCACCGCCGCCGAGGTGCTGCGCAACTACGGCGTGCGGATCGCACCGCAGGGCAGCCTGCTGCGATTCACGCCGGTCGACCAGGGCGGCGGCGCAATGCCGCGGCTGGTCACGGCGCGCACGTTGCCTGATGTGCCGGGCAGCCAGCGCACCGTCTTCGTCGCCATGCCGCTGGATGTCAGCGAGCCCGGGCGCGTCGCCGGCCAGGTCCGCAGCATGTTCGCCCAACAGTCGGTCACCTTCACGGAGATGGTCGAGGCCAACGCCATCCTCATCTCCGGCCCGGCCTCGTCGGTGCAGGCCGCGATGGAAGCCATTTCCGCGCTGGACACCGTGGCCCTGCGGGACAAGCGCGCGGTGCGCATCAACCCGCTGTACTTGCCTGCCGACCTGCTGGCCATCGAGCTGCGCAACGTGCTGCAGGGGCAGGGCTTCTCGGTGCGCACGGGCCCGGGTTCGGGCGGCGTGCTGACGTTCGTGCCGGTCACCTCCTCCAATGCCCTGGTGATCTTTTCCGAATCCGAACCCGCGCTGGCTGCCGCCGTGGAGTGGGCGCGTCAGCTTGACCAGCCCACCGAGCAGAGCGCCGGCGGCGGCGTCTATCTGTACGCCGCCCGCCACACCACCGTTGAAACGCTGGTGCCGGTGTTGGAGGCACTGGTCGGTGCCGCCCCGGCCCAGGGTGCCCGTGCCGTGGCCGAAGGCCAGCCGGCGGCGACCGGCAACGTGCAGACCTTGGCCGGTGCCGGCGGCCAGATGGCCGTCGACCCCGTGCGCAACGTGATCGTCTACCAGGGCGATCCGCAGCGCTGGCGCGCCATCGAGGGCGTGCTGGCACGATTGGATCAGCCGGCACGGCAGGTCGTGATCGAGGTGACCGTGGCCGAGGTCACGTTGACGGACGAATTCACGCACGGCATCGAATGGGCGTTTCGCAATGTCAGCCTGGAGGGCATGACCGGGCCGCTTACCGCGCTGGCCGGCGTGCAGAATCCCGCCGGCTTGATCTGGCGACCCATCTCCTCCTCCGGGCAGGTGCGCGCCATCCTCAACCTGTTTGCGCGCGACGACCGGGTCCAGATCCTGTCTACCCCCCGCCTGCTGGTGAAAAGCGGGGAGAGCGCCAGTATTGATGTCGGCACCGAGGTGCCGATCATCACAAGCCAGGCGACGGCGCCGGACCTGCCCAACCCCATCGCCGCCCCCTCGATCCTGCAGTCCATCCAGTACCGCAAGACCGGTGTGCTGCTGGAGATCGAGGCCCTGGTGCATTCCGGGCAGCGGGTGGACCTGAAACTGTCCCAGGAGGTCAGCGAGGCCAGCCGGACCGACACCAGCGAGATCGCCTCACCGAGCATCTTCAGCCGGCGTCTGCAGACGAGCCTGAGCCTGTCTGACGGCGAGAGCATGTTGTTGGGCGGCCTGATCTCGTCCACCCATAGCGACGGCAAGACGAAGGTGCCGCTGCTGGGCGATGTGCCCGTCGTGGGGCGGCTGTTCCAGAACCGCCGGCGCGAGGGGGTCCGCACCGAGTTGCTGATGCTCATCACCCCGTACGTGATCGAGGATGCCACCCAGGCCCGCGAGATCACCGACGCCATCCGCGCCCGGTTCCAGTACGAGTCCGGCCCGCCCCCGGTGCGTGCGGCGTCGCCTCGGGTGCCGGCGGCCGCGCCGACGCCGGCCCCCGTGCCGGCTGAGCCCGCACCCGTGCCCGCCGAGCCGGTGCCGCAGGCGGCGCCGCCCGTGGCCCCGGTCGTGGTGCCGGCACCGCCGCAGGGCGGTGGTCCCGTCGTGGTGGTGCCCGCCCCTGCGCCGGGCGCGGGGCCGACGGTGGTGGTGCCCGTGCCGCAGGGCGACGTGCCGACCGTTGTGGTGACCCCGCCGCCGGCAGGCGCCACATCGGCCCCGCCCACGGATGCGGGCGACACGGATCCGGACGCGGCCACCCCGGGCACGCCGCCTTCGCGCTAGACCGCCGCGCTGCGCCTACGCAGGCCGCGCGACCGCCGCCGCATGCACGCGGCGTTGCGCGCGGCCGCATGCTGTGTGCGACCTGGTGCCCGCAACGGACGCGTGAGCGGTGGCGGCCACACGCACGGGTTTCGCCGGCGATGCCGCAAGCAGGCAGGAGCCGGCCCTACGGAAAAATCAACCCTCCTGGCGTGCCCCTTGCGTCATAGCATCGTCTGTGCCAATCAAGGGCGTGAATGCGCGCGCCGCGCCACCACAGGCAACGCCCGTACCAACAAACCGAGCAATGGATCGCACTTAGCTCAGATACGTGAACAAATCGTTATTCAGCGGGCATTGACCTCCCCCAACACCCGCCCTACCATCGGCCGGCGTCTTGAGACTGTGCAGAGCAGATGCATGCGCAGCGGAAGGGGGGCCCAGGGGTGGGGCGGGGGAAATGACAGACCGCTGAATCTCGGCAAGCCCGAATCCCGGTGTCGGCGCCGGCACGTGTGTGCAGGAGCTGAGTGGTTTCGGACGTCAAAAGAGTTGTCCTGAAAGAACAAAACTAAGCTTAGGAGCTCCAAGATCATGACTTTGAACAAGAAGGTTCTCGCTGCCGCAATCGTCGGCGGTCTGTTTGCCACCTCCGCCAATGCCGCTGTCGACATCAGCGTCACCCCGGCCGCGCCGGTCGCACTGGCCTCCGAGCTGGTGTTCAACCCGACCACCGGCACCGAGGTCACCAACGCCGGCGGCGCGCTCGACCTGCTGACCTCGCTCAACTACGCCTTCTCTGCGGGCGAAGTGCGCTACGCGCGCATCGAGTGCTCGTCCAACGTGCGCTTCGCATCCGGCTCGGCCGTGACCTACGCTGACGGCGGTGGCGCTGCCGGTACCGTGGCCCTGGGCGCGATCAACGGCGTGGGCACCAATGCCATCTCGTTCTCGGTGACGTCCAACGCCGCTGGCGTGGGCGACAACGTCGGTGACAAGTTCACCGTCAACGGCAACCGCAACCTGACCAGCGGCGCGGCGTCCACCTGCACCTACGGCCTGTACGACCAGCCGTCGCAGGCCGCTGCCGGCGGCACGACCGGCCGCATCGCCACCGCCTCGGGTGCCTACACCACCCAGCAGTCGGGCTACGTGTTCACCAGCGACTTCGGCGCCGCCGTCACCGCCAACGTGGAAGCCAACCCGGCCTTCACGCAGTTCGTGGCCGTCGCCGGCCAGTCCACCACCACCACCGCCCGCCTGTCGCGCCTGGTGTTCGACGCCCGCACCGGCACGCAGCTGGACTTCGATGGCGCCGACGTGAACCTGGCCGACCTGTTCGCCCCGGAGACCAACATCCGCGTGGTGGGTGACTTCACCGCGGCGCGCAACGATGCCGGCACCTACACGGGCGCCGCACTGGCCCGCGTGCAGCTGCGTGAGAACGCGGACTGCAGCGGCGGTGCGACCAACGCCAGCACCCTGACCGAGAACGCCGCGACGTTCCTCGTCGGTTCCACGCCCAACACCAACCAGTACCTCTGCCTGACGGCCGAAGGCACTCCGGCGATCCCGGCTTCGGGCTACGAGGCCACCCTGGTGGCCGTGGAAGCCACCCCGGCGTCGTACAACGTGGCCGACACCGGCCCGCTGCCGGCCGGTTCGGTGCTGCGCAACGGCACCGAGCTGCAGGCCCCGCTGGTGCAGCTGCCGGGCGCCGGCTGGCTGTCGCGCATGGTGCTGACCAACACCGGCGCTGCCGACCGTCCGTACACCGTCAGCGTGCAGCGTGAGTCCGGCGCCGCCGGCACCACCGGCAACCTGACCGGCGTCGTGCCGGCCAACGGCACCGTGGTGGTCGACCTCAACACGATCCTGACGGGCTTCACGGCTGGCGCCCCGCGCGCCACGCTGAACGTCAACGTGGCCGGCCCAAGCAACCAGATCCAGGGCCTGTACCAGATCGTGAACGCTGACTCCTCGACGATCAGCAACCACGTGATGGTGCGTCCGGGCACCAACTGATCCGCGGATCAGTGACCGTCCGGCGCCCGCGCCGGACGGTTGCCCGGCTCGACATCGGTTGAGCTGTACCGGAAAGGCCCGCTTCGGCGGGCCTTTCCTTTTTTGGGTTCGCGGCGCTGCGTAGCCGCGCGGCTGGTAGGCTTGTGTCCCACGGGGCGGGAGGTGGCCATTGCACGTTAATTCGTACTGGAAGCAACTGTCGCCGGGGGAGATTCAGGCCGGCCACCATCGTGACTTCGTGGGTGGCCTGTGGGACGAAATGGGCCACCTGCAGGCGCGCTTGCTGCGCTCGCGCGGCAGGCAGCCCTCGCACCGGTTGCTGGACATGGGCTGCGGTGCGCTGCGCGGCGGCCGCCAGTACCTGCGCTACCTGGCGCCGGGCCACTACTTCGGCGTCGATATCAATGCCTCGCTGCTGGAGGCCGGCCGGCGGGAGGTGCAGCTGGCGGGCTTGCAGGACCGCGACCCGACGCTGCGCCGTCAGACGATTTCGATGCGATCGGCTTCGGCGTCCACTTCGACTATGCAGTGCGATTTCGCTGTTCCCACCTGCAACCGGCCCTTGTCGGCCGCTGCCTGCACCAGCGCGCCCAGATGATGGCCGTCTTCCGGCACGCTTGAAGCGCGACGCGACCCGGGGGGCTTCGGACGGGGCGGGCGAGGGCGCCCGCGTCCATTATCATCGCGGCCCCTGCGTGCATGCGACCCTGCCCATGCCCCCCTGCACGGCCGAAAATCGCACCCCTGCGGCCATCGGACTCGACGTGGTCGCCGCGGCGGATACGATGGGCCGTCCGCCCGGGCGTGGCCTGTTTTTTGGCGTGCAGCGCAGCGGGTCGCTGCAGCTGGATGCGCTGGACGGCTTGCGTGGCTTGGCGGTGCTGGTCGTGATGGCGTCCCACCTGTCCAACCTGGGCCTGCACGTAGTGCCCGGGGTGAGCCTGTCGGGCATCGGCAAGAGCGGCGTCTACTTGTTTTTCGTGCTGAGTGCGTTCCTGCTGACCCGGGCGCTGCTGCTGGTCCCGCTTTCGGGGTGGGCGAAGGTGCGCATGTGGGCCGACTACGGCCTCAGGCGGGTGGTGCGGATCTGGCCGCTGTACCTGTTCGTCCTGCTGTTGAGCTGGGGCCTGACCCTGCAGGGCGCGGCGGGCTGGCACTACCGCATCGACACCCCCGCGCTGCTGGGCCATCTGGCGCTGCGCGAGGGGCAGAGCGTGCTGTGGAGCATCCCGGTCGAGTTCACCTTCTATGCGTGGCTGCCGCTGGTGGCGCTGGCGCTGGCGTGGAGCCGGCACCGCGGCATCGGCGCTGTGGTGGAGGCCGCCGCCATGCTGGCGGCGCTAGCGGCCGTTCATTTGGTGTGGCCCCCAGAGGCCACGCGCCCCAATGACGTGCGGCTGGGGCCTTACCTGTCGCTGTTCCTGTGCGGGGCATGGGCCGCGGCTGTCCACCTGCGGCTGTGCGCGCGCGCCACCCCGGGCACGGCTACAAGGCGGTGGGCCGCAATCGGCATCGCCTCCCTGTGTGCGTTGCTGTCGACCATGCCGGCGCTCTGGTCGGTGCTGGCGGGCACCGACATGGATGCAGCCCTCAACCACCGCTGGTTCTTGTTCTTCGGCGTGGCGTGGTCAACCCTGCTGCTTTCGGTGCTGCATGGACCGGTCTGGCTGCGCGCGCCCTTCTCCTGGATGCCCATGCGTTGGGTCGGCATGGTCAGCTTCAGTGCCTACGTGTGGCACATGGTGGTGCTGGACGGCTGCGTGCTGTTGGGGCTGGACAGGATGGTGGGCGCGGGGGCTGTCGCGCTGGCGGTGTCGCTGCTGGTCGCAGCGGCCTCGTTCCTTGCATTCGAACGGCCGTGGTGGGGCGTGCGGGTTTCCGGAAGGCCGCTGGCGGTCCGCGGGAGCGGGTCCGGCCCGGTGATGTGAATGAGGATCCAGCGGGGCCGCTGTCGGGCCCAGTGGTAGAATCCGCGCCCGCTATCGAACGTCCATGGCCACACCGATGCCCACCAACAACCGCAGTGCTGGCGCATGCCCAGGCCTCGGCACGCTGGCGATCCACGCCGGCCAGTCGCCGGACCCCAGCACCGGCGCCGTGATGACGCCGATCTACGCGACCTCGACTTATGTGCAGTCCAGCCCGGGCGAGCACCAGGGCTTCGAGTACTCGCGCAGCCACAACCCGACCCGCTTCGCCTACGAGCGCTGCGTGGCGGCGCTGGAGGGCGGCACCCGCGGGTTCGCGTTCGCGTCCGGGCTGGCGGCGACCTCGACGATCCTGGAAATGCTCGACACGGGCAGCCACGTGATCGCCATGGACGACGTGTACGGCGGCACCTACCGCCTGTTCGAGCGCGTGCGCCGCCGCAGCGCTGGCCTGGATTTCAGCTGGGTCGACCTGACGGACGCGGCCGCGTTCGAAGCCGCCATCCGGCCCGAAACCAAAATGGTCTGGATCGAGACGCCGACCAACCCGCTGCTCAAGCTGGTGGACATCGCCCGGATCGCCGCGATCGCCCGCAAGCGCGGCCTCACCGTGGTGGTCGACAACACCTTCAGCTCGCCCATCCTGCAACGCCCGCTGGAACACGGCGCGCACATCGTCATGCACTCGGCCACCAAGTACCTCAACGGCCACTCGGACATGGTCGGCGGCATGGTGGTGGTGGGCGACGACGCCGAACTGGCCGAGCAGATGGCGTTCCTGCAGAACGCCATCGGCGGCGTGCAGGGCCCCTTCGACAGCTTCCTCGCCCTGCGCGGCCTCAAGACCCTGCACCTTCGCATGAAGGCCCACTGCGAGAACGCGCAGGCCCTGGCCGAATGGCTGCAGGGCCACCCGGCGGTCGAGAAGGTCATCTACCCGGGCCTGAAGTCGCACCCTCAGCATGACGCTCGCCAGGCGCCAGATGGACGGCTTCGGCGGCATGGTCTCCATCGTCCTCAAGGGCGGGCTGGATGCCGCCAAGCGCTTCTGCGAGCGCACCGAACTGTTCGCGCTGGCCGAGTCGCTCGGCGGCGTGGAAAGCCTGGTCAACCACCCGGCGATCATGACGCATGCCTCCGTGCCGGCCGAGCGCCGCGCGCAGTTGGGGCTGTCGGATGCGCTGGTGCGGTTGAGTGTGGGGGTGGAGGATCGGGATGACCTGCAGGCCGACATTGGAAAGGCCTTGACGTGACGCGGGCGCGCCACGCCAACGAGCGGCTGAGGTTCCGCATCGAGTTGCTGGCCAGCCTGGTACGGCGCGATGTGTCAGGCCGCTACCGCGGATCGCTGTTCGGAATCGCGTGGTCGCTTGCGGCCCCGCTGCTGATGCTGGTCGTCTATACGCTCGCCTTCCACGAACTGCTCGGCGCGCGCTGGGCGGGTGCAGAGGGCCGCAGCGGCTTTGCATTGATGGTGTTCACTGGAATGGTGGCCCACAACATCCTGGCCGAGACGCTCATACGCGCGCCGCAGGCCATCGCGGGCAACCCTAACTTCGTCAAGAAGCAGGTGTTCCCATTAACGGTGTTACCGCTGGTGCCGGTGGGCGCCGCGGTGTTCCACGCCGCGCTGGGGCTTTTCGCGCTGGTGGTGGTGGCTGCCATCTCCGGGACGGAGCTGTACGCGTCCGCGCTGGCCGCGCCCCTGTTGATCGCACCCTTCGTGCTGGGCCTGTGCGGACTGGCGTGGATATTGGCCGCAATCGGCGTCTACGTGCGGGACATCAACCAGTTGGGCGCGTTGCTGGCCACGGTGTTCCTCTTCCTCAGTCCCATCTTCTACCCGCTGTCCGTCATCCCGGAACGTTTCGTGTGGTTTGTTTCGCTCAACCCGCTCACGTTCGTGGTGGAGGGCCTGCGTAACGCGCTGTTCGAGGGTGTCCTGCCTTCACCGCTGCAGGTCGTGCTGTACACGGCCGCCGCCGCCGCCTTTGCTGCAGCGGGCCTGTGGCTCTTCCGCCGCCTGCGACCGGGCTTTGGTGACGTGCTGTGAGCGAGCCGATCGCAATCCGCGCTCGCGGCCTGTCCAAGGACTTCCGCGTTTATGGGCGACCGGTCGACCGCCTGCTCGAGGCCTTGCTGCACAAACCGCGGCACAGCGTTTTCACGGCGCTGCAGGGGGTCGACCTGGACGTCGGCCGTGGTGAAACCGTGGGCATCGTCGGGCGTAATGGGTCGGGCAAGTCGACGCTGTTGCAATTGATCGCGGGCACGCTGCAGCCCAGCAGTGGACATGTGGAGGTGCACGGACGCGTGGCGGCGTTGCTCGAACTGGGCAGCGGCTTCAATCCTGAGTTCTCGGGCCGCGAGAATGTCTACCTCAATGCACAGGTCATGGGGCTGCGACGGCACGAGGTCGCCGAGCGCTACGAGCGCATCGTGCAATTCGCCGATATCGGTGATTTCATGGAGCGGCCCGTCCGGACCTACTCCAGTGGCATGCTGGTGCGGTTGGCGTTTGCGGTGGCCATCAACACCGACCCCGCCATCCTGATCATCGACGAGGCGCTGGCGGTTGGCGACGAGGCGTTCCAGCGCAAATGCTATGCGCGGATCGAGGAGATCAAGGCGGGCGGGGCGACCATCCTGTTCGTTTCGCATTCGGCCTCCAGCGTATTGCAGCTTTGCGATCGCGCCGTCCTGCTCGACGGCGGACAGCGCCTGCTGACCGGTCACCCGAAAGACGTCATCGCCCGCTACCAGAGGTTGTTGCACGCCCCGGCGCTGGACGCCGAACGCATGCGTGACGAGATCCGCGAGTTCGATGCCAGCCCGGCGGCACGTGGGGGCGGGTCAGCCGCGGACACGACGGTCGACCAAGGCGGCCATACCTCACCCATCGATGCGGCCCATGGCCGCGAAAGTCCCGATATCCGGCCTTGGCCGATCCCGGCCGAGGAGCGTTTTGATGCGAACCTGCGACCCGAGAGTACGGTCGACTACCTGCCAGGCGGCGCACGTATCGAGCGACCCGAGGTAACCACCCGGGCAGGGCGGCCGGTCAACGTCTTGATACCTGGACGTGAATACGTACTGCGCTTCACCGTCGAGATGCTGTCGTCCGCGCGCGAAGTGGAGTTCGGCATGACGCTGAAGTCGCTGGGCGGCATCCCGTTGTTCGGCATGTCCAGCCACGGGCGCGCCGGGTTTCTGCCGGAATTGGCTGCCGGGTCGCGGGTAGAGGTGGAGTTTGCCTTCACCACGCAGTTGCTGCCGGGCACCTATTTCTTCAACGTGGGTTGCCAGGGCGTCCTCGACGATGGCGACGGAACGCGCGACTACCTCCATCGCATCCTTGATGCCGCCTGCATCCGAATCGACTCCGGCAGCAGCGACCGGTACAAGATCGGCTTCTACGATCTGTCTGCCGAGCCTGCGGCTTCGTGGCGGCTGATCCAGGCACCCGGCCGGCGGGCAGGTGGCACATGACCCCTATCCGGCGCCAAGATACTGGGGCCCCTGTGTCCCGGGGGCTGCTCATCGTGGGCATGCACCGCAGCGGCACATCCCTGCTCGCAAGGATCATTCAGGGGTGCGGGGTGGACATCGGTCGGCGCCTGCTTGGCGGCAGCACGGGCAACGAGCACGGTCACTGGGAAGATGCGTTTGCGGTCGAACTGCATGAACGTCTGTTGTCCTCCATGGGCCGTCGCTGGGACACCGTCCCGGTTCCGTCGATGCAGGCAGTGGCGGCGTCTGTTGCAGAGGGCGACGCGGACAGCCTGGTGCGCTACATGCGCGAGGATCGCGCGCGCCAACCGCACTGGGCGGTCAAGGACCCGCGCCTGAGCCTGTTCGCCCGCCTTTGGATAGGCAGTGCGGTGCAGGGCGGCACCGAGGTGTCCGCACTGCTGATGGTGCGCCATCCGGTTGAAGTGGCACAGTCGCTGGCGGTGCGTGACGGCATTCCGAGGGGTCAGGGGTTGCTGCTCTGGCTGGATTACACGCTCGCGGCGCTGGAGCGCGTGGATGGCATCCCGTTGCGGGTTGCCACCTACGACGAACTGATGGCGTCGCCCGCGGCTCTGCTTGAGCGGATAAGGTCGCTTCCCGGGTGGGAGGGCCTGTCCATCGATGCGCGCGCTATCGAAGAACTGGTGCGGCCTGACGAGCGCCACCATACGTCTGCGGGTGCCGATGACGATCACCTTCTGCCCAAGCCGATCCATGATCTGTGGCGCGCGCTGCAGTCGCTGGCTGCAGGGGATGACGGCATCGTACCGACGGGATTCACAGAGTCGTGGCGCCAGCGCCTTGCACCGTTCCTCGAGCTGGCCGACATGCTGGTTACCGCCTGGCGCGTCACCGAGCAGCGCCTATGGGAGCGCGTGGCGCGGGCGGAGTCGGCAGTTGCCCAGGCCGACACGCTTGAGCGCCAACTGCTGAGTCTTGAAGCCTCGCAGGTGGACTATCACGAGCATCTGGTCCGGGTATTGTCGGATGACATCCGGCGCATGCAGCAGATGACGGCCGATAGCCAGGCCGAAGCGGCGCGCCTTGCCGCGGAGCTTGCAACGGTGCGCCAGGCAGCTCCCGGCGTTGAGGCGTTGACGCTGCACATGGCGGAGGTTGCCGCCCGGAACTCGCGCATTGCCGCCGAGCTGCACCAGGCGCAGCGGCAACTTGAAAGCATTCTTGCCGAGCGCGATGCGCTGGTGGACCAGGTTGCCGAGCGCCAGCGTGCGGTCGAGACACTCGCCGGAGAGCTTCAGGCGCTGGTCGAGGCACGGACGCAGCTGGTGGATACAGTTGCCGATCGACAGTCGGCGGTCGTATCGATGCAGTCCCAACTGGACGAGCATGTGGCAGCGCGTGCGGCCCTCGTAGATATGGTGGCTGAGTGGCAAGAGAAGGTAGACGCATTGGCTTCCGAGATGGCGGCACTCGCCTCAGATCGGGATCGGCTGGTCGGCGTCATCGCGGAGAGGCAATCGTTGATCGCGTCCATGCGGTCCCAGATGGTGGAGCAGTCATTGGAAAGGCGTGAGCTTGAGCAGGAGCTGGCAGAGGCGAAAGCGCGGGTCAGCGCGTTGCTGTCGGAACTGCATGCGGTCCGCCACCAGTGTTCCGTCCTGAGCGAAAGCGACCGGATGTTGCGTCAGGTGGTGGCATCTCGTTCGTGGTCTTGGACGAGGCCGCTTCGCGTGGCAATGCGGTGGTTGCGCGGGGACTGGGGTGAGCGCGAATCGCAGGCGCTTCGCGGGGCGCTGAGGCGTCTGCTGGGTCGCTCGCCCGCACTCGAACACGGCAACAGGACCCCCTTGGCGGAAGGCACGCTTGCGAGGGGGACACAATCGACGGCACTTGCCATGTCGGAACAGGCGACGCCCGCCATCCATCTGGCCGAAGCGGACGAAGGGTTGCCGGATGTGTTCGTGTGGGCGGTGATCGATTGGCACTTCCGCATGCAACGCCCCCAGCACCTCGCCCGGTCGCTTGCTGCACGGGGCCACCGCGTCTTCTATGTGTCCAACAACTTCGTCGATTCCAGGACGCCGGGGTTTCATGTCGATCCGTTGGACGGATCCGGCCGCCTGTTCCAGGTCCAACTCAACCTGAAGGGTGCGCCCGCAATCTACTTCGGCCTGCCGTCCGACGAGCAGGTGGGCGCCTTGCATGACAGCCTTGCACGCCTGTTGGGCTGGACCCACTCACGTGCATCGATATCGCTGGTACAGCATCCGTACTGGAGCCCGTTGCTGCGAAGCGTTCCCAACGCGCGGGTGGTATACGACTGCATGGATCACCACGGGGGCTTCGACAACAATGCTGCCTGCATCCTGGAGGCCGAGGAAGCGCTGATCCGTGACGCCGAACTGGTGATCGTCACATCGACGTGGCTGGAGCAGGAGGTCGCAGCCAACGCGCGGGCGACGGCGATGATCCGTAATGCGGGCGAATACGATTTCTTCAGCGCCGCCCCCGCCGACGTGTTCCGGGATCCCCGCGGACGCAAGGTGATCGGCTATTACGGAGCCATCGCCGAATGGTTCGACCTTGACCTGGTGCGCAGCGTCGCGACGGCGCATCCGGACACGCTGGTACTGCTGGTCGGCAACGACACCGCCGGCGCGGCTGCGGCACTGGCTGACCTGCCGAACGTTGAGTTGACCGGTGAGGTGCCGTACGCACGCCTGCCTTATTACCTGCATGGCTTCGACGTTGCGCTGTTGCCGTTCAAGGTGATCCCGCTGACGCTCGCCACCAACCCGGTCAAGGTGTACGAGTATCTGGCGGCCGGAACTCCCGTGGTTACCGTTGATCTGCCGGAGATGACGCAATTCGACGGCCTCGTGACAGTCGCGGGCTCCGATTGCTTCGCTGACGCGGTTGGCCAGACATTGCTCTCAGGCAATGATCCGGCAGCGGCCTCGGCCCGGCGGGCCTTTGCAGCGGGCCAGACCTGGGACCATCGTGCCGCAGCGCTCGACCAGTCACTGGCAGTGCTGGACGAGCCGGTTGTAAGCGTTGTCGTGCTGGCTTACAACAATCTGGCATTCACCGAGGCGTGCCTCTTCAGTATCGAGGCCTACAGCGACTATCCCCGGTTGGAAGTCATTGTCGTCGACAACGCGTCGACCGACGGCTCGCCCGAGTGGCTGCGCCGCTGGGAACAGGGACGATCGGCTGCGGGCCACAGTCGGCGGCTCATCCTCAACCGGGAGAATCTCGGTTTCTCGGCAGGCAACAATGTCGGCCTCGCTGCCGCAACCGGCGAAGTGCTGATCCTGCTCAACAACGATACCTATGTCACGCCGGGATGGGTAAGGACCCTGTCTGCACACCTTCGGCGCGATGGACGGCTGGGGTTGGTGGGCCCGGTCACCAACAACATCGGAAACGAGGCGCGCATCGAGATTGCCTACGCCGACCTGTCCGAGATGATCCGGGTCGCGGGCGAGTACACGCGCGCCCATCCCGGCAGGTCGTTGCCGATGCGCAACGCCGCATTCTTCTGCGTCGCGATGCGGCGCGAGGTGTACGAGCAGGTAGGCGGGATGGACGAGGCCTTCGGTGTCGGTTTCTTCGAGGACGACGATTACTGCCGTCGGGTCGAGAAGGCGGGGTATTCCATTGCATGCGCCGAAGACGTCTTCGTGCATCATCATCTTTCTGCCAGTTTCGACCAGCTGAAAGCGGAAAAGAAGCAGGAACTGTTTAACCGTAACAAGGAAATCTACGAGGCGAAGTGGGGCCCGTGGGTCCCGCACGTCTACCGCGCCAACCCCCACCATCAAAAGGTTGATCCATGAAGCGTGCTGCAGCAGTTGTGACCCTTTCCTTCTCGATGCTGCTCGTTGCCTGCGGCCCTCAGGAGCCGCAGCCCAGTACGGCAGATAGTTCAGGTGGACCTGCCCCCGCGGCCACTGTCGCCACAGCGCCGGAAGTCGCCTGCAACGCCAAGGTGAACTCCTTCGGGCCCTCGCTGATCGTGCGGGATGAGCCCTTCAACGTACAGGCCGATGGCCGTTCTGCGTACTGGGTCGCGATGGCGCCCGGTTCTGCGGGCTTCTCACTTGAATTTGAAGGCCAGGCGCTGGAGTACACCTCGGGCGACGACACAATCAGCTTCATGCATGAAGAGCCGCTTGTCAGCGCGGTGGCGGAACGTGACGTGATCGAGCTGGACCTTTTGTGCGACGGCGCGATCGTGGATCAGGTAGTGATTCCCGTGGTTTCCGAGCTGCCTTCTTCAGCCGCTGCCCTGTGACACGCACACCTGCACCCCTTGGCATCTAGGGGGTGCAGGTAGTCGTCGCTGGATTTCAATGGTTTATTCAGAGACCCTGCTTCACGCCGCACGGTCGAATTAAGCCGCGCCCCATCCGATCATTCAGGACGAGCAGGGGCCGCGCACTCCAACGCTCCTGTCGAGGCATGGACGAATGAGTACTCCATCAGCCCTGAATTCTTCGGGATGGGCATGGCGCAGGACGGTATTGCCCGGCCTGGCCGCGCTACTTTGCCTGGCAGCGGTGATCAATGTGCTGTGGTTCACACGGGTGGCGGCCATACCCCTACCCGTGTCTGATGCGTGGTATTTCCTCGATGTTTTCGTCGCACCTGCGCTTGACGGGTCGCTGCGGCCTGCCGACTTCTTTATCCAGCGCTCCAGCGACGACCATGCGCAGCCGATCCAGAAGCTGATCCTGTGGCTGCACCTGCATTACGCCCAGCTGGATTTCGGAGTCGAAGCGCTGATCGGCGTACTGCTGGCTGTAGTGACGACCGCACTCCTGGCCTCCCTCTTGCTGCGGGACAGCGGCGAAGCTGCCCGCCCGGCGCCGTACCGGCTTATCGGCGTGTGCGTCCTGTTCGCCGTCGCGCTTTCCCTGAACTCAACGAACCTCTACACCTGGTCATTGGTGACCTTGGGCTGGCTCGTGGTGCTGGTGGCGGTGCTGTACTGGCTCGGTGCCGGCGCAATCGGCACCGGGCGGCGCATGGTCCTCTACGGGCTGGTCGCGTCTTTCGCAATGGCGATGGTGGTCGACGAGCTCGCATTTCCAATGCTCGTGGCTGCGGTCATCGCCGTGGCCATCCGCGATGGGTTGCGGCGTCCGCACTGCGCAATCGGCCTTGCACTGGGCGGTGCGCTGGGTGTCGCGATGGCGCGCCCCATCCTGAGTGCCCTGTCCCCGCTGGCGACGACGTCGGCGCATGCAGGAGGCGGACTGGAGGGTCTGCTCGCAATTGCTGCCGCTCCGGGTGCATGGCACCTTCTGGTGGGGCCGCTGTCTGATTCGCTGGTCCATCGTATCCACTTGCAGGACTTGAGTCCGGCAGCAGCCAGTGCTGTCCAATGGGGGCTGGCCCTGTTCCTGCTCCTTGCCCATCTCGCTTTCTGGTGGCGTGCCTTGGTTTCCCGTCACCTGCCGTCGGGGCAAACGACGGTCGTGGCCGTAGCATTGATGTTGCTCTTCTACGCCACCATTGCCGGTATCGTGCTGTCGCGAGTTGCGATCTTCGGCCCGGAGTACGTACACCAGCCACGCTACGTGATGATGTATCAGCTCAACATCGTGGCTTTGGCGCTGATGTTTTTTGCTCCACAGGAGGGCCTTGCCGATGTGCGCTCCGCGCCCTCTCGTTCCAAGCTCGGCCCGGTGGCTGGGGCACTGCTTGTGACTGCATTGCAAATCCCCCTTGCGATCTCGGCATGGGACAGCACCCGTCACCTCCGCCCCTACGTGCAGCGGAGTGAGAGTGCCCTCCGTCAATTGGGGGTCGATGCAAGCACAATCCCGGCAGGTGGGTGCACCGACATCCTTACAGTGTGCGATTCGCCTGTGGCTGCACGCGAAAAGCTGACTATGCTGCTCCGAGAGAATGAACTGAATCTCTATTCCCCGGCCTTCCGCACTCGCCACGGTTTCGAGCCGATTCCGTCCGACTCAACGGCGCAAGCCATCCACGACGAGCACAGCGTCCTGGCCTGCGCTCATGTCGCAGCAGCGTGGGGGCCTATGTCAATCACGCCCGGAAAGGCATTCAACGTCCAGCCTAACGGCCGGTGGGCGCATTGGGTGAAGCTTGACCCGCGGTTCAAGGGAGAGATCGAACTGGAAACAAGCGGTCAACCCGTCCCATTCGATCGACAAGGTGATGTCATCTCGTTCCTCCACGATCCCGAGTGGGTAGAGGGGCTCGAGGCGGGAAAACTCTTGGTATTTACGATTCGCTGTACCCTAGGGGGCGTGGGCGGCTTCCAAGTTGAAATCCTGTCCCCTTCACAAGGGGCGTAAATCCTGCGTTCTAGATCCGGCTCCATTCCACGATTGCATCAATTATGCGGCTCGACGCCAACCCATCCCCGTAAGGGTTATGCGCCCGAGACATTGCAGCGTAAGCCTCGGGGTCATCGAGCAGCCTCGCTGCTTCGGAAACAATCCGCGCCCTGTCTGTTCCTACCAGCCGCACGGTGCCCGCTTCAACGGCCTCCGGTCGCTCGGTCGTATCACGCATCACAAGTACCGGCTTGCCCAGCGACGGTGCCTCTTCCTGCACACCTCCGGAGTCGGTCAGGATCAGGTGGGATTGCGTCATCAGATAGACGAAGGGGAGATAGTCGAGCGGCTCGATCAATCGCACGTTGGGTGTCGCACCGAGGATCCGATTGACCGGCTCCTGCACGCTGGGGTTGAGGTGTACCGGGTACACGATCTGGACGTCATCACGTGCCGCGAGGTCGGACAACGCCAAGCACATCTGCTCGAATCCTTCGCCGAAGTTCTCACGCCGGTGACCGGTCACCAGGACAAGGCGCTTGCTCGGGTTGACGAAGGGAAATTTCGAGGTCAGAGATCTGCGTAGCGTCGGGTCGTCGCGGAGCCGCGTGGCAACGGCCAGAAGCGCATCGATCACAGTGTTGCCGGTGACGTGGACGTGCGATGCCTCGGCGCCCTCCGCCAGCAGGTTGTCGCGCGAGCGCTCGGTAGGCGCGAAGTGCAGGCGCGTCAACGGGGCCGTAAGACGGCGGTTGGCCTCTTCGGGCCAAGGGGCCATGATGTCGCCGGTACGAAGGCCCGCCTCTACATGGCCCACTGGCACTTTCGCGTAGAACGCGGCCAGCGCACTGGCAAACGTGGTGCTGGTGTCGCCATGCACGAGCACCAAGTCCGGTGACAAACGCCCGATCGCCCCACTGACGCCACTCAGGATTCTCGAAAACAGCGCGGGCAGAGTTTGGCCCGGCTCCATGACGTCGAGATCCTCATCCGGCCTGATGTTGAACAGGTCCAAGACCTGATCCAGCATCTGGCGATGTTGGGCGGTCACCAGCACGCTGGTGCGAATGCCCGGACGATCCTGCAGTGCGGCTACCACCGGCGCCATCTTGATGGCTTCGGGCCGTGTGCCGAAAATCACCACTACGTGCGTCTGTTTCAAATTCAGCGCTCCGCTTCAGCCGATGGCCGCTTCAAGCTCCGGCAGCACCTTGAACAGGTCGCCGACCAAGCCGATGTCGGCGATCTCGAAAATCGCCGAGTCCGCATCCTTGTTGATGGCGACAATCGTGCCGGCGTCCTTGATGCCCGTCAGGTGCTGGATCGCGCCCGAGATGCCGATCGCGATGTAGAGCTCGGGCGCGATGATCTTGCCGGTCTGGCCGACCTGCATCTCGTTGGGGACGTAGCCCGCGTCCACGGCCGCGCGCGAGGCGCCGACGGCGGCGCCGATCCTGTCGGCGAAGTCGTAGATGATCTTGAAGTTCTCCGCTGAGCCGACGCCGCGGCCGCCGGAGACGACGCGGCGGGCCGACTGCAGGTCGGGGCGGTCGGAGTTGCCGGCCGCCAGGCCGACGAAACGCGTGTGCGTCGGCAGTTCGGCGTCAACAGAGGCCATCTCGACCGCGGCGTTTCCGCCTTGGCCGGCTTCCGACCACGAGGCCGTGCGCACGGTGGCGACCACGGTGTGGTCGGCCGGCGCTTCGACGGTCACGATGGCGTTGCCGGCGTAGATCGGGCGCTTGAAGGTGTGGCTGCCCTCGACGGACATCACGTCCGACACCTGCGCCACGCCCAGCAGCGCGGCGACGCACGGCATCAGGTCCTTGCCGAACGTGGTGGAGGGGCCGAACACGTGGCTGTAGCCGTCGGCCAGCTTGGCCACCTGCGGCGCCAGCATCTGGGCGATGGCGTGCTCGTTGGCGGGGTTGGCCACGGCGATGACGCGGGCCACGCCGTCGAGCTTCGCGGCCTGCGCGGCAACGCCAGCCGGGTCGGCGGCCAGCACGACCACGTCGATGGCCTCCGGCGACACGGCTTGGGCAGCCGTCACGCACTTGGCGGTGGAGCCGTTGAGCTGGCCGTTGAGGTGCTCGGCGACGATGAGGACTTTGGACATGCGGGTGGTTCCTGTTCCGTCATTCCCGCTGGCGCGGGAATCGAATGGCTGGAGAGTGGAAGCTGCTACGCGCGCATCGGTGGACGATGCACCGGCGTCAGAGCAGGCCCTTATGCTTGAGCGCGGCCACCAGTTCGGCGGCGTCCTTCACCATCACGCCCTTGCCGCGCTTGGGCGGAGCGGCGTGGGACAGCGTCTTGAGGGTGTCGCCCACATCCACGCCCAGGTCGTCGAAGGCGATGGTCTCAAGCGGCTTGCTCTTGGCCTTCATGATGTCGGGCAGCTTGATGAAGCGCGGCTCGTTCAGGCGCAGGTCGGTGGTGACTACGGCCGGCAGGTCGACTTCCAGCGTCTCCAGGCCGGCGTCGACCTCGCGGGTCACGGTCGCCTTGCCGTCGGCCACCTCGACCTTGGATGCGAACGTCGCCTGCGGGCGGCCCCACAGCGTGGCCAGCATCTGTCCGGTCTGGCTGGCGTCGTCGTCGATGGCCTGCTTTCCCAGGATCACCAGGTCGGGCTGCTCCTTCTCGATCAGCTTCAGGAACGTGCGCGCCGCGGTCAGCGACTGGATCGGCTTGTCGGCGACCACGTGGATGGCGCGATTGGCGCCCATGGCCAGGCCATTGCGAAGGTGGGCCTGGGCGTCGGCGGAGGCGATCGTGGCGACCACGACCTCGGTCGCGATGCCCTTGTCACGCAGGCGCAGCGCCTCTTCCAGTGCGATCTCGTCGAACGGGTTGGCCGACAGCTTGACGCCGTCGGTGACCACGCCGGAGCCGTCCGGCTTGACCTGGATGCGGACGTTGTAGTCCACCACGCGCTTGTAGCCGACGAGGATCTTCATCGTGCGGGTTCCTTCTAATTCGTAAAGAGTCGATCAACTCCGATCAACCAATTCTAAGCCAATCAGTACTTGTTGGCCTCCAACTTGACCGCTTCCCAGCAAAGCAATGATCATCCAGGCCAAGATTGCAAGTCGGGGCGGTAGATGGCACAAATAACGTCCGGCGCTCGTAGCGTTCTTTCGGCGCCTTGGGTCTACGATGCAGTCCAGTCCGCATTGGGTGCCTACAGAGCGCGAAAAGTGCTTGTTGCCGAATACATCCGGCCGGTCGCAGGGCAGCAGTTGCTGGACGTGGGTTGCGGTACTGGTGAACTCTTCCCCCATCTGCCGACTGGGGTCAGCTACGTTGGCTTTGACCTGTCCCCCGACTACATCCGGCAGGCGAGGGACCGCTATGGGGGCGGGGCGCGTTTCGAGTGCATGGACGTAGCCGACTTCGAACAGAGCGATGACGCGTCGCGTGCCGATGTGGTGGTTGCCGTTGGGCTGCTGCACCATCTTGAAGATGGCCAGGCACGCGCGTTGATGCGAGCGATCCACCGCAAAATCCGCGCTGGCGGCCGTCTCGTTACTATGGATCCGACGTTCTTGGACCGTCAGTCCGCAATCGCAACCTTTATGATGAAGCGTGATCGTGGGCAGAACATCAGGGCCCCTGAGCAGTATGCGGCATTGCCGGTTGGGATTTTTCCTGCGGTGAACTGCGTCATACGGGAAGATCTGCTGAGGATTCCCTATTCACATTGCATTATGAGTTGCACCGCCTGAAGAGGGCTTTGGCTGGCATGCTTGGCCCGAGTCTAGGATAGTGGGAAGGGATCTTTAACAAATGGGCGCGCGATGCTCCATCCCGTGATCTTGAGTGGTGGCAGTGGAACCCGTCTGTGGCCGCTGTCGCGCAAGAACCAGCCCAAGCAGTTCCTGGCACTGGTCGGTGAGCGCTCGCTCTATCAGGAAACCGTGCTGCGGGCCGCGGCGTTGTCTGAGGCGCAGGCGCCCATTACGGTGTGCAGCGAGGACCATCGTTTCATGGTGGGCGAGCAGTTGCAGGCGATCGGGGTCGGCAGCGGTGGCATCCTGCTGGAGCCCGCGTCCCGAAACACCGCGCCTGCAATCGCGCTGGCGGCACTGCATGCCGTCGCGCGGGACGCCGACGCGTCGCTGCTGGTGATGCCGGCCGACCACCTCATCGAGAACGAGGCGTCATTCCGCGAGGCCGTCGCCAAGGCGTTGGTCTTGGCACATGAGGGGTGGCTGGTCGCCTTCGGCATCGAGCCGGATTATCCGGAAACCGGCTACGGCTACATTCGTCGCGGCGACGCGCTGGGAGAGGCGGGTTACCGCATCGAGCGCTTTGTCGAGAAGCCTGGCCTAACTACTGCAGAGGGCTATCTCGCCGAAGGCGGTTATGCCTGGAACTCAGGCATGTTCCTGTTTTCCGCGGCTCGCTACCTGGATGAACTGGGCCGCCACGCACCTGGCATTCTCACGGCGGTCCGCGAGGCCCATGCGCGCGCGTCATCCGACCTCGATTTCACCCGAATAGACGGGGCAGCGTTCAAGGTCAGCCCCAGCGACTCCATCGACTACGCGGTGATGGAGAACACCGACCGCGCCGCCGTGGTGCCGGTGAGCTGCGGGTGGAGCGACATCGGCTCGTGGTCGTCGCTGTGGTCGGTGGCCGAGCGCGATGCCGACGGCAATCGCCACGAGGGCGACGTGATCTCGGTCGATACGAAGGACAGTCTGGTGCGTGCGAGTGAACGCCGCTTGATCGCGACTATCGGCGTCGAGGACCTCGTCATCGTCGACACGCCTGACGCCACGCTGGTCGCGCGAAAGGACCGCGTGCAGGACGTCAAGGCCGTGGTCGATGCGCTCAATGCCGCCGGCCGCACCGAGCACCTGTCCCACCGCAAGGTCTACCGGCCTTGGGGCAGCTACGATTCCATCGGCGTCGGGCCACGCTTCCAAGTCAAGCGCATCGTGGTCAAGCCCGGCGAGGCGCTCAGCCTGCAGAAGCACGCGCACCGTGCCGAGCACTGGATCGTGGTGTCCGGCGTGGCCGAGGTCACATGCGACGACCGGGTATTCGACCTGCACGAGAATCAGAGCACCTATATCCCCTTGGGCGCGGTGCACCGCCTGCGCAACCGCGGGACCGAGCAGGTTGAGCTGATCGAAGTGCAGTCGGGCAGCTACCTGGGCGAGGACGACATCGTCCGGCTCGAGGATGTGTACGGGCGGTCCTGACAAGGGAAGAGTTCAGCCCGCCAGCGCCTCGTCCAGCGCCGCATCCGCCGCGGCAATCACTTCCTCGAAGTGCGGCTCCAAGCCAACCCACAGCGGCATCCGAACCAAGCGGTCGCTGATGTCGTCGGTTACGGCCAGTGAGCCATGAGTGCGTGCATGCCGCAGTCCAGCGGGTGCCGAATGTAATGGGATGTAGTGAAACACGGCTCCAACCCCCCTCTCCCTGAGGCTCGCGATGAAGCGCGTGCGCGCTGCCACGGTCGGCAGCAGGAGGTAATACATGTGCGCATTGTGGGTGCAATGGACGGGCACCACCGGACGCCTTACTCGACCTGAGACTTCATGGGGCTCTGCCCAAGTGTGGTATCGCTTCCACAGGACCATGCGTCGGGCGGTGATGTCTTCAGCGGCTTCCATCTGCGCCGCCAAAAATGCAGCGGTTATCTCGCCTGGCAGGAACGACGACCCGACATCCACCCAGGTGTACTTGTCGACCTGTCCCCGGAAAAACCTGCTTCGATTGGTGCCTTTCTCACGAATGATCTCTGCCCTTTCAGCCAGGTCAGGGTCACGGCAGAGGAGTGCTCCACCCTCGCCGGAGACAATGTTCTTGGTTTCATGGAAGCTGAGCGCACCCAGCTCTCCTATCGTGCCGAGTGGTCGGCCACGGTAGGTGGACATGATGCCCTGAGCGGCATCTTCAACGACCTTCAGGCCCAGTCGCGACGCAAGTGCGAGGATCGGGTCCATTTCACAGGACACGCCCGCGTAGTGCACCACGCAAATGGCCTTCGTACGCGGTGTGACGGCTGCCTCGATGAGTGTCTCGTCCAGATTGAGCGTGTCAGGTCGAATATCGACGAAAACAGGCACAGCGCCACGCAGTACGAAGGCATTCGCGGTGGACACAAAGGTATACGAGGGCATGATTACCTCGTCGCCCGGTTCCAGATCGAGCAGCAGGGCCGCCATTTCCAGCGCGGCCGTACAGCTATGCGTCAGCAGGGCGCGCGCAGCACCCGTGTTCTGCTGCAACCATGCATGGCAACGCTTGGTAAACGGGCCGTCTCCGGACAGGTGCCCGTTCTCGTGGGCCTGCTGGATGTAGACGAGTTCTTGGCCCGTCATGTGCGGTCGATTAAAGGGGATCACGCAGACTTATCCTTGGCTGAGTATGACCAGCCCGGCGACGATAAAGGCCAGACCGATGAGTTTGGGGCCCGTGAGAACCTCACCGAAAAGCGGAACGGCCGCCATGCTGACGATGAGAAAACTGAGCGCCATGAACGGGTAGGCACGGCTCAGCTCCAGCTTGGAAAGGGCAAGCATCCAGCACAGCGAGGCTCCGAATGCAGCCACGAACGCAGACATCACCCACGGACGTACAAGCAGCTGAAATATGTCCGGCCACACCTGCATGAAAGCGAACGGCGGTGCCTGGACCTTGCCGGCCTGCCACTTGAGCACGACCTGCCCGTAACTGGTCAGAAGAACCGTGGACGCGACCATCGCCCATGCAAATAATCGGTCGCTATAGTGGATCACTTGCGAGGTAGGAGGATTGTGGGACGGGCGAGTACACACAGATTTCCGTCCTCATCCCGGATCTGCGCCACGAGAGTTCTTACATTGCCCGGGACTTCACCTGGTGAAGTGATCCGCAGGTCATACTTGATGTGTGCCACGATTGGTCTGGCAAAGGCGATGTCGAAATGCGAAATTATCGTGCCCGGACCGGGTACCTGCGTTCCCAGGATCCTCGAAATCTCGGCCAGTGTCATTACGCCATGGGCAATGGGTGCAGAGAACCCCATCCGCCGGGCTGCCTCCACGTCAACATGGATCGGGTTCTCGTCACCGGATGTTTGGGCAAACCGGGCAATCTGCTCTGCCGTGAATATCAGATCCCCTTCGTAGATGGCAGGCCCCGCCGACAGAAGTGAATTGACGTGGAACGTATCCCAAGCTTGGTACAAATGAAACCCTTCGCGTGCCCATACCTTCTGGACGGCGAAATTGTTTACCTGTGTCGACACCTTCATCCAACGCGCGCCGGACGCACGTGCGACCGCTTGGGTGTGGCGGATAAGGTCGCCATAGACGCCTCCTCCGGCGTCGGCAGGGGCGACACCGTAAAGAATTCCCTCCACTGATCCATCGTCCCCCGTCTCGCAGGCGGCAAACGCCGCCAATGCACCGTTGCGTCTGGCCAGCCATAATGTTTTGCCGGCATCACTGGCATGGCGCTCGGCCCATTCCTGATACCCGGCGGTAATCTTGTCCGCGGGAAGCATATGGTTCGCGTGGTAATGGCTCGTATAGCCAGAGAACGTCTCGGCTATCAAGGGGCGAAGCTCTTCCAAGTCATTTGTACCTGCCAGGGAAAACACCAGGTCGTTATTCCGCAGGGGGCGGGGGGTATGGCTGCCCAAGTCGCAGCGATAGTAGACCAGTGTGTCAGCATGAATGACCGGCATTGACCAACGCGCGAGCTCGTGGATGGAGGCGGATTTTCCGGCCGGCAGTCGGATTACGCCGATATCCACGTTTGCAGCCATCAACTCTCGGGCGAGAGCGCGAGCATCGATATTTTCCTGCCGCCCGCGATATATTTTCAGTGAAAACCTGTCGCTGTCCAGCTGGGATGGGGCAAAGTAGCGCTTTGCTATGTCGTTCATTATGCCCCCTGGGTCTTTTCAGCTATCACGTAATACGGGCGGCCCTTGGCGGCTACGAACAGCTGTCCAAGATATAGTCCTATTATTCCGAGGCAGAAAATCATCATTCCGCCGACCAGCCAGATGGAGGCAATAATGCTGGTGAATCCTGCCACCTGCACATCACCGGACACGAAGCGCGCAATGCTCAATCCGCTGAATGCAAACGCGATAAGTGCAAACAGCAGCCCTAGGCGAACGACAAGCCTAAGCGGCTTGTCGGAGTACGAAAGGATTATTCCCGTCGCAAGCTGAAACAGACGGCGGAAACTGTAGCCGCTCCTGCCCTCAGTGCGGCCCGCATGCTGCACGGGAATGGAAGTGCTCCGGTGACCCGTCCATTTGACCATGAGCGGAAAGCACCTTTCGCGTTCGGGCATCGCGTTGACCGCATCGATCACCCTGCGGCTGTACGCACCGAAGTTGGCGGTACTGTGATCCTGCGGAACGCCCGTCATCCAGGAAAGAGTGCGGAAAAACGCCCAGGATCCGAATCGCTTGAGCGGTCCATCCTGCCTGGACTGCCGTTGGGCGAAGGCGATCTCGACACCATCTCCCAAGGCTGCAAGGAGTCGGGGGATCTCCTCGGGGAGGTCTTGAAGGTCGCAATCCATGACCACGATGCGTTCGCCTCTTGCATGTTCGATGCCTGCAGCGATCGCATAGTGCTGTCCGAAATTCCTCGACAGCCGAATACCTTCCAGCCAAGTGCGCGTGTCTGCCAGCTCTACGATTCGCTCCCAAGCATTGTCAGGGCTCCGGTCATCGACCAAGATCATTTCGAACGATTCGCCACGCGATGAGAGGGCAGCGGCGACCCGGTCAACCAGATCTTCGAGGCAGCCCTTGCAGGCATAAACTGGTGAGACGACTGAAATGGTCGGAGCCAGAGCTGGCATCGTACGCGGCAAAGTGGCTGGGCGGCGAAGCGTAGCGTGATCGCTGCGGGGACGCCACCGGACAGGGTGGTGGGCAAGGGGTACCCTGGGTTGCGGCATTGGATGGGCGCGCGAGTGTCGATGTGAGTCGACCATTCGTCGAGCTAACGCTGCGGCGGGTACTCGATGCCGTGGCATCCTCATAGGCGATAGACTCGTCACGTCCTCACTTGGAGTAGTCAATGGCTCAGATTCCGGATTCCACCACGTCACTGCCCGTTGATGGTGGCAAGGTCTATTCCGGCGCCTCTGCCGCTTTGGCGGGGGTCGTTGGCGACGGCATGACGCTCGCCGTTGGCGGCTTCGGCCTGTGCGGCATCCCCGAGGCGCTGATCGCCGCGCTGCGCGACTCCGGCGCCAAGGGTCTGACGGCGATCTCCAACAACGCCGGGGTCGATGGCTTTGGCCTCGGCTTGCTGCTGGAGACCCGCCAGATCCGAAAGATGATTTCGTCCTACGTGGGCGAGAACAAGGAGTTCGAGCGTCAGTTCCTGGCCGGCGAGCTGGAGCTGGAGTTCAACCCGCAAGGCACGCTGGCCGAGCGCCTTCGCGCCGGCGGTGCGGGCATCCCGGCGTTCTTCACCGCCACCGGCTACGGCACGGTGGTGGCCGAGGGCAAGGAAACCCGAGAGTTCGACGGCAAGCACTACGTGCTGGAGACCGCGCTGACCGCCGACGTCGCGCTGGTCAAGGCGTGGAAGGCCGACAAGGCCGGCAACCTGGTGTTCCGCAAAACCGCGCGCAACTTCAACCCGGCCTGCGCGATGGCCGGCAAGGTGTGCGTGGCGGAGGTCGAGGAGGTGGTGGAGGTCGGCGACATCGATCCCGACCACGTGCACCTGCCGGGCATCTATGTCGACCGCATCGTGCATAACCCGACCCCCGAGAAGCGCATCGAGCAGCGCACCGTGCGAGGAGCGAAGTAATGGCCTGGACCCGTGACGAGATGGCGCAGCGCGCCGCGCGCGAGCTGACCGACGGTGCCTACGTGAACCTCGGCATCGGTCTGCCGACGCTGGTCGCCAACCACATCCCCGACGGCGTCGACGTCTGGCTGCAGAGCGAGAACGGCCTGCTCGGCATCGGCCCGTTCCCGACCGAGGACGAGGTCGACGCTGACCTGATCAACGCCGGTAAGCAGACGGTGACCGCGCGCAAGGGCGCCAGCTACTTCGGCAGCCACGACTCATTCGCGATGATCCGCGGCGGCCACATCGACCTGGCGATCCTGGGCGCGATGCAGGTGACCGACAAGGGCGATCTCGCCAACTGGATGGTGCCCGGCAAGATGGTTAAGGGCATGGGCGGCGCGATGGACCTGGTGGCCGGCGTAAAGCGCGTCGTCGTGCTGATGGAACACACCGCGAAGGATGGCAGCCACAAGATCCTGCCCGAGTGCACGCTGCCGCTGACTGGCGTGGGCGTGGTGGACCGGATCATTACCGAGTTGGCGGTGTTCGATGTGACCGCTGATGGGTTGGGGCTCGTGGAGATGGCACCCGGAATCGATGAAGCTCAACTGAGAGAAAAGACTGGCTGCCGGTTCAGCTGACTCGTTCATCCTGATCTGAACCTGCAGCAACCTGAATCGGCGGGCTGAGGCGGTTTGCGACGGCGTAGCGATGTCCTCTTGTAAAGCCTGCGTAGACTCCGCTCATGCGTTGGAGTACGGCGCACGACCGGCACCAGCGGTCGATGCGTCCATAACAAGGTTGGCCGATGAACATCAGATTTGCGTGGGGGCTGGCTGCGGTCTTACTGGCTGGTTGTTCTTCAGAGTGGGCGGCTGGGCTCGGCATGACTGTCGACGGGAAGTCCTCACCTGCAGGAAGTGAGGCAATCTCATCAAATCCTGAGCCCCGAGCAGCATCCGAAGCGAAAGCGCCTGCAGGGTTCGCGACCGCACCGGACCGGGGCAATCTGATCCATTATGCCCCCTCATCAGTGGTTCGCCGTACCGGGGCCTATACGTGGCATGCAGTTGAGCTGAGTGAGCAGCACGCCCTAGGGGCGGTCGTCAACGGGTGGATGGACATTGCGGCGCCCGATGGCACGCCGATACGGCTTGAGTATGTTCGCCACTTCGAACACGGCGATGGCAACTGGAGTTGGATCGGAAGGAATGGGCGTGCTCCGGGTCAGGATGCTGTCATTACCTTCGGTCCCGAAGCGGTCTTCGGATCCGTGCCGCAGGGCGATGATCGGCCGCCGCTTCGCCTGACGATGGCCGATGGCACGGCGTGGGTGGTGTCGTCCGACTTGCGCCAGCTGGCTGAGGTCAGAAACGAAGCCACCCATCCGACTGCACCTGACTATCTGGTTCCCCCAAAGTTGTCGGCGGCATCGGCGACTTCTCCAGATATCGAGTCCATCTCTTCATCGGCGCAGGTTGCGAGTGCCGAGGCCAGTACGACAATCGACGTGCTGGTCGGCTATACGGACGGTTTTGCGTCCGCCAGAGGAGGAAGTTCTGCGGCGTTGACCCGAATCCACAACCTTGTAGACATCACTAACCAGGCCTACGCCAACAGCCAGATTGACGGCCGCTTGCGACTGGTGCACGCGATGCAGGTCGCGTATGCCGATGCAACATCCAACAAGACAGCGCTTGAGGAGATCACCGGTTTCAGGGCGCCTTCGACCCGAATTCAGCCCGCACCGGCCTTCAATGCACTCCGTACGGCGAGGGAACAGTATGGTGCGGATATTGTCGTACTGGTACGGCAGTTTCAGAATCCTGAAAACGCCGGCTGCGGAGTCGCTTGGCTGATCGGCGGAGGGCGCTCAGGCGTCCGCCAGAGTGACGAGTTCTTCGGCTATTCAGTGGTGAGTGACGGCAAGGACCAGGGTGCGGATGGGAAGACCTACTTCTGCCGCGAGGAGACCTTCGCACATGAAGTGGGTCATAACATGGGCTCACAGCACGACAAGGCGACAGCCGGCGATAGCTATGGCGCCTTTGACTACTCCTTCGGCTACAAGACCGCGGCCGGTGCTGGAAATTTCTATACGGTGATGGCCTACGGTGATTCGGGGCAGTCTGCCTATCGCGTTTTTTCAAACCCGGCCATAAACATATGTGGTGGCCTACCATGCGGCGTCGCCAACCTGGCGGACAATGCGCGCAGCCATAAGCAGGTAATGCCAGTGGTTGCAGGGTTTCGTGCAGCGAAGGTTGTCGACTCCTCAGCCGGGTGGGGAATCGCGGGCAGCGGAGACATGAATGGTGACGGTCGCGAAGATGTCGTCTGGCATAGCCCGAGTCACGGGCTCGAATACTGGGCGATGAATGGCCAGACGTGGACCTACAGCGGGGCCAAGGCGGTATCGAGCCAATATGAAGTTGTGGGTGTTGGCGACTTCAACGGCGATGGCCTGGATGACATCTTGTGGAGAGACAAGGCGCGCACAGAACTCTGGTCTTGGCATGCCCGGTCCGATGGGACCTTTAGCGTCAACTTCCTGCGAGCGTATCCGACCGGGTGGAACGTGGCCGGGATAGGAGACGTAAACGGAGATCGTAAAGACGATATTTTCTGGCACAACCCGGGCGGTGCAATCGAGTATTGGCAGATGAATGGCGTGCTGTGGGTGTATGGAGGCGCGCGCCCGGTCCCCGCCATTTATTTGGTCGCGGGCATTGGAGACTTCAACGGCGACGGAAGGGCGGATGTCTTGTGGCGTGACCAGTCCGGGACTGAACTCTGGTCATGGCACTCGCAGGATGGAGGGGCATTTGTCACCAATTTCCTGCACGCTTACCCGTCCGGTTGGGACGTTGTTGGGACTGGCGACGTCGATGGCGATGGACGCGACGATATATTCTGGAGAAACCCTTCAATTGGGCTTGAATATTGGCGTATGAATGGCGTGACCTGGTCATACGGAGGCGTGCCTCCCGTCGCAAGCACCTATGATGTCGCCGCGTTGGGGGACTTTAACGGTGATAGTCGTGTCGACATTCTCTGGCGAGACCAGGCACTGACCGAACTCTGGACATGGCAAGCACAGGCCAACGGCCAGTTCAGTACTCATTTCCTGCGTCCTCATCCTTGAGGCTCACGGGTTAGATTTCACGGTCTGCGATTCAGGCCCCGCCCGTAGTTACAGGTTCTGGTAATTCGGCCCGGCGCCGCCTTCCGGCGTCACCCAGTCGATGATCTCGTAGGGGTCCTTGATGTCGCAGGTCTTGCAGTGCACGCAGTTGGCGGCGTTGATCTGCAGGCGCTTGCCGGTGCCGCGCCGTCGTCGTCGACGATCTCGTAGACGGCGGCGGGGCAGAAGCGCGTGCAGGGGTTGTCGTATTCCTCGCGCGCAGCGGGTGACGCAGATCGTAGGTGTCGCGCACGCTGCAGGTGCACCGGCTGGTCCTCGTCGTGCTCGGTGGCGGCGAAGTAGACGCCGGCGAGGCGGTCGCGCGGCGGCAGCGTGCGTTCGACGTAGTCGCGCTTGGGCTGATTCGTGCTCGCCGAGCTTGTTCAGCGAGGACCAGTCCGGCTTGTTCTTCAGCGTCCACGGCGAGCGGCCGCCGGTGACGGTTTCCCACGCCGCGTTGAGCATGCCGAACCACAGGCCGCGCTTGAAGCCGGGCTTGATGTTGCGGACCTTCTTCAGTTCGGCCATCGCGTCGGAGGCGCGCAGCTTCGCGTCGAAGCCTTCGGGCGACAGCTGCGACGGCCGACGAGGTGCTCGGCGGCGAGCATGCCGCTGCGGATCGCCTGGTGCGTGCCCTTGATCTTGGGCACGTTGAGCAGGCCGGCGGTGTCGCCGATCAGCAGCGCGCCCGGCATCTCGACCTTGGGCAGCGACTGCCAGCCGCCGGTGACGATCGCGCGCGCGCCGGCGGACAGGATGCGTGCCGCCTTCGAGCAGCGGCTTGACCATGCGGGTGGTTCTTCCACTGCTGGAAGGCTTCCCACGGCTGGTAGTTCGGGTCCTTGTAGTCGAGGCCGCTGACGTAGCCCAGCGCGATGCGGTCGTTGTCCAGGTGGTACAGGAAGCTGCCGCCGTAGGTCGCGGTTGTCGGCCGGCCAGCCGAAGCTGTGCACGATCTTGCCCGGCGACGACGCGCCCTTGCGGCACCTGCCACAGCTCCTTGATGCCGATCGAATAGCCCTGCGGGTCGCTGTCCGCGTCCAGCTTGAACTGCTTGACCAGCCGCTTGGTCAGGTGGCCGCGCGCGCCTTCGGCCAGCACGGTGACCTTGGCGCGGATGTCGATGCCCGGCGGTGTAGCCGGGCTTGTGCGAGCCGTCGCTTGCGCCACGCCCATGTCGCCGATGCGCACGCCGATGACCGCGCCCGTCGTCGTCGTGCAGCGTTTCGGCGGCGGCGAAGCCGGGATAGATCTCCACGCCCAGCGCCTCGGCCTGCGGCGCCAGCCACGCGCACATCGCGCCGAGGCTGACGATGAAGTTGCCGTGGTTGTGCATCCCCGGCGGCACCGGCAGCTTGCGGCCGCCGGTCTTGGTCAGCAGCCAGAACTCGTCCTCGGTCGCCGGCACGCAGATCGGCGGCGGGTTGTCGCGCCAGTCCGGGCAGCAGCGCGTCGAGCGGGCCGGGCTCGATCACCGCGCCGGACAGGATGTGCGCGCCGATGGTGCGAGGACTTCTCGATCACGCAGACCGAGATCTCCGGGTTGAGCTGCTTGAGCCGGATCGCGAAGGCGAGCCCGGCCGGGCCGGCGCCGACGGTGACGACGTCGTACTCCATGACGTCGCGTTCGATCGTCGGGGGTCGGTCTCGCTCATGCTGGCAGCTCCATGGCTGGCCGGCATTTTCGCGGGTTTGCGCCGGGATCGGCGGCAAATCCGCCGTGCTAGCGTGCGCGCATGGCCTTGCAGATCGATCGCCGCTGGCCGGACGCCGAGCTCGCTCTGCGACCCGCACTGGCTGGCGCCGCGCCGAGGCCGACGCGCTGTTCGCCGCGCTGATCGCGCAGGTCGCCGTGGGAGCGTGCACCGCATCCGCCTGTTCGGCCGCGAAGTCGATTCGCCGCGGCTGAGCTGCTGGATCGGCGATCCCGGGCGCAGTTACCGCTACTCGGGCGCGCGCTTCGAGCCGCATCCGTGGCCGCGCGCGCTGGCTCCGGTCCGCGGACGCGGCTCGCGCGCGAGCTGGGCGTGCGCGTTCAACAGCGTGCTCGCCAACCTGCTACCGCGACGGCCGCGACTGCATGGGCTGGCACAGCGACGACGAACCCGAGCTGGGGCCACGCCGGTGATCGCCTCGGTGAGCCTGGGCGCGACGCGGCGGTTCGTGCTGAAGCATCGCGAGCGCCCGCGACACGAAGGCCGACGCTGGAGCTGGCCGCACGGCAGCCTGCTGGTGATGCGCGGGCGACACCCAGCAGCACTACCGGCACGCGCTGCCGCGCACGGCGCAGCCGGTGGGCGAGCGCATCAACCTGACCTTCCGCCGGATCGCTGCCGCGCATTCGAGCTAGCCTGATGCGCGGCGACGCGCGCTGCGCTAAATCGGGCTGCGGCGCGCCGTCGTGCTCGCGCCGCCGGCTCAGCGTCCAGCCGGCGATGCCGGCCGGTGACCGCGGCCAGCGCACTGCTCGAAGGCTCGCCACGCACGTCGGGGATCGCCGCCGTGCTGCGCCGGCTCGGCCTGCAGGAACGTGCGGCGCGCGACCACGCGCTGGTCGCTGCGCGTGCAGCAGCTTGGCGTTGACTTCGATCGTCGCCGCCGGCAGCCACGCCGCCGCGCGTAGTCGGCCTCGAAGCGGCGCAGGTCCATGCACCAGCTTGTAGTCGGCGCCGATGCCGCTGCCCTGGCGCGCCACCGCCGGGATCTTGCCGGAGTCCTCCAGCGCGCGCAGCAGCGCGTCCTCGCACATGTCGGTCGGGGCGCTTGGCCCAGCTGCGCGCCCTTGTAGACCTGCAGTCGCCGGCGTCGGGCCGCACCGCGATGCGCAGGCTGTCGATCATGCGCGCCGCGGTCGGGCGCTGGCGATCGACAGCTGCCAGGCCACCGCCGGCCACGCCGGGTCGGCCTGCACGCGCGGGTCGGGCGCGTAGATGGTGACCGGGTCGCGCTTGCTCGCCGCCCAGCAGCCGCAGGCAGCCGGCGAGCAGGCCGGCCAGCACGAGCGGCCGAGACGGGCGAGGAACGGCGCGGGCACGGGATGCGGTCCGGTCGTGTCGTTCATTTCGGTTCGAACTCCTTGGGTGCGTCGCGGCCGAGCAGGTAGCCGGCGGGGTTGTCTGTCGAGGCGGTCGCTGATGCGGCGCAGGTCGCGCACCAGGCCGCGCAGTTCGGCCAGGGTCGGGCCGAGCTGGCCCAGGCCGTCGTTGGCGAAGCTGCTGATGGCGGCGCGGTTCTCGTCGAGGATGCCGTTGGCGTTGCCGGCGGCCGAATCCAGCTTGGCCAGCGTGCTGTCGAGCTTGGCGATCAGCGCCGGCAGCTTGTCGCACCAGTTCCGGTCGAGTCGCTCGATGGCGCCGTTGGTGGTGGCCAGGGTGCGCGTCGAGCTGTTCGCTGGCCTCGCGCGCGTTGACGATCAGCGCGCGCAGGTCCTCGCGCTGGCCGGCGATCGTGCCGCTCATGGTCTCGATGTTCTCCAGCGTGGCGGCGATGCGCTCGACGTTCTCGTCGCTCAGCACCTGGTCCAGGCGCTCGACGATGCGGTTGGCGGTGTCGGCGATGTTCTGCAGCGCCGACGGCTCGGTCTGGATCACCGGGATCTCGCGCGTGTCGACGTCGGTCAGCGCGCGGGCCTCGGGCTGCCGCCGGTGAGCTGGATGATGCGGCGGGCCGGTGAGGCCGGTGATCGACGAGCTTGGCGCGGGTGTCGGTCTTGACCGGCGTGTCGGCCTGCAGCGCGGATGCGCGCGATCACCTGGCGCGGATCGTTCGGGCGCCAGCGTGCAGCTTGGTCGACCGTGCCCACCGCGATGCCGTTGTACTGCACGGGCTGCCTTCCGTCAGGCCGGTCACCGGCTCGCTGAAGACCACCTCGTACTCGCTGCCAGCTGCTTGTTCGGAGGAGTACTTCGCCGCCCACAGCGCGAACAGCAGCAGGAACAGCGGCGACGATGAGGGTGAAGGCGCCGATCAGGACGTAGTTGGCCTTGGTTTCCATGGCTCAGCCGCCTCTGCGGTCCGCGTGGCATGCGCCGTCGCGCGCGGCGCGCGCGCGCGGGCCGTGGAAATATTCCTGCACCCACGGGTGGTCGAGCTGTCTCGACCTCGGCGATCGGCGCGCATGCGATCAGCACCTTGCGGTCGGCCAGCACCGCGACGCGGTCGCAGATAGCGTACAGGGTGTCGAGGTCGTGGGTGATCAGGAACACGGTCAGGCCCAGCGCCTGCTGCAGGGTGCGGATCAGGCGGTCGAAGGCGGCCGCGCCGATCGGGTCCAGGCCGGCGGTGGGCTCGTCGAGGAACAGCAGCGGCGGATCCAGCGCCAGCGCGCGCGCCAGGCCGGCGCGCTTGCGCATGCCGCCGGACAGCTGCGAGGGCAGCTTGTCCAGCGCGTCGGCGGGCAGGCCGGCCAGCTTCACCTTCAGCAGCGCCAGTTCGTAGCGCAGCGTGTCGGGCAGGTCGGGGTGGTGCTCCTTCAGCGGCACCTGCACGTTCTCGCCGACGGTCAGCGAGGAGAACAGCGCGCCGTCCTGGAACAGCACGCCGGTGTTGCGCTCGATGTGCCGGCGCATCCGCGGGTCCTCGCGAGCGCGCATCGACGCCCAGCACCTCGATCTCGCCTGCGTCGGGCGTGCGCAGGCCGAGGATCGAGCGCATCAGCACCGACTTGCCGGTGCCCGAGCCGCCGACCACGCCGAGGATCTCGCCGCGGCGCACGTCCAGGTCGAGGCCTTCGTGCACGACCTGCTCGCCGAAGCGGTTGACCAGGCCGCGCACGCGGATGATCGGGCGTCGGCGTCGCTCGCGTGGCGCGGGGTCGGCGTCGCGCGGCCATCACCAGTCCATCTCCATGAACCAGATCGCCGCGAACGCGTCGAGCATGATCACCAGCGAGATCGTCTGCACCACGCTGGAGGTGGTGCGCTCGCCGACCGACTGCGCGGTGCCCTCGACCTGCAGGCCTTCCAGGCAGCCGATCAGGCGCGATGACCAGCGCGAACACCGGCGCCTTCGACCATGCCGACCACGAAATGGCGCACCTCCATGGTCTCGTGCATGCGCGCCAGGTACATCTGCGGCGGGATGTCGAGGTCGAACGCGCCGACCGTCATGCCGCCGAGCAGGCCGGCGATCATCGCGATGAAGGTCAGCAGCGGCAGCATCACCAGCAGCGCCAGCACGCGCGGGATCACCAGCAGGTCGATCGGGTCCAGGCCGAGCGTGCGGATCGCGTCGACCTCCTCGCGGCTCTGCCATCGCGCCGATCTGCGCGGTGAACGCGCTGGCGGTGCGGCCGGCCAGCAGGATCGCGGTCAGCAGCACGCCGAACTCGCGCAGGAAGGCGATGCTGACCAGTTCGACCACGAAGATCTCGGCGCCGAAGTCGCGCAGGATGGTCGAGCCGAGGAAGGCGATCACCGCGCCGACCAGGAAGCGACAGCAGCGCCACCAGCGGCACCGCGTCCAGGCCGACCTGCTCCATGTGGTGCACGGTGGCGGTGGCGCGGAAGCGGCGCGGCTCCTTGCACAGTGCGCAGCAGCTTGACCAGCGATCTCGCCGAGGAAGCTGACCAGCGCCAGCGATTTCCTTGCCAGTTGTCGTGCACCGCGTAGCCCAGGCGCGCCAGCGCGGCGGCGAAGCCGTAGTCGCGCTTGCGTCTTCGGGCGGTCGTCGGCGACGTCCTCGATCGCGGCGACCAGCGCGCTGGTGGTCGTCGCGGAAGTCGAAGCCGTCGAAGTCCAGCTCGCGGCGCTGCGGCGAAGCGCAGCAGCTGCAGCACGCCGAGCGAATCGAGGCGGTCGACGCCGCGTGGCGTCGATGCGACCGATCCGGCGCCGGCGGCGCCTCGCGCAGGCGCTCGGCGATCTGCAGCGCAGTGCGCCAGCGTCCAGCGCCCCGCCAGCCGCAGCCGCGCGGGATCGGCGTCTGGGTATCGACGCGGGGGCGGTCGTCGGTCGGCGGTCATATCGGTCGTGCGCGGCGAGCATGCAGGCTGGTCGTGGGTGCGACCGATGGCGGCGAGGCTATCGAGCCGACGCGATCGCGGATGCGCAGTCGGTGCGCCGGGCGTCGCGCCGCGCGCACTGCCCGGCTACCGGCGCACGCATGCCATGCTTCGCGCATGACGCCCGCCCACCTGAGCACGCCAGCTACGCCGCAGCGCATCGCCTTCGTGGTCGAACTGGCCGAGCGCCTGCACGCCTACGGCACCACCGCGCAGCGGCTGGAAGGCGCGATCACGCGGTGGCGCAGCGGCTCGGGCTGGAATGCGAGCCCTGGTCGAACCCGACCGGCATGATCCTGACCTTCAGCGATCCGCAGCGCCCGCCCGGCGAGCAGCGACACCACGCGCGTGATCCGCCTGCCGCCGGGCGAGAACGACCTGTACAAGCTGGGCGAGACCGACCGCATCGCCGAGGACGTGATGGCCGGCGCGCTCGAGCCTGGCCGCAGGCGCACGCCGCGCATGCGCGCGCTGGACCGCCCGCCCAGCCGCGCCGGCGCAGGCGATGCAGGTGCTGGCGTTCGGGCTGGCGGCCGCGGCGCGTGGCCGGGCTGTTGCGGCTGCCGTGGCTGGACATCGGCACGGCCGGCGCTGATCGGGCTGCTGATCGGCGTGCTGGTGCAGCTGTCGCGAGCACGCGGCCGCGGCTGAAGGAAGCCTGCGATGCGATCGCCGGCGCTGGTGGCCGGCGCGGTGGCGGTGCTGGTGGCCAGCTTCGTCGCGCCGCTCAACCTGAACACGCGTGATCATCGCCTCGCTGATCGTGCTGCTGCCCGGCATGGCGCTGACCAATGCGGTGAACGAGCTGACCAGCCAGCACCTGGTGTCGGGCACGGCGCGCTTCGCCGGCGCGATCACCACCATCCTCAAGCTGACCGTGGGCACGGTGATCGCGCTGTACGTCGCCGCAGCTGCTCGGCCTGGAGCCGGCAGGTGCGCGCGCTGCGGCCGCAGCCGGACTGGGTGGAGTGGGCGGCGCTGGCTGCTGGCCGCGTTCGCGTTCGCGGTGCTGTTCGCGGCGCACCGTCGCGATTATCCGCTGGTGATGGCCGCCGCGGCGATTGCGGCTACCTGATTTCGCGCTACGCCGGCGAGGCCTTGGGCAGCCCGGCCGGCGATCTTCCTGGCCGCGCTGGCGATGACCGCGGCCGGCAATGCCTATGCGCGCTGGGGGAACCGGCCCGGGCGCGATCATCCGCGTGCCGGGCATCATCATGCTGGTGCCCGGCAGCACCAGCCTGCGCGGGCTGCTGACGCTGGTGCAGCAGCAGGACGTGGACGCCGGCCAGGACGCGGCGCTGGCGGTGGTCAACATCCTGATGGCGCTGGTGGCCGGGTTGCTGTTCGGCAACCTGCTGTTGCCGGCGCGGCGCAATCTCTGAGGGCCGCGGCATGGTCCCTGTCCTCGCTCGCGCAGGGCAACGGCCGAGTCCCTGATCGAGCCGACAAAACAGGCGCCTCGACGCGCTCCGTAGGGCAGGACGCGAAGAATAAAAAACGCCGGCGCGAGGCCGGCGTTTTTCTCTGGCATTGCGGACGATTTACTTGATCAGGAACTCGTCCAGGCTGCGACCGGCGCCGGTATAGGCCGCCAGCCAGCGCGGCTGCTTGCCGCGGCCGCTCCAGGTTTCCGCGGCGTTGGCCGGGTTGCGGTACTTCGGGGCGACCTTGCCGAGCGGCTTGCGGCCCTTGTTCGACCTTGCGCGGGTCCGGCGCCGCGGCGCGGCGTCGGCGGCTGCCGCCGGTGCCGAACAGTTCGGCGAGCGTATAGCCCTCGGCCTTGGCCTGGCGCGGTCAGCTTCTTGCGTGACCACGGCGCGGGCTTGCGCTTGGCCAGCGTGGTCTTGCGCTTCTTGGCCTTGCTGATCAGGGCATTCGAGTTCCTTGGCGGACAGGGAATTGACGTCGATCGACATGAAAATCTCCGGATAGGGGTGCGGGAGAAAAACCGTCCCTGGTGCCGGGCGCCATGATACGGGCCGCCACGTCCGGCGTAAATGCATGGCGGCGGCGGGGTTATCGCCGGCGTCGCCGCGATAATCCCCGAACGGTGCCGGGACTAAATCCCGGCATCGGCCATCAGCCGGCAGCCGGGCGTCCATGCGGCCGAACAGGGCGGCGCGGTCGAGGTTTTCGGATTCGGCCGCGTCGCGCGCGGCGGTATTCGAACGTGCCCGGCGGCCAGCCCGCGCTCGGACACCACCACGCGGTGCGGGATGCCGATCAGCTCGATGTCGGCGAACATCGCGCCCGGGCGCAGGCCGCGGTCGTCGAGCACGGCCTCGATGCCGGCGGCGTTCAGTTCGCGCGTACAGCGCTTCGGCCGCCTCGGCCACGGCGGCGTCGTTCTTCGGGTTGATCACGCACACCGCGACCTGCCACGGCGCCATCGCCGTCCGGCCAGAGGATGCCGGCGGCGTCGTGGTTCTGCTCGATCGCCGCGGCGACGATGCGCGACACGCCGATGCCGTAGCAGCCCATGGCCGGCATGGCCGGCCTTGCCGTTCTCGTCGAGCACCGTGCACTTCATCGCCTCGGCGTACTTGCGGCCCAGCTGGAACACGTGGCCGACCTCGATGCCGCGCGCGATGCCCAGCGTGCCGTTGCCGTCGGGCGAGGCGTCGCCGGCGACGACGTTGCGGATGTCGGCGACGACGTCCGGCTCGGGCAGGTCGCGGCCCCAGTTGACGCCGGCGAGGTGGAAGCCCGGGCTCGTTGGCGCCGACCACGAAGTCGGCCATCGCCGCGACGCTGCGGTCGGCGACCACGCGGATCGGCTGTCTTCGGCATTGACCGGGCCGAGGAAGCCGGGCTCGCTGCCGAGGTGCTCGGGGATCTCCGCTTCGGTCGCCAGGCGGTACTCGGCCAGGCCCGGCGAGCTTGGCCAGCTTGATCTCGTTGACCGCGTGGTCGCCGCGCACCAGCGCCAGCACGAACTGCGGCGCGCCTGCGTCGTCCTGGCCCATCAGCGCGACCGACTTCACCGTGCGCTGCCAGCGGGATGCCCAGCAGCGCGGCGACGTCCTCGCAGGTCTTCTGCGTGGGCGTGTCGACCTTGCGCATCGCCTCGGCGGCGGCGGCGCGCGCGCCCGGCGCCAGCGCCTCGGCCAGCTCGACGTTGGCCGCGTAGTCGCGAGCCGTCGGAGAACGCGATCGCGTCCTCGCCCGAATCGGCCAGCACGTGGAATTCGTGCGAGGCGTCGCCGCCGATCGCGCCGGTGTCGGCGTGCACCGCGCGGAAACTTCAGCCCCAGGCGCGTGAAGATGCGCGCGTAGGCGTCGTACATGTTGCGGTACTCGCGCGCCAGGTCGTCGTCGGTCGAGGTGGAAGGAGTAGGCGTCCTTCATCAGGAACTCGCGCGCGCGCATCACGCCGAAGCGCGGGCGGATCTCGTCGCGGAACTTGGTCTGGATCTGGTAGAAGTTGACCGGCAGCTGCTTGTAGCTGGCCAGTTCGCTGCGCGCGAAGTCGGTGATGACTTCCTCGTGCGGTGGGGCCGTAGCAGTACTCGGCCTCCTTGCGGTCCTGGATCTTCAGCAGCTGGCCGCCGAACTTCTCCCAGCGGCCGGTTTCCTCCCACAGCTCGCGCGGCTGGATCGTCGGCATCAGCAGCTCGATCGCGCCGGCGCGGTCCATCTCCTCGCGCACCACGCCTCGACCTTGCGCAGCACGCGCAGGCCCAGCGGCGACCAGGTGTACAGGCCGGCGGCGAGCTTGCGGATCATGCCGGCCTGCAGCATCAGCTGGTGGCTGACGACCTCGGCGTCGGCGGGGGTTTCCTTGCTGGTGTGGAGGTGGAACTGCGACAGGCGCATCGGCGGCGTTCAGGCGGGAGGGCCGGGCATTTTGCCACGGCACCGTCACGGCACTGCCGCGCGCCGCCGGGCGCGGGCTGCAGAGGGGGGGCGACGCCCTCGGCGGTCAGGCGTTAGCGGACGCGGTGGGCGCGGTCTCGCAGTGGGCAGCGATGGCGGCTTCGGCCACGCGGCCCTGGGCGGCCTTCTCGGTGTCGTTCAGCACGCTGTCGGCCTTGCCATCGCCATCGGCGTCGATCCCCACCGGCTGGCCCGACTGCAGCTGCGACAGCATGGTGCGCGCCTCGGTGCAGCGCGCATTGGCGGCCGGCGCCTCGCTGCGGGCCTGGGCCGCGGCAGGCATGCCGGGGCGGTGGCGGATCTCGCGGTTCTCGAAGCGGCCGCTGGCGGGCGGGGCGTCGGAGTAGTGGGTGACGCCCTTGGCGTCCTTCCACTGGTAGACCTCCCCGGCGACGGCAGGCGTGGCGGCCAGGATCGCCAGCAGGCAGGCACCCGACAGGACGCGGCGGCAAAGGGCGTGACGGGCTGCGGACAGGGCCATGCTCGGGCTCCGGGGGGCGCGGACAGCGCTGGGAGGGCGATTGCAGCACCGCTGGGCCCGCGCAGGCAAGCGCTACACTTCAGAACATGGACCCACTGCACACGTCCCGCCCGCGCGGCCGCGGCATCTACCTGTTGCCCAACCTGTTCACCACCGGCGGGCTGTTCGCGGGGTTCTACGCGATCATCGCCGCCACCCAGGGGCGATTCGACGAGGCCTGCGTCGCGGTGTTCATCGCCGCCGTGCTGGACGGCATCGACGGCCGCGTGGCGCGCCTGACCAACACCCAGAGCGAATTCGGCGTGCAGTACGACTCGCTGGCCGACCTGATCAGCTTCGGCATGGCGCCGGCGCTGGTGATGTACCACTGGGCGCTGGCCGTCGCTGAAGCTCGACGGCCCGACGGCGGGCAAGGTCGGCTGGGTGGTGGCGTTCCTGTACGCGGCCTGCGCGGCGCTGCGGCTGGCGCGGTTCAACAGCCAGGTGGGGCAGGTCGACAAGCGCTGGTTCGTCGGCCTGGCCAGTCCGGCGGCGGCGGGGCTGGTGCCAGTCTTCGTCTGGGCTGTGCCATGCGACCTGGGCTGGACGGGCGAGGAACTGCGCTATGCCGCGCTGGCGGTGACGGTCGCCGCGGCGCTGCTGATGGTCAGCCGCATCCGTTACTGCAGCTTCAAGGGCGGCGGCGGCGAGGCAGCGACCGGGTGCCGTTCTTGGCGATCCTGGTCGTGCTGGTGGTGCTGGTGGCGCTGGCGATCGACCCGCCCACCGTGCTGCTGCTGGCGGCGGGCCTGTATGCGCTGGCGGGCCGGCGTACTGGCTGTACCGCAAGCTGCGCCGGCAACCGGCGGACGGGGCGGCACGATGACCCTGCCGTGGACCGCCGAGCAGTGCCAATGGCTGCGCGCGCTGGGCCATCCGGTGCTGGTGCACGGCGCCCTGTCGATGTCCGGCGCGGACGGCGGGCATCATGATGTCGGGGGTCGTGATGTCGAGGGGTCCCGGGGTGTCGCAGGGCGGCGGGCCACTGCAGAGCGGGCCATCCAACCACTGCCGACGCACCGGGCACCGGCGAGCGATGGCGGGTCCGCGCACGCCACGCCTGCGGCCACGATTGAGGGCGCAGGGCCTGGGCGCCATGCCCCCGCGCGCCCGCAGTCGCCCGTCCCCGATCCCGGACAGCCGGTGGCTGCGCCGTCGCCCTCCGCCGGACTGAGGACGCTGCACCGCGCATTGCTGCGTGCGGCCGGCCAGCGCACCGCGCGCGCGGCCGAGGCGGTGCTGTCGGAACTGGGCGTGGACACCGCCGCGCTGCGCGGCGACGCCGCGGCCAAGCGCGCGTTGTGGCCGCGCCTGCGCACGCGCCGGCGGCAGGGGTCGCGATGAACGCGCTGGCCAGCGATACCGTGCTGGCCGCACCGCTGCTGCGGCCGATGCGCGAGGCGGACCTGGACGCGGTGCATGGCCATCGAACAGCGCGCCTACCGTTCCCGTGGACGCGCGGCATCTTCCGCGATTGCCTGCGCGGCGATTACCCGGCCTGGGTGCTGCACGACGAGGGGCGCATCATCGGCTACGCCGTGATCAGCGTGGCCGCGGACGAGGCGCATGTGCTCAACGTCTGCGTCGCGCCGGAGCGCCAGGGGCGCGGGCTACGGGCGCCAGCTGCTGCGTGCGCTCCTGCAGCTGGCGCGGGGCCGCGGCGTGCAGCGCGTGTTCCTGGAAGTGCGTCCGTCCAACCGCGGCGCCATCGCGCTGTACCACAACGAAGGCTTCAACGAGATCGGCCGGCGGCCGCGCTATTACCCGGCGCGCGATGGACGCGAGGATGCGATCGTGATGGCGATCGAGTTGCTGGCGCAGGAGGGTGCATGACACCGACCGGGCAACGGCTGGTGAAAGGCACGTCGGGCGTGTGACGTCAGGCGTCCTGACGCCCGCACCCCGACGACTCACCCCAGCTTTGCGCGCTGCGCGGCCAGCGCCTCGAGCTGAGTGGTCCAGTCGACCAGGCGCTGGCGCTCCTGCTCCACCACCGCCGGCGGCGCGTTGCTGACGAAGGTGTCCTGGCCAGCTTGCCTCCGCACTTGCCCATCTCGGCCTCGACCCTTGCATCTCCTTGTCCAGGCGCGTGCGCTCGGCATCCAGGTCGACCAGGCCTTCCAGCGGCACCAGCAGCTTCAGCTCGCCGACCACTGGCAGCTGCAGACGCAGGCGCATTGCCGGCGTCGTCCAGCCACTCGATGCGCTCGAGCGGTTGAGGAACTGCAGCTGCGAGGCGAAGCGCTCGACGCGTCGCGGTCGTCGGCGTTGCCGCCGGCCAGCAGCAGCGGACCTGCTGGCGGGCGACACGCCGAGTTCGCTGCGCACGCGGCGCAGCGCGGAGACCATCGCCTTCAGCCATTCCACATCGGCGTCGGCCGTGCGCGAAGTCGGCAGCGTCGATGTCGCCGGCCTGCGGATAGGCGCTGCAGCGAGATGGTGTCGCCCTCGATGCCCAGGCGCGGCGCGACCTGTTGCCACAGCTCCTCGGTCACGAACGGCACCAGCGGATGCAGCAGGCGCAGCAGCGCTTCGAGCACGTACAGCAGGGTGTGGCGGGTGCTGTCCGCGGCGTCGGCGTCGTCGCCGTTGAGCGCGGGCTTGGCCAGTTCGACGAACCAGTCGCAGAACTCGTTCCAGGCGAACTCGTACAGCGCCTGCGCGAGCAGGTCGAAGCGGTAGCTGGCGAAGTGGTTTCGGCCTCGGCCGCGGCTGGCGTCCAGGCGCGCGAGGATCCAGCTTTCGGCGTCGGTCGCGGCTGCAGCGGTGCAGCCCCTCTCCCAGCGGGAGAGGGGTTGGGGTGAGGGTACGGCGCGAGCGTGGAGTCGCTCGCTCGCGCCGTACCCTCATCCGCCCTTCGGGCACCTTCTCCCACAGGGAGAAGGCCATCAGCCTGCGTGTTCATCAGCACGAAGCGCGTGGCGTTCCACAGCTTGTTGCAGAAATTCTTGTAGCCCTCGGCGCGGCCCAGGTCGAACTTGATGTCGCGGCCGTGGCCGGCCAGCGCGGCGATGGTGAAGCGCAGCGCGTCGGCGCCGAACGCGGGGATGCCGTCGGGGAATTCCTTGCGCGTGGCCTTGTCGATCTTCGGCCATCTTCGGCTTCATCAGGCCGGTGGTGCGCTTGGCGACCAGATCGTCCAGGCTGATGCCGTCGATGATGTCCAGCGGGTCGAGGATGTTGCCCTTGGACTTGGACATCTTCTGGCCGTCCTTGTCGCGCACCAGGCCGGTGATGTAGACGTCCTTGAACGGCACGCGCCCGGTGAAATGGTCGGTCGCCATGATCATGCGCGCGACCCAGAAGAAGATGATGTCGAAGCCGGTGACCAGCACGCTGACGACGGCAGGTAGCGGTCGAAGCCGCGCTCGGCCATCGCTGCTCGTTGGGCCAGCCCTGGTGCAGAACGGCCACAGCGCCGAGGAGAACCAGGTTTCCAGCACGTCGTTGTCCTGCGTCAGCACGACGTCGGCTGCCCAGCGAATGCTTGGCGCGCGACTTCGGCCTCGTCGCGGCCCACGTAGATCGTGCCGGCCTCGTCGTACCACGCCGGGATGCGGTGGCCCCACCAGAGCTGGCGGCTGATGCACCAGTCCTGGATGTTCTCCATCCAGTGGCGGTAGGTGTTGATCCAGTTGCCGGGCACGAGGCGGACATCGCCGTCCTCGACCAGTTCCAGGCCGCGCGCAGCCAGCGCGTCCATCTTCACGAACCACTGGTCGGTCAGGTACGGCTCGATCACCTGGCCGGTGCGGTCGCCGCGCGGGACCTGCAGCTTGTGCGGCTTGGTTTCGACCAGCAGGCCGGCGTCCTCCAGGTCGGCGACGCATCCGCTTGCGCGCGTCGTAAGCGATCGAGGCCGCGGTAGTGCTCCGGCGCGGCATCGTTGGTCGCCGCGCTCGGGGGTGAAGATGTTGATCATCGGCAGGCCGTGGCGCTGGCCGACCTGGTAGTCGTTGAAGTCGTGCGCCGGCGTGACCTTGACCACGCCGGTGCCGAATTCGCGGTCCACGTAGTCGTCGGCGATGACCGGAATGCGCGCGGCCGGTCAGCGGCAGCTCGACGGTCTTGCCGATGCAGTGCGCAGTAGCGCTCGTCCTCCGGATGCACCATCGCGGCGGTGTCGCCGAGCATGGTCTCCGGGCGCGTGGTGGCGACCACGACATAGTCGCGGATCTCGCGCAGCACCTCGTTGCCGTCGGCGTCGTGCTCGACATGCTCGTAGGTCACGCCGTCGGCGAGCGGGTAGCGGATCGACCACAGCGAGCCGTCCTCCTCCTCGTTCTCCACTTCCAGGTCGGAGATCGCGGTCTTCAGCACCGGGTCCCAGTTGACCAGGCGCTGGCCGCGGTAGATCAGGCCGTCCTCGTGCATGCGCACGAAGGCCTCGATCACCGCCTCGGCGGCCATCGGGTCCATGGTGAACACGCTGCGCGACCAGTCGCCGGACGTGCCCAGGCGGCGCATCTGGCGTTCGATGGTGTCGCCGGACTGCTGCTTCCACTCCCAGACCTTCTCGATGAAGCCCTCGCGGCCCAGCGAGTCGCGGGTTTCGCCCTTGCCTTCCAGCGCCAGGTTGCGCGACGACCACCATCTCGGTGGCGATGCCGGCGTGGTCGGTGCCCATCTGCCACAGCGTGTCGATAGCCGCGCATGCGGTGGTAGCGCACCAGCGCGTCCTGCAGCGTGTGCTGGAACGCGTGGCCCATGTGCAGGGTGCCGGTGACGTTGGGCGGCGGCAGCAGGATGGTGTAGGGCTCGCCCTTGCCGCTGCGGCTTGAACACGCCGCTGGCTCTCCCACTCGTGCGTACAGGCGGGCTTCGAAGGGTTGGGGTCGTAGCTGGGGGACAGCGAGGTCGTCATCTGGATTGCTCTGGCTCGTCATCCCCGCGGGTGGGGATCCAGTGTCGTGGGATCATGCGTCGCCGCCGCGACGGGCGGAAAACGTAGCCCGGGTAAGCGCAGCGCACCCGGGGCGCGGGTCCCGGTGCGCTGCGCTTACCCGGGCTACATGTCGTGCTTGTTCACGTCCAGCCCGCGCGCCTGGTACTGCTTCCAGCGCTCGCGCAACGGGTCGCGCGCGGATTCGTCGGCGGGCACCACTTCCAGCACGCGCTCGAAGGCGCCGTCGACGGCTGCGTCGCGCAGGTTGATCACCAGCGGCGCGCATCGGCGCGTCGGTTCCGGCGCGGCGATCAGCACCGGCGGCCTCGTCGTCGTCCTCGTCCTCGCCCGCGATCTGGTGCGGGATGTAGGCGTCGGGGTCGAACGCCCACAGCAGGTCGTCGAGCTGCTCGGCCTGCGCGGCGTCGCGCGCCAGCACCAGCGTCGGCAGGTCGGCGTCGCAGGCCTTGCGCGCCAGCTCGCACACCAGCAGCAGCGGCTTCTCGCGGAAGCGCGGCTTGGCGATCAGGTAGAAGTCGGCGCGCATAAGGCCGGGATCGGGGAGTCGGGATTTGGGATTCGGAAGAGCTGGGCATGGCGTGGCATCGGGATCGCTCTACGAATCCCGAATCTCCAATCTCAATTCCGGCCCGGTCCAGCAGCCACTGGCTCAGCAGCCCGACCGGGCGGCCGGTGGCCATGCCGCGCTTGCCTTCGTCGTTGGCCGACGCCGGCGATGTCCAGGTGCGCCCAGCGCTGGCCTTCGGTGAAGCGCGACAGGAAGCAGCCGGCGGTGATCGCGCCGGCCCAGCGGCCGCCGATGTTGTAGACGTCGGCGAAGGTGGAATCGAGCTGGGTCTGGTACTCGTCCCACAGCGGCAGGCGCCAGGCGCGGTCGAACACGTGCTCGCCGGCGTCGATCAGCTCGGCGGCCAGGTCGTCGTGCTTGCTCATCAGGCCGGTGGCGTACTTGCCCAGCGCGACCATGCAGGCGCCGGTCAGCGTGGCGACGTCGACCAGCGCCTGCGGGCTCGAAGCGCTGCGCGTAGGTCAGCGCGTCGCACAGGATCAGGCGGCCTTCGGCGTCGGTGTTGCCGACTTCGATGGTCTTGCCGGACATGCTGGTGATGACGTCGGACGGGCGGTAGGCGTTGGCGTCGGGCATGTTCTCCACCGCCGGCACCACCACCACCAGGTTGATCGGCAGCTTCATGCCCACCGCGGCCACGAAGGTGCCGATCACGCTGGCCGCGCCGCACATGTCGAACTTCATCTCCTCGATGCCGCCCTGCGTCTTGAGGTTGATGCCGCCGGTGTCGAAGGTGATGCCCTTGCCGACCAGCACGTACGGCTTGGCGTCGCCGCGCGCCGTTGTACTTCAGCACGATCAGCTTGCGGCGCGGTTGGCCGAGCCGCGGGCGACGGCCAGCAGCGAGCCCATGCCCAGCGCCTCCATCTGCGGCCTCGTCGAGCACCTCGCACTCGGCGCTGTCGATGCGCGGCGGCGAACTCGCTGCGCCTGCTCGGCCAGGTAGGCCGGGTTGCAGATGTTCGGCGGCAGGTTGCCGAGCTCGCGCGCGAACTGCACGCCGGCGGCGATGGCCATGCCCTGCGCCAGCGCGTCGGCATCGTCGCCCTGCAGGGTCAGCGTGCGCAGGCCCGGTTCGTCCTTGGCGCGCGTCTTCTCGCCCAGGGTGGCGGTGTAGCGGTAGCAGGCGTGGTCGGCGGCGATCGCGGCCTGGCGGATGTTCCAGGCGGCGTCGCGGCCGGCCACCGCCAGTTCGGTCAGCGTGAACAGCGCGTGCGCGACCGGGCCGGACTTCAGTGCGCGGGCGGCGTCGCCGACCGCCTTGAGGTACTGCGGCACGCCGAACTTGGCCTGCTCGCCCAGGCCGACCACCAGCACGCGCGGCGCGGTCACGCCCGGCAGGTCGTGCAGCAGCGCGGTCCTGCCGGTCTTGCCGCTGACGTCGCCGCGCGCGACCAGCGCCGTGAGGCGGCCGCCGCTGGCCGCGTCGATCGCCTGCGCCGGTGCGCCCAGGGTGCCGTCGGCGAAGACGCCCACGACCACGCAGTCGCAATCGAAGGCGGTGGGGGCGGCGGAGGTCAGGTTGAATTCGAGGGCCATGAACGGTTCCGGGAAGCTGTAGGCGGGGGAGGCCGGCGTGGTGGCCTGCGGCACGGGGCGGGGCGGTGTCCGCGGGCCCGGGTACGAGGCCCGGGTCAGGGAAGCCCGACAGGCCCGATGGCCGACAGGCGCGGGTTCCGGCGAACGGGCAAGTCTAAAGCAAGCCTCCCGCGGGCGCCCGGGAACGGTCGCCGCATGGCCGCCCCGCGGCACGTACGCCCGGACGCCGATGAAGGCCGCCGGTCGAGCGTCGCCCAGGTCAGAGGCCGCTCATGCACATTCAGTACACTGCGCCGTCCCGTACCGTGCCCGGCGCCGCAGGCCCGGCCGCACCGTCGTTCCAGCCCCGATTTCCCCCATGCCCAAACTCGATCGCTACCTGCTGCGCGAATTCGCCCAGTCCACGTTCGCCACGATCGTGGTGCTGCTGATCGTGTGCCTGGGCGGTGCGTTCACCGACGTGCTGGGCGACATCGCCCGCGGCCGCGTGCCGGCGGGGATGCTGCTGTCGCAGCTGGGCCTGGTGCTGCTGAACTGGTTGCCGCTGATCCTGCCGCTGGGGCTGATGCTGGGCCTGATGCTGGCGATGGGCCGGCTGTACCGCGATTCGGAAATGCCGGTGATCGCCTCGATCGGCGTGGGCCCGCGGCGGTTGCTGCGGCCGCTGATGCTGCTGGTGCTGCCGATGGTGGCGGTGATCGCGGCCTGTTCGCTGTGGCTGGGGCCGATGGGCCGAGCGCACCTCGCGCGAGATGGTTGCCGAGGCCAACCGCAACCTGATCGTCGCCGGCCTGGAGCCGGGCAGCTTCACCGAGATGCCGGGCGGCGGCGGGGTGATCTTCATCGGCAACATGTCCAACGACGGCAGCCGGTTCCGGCGCGTGTTCGTGTACCGCCAGAACGACGGCCGCATGGACGTCACCACTTCCAACGACGGCGAAGTCGCCCTGGGCGAGGACGGGCGACGCTACCTGGTGCTCAACGACGGCTTCCGGGTGGAGGGGCCGCTGGACCCGCGGCGCTGGACTACCGCCTGATGCGCTATGCCAGCAACGAGGTGCTGATGCCGGTGGGCGAGTCCAACGTCGACCCCAACCACCCCGACGTGCTGTCCACGCCCGCGCTGCTCGGCGATGCGCGGCCGGAAGCGCAGGCGCAGCTGCACCGCCGCATCGCGCCGCCGCTGCTGGCGCTGGCCTTCGCGCTGATGGCGATGCCGCTGGCGCGCAGCTCGCCGCGCCAGGCGCGCTACGGCCCGATGGTGATGGGCTTTCTGGCCTACCTGGTCGGCATGAACCTGATGCTGATGGGCACCGGCTGGCTGGAGGAGGGGCGCCTGCCCATCGCCGCCGGGTTGTGGTGGCTGGTCCTGCCGCTGCTGGCGGCAGGGGCTTGGCTGTATGCCGCGTGACGGGCGCCTGAGCCGCGTGCGCGAGGTGCTGGCATGACGCTGCTTCCCGAAGATCCATGACGTCTACGTCGCCCGCGCGGTGCTGGGCACGGTGCTGCTGACCTGGGGCGTGCTGCTGGGGCTGGACGTGATGCTGGCGCTGGTCTCGGAGCTCGGCGACGTCGGCAAGGGCCGGTACGGCGTCGTCCAGGCGCTGGCCTACGTGGCCTACACCATCCCGCGGCGGCGCATTACCTGTTTCCGTACTGCGGCGGTGATCGGCGTCGCTGATGGGGCTGGGCCAGCTGGCGGCGACATCGGAGCTGACCGCGCTGCGCGCGGTCGGCCTGTCGCGGCGGCGCCTGGGCCTGTCGGTGGCCGGTTCGATCGCGGTGGTCACCGCGCTGATGGTGGTCAACGGCGAAACCCTGGGGCCCTGGGGCCAGCGGCAGGCCGATGCCCTGAAGGCGTCCTCGCGCTCCAACGACCTGATCGTGGCGCGGTACTCCGGCCTCTGGGCGCGCGAGGGCAACATCTTCCTCAACGCCCAGGGCGGGGAGGAGCGCGACGACGGGGAGGACCGCTGGCTGGAGCTGCGCGACGTGCGCCTGTACGAGTTCGCGCCGACGGCCGCCTCGAGTCGCTGGCGCTGGCGCGTATCGCCGAGCACCGCCCCGGCGGCTGGCTGCTTGCGCGATGTCACCCGCACCTACTTCGACCAGCGGTCGGTCAGCCAGACCGAGGTGGGCGAGGAGCGCTGGGACTCGCAGCTCGACGCCACCGCGCTGGGCGCCGACATCGACCGGCCGCGCTACCTGTCGGCGACCGAACTGCGCGCCGCCATCGCCTACCGCGAGCGCAACGGACTGGACGCCAGCGAGTTCCAGGAACACTACTGGGGCCGCTGGTTCTATCCGTTCAACGTGCTGGCGCTGTGCCTGGCGGCGATCCCGTTCGCGTTCGGCACGCTGCGCAGCGGCGGCATGGGCACGCGGCTGTTCCTCGGCATCGTGTTCTCGCTGGGCTTCTGGCTGCTGCAGACGCAGTTCGTCGCAGCTGGCCGGCGTGTACAAGTTCGACTACCGCATCGCCTATGCGTGCCGCCGGTGATCATGCTGGCGGTGTCGGCGTTCCTGTTCCGCAGGCGGTCGGGCTGAGTCGACGGCACCGGGCCGTTACCGTCAGTTCCGCGCAGGCACCCGAACCAAGCGCGTGCCGCTGGCCCGGTCGTGCCGCGCCGCGATGGACCGCAAGGGCCCGGATACCGCAACGCGCCGCAGCGCGCCGGGGACTACACGCGCGAGTGTTTTTGCACCCGGACCAGCCGGGTGCCGCTGGCGCGGTCGTGCCACGTCAGCCGATCCCGATCCAGCCACGCCCACCAGAACCCCAGCCCCGCCAGCAGGAGCGAAGCCGTTGCCGACCGCATAGCGCATGCACAGCGCGCGCCAGCGACGCCGGCCCGCCATCACGTGCTTCCACCTTCAGCCGCCACGGCCGCATCCCCAGCGTCTGGCCGCCGCGCCGCCAGCTGACGATCCGCGTAGGCCCGGTAACCGCCACAGCGCGACCAGCTCCAGCCACCCGGCCAGCGTGAACGGCGCGGACCGGATCGCGCCGCCGTGCAGGTGCAGGCTGATCGCCGCCACGGCGAACCACAACGCCAGCGCCGGCAACAGGTCGTAGAGCAGCGCCAGCAGGCGCCAGCCGATATGGGCGTGCGGGCGGTGCCTGCGCAGCGTGTGACATAGGGTCGGAAGCCATGGCGCACAGGATAGTCGCTAAGCTCATCGCCATGACCGAGCGCCCCGCGCACGCCCGCCGAGCGCCGCGCAGCTGGCAATGGCGCTGCCGCCGTTGCCCGACGCCGACGCGCGCGACATCGCCCGCTTCCTCGATGCGATCTGGGCCGAACACGGGCTGGCGCGGCCGACGCTGGACAGCTACCGCCGCGACCTGGAGGGCTTCGCGCGCTGGCTGCGCGGCGCGGGCGTGCGGCCTGTCCGGGGCCGACCGCGCCGCGCTGTTCGACTATCTCGCATGGCGTGCGCAGCAGCAGCTACTCGCCGCGCAGCAACGCGCGCCTGCTGTCGGCGCTGCGCGCGTTCTACGCGCTGGCTGCGTGCGCCGCGGCGTGCGCGGCGGACGACCCGACCGCGCTGCTGCGATCCGCCCAAGCTGCCGCGCTCGCTGCCCAAGGCGCTGGCCGAAAGCGAGATCGAGGCGCTGCTGGCGGCGCCCGATGATCGACACGCCGCTGGGCCTGCGCGACCGCGCGATGCTCGAGCTGATGTACGCCGCCGGCCTGCGCGTCAGCGAGCTGGTGGACCTGCCGGCCACCGCGGTCAACCTGCGCCAGGGCGTGCTGCGCGTGACCGGCAAGGGCGGCAAGGAGCGGCTGGTGCCGCTGGGCGAGGAGGCGCAGCACTGGCTGGAGCGCTACCTCGCGCGAGGCGCGCCCGGTACTGGCGGGCAAGCGCAGCGCTGGCCGCCGCTGTTCCTGACGCCGACGGGCGAGGCGCCGACGCCGGCAGCAGTTCTGGACGCTGGTGAAGCGCTACGCCGCCGCCGCCGGCATCGACCCGCGGCGCATCAGCCCGCACGGCCTGCGCCACAGCTTCGCCACCCACCTGCTCAACCACGGCGCCGACCTGCGCGCGCTGCAGATGCTGCTGGGCCACAGCTCGCTGTCGACCACGCAGATCTACACGCTGGTGGCGCGCGAGCAGCTCAAGCGGCTGCACGCGCAGCACCATCCGAGGGGGTGAGGAACGGGCGCTTGCGAGCCACCGGCTCGCGCTCGTGCGACGCGAGTCGCGATCCTGCAGGGTCCCGAAGTGACGGGGTCGCGACTCACGTCGCTCCTGCAACAAGCAATGAATCACATAGGACGATCGAACATCGCAATCGTGGCTGAAACCGCCCCCACGGCCCAGGTGCTCCTTCGCCGACGATCACTCACCCGCCATTCCGGCTGCTGTCGCCGACGCGTGCCACAATCGCCGCCCGCCCGTAGCGACCCGACCGCCGTCCAGGATTCCCGATGAAGCGTCTGCTCCTTGTTGCATTCAGCGCGATCAGCCTTTCCGCCTGCGCCCAGGCCCCGGACGCGCAGGCGCCGGCCGTGGCGAAGGCGGGACCGCGGCGGTGGCCGCTCCGGTGCCCAGCACGCCCACCCCGGCCGCCGGCACGCCCGAAGCGCGCGCGCTGCAGGCCCTGCCGCAGCTCAACCCGACCGATCGCCGTCGACCACGTATCCGCAGCGCCGCATGCCCGGCTTCCGCGAGGCCATCGTCGGCGGCCAGGTGGTGTACGTCAGCGACGACGGGCGGTACCTGTTCCTGCAGGGCAGCGGCGGCGCGCTGTACGACGCACAGGCCAAGCGCAACCTCAGCCGAGTCGGCGCTGGCGGGCATGCGCCGCGACCTGCTGTCGAAGCATCCCCGCCGGCGAGCGCATCGTGTTCGCGCCGCCCAACCCGAAGTACACCGTCACCGTGTTCACCGACATCGAGTGCGGCTACTGCCGCAAGCTGCACAGCGAGATCGCCGAGTACAACCGGCAGGGCATCGCCATCGAATACCTGGCCTTCCCGCGCATGGGCCTGGGCAGCGAGGACTACCGGAACATGGTGTCGGTCTGGTGCGCCAGCGACCGCCGCAAGGCCCTGACCGACGCCAAGAACGGCAAGCCGCATCCCGCAGCGCGACTGCACCAGACCCGGTCGACATGGAGTACGACGTCGGCCAGCGCATCGGCCTGACCGGCACGCCGATGATCCTGGCCGAGGACGGCACCCAGATGGGCGGCTACCTGCCGCCGGCCGCGCTGCGCGAGGCGCTGGACAAGCGCGGCCGAGCAGGCGGCGGTCGCCGCGGCCGCTACGCCCGGCGGCTGATCGCGTTCGGAAGCAGCGGAGCCGGGACGCCGGCCCCGAGGGCGCAGACGGGGCGCCGGGTGCCCGGCCCTGGCTTCGCTACAATAGCCGGCCCGTCGACACACGGTTCCCCGGACATGATCGTCCTCGAGGGCCAGCCGGCCCTGTCGCACGTTCCGCCGCGACGCGGCTCGCAATCCCGCCTCGCAGCCCGTCCATCCCGACCTGCGGCTGCGCGGCGCCTGGCACGTCTACTTCGTCGAACCCGAAGCCGGGCGCCGACGCCCGACGGCGACGCCCTGCGCCGCATCCTGCAGGCCGGCGCCGGCGCGGTCGCCGCCGCGCCGAAGGCGCCGTCTCGCGCTTCGTCGACGCCGCGCCTGGGCACGCTGTCGCCGTGGGCCAGCAAGGCCACCGAACTGCTGCACGGCGCCGGCCTGCCGGTGAAGCGCGTCGAGCGCGGCCTGCGCTCGACCTGGCCGGCTGGCCGGCCGACGCCGCCGCGCAGGCGGCCGCGGGCCGCGTGCTGCACGACCCGATGACGCAGTCGCTGCTGGACGACGCGCGACGCAGGCCGCGGCGCTGTTCGCCGCGCCGCCGCGCGGCGCAGCTGGAGCGCATCCCGCTGGCGCGACGCTGGAAGCCGCCAACGCGCGCCTGGGCCTGGCGCTGGCCGAGGACGAGATCGACTACCTGCGCGAGCGCTACGGCGAGCTGGGCCGCGAGCCCTCGGACGTCGAACTGATGATGTTCGCGCAGGCCAATTCCGAGCACTGCCGGCACAAGATCTTCAACGCCAGCTGGACCATCGACGGCGAGCGAGCAGCCGCAGTCGCTGTTCCGGCATGATCAAGCACACCCATGCGCAGACGCCGGAGCACACGCTGTCGGCGTACAGCGACAACGCGGCGGTGGTCGAAGGCTACCCGGCCGCGCGCTTCCGGCCCGATCCGGCGACCGGCGCGTACCGCGCCGAGGCCGACGGTCGATTCGGCGTTCTGCATCAAGGTCGAGACCCACAACCACCCGACCGCGATCGCGCCGTTCCCCGGCGCCAGCCACCGGCGCCGGCGGCGAGATCCGCGACGAGGGCGCGACCGGCCGCGGCGGCAAGCCGAAGGCCGGCCTGACCGGCTTCTCGGTGTCGCACCTGCGCATCCCGACGCTGCCGCAGCCGTGGGAAGGCGACGCGCGCGCTCAACCCGCGCATGGCGCCGGCGCTGGAGATCATGCTCGACGGCCCGCTCGGCGCCGCCGCGTTCAACAACGAATTCGGCCGGCCGAACCTGGCCGGCTATTTCCGCAGCTTCGAGCTGCGCCGAAGGCGACGGCACTGACCCGCGCCTACGACAAGCCGATCATGCTGGCCGGCGGCCTCGGCGCGATCGACCGCGGCCAGGTCGAGAAGCTCGGCCTGCAGCCCGGCGACGCGGTGGTCGTGCTCGGCGGCCCGGCGATGCTGATCGGCCTGGGCGGCGGCGCCGCCAGTTCGGTGGCCTCGGGCGAGAGCGCCGAGGACCTCGATTTCGCCAGCGTGCAGCGCGACAACCCGGAGATGGAGCGGCGCTGCCAGGAAGTCATCGACCGCTGCGTCGCGCTGGGCGCCGACAACCCGATCCGCTGGTTCGCACGACGTCGGCGCCGGCGGCCTGTCCAACGCGATTCCCGAGCTGCTGCACGACTCCGGCGTGGGCGGCGTGATCGACCTGGACAAGGTGCCCAGCGACGATCCCGTCGCTGTCGCCGATGCAGCTGTGGTGCAACGAATCGCAGGAGCGCTACGTGCTCGGCGTGGCCGCAGGAGCGGCTGGCCGAGTTCGCGGCGATCTGCGCGCGCGAGCGCTGCCCGTTCGCGGTCGGTCGGGCACGGCGACCGCCGAAGAGCGGCTGGTGGTGGGCTATGGCGCGACGCGGCCGGCGCGACATGCCGGCGCGATGCCGCCCATCGACCTGCCGATGGACGTGCTGTTCGGCAAGGCGCCGAAGATGCACCGCGACACCGCGCATCCGCCGGCGCCGCGCTGGCCGGCGCTGCAGACTGGCACGGCCTGGACCTGCACGACGCCGGCGCTGCGCGTGCTCGCGCATCCCGACGGTCGCGTCCAAGCAGTTCCTGGTCACCATCGGCGACCGCAGCGTCGGCGGCCTGACCGCGCGCGACCAGATGGTCGGCCCGTGGCAGCTGCCGGTGGCCGACTGCGCGATCACGCTGTACCGGCTTCGACGGCTTCGCCGGCGAAGCGATGGCGATCGGCGAACGCACGCCGCTGGCGCTGCTCGATGCCGCCGCCTCCGCGCGCATGGCGGTGGGCGAGGCGATCACCAACCTGTGCGCCGCGCCGGTGGAATCGCTGGACCGCATCAAGCTGTCGGCCAACTGGATGGCCGCGGCCGGCCACGCCGGCGAGGACGCGCTGCTGTTCGACGCGGTGCAAGGCGGTCGGCATGGAGCTGTGCCCGGAGCTCGACCTCAGCATCCCGGTCGGCAAGGATTCGCTGTCGATGCAGGCGCAGTGGCAGGCCGACGGCGCAGGCGCAGAAGTCGGTGTCGCCGGTGTCGCTGATCGTCACCGCCTTCGCGCCGGTGGCCGACGTGCGCGCGCAACTGACGCCGCTGCTGGCGCGCGAGGACGACAGCGAGCTGTGGCTGATCGGCCTGGGCGCCGGCAAGCAGCGCCTGGGCGGCTCGGTGCTGGCGCAGTGCCATCCGCAGCGGGCGCGACGGCGCGCTGCCGGCGTTCGCCGGCGACGTCGGACGACAGCGTGCCCGACCTCGACGACCCGCAGCGCCTGCGCGACTTCTTCGAACTGATCCGCGATGCGCGCGAGGCCGGCCTGCTGCTGGCCTACCACGACCGCTGCGACGGCGGCGCGTTCGCCGCGCTGTGCGAGATGGCGTTCGCCTCGCATCGCGGCCTGGACATCGACCTCGACGGCTGGGGCGACGATGCCGTTCCGCACGCTGTTCAACGAGGAACTGGGCGCGGTCGTGCAGGTCGCCGGCCGAGGACCGCGCCGCGTTCGCCGACCTGGTCGACACGCCACGGCCTGACCGAATGCGCGCAGCGCATCGCGCCAGCCCGACCGACCGCGCCGGTGATCCGCGTGCAGCAGGACGGCGACGTGCTGGCCGAGTGGCGCTGGGACGAGCTGTTCGACGCCTGGTGGTCGGTGACGCCACGCGATGCAGAAGCTGCGCGACAACCCCGAGTGCGCCGACGAGGAGCGCGCAGTCGCGCGCGACTTCGACGCGCCCGGGCCTGAAGCCGAAGCTGGCGTTCGATCCGGCCGAGGACATCGCCGCGCCGTTCATCGCCACCGGCGCGCGGCCGAAGGTGGCGATCCTGCGCGAGCAGGGCGTCAACGGCCAGATCGAGATGGCGGCGGCCTTCGACCGCGCCGGCTTCGACGCCTTCGACGTGCACATGAGCGACCTGATCGCCGGCCGCGTCGACGCTGGACGGCTTCACGCGGCCTCGCCGCCTGCGGCGGCTTCAGCTACGGCGACGTGCTGGGCGCGGGCCGCGGCTGGGCGACGTCGATCCTCGAACGCAGCGCGCTGCGCGAGCGTTCGCGGCGTTCTTCGCGCGCGGCGACACGCTTCTCGCTGGGCGTGTGCAACGGCTGCCAGATGCTCAGCCAGCTCAAGGACATCATCCCCGGCGCCGACGCACTGGCCGCGCTTCCTGCGCAACCGCAGCGAGCAGTTCGAGGCGCGGCTGGCGCTGCTGGAAGTGGTGGAGTCGCCGTCGCTGTTCCTGCGCGGCATGGCCGGCTCGCGCATCCCGGTGGCGGTCGCGCACGGCGAAGGCCGCGCGCGAGTTCGACAGCGCCGCCGACCAGGCCGCCGCCCGCGTCGCGCTGCGCTACGTCGACGGCGACGGGCAGGTGGCCGACGCAGTATCCGGCTCAACCCGAACGGCTCGCCCGACGGCATCGCCGGCCTGACCAGCGACGACGGCCGCGTCACCATCCTGATGCCGCACCCCGAGCGCACCCTGCGCACGCGCCAACCTCAGCTGGCATCCGGCCGGAGTGGGGCGAGGATTCGCCGTGGCTGCGGATGTTCCGCAACGCGCGGGCGTGGGTGGGCTGAGGCAGCCGCCGAACGCCCGCGGGCACGGGTGCGCGCGACCTGCTAAAGTCCGGCGATCACGGGCTTCGGAGGGCGGCGTGGCGCAACGGCGGACGCGGTGGCGCGGCTCGGACGACGGCATCGGCGGCACCCCGATCGAGGAGCGCATCGTCGCGGCGCTGCTGGTCGAGAAGGGCCGGCTGAAGGACGCCGACCTGGCGCGCGCGCGCCGCCTGCAGGAGGAGACCGGCGGCGGTCTGCTGGCGCTGCTGTCGCGGCTGGGCCTGGTGTCCGAGCGCGACCATGCCGAGACCGCCGCCGAGGTGCTGGGCCTGCCGCTGGTGCAGCGCAAGGACGCGCCGGACGCTGCCGCCCGAAGGCGTGCGCGCTCGTCGCCGCGGTTCCTGAAGCAGTTCCACGTCTGCCCGGTGGGCGAGGACGAGGCGCAGCGTCGACCTGCTGATGGCCGACCCGCAGGACGCCTACGCGCTGGACGCGGTGCGCCTGGCGACCGGCGCGCGCGGTGCGGCCGTCAGGTGGCGCTGCGCTCGGAGATCGACGACCTGATCGAGCGCTGGTACGGCCAGGGCCGCAGCGCGATGGGCGCGATCGTCGAGAACGCCGACGGCGAGGGCACCGGCGACCTGGACGACGTCGAGCACCTGCGCGACCTCGCCTCCGAGGCGCCGGTGATCCGGCTGGTCAACCTGGTGATCCAGCGCGCGGTCGAGCTGCGCGCCTCCGACATCCACATCGAGCCGTTCGAGAACCGCCTGAAGGTGCGCTACCGCGTCGACGGCGTGCTGGAGGAAGGCGAAAGCCCGCCGGCCAACCTGACCGCCGCGGTGATCAGCCGCATCAAGATCATGGCCAAGCTCAACATCGCCGAGCGCCGCCTGCCGCAGGACGGCCGCATCATGCTGCGCGTGCAGGGCAAGGAGCTGGACCTGCGCGTGAGCACCGTGCCGACCGCGCACGGCGAATCGCGTGGTGATGCGCCTGCTCGACCGCGAGACGGTGGTGTTCGACTTCCAGCAGGCTCGGCTTCACCGACGCACTTCCTGCCGCAGTTCCAGAAGGTGCTGGAGCAGCCGCACGGCATCCTGCTGGTCACCGGCCCGACCGGTTCGGGCAAGACCACCACGCTGTACACCGCGCTGAGCAAGCTCAACACGCCGGACGTCAAGATCATCACCGTCGAGGACCCGGTCGAATACCAGATCGAGGGCATCAACCAGATCCAGGCCAAGCCGCAGATCGGGCTGGACTTCGCCCACGCGCTGCGCAGCATCGTGCGCCAGGACCCGGACATCATCATGATCGGCGAAATGCGCGACCTGGAAACCGCGCGCATCGCCATCCAGTCCGCGCTCACCGGCCACCTGGTGCTGTCGCACGCTGCACACCAACAACGCCGCCGGCGGCATCACCCGCCTGCTCGACATGGGCGTGGAGGACTACCTGCTGACCTCCACCGTCAACGGCATCCTCGCCCAGCGCCTGGTGCGCCGGCTGGAGCCGACGCATGCCGAGCGCTACCCGGCCATCGCCGGAGGAGATCGAGAAGTTCGGCCTGCGCCGCTTCCAGCCGCAGGGCGAGATCTTCCTGTACCGGCCGCGCGGTTCGGCGATCGCGCCGACCGGCTACCTCGGCCGCACCACCATCATGGAATTCCTGGTGATGAACGACGACCTGCGCCGCGCGGTGATGCGCCACGCCGGCATGGGCGAGCTGGAGCAGCTCGCGCGCGACGCCGGCATGCGCACGATGTACGAGGACGGCATCGTCAAGGCGCTGGCGGGCGATGACGACGATCGAGGAAGTGCTGCGCGTGACGGAGGAAGCGTGAGTGGCCGAAGCCTGCCTGCGCGGGAATTACGCCTGGATCCATCAGTGACACTTCACACCTCTGCCCCATCCCCTATTCCCTTACCCAATGCCCCTCTACCGCTACAAGGCCCTCAACACCCGCGGCGAGCTGCTCGACGGCCAGATGGAAGCCGCCAGCGACGCCGAGGTCGTCGCGCGCCTGCAGGAGCAGGGGCACCTGCCGGTCGAGGCGCAAGCTGGCCGGCGAGGGCGGCGGCGAGTCGGCGTGGCGGGCGCTGTTCAAGCCCAAGCCGTTCGCCGGGCGCGCGGCTGGTGCAGTTCACCCAGCAGCTGGCGACGCTGCTGGGCGCGGGCCAGCCGCTGGACCGCGCGCTGACCATCCTGCTGGAGCTGCCCGAAGACGAAGCCGCGCAAGCGCACCATCGACCGACGTGCGCGACGCGGTGCGCGGCGGCGCGTCGCTGTCGGCCGCGCTGGAACGCCAGCACGGCACGTTCTCGCGCCTGTACGTCAACATGGTGCGCGCCGGCGAGGCGGGCGGCAGCCTGCACGAGACGCTGCAGCGCCTGGCCGATTACCTGGAGCGCAGCCGCGCGCTGCGCGGCCGCGTGATCAATGCGCTGATCTATCCGGCGATCCTGCTGGTGATGGTGGGGCTGAGCGCTGCTGTTCCTGCTGGGCTACGTGGTGCCGCAGTTCGCGGCAGATGTACGAAAGCCTGGACGCCGAGCTGCCGTTGTTCACGCAGGTCGTGCTGGGCGTGGGCCTGTTCGTGCGCGACTGGTGGATCGTGCTGCTGGTGGTGCCGGCGCTGGCGGCTGTGGTGGTTCGACCGCAAGCGCCGCGATCCGGCGTTCCGCGAGCGATTCGACGCGCTGGCTGCTGCGACGGCGCTTCGTCGGCGCCGCTGGTGGCGAAGCTCGAGACCGCGCGCCTGGCGCGCACGCTGGGCACGCTGGTGCGCAACGGCGTGCCGCTGCTGACCGCGCTCGGGCATCGGCCGCAACGTGCTGGGCAACCGCGTGCTGGCCGCCGACGTGGAAGCGGCCGCCGAGGAGGTCAAGAACGGCGTCGGCCTGTCGACCGCGCTGGCCAGCGGCAAGCGCTTCCCGCGGCTGGCGCTGCAGATGATCCAGGTCGGCGAGGAGTCCGGCGCGCTGGACGCGATGCTGCTGAAGACCGCCGACACCTTCGAGCAGGAAACCGCGCATGGCGCTGGACCGCATGCTGGCCGCGCTGGTGCCGGCGGTGACGGTGGTGCTGGCCGGCGGTGGTCGGCATGGTCATGCTGGCCGTGCTGATGCCGCTGTACGACCTGACCGGCGCGATCGGGTAGATGCCAGCTGAACCGTTCCGCTCGACCGGACCCGCCTGAACGCGCCGCACGCGCCCGGACGGTTCCGCATTGCCCGCCGGCCGGGTACGGTCGGCTTCTTTCCACGCACACGGATGGACTCACATGCGCACTGCCCCGTTCCACTCCCGATCGGCCAACCCCCGGTCGCTCACCCGCTCGCCGTCGCCGCTGCCCAGGGCGGCATGAGCCTGATCGAGATCATCATGGTGATCGTGCTGATCGGCGCGGTGCTGGCCTTCGTCGGCAGCCGCGTGCTCGGCGGCGCCGACCGCGCCAAGGCCAACCTGGCCAAGGCGCAGGTGCAGACGCTGGCCGGCAAGGTCGAGCAGTACCAGATGGACACCGGCCGCCTGCCGGCGCGCTGGATGACCTGGTCGACGCAGCCCGGCGACGCCGGCGGCTGGCTGGGCCCGTACGCCAAGGCAGCCGAACTCAAGGATCCCGTGGGGCCACCCGATCGAGTACCGCGCGCCCGGCGAGCAGCGGCCCGTTCGACCTGGTCAGTCCTGGGCGAGGACGGCAAGGCCGGCGGCAACAGCGTCGACGCCGACATCAAGTACGAATAACCGATGCGCGCGACCCGGAGCGCTCGCCATGCGACCGTCGGCGCCGCGCCCGCGGGCGTGTCGCTGCTGGAGATGCTGCTGGTGGTGGCGCTGATCGCCGCGCCAGCGCTGCTGGCGGCCGCGGCGCTGGGCGGCGGCTTGCGACGGCATGCAGCTGCGGTCCAGCGCCAAGGAGCTCGCCGCGCAGCTGCGCTACACGCGCGCGCAGGCGATCGCGACCGGCCAGCCGCAGCGGTTCGTGATCGACCCGCGCGGACGGCGCTGGGAAGCGCGCCGAGGCAACGCGACGGCGACATTCCCGAGGCGCTGGGCGTGACCTTCACCGGCGCGCGCGAGGCGCAGCCCAGTGCCGGCGAAGGCGCGATCCTGTTCTTCGCCGACGGCGCGTCCACCGGCGGCCGGATCGCAGCTGCAGGTCGAAGCGACGCGCGCTGGAACATCGACGTGGCCTGGCTGACCGGCGAAGTGCGGCTGCGCGCGCGGCGGGGACGGCGCCGTGAGCCGCTGGCATCCGCCGCGCGCTGCAGGCGCGGCTACACCCTGATCGAAGTCATCGTCGCCTTCGCCCTGCTGGCGCTGGCGCTGACGTTGCTGCTGGGCACGCTGTCGGGCGCCACCCGGCAGGTGCGCTGGGCCGGCGATGCCGGGCGCGCGGCGCTGCATGCGCAATCGTTGCTGGACCAGCAGGGCATCGATGCGCCGATCCGGGCCGGCCAGCAGACGGCGACTTCGATGGCGGCCGCTACCGCTGGACGCTGGATACCCGCCCGTGGGTCGATCCCGACCTGCCGCCCGCGACCGCGCCGTCCGCCCCGGGCAGCCAGCGGTTGTATGCGCTGACCTTGGCGGTGGAGTGGGGCGACGGCGGCCCGCGCCAGCGCCTGCGTGCTGGACACGTTGCGGCTGGTGCAGCCGGGCGTGTCGGACTCGGTGGCGCTGCCGTGATCGACTCCCGCCCCACGCACCCTCGCGCCGCGCCGTCGCGCGGCGTGCGCGGCTTCACCCTGATCGAGGTGCTGCTGGCGACGGTGCTGCTGGCCGCCGGGCTCGGCATTGGCGTTCGCCACGCTGGCTGCGGCCACGCGCACCGTGCAGCGCGGCGAGGCCATGGCCGCGCGCAGCGAGCGCATGCGCGCGGTGCTGGGATTCCTGCGCAGCCGGCTGACCGGGGCGCGCCCGGTCGCCTTCGCCAGCGATCCGGTCAATGCATGCCGCAGCGGTTCATCGGCGAGGCCGGCCGCATGCGCTTCGTCGCCGACCTGCCCGATTACCTCGGCCGCGGCGGTCCGTACCTGCACGACTTCACCGTGCGCGAGGAGGCGGGGCGCGTGCGCGTCGAACTCGCCCTGACGATGGTGCAGGCGGGCCTGACCGTCGAGGAGGGCGTGCCGGTGCGCCCGGAGGTGCTGGCCGATGGCCTGCGCGCGGCGACGTTCCGCTACCGCGCACTGGACGGCGAGGGCGGCGTGGGCGAGTGGCAGGACGCGTGGGAGACGCACGAGCAACTTGCCGCTGCTGGTGGAGGTGGCGCTGGTGAACGCCGACGGCGTGGCGTGGCCGCCGCTGGTGGTGGCATTGCCGCAGGCCTCCAGCGGCGTCGGCGCATCGGGCGTGTTCGATGGCATCGCGTACTGACCCGGCCCGCGCGGCCGCGCCGGCCGGCGCGCGCATGCGCGGCGCGGCGCTGCTGCTGGTGCTGTGGCTGATCACGCTGCTGACCGCGCTGGTGGGCGGCTTCGCGCTGGTCGCGCGCATGGAGGCGCTGCAGGGCCGCGTGCTGGTGAGCGGCGCGTCGGCATCGGCGGTGGCGCGTGCGGGCCTCGAGTACGCGCTGACCCGCATCGACCACGCCGACCCGCGCCTGCAATGGGTGCCCGACGGCACGCCGCACGCCTGGCGCTTCGGCGGGGCCGAGGTGGAGGTGGTGGTGATCGACGAGAACGGCCAGGTCGACCTCAACCACGCCGATGCCACGTTGCTGGGCGGGCTGCTGGAGCGCGTGGGCGTGGAGCCGCTGCTCGCGGCGCGGCTGGCCGGGGCGATCGTCGACTGGCGCGACCCCGACCCGCTGACCCAGCCCGCCGGCGGCGCCGAGGACGCCGACTACGCGGCGGCCGGGCTGCCCTACGGCGCCAAGGACGCGCCGTTCGAGAGCGTGGCGGAGCTTGAACAGGTGCTGGGCATCACGCCGGACCTGTACGACCGGCTCGCGCCGCACGTGACCGTGTTCAGCGGGCGCGCACGGCCGGATGCGGCGTTCGCCCCGGCCGAGGTGCTCGATGCGATGGGCATGGACGGCGCGGCGGCGGTGCAGGCGCGGGGCGAGATCGACCCGGTGACCGGGCTGCCCCGCGGCGGCGTGGCGGCGGGCGTCGCGTCCGAAACCGGCATGCTCGTGGGCAGTCGGAGCGGCACGTATAGTATTGCCAGCCGTGCGCGGCTCGCCGACGGTCGCCACTCGGAGTTGAGGGCCGTCGTGCGCGTGGGTGGCAGTGCGGTGCCGGGGATGGCATACACCGCGTTGCATTGGCAGGAAGGAGCTTCGCCGCGATGACACCGTTGATGGACCGCCTCGGGCTGATCGGTGCCCGGCTCCGGCCGGGTGCGGGCGGCGCCGCGCGCGGGTTCCTGGCGTGGTGGGGCCATGCCCTGGCCTCGTGGCTGCCGGCGCGCTGGCGCGCCGCCCTGGGAATGGACCGGGGCCGCCTGCTGCTGAGCGCCGACGGCGAGGACGTGCGCCTGCGCCTGCAGCGCGGCGACGGCATCATCGATCTGGCCACCGTGCCGGGCCTGGCCGGCACCGCGTGGGATGACGGCTTCATGGCCGCCGGGCCGTCGCTGGCGGCCGGCCCGGCCCGCGGCGGCCCGCCGGTGGCCGACCCGCTGGCGCGCGTGCTGGCACCGCGCGTGGCCGAGCTGCCGCGCTGGCTGTTGCTGCCGGCCGCCACTGCGTTGCGTCGCCGTTTCGTGCTGCCGGCCGCGGCGGCCGACCGCCTGCGCGACGTGGTGGGCTTCGAGATCGACCGGCAGACGCCGTTCGCGCCGGCGGACGTGGCGTTCGACGCGCGCGTGCTGGGCGCGCCGCGACGACGGCCAGCTGGATGTCGAACTGGTGGTGGTGCCGCGCGCCGCGCTGGCGCCGCAGACCGCCGCGCTGGGCGAGCTGTCGACGATGCTGGCCGGCATCGATGTCGCCGCCGCCGACGGCCGCCCGCTGGGCGTCAACCTGCTGGCCCCCGCCGACCGCCGTCGCCATCGCGACCCGTGGCGGCAGTGGAACCTGGCGCTCGCGGCATGGCGCTGCTGGCGACCGCGCTGATGCTGTGGCAGGTGCTGGACAACCGGCGCGCCGCGGCCGACGCCTTCCAGCAGCGCATCGGCGCGCAGGCCGAGGCCGGGCGCCGCGCCGCCGTCGCCCGTCAGCAGCTCAGCGACCTGATCGCCGGGCAGGCGTTCCTCGACCAGGCCCGCGCGCAACGTCCGGCCGACGGTGGAGGTGATGGACGAACTCGCCCGCCGCCTGCCGGACGGCACCTATCTGGAAAAGCTCTCGATCGAAGGCGAGCGCCTGCTGCTGATCGGCCTGAGCAACGAGGCCGCCGCGCTGGTCGGCCGGCTGGAGGGGTCGCCGCTGTGGCGCTCGCCCGCGCTGAGCGGCGCGCTGCAGCCCGACCCGCGCAGCGGCCGCGACCGCTTCACCCTGACCGCCGAACTGCTGGCCGCCTCTGCCGCCGCGCCGGCACCGGCCCCGACCGTGGAGGCGCGCAATGCCGTCGCGCCCCGCTGACCGCGATCGCTGGCTGGCGCTGGGGCTGCTGCTGGCGGCGCTGGCGCTGGCCTACGGCGTGCTGGTGCATCCGTGGTGGACCGTGCCGATGCTGGAGGTCGAGGACCGCATCGACGCCCTGCAGCAGCGCGAGCTGCGCCTGCGCATGCAGTTGCAGCAGGCGCCGCAGGTGCAGCAGCGGCTGGCGGAGCTGCAGGCCCGGCAGGGCGCAGCGACGCCGGCTTCCTGCCCGAGTCCAACCCCGAGCTGGCCACCGCCGCGCTGGTCCAGCGGCTGGAAACGGTGGTGCGGAGGCCAGCCCGGGCAACCGCAGCTGCGCGATCACCAACCGCTCGCCGCTGCAGGCGGCCACGCGCGAGCGCTTCGCGCGCGTGATCGTGCAGGTGCGCCTGCGCTGCGGCAACGGCGGAGCTGGCCTCGGTGCTGCATGCGCTGGAAGGCGGCGCGCCGCGCCTGTTCGTCGACAACCTCAACGTGCTGGCGCAGCGCTGTACTTCGCTCCCGGCACCGGCGCGCCGCGCAGCGAAGGCGGGCTGGATGTCAGCTTCGACCTGTACGGCTACCTGCGTCCCGGCCGCCGCGGAGGTGACCGATGCGGATTGACGACGCCGGCCTGCGCACGGGCTGGCTGGCGGTGGCCGCGGGCTGGGCGGTGGCGGCCTGGCTGCTGGCGCTGGTCGGCATGGGCGGGCGCATCGACCCGCTGGCCGATGACCCCACGCTGCTGCAGCCGCTGCCGGCACTGCCTGCCCAGGCGGCCGGCGCATCGGCGCCCTGGCCGCAGTACGACCGAGATCGCCGCGCGGCCGCTGTTCATCCACGACCGCCGGCCGCAGCCGTTCTTCCTGGAAGGCGAGGGCGAGCCGGCGGGCGATCGCCGTTCGACTTCATCCTGACCAGCGTGCTGATCACCCCGCGGTGAAGCTGGCGATCCTGCAGCCCGCCGACGGCAGCGAGTCGGTGCGGGTGCGCCTGGGCGAGGCGCCCGAATCCGCACCCGGCCTGGCGCCTGGTGGCGCTGGGCCGCGCAGCGCGGTGTTCGAAGGCCCCGAGGGCCGCCGCGAGCTGGCACTGCGGGTGTTCGACGGGACCGGCGGCGAGCCGCCGACGCCCGTGGCCGCGCCCGATGCCGGCGCCGCCGCCATGCCGTCGCGCCCGCGACCGGGCGTGCCGATGGCGACCGCCGTGCCCGCCGCGCACCCGGCACGGCCCAGGCGGGCATGCCGCGCGCCGGCGCCGCGCCTTCGCCGCCCGGCGCTCCCGCCGCGCCGCCGAAACCACCGGCCCGCAGACCGCAGAGGTCGCGCCGATGACAGACCGAGGCGCAGATGGACGCGATCCGCAAGCGCATCGAGGCCCGGCGCGCGCAACTGCGCCAGCAGCAGGCCAAGCACCCGCCGCCGCCCAGACCCGTAGAGTGACGCATGAGTCGACCGTCAGAGCCCTGCCGGCACCCGCTTCGTCGCGCATGTCCTGTTGCGGTCGCTCGCCGGCACTGCGGCGACCGCCACGCGCTGCGCCGGCGTGCGCGCAGCGTGCTGGCCGACGGTGCGCGATGCTGCGCCGCGCCAGACACCGGTGCCAGCGCGCGACGCGATGCCGACCGCGTCCGGCGCGAGGCGCGGGCGCGGCCGCGCCGGTAGCCGCGTGCAGGCCGAGCCGCTCGAGGCACCGACCGGGCCGCGGCCGCAGATCCGCCGCGGCACCGGCCAGGTCATCAACCGCAGCGCCGCCGGCGCGCCGCCGCCGTCGCTGGCGCAGCACCAGCGGCGGCGGCCACCTTCAACTTCGAAGGCGAGTCGCTGCACGCGGTGGTCAAGGCGATCCTCGGCGACATGCTCGGCCAGAACTACGTGATCGCGCCGGGCGTGCAGGGCACGGTGACGCTGGCCACGCCCAAGCCGGTCAGCCCGGCCGAGCGCGCTGACCCTGCTGGAGATGGTGCTGGGCTGGAACAACGCGCGCATGGTCTACAGCGACGGCCGCTACAACATCGTGCCCGCCGACCAGGCGCTGGCCGGCAACGTGGCGCCGCGCACCGGCCCGCCGCGCAACGCGCGCGGCTTCGAGGTGCGCGTGGTGCCGCTGCGCTACATCTCCGCCAGCGAGATGGAGAAGATGCTCAAGCCCTACGCGCGGCCCAACGCCATCGTCAGCGTCGACAGCGCGCGCAACGTGATCACCCTCGCCGGCACCCGCGCGCGAGCTGGAGAACTACCTGCGCACGATCGAGATCTTCGACGTCGACTGGCTGGCGGGCATGTCGGTCGGCGTGTTCCCGCTGCAGTCCGGCCGCGCCACGCAAGGTGGTCGCCGACCTGGAGAAGGTGTTCGGCGAACAGAGCAAGACGCCGGTCGCCGGCATGTTCCGCTTCATGCCGCTGGAAGGCGCCAACGCGGTGCTGGTGATCACGCCGCAGGCCGAACTACCTGGACGACATCCAGCAGTGGCTGGACCGCATCGACGGCGCCGGCGACGGCGTGCCGCCTGTTCTCGTACGAACTGAAGTACATCAAGGCCAAGCGACCTGGCCGACCGCCTGGCCGAGGTGTTCGGCGCCGGCGGCAGCGGCGGCAGCGACCGGCGGCGACGGCCCGCCGTCGCTGATGCCGGGCACTGGATCCGGTGCAGATCCAGCGACGGCGGCAGCGGCGGCACCGTCGACATCGGCGGCAGCGGCGACGTCGCGGCGGCAGCGGCAGCGGCGGCGGACTGGGCGGCGGCTCGCTGTCGCTGAACCAGCGCGACAGGCGGCAACGGCAGCGTGACGCTGCGAAGTGGACGGCGACCGGGTCGGCGTGTCCGCGGTGGAGGAAACCAACACGCTGCTGGTGCGCGCCAGCGCCAGCGCATGGAAGTCGATCACGCGAGTGATCGAGAAGCCTCGACGTGATGCCGATGCAGGTGCACATCGAGGCGCAGGTCGTCGAGGTGCCCTGACCGGCGCCCTGCAGCTACGGCGTCAACTGGTTCTTCGAGAACGCGGTGCCGGCACCGATGCCGGGCCTGCCCAGCGCCGATCGGCCGCGACAGCTGGGGCACGCTCGCCGGCAGCATCGCAGCCGGTCAGCGGCGTCGGCGACGTGCTGGCCTGGACCTTCCTCGGGCAGCAATGCCGCGGCGGTCATCAGCGCGCTGGACGAGGTCACCGACGTGCGCCTGCTGCAGACGCCGTCGGTGTTCGTGCGCAACAACGCCGAGGCCACCCTCAACGTCGGCAGCCGCATCCCGATCTCGTCGGTCACGGTCAACCCGGCCTGGGCAGCGACAACACCTACAGCCAGGTGCAGTACCTGGACACCGGCATCATCCTCAAGGTGCGGCCGCGCATGACCCGCGACGGCATGGTGTTCCTGGACATCGTGCAGGAAGTCAGCACGCCCGGCGCGGCATCGCCGATGCACAACGGCAACGTGCGCATCGACACGCGCAAGCTGAAGACCGAGGCGGCGGTGCAGAGCGGCGACACGGTGATGCTGGCCGGCCTGATCAGCGACGCGGCGACCGCACGGCTCGTCCGGCGTCCCGGGCCTGAGCCGCATCCCGGTGATCGGCGGCGCTGTTCGGCCGGCAGACGCACCGAGCACCGACGCGCAGCGAAGTGATCGTGCTGATCACCCCGACCATCGTCCGCAACCCGCAGGAAGCGCGCGACCTGACCGACGAGTACGGCCGCCGCTTCCGCGCGCTGGAGCCGCTGCAACCGCGCCGCACGACGCAAGTGAGCGCCGTGCCGCCCGCCATCGCGCTGCCCATCGTCGCTGGTGCCGGTCGGCGCCGACGACGACGCGCTCGACGCCTGCCTGGCCGCGCTGGATGCCGGCACGCCGGCCGGGCACGCGCGTCTGGCTGGCCGACGACGCCCAGGCCGGGCCGCGCGGCCGCGCCATCATCGAGCGCTGGCTGACGCGCACGCGCGCTGCAGGCCGACTACACGCGCCGGCCAGCGCAGCATCGGCGAGGTCGCGCACCTGGACGAAGTGCTGCGCGCCTGCGGCGACGCCGACGTGGTGGTGCTGGCGCCGCGACGCCGCAGCCGCTGCCCGGCTGGCTGCAGCAGCTGGCCGCCTGCCTGGCCGCGCGATGCCGCCATCGCCACCGCCACGCCCTGGTGCAATGCCGGCGAAGCCGCCGCCTGGCCGCGCATCGGCGAGATCGCCGCGCCGCCCGACGACGTCGAACGCACTCGCGCGCGCCTGCGCGGCGATGCCGGCCGCTGCATCCGGAGCTGCCGGCCGCGGTCGAGCCATGCGGTGCTGCTGCGCGGCAGCGCGCGCCAGCGCGCCGGCGGCCTGGATGCCGGCCAGCTACGGCTCCTGGTACGCCGCGCTGATCGACCTGTCGCTGCGCCTGTCCGGGCTGGGCTGGCGCAACGCGCTGTGCGAAACCGCGTTCGTCGCCGCGCGGCGGCGAGGGCGCGCCCGCCGATGGCGACATGGAGCGCCTCGCGGTGCGCTGGCCGGCCTGGCACGCGCGGCTGGCGAACTTCCTGATGCACGATCCGCTGCGCGCGCCGCGCGAGCAGCTGGCGCGCGCTGCTCGACAGCATCGGATCCGCCGGAGCCGCAGCGTGACCTCTTCGACTGACAGCGCCGTGACCGCCGACGCATCGCCGCGGTCGTGGTCACGCCACCAGAGCGCCGCACCATCGACGACTGCCTGTCGCGCCTGCGCGCGGCGCGCGGCGTCGGCCGAGATCCGCGTGGTCGACAACGCCTCCGACGACGGCACGCTGGAGATCGTGCAGCGCCACGCGCTGCAGGATCGCGCGCGTGCGCTTCATCGCCAATCCCGACAACCCCGGCTTCGCGGTGGCCTGCAACCAGGGCGCGGCGCGACTACGCGACCGCGCCGTGGCTGGCGTTCGTCAATCCCGGATTGCCTGGTCGAGGCCGACACGCTGGCGCGGCTGCGCGCGCATGCGCCGCGCTGCGCGGCGACGCGCTGCTCGGCGCCGACCTGGTCGACGAGGACGGGCGTGCGCGACGCGGCCGCGCGTCGCCGCGATCCGGATTTCGCGCGCGATGCTGCGCGTCGCCCGCTGCGCGTCCGCGGCTGGCGCGTGCCGTCCCGATCGACGACGCCAGCGCACTGCAGCCGGTGGATGCGGTGTCCGGCGCGTTGATGCTGCTGCCGCGCGCGCTGTTCGAGCGCCTCGGCGGCTTCGACGAAGGCTATCGCCTGCACGCCGAGGACCTGGACCTGTGCCGGCGCGCGCGCGCGGCCGGCGCGATCGTCGCCGTCGCCAACGACGTCGCGCGTGCTGCACGTGCGCGGCGTGTCCAGCCGCGCGCGGCCGCTGTTCGTGGAGTGGCACAAGCACCGCGGGCTGTGGCGCTACTTCCGCAAGTTCGAGGCGCGCGGCGCGGCGTCGCCACGCGCATGGCGGTGTTCGCGGCGATCTGGCTGCGCTTCCCGCTGGCGGTGGCCCGCGCGGCATGGCGTGCGCGGTGAAGCCGGCTCGCGTGGCCGGACGTGCGGGCGCTATCGGAAGCAGTACTTGAGCTGCAATCCCAGCGTGTTGGGCGTGATGTCGCTCACCTCGGGCAGGAAGATCAGGTTCGCCCCGAAGCGCGCGCCTTCGATCTTCGCCACCAGCCCTGCGCCCGGTGCCAGCCCGCCGTCGTTGTAGCCCGGGTAGCCGGTCACCACGCCGACCATCGCGCCCACCCGCACATGCCGGCCCAGCGCCAGCGGCGTGTACTGGTACAGCGCATACAGCGAGTCCTCGTCCACCGAATTGCGGTAATAGCCGGCCGCCACCGCATGCCGCGGCTGCCACTGCACCTCCACGCCGATGCCGGGGTTGGTCTCGTTGAAGGATTCGCCCGGCGGCAGGAAGTCGCGCTCGCTGCCGAAATGGCGCGAGGCCACGTTGAGATTCAGCCACCACTGCGCCGGTTCGGCGGCTTGGACGGCCGGCGCCAACAGCAGCGCGGCGGCCATCGACAGGCATGCAGGCGGGCGGATGGATCGCATGGGCACGGCTCCGGACGAGGGACCCGCAGCAGGGTAGGTGCCGTGCGTCGGGCGGGCGTGAACGTCGGAGCTGTGGAAGTGCGTCGCACGTGTCAGTAGGAGCGGCAGCCGCGATCGGCAACCGCCTGCGTGTAACGGCTTGCGATCGCGGCTGAAGCCGCTCCTGCAGGTGCGCGTCGCCGGGTTCAGCGATACCGGTTGATCTCGTCGCGCAGTTCGCGCGCGGCATGCGCCGCGGCGTCGGCGTAGTCCTCGCCGGTCGAGGCATACAGGACCGCGCGCGAACTGCTGACGACCAGGCCGGTGCCGTCGGCGGTCCTGCGCGTTCGTCACCACGGCCTCGACGTCGCCGCCCTGCGCGCCGACGCCCGGCACCAGGAACGGCAGGTCGCCGACGATGCGCGCGCACCTCGCGCAGCTGCTCCGGCCAGGTCGCGCCGACCACCAGCGCGCAGTTGCCGTTGCCGTTCCAGTCGCGGGCGACCGTTCTCGGCGACGTGCTGGTACAGCGGCCGCGCTGCCGTCGACCGATGACGAGGTCCTGCAAGTCGCCGCGCGCCGGGGTTGGAGGTGCGGCACAGGATCACCACGCCCTGTCGGCGCGGTCGAGGAACGGCTGCAGCCGAATCGCGGCCGAGGTACGGGTTCGCGGTCACCGCATCGGCGCCGTAGCGGTCGAAGGCTTCGGTCGCGTAGTGCTGCGCGGTGCTGCCGATGTCGCCGCGCTTGCTGTCGAGGATCACCGGGATGCCGGGATGCGCGGCGTGGATGTGCGCGATCAGCCGCTGCAGCGCGTCTTCGGCGCCGAGCGCGGCGAAGTGCGCGATCTGCGGCTTGAAGCGCAGGCGTACGTCGGCGGTGGCGTCGACGATGTCGCGGCAGAAGTCGAACACCGCGTCGGGGTCGTCGCGAAGCTGCGCCGGGAACTTCGCCGGCTCCGGATCGAGGCCGACGCAGACCAGCGAGTCGGCGTCGGTCCAGCGCGTGCGCAGTGCCTGCATGAAGTTCATCGTCGATTCCTTCGTGCGATCAGTCCCGGTCGGAGCACGATCACGATCCGATCGTCGCGCGATCCGGATCCGCGAACTGACGTCCCGCTCCCGCGGATGACGCGTGGCAACGCCGCCGGCGCTGGCGCGGCGCCGATCGTCACTTCAGCGCCTTGAACCGCAGGCGGTGCGGCTGCGCGCCTTCCTCGCCCAGGCGGCGCTTCTTGTCTTCCTCGTACTCGCGGTAGTTGCCCTGGAAGAACTCCACGTGCGAGTCGCCTTCGAAGGCGAGGATGTGGGTGGCGATGCGGTCCAGGAACCAGCGGTCATGCGAGATCACGAACGCGTTGCCCGGGAACTCCAGCAGCGCGTCTTCCAGCGCGCGCAGGGTTTCGATGTCGAGGTCGTTGGACGGTTCGTCGAGCAGCAGCACGTTGCCGCCCTGCAGCAGGGTCTTGGCCAGGTGCAGGCGGCCGCGCTCACCGCCCGACAGCGTGCCGACCAGCTTCTGCTGGTCCTGGCCCTTGAAGTTGAAGCGGCCGATGTAGGCGCGCGACTGGATCTCGACGCCGTTGATGTTGAGGATGTCGAGGCCGCCGGAGACTTCCTGGAAGACGTTGTGGTTGCCGTCGAGCGCGTCGCGGCTCTGGTCGACGTAGGCCAGCTTCACCGTCTGGCCCGATGTCGATCTCGCCCTTGTCCGGCTTTTCCTGGCCGGTGATCATCTTGAACAGCGTCGACTTGCCGGCGCCGTTGGGGCCGATGATGCCGACGATCGCGCCCGGCGGCACGATGAAGCTGAGGTCGTCGATCAGCAGGCGGTCGCCGAAGCTCTTGGAGACGTTCTTGAACTCGATCACCTTGTTGCCCAGGCGCTCGCCCGGCGGGATGAAGATCTCGTTGGTCTCGTTGCGCTTCTGGTAGTCGACCGACTGCAGCTCCTCGATGCGCGCCAGGCGCGCCTTGCCCTTGGTGCGGCCGCCCTTGGCGTTCTGGCGCGCCCACTCCAGTTCCTTCTGCGATCGCCTTCTGGCGCGCCTTTTCCTGGATCTCTTCCTGCTTCAGGCGCTCGTCCTTCTGCGTCAGCCAGTCGGTGTAGTTGCCCTTCCACGGAATGCCGCGGCCGCGGTCGAGCTCGAGGATCCACTCGGCGGCGTTGTCGAGGAAGTAGCGGTCATGGGTGACCGCGACCACGGTGCCGGTGTAGCGGGCGAGGAACTGCTCCAGCCATTCGACCGATTCGGCGTCGAGGTGGTTGGTCGGTTCGTCGAGCAGCAGCATGTCCGGCTTCTGCAGCAGCAGCCGGCACAGCGCGACGCGGCGCTTCTCGCCGCCGGACAGCTTGCCGATCATCGGCGTCCCACGGCGGCAGGCGCAGCGCGTCGGCGGCGACTTCCAGCTGGTGTTCCAGCGTGTGCGCGTCGCCGGTGGCGAGGATCGCTTCCAGGCGCTGCTGTTCGGCGGCCAGCTTGTCGAAGTCGGCGCCTTCCTCGGCATAGGCGGCGTAGACGCGCGTCGAGCGCGGCCTGCGCCTGCAGCACTTCGCCCACGCCTTCCTCGACCGCCTCGCGCACGGTGTGCTCGGGGTCGAGCTGCGGCTCCTGCGCCAGGTAGCCGACCTTGATGCCGGGCTGCGGCGCGCGCTTCGCCGCTGAAGTCGGTGTCCACGCCGGCCATGATCTGCAGCACGGTCGACTTGCCGGCGCCGTTCAGGCCGAGCAGGCCGATCTTGGCGCCCGGGAAGAAGGACAGCGAGATGTCCTTGATGATCTGGCGCTTCGGCGGCACGGTCTTGCTGACGCCGTTCATGGTGTAGATGTATTGCGACATGGGGGCTCCGCAGGCGGCCGGCGACGGCGCCCGGCAGGGCGGGGCATCGCGGATGGGGATCGGGATAGCCGGCGATTATACGGCGGCTGCGGCGCCCGACGGCGGCCGCGCGCCGGGCGTGGCCGAAGCGGCCACTGGCCGGGCTAAACTCGCGGCCCTCCACCAGCACCCCCGGAGCTCCGATGTTCCCGCGCGATGCCCGTATCGAAGGTTACGACCCCGAACTGGCCCAGGCCATCGCCGACGAGAACCGCCGCCAGGAAGACCACGTCGAGCTGATCGCCTCGGAGAACTACGCCAGCCCGCGCGTGATGGAGGCCCAGGGCAGCCAGCTGACCAACAAGTACGCCGAGGGCTATCCGGGCAAGCGCTACTACGGCGGCTGCGAATACGTCGACATCGCCGAGCAGCTGGCGATCGACCGCGTCAAGCAGCTGTTCGGCGCCGACTACGCCAACGTGCAGCCGCATTCGGGCTCGCAGGCCAACCAGGCCGTGTACCTGGCGCTGCTGCAGCCGGGCGACACCATCCTGGGCATGTAGCCTGGCCCACGGCGGCCACCTGACCCACGGCGCCAAGGTCAACATCTCGCGGCAAGCTGTTCAACGCCGTGCAGTACGGCGTCAACGACCAGGGCCTGATCGACTACGACGAAGTCGAGCGCCTGGCCGTCGAGCACAAGCCGAAGATGGTGGTCGCCGGCTTCTCCGCCTACTCGCAGGTGATCGACTGGGCGCGCTTCCGCGCCATCGCCGACAAGGTCGGCGCGCTACCTGTTCGTCGACATGGCGCACGTCGCCGGCCTGGTCGCCGCCGGCGTCTACCCGAACCCGCTGCCGCACGCGCACGTGGTCACCTCGACCACGCACAAGACCCTGCGCGGCCCGCGCGGCGGCATCATCGTCGCCACAGGGCGCCGGCGCGAGGAGATCGAGAAGAAGCTGCAGTCGATCGTGTTCCCCGGCATCCAGGGCGGCCCGCTGATGCACGTGATCGCGGCCAAGGCGGTGGCCTTCAAGGAAGCGCTGGAGCCGGAGTTCAAGGCCTACCAGCAGCAGGTGGTGAAGAACGCGCAGGCGATGGCGAAGACGATCATCGCGCGCGGCTACAAGATCGTCTCCGGCGGCACCGAGAACCACCTGATGCTGGTCGACATGATCGGCAAGGGCGTCACCGGCAAGGACGCCGAGGCCGCGCTGGGCAAGGCCCACATCACCGTCAACAAGAACGCCGTGCCGAACGACCCGCAGAAGCCCTTCGTGACCTCGGGCCTGCGCATCGGCACGCCGGCGGTGACCACGCGCGGCTACATGGAAGCCGATTGCGTGGCGCTGGCGAACTGGATCTGCGACGTGCTGGACGCGCCGGACGACGAGGCCGTGATCGCCGGCGTGCGCGAGAACGTGACGGCGCAGTGCGCGAAGTTTCCGGTCTACGGCTGAGGCAGGGATTGGCGAATAGGGATTCGGAATCGGCAGGGCCGGCTCCCGTGCGTCGTTGCTGAACAGGATCGCCCGTCATCCGATGTTTCATGTGCATGCCGCAGCAGCTGCAATTCATTCGGACACTCCTTCCCAATCCCAATCCAATCCCGATTCCCGCCTACTGATGCATTGCCCCTTCTGCCAGCACACCGACACCCGCGTGATCGACTCGCGCGTGTCCGAGGACGGCGCGACGATCCGCCGTCGGCGCGAGTGCGAGGCCTGCGGCGAGCGTTTCAGCACGCTGGAGACCATCGAGCTCAAGCTGCCGGTGATCATCAAGTGCGACGGCCGCCGCGAGACGTTCGATGCGCGCAAGCTGCGGCTCGGCTTCGACCGCGCGCTGCAGAAGCGCCCGGTGTCGGAAGAGCAGATCGAAGCGGCGGTGCGCGCGGTGGTGCACCAGCTGCGCATGACCGCCGAGCGCGAGCTGCGCGTCGCGCCGCGTCGGCGAGTTCGTGATGGCCGAGCTGCGCAAGCTCGACCACGTCGCGCTACGTGCGCTTCGCCTCGGTGTACCGCGCTTCGAGGACGTGGCCGACTTCCGCGAGGAAATCGAGCGGCTGGAGCGCGACAGCGCCGGCGGAGGGCCAGTTGCCGTTGCTGGAGATGCGGCGCCGCGTTCGAAGGGGCAGGCGGCGATAAGCGCAACGGGTGTCATCCCGTGGCGCAGCGAGGGATCTGCTGCCCGGAGGGCAGTTGAAGCAGGTCACTCGCTGCGTCTCGGGACGACCAAGGGGCGCAGAGGTGCGAGGCTCTACCGGTTCCCGGTGATACACGCCGCCCACATGCCGAGAGTTCCGATGTCGCCAGCCAATCGCATCCGCCTTCACCGCCACCGACCACCTGCATGATGGCCCGCGCGCTGCGCCTGGCCGAGCGCGGCGCCTACACCACCCGGCCCAATCCGATGGTCGGCTGCGTGATCGCGCAGGGCGAGGAGGTCGTCGGCGAAGGCTGGCACCAGCGCGCCGGCGAGCCGCACGCCGAAGTGCTCGCGTTGCAGGCCGCGGGCGAGCGCGCGCAGGGCGCGACCGCCTACGTCACGCTGGAGCCCTGCGCGCACACCGGCCGCACCGGCCCCTGCGCGCGAGGCGCTGGTCGCCGCCGGCGTGGCGCGCGTGGTCGCGGCGATGCGCGATCCGTTCCCGCAGGTCGACGGCGCCGGGCTTCGACAGCCTGCGCGCGGCCGGCATCGACGGTCGAATCGCGGCCTGATGGAAGCGCAGGCGCGCGCAGCTCAACCGCGGCTTCCTGTCGCGCATCGAGCGCGGCCGGCCCTGGGTGCGGGTCAAGCTGGCGACCAGCCTGGACGGCCGCAGCGCGCTGGCCAACGGCGAGTCCAAATGGATCAGCGGCGAGGCCTCGCGCGCCGGACGTGCAGCGCTGGCGCGCGCGCGCCGGCGCGATCCTGACCGGCGCCGGCACGGTGCTGGCCGACGACCCGGCGCTGACGGTGCGGCTCGGACGACGAGCACCGCGCCTTCGTGCCGCCGCTGCGCGTGGTGCTCGATCCGGGCCTGGCGACGGTCGCGCGCGGCCGCGTGCGCGAAGGCGATGCGCCCACGCTGTACATCCATGCGCCCGACGCCAAGCCGCCGCGCGGCATCGAGCGCCCAGACGCGCCGCGGTCGCCGGTGCGCGACGGACGCTTCGACCTGCACGCGGTGCTGCGCGCTGCTGGCCGAGCGCGGCAATCAACGAGGTGCAGGTCGAGGCCGGCGCGACGCTGGCCGGCGCGTTCCTGGCGCGGGCCTGGTCGACGAGGTGCTGCTGTACGTCGCGCCGGTGCTGCTGGGCGAACGCGGCGCGGCCGCTGTTCGACGGCCTGGGCATCGACAGCGATGGCGCAGCGCCTGCAGCTGACAGATCGTGGAGACGCGCCGCATCGGCGAGGACCTGCGGCTGCTGCTGCGCCGCGCCGACGATGGCAGGCCCGACGCAGCAGGATTGCACCGCGCATGGCAGCGTGACACAGGCGTAATGTTGCGGCACCAGATCGCCGGCAATGGACCACTTCTCCAGGCTTCTCCGGTCGCGATGCCTACGCGCAGCGCGGCCCGCGTATCCCGACGCCCTGTTCGATGCATCGCCGCGGTCGTGCCCGCCGATGCGACGGTGTGGGAGCCGGGCTGCGGCAGCGGCCAGGCCACGCGCGGACTGGCGGCGCGCTTCGCACACGTCCATGCCACCGATCCCAGCGCCGACGCAGATCGCGCAGCATTGGGCGCAGGGCGATGCATCCGGCCGTGTCACGCTCGCCGTCGAACCCGGCTGAGCACACTGCGCTGGCCGACGGCAGCGTCGAGCTGGTGGCGGTCGCGCAGGCACTGCACTGGTTCGACCGCCCGCGGTTCTTCGCCGAATGCGCGCGCGTGCTGCGCCCCGGCGGCGTGCTGGCGGCATGGGGCTACCAGGACTTCCTGCCGCCGGAGGGCATGACGGACGCAGTGGACGCCTTCCGCGCCCAGATCGAGCCGTACTGGCCGCCCGAGCGCGCGCAGGTGGACGCGCACTACGCCGGATACGACTGGCCGTTCCCCGCGCTGCCGGTGCCCACGGTGTGGCTGGAGGCGGAATGGACCCTGCCGCGCTTCCTGCGCTACCTGTCGAGCAGTTCGGCCACCGCACGCTGCCGCGCCGCCACCGGCGAGGACCCGGTCGCGCGGCATGCGCCGGCACTGTCGGCGGCCTGGGGCGATCCGACGGCGTGCGCACCATTCCGTGGCCGCTGTTCCTGCACCTGCGCCGCAAGGCCTGAGCCCGCGCCTGCCCCGCGCGATTTAAACTTCGGCCGCCGAAGCGCGGAGCCCCTCATGTTCACCGGCCTCATCGAAGGCGTCGGCCGGCTGGCGGCGCGTCGAGGCGCGCGGCGGCGACGCGCGCCTGCGCATCGACGTCGGCACGCCTGCCGTTCGGCGACGTGCAGCTGGGCGAGAGCATCGCGGTCAACGGCGTGTGCCTGACCGTGGTCGCGTTCGACGCCGCCGCAGTTCGAGGCCGATGCCTCCAACGAAACCCTCGTCGCTGACCACGCTGGGCGCGCTTGCCGCCGGCGCGCGCGGTGAACCTGGAGCGCGCGATGCGGCCGACCGACCGCCTCGGCGGGCACCTGGTCAGCGGCCACGTCGACGGCGTCGGCCGCGTGCGTCGCGATCGCACGAGCGACGCGCGCGCGCAGCGCTGGCGCTTCGCCGCGCCGCCGGCGCTGCTGCGCTACATCGCGAAGAAGGGCTCGATCTGCGTGGACGGCGTCAGCCTGACCGTCAACGCGGTGGACGACGCAGGGCTTCGAGGTCGCGCTGATCCCGCACACCGTGGCGCACACCGCCTTCGCCGCAGACCGCGCGTCGGCGACGCGGTGAACCTGGAGATCGACCTGGTCGCGCGCTACGTCGAGCGCCTGCTGCGGCGCGCGATCCGACGGAGCAGCACGCATGAGCTTCGCCACCGATTCCCGAACTGCTGGAAGAAATCCGCGCCGGCCGCATGGTCGTGATCGTCGACGACGAGGACCGCGAGAACGAAGGCGACCTGATCATGGCCGCCGAGCTGGTGCAAGCCGTCGGACATCAACTTCATGGTCACCCACGCGCGCGGCCTGGTCTGCCTGTCGCTGACCCGCGAGCGCTGCCGCCAGCTCGGCCTGCCGCCGATGGTCCAGCGACAACACCTCGCAGCACCACACCAACTTCACCGTCAGCATCGAGGCCGCCGAAGGCGTCACCACCGGCATCTCGCGCCTACGACCGCGCGCACACCATCCGCACCGCGGTGCGCCCGGACGCGAAGCCGCGGACCTGATCGCAGCCCGGCCACATCTTCCCGCTGATGGCGCAGCCCGGCGGCGTGCTCAACCGCGCCGGCCACACCGAGGCGGCGAGCGACCTGGCGCTGCTGGCCGGGCTGGAGCCGGCCGGCGTGCTGGTCGAGATCCTCAACGCCGACGGCAGCATGGCGCGCCGCCCGGAGCTGGAGGCGTTCGCGCGCGAGCACGGCCTGAAGATCGGCTCGATCGAGGAACTGATCCGCTACCGCCTGGCAACCGAGCACACCGTCGAGCGCGTCGACGAGCGCGACATCGACACCGAGCACGGCCCGTTCCGGCTGCGTCACCTACCGCGACCGCCTCAGCCACGAGCTGCATTTCGCGCTGGTGCGCGGCGACGCCCGACGCGGCCGACGCCGACGCTGGTGCGCGTGCACGTGCAGAACCCGCTGGCCGACGCGCTGCACTGGCGGCGCGCCGATTTCGGCGCCGGCGGTGGGCGAGGTGCTGGCCGCGATCGCCGCGCGAGGGCCGCGGCGCGCTGGTGCTGCTGGGCGAGCCATGCCGACGCCGATGCGCTGCTGGCGCGGATCCGCGCGAGCAGCCCGAGCGACGAACCCGCGCCGGGCCATGCCCTGGCCGAATGGCGCCGCAACGGCGCCGGCGCGCAGATCCTCGCCGACCTCGGGCCTGGGCAGGCTGCGCGTGCTCGGCACGCCGCGCCGGCAGGTCGGCCTGGCCGGCTTCGGGCTGGAAGTCGTCGAGTACGTCGGGCCTAGGCCTGCAGGCCGCATTCGGCGGCAGCGCACGACGGGCCGCGCCGAGCCCCGCTCCCGACCCGGCTAAACTGCCCGCCCCGCCGAGACCACGTCCCATGCCCCATATCGAAGGCGACCTGCGCGCCCCCGCCGGCGCGCGCTTCGCGATCATCGCCAGCCGCTGGAACCCGCGCATCACCGACGCGCTGGTCGCCGGCGCGCGCCAGGCCTTCGCCGAGCACGGCGTGGCCGACGACGCGGTCGACGTGGTGCGCGTGCCCGGCGCCTGGGAAATGCCGCTGGCCGCGCGCGCGGCTGGCGCGCGGCGGCGGCCATGCCGCGCATCGTCGCGCTGGGCTGCGTGGTGCGCGGCGACACCCGCCATTACGAGCAGGTCGCCGACGGCTGCGCGCGACGGGCTGATGCGCGTCGCGCTGGACACCGGCGTGCCGGTGGCCAACGGCGTGCTGGCGGTGGAACGGCATCGAGGATGCCGAGGCGCGCGCCGGCGGCAGCCATGGCAACAAGGGCGAGGAGGCCGCGCTGGCCGCGATCGAGATGGCGCACCTGCTGCAGCAGTTGCCGGAGCGTCGGCGCGATGAACCGCCGCCGCACCGACGGCATCGATCCCGTCGCGCGCTCGCGCGCGCGCCGCCGCGCGCTGCAGGCGGTCTACGCCTGGCAGATGTCGGGCGCCGGCGCGCGCGAGGTGATCGCGCAGTTCGCGCACGAGCAGGCACATGGAGTCGCCGACCTCGAGTACTTCGAGGACCTGGTGCGCGGCGTGGACACGCATCGCGACGAGCTGGACGCGGCGCTGGCGCCGTTCCTCGACCGCGACGATCGAGCAGGTCGATCCGATCGAGCGCGCGGTGCTGCGCATCGCCGCCTACGAACTGCGCCACCGCCCCGACGTGCCGTACCGCGTGGTGATCAACGAGGCGATCGAGATCGCCAAGCGCTTCGGCGCCGAGCACGGCCACACCTACGTCAACGGCGTGCTCGACCACGCCGCCGCCGACTGGCGGGCGGCGGAAGTCGGCGCCGGGCGGTAGCGTTCGCTCCCTCCCCTGCAAGCAGGGGGTGCGGAGGATGTTTGCGAGCCGCTGGCTCGCAGCCCGACGAATGACCGACAGCTATGCTGGCGGGCCGGACGGGCTGGGAGGGGTGCTTTTCGCGCGCGAGGTCCACGCAGCAGAGCACCGCTCCCAACCTCTCCTGCCTCGCAGGGGGAGGAGCTAAACCGGAACTCGGTACGCCCAGGGAACCGCCTGGAATTCGACCTGATCGCACCGCATCCGCGCAGCGCGCCGCCGCCCGCGACGACGTGGTGCTCGGCATCGGCGACGACGCCGCGCTGCTGCAGCGTGCCGGCCGGCCGCCAGCTGGTCGTCGCGATCGACACGCTCAACGCCGGCGTGCACTTTCCCGAGGACACCGCACCCGCCGACATCGGCTGGAAGGCGCTGGCGGTCAACCTGTCCGACCTCGCCGCGATGGGCGCGCAGCCGGCGTGGTGCACGCTGTCGCTGTCGCTGCCCGACGGCGGACGCGGCCTGGGTCGACGGTTTCCTCGACGGCTTCCTGGAACTGGCCGACCGCGCACCGCGTCGCTCTGGTCGGCGGCGACACCACGCGCGGGCCGCTGTCGGTGTGCGTGACCGTGCATGGCTTCGTCGAGCCGGGCCGAGCGCTGCGTCGCGATGGCGCGCAGCGCGGGCGACGACGTCTGGGTGACCGGCACGCTCGGCGATGCCGCCGCGGCGCTGTCGCTCCTGCTCCCTCTCCCCCCGGGAGAGGGCTGGGGTGAGGGTCCGCCGAAGCGGTTGGCTTCACACCCAGCGGATCTGCATCCCGACCTCGCACCCCCACCCCAACCCCAACCCCTCTTGCCGAACGAGAAGGGCTCCGCCTCCGACGCTTCGGTATTGACGCAGCGTTTGCATCGTCCCACGCCCCGCATCGAAGCCGGCCTCGCACTGGTCGACACCGCCCACGCCGCCATCGACATCTCCGACGGCCTGCTGGCCGACGTCGGCCACCTCGCCCGCGCCAGTGGCGTGTCGGTCCGCATCGACGTGGATGTCCTGCCCGCTTCCGATGCCTTGCGTGCGGAATTCGATGAGGACGCGCGACGTACCCTGCAGGCCAGCGGCGGTGACGATTACGAGCTGTGCTTCACCGCGCCCGCGCATGCGCGTGATCGCGTCACCTCACTCGGCGCGAGCCTGGGCTTGCCGATCACCCGGATTGGCCGCGTTGAAGAAGGCGAAGGCGTCCACGCGTTGCGTGCCGACGGAACCGCGTGGCGGCCTGGTCGCACCGGCTATTCGCATTTCGAAGACTGACCCGTAGGAGCGACGTACGTCGCGACCCACATCCGGGTCAGCGCTCATGGGCCCAGCCGCTTACGCCGGCGGCAGCAGCTTGCCCGGGTTGAGGATGCCGTCCGGATCGAACACCGCCTTGACCTGCCGCATCAGCGCGAGCGTGGGGGCATCGAGCGCCTGCGGCATGAAGTCGCGCTTGGCCAGGCCGATGCCGTGTTCGCCCGACAGCGTGCCGCCCAGCGAGATCGCCAGTGCGAACACGCGCGCCAATGCCGCCTGCGCGCGCTGCGACTGCGCCGCATCGGCCGGGTCGTACAGGAGGTTGACGTGCAGGTTGCCGTTGCCGGCGTGGCCGAAGCAGACGATCGCGCAGGTCGAACTCGCGCGCCAATGCCTGCACGCCGTCGACCAGGTGCGGGATGCGCGACACCGGCACCACCACGTCCTCGTTGATCTTGCCCGGCGCGAGCGTGCGCAGCGCCGGCGACAAGCGCCTTGCGCGCCGCCCACAGCCGGTCGCGCGCGGCCTCGTCGGCGGCATCGTCCAGCGACACCAGGCCTTCGCCCCCGGCAGCGCGCATCAGGGCCTCGATGTCGTGGCGGCAGCCGGTCGGCGATCGCCGTCGGCCTCGATCATCAGCAGCGCGCCGGCTCGGCGGCAGGTCGGCGCCGCCGACATCGCGCGCCAGCCGCACCGCAGCGGCCGTCCATGAACTCCAGCATCGAGGGCGTCACCGGCTGCGCCATCAGCCGCGCCACCGCGCTGCGCGGCGCTGGCGACATCGCGGTAGAGCGCGCGCAACGCGCGGCGCGCGCGCGGCGCCGGCGTGAGGCGCAGCGTCGCCTCGACGATCAGCGCCAGCGTGCCTTCGGTGCCGACCAGCAGGCGCGTGCAGGTCGTAGCCGGTCGCGCCCTTCGTCGTCGCGGTGCCGCAGCGTAATCAGCTCGCCGGCGCCGGTGACCGCGGTCAGCGCCAGCACGTTGTCGCGGCTGGCGCCGTACTTCACCGCGCGCGGGCCGCCGGCATTGCAGGCGAGGTTGCCGCCGACGCGTGCTGAACGCCGCGCTGGTCGGGTCGGGCGGCCAGAACAGGCCGTGCGGCGCGAGCGCGGGCTGCAGGTCGCCGTTGAGCACGCCGGGTTCGACCACCGCGCAGCGGTCGCCCGGCGCGGATGTCGAGGATGCGGTCCATGCGCTCGAACGACACCACCACGCCGCCCGCCACCGGCACCGCCGCGCCGGTGGTGTTGGTGCCGCGGCCGCGCGCGACCACCGGCACGCGGTGGCGGCGGCAGGCGCGCACCAGCGCCAGCACCTGCTCGCGCGTCGTGCGGCAGGGCGACGGCGTCGGGCAGCGCCTCGCGCCGCGAGTTGTCGTAGCCGTAGGCCGAGCGCGCTCGCCGGGGTCGCTGCGCAGGCCGTCGCCGAGCAGGTCGGCCAGTTCGACGCAGCAGGGAGGCGGGCAGGCGTCATGACGCGGGAAGCAGGCCGTGGCGCGGACGTCAGCAATCGTCCAGCGCGGAACGCATCGCGCAGCCAGGTGCAGGCGCGGTGCGGCCGGGATCGCCACTCGGCCTCGACCACGTCGAAGCGGCACGGCGCATCGCGCATAGCGACGGTGCGCGCCGCAGGAAGGCCTGCGCGGCGCGCACCAGCTTGCGGCGCTTGGCCAGCGTCGACCGAAGCCGCGCCGCCGCCGAAGCGCTCGCGCCTGCGCGGTAGCGCACTTCCACGAACACCAGCGCATCGCGCCCGCGCCGTCGCGGTCCAGCATCACCAGGTCGAGTTCGCCGCCGCGGTAGCTCGCGTTGCGCGGCGACATCGCGCAGGCCCGCGCGCCTGCAGGTGGTCGCGCGCGGCGGCTCTCGACGCGCCGCGCCCGCGCGTGCGCGCGCGGTCAGTCGCGCGGCACCGGCCAGCGGCACCGCGCCGGCCGTCGCTGAAGGTCGCCCAGCGCCGGCGTGCGCAGCACGTTGCCGAAGCCGTCGATGCGCAGGTCGCCGGTGGCGCCCTCGACGCGGCCGTCGGCGCCAGCGCCAGATGTTCCAGGTAGGCGGTCAGCAGCCAGGCGTCGAAGCCGAAGGCGAACAGGCGCGCGGCCGGCGCCGCGCGCGGTCGGCAGCGTGCGCCGGCCGCGCTCGGCGGCGGGCAGGCCGCGCGACGCCGCGCGAGGTCCAGGCCTCGGTCGGGAAGACGATGCCGTCCAGCACACGGTCCTCGGCCGGCTTGCCGGTGCCCGAGATCAGCTGCGAGGTCGCCACGCGCGGCTTGCCGCGCCAGTCCGGCCAGCGCCAGCTGCGGCACCAGCGCGCGCGCCTGCTCGCCCTCACCGCCAGGAACACCGCGTCGACGCCGCCGTCCTTCTGCGCGAACGGCGGCCAGGTCGGTGGTGCCGGCTGCCGGCCACGTCGGTGACCACGCTGCCGCCGCGCTCGGCGAGGCGCTCGCGGAACGCGGCGACGGCGCGCTGCTCGGTGTCGTCGTCGCCGCCGATCACCAGCACGCGCGCGGCGCTCGCGGCGCGAGCAGGTACTCGGCGGCGGCGATGCCTTCGTCTTCCGGCGACAGCGAGAAGCTGGCGTTGCCCGCGGGCGGCGCGACCGTGCCGCGGTTGAGCGCCAGCACCGGCACCGGCAGCGCGCCCTGGCCGAACAGCGCGCTGACTTCGTCGCGGCCCAGCGGGCCGACCACGAAATCGTGCGCCTGCGGCCGCGGCGCGGTCGTAGGCCGACAGCGCGCCGCCGGCGGTGCCGGCGGTGTCGTAGAAGCTGATCTCGGGGCGGCGCCGGCGCTCGCCGTAGTAGCCGGCCAGCAGGCCGTCGCGCACCGGTGCGGCGGCGGTGGCCAGCTTGCCGGACAGCGGCAGCAGCACGGCCAGCTTGCACCGGCGGGCGGTAGCCGTCGCTGTCGGCGGGCGGGCGGTTGCCGGCGTCGAAACGCCACTGCGCCGCGATCGAACGGGCGCGGCAGCGGCAGGCCGCGGCGCAGCAGCGCGCGGCCGGCGAAGTTGTAGAGCGGATCGCCGGCGGGCAGCGCGGCGGCTTCGCGCGCCAGCGTGGCGTCGTCGAGCGCGGCGAGCAGGCGCTCGATCTGCGCGTCGTTGTCGCGTGCGCGCCGTGCCCGATCAGCGTGGCGTCGCTGCGGCGCCAGCTGCGCGGCCTGCGCGATCGCCGCGATGGCGTGCCGCCGTCGCGGGCGCCGGCCGGCTGACCTGGGTGCGTGGCGCAGCCGGCGAGCAGCGCCAGCAGCAGCACGGCCAGCAGCGAGCGCACGGCAAGGAGGTCGCTGTGATCGAACGGCTCATCGGCATGCGGTCGCGCAGCGGCGTTCGTGGGAACCGGCTAGGATTCTACCCGTCGCCCACGTGGAACGCGATCAGCCTGGCCCGACCGCCAATGCCCGCCGGACACTGTTCATGTCGTCGCCACGCCGATCGGCAACCTCGGCGACCTGTCGCCGCGCGCGCTGGAGACGCTGCGCACCGTCGCGGCGATCTGCGCCGAGGACACCCGCCACACCCGCCAGCTGCTGTCGCACTTCGGCATCGAGCGCCCGCTGCTGGCCCTGCACGAGCACAACGAGGACGCGCTGGCGGCGACGCTGGTCGCAGCGCCTGCTGGCGGGCGAGTCGCTGGCGCTGGTCAGTCGATGCCGGCACGCCGCTGGTCAGCGATCCGGGCTACCGGCTGGTGCGCGCCGCGCGCGCGGCCGGCGTGCGGGTCAGTCCCGGTGCCCGGCGCCTGCGCGGCCGATCGCGGCGCTGAGCGTGGCCGGGCTGCCCAGCGACCGCTTCGTGTTCGAAGGCTTCCTGCCGGCCAAGGCCGGCGCGCGGCGCGAGCGCCTGGCGCGCGCTGGCCGGCGGAGCCGCGCACGCTGGTGTTCTACGAATCCTCGCACCGCATCGAGGAGTCGCTGGCCGACATGCGTCGCGGCCTTCGGCGGCGACCGCGCCGGCGGTGCTGGCGCGCGAACTGACCAAGCTGTTCGAGACCGTGCTGGACGGCACGCTGGCCGAGCTGCACGGCGCGGGTCGCAGCCGATGCCGAACCAGCGCAAGGGCGAGTTCGTGGTGATGGTGCAGGGCGCCGGCGAGGATGCCGATGCGCAGCATCGCCGAAGGCCGGCGCCTGTACGCCAAGCTGAGCGAGCACCTGCCGCCGTCGCACCGCGGCCAAGCTGGCGGCCGAACTCACCGGCGCGCCGCGCAAGGCGCTGTACGGCGGTGAGGCGGCAGCGGCCCGGGACGGCGAGGTGGGATGGCCAGCGCCTGCGTGCGCAGCCGGTTCCTGCTGACGCATGCGGCGAACGCGCGCAGTCGCGCGGCGCTCCGTACAATCGGCGCGGCGGAGTCGGCCAGACAGTCGCGTCATTCGCAAGCATGCCGAGGAAAGTCCGGGCTCCACAGGGCACGGTGCCAGGTAACGCCTGGGCGGCGCGAGCCGACGGAAAGTGCAACAGAAAGATACCGCCGAACGGCTGTCCGCAAGGATCGGCATGGCAAGGGTGAAACGGTGCGGTAAGAGCGCACCGCGAGTCTGGCAACAGACCGGCACGGCAAACCCCACCGGGAGCAAGACCAAATAGGGAGCGCAATGACGCGGCCCGCGGTCGGCTCCGGGTAGGTTGCTTGAGCGTAGCGGTGACGCTGCGCCTAGAGGAATGACTGTCCACGACAGAACCCGGCTTATCGGCCGGCTCCGCCACTTCTTTTCGCCCCCTGAGGTCCGGCGTGCGCAGCGCCTCCGGCCCCTGCATGGGTTGCGCGGCCAAGCGCGCACCGGATCGCGTCGCGTGCCCGGGGACGGCAGCGCGATCTTCCGTAGCAGCGGCTTCAGCCGCGATCGCAGGTATCGCCACGCCGACCGCCATTCACGGGTGAACGCCGGCCGCGGCGCCGGTCGGCGGCGATGGTGCGCCGCACCAACGCCGCCGACCGATTGCCGTGAACGCCACGTGAGGGCAGTTCGGCCTGTGGATATCTCAAAATATGAGACGAAACAGCAGCTTGTGGATAACTCTTGAACAAGTCTCTGAAGTTCGCTGCAAGTCATTGACGCGCCAAGTGAAAATTGCCTCCGGAAACTTGTTGACAACCCTGTGGGCCGTGCCTAAGGTGGGCATCCGAGGGAAAACCGGGGTATTTGTGGTTTTCCGTGGTCGAATGTCGCGTCCTGCAGCAGACCGGGTAGAGGCGGGCAGCGACAGGTGCGAATGTTCCAGGGCGAGACCGCCATCACGATCGACGACAAGGGCCGGCTGGCGGTGCCCACCGCCTACCGCGAGCTCGTCGCGCGCGAGTGCGGCAACCGCCTGGTCATCACCTACAACCCCTTCGAGTCCGGCTGCCTCTACCTGTACCCGCAGCAGGTCTGGGAGCGCGTGCGCGACCAGGTCAACGCGCTGCCCAAGCACCAAGCGCGACCACCGCAACCTGCAGCTGAAGCTGGTCGGCGCGGCGACGCTCGTCGAGCTCGACGGCAACGGCCGCATCAGCATCCCCGCCAGCCATCGCAGCGCGGTGGGCATCGAGAAGAAGGCCGTGCTGCTGGGCATGGGCGACAAGTTCGAATTGTGGAGCGAGCAGGCGCACCACGCGCAGATCCGTCAGACCATCGTCGACGACGATCTGAGCGAGGACATGCTCGACCTGCAGCTGTGACGGGCGGTGGCGAGGACGCGCAGCGCGCCGGCCGCCCTCCGGCGCACCTCCCGGTGATGTTCGCGCAGGTCCTGGAAGGCCTGCGCGTACGCGGGGACGGAACCTACCTGGACGGCACCTTCGGGCGCGGCGGCCATGCGCGCGGCGTGCTGCGAACAACTCGGCCCCGGAGGCCGGCTGCTGCTGATGGACAAGGATCCCGAAGCGATCGCCGTGGCCGAACGCGAGTTCGGCGCGCGACGCGCGCGTGGCGATCCGCCGCGGCAGCTTCGCCGACCTGGCGCACTGGGACGCGACCGCCGCGCGGCCTCGACGGCGTGCTGTTCGACCTGGGCGTGTCGTCGCCGCAGCTGGACGTCGCCGAGCGCGGCTTCAGCTTCGGCAAGGACGGCCCGCTGGACATGCGCATGGATCCGGACGCCGGCGAAAGCGCCGCGCAGTGGCTGGCCGCGCGCCGACGAGCGCGAGATCGCCGACGTGCTGTGGACCTACGGCGAGGAGCGCATGAGCCGCCGCATCGCCCGGGCCATCGTCGCGCGCCGCGCGAGGCCAGCCGCTGCACGCGCACCGCGCAGCTGGCCGACCTGATCGCCTCGCGTGGTGCCGCGCGGCGAGCAGCAAGATCCATCCGGCCACGCGCAGCTTCCAGGCGCATCCGCATCTTCATCAACCGCGAGCTGGCCGACCTCGAAGCCGGCCTGGACGCCGCGCTGGACGCGCCTGAAGCCCGGCGGCCGGCTGGCGGTGATCAGCTTCCATTCGCTGGAAGACCGCATCGTCAAGCAGTTCATCGCGCGCCACGCCAAGGCGCCGCCGGCCAACCGCCGGCTGCCGCGAGGCCGGCGATTTCGTGCCCGACGCTGCGCGCCATCGGCGGCGCGCAGAAGGCCGACGCCGCCGAGACCGCCGCCAACCCGCGCGCGCGCAGCGCGGTGCTGCGCGTCGCCGAGAAGCTGGGCGCCGGCGGGGCGGCGCATGAGCCGCGCGCCTGCTGCTGACCGTGCTGATCGCTGGCCAACGTCGTCTCCGCGCTCGGCGTGGTGCACGCGCGCCACGCCACCGCCAGCTGTTCGTCGAGCTGACGCGCGCTGGAAAAGGCGCGCGACGAACTCAACATCGAATTCGGCCGCCTGCAGCTGGAGCAGGCCACCTGGGCCGAGAGCCAACCGCATCGACCAGGTCGCGCGCGACCGCGCTGGGCATGAAGTTCCCGGAGGCCGCCGAAATCGTGGTGGTGCGTCCATGACCGGCATCGACAGCCGTCCGCCGCAGCGCACCGAGCGCGCCTCGCCGTGGCAGCGCCTGAAGGCGCGCCTGGCGACACGGCCGGCGGTGCGCGCAGCGCATGCGCTCAACCTGCGCAGCCGCCTGCTGCTGGTGGCGTGGCGCGCTGGGCCTGTGCTCGCTGGCGCTGGTCGGCGCGCCGCTCACGCTGCAGCTGGTCAACAACGAGTTCTACCAGCAGCAGGGCGACGAGCGCTTCCTGCGCGAGATCCCGATCCCGACCTCGCGCGGCATGATCACCGACCGCAACGGCGAGCCGCTGGCGGTGTCCACGCCGGTGGAGTCGATCTGGGGCAACCCGCAGGAACTGCTGAAGACGCCCGACCGCCTGCCGGAGCTGGCCGAGGCGCTGGGCGTGCCGCGTGGACTAGCTGACGCGCAAGCATCAGCCAGCGCGCCGACAAGGAATTCGTCTACCTCAAGCGCCGGATCAACCCCGACGAGGCGCAGGCGGATCCTCGCGCACGGCATCCCGGGCGTGTACTCGCAGCGCGAGTTCCGCCGCTTCTACCCGCAGGGCGAGGCGATGGCGCACGTGCTGGGCTTCACCAACATCGACGACCGCGGCCAGGAAGGCCTGGAGCTGGCGTTCGACGACTGGCTGCGCGGCAAGCCCGGCGCCAAGCGCGTGATCCGCGACCGCCGCGGCCGCATCGTCGAGAACGTCGACCTGGTCCGCGCCGCCGAGCCGGGCAAGGACCTCACCCTCACCATCGACCGCCGCATCCAGTACCTGGCCTACCGCGAGCTGCGCGACGCGCTGCTGCGCACCGGCGCCAGCAGCGGCTCGGCGGTGGTGCTGGACGTGGCCACCGGCGAAGTGCTGGCGATGGTCAACCTGCCCACCTACAACCCGAACGCGGTGGCGCCGGGCAACGCCGACGCGCATCGCAACCGCGCGGTCACCGACGTGGTCGAGCCGGGCTCGACGATGAAGCCGATCACCGTCGCCGCCGCGCTCGAGGCCGGCGTGGTCACGCCCGACACGCTGTTCAACACCAGCCCGGGCTGGATGCCGCTGCGGCCGCTACACGCATCACGCGACATCCACAACTACGGCGTGCTCGACCTCACCGGCGTGATCACCAAGAGCTCGAACATCGGCGCGGCCAAGCTGGCCGCGCAGCTGCCGACGACGCAGTACTTCTACGAGTTCCTGCGCCGCTTCGGCTACGGCCAGAAGCCCGGCAGCGGCTTCCCCGGCGAGTCGGCCGGCGTGCTGCCGCCGCCGGCGCGCTGGAGCGGCACGACCAAGGCAGACCATGTCCTACGGCTACGGCCTGTCGGCGACGCCGCTGCAGATCGCGCAGGCCTACGCGGCGCTCGGCAACGGCGGGCGCGCTGATCACGCCGACCTTCGTCAAGGGCGAGCGGCAACGAGCCGCGCGCAGGTGCTGTCGCCGGCGATCGCGCACGCAGGTGCTGCGACATGATGCAGACCGTGACCGAGCCGGGCGGCACCGCGACCCAGGCGGCGATCCTGGGCTACCACGTCGCCGGCAAGACCGGCACCGCGCGCAAGGTCAGCGGCGGCGGCTATTCGCGCCGCTACATGTCGTTCTTCGCCGGCCTGGTGCCGGTGGACAATCCGCGCTTCGCGATGGTGGTGGTGATCAACGATCCCGACGCGGCCGGGGCTACTACGGCGGCCTGGTGTCGGCGCCGGTGTTCCAGCAACGTCATGGACGGCGCGCTGCGCCTGATGGACGTGCCGCCGGACGACATCGACACCTGGCTCGCCGCGCAGGCCGAGGCCGAAGCCAAGCGCCGCAAGGCCAGCGGCGTGCCAGCGGCAGCGCGCCGGTGGTGCCGGCGTCGACGGCCTCGCCGATCGCTGCCCGAGCCGTTGCCGCGCCGTGCGCTGGCCGCCGGCCGCCGTCGCGGAGGCTGCGCAATGAGCCGCGCCATGCCGCTGGCCGACCTGCTGCCCGACGTGCGCCGGCATCGCCGCGCGACCTCGCGATCGCGCGGCCTGGTGCATGGACAGCCGCGAGCTGCGAGCCGGGCGATGCCTTCGTCGCCATCGGCGGGCTTCGGCGCGCACGGCCTGGGCTTCGTCGACCAGGCGCGAGCCGCCGGCGCGGCGCGCGATCCTGTTCGAGCCGCCGGCACCGGACGAGCTGCGCCGCGCCGGCCGATGCGATCGCCGTGCCCGGCCTGCGCGCGCGCCTGGGCGCGATGGCCGACCGCTTCCACGGCAGCGTCCACCGACGCGATGACGTGGTCGGCGTCACCGGCACCAACGGCAAGACCTCGACCGTGCAGTTGCTGGCGCAGGCCTGGACGCTGCGCGGCACGCGCCGCCGGCAGCATCGGCACGCTCGGCGCCGGCCTGTATGGCCGACGTCGTGGCCGACCGGGTTCACCACGCCGCTGGTGCTGCAGCATGCATGCGCTGCTGGCGCAGATGCGCGACGCCGGCGCGCAGGCCGTGGCGATGGAAGTGAGCTCGCACGCGCTCGACCAGGGCCGCGTCGACGGCGTGCATTTCGACGTGGCGGTGTTCACCAACCTCACCCGCGACCACCTCGACTACCACGGCGACATGGACAGCTACGGCGCGGCCAAGGCGCGGCTGTTCGCCTGGCCGGGCCTGCGGCGGCGGTGGTCAACCTGGACGATGCGTTCGGCCGCGCAGCTGCACGCGTCGCTGCCGGCCGGCGTGCGCGCCATCGGCCTGAGCTCGCGCGGCGCGACCGGCGCCACGCGTGCGCGCCGAGGCGATCGCGCTCGACGACCGCGGCATCGCCTTCGACCTGCGCATCGACGACGCCAGGCGCATCCGGTGCGCTCGCCGCTGCTGGGCCGCTTCAACGTCGACAACCTGCTGGCCGTCGCCGGCGCGCTGCATGCGCTGGGCTGAGCGCCGGCCGACCATCGCCGACACGCTGGCGCGGCTGCAGCCGGTCGCACGGCCGCATGAACCGCCTGCGGCGGCGAGCAGCGGCGCGCCAGCCGCTGGTGGTGGTCGACTACGCGCACACGCCCGACGCGCTGGAGCAGGCGCTGACTCAGCCTGCGCGCGCCACGCGCAGGCGCGGCTGATCTGCGTGTTCGGCTGCGGCGGCGAGCGCGACCGCGGCAAGCGCCCGCAGATGGCGGCGATCGCCGAACGCCTGGCCGATACGGTCATCGTCACCGACGACAACCCGCGCAGCGAGGACGGCGACGCGATCGTCGCCGACATCCTCGGCCGGCTTCGCGCGACCCGCGACGCGCGCCATCGTGCAGCGCGACCGCGCCGCCGCGATCGCACGCGCGCATCGGCGAGGCCGGCGCCGGACGACATCGTGCTGATCGCCGGCAAGGGCCACGAGCCCTACCAGGAAATCGACGGCGTGCAGCATCCGTTCGACGACACCGCAGGTGGCCGCGCCGCGCGCTGGAGGCGCGCGGCATGAAGCCGGTGCCGCTCTCGCAGATCGCGCAGCTGGACCGGCGGCGCGTCTGCTGGGCGACGACCGCATCGTCGACGCGGTCGCCACCGACACCCGCGCGCTTGCCGATGCCGGGCAGCGCTGTTCGTCGCGCTGCAAGGGCGAGAGCTTCGACGGCCACGACCATGTCGCCAGGCCGCGGCCAGCGCCGGCGTCGGCCGCGCTGCTGGTGTCGCGCGAGCTGTCGACGTCGACGCTGCCGCAGGTCGTGGTCGCCGACACCGCAGCGCGCGCTGGCCGACTTCGCCGCCGCGCGTGCAGCGCGACCGCGCGCACGCGCGTGGTCGCGCATCACCGGCAGCAACGGCAAGACCAGCGTCAAGACGCTGACCGCTGGCGATCCTGCAGCGCGCCGGCCGCACCTACGCCAACCCGGGCAACCGCAACAACGAGATCGGCCTGCCGCTGGCGGTGCTCGACGCGCCCGAGGACGCCGCAGTTCGCCATCTACGAGATGGGCGCCGGCAAGCCGGGCGACATCGCCTACCTGACCGCCATCGCGCGGCCGCGACGTCGGCGCTGGTCAACAACATCGCGCCGGCGCACCTGGAGCGCATGGGCAGCCTGCTGGGCGTGGCCGAGACCAAGGCGCGCGATCTACGACGCGCTGCCGGCCGACGGCGTGGCGGTGATCAATGCCGACGACGCCTTCGCGCCGTATCTTCGCCGAGCGTGCGCATGGCCGCCGCCTGCTGCGCTTCGGCCTCGAGGCCAGCGCCGACGTCACCGCGCGCGACATCAGCGCTGGCCGACGACGGCAGCGCGCTTCGTGCTGGTCACGCCGCACGGGCGAGGCCGAGGTCACGCTGCCGCTGCCGGGCCGCCACAACGTGCGCAACGCGCTGGCCGCCGCGGCGCTGGCGCTGGCCGCAGGCGCCGCGCTGTCGCAGATCGTCGCCGGGCCTGGCCGCGGCGCAGCCGGTGCCGGGCCGGCTGGTCGCGCACCGCCTGCGGCAACGGCGCGCGTGCTGATCGACGACAGCTACAACGCCAACCCCGGCTCGCGTGGCCGCCGCCATCGACACGCTGGCCGCAGGCGCGGCGGCGAGGCCTGGCTGGTGCTGGGCGACATGCGCGAACTGGGCGACGACGCCGACGGCATGCATGCCGAAGCCGGTCGGCGCGCGCGCAGCGCCGGCATCGCGCGGCTGTTCACGCTCGGCCCGCTGAGCGCGCGCCGCAGCGCGAGGCCTTCGGCGACGGCGCGCGCGCATTTCGACACCGCACGCCGCACTGGTCGCGGCCTTGCGCGATGCGCTGCGCGGCATGCGCGCCGACCGGCGTGCGCGTGCTGGTGAAGGGGTCGCGCGGCAGCGCGATGGACGCGATCGTCACGGCACTGCTGCTCGGATGCGCCGCACACGGGGAAGGGGGACACCGATGCTGCTTGAACTCGCGCGCTGGCTGCAGCAGCTGCGAGAGCCTCTTCGGCCTGTTCGACTACCTCACCTTCCGCGGCATCCTCGGCGCGCTGACCGCGCTGGCGCTGTCGCTGTGGCTGGGGCCCGGCGGTGATCCGCCGGCTGGGCCAGCTCAAGGGCGGCCAGCCGATCCGCACCGACGGCCCGCAGTCGCACTTCTCCAAGGCCGGCACGCCGACCATGGGCGGCGCGCTGATCCTGCTCACCGTGCTGGCCTCGGTGCTGCTGTGGGGCGACCTGCGCAACCGCTACGTCTGGGTGGTGCTGGCGGTGATGATCGGCCTTCGGCGCGATCGGCTGGTGCGACGACTGGATCAAGATCGTCAGGCGCGATCCCAACGGCCTGAAGTCGCGCAGCAAGTACGCTGCTGCAGTCGATCGTTCGGCCTGGCCGCGGGCATGTTCCTGTACCTGACCGCCGACGTGCCGGCGGCGACCACGTTCTACGTGCCGCTGTTCAAGGACGTGGCGCTGCCGCTGGCGGCGTTCAGCTTCGTGGCCATCGCCTACTTCTGGATCGTCGGCTTCTCCAACGCGGTCAACCTGACCGACGGCCTCGACGGCCTGGCGATCATGCCGACCGTGCTGGTGGCCTGCGCGCTGGGCGTGTTCGCCTACGCCTCGGGCAACGCGGTGTTCTCCGAGTACCTGCAGATCCCGCAGGTGCCCGGCGCGGGCGAGCTGGTGATCATCTGCGCGGCCATCGCCGGCGCCGGGCTCGGGCTTCCTGTGGTTCAACACCTATCCGGCGATGGTGTTCATGGGCGACATCGGCGCGCTGGCGCTGGGCGCGGTGCTCGGCACGCATCGCGGTGATCGTGCGCCAGGAACTGGTGCTGGTGATCATGGGCGGCATCTTCGTCATCGAGACGCTGTCGGTGATGATCCAGGTCGCCGTCGTTCAAGCTGACCGGCAAGCGCGTGTTCCGGATGGCGCCGATCCACCACCACTTCGAACTCAAGGGCTGGCCGGAGCCGCGCGTGATCGTGCGCTTCTGGATCATCTCGGTGGTGCTGGTGCTGGTCGGCCTGGCCACGTTGAAGGTGCGCTGATGCGAACGCGCCGCCATGCCGTGCGACACGCCACCGCCAGGCCACGCGCCTCGACGCCATCGGCGGTCGCTTCGACCCGTGGCTGCTCGGCGCTGGCGCTGCGCGCTGGCGTGCCTGGGCGTGGTGATGGTGGGCTCCAGCTTCGATCGCCATCGGCGAGGGCATGGACGTCGGGCCGTTCTACTTCCTGACCCGCCACCTGATGTTCCTCGCGGCTGGGCATGGTGCTGGCGTGCTGGCCGATGCGCACCGAGCTGAAGACCGTCGAAGCAGCGCAGCCAGCTGCTGCTGCTGCTGTGCTTCGCCTGCTGCTGCTGGTGTTCGTGCCGGGCATCGGCCACAGCGTCAACGGCGCGCGGCGCTGGATCAACCTGGGCATCTCCAACTTCCAGGTGGTCGAGGCGGTCAAGCTGATGCTACATCGTCTGGCTGGCGAGCTACCTCGTGCGCTACCGCGACGAGGTCAGCGCCACGCTGGCCGGCGATGCTCAAGCCGCTGCGGCGTGGCCGGCGTGCTGGTCGGTGCTGCTGCTGCTGCAGCCGGACTTCGGTTCGGCCGTCGCTGCTCCTGGCGATCACCGGCGGCATGCTGGTGCTGGGCGGCGTGCAACATGCCGCGCATGTTCGGCGCCGGTGCTGGTCGGCCTGCCGCTGCTGGCGGTGGTGGCGATCGCTCGAGCCGTACCGCGTGCGCCGCCTGACCTCCTTCATGGACCCGTGGGCAGACCCGTTCGACAGCGGCTACCAGCTGACCAACGCGCTGATGGCGATCGGCCGCGGCGAGTGGCTCGGCGTGGGCCTGGGCGGCATCGGTCCAGAAGCTCGCACTACCTGCCCGAGGCGCACACCGACTTCATCTTCGCGGTGATCGCCGAGGAACTCGGCTTCGTCGGCGTGTGCCTGGTGGTCGGCGCTGTACGCGCTGCTGGCCGGGCGCGCGTTCTGGCTCGGCCTGAAGTGCGTGGAGATGCGCCGCCACTTCGCCGGCTACTGCGCCTTCGGCATCGCGCCTGTGGATCGGCCTGCAGAGCTTCGTCTCGATCGGCGTGAACCTCGGCCTGCTGCCGACCAAGGGCCTGACCCTGCCGCTGATTTCCTCCGGCGGCTCCAGCGTGCTGATGACCTGCGCGGCGATGGGCCTGCTGCTGCGCGTGTCGCTACGAACTCGACCGCGCCGCAGCGCCAGGTCGCGCGCCTGCGCGGCGAGGCGGCGCAGCCGTCGGCCGGTGCGCCGGCCACCGCGTCAGCCGCTGCCGGCGCAGCCGCGCCGGTGGCCGCGCGTGCGGTCGATGCCGTGCGCGGCACCAGCCGCCTGCGCCAGCGCGTCGAGCCGACGCTTCGGAAGGCGCGGCGATGAGCGCGGCCGCTCGACATGCAGCGGCCCGGTGATGATCCTGGCCGGCGGCACCGGCGGGCATATCTTCCCGGGCCTGGCGGTGGCGCAGGCGCTGCGCGCGCGCGGCGTGCCGGTGGTGTGGCTGGGCGCGGACGGCGGCATGGAAACGCGGCTGGTGCCGCAGCACGGCATCGCGATCGACACCATCGCCGTGCGCGGCCTGCGCGGCAAGGGCATCGCCACGCTGCTGGCGGCGCCGCTGCTGCTGCTGCGCGCGGTGCGCAGGCGCGCGCGCGTGCTGCGCGCGCGCCAGCCGCGCGCGGTGGTCAGCTTCGGCGGCTTCGCCGCCGGGCCCGGCGGGCTGGCCGCGCGCCTGGCCGCGCATGCCGCTGCTGGTGCACGAGCAGAACCGCGCGCCGGGCATGACCAACCGCGTGCTGGCGCGGTTGGCGCGAGCGCGTGCTGACCGGTTTCCCGGATACGCTTCCCCGACCGCAGCGAGACGGTGGTCGGCAATCCGGTGCGCGACGAGATCGCCGCGCGTGCCGGCGCCCGACGCGCGCTTCGCCGGCCGCACCGGCGCCGCTGCGGCTGCTGGTGCTGGGCGGCAGCCAGGGCGCGCGCGCGCTCAACGAGGCGCGTGCCGCAGGCGCTGCGCCGCGCTGCGCGGCACGCCGCACTTCGACGTGCGCCACCAGTGCGGCGAAGCGATGCGCGATGACGCCACGCAGGCGTACGCCGAGGCCGGCGTCGCCGCGCGCGTCGAGCCCTTCATCGCCGACATGGCCGGCGCCTACGCCTGGGCCGACGTGGTGGTCTGCCGCGCCGGCGCGCTGACCCTGGCCGAACTGTGCGCGGTCGGCGTCGGCAGCGTGCTGGTGCCGTTCCCGCAGGCGGTCGACGACCACCAGACCAAGCAACGCCGAGTACCTGGTCGACCGCGGCGCCGCCCAGGCTGCTGCCGCAGGACGAAACCCTCGCCGAACGCCTCTGCGGCCACGCTGGAAATCCTCTGCCGAGCGCGTCGCGCCTGCTGCGCATGGCGCAGTCGCGCGCGCGCGCTCGCCCAACCCGATGCCGCCGAACGCGTCGCCGACATCGTCCTCGACACGATCCAACGCCACACCCAGGAGGCGCGCGCATGAGCATGACCGTCCGCCGCCGCCTGCAGCACACCGGCGACCTCGCCCGGGCCTTCCCGCGCGTGCACTTCATCGGCATCGGCGGCGTCGGCATGAGCGGCATCGCCGAGGTGCTGTGCACGCTGGGCTACCAGGTCTCGCGGCTCGGACAAGGCCGACAACGCCGTGACCCGCCGGCTGGCCGCGCTGGGCGTCGACCGTGCACCGCGGCCACGCCGCCGCCAACGTGCTGGGCGCCGACTGCGTGGTGGTGTCCAGCGCGATCAAGGCCGACAACCCCGAACTGATGGAAGCGCGCGCGCAGCGCATCCCGGTGGTGCCGCGCGCGGAGATGCTGGCCGAGCTGATGCGCTTCAAGCGCGGCATCGCCATCGCCGGCACCCACGGCAAGACCACCACCACCTCGCTGACCGCCAGCGTGCTGGCCGAAGGCGGGCTCGACCCGACCTTCGTGATCGGCGGCCAGCTGCTGGCGGCCGGCGCCAACGCGCAAGCTCGGCGGCGGCCAGTGGCTGGTGGCCGAGGCCGACGAGAGCGACGGCAGCTTCCTGCGCCTGAACCCGCTGATCGCGGTCGTCACCAACATCGACGCCGACCACCTGGAGAACTACGGCGGCGACTTCGCCAGCGTGCAGGCGGCGTTCGACGAGTTCCTGCACCGCCTGCCGTTCTACGGCCTGGCGGTGCTGTGCATCGACGACCCGGAAGTCGCGGCGCTGGCCGCGAAGACGCCGCGCCACGTGATGACCTACGGCTTCGCCGAGAGCGCCGACGTGCGCGCCGAGGACGTCGCGCCAGGACGGCGGCGCGCATGCGCTTCACGCTGTGCCTGCCCGACGGCACGCCGCACGCCGGTGACGCTGGCGCTGCCGGGCCGCCACAACGTGCAGAACGCGCTGGCCGCGGCCGCCGATCGGCTGGCAGCTGGGCGTCGAGCCGCGACGCGATCGCGCGCGCGCTGGAGAAGCTTCGCCGGCATCGGCCGCCGCTTCAACCTGCTGGCGCGAGGTGCCCACGCCGGCCGGCGGCGCTGGTCACCTGGTCGACGACTACGGCCACCATCCGCAAGCGAACTGGCGGCGGTGTTCGCGGCCGCGCGCGGCGGCTGGCCGGACAAGCGCCTGGTCGTGGCGTTCCAGCCGCACCGCTACAGCCGCACGCGCGACCTGTTCGACGACTTCGCCGCGGTGCTGTCGGGCGTCGACGCGCTGGTGCTGACCGAGGTCTACGCCGCCGGCGAAGCGCCGATCGCCGGCGCCGACGCGAAGTCGCTGGCGCGCGCGATCCGCGCGCGCGGCCGCATCGACCCGGTGGTGGTCGGCCGGCGCCGCCGACCTGGCCGAGCGTGCTGCCCGACGTGCTGCACGACGGCGACCTGCTGCTGATGATGGGCGCCGGCGACATCGGCCACGCCGCGCAGCAGCTGGCGGCGACCGGCTTCAAGCCGGCGGCCGATGCAACGCAGGAGGGCGCATGACCCCGTCGCTCGCCGCCGCTCAGGCTCGACGATCCGGCCGGCTTCGGCCGCGTCGCCGTGCTGATGGGCGGCACCAGCGCCGAGCGCGAGGTGTCGCTGGATTCCGGCCGCAACGTGCTCGACGCGCTGCGTGCGCGCGGCGTCGATGCGCACGCGGTCGACGGCATCCCGGCGCTGGTCGATGCGATCCGTGCGCGGCAAGGTCGACCGCGTCTTCAACATCCTGCACGGCAACAAGGGCGGCGGCGAGGACGGCGTGCTGCAGGGCCTGCTCGAGGCGCTCGGCGTGCCGTACACCGGCTCGCGGCGTGCTCGGCTCGGCGCTGAGCCATGGACAAGATCCGCACCAAGCAGGTGTGGCTGGCGCTGGGCCTGCCGACGCCGCGCTACGTGCGCCTGGCGCCGGGCGCCGACGTGCATGCCGCCGCGCGCGAGCTCGGCCTGCCGGTGATCGTCAAGCCCTCGTGCGAAGGTTCCAGCGTCGGCGTCGTCGCGCGTGTTCGACGACGCCGACCTCGACGACGCGGTCGCGCTGGCCGCGCGCTACCCCGGCGAGCTGCTGATGGAGCAGATGGTCGCAGGGCGACGAGCTGACCGTCGCGCATCCTGCGGCGACGATGCGCGCTGCCGTCGATCCGCATCGTGCCCAAGGGCGAGTGGTACGACTACCACGCCAAGTACGTCGCCGAGGACACGCAGTACCTGTGCCCGGGCCTGGAAGGCGAGGACGAGGCGCGAGATCCGCGCACTCGCGCTGGCCGCCTTCCGCGCCGCCGGCTGCAGCGGCTGGGGCCGCGTCGACGTGATGCGCGACCGCGACACGGCGGCTTCTACCTGCTGGAGGTCAACACCGCGCCGGGCATGACCAGCCACTCGCTGGTGCCCAAGGCGGCGCGCGCAGGTCGGCATCGATCTTCGAAGAGCTGTGCTGGCGGATCCTCGAGCAGACCTGCCGGAGGAGCGCCGCGCGATGAACGCGCTGCTGCGCATCGCTGGCCTGGCTGCTGGCGGTGGCGCTGGTGGTCGCTGCCGGTGGTCGCCGTGCTCAACGGCTGGGTCGGCGGCGAGCGCTGGCCGCTGCGCACGCCTGCGCGTGCACCGGCGAGTTCGCAGCAGGTCGACGAGGCGCGCGCTGCGCGCGGCGGTGCTGCCGCACGCGCAGCGCGGCTTCTTCGCGGTCGACCTGGACGCATGCGCAGGCCGCGGTGGCGGCGCTGCCGTGGGTGGAGACGCGCCGAAGTGCGCAAGCGCTGGCCGGACGTGCTGGAAGTGCGCGTCAGTCGAACACCGCCCGTTCGCGCGCTGGGGCGAGGACCGCCTGCTGTCCGAGCAGCGGCGAGCTGTTCCCGGCCGAACGGCATCGCGGTGCCGGCGCGGCCTGCCGCTGCTTCGACGGGCCCGGACGCGCGCGTGCCGGAGGTGGTCGCGCTCTACAACGAGTCGCGCGCCGCTGTTCGTCGCCGCCGGCCTGCAGGTGCGCGAGCGTGCGCGCTGGACGCGCGCGGCAGCTGGACGCTCGGCCTGGCCGACGGCACCGAGGTCGTGGTCGGCCGCGGCGAGCGCGCGCCGCGCCTGGCGCGCTTCGCGCGCCTGCTGCCGCAGCTGCTCGCGCAGCACCGCGCAGCGCCTGGCGCGCGCCGACCTGCGCTACACCAACGGCTTTGCGCTGACGTGGGCGCGGTCGCCGCAGCCCGAGCCGGCGATGCCGGCGATCGGCCAACGCCGCCGCCCCGCTGCCACCCATCCGCCGCGACCTCGGCCGGGCATCGCGTCCACGGCACGTCAAAGGCATCGCATGAATCGCAAGGGCGACAAGTCGCTGATCGTCGGCCTCGACATCGGCACCTCCAAGGTGGTCGCGCTGGTCGGCGAGTACTCGCCCGGCGCAGGCCAGATCGAGGTGATCGGCATCGGCTCGCACGAATCGCGCGGCCTGCAAGCGCGGCGTGGTGGTGGACATCGAATCCACCGTGCAGTCGATCCAGCGCGCGATCGAGGAAGCCGAGCTGATGGCCGGCTGCGAGATCCGCTCGGTCTACGCCTCGATCTCCGGCAGCCACATGCAGTGCCGCAACTCGCCGGGCATCGTGCCGATCCGCGACGGCGAGGTGACCTACGGCGACCTCGACCGCGTGCTGGAGGCGGCCAAGGCGGTCGCGATCCCGGCCGACCAGAAGATCCTGCACGCGATCCCGCGCGAATACGTGCTCGACGACTCGCAGGAAGGCATCCGCAACCCGGTCGGCATGACCGGCGTGCGCCTGGAAGTGCACGCGCACCTGGTGGTCTGCGCGCAGTCGGCCGCCGCCAACATCAGCAAGTGCGTGCAGCGCTGCGGCCTGCAGGTCGACGACCTGATCCTGGGCGTCGCTGGCTTCCAGCCCGCGGTGCTGACCAGCCGACGAGCGCGAGCTCGGCGTGGTGCTGGTCGACATCGGCGCCGGCACCACCGACATCGCGGTGTTCGTGCAGGGCGCGATCGCGCACACGCGCCAGCCTGCCGATCGCCGGCGACAAGGTCACCAAGGACATCGCGCACATGCTGCGCACGCCGACGCCGGAAGCCGAGCAGATCAAGGTCCGCTACGCCTGCGCGCTGGCGCAGCTGGCGACGGCGGAGGAATCGCATCCAGGTCCCGAGCGTCGGCGACCGTCCGCCGCGCCGCCTGCCGCGCCACGTCGCTGGCGCAGGCGGTGCAGGCGCGCTACGAGGAAATCTTCGAGATGGTGCAGGCCGAACTGCGCCGCTCCGGCTTCGAGCAGCTCGTGCGCGCCGGCATGGTGCTGACCGGCGGCGCCTCGAAGATGGAAGGCGTGGTCGAGCTGGCCGAGGAAATGCTGCAGATGCCGGTGCGCGTGGGCATCCCGCAGCACGTCACCGGCCTGGGCGAAGTGGTCGGCAACCCGGTGCACGCCACCGGCGTGGGCCTGCTGCTGATGGGCAGCCAGATCGAGAACCCGCGCCGCCCGGTGCTGCCGACCGGGCGCGCGGGCACGCTTCTTCAACAAGTTGCAAGAACTGGTACCGCGGCGAGTTCTGAACGCCGGGATTGGTGATCGTGACGGCGATCGGACGCGACGGCAAGGCAAGCGGCAGGCAGCGACGAGTGGGCAAGCGGCAGTAACTGACAACACATGATGCGATGAGCAGGCAATGCACGCGATTCCAATCACGAATCACCAATCACAATCACACAAGAGGACACGGACATGGCACATTTCGAACTGGTAGAAAAGATGGCCCCGAACGCGGTCATCAAGGTCATCGGCGTGGGCGGCGGCGGCGGCAACGCGGTCGCGCACATGGTCAACGGCAGCGTCGACGGCGTGGAGTTCATCACCGCCAACACCGACTCGCAGGCGATCAAGAACTGCGGCGCCAAGCTGCAGCTGCAGCTCGGCGGCAACGTCACCAAGGGCCTGGGCGCGGGCGCCAACCCCGAAGTCGGCCGCCAGGCCGCGCTCGAGGATCGCGAGCGCATCATGGACGCGCTGCAGCGGCGCCGACATGGTGTTCATCACCGCCGGCATGGGCGGCGGCACCGGCACCGGCGCGGCGCCGGTCGTGGCGCAGCTGGCCAAGGAGATGGGCATCCTGACCGTCGCCGTGGTCACCAAGCCGTTCCCGTTCGAAGGCCGCCGCCGCATGCAGGTCGCGCTCAAGGGCATCGAGGAGCTGAGCCACCACTGCGACTCGCTGATCACCATCCCGAACGAGAAGCTGATCACCGTGCTCGGCCGCAACGCCACCATGATCCAGGCCTTCCGCGCCGCCAACGACGTGCTGCTGGGCGCCGTGCAGGGCATCGCCGACCTGATCGTGCGCCCGGGCCTGATCAACGTCGACTTCGCCGACGTGCGCACCGTCATGTCCGAGATGGGCCTGGCGATGATGGGCACCGGCTCGCGCCCGCGGCGACGACCGCGCGCAGGCCGCGGCCGAGGCCGCGATCCAGAACCCGCTGCTGGACGACGTCAACCTGTCCGGCGCCAACGGCATCCTGGTCAACATCACCGCCGGCCCGGACTTCACCATGGCCGAGTTCGACGAAGTCGGCCGCACCATCGAGGAGTTCGCCTCGGAGGACGCCACCGTCGTCATCGGCACCGTGCTCGACCCGGACATGCAGGACGAGGTCGCGTCACCGTGGTCGCCACCGGCCTCAACCGCGCCGTCGGCCCGCCAGCCGGGCCAGCGCGAGTCGCGAGCCGTGCGCGTCAGCCAGCGTCCAGCTGGTGCGCGACGGCACCACCGGTCTAGCCGATCGACGCAGGTCAAGCGCGATCGGCACGCGCCGGCCGCGATCGACGCCGCCTCCGATCGGCTTCGGCCAGCTGCGCAGCCGCGGTGGCAGCGTCGGCGGCCCGCGGCACCGAGCCGCCGACGCCGGCGGCGGCCGACTTCGGCGACCGACAACAGTTACCTGGACATCCCGGCGTTCCTGCGCCGCCAGGCGGACTGACCGTTGGCCGCTCCGGCGTCCGTAGCGATTGGCCCGGCCGGGGTGTCCGTCCCGGCGGTATTGCCCGACCGGCGCGATCGCCGGTCGGCCGGTCAGTCTTGCGACGCCATGCGTGGCCGTGACACGGGTGCGGACGGAGCGTCCGTTTCCGTTCAGGTTCAGGCAGCCTGCGTGGTACTCTTCCGCCGTTTTGAAGCACCTCCCCGACCATCGGGCGGTGTCGCCCCAGGCCGTCGTCAATACGCGTCCACGCACAAGAAAGGCCTGCCCCGCCCATGCTGCGCCAGCGCACCCTCAAGAACGTGATCCGCGCCACCGGCGTGGGCCTGCACAGCGGCGAGAAGGTGTTCCTCACCCTGCGCCCGGCCCCGGTGGATGCCGGCATCGTGTTCCGCCGCGTCGATCTCGACCCGGTGGTCGAAGTACCCGCGCGCGCCGACCTGGTCACCGAGACCATGCTGTGCACCGGCCTGAGCTGCGGCCCGGCCAAGGTCCAGACGGTCGAGCACCTGATGTCGGCGCTGGCCGGCCTGGGCATCGACAACGCCTACATCGACCTGTCCGCGCCGGAAGTGCCGATCATGGACGGCTCGGCCGGTCCGTTCGTGTTCCTGCTGCAGTCCGCCGGCATCGCCGAGCAGGACGCGCGCCAAGCGCTTCATCCGCATCCTCAAGCCGGTCGAAGTGCGCGACGGCGACAAGGTCGCCCGCTTCGAGCCGTACGACGGCTTCCGGGTCGGCTTCACCGTCGAGTTCGACCACCCGGCCATTCCCGACGTCGCAGTCGCGCGCCGAGGTCGACTTCTCCACCGCCTCCTACGTCAAGGAAGTCAGCCGCGCGCGCACCTTCGGCTTCATGCGCGACCTGGAGTACATGCGCGAGCGCAACCTCGGCCTGGGCGGCTCGATGGACAACGCGATCGTGCTGGACGAGTTCCGCGTGCTCAACGACGACGGCCTGCGCTACGCCGACGAGTTCGTCCGCCACAAGATCCTCGACGCGGTGGGCGACCTGTACCTGGTCGGCCACCCGATCATCGGCGCCTACGAGGGCTACAAGTCCGGCCACGCCCTCAACAACAAGCTGGTGCGGGCGCTGATGGCCGAGACCTCGGCGTGGGAGGAGGTCACCTTCCGTGGTGACGAGCCGGCCCCCCTGGCATTCGGCACACCGCAGCCGGCCTGACAGGGCCGGGTCCGGGTCAAAATCCGCTCGTTCCCGCGACCGTCCGTCGTTTCCTGCAACGTCGCCAGGCCACAGTGTGGCTTCGGTACTTCGCACCCGGGGTGACCGTCCCCCTTCAGTCAGGGCCTGCGTCACAGAGGTGAACCCCTCGTGACGGCATAACGTTTTTTTAACGTTTTTATTCCAAAACGCTTCCGGACCCTTAACAAACAGGCCGGCAGGCGCCGTTAGCATGCCCCCGGTCGCTGATCACACGGTCGTCACGGGCATGAACCATGCCAAGCGTCCAAAAGATCAGTCGGCGTCACCGGGCCCGGAAGGATCGGGCGGTGTCGCCGGGGACAGCGCGGTCTGGAATGCCAGTCGCGCAGCTTCCGACAGTGCAACGGCCGGACGGGTGACCTGCGTGGGGCGGGGCATCACAGGGGCGGTCTTGATGACCAGTTCGGCAGCAGCAAGTCCGAGGGATCGGGCCGCGTCGAGCAGTTCCGGTGTCGCGAGCCGCAACCGGGCCCGCCACACCGGCGAATCGACCACAAACACGAGCCTGCCGTTTTCGAAGTTAGCCAGCCGCGCATGCGCGGCCAGCGGATCCGGCAGGAGGGGGCGTAACCGACGGTCCAGCCCGTCGAGCCACATGGCTCGCCGGATCGGGTCGCCAGCAGGCTCCGCAAGCAGCGCATCGAGCGCCGGCAGCGGGGATGAGGGTGGACGCGTGGGCTTGGGCTTGAAATCAGACATCGGACTTATGACCTATCAGACCATCGTAAACAAATCGCGTGCAGTGCTTGAGAACGCGCTGCACATCGCCGGCCAGCATGGCCAGCGCCGTCCCGGCATGGCCCTGGCGCTGCTGCTGGGCGTGGGCTTCACCGCCGGCACCGGCGCCGGCATCGGCTGACACCGCCGCGCTGCGCGCCGAAGTGCGCGACCAGCACGCGCAGATCGAAGCGACCCGGCGCGACTCCCAGCGCGAGATCAACGCCCTGGCCGCGCGCCTGGGCGAGCTGCAGGCCGAGGCCAACCGCCTCAATGCGCTGGGCGAGCGCCTGACGCGCATCGGCCAGCTGCAGGACGGCGAATTCGACTTCAACAAGCCGCTGGGCGTCGGTGGTGTCGGCCCGACCCGCGATGTCAGCAAGACCGAGATCGACGAGGACATGGGCGCGCTGCAGATGCAGTTCCAGGCCTCGGGCGAGCAGCTGGCGGTGCTGGAGTCGCTGCTGTTCAACCGCCAGCTGGACCTGAACGCCGTGCCGTCGCGCGCGCCGATCGCCAACAGCTACATCACCTCCGGCTTCGGCTACCGCAACGACCCGTTCGGCGGCGGCCGCGCCTCCCACAAGGGCATCGACTTCCACGCCCGCACCGGCGACCCGGTGCTGTCGGTGGCCGACGGCGTGGTCAGCTTCTCCGGCGAGCGTTCGGGCTACGGCAAGGTGGTGGAGGTCGACCACGGCAACGGCTACGTCACCCGCTATGCCCACAATTCGCGCCTGACCCGCCGCGTCGGCGAGCTGGTCCGCGCCGGCGGCGAGATCGCCAAGGCCGGCTCCACCGGCCGCTCCACCGGCCCGCACGTGCACTTCGAAGTCTGGGAGGACGGCCGCGTCGTCAACCCGCGCAAGTTCCTGAGCCAGGCTTCGCCGCTGCAGGGTTGAGGGCCGCCCCGGCCCGTTGGCGGGCTGCGAACATGGAACGCCCCGGCCTTGGTCGGGGCGTTTTCGTTGGCGCGCCGCGCGCTCGCGATTGCAGCCCCATGGCAGTTGACTCCCTCCCTGCGGCGCAAGGGAGGGTTGGGGAGGGGTGCTTTGCAAGGGACGCAGCTTCAAGCACCCCCTCCCAACCTCCCCCTGCCATGCAGGGGGAGGGGCTGAAAGGCGACAGGAGTTTCGCGGACGCACTCCCTCCCCTGCGGCGCAGGGGAGGGTTGGGGAGGGGGGCTTTGCAAGGGACGCAGCCTCAGGCACCCCCTCCCAACCTCCCCCTGCAGTGCAGGGGGAGGGGCGGAAGCAACGGCGGCAGCGTGCTGCTCACTCCCTCCCCTGCGGCGCAGGGGAGGGTTGGGGAGGGGTGCCTTTTTAGCGCCGGTGGTCCGCAGGCCTGCGGCTTGCAGGCGCCGCCCCTCGTTCCGGCCCTTCGCAGCACAGCTGCTGCGGGCGCTCGGTGGGGCGCAAGCCTGCGGCTTGCAAGCGGCCCACCTCGTTCCGGCCCTTCGCAGCACAGCTGCTGCGGGCGCTCGGCAGGGCGCAAGCCTTTGGCTTGCAAGCGCCCTGCCTCGTTCCGGCCCTTCGCAGCACAGCTGCTACGGGCGCTCAGGACCGCGCAAGCCTTTGGCTTGCAAGCGCGGCCCTTCGCCCCCAGCTACAATGCGCGATGCCATGGGGCGCTCGGCGCCCCTTTTTATTGCCGGGAGTCCGCGCCGGCCGTCCGCGTGTCGGCGGCTCCCCTTTCCGCCTTCCGACCCGGTACTGAAATGCTCAACAGCCTGCTTACCCGCGTCTTCGGCAGTCGCAACGACCGCCTCCTGCGCCAGCTGCAGCGCACCGTCGTCCGGATCAATGCCCTCGAGCCGGAGATGGAGAAGCTCTCCGACGCGGAGCTGCAGGCCAAGACCCCCGAGTTCCAGCAGCGCATCGCCGGCGGCGAGTCGCTGGACAAGATCCTGCCCGAAGCCTTCGCCGTCTGCCGCGAGGCCAGCCGCGCGCGTGCTGGGCATGCGCCACTACGACGTCCAGCTGATCGGCGGCATGGTGCTGCACCTGGGCAAGATCGCCGAGATGCGCACCGGCGAAGGCAAGACCCTCGTCGGCACGCTGCCGGTGTACCTGAATGCGCTGGAAGGCAAGGGCGTCCACGTGGTCACCGTCAACGACTACCTGGCGCGCCGCGACTCGGCGTGGATGGGCAAGCTCTACAACTGGCTGGGCCTGAGCGTGGGCGTGGTGTACCCGGGCATGCCGCACGGTGACAAGAAGGGCGCGTACGGCAGCCGACATCACCTACGGCACCAACAACGAGTTCGGCTTCGACTACCTGCGCGACAACATGGCGCTGTCGAAGGACGACCGCTACCAGCGCGGCCTGAACTACGCGATCGTCGACGAGGTCGACTCGATCCTGATCGACGAGGCGCGCACGCCGCTGATCATCTCCGGCCCGGCCGACGAGTCGCCCGAGCTGTACATCAAGGTCAACCGCATCGTGCCGTCGCTGACGCGACAGGCGACGGAAGACGGCGAGGGCGACTACTGGGTCGACGAGAAGCAGCAAGCAGGTGCACCTGTCCGAATCCGGCCAGGAGCATGCCGAGGAGCTGCTGCGCCAGGCCGGCATCCTGCAGGGCGAGGAAGACAGCCTGTACGGCGGCGCAGAACATCGAGCGTGGTGCACCACCTCAACGCCGCGCCTGCGCGCGCACGCGATCTACCAGCGCGACGTCGATTACATCGTGCGCGACGGCGAGGTGGTCATCGTCGACGAGTTCACCGGCCGCACCCTGGCCGGGCCGCCGCTGGTCCGACGGCCTGCATCAGGCGGTGGAGGCGAAGGAAGGCGTGCCGGTGCAGCGCGAGAACCAGACGCTGGCCAGCATCACCTTCCAGAACCTGTTCCGCATGTACGGCAAGCTGGCCGGCATGACCGGCACCGCCGATACCGAGGCGTTCGAGTTCCAGAGCATCTACGGCCTGGAAGTGGTGGTCATCCCGACCCACCGCCCGATGCAGCGCAAGGACTACCCCGACCTGGTGTTCCTCAACCGTGCCGGCAAGTACCGCGCGGTGGTCGAATGAGATCAAGGAGTGCCACGCGCAAGGGCCAGCCGGTGCTGGTCGGCACCACGTCGATCGAGGTCTCCGAGCTGCTGGCGCAGCCAGCTGCGCGAGGCCGGGCATCACGCACGAAGTGCTCAACGCCAAGCAGCACGAGCGCGAGGCGACCATCGTCGCCCAGGCCGGCCGTCCCGGCGCGGTCACCATCGCCACCAACATGGCCGGCCGCGGTACCGACATCGTGCTGGGCGGTTCGCTGGAAGCCGAACTGGCCGACCTGGAAGAGGAAACGGGCGCGCCGGTCGACGAGGCCACCCATGCGCGCCTGAAGGCCGAGTGGCAGGAGCGCCACGATGCGGTCAAGGCCGCCGGTGGCCTGCACATCATCGGCACCGAGCGCCACGAATCGCGCCGCATCGACAACCAGCTGCGCGGCCGCTCCGGCCGCCAGGGCGACCCGGGTTCCAGCCGCTTCTACCTGTCGCTGGAAGACAACCTGATGCGCATCTTCGCCGCCGACTGGGTGCAGAAGGTCATGGCGCGCATGGGCCTGAAGGAAGACGACATCATCGAAAGCCCGCTGGTGACCAAGCAGATCGCCAACGCGCAGCGCAAGGTCGAGGCCCACAACTTCGACATCCGCAAGAACCTGCTCGACTTCGACGACGTCAACAACGACCAGCGCAAGGTGATCTACGGCCAGCGCGACGAGCTGCTGGACGCCGAGAGCGTGCAGGAGAACATCGACGGCATCCGCGCGGACGTGGTCGCCGACATCGTCGTGCCGCTACGTGCCGGTCAACTCGGTCGACGAGCAGTGGGACCTGCCGGGGCTGGAAGCGGCGCTCGCGCGAGGAATTGGGCCTGCGCGTGCCCTGGTCGGCGATGGCTGCAGCGAGCGCCAGGAGCTCGATGCCGAAGAGCATCGCCGAGCACGTGAGGAGCGCGTCGACGCGCACTTCGGCGAGCGCGAGTCGCAGCTGGGCGCCGAGACCATGCGCATGCTGGAAAAGCACATCATGCTCAACGTGCTCGACCAGAACTGGAAGGAGCACCTGGCGCGCATGGATTACCTGCGCCAGGGCATCCACCTGCGCGGCTATGCGCAGAAGCAGCCGAAGCAGGAATACAAGAAGGAAGCCTTCGAGCTGTTCTCGCGACATGCTCGACAAGGTCAAGCGCGAGGTGGTGACCCTGCTGGCGCGCGTGCGCATCCGCAGCGAGGAAGAGATCGCCGCGATGGAGGCGCGGAGCGCGCCCAGGCCGCAGGCGCAGGCGCGGCAGATGCAGTTCCAGCACGCCGACGTCGGCGGCTACGGTGCCGACGAGGAAGCCGCGACCGCCGATGCAGGACGGCGGCCGGGACGCGTTCGCCGGCGTCGGCCGCAACGAGCCATGCCCGTGCGGCAGCGGCAAGAAGTACAAGCACTGCCACGGCCAGTTGGCCTGAAAGCGGTGATTGGTGATTCAGTGATCAGTGATAGGTAAGCGCAAGGCCGTGAATGAGCCTCGGGTACGCGCTGTGTTCCGCAGGCATGTCTGCGCATGCGCTGCTGCGGCCCCGCCTGTGAACACATCACCGCAATCACGAATCACGAATCACGACCAGTCGAAGTCGTAGCCGCCGTCATCCGCGATGTCCGCGGTCGCATCCTGCTGGCGCGGCGCACCGAGGGCCGTGACCTGGCCGGGCTGTGGGAGTTCCCCGGCGGCAAGCGTGAGCCCGGCGAAGGTGCGCAGGCGGCGCTGGCGCGCGAGCTTCGCGAGGAACTGGGCATCGATGCCCGGATCGGCGACGCTCTCATCCGCGTACCGCAGGCGTATCCGCACAAGCGGCTGAGCCTGGACGTGTACGAGGTCGAGCGCTGGTCCGGCCCGATGCGTGGCCTGGAGGGTCAGGCGCTGGCCTGGGTGCCGCCGCACCGCCTCATCGGTTATGCGATGCCGCCGGCAGACCGACCGGTCGTGGCCGCATTGCAGCAACCGCCGGCCTATCTGGTCACGCCCACGCCCGGCGATGACGACACGCGCTGGCTGGCGTCGCTGCAGGCCGCCCTTGCCACCGGCGTAACCCGCGTGCAGCTGCGTGGCCCGGGTCTCGATCCCAGGCGCTGGTCGGCATTGGTGGCGCAGGCCGTGCGCCTGTGCCGCGATGCGGGCGCGGAGGTATTGATCAATGGCGACCGCGAGCTGGCCGCCGCCCACCAGACCGGCCTGCACCTGCGCGCCAGCCAGCTTCGTGACCAGACGCACCGCCCGGTGCCGGATGGCCTGTGCCTCGCAGCCTCCTGCCACACGCTGGACGAGCTGCAGGCCGCTCAGGCACTGGGCTGCGACTTCGCCGTCGTCGGCAGCGTGGCCGCCACGCCGACCCACCCGGACGCCCCCACGCTGGGCTGGGCGGGGTTTGCGCAGCTGCGCGAGCAGGTAAGCCTGCCGCTTTACGCAATCGGTGGCCTGGGTCCGCTCGACCTGGGCGATGCGCGCCGCCACGGCGCCCAGGGCATCGCCGGCATCCGAGCCTTCTGGCCTGGCTGACCTGTAGGAGCGGCTTCAGCCGCGAACGCACCTGCACGTCACGTCATCCTCCCGCATGCGCCGTGCAGGGGCGACGCGAGACGCGAGCCGAATTTCCTAGCCTCGGGCTGTCCTGGTGCCCACGAAGTATCCCGTAGACGACATCGCGGCTGAAGCCGCTCCTACAGGGAGCAGTTCTCCTCTGCGAGCAACCGGTACAGCCGGTCCAGCCGCGCCACCTCGGTGTCCAGCGCCTCCAACCCGCCGCCGTTGACGATCACATCGTCCGCGATCGCCAGGCGCGCTTCCCGCGGGGCCTGCGCCGCCAGCATCGCGTCTGCCAGCGCCCGGTCGGCTCCGTCGCGCCGCATCAGCCGCTCGATCTGCACTTCGACGGGCACGTCGACCACCAGGATGCGGTCGATCCACGGGTAGGCGGCGCGCCCGCCACCTTCCGCCAACAGGGGAATCGCGGCGATGGCGTACGGCCCGGACGCAGCGTCGCAACGCTGTCGCAGCCATGCCCGTACGCGTGGGTGGATGATCGCCTCGAGCCGGCGCCGCGCGGCGGGATCGTCGAACACCCGCCGGCGCATGGCTGCACGATCGAGTTGGCCATCCGCCGTCAGCACCCCAGGCCCGAACGCGGCTACCACTTCGCCCAGCCCCGCTGACCCGGCGGACACGGCCTCGCGCGCGGCCACGTCGGCGTCGGCCACCGTGATGCCCAATCCCTCGAACCGGCGCGTCACCGCGGACTTGCCTGACGCCACTCCGCCGGTGACACCGATGATGTAGTTGCTCATCCCGCAAGGATGCCATGCACCCTGGGGATCGAAGCTTCGACTGCAGGGGCGCGGGTAGGCCGCTACGACAACCCTGCGTAGCGCATGTAACCACCCACCAGCTCGTCGCCCCAGAAGAAGGAGATCCAGCCCGCCACCGCCAGGTACGGTCCGAACGGGATCGGCGTGGCCTTGTCGCGGCCCTTGGCCATCAGCCAGATCGAGCCGATCACCGCGCCCACCAGCGACGACAACAGGATGGTCGGCAGGATGCCGTTGAGGCCCACCCACGCACCGATGGCGGCCAGCAACTTGAAGTCGCCGTGGCCCATGCCTTCCTTGCCGGTGATCTGCTTGAACAGCCACCACACCGTCCACAGGCTGAGGTAGCCGGCCATCGCGCCCAGCAGGGCGGCCTTGCGGTTCCATGTAGAGGTTGTCGGCCGCCGCGATCAGCCCCAGCCACATCAGGGGCAACGTCAATTGATCGGGCAGCAGCTGGGTGCGCAGGTCGATGCCTGACAGCGCGATCAGGAAGCACGGTGAACAGGCACGCGCCAAAGCCCTGCCAGCCGAAGCCGAACCGCCACACGCAGGCCACCAGCAGCACCGCGGTCAGCAACTCCACCAGCGGGTACTGGAACGAGATCGGGGCCTTGCAGGTGCGGCACTTGCCGCGCAGCGCCAGCCAGCTGAAAAGCGGGATGTTTTCGTACCAGCTCAGCTGCCGCTTGCAGTGATGGGCAGTGCGAACGCTCCACCACGATGCCCGGTGGCGGCGGGTCGTAGGACTCCGGCTCGCCCAGCATCTCGCGGCTGTCGCGCTGCCACTGCCACTCCAGCCGGCGCGGCAGCCGCAGGATCACCACGTTGAGGAAGCTGCCCACCAGCAGGCCCAGGCCGGCCACCAGCGGAAAGCCGATGGCCGGGTTGTCGTCGAGAAATGCCATGCGTCGGTCGTGCCGTTCTTAGATGGTGGCGGCCAGCTTGAAGATCGGCAGGTACATGCCGACCACCATGCTGCCGACGATCACGCCGAGGATGATCATGATCAGCGGCTCGAGCAGGCTCGACAGCGCGTCCACCGCGTTGTTGACCTCCTGCTCGTAGAACTCGGCCACCTTGTAACAGCATGGTGTCCAGCGCGCCGGCCTCCTCGCCGATGGCGACCATCTGCACGACCATGTGCGGGAACAGGTTGACCTGTTTCATCGCCAGGTTGACCTGGTAACCCACTGAGACGTCATCGCGGATACGGCTGACGGCTTGTTCGTAGACCACGTTTCCGGTTGCACCGCCGACAGTGTCAAGCGCTTCCACCAGCGGCACGCCTGCCTGGAAGGTGACGGCCAAGGTGCGCGCGAAGCGGGCAATGGCCGAGTTGTGCAGGATTTGCCCGATGACCGGCAGCTTGAGCATGGTCCGGTCGATCAGATGGGCAAATTTCACCGAGCGATTCTTCGCCATGACGAACCCGACGCCGGCGCCAACCACCACCAGCAGGACCAGCCACCAGTACGCGATCATGAAATCGCTGGCGGCAAGGATCATCAGCGTAAAGGCCGGCAGCTCCGCACCGAAGCTCTCGAACGTCTTCTCGAACTGCGGCACCACGAACACCAGCAGGATTGCACTGACCAGGATGGCAACCGCGACAACCGTTGCGGGGTAGTACAACGCCTTCTTGATCTTGCCTTTCAGCCCTTCGATGTTTTCCTTGTAGCTGGCAATGGTGTCCAGCACGGTCTCCAGCACGCCGGCCGACTCACCCGCGCGTACCAGGTTGCGGTAGAGCTCGTCGAACTGCACCGGGTGCTTGCTGATCGCCTCGTACAGGGATGAACCGCCTTCCAGGTCACCCCGGATCGCATTGAGCATCGCCTTCATCTTGGGATTCTTCTGGCCGCCGGCCATGATCTCCAGCGAGGTCACGATCGGCACACCCGACTTCATCATGGTCGCCAGCTGGCGGCTCATGATGGCGATGTCCAGCGGCGTAATCCGCTTGGCATTGCTGAAAAGCGGCTTGCCCTTGACCTTGACGACCTTCGGGTTGATGCCCTGCTTGCGCAGTTCGGCCCGCAGCATGTTGGCGTTCTTGGCGGCGGTCTCGCCCTTCATCGTCGTGCCGCGCTTGTCCACGCCCTCCCAGACAAACATCTGCAAGGGGTTTAGGCGACGCGCGGGGGCAGCGGTCTTGGTGGCGGCTTTGGTGGCGGTGCGGGTCGTGGACATGGCTTAGTCCTTGGTGACGCGGTTGATTTCGGCGAGGCTGGTGACGCCGTTCCTGACCTTGAGCAGTGCCGACTGGCGCAGGTCGCGCACGCCGGACTTCTGTGCCGCCTCGGCGATCTGCATGGCGTTGCCGCCGGCCAGCACGATCGTCTGGATCTCGTCGGTCATCGGCATCACCTGGTAGATGCCGGTGCGGCCCTTGTAGCCTTCGGTGCAGTCCGGGCAGCCCACGGCCTCATAGATCGTCAGGCCGGCATCGATCTCCGCCTGGGTGAAGCCTTCGGCCAGCAGCGCGTGGTCGGGCAACTGCACCGGGCGCTTGCAGTCGTGCAGGCGGCGCGCCAGTCGCTGGGCGATCACCACCGTCACCGAGGATGTGATGTTGAACGGCGCCACGCCCATGTTCATCAGGCGCGCGATGGTCTGCGGCGCGTCGTTGGTGTGCAGCGTGGACAGCACCATGTGGCCGGTCTGTGCGGCCTTGATGCCGATCTCGGCCGTTTCCAGGTCGCGGATTTCGCCGACCATGATCACGTCCGGGTCCTGGCGCAGGAAGCTGCGCAGCGCGGCGGCAAAGGTCATGCCGCGCTTGACGTTCATCTGCACCTGGTTGATGCCGGGCACGCGGATTTCGACCGGGTCCTCGACAGTGGAGATGTTGCGGCTGTCGTCGTTGAGGATGTTCAGCGCGGTGTACAGCGACACCGTCTTGCCCGAGCCGGTGGGGCCGGTGACCAGCACCATGCCGTAGGGCTTTTTGACCGAGGAGACGAAGATCTCCTGCTGGTCGGCCTCGTAACCCAGCTTTTCGATGCCCAGCTTGGCGGCGCTGCCGTCCAGGATACGCAGCACCACCTTTTCGCCGAACAGCGTGGGCAGGGTGCTGACGCGGAAGTCGATCTGCTTGGTCTTGGACAGGTTGAGCTTGATGCGGCCGTCCTGCGGCACGCGCTTCTCGGCGATGTCCAGCTGCGCCATCACCTTCAGGCGCGCGGCGATGCGCGCCTGCAGCTTGACCGGCACCTTGGCCACCTGCTTGAGCAGGCCGTCGATGCGCAGGCGCACGCGGTATTCGGTCTCGTACGGCTCGAAGTGGATGTCGGAGGCGCCGCGGCGGATCGCGTCCACCAGCACCTTGTTGACGAACTTGACGACCGGCGTGTCGTCGCCCTTGGCATCCACGCCGCTGTCGCCGCTGGCCAGGTCCTCGTCGCTGCCGCCGACCTCGAGGTTCTCCATCCCCTCGTCGTCGTCGCCGTCGGCCAGCGTATCGCTGGTCTCGAGCATCTTGTCGATGCCGCGGCGGATGGACTCCTCGTCGGCCAGGATGGCCTCGACGACGAGATTGGTCTGGAACTTGATCTCGTCCAGTGCGCGGCTGTTGGTGGGGTCGGCCACCGCCACGAACAGGCGGCTGCCGCGCTTGTACAGCGGCAGCGCGCTGTGCTTGCGCAACAGCTCCTCGTTGACCAGCTTGACCGCGGACTGGGCCGGGTCCAGCGCGGCCACGTCGAACAGCGGCACGCCGAACTCGATGGAGTTGGCGGCCGCCAGCGCAGGCGGCGCGACCAGCTTCTTCTCGGCCAGGTACGTGGCGATGGGCTTGCGTTCGGCGGTGGCGGCGGCCATGGCCTCGCGCGCGGCACCTTCCTCCAGCGCCCCGTCCATGACCAGACGCCGGGCAATGCCGGTGATGCCCACCAGGTTGGCGGATACGGCGGTGTTCATGTAACTCACTTCCCCGGTGCTGCGACTAGTCCCCGGGCCGACTCTACCCTAACTAACCGGCCACCGAAAACGAGGCGGGACAAGCGTGATCGCGGTCTCGCTCGGCTTGCAGCGCAATCGGCGACTCGGGAAGGTCGGCGCGCGTGAGGGCGCTGGACGGCGTCCAGCCGGGAATGGTGATTTCCGCAAGGTCGATCATGGTGGCGAACGTGGATCCGATATCCAATCCCCGTGTCCGGTTGGCCTGCATGTTCAACAGCTTCTCGGCATGACGTTGCATGATGCCATCCGATGCCCAGAAGAGAGATGCGACGGTTTGCGTGTGGTAGTTCACATGCCCGTGTCCACTGTAGCCGCGGCAGTCATCAAACAACGCCTCGCCGTGGTCGGACGAGAAATACAGAAAGGACTCGGTGTCCGGCAATGCTTCCAGCTGTGTAATCAGGCCATCCACCAGTTGATCCATGACCAGCAGCGAGTTGTCATATGCGTTGGACAGGTACTCACTGTGCGATGCCGAAAAAAGCCGCGTGGGTGTGCCATCGGCCGGTACATCCGGGAAGAACTGAGCAAGTTGATGGTGGTAACGGTCCGCGTAACTGAAATGGCTGCCCAGCGTGTGGATCACGATCAGCAGGTCACCCTCTTCCTCGCGCAGTATCTTGGCCACGGCATCCAGCGCCACCAGATCGTTGATCTTGGATTTATGCGCGTAGGCGGCAGCCAAGAACTCTGGTCGGTCGGCCTCGAAGGCGTGGATCGATACCGGTGACGCGTTGAAACCCAAGGCAGGCTTCAGCGATACCCAGGCGGTTCGATACCCGGCCTCCTTGAAGGCGGTAACGAGCGAGGCCTCGTCGAACAGAGGTGCCGTGGAAGTCACGGGCTTGCGGGTAATCAGCAGCGGCACCGCGAGGCGGCTGAAAGCCCATGGTGAATACATCCTCGGAAAGCTCACGACATCTTCACGCGCAGACAGTCGTGGCGTCGTCTGGCGGTGGTAACCGTTCAAGCCGAGCCGATCGCCTCGCGAGCTCTCGCCCAATACCAGAACAGCAACCTGCCTTTGCGTGCGTTTGGATACAAGTCGCGCACCAAAACGGTATTGACTGTTGCGTTCGAACGCAACAGTCAGTGCCTTTCGTTCACGTATCAGATCACTCACGACCCAAGGCAATCCGACCGGATATGCGCCGCGCCACGCAACCTGTGTTTCTAGGGGCGGTACAGGAAAAGGGTTGTCGCTGGGGCCTGCATCTGCCGTAAAGCTAACCATCGCAGCTGTTGTCGCAACCAAGGTCGCCGAGTACCCCAAGACCTTGATTGGAATTCGGCGTTTGATTGCTGTGTTGGGACGTCGCCAAGCACAGGCAGCGGCTACAGCCACCACGATGGGTGCGAGCCATGCCGCAAATGGCACGCCACGCACCATCTCCATTGCATCATTTAAGTTGGTCTCGGCCACCAACGCCATTGCATTGGCATCGATCGGCCATCGGAAAACCATGACAAACGCGGCGTGTAATGTGGCCAGCAGGGCAAGCGGCAGTGTGATCCACCATGCGGTTCGCCAGGCGATGGCGGCTAGCCCGGCGAGCAGGGAGACGGTACCCAGTGCGCCGGCCAGGACGATCAGCCGGTGATAGGCCTCCTCAAATGTGCCCACCCAAGCGTAAGCCAAGCCAGGGATGGAAATAAACACAAACAGTGCCGCCATCGCACACAATGAGCGCATATCCCTTGCGCTTGATGCAACCTGAGCATTACGATCCACGGCACTCGGCGGGTAGTTGTGATCCACGTGCACCCGCTGTTTCGGAGCAGCTCCATTCGATCCTTCCAGCGGCTGATGCAGGCTGCAGCCGGAATACAGCAAGAGGCGCGCCGCCAGTTGCGCGAGTTGTCGCTACGATGGCGCCACCATTCTCGATGATTATTGACTCGCAATAATCACTTCCTGTGAAGGCATAGCCAGTTTTGCTTTGGGTGACTAGCGTAAGCCCTTCGGCAGAGTGAGCGGTCTCACCTACTGCCATCTTGGCTGATGCAGCGATGTGCAGGCACTCACTGTTCTTCGTTCGGATCGTGTAATCCTGATAAGCAGGCAGGGCAATAGCTACCAGAATGCCGAGGATCGCGATCACGATCATCAGCTCGATTAATGTAAAGCCAGCTTGCCGTCTGCTGAAACAAGTCGCGACCATTTCCAAGCCCCCCCTGGTGGTCAATCGCGCAGAGATGCTGCGCCCCTAACAACTACCCCGGCCTGAGCCGGGGTAGTTGGGTTCCGCGTAGAGGTGCCCCTTATCAGCTACCGCGGCACTCGGCCGGCACCTGCGAGGCGCGAGCAGCGTTGGAGGTGCAGGTCCATTCGATACGGCCCGAGTCAGCAGCCATGGCGGGGGTCAGAGTAAACGCGACAGCCGGGCCGCCGGTGTTGGCGGTCGTCGCGGTGATGACACCCGTGGTATCTGCAATGGCGACAGAGGCGCAGTAATCGCTACCGGTGAAGGCGTAGCCATGGTTCCCGCCCGTGATACCCGCCAGCGAACCACGATCCTGAGCCGTTTCCGACACGGCGAGCTTGGCAGCCGCAGCCACGTTCAAACACTCGGAGTTCTTGGTGCGGATGGTGTAGTCCTGGTACGCCGGCAGTGCGATGGCGATCAGGATGCCGAGGATCGCGATCACGATCATCAGCTCGATCAGGGTGAAGCCTTTCTGGTTCTTCATCATGGTGTTTCCCCTAGGAGTGGTCTTTGGAACTTCACGTGCCTGCAGGGCCGGCGGTTCCGGTCCTTCGGCTTGCCGTGCGTGCTGCACGTGCCGGGTAAGAATACGCATAACCCGTGCCAAGTGTTCCCCCTGCGTGCCTTGGAGAACGCGTGATCCGGGAACTGAAAGCCGCGTCACGGTTTTGACAGCGGGCGTTGCCAGTGCGTTGACGCACCGGGTCAGGCGGTGGGTGTGAAGTGACCTTGAGGGGCAGGTGGAGGGAGTTTCGCGGCGGGCGTTGCCACTCCTCCCCCTGCCTGCAGGGGGAGGGTGGGAGGGGGTGCTTTGATATCCGCGCGCTCCAAAAGCACCCCTCCCCTGCACGCAGGGGAGGGAGGCAATGGCTCGTGAGCTTTTAATGACGCAGGGCAACGGCAACTTCCGTTGCTTGCCAATTTTTGCCATCGGGCGTACGTTCGCTGCCATGAGCACCATGAACATCTCCTTGCCCGAGTCGCTCAAGGCCTTTGTAGACCAGCAGGTGCAAGCGGGCTACAGCACGTCGAGCGAGTACGTGCGTGAACTGATCCGCCGTGATCAGCAGCGGTGCCATCTCCGTGGGCTGTTGCTTGAGGGGGCGCAGTCGCCGCCGGCGGGTAGGGTCGACGATGTGTGGTTCCGCTCGCTCCGCGACCGTGTCACCCCTGGGAGCGCGGGTCCGGAATGAAGCCCATCACGAGGCGGTGGCTCGCCGACCGGGATGTCGAAGAGGCCGTGACGCACTACCTGGCCGAGTCACCCGAGGCGGCGCTGCGGTTTATCGATTCGCTTGAGCATGCGTTCGATGTGATCGGCCGCTACCCTGATGCCGGTTCACCGCGACATGCGCACGAACTGGATGTGCCCGGGCTTCGCTCGATCCGCCTGTCGGGGTTCCCTTTCGTGGTCTTTTACGTCGCCGGTTCAGAGGGGCTGGACGTGTGGCGGGTCTTGCACATGCGTCGCGACGTGCCGCCGCTTTTTCGTGAGGGTTGATCGGGCCAGAAGCGTCCCTCCCCAACCCGTGCGGCCCGCCACCATGGCTGGCGGTCGTTCGTCGGGCCGCGAGCTGGTGGCCTTGACGCCGTGTGGAATGCACCCCTCCCCAACCCTCCCCTGCAGGCAGGGGAGGGAGCTAATGCCCCAAGCCTCCCTGCATGCAGGGGAGGGAGCAGCCCCTCAATCGATGCCCAGCTTCTTCAGCTTGTAGCGCAACGCCCGGAAGGTGATGCCCAGGGCGGCGGCGGTGCGGGTCTTGTTGTAGCGGTTTTCCTGCAGCGCGTGCTGGATGGCGGCGCGCTCGATCTCCTCGATGTAGGAGGGCAGGCCGCTGGTGGCGGTGTCGCGCGGGTCCAGGGTGCGCGGGTCGGTGCCGGCCGCAGTGGCCGTGCCCGGTGCGGGCGTGCCGTTGCCGGCGGCCGGTTGCGGCAGGCGCAGGTCCTGGGCGTTGAGGCAGTCGCCTTCGGCCAGGGCCAGGGCGCGCTCAAGGATGTTTTCCAGCTCGCGCACGTTGCCGGGGAAGGGGTAGGCGCGCAGGGCGTCCAGGGCGTCGTCGCAGAGGGTCGGGACGGGGCGGCCCTGGTGGGTCGCCAGGCGGTCGAGGATGCGGGCGGCCAGGCCGGGCAGGTCTTCAAGCCGCTCGCGCAGCGGCGGCACGCGCAGCTCGATGACGTTGATGCGGTAGTACAGGTCCTGGCGGAAGCGGCCCTCGGCGACCAGCGGGGCGAGGTCCTTGTGGGTGGCCGACAGGATGCGCACGTCCACGTTGACTTCGGTGTTGGCGCCCACCGCGCGGATGGACTTCTCCTGGATGGCGCGCAGCAGCTTGACCTGCATCGGCAGCGGCAGCTCGGCGACCTCGTCCAGGAACAGCGTGCCGCCGTCGGCGGTCTGGAACAGGCCGGGCTTGTCGGCGTGGGCGCCGGTGAAGCTGCCCTTCTTGTGGCCGAAGAACTCGCTTTCCATCAGCTCGGCCGGGATCGCGCCGCAGTTGACCGGCACGAACGGCCCGGTGGCGCGGCCGCCTTCGGCGTGGATGGTGCGCGCGACCAGCTCCTTGCCCACGCCCGACTCGCCGGCGATGTACACCGGCGCCTGGCTGCGCGCGACCTTGGCGATGGTGCTGCGCAGTTCGGCCATGGCGGGCGAGTTGCCGTAGAGGCGCGCGGCCACGGCATCGGCATCGTTGCGCTGGGTCTCGCCCAGGTCGAGCGCGTGGCGGACCAGGTCGCGCAGCACGGCGAGGTCGACGGGCTTGGCGACGAAGTCGAACGCACCGGCCTTGAGGGCGTCGACCGCGGCCTCGACGTTGCCGAATGCGGTGATCATCGCCACCGGGGTATTGGGGTGCGCTGGCACTGATCTCCGACACGATCTCCATGCCCGAGCCGTCGGGCAGGCGCATGTCGGTCAGGCAGAGGTCGTAGCGGTTGTGCGCCAGTTGCGCGCGGGCCTCGCCGACGCTGGAGGCGGTGTCGCACCGCAGGCCCATGCGGCCCAGGGTCATGACGAGCAGTTCGCGGATATCGCGCTCGTCGTCCACCACCAATGCACTGCGGGTTTCGGCCATCCGTTCCTCCGGGCGGGACGATAGCCGATGCGGCGTGTCCGGTCCAAAACGCGATGGTAGTGGATCGTGCGCGGCGGTGCCTTAGCGGTAGGCGGCTTCGCTGGGCGCCAGGCGGATGCGGAAGCAGCCGCCGCCGCCGGGCATGGGCACGTAGTCCAGCACGGCCTGGTTGCCGCGGCACAGCTCGCGGGCGATGTAGAGCCCCAGCCCGGTGCCGTGCCCGGAGGTGGTGAAGAAGGGCCGGAACAGCTGCTGCGCGACGGGGTCGGGGATGCCGGGGCCGCGGTCGAGCACGTCGACCAGCGGCACGCCCGACGGGTCGCGGTACACGTTCAGCGTGATGCGCGCCGGCTCGCCGGGGATGCGGCCGTACAGCAGCGCGTTGTGCACCAGCACGGTCAACACCTGGTGCAGCTGGCGCGGGTCGACCATCGCGGTGATGCGCGGCTCGCTGGCGCTGGCGCGCAGGTCGTCGTGCTCGAGCGGATGGCCGGCGGCGTACTCCTCGATGAAGTGCCGCGCCAGGGCGACCAGTTCGACATGTTCGGGCTTGGCGGGCTCGCGGCGCGCCAGGCCCAGGACATTTTCGATGATCCCGTTCATCCGCGAGCCCTGCTGGCGCACGATCTCCAGCAGCCGGCGGTCGGCCGGGCGGATGTCGTCGGACTCCTCCAGCAGCTGCACGGCGTAGTTGATGGCCGCCAGCGGGTTGCGGATTTCATGCGCCAGGCTGGCCGAGAAGCGGCCGAGCGTGGCAAGGGTGAGCGACTCGGCGCGGCGCGATGCCAGCGAGGTGTCGTCCAGGAACACCAGCGTCTGGTCGCTGCCCGCCAGCAGCCGCGTGAAGCGCGGGACCACCTCGGGCTGGTCGGGCGATACCTGCAGCGGGGTGTCGCTGGCGGTGGCGTCCTGGCGCCAGGCGGCCAGGCGCTCGGAGAGTTCGGGCAGGGCGACATCCAGCGAGCGCTGACCGTCGCCTGCCTCGCCCAGCAGCAGGGTCGCGGCCTCGTTGGCCAGGCGCACGCGGTTGTGGCCGTCCACCAGCAGCACGCCGGTACGCAGCCGACGGATGATGAGTTCGTTGACCTCCACCAGGTGCGCGGTCTCGTGGCCGCGGTGCTCGGCCAGCGCATGGCTGGCGCGCATCTGCCGGCCGAGCACGCTGGTCAGGGTGGCGATGGCGATGTAACCGATCGAGAACATGATCGGCTCGGCCAGGCGGCGGCCCTCGTTTTCCTCCACCAGCGAGGTCCACGCGTATTCGCCGACGATGCCGACCACGGCGATCAACGCCATGCCCAGGCCGTAGCGGCTGCGCAGCAGCAGCGCGGCGGCGCCGACGTTGAACATCAGCATCAGTGCGATGCCGGTGCCCGCGCCCGGTACCGCGTGGATGGCCAGGATGCCGAAGGTCAGGTCGGTGGCGATGCCCGCCAGTGCCTGGCCCTGCAGCTCGCCGCGGCGTCCGAACGCGAACAGCAGCGCGGCCAGTGCCAGGTAGGCCAGCGACAGTGAGCGGGCGAAGATGTCGTGGCGCGGCGGGTCGATCAGGTCGGTGATCGGCCCGAACAGCACGAACACCAGCAGCGCGGCTTCGAGCAGCCGGTAGAGGGTGAAGAAATAGAGTTCCCGGCGCAGGGCGCTGTCGGCATCGGCGACGTCGATGGCGGGCAGGCGTGGCAGCAAGCGGGCGTCCGGGTGGCGTGCGTGGGGCGAGTATAGGCACGGCGGGGCGTATGCCGTCATTGCCGCGAAGGTGGGAGCCCAGCGACTTGGGGATGCGCTGAACAACTCTGCGTTCGATCGTCATCCCGCGAAAGCGGGAACCCAGTGTCCCTGGTTTCAGTACCTTTGAAGTCACTGGACCCCCCTTCGCGGGGATGCCAGGCAAAGCAGGTTGTTTGGATTTGCCATGCATCGCCACTGCGGCGGCGGTTGACCGGCGTTACTCGAACGCGCGATCGCGGCTGAAGCCGCTCCTGCACGGAGCCGCGGCGTCAGCGGCGGCGGCCGGTGACGCGCATCCAGTCGTCCTGCTGCTCGGCCTGCAGGTCGTCGAAGGCCTGCGCATAGCGCGCGATCACGTCAGGTTCCTGCCCGGCCAGGATGCCCGACAGGGCGATGCGTCCGCCCGGCGCGACGCGGGCCGCGATCAGCGTCGGCCAGTGCGATCAGCGCCGAGGCGAGGATGTTGGCGACCACCACCGGGTACGTCCCGGCCGGTGCGTCGTCCGGCAGGTACGCCGTCAGCCGCGCGTCGACGCCGTTGCGCTGCGCATTGTCGAGCGTGGCGGCGATCGCCTGCGGGTCGTTGTCGATGCCGATGGCCTCGTGCGCGCCGAGCTTGAGCGCGGCCAGCGCGAGGATGCCCGAGCCGCAACCGAAATCGAGCACGCGCGCGCCCTGCAGCACGCCGTTGTCGGCCAGCGTGTCCAGCCATTGCAGGCACAGTGCCGTCGTGGGATGGGTGCCCGAGCCGAACGCCAGGCCCGGGTCGAGCCGCACGATCGCGGCATCGTCCGCATCCGCGCCCGGCGGCAACTCGTGGTTCCACGGCACGATCCAGGTGCGCCGCCCGAACTGCAGCGGCACGTACTGGTCCATCCATGCGCGTTCCCAGTCCTGGTCGGCGACCTCGCGGAATACCGCGCGCGACCAGTCGACGCCCTCGTCGGAGGCCTCCAGCGCGTGCAGCAGCAGCTCGCGCGGCGTGCCGCCGGGGAACAGCGCGGTCAGCTGCATGTCGTCCCACAGCGGCGTCTCGCCCGACGCCCGGCTCGAAGATCGCCTGTTCGTCGGGCGCGTCGGCGTGCGCATCGGCCAGCGTCACCGACAGCGCGCCGACGCTTTCCAGCGCGTGCTCGTAGCGCGGCTGCTGGGCCTCGGCTGCAGGGAAGGGTGAGTTCGAGGAAGGGCATAGGGGTGGAGCCGTGATTGGTGATTCGTGATTCGTGATTGGCAAAAGCGGGCGGCCTTGCTCTTGCCGTTACCAATCACCAATCACGAATCATCGCACTCAGAACAGCGACTTCTCCTTCTGCTCCTTCAGCCGCTTCTCGAGGTAGTGGATGTTCTGCGCGCCCTGCTGGAAACCGATGTCCGACAGGATGCGCTGCTGCAGCGGGACGTTGGTCTTGATGCCGTCGACGACCATCTCGCTCAGCGCCACGCGCATGCGCGCGATGGCGGTGGCGCGGTCGGCGCCGTGCACGATCAGCTTGCCGATCATCGAGTCGTAGTTGGGCGGGACGCGGTAGCCCTCGTAGATGTGGCTGTCCACGCGCACGCCCGGGCCGCCCGGCGCGTGGAAGTGCGCGATCAGGCCGGGGCTGGGCATGAAGGTGTCGGGGTCCTCGGCGTTGATGCGGCACTCGATCGCGTGGCCGTCCAGCACCACGTCCTCCTGCCGGATCGACAGCGGCTGGCCGGCGGCGATCATCAGCTGCTCGCGCACCAGGTCGATGCCGGTGACCATCTCGGTGACCGGATGCTCGACCTGGATGCGGGTGTTCATCTCGATGAAGTAGAAGCGGCCGTTCTCGTAGAGGAACTCGAACGTGCCCGCGCCGCGGTAGCCGATGCGGACGCAGGCCTCGACGCAGACCTTGCCGATCTCGGCGCGCTGCTCCGGGCGTGATGCCCGGGGCGGGCGCTTCTTCGACGACCTTCTGGTGGCGGCGCTGCATCGAGCAGTCGCGCTCGCCCAGGTGGATGGCGTTGCCCTGGCCGTCGGCCAGCACCTGGATCTCCACGTGGCGCGGGTTCTCCAGGAACTTCTCCATGTAGACCATGTCGTTGCCGAAGGCGGCCTTGGCCTCGGACTTGGTGGTCTGGATGGCGCTGTGCAGGTGCGGCCTCGGTGTGCACCACGCGCATGCCGCGCCCGCCACCGCCGCCGGCGGCCTTGACGATGACCGGATAGCCGATCTCGCGCGCGATCTTGGTGTTGGTGGCCGCATCGTCGCCGAGCGGGCCGCCGCTGCCGGGCACGCACGGCACGCCGGCCTCCTTCATCGCGCGGATCGCCTCGACCTTGTCGCCCATCAGGCGGATGGTGTCGGCCCTGGGGCCGATGAAGACGAAGCCGGACTGCTCGACGCGCTCGGCGAAATCGGCGTTCTCCGACAGGAAGCCGTAGCCGGGATGGATCGCCTGGGCGTCGGTGACCTCGGCGGCGGCGATGATCTGCGCCATGTTGAGGTAGCTGTCGGTCGACGGCGCCGGCCCGATGCAGACCGACTCGTCGGCCATGGCGACGTGCTTGAGGTTGCGGTCGACGGTGGAATGCACCGCGACCGTCTGATGCCCAGCGCGTGGCACGCGCGCAGGATGCGCAGCGCGATTTCGCCGCGGTTGGCGATGACGACTTTATCGAGCATGGTGCTATCGTCGGGAGTGTCGACGCACGGGCATGCGTGCGTTCCCGAGCCGTCCCCCCGCTCAGCCGATCACGAACAGCGGCTGGTCGAACTCGATCGGCTGGCCGTTCTCGACCAGCACCTTGAGCACGGTGCCGGAGACGTCGGCCTCGATCGGGTTGAACATCTTCATCGCCTCGATGATCGCCAGCGTCTCGCCGGCCTTGACCGCCTGGCCGACGGTGACGAAGGGCGGCTTGTCCGGCGAGGGCGAGGTGTAGAAGGTGCCGACCATCGGCGCGCGCACGACGTGGCCGTCGGGCAGCGGCTGGCCGGCGCTGGCGGCTGCGCCACCGGCGGGTTTGCCGCCGCCGGTGGCGGCCTCGGTCGGGCGAGTGCATCGGCATCGGGGCCATGGGCGGCGGTGCGTGGTGCATGACGGGGGCGGCCATGCCGACCGCGCCCTGCGGCGTACGGGCGAGGCGGACGGACTCCTCGCCTTCCTTGATCTCGATCTCGGCGAGGTTGGATTCCTCGAGCAGGTCGATCAGCTTCTTGATTTTGCGCAGGTCCATGTCGGGCCTCTGGATGGGCCCCGCAGCGCGGGGCGTGGATTCGGAAAGGGCGGGACGGGGCGGTCAGGACGGTTGCGCTCGGCGCTGGCGTGGTTGTCCAGCCAGGCCAGCGCGGCGTCGAGGGCGTAGCGGTAGCTGTGCGGCGCCGAAGCCGGCGACCACGCCCAGGGCGAGGTCGCTGAAGTAGCTGTGCTGGCGGAACGGCTCGCGGCGAGTGCGGGTTGGACAGGTGCACCTCGATGAAGGGCACCTCGACCGCGGCGAGCGCGTCGCGCAGGGCGACGCTGGTGTGGGTGAAGGCCGCCGGGTTGATCAGGATCAGCGCCGTGCCGTCGTGGCGGGCGGCCTGGATGCGGTCGATCAGCACGTGCTCGGCGTTGGACTGCAGGCAATCGAAGCCGTGCCCGGCGGCCTCGACCCCGGCCCTGAGCGCCGCGTCGATCTGGGCCAGCGTGGTGCGGCCGTAGATCGTCGGGCTCGCGCTCGCCCAGCAGGTTGAGGTTGGGCCCGTGGAGGGCCAGCAGCTTCGCCATGGAGCCGGGCGCCGGTCGGAAAGGCGCGAGTGTGCGCGAGCGTGGCTGAACTGTCCAGACGTTCGCGGCGTGATCGGCGAAGTTGCCGCGTTTTAAGCAGTTGTTTGAGTTTGGGCTCTAGCGTGCCGGCCGTAGTGGGTGAGGGCCACACAAGGGCGCGATCGCAGCGCCGGCGCCGTCACTCCAACCGCGCCCACCCGTCGATTTCGCCATGCGCGAACGGCCCGATGCGCTGCTTGAGCAGCCGGCCCTCGGCGTCGATGAGAGCGGTGTAGGGCAGCACGCCGCGCGGGTTGCCGAGCTGGACGCCGGCGTCGGCGGGGCCCGCCTCGTCCAGGGCGATGGGGTAGCTGACCGGGATGCGGGCCAGGAATTCGCGCACCGAGGCCTCGTCATCCAGCGCGATGCCCACCACGCCGGTGCCGGTGTCACCCTGGCTGGCGGCGAAGCGCTCCAGCTCGGGCATCTCCTCGATGCACGGGCCGCACCAGCTGGCCCACAGGTTCACCAGCACCGGGCGGCCGGCGTAGTCGTCGGGCAGGGCCAGCGTGCCGCCGTCCAGGGTCGCGACGCGGACCTCGGGGATGGCCTGGCCGCGGCGCGCCACCGCCACGCCCGCGGGTGGCGTGGGCGCACTGGCGGCCGCCGCGGCATTGAGCGCGCGCTGGCCGGCTTCGGTGCGCAGCAACGGGCCGGGGCCGTTGACCATCAGGCCCGCGGCCACGCCCAGCAGGCCCGCGGCGACGGCCACCAGCAGCACCTTCGACGTGCCGGACATGGCCATCACGGCGCCCCTGCGGCAGCAGCCGGCGCTTGCGCCCGGCGCGCGCGCTCGGCGAAGGCCGGGGCCTTCTCGAACCCGAACAGCCGCAGGTCGCGGCGCTCCTGGCCATCGATGAAATACAGCGTGGCCGGCGGGCCGATGATGCCCAGGCGCTTCATCAGCGCCTGGTCCAGCGCGTCGTTGGCGGTGACATCGGCCTTGACCAGCGCAAACCCGTCCAGCGCGTCATGCACCACGGGTTCCGGGAAGGTGTACTTCTCCATTTCCTTGCAGGCCACGCACCAGTCGGCATAGAAGTCGAGCATCAGCGGCTGGCCGGCCGCGCGCGCCGCGGCGATGGCGGCGTCGAGGTCGTCGCTGCGACTTGATGCGGCGGAACGGAAGTTCGGCCGCCTGCGCCGCGCCGCTGCCCAACCCGGCCAGTGGCTGCAGCGGGTCGCGCCCGCCGGCCATGGCGCCGACCAGCTGCGCGCCGCCGGCCACGCCCAGCAGCAGCGCCAGCGTCGCAAGCACCGCCCGCCGGCCCGGATGCAGCGCCGCCTTGCCGGCGATGAGCACGCCCACCGTCGCCGCTGCGCGCCAGAAGCAGCACGCCCCACAACGCCAGCGCGGCCGGCGGCGGCAGGATGCGCGACAGCATCCACACCGCCAGGCCCAGGAACACGAAACCGAAGGCGCGCTGGATCGCGATCATCCACGGCCCGCTGGTGGGCAGTCCGCGACCGGCCGCCACGCCGAAGGCGACCAGCGGCGCGCCCATGCCCATCGCCAGCGCGAACAGGGCCGCGCCACCGAACACCGGGTCCTGGGTCTGGCCGATGTACAGAACCGCGCCGGCCAGCGGCGGCGCCACGCAGGGGCCGACGATCAGCGCCGACAGCGCGCCCATGACGGCCACGCCGGTCCACGAACCACCGCGCTGGCGGTCGGCCACCGCGCCCAGGCGGCTGCGCAGACCGGCGGGCAGTTGCAGCTCGTACAGCCCGAAGCTCGACAGGGCGAGCGCGACGAACAGCAGCGCGAAGGCGACGATCACCCACGGCGTCTGGAAGGCGATCTGCAGGTTGGCGCCGGCCAGCCCCGCGAGCACGCCTGCGGCGGTGAACACCAGCGCGTTGGCCAGCACGTAGACCAGCGACAGCGCGGCGGCGCGGCGGGCGCCCAGGCCCGGGCCGTGGCCGGCAATCAGGCCCGACAGGATCGGGATCATCGGCAGCACGCACGGGGTGAAGGCCAGCCGAGCCCGAGCCCGAAGAACACCAGCAATGCCCAGGCGCGGTGCGGCCCGGCGAGGGCGGCGGCGAGGCGGCTGTCTTCAGCAAGCGATGCGGATTGGCGTGCCGCGCCGGTGTCACTGTCCGCGACGGGTGTAAACCCATCCCCACCCAACCCTCCCCTTGAAGGGGAGGGCTCCAGAAGCGTCCCGGCCGATGTCTCGGTGTTGTCGGTGGCCTCATGGGGCGCCATGTCCGACTCCCTCCCCTTCAAGGGGGTGAGAGCTGGCGCTTGCAAGCCATCGGCTTGCGCCTGATCGAACGCACGAGCGCTATGCGCGAGGGCCGGACGGGCTGGGGTGGGGATGGGTTCAGAGCGCCCAGTGTCACCCGTGCTGACCATTCCCGCCGGCAGCTCCAGCGACACCGTACGCGTCATCGGCGGATAGCAGATGCCGTCGGACTGGCAGCCCTGGAACGCCGGCGACCAGCGCGGATCGGCCCGCTGCCGGTGCCGGTGCGCTGCAGCGGCAGCGGCACGTCGATGCTGTCGAAGAACACCGTGGTGGTGCCGAAGTATTCGTCGCTGATGGCGCGTGCCGGCCGGCCATCGTGGCGTGCCAGCGCGGATGCCCTCGCGGCGCGCGGTCTCGCCTTCGATCCGCAGGCGACGTCTTGTCGCGATACAGGTAATAGCCCGGCGCCGGCGTGAAGCGCAGCAGCAGGCGTGTTGCCGTCGCCGGCGATCGCCTCGAAGCCGAACGCCTGCTCCGGCGGCAGCGGCAGGGCATCGACGCCGGGCGTCGCGCCGCCCAGCAGCGCGTTGCCGGGTGCGACCAGGGCAGGCCTCCCGGCTGCGCTGGCCGGCAACAGCCCGCCACCGCCGGCGCTCGACGCCGGGCAGCGACACGGTCAGCGTGCGGGTCTGCGGCGGGTAGCACACGCCGACATCGGCGCAGCCCTGGTACTTGACCGTCAGCGTGACGCCGTGGCGGCGGTGGCCCGCCCGGGCAGGGTGGCCGCCAGTGCGGTGCGATAGGTCTCGACCTCGCCGAAGAACTCGTCCCGGTGTGCCTTGCCCGGCGGCAGTCGCAATGCCCCGGCGTCAAAACCCCGTCGGCTGCGACGACGATGCGGTGCCGGTAGAGGTAATAGCCCTCGGCGATCGCCCAGCGCACCTCGATCCGATCCGGCGCCGCCGCGCGTGCCGACAGCGCGAAGGCCTCGTCGACCGGCAGCAGGTCGGCCTCGTCCACCGCCCATGCGGCCGGCGCGATCGCGCCCAAGACGGCTGCGAGCAGCGCCAGACAGGCCGCACGCAGGCGACGACGCTTTCCGGTCAGGCGCGGGGCGGCGAGGTTGGGATCAATGCAATCGGGCACGGCCAGGCTCAGTCGTCTTCATCGGTTTCGTCATCGGCGGCGGTCCCGACCTGCTCGGCCACCCACGCCGAGGTACGCGGGCGAGCCGCCGGCGGCTTCGACCGCAACCACCTCGGGCAGTTCATACGGATGCAGTGCCTGCGATCCGCGCGGTGCAGGCGGGCAGGCACTCGCGCGTGGTCTTGACCAGCAGCAGCACCTCATCGGCCTGCTCCAGTGCACCCTGCCAGCGGTACGTGGAGCGCATCCCGGGCAACGCGCTGGCACAGGCGGCCAGTCGCTCCTCGACCAGCGCACGCGCCAGCGCGTCGGCGGTGGCGGCATCCGGGCACGCACAATGGACAATCACGACGGACATCGGCGGCATTGTACCGGCGTCGCCCCCGTCCTCCGGCTCAGCCTGCCGGCAGGCGGCGCGGGTCGGGGCCGCGGCTGCGGCCGATGCGTTGCAGGGCGAGCTGTTCGACCACTTCCACCAGCGGCGCGCGCGCCAGCACCGGGCTCTCGCGGAAGGCCGCCAGCAGGCGCAACTCCAGCGGGTCGTCCACCAGCATGGCATCGGCCGCGGCCACCGAATCCATCGCCACGTCCTGCGACAGCGTCATCCGGCCGCGGCCGGTGGCCAGCCATTCGTACTGCACGCCGGTCGCCAGGGCGGCCTCGCGCAGGTGTGTCGCGCTGGGCGACTTCCCCGGGCTGGCTTCCCAATGGCTGACCGCGCTGCGCTGCACGCCCACCGCGCGGGCCAGGGCCGATTGCGACAGCCCGGCGTGGCGGCGGGCAAGGCGGATGCGCTGTTGTGGGGTCACGCAAGGCTCCTGAAGGCCGAATGCGCCCAAAGGTAACCACGAGACTGATACTGACTGCAACCCGCTACCAGTAGTCACATGCCAGAAGGGCCAAGCCGGAAATGCATATGCAGCGGACCTCCGTCACAACAGGGCGCTACCGGTACTGGCGTAAGGCCGGTGACCTGGTGCTGGTGCGGGTGACGCGCAGTGCGCACTATGGTCCCTGGCTGACACGGACGTCAGCTTCGACAAGGGGTGTCAGGTCAGGGGAGGGGTGCTGGAGGCGCCGCGCTTGGATGCCATCTCCAAACCATGAAAGAGCGCGTCACTTCGGGACGCGCTCTTTCTTTGTCCGGCCTGCGGATTTCCCGGCTGGCGAACTCACCCGCCGTCATCCACACCTTTGACGGGCCGGCCCGCGATTCACGGCGGGCCCGCGCCCCGCTTATACGAGGCCCGTCAACCAGGCCCGCCACCTGCGATGCCGGCCTGTCGCCGCCCGCTGCGCGGGAGTGGCAAATGCAACTGCCCCCTTGAAAGCCGCCGCCGCCGCCCCATCTCCCCCGCAGACCCGGCCCGCGCCGGGCGCTGTCGTCCCAAGGCTTGGCACTCGCCTTGGGCGACTGCTAAAATTCGCGTCCTTTTCCCACCCATTCAACCACTTAGGAGGTTGTCTCAATGAATATCAAGCCGCTCTACGATCGCGTGGTCATCAAGCGCATGGAAGAAGAAAAGATGTCCGCCGGCGGCATCGTGATCCCGGACTCGGCCACCGAGAAGCCGATCAAGGGCGAAGTCGTCGCCGTCGGCGAAGGCAAGGCCCTGGACAACGGCAGCGTCCGCGCGCCCAAGGTCAAGGTCGGCGACAAGGTGCTGTTCGGCAAGTACAGCGGCACCGAGGTAAGCTCGACGGCACCGAACTGCTGGTGGTGAGGGAAGACGACATCTTCGCGGTGCTCGGCTGAGACGGCGGGATTCGGATCGGGATCGGGATTCGCAGGCGCACGCGCTCGCGAGCCCACCCGATCCGATGACCGCCCTTCGCTTCTACGAATCCCCAATCTCTAATCCCTAATCCCGGAGTTCCACCCATGGCTGCCAAAGAAATCCGTTTCGGTGAAGACGCGCGCGCCAAGCATGCTGCGCGGCGTCAACATCCTCGCCAATGCCGTCAAGGCCACCCTCGGCCCGAAGGGCCGCAACGTCGTGCTCGAGAAGAGCTTCGGCGCCCCGACGATCACCAAGGACGGCGTGTCCGTCGCCAAGGAAATCGAGCTGGCCGACAAGTTCGAGAACATGGGCGCGCAGATGGTGAAGGAAGTCGCGTCCAAGACCTCCGACAACGCCGGTGACGGCACCACCACCGCCACCGTGCTGGCGCAGGCGCTGATCCGCGAAGGCATGAAGGCGGTCGCCGCCGGCATGAACCCGATGGACCTCAAGCGCGGCATCGACAAGGCCGTGACGGCCGCCGTCGAAGAGCTGAAGAAGATCAGTCCAAGCCGTCGCCGACCACAAGGCAATCGCCCAGGTCGGCACGATCTCGGCCAACTCCGACGCAGACATCGGCAACATCATCGCCGACGCGATGGACAAGGTCGGCAAGGAAGGCGTGATCACCGTCGAGGAAGGCTCGGGCCTGGACAACGAGCTCGACGTCGTCGAGGGCATGCAGTTCGACCGCGGCTACCTGTCGCCGTACTTCATCAACAACCAGCAGTCGATGCAGGCCGAGCTGGACGACCCGTTCATCCTGCTGCACGACAAGAAGATCTCCAACGTCCGCGACCTGCTGCCCGTGCTCGAAGGCGTGGCCAAGGCCGGCAAGCCGCTGCTGATCGTCGCCGAGGAAGTCGAAGGCGAAGCGCTGGCGACCCTGGTGGTCAACACCATCCGCGGCATCGTCAAGGTCTGCGCCGTCAAGGCGCCGGGCTTCGGCGACCGTCGCAAGGCGATGCTGGAAGACATGGCCATCCTGACCGGCGGCACCGTGATCTCCGAGGAAGTCGGCCTGCAGCTCGAGAAGGCGACGATCAAGGACCTCGGCCGCGCCAAGAAGGTGCAGGTCTCCAAGGAAAACACCACCATCATCGACGGCGCCGGCGACAGCCGGCGGCATCGAGGCGCGCATCAAGCAGATCAAGGCGCAGATCGAAGAGACCTCCTCGGACTACGACCGCGAGAAGCTGCAGGAGCGCGTGGCCAAGCTGGCCGGCGGCGTTGCGGTGATCAAGGTCGGCGCCTCGACCGAGATCGAGATGAAGGAAAAGAAGGCCCGCGTCGAAGACGCCCTGCACGCCACGCGCGCGGCGGTCGAGGAAGGCGTGGTCCCGGGCGGCGGCGTTGCGCTGATCCGCGCGCTGCAGGCCATCGGCGACCTCAAGGGCGCCAACGAAGACCAGAACCACGGCATCCAGATCGCCCTGCGCGCGATGGAAGCGCCGCTGCGCGAGATCGTCACCAACTGCCGGCGAAGAGCCGTCGGTCGTGCTCAACAAGGTCACGGACGGCAAGGGCAACTACGGCTACAACGCCGCCACCGGCGAGTACGGCGACATGATCGAGATGGGCATCCTGGACCCGACCAAGGTCACGCGTTCTGCGCTGCAGAACGCGGCCTCGATCGCCGGCCTGATGATCACCACCGAAGCGATGGTGGCCGAAGCGCCGAAGAAGGACGAGCCGGCCGGCGGCGGCGGGCGGCGGCGGCATGGGTGGCATGGGCGGCATGGATTTCTGATCCCTGCGCATCCGCTTGTATCGAAAGGCCCGCCTCGCGCGGGCCTTTTTCTTTGGGCAAAGATTCCGAAGCAAACCCGACCGGATCCCGAGAGGACGTGGTCATGAAAAAATGCACGCCGCTGCGGACTTGCGTCGCGGGGAGCAGCGATTTCTTGAACCGGCCGGCTTTTTTTTTGCAGTGCAGCGTGCAAAGGCGCTAACGATTCCTTCACGATCGTCGTGCATCCCGACGTGGGGGAGGGAGCAGGGCCCGCTACCGGTTCGACCGGGGCGGGCCTTTTTTATGCCTGCAAAGGGCGCTGCCGGCCGCGCGCCGTCGTGCGTCCTCGCGATGGGCGGCTGGCCGGTACTCTTTTGAAGCTGCAACTACGTGCCTTGGGCGTTTTTCGATGCTGTGGTAATGTCAGCCTCCGGGGGGGGGAGATAACCGTGGCCCTGGCCCACGACTGTTATCCGGAGAGGAGCACAATGAAAGCGTTAGTCCTCGCAACAGGGCATCGCGGCCGCGTTGGTGGCCGGCGGTGCGCACGCGGCCCACGTAACGTCTTCGCCGCCAAGGCCCTGGCATCCCACCAGGCCATGGCGAGAAAATGGAGGCCGCCGGCGGCCAGGGTCCTGCAGCGCTATCCGCAGATCGGGGTGGCGATCGTGGAGGCCACGACGGCTTCGGCGCGCGCGCCGCGCGCGTGGCCAGC
>CAVROR010000013.1:0-169121 GCA_963722915.1 uncultured Gammaproteobacteria bacterium
GGGATGACGCTTTGACAAGGACCCGCGCAGTGCGCGCGGGTCGATAGCGTCACTTCAGCGCCAGGCTCGACTGGTCGACGGTCACGCCGGGACCCATGGTCGAGCTGACCGAGATCTTCTGCAGGTACTGGCCCTTCGGCGGTCGCCGGCTTGGCCTTGACCAGGTCCAGCAGCAGCGCCTGCAGGTTGTCCTTCAGCGCGGCGTCGTCGAAGTCGGCCTTGCCGATCGTGCAGTGGATGATGCCGGCCTTGTCGGTGCGGTAGCGCACCTGGCCGGCCTTGGCGTTCTTGACGGCCTCGGCCGGGTTCGGCGACACGGTGCCGACCTTCGGGTTCGGCATCAGGCCGCGCGGGCCGAGCACGCTGGCCGAGCTTGCCGACGACGCGCATCGCGTCCGGGCGTGGCGATCACGACGTCGTAGTTGAGGTCGCCGGCCTGCATCTTCTCGGCCAGGTCGTCCATGCCGACGACGTCGGCGCCGGCGGCCAGGGCCTCGTCGGCCTTGGCGCCGGCCGGGGCAGAACACGGCCACGCGCACGGACTTGCCGGTGCCGGCGGGCAGCACGGTCGAGCCGCGCACCTGCTGGTCGGACTTCTTGGCGTCGACGCCCAGGCGCACGGCCACGTCGACGGACTCGACGAACTTGGCCTTGGTCGCGGTCTTGACGATCTTGATGGCGTCGTCGATGGCGTAGGCCTTGCCCGGCACGACGGCGGCCTTGATGGCCTTCTCACGCTTGGTCATCGCCATGTCTTAACCCTCCACCACCAGACCCATGGAACGGGCCGAGCCCGCAATCGTGCGCACCGCCGCGTCCAGGTCGGCCGCGGTCAGGTCGGGCTCCTTCGCCTTGGCGATCTCCTCGAGCTGCGCGCGGGTGACCTTGCCCACCTTCTCGGTGTTCGGGCGCTTGGAGCCCGAGGTGATGCCCGCGGCCTTCTTCAGCAGCACCGACGCCGGCGGCGTCTTGGTGATGAAGGTGAAGGTGCGGTCCGAGTACGCGGTGATGATGACCGGGGTCGGCAGGCCCGGCTCGAGCTTGGAGGTCGCGGCATTGAACGCCTTGCAGAACTCCATGATGTTCAGGCCGCGCTGGCCGAGGGCAGGGCCCACCGGCGGCGACGGGTTGGCCTGGCCGGCCTTGACCTGCAGCTTGATGTAACCGACTGACTTTCTTTGCCATTGCTCTCTACTCCTGCGAGTCCAGCGCCTGCACGCCATCGGCTGCGGGGCTCCTCGCGTTGTTGCCACGGGACGAACGCGACTCGCCTCGCGGCGAATTCAGCTCGGCGTCAGGCCTTCTCGACCTGGCCGAACTCCAGCTCGACCGGGGTCGAGCGGCCGAAGATCAGCACCGCCACGCGCAGGCGGCTCTTCTCGTAATTGACTTCCTCGACCACGCCGTTGAAGTCGTTGAACGGGCCGTCGATGACGCGGACCATCTCGCCCGGCTCGAACAGCACCTTCGGGCTTGCGGCTTGTCGACGCCTTCCTGCACGCGCTGCAGGATGGCGTCGGCCTCGTGCGTCGCGTGATCGGCAGCGGACGGTCGGCGGTGCCGCCGATGAAGCCCATCACCTTCGGCGTTTCCTTGATCAGGTGCCAGCTCTCGTTGTCGATGCGCGGGATGCCGCCCTCGTCGTGGGTCTCGATCTGCACCAGCACGTAGCCGGGGAAGAACTTGCGCTCGGCTGCGGCGCTTCTGGCCGCGCGCGCATCTCCACGACTTCTTCGGTCGGCACCAGCACCTCGCCGAAGCTATCCTGCATCTCGGCGCGCGACGATGCGGTCGCGCAGCGCCTGCGCCACCGACTTCTCGAAGCCCGAGTAGGCGTGGACGACGTACCAGCGCTTGTTGTCGTTATCGCTCATGTCCTCAGCTGCCCCAGCAACAGCTTGATGACCAACTGGATGACGAGGTCGAAGCCGGCCAGGATCAGGCTGATGATCACCACCGCGATCATGACCACCCACGTCGTGCGCATGCGCTTCCTGCCGCGTCGGCCAGACGACCTTGCGCAGCTCGAAGCGCGACTCCGACAGGAACTCGCGGGTCTCGCTCGCCCTTGGCGCTGGTCAAGAACACGCAGCGCGCCGGCGACCAGCCCGGCGGCGACGAGCAGCGCACGCAGCGCGCCCGGCCACTGCGCGAACCAGTAGAAGGCGACCACGCCCGCCGCCACCAGCAGCGATGCGCCAGCACGTACTTGACGATGTCGCCAGCGGACCGCTGGACTTGGATTGCTCGACCTTGCTGTTCATCCGGCTCGTCGTGCTTCCGCCGGAGCGGTTGCATCATCAGTGGCACGCCAGGAGGGACTCGAACCCCCAACCTGCGGTTTTGGAGACCGCTGCTCTGCCAATTGAGCTACTGGCGTACTGTTTTTTACGGGTTTCCTTAAACGGCAATGGCGAGCCGTTGCCGGCTCGCCTGGGTGTCACCGTTGCGGTAGCTGGATCTTCCGGTGGCTTGAGGCATGAGCTTCAAGGCACTGGATCCCCGACTAAAGCATTCGGGGATGACGATCTGGCAACGCCGTGGCCGCCAGGCGGCCACGGGCCAAGCGTCACTTGATGATCTTGGCCACCACGCCGGCGCCGACGGTGCGGCCGCCTTCGCGGATCGCGAAACGCAGGCCTTCGTCCATCGCCACCGGGTTGATCAGCGTCACCACCATCTTCACGTTGTCGCCCGGCATCACCATCTCCACGCCTTCCGGCAGCTGGCAGGCGCCGGTGATGTCGGTGGTGCGGAAGTAGAACTGCGGACGGTAGCCCTTGAAGAACGGCGTGTGACGGCCGCCCTCGTCCTTCGACAGCACGTACACCTCGGCCTCGAAGTCGGTGTGCGGCTTGATCGAACCCGGCTTGCACAGCACCTGGCCGCGCTCGACGTCGTCACGCTTGGTGCCGCGCAGCAGCAGGCCGGCGTTGTCGCCCGCCTGGCCCTGGTCCAGCAGCTTGCGGAACATCTCGACGCCCGTGACCGTGGTCTTCTGCGTGTCGCGGATGCCGACGATCTCGATTTCCTCGCCCACCTTGATGATGCCGCGCTCGATGCGGCCGGTCACCACCGTGCCGCGACCCGAGATCGAGAACACGTCCTCGACCGGCATCAGGAACGGCTTGTCGACGTCGCGCTCCGGCTCCGGGATGTAGGTGTCCAGCGCCTCGACCAGCTTGATGATCGACGGCACGCCGATCTCGCGTCTGGTCGCCTTCCAGCGCCTTGACGCGCCGAACCGTGATGATCGGGGTGTCGTCGCCCGGGAAGTCGTACTTGCGACAGCAGCTCGCGGACTTCCATCTCCACCAGCTCCAGCAGCTCGGCGTCGTCCACCATGTCCGCCTTGTTCAGGAAGACCACGATGTACGGCACGCCGACCTGGCGGGCCAGCAGGATGTGCTCGCGCGTCTGCGGCATCGGGCCGTCAGCGGCCGAGCACACCAGGATCGCGCCGTCCATCTGCGCCGCACCGGTGATCATGTTCTTCACGTAGTCGGCGTGGCCCGGGCAATCCACGTGCGCGTAGTGGCGGTTCGGCGGATTCGTATTCCACGTGCGCGGTCGAGATCGTGATGCCGCGCGCCTTCTCTTCCGGCGCCGCGTCGATCTCGTCGTACGCCTTGAACTCGCCGCCGAAACGCTCCGCGCCCACCTTCGTCAGCGCCGCCGTCAGCGTCGTCTTGCCGTGGTCGACGTGACCGATCGTGCCCACGTTCACGTGCGGCTTGGTGCGCTCGAACTTACCCTTGGCCATGGCTGCTTCTCGTTGGTTTGCGTGTGCGTTGGTGGCAGGCGTGCGTTGCTGAATCTGGTGCTCACGAAAGGAATCGAACCTTCGACCTCCTCCTTACCAAGGAGGTGCTCTACCGACTGAGCTACGTGAGCAGAGTTGTACAAACAGGTCGGCGCGTCGCGGCGTTCAATGGAGCGGGAGACGGGAATCGAACCCGCACAATCAGCTTGGAAGGCTGAGGTTCTACCATTGAACTACTCCCGCGCCGGACAGACCTGCTTGGGTACTGCACCGGTGGCTGGTAAGGCCACCGGGGTACTGCGAACCACCGTACAGCAGAAATCACTGGTGGAGGGAGGTGGATTCGAACCACCGAAGGCGTAAGCCAGCAGATTTACAGTCTGCCCCCGTTGGCCGCTTGGGTATCCCTCCAAAAGAGCCCGCAATTCTGGCGCCGCGCCGGCGGGAAGTCAACGGGTTTTGCACACCCGCGACCGCGTCAGGCGCGCCAGCCGGCGCGCTGCGGCGCCCGTCAGACGTTGAAGCGGAAGTGCAGCACGTCGCCTTCCTGGACCCGGTATTCCTTGCCTTCCAGGCGCAGGCGGCCGGCATCGCGGGCGCCGGATTCGCCCCTGTACTTGCAGGTAAGTCGTCGTAAGCCGATGGTCTCGGCGCGGATGAAGCCCTTCTCGAAGTCGGTGTGGATCACGCCGGCGGCCTGCGGCGCGGTCGAGCCGGCCTTGACCGTCCAGGCGCGGACTTCCTTCACGCCGGCGGTGAAGTAGGTCTGCAGGCCGAGCAGCTTGTAGGCGGCGCGGATCACCCGGTTCAGGCCCGGCTCGTCCAGGCCGAGGTCGGCCAGGAACGTCGTCGCGGTCGGCGTCGTCGAGCTGGCTCAGCTCTTCCTCGATGGCCGCCGACACCGGCACCACCTCGGCGCCCTCGGCCACGGCGCGCGCGCGCACCGCGTCCAGGTGCGGGTTGTTCTCGAAGCCGTCCTCGAGCACGTTGGCGACGTACATCACCGGCTTGAGGGTCAGCAGGAACAGGTCGCGGACGGCGGCCTTGTCGTCGTCCGACAGGCCCAGCGCGCGCGCCGGCTTGCCCTCGTTCAGGCCCGTGCGCGATGCGGCCCAGCACCTCGGCGCGGACCTTGGCGTCCTTGTCGCCGGTCTTGGCCGAGCGCTCGGCCCGCTGCAGCGCCTTTTCGACCGAATCCAGGTCGGCCAGCGCCAGCTCGGTGTCGATCGTCTCGATGTCGGCGATCGGGTCGACCTTGTTGTTGACGTGGATGATGTCGGCGTTCTCGAAGCAGCGCACCACGTGGGTGATCGCGTCGACCTCGCGGATGTGCGCCAGGAACTTGTTGCCCAGGCCCTCGCCGCTGGCCGCGCCGGCGACCAGGCCGGCGATGTCGACGAACTCGACCGCGGTCGGGATGACCTTCTGCGGCTTGACGATCTCGGCCAGCGCATTCAGGCGCGGATCCGGCACCGGCACCACGCCGACGTTGGGCTCGATCGTGCAGAACGGGAAGTTGGCCGCGGCGATGCCCGCCTTGGTCAGCGCGTTGAAAAGGGTCGACTTGCCGACGTTCGGCAGGCCGACGATGCCGCATTTGATGCCCATGTTGAATCCGGGATTCGTGATTCGGGATTCGGGATTCGGCAAGCAGCGGTCTGGCCGTTGACGAATCCCGAATCCCCAATCCCTAATCCCGGCTCGTGTGCAGCCGCTTCATCGCCTCGTTGAAGTCGCCGGCGACCGCCAGCGGCAGCACGTCGATGGCGTCGTCGATCGCGCGCAGGATGCACGGCCTCGTCGTCCTGGCCGGGCGGCCCAGCACCCACGGGGTGACCTTGTCCTTGTGGCCGGGATGGCCGATGCCGATGCGCAGGCGGTGGAACTTGCCGTGCCCGAGCAGGCGGATGGTGTCGCGCAGGCCGTTCTGGCCGCCGTGGCCGCCGTCGAACTTGAGCCGCGCCGCGCCGGGCGGCAGGTCGAGCTCGTCGTGCGCCAGCAGGGCCTCTTCCGGCTCGATCTTCCAGTAGCGCAGCGCCGCGGTGACCGACTTGCCCGACTGAGGTTCATGAAGGTGGCCGGCTTGAGCAGCCACACCGCCTGCGCCGGCGATCTGCGACCTTCGCGGTCTCGCCGAACAGCTTGGATTCCAGCCCGAAGCGCGCGCCCGGCGCTCGCGCCAGGGCGTCAACAAACCAGAACCCGGCGTTGTGCCGGGTTCGGGCGTGTTCGGGCCCGGGGTTGCCGAGCCCGACGATGAGGCGCAAGCCGGCCATCGCAGGCAGCGAAAGCCGGAACGCGGGCGCCCGCGCGGCGCGCGCCGCGGACCACGCCGCGCTTACTTCGTCCTTCTTCGTCGACCTTGGCGGCCGGCACTTCGGCCGACGGCCTCGGCCGCCGGCGCTTCTTCCTCGACTTCGACGCGGCCGTGCGCGGCGATCACGACCACGGCGACGTCGTGCTCCTTGCCGAGCTTCAGCTCCGGGACTTCGACGCCTTCCGGCAGCTTGAGGTCCGACAGGTGGATGATGTCGCCGACGGCTCAGGTCGGCCAGGTCGACCTCGATGAACTCCGGCAGGTCCTTCGGCAGGCAGCTGACTGCGACTTCGTTGAGCTCGTGCAGGACCACGACGTCGGCGGTCTTGCCGGCCGGCGAGTTGTCCTGGTTGAGGAAGTGCAGCGGCACCGCGACGCGGATCGCCTGCGTTCTCGTCCACGCGCTGGAAGTCCAGGTGCATGATCAGCTGCTTGAACGGATGGCGCTGCATGTCACGCAGCAGCACCTTCTCGCCTTGCCGTCGACGTCCAGGTCAGGATCGAGGCGTAGAACCACTCGTTCTGGCTGGCCAGCCAGATCTTCTCGTGGTCGAGCTGGATCGGCCTGCGGCTCGGCCTTGCCGCCGTAGACGATGGCCGGGATCGACGCGGCATGACGCAGGCGGCGGCTCGCACCCTTCCCCTCGACCTTGCGGCTGGTGGCCTTGATGGTGTGTTCGGACATTTCGTTACTCACTTTGCTGCATGAACCGCCTCGCGGCGCGGTAACACTCACCCGCGACCAGGTGAGCGTTTCGTGTCGGTGATCGGGAGTCGGATCGGCAGCGAGTCGCGCTGTCCGATCGCGGATCACCAATCACGATCACCGCCATCAGTCCACGTACAGCGAACTGACCGATTCGCCGAACGCGATGCGGCGGATGGTCTCGGCCAGCAGCTCGGCCACGCTGAGCTGGCGGATCTGGCCGCAGGCCCGGGCCGCTTCGGACAGCGGGATGGTGTCGGTCACCACCAGCTCGTCGAGCTGCGACCTGGTGACGTTGTCGATCGCCGCGCCCGACAGCACCGGGTGGGTGCAGTAGGCGACGACCTTCTGCGCGCCCTGCTCCTTCAGCGCGGCGGCGGCGGCGCACAGCGTGCCGGCGGTGTCGACGATGTCGTCCACCAGCACGCAGGTCTTGCCCGCGACGTCGCCGATGATGTTCATCACCGTGGCGACGTTGGCCTTCGGGCGGCGCTTGTCGATGATCGCCAGGTCGGCATCGTCGAGGCGCTTGGCGATCGCGCGGGCGCGCACCACGCCGCCGACGTCCGGCGACACCACGATCAGGTTGTCGGTGCCGTGCGCGCGCCAGATGTCGGCCAGCAGCAGCGGCGAGGCGTAGACGTTGTCGACCGGGATGTCGAAGAAGCCCTGGATCTGGTCGGCGTGCAGGTCGACCGTCAGCACGCGGTCGGCAGCCCACCGCGCTGAACATCTTCGCCGCGACCTTGGCCGTGATCGGCACGCGCGCCGAACGCGGGCGGCGGTCCTGGCGGGCGTAGCCGAAGTACGGCACCACCGCGGTGACGCTGCTGACCGAGGCGCGCTTGAGCGCGTCGATCAGCACCAGCAGCTCCATGAAGTTTTCGGCGCGTCGGCGCGCAGGTCGGCTGGATCACGAACACTTCCTGCCGGCGCACGTTCTCCTCGATCTCGACCTGCACTTCGCCGTCGGAGAACCTGCCCGACCAGCGCCTTGCCCAGGCGGCATGCCCAGCTCCTTGCACACCGCCTGCGCCAGCGGCCGGTTGGCGTTGCCGGTGAAGACCAGCAGGTTGCGATCGTCCTGCATCGTTGTGGATCTCCGCGTCGCTCTGACCGTGGCGGGTGGACCGACGCAACGCCGGCATAGGGATGTGGCAGGGGCGGTAGGATTCGAACCTACGAATGCCAGGATCAAAACCTGGTGCCTTGGCCACTTGGCGACGCCCCTGCCGTGACTGCGCTCGATCCGGCTGCGCCCGTCAGCTGTCAGCGCGATCCGACGCCAGCGGCGAGCGCGGCGAACGGCGACCCGCCGCCAGCCAGGCCGCAGCCCGGCGGGCAACGCCGCCAGCGCGGCCTCGCGCGGCGCCCTGCGTCGGCGAATGCGACGAAGCAGCCGCTGCCCGACCCGGTCAGGCGCGCCTGCGCCGAGCCTGCGACAAGCGCCGCGAACGCGGCATCCACGGCCGGCTCGCGCGCGCGCAGCACCGGCTCGAACGCATTGCCGAGGCGTGCGCCCGAAACGAAGTCGGCTATTGTCGCGGGCGCGGCATCCCGCGTCAAATCAGGGGCTTGGAACAGATCCGCGGTCGGCACGTGCACGCCGGGTCGACCAGCAGGTACCAGGCCGGCGGCAGGTCGAGCGGGGTCAGCCGCTCGCCGACGCCTTCGGCCCAGGCGTTGTCGGCCGCGCACGAACACCGGCACGTCGGCGCCGAGCTGCCAGGCCGAGCTCGGCCAGCGCGTCGACGCCCAGCCCGCAGCCCCACAGCGCGGTTCAGGGCGACCAGCACGGTCGCCGCATCGGACGAGCCGCCGCCGAAGCCGCCGCCGGCCGGAATGCGCTTTTCGACGATGATATCGGCGCCTTGGCCGACATCCGCGTGCCGCTTGCAGGCGCTGCGCGGCGCGCACGGCGAGGTCGTCGCTCGGCCGCGACGCCGGGCAGCGACGCGCCCTGCGCGCACGCACTGCGCCGTCGTCGCGCAGCCGCAGGTCGGATGCGTGTCGCCCCAGTCGAGCAGCCGGAACACGGTCTGCAGCGGGTGGTAGCCGTCGGCGCGGCGGCCGGTGATGCGCAGGAACAGGTTGAGCTTGGCCGGCGCCGGCCAGGACGACCAGCCGTCCTCGCCCACCACGCCGGTAGACGCGGCCCACCCGGCGCCTGGACCGGACCTCATGGGGCCGGCGTGGCGGCCGCGCCCCCACCCGCCGGCTCGTGCCCGGCCCACGCATCGACCACCAGGCGGACGCGCGCTTCGCCCTGCCGGGCGTCCAGGCGGCGCGGCAAGCGCGGGACCCGGCCGCCGGGTCGGTGTCCAGCCAGGCGTAATCGATCGCCCAGCCGCCCTGTCGCAGCGCGCCAGGCGCCCGGCGGCGTCGAACTCCATGCGCGCCGGGCCGGCGGCCTGCGCGCGCACGCCGCGCACCCAGTCCGCCAGCGCGGCGACCGGGATCGTCCCAGCCGGTCGCCTCGCAGCAGCAGTGCTGCGCGTCCGGACCCGTCGCGCGGGCCGCCCTCGATGCCTTCCAGCCGCGCGCCGTCCGGCGCCGCCGCTCAGGCGCCAGCTCTGCCGGGTGACCGGGGCGCTGAGCGACACCGCGTAGCGCCGGGCCGTCCTGCGCCAGTCGATGCGGCCGCTGCCGCCCTTGCCGCCGTTGGACACGGCGATGCGGCCCTGCCAGCGACCAGTCGGACGCCGGCGCCGAGCGCGGCTTCACGCGTCGGCCTGGCGCGCCTGCGGCGGCGGCTTCCGGCGCCGGCGGCACCGGCGCGCGCGTGGCGCTGGACCGCGCAGCCCGACGCCACCAGCACGGCTGGCCAGCGCAGGCGCGCGCGGACCTGCGCAACGGCACGCGAATGCGGCGTCATGCGCCGGTCTTCTCCAGCGCGCGCTTGCAGCGCGCGGTTGTCGGGATCGATCTTGCGCGCCTCGTCGAAGTACCGGCGCGCCTCGTCCCGCTCGGCCCAGCACCCACAGCACCTCGCCCAGGTGGGCGGCGATCTCGGCGTCCTTCTGCAGCGCGAAGGCGCGGCGCAGCTCGGCCAGCGCCTCCTCGTTGCGGCCGAGCCGATAGAGCACCCAGCCGTAGCTGTCGATGATCGCGGCGTTGTCGGGCTCGGCGGCGCGGGCGCGGTCGATCAGCTCCAGCGCCTCCTGGTAGCGGTGGTGCGGTCGGCCAGCGTGTAGCCCAGCGCATTGAGCGCGGCGACGTTGTCGGGCTCGGCGACCAGGATGCGGCGGAAGTCGGCTTCGGCGCGCGCGATGTCGTCGCGGCGCTCCCAGGTCAGGGCGCGGGCGTACAGCAGCTCGGGCTCGTCGGGGAACGCGGCCAGGCCGCGCGCAAAGGCATCCAGCTCGCCGGCGGCATCCTTGTCCTTGTCGCGCAGCTCGGCCTCCAGCAGGTAGGCGTCGCGACGCGCTTCCTCGGGCGGCTTCGGCATCGGCCTGCATGCTGCGCAGCGCGTCGTAGGCCTCGGGCGCGCGGCCCAGCGCGTGCAGCACGTTGGCGGTGCGCAGCTGCGCGACCCAGCGCTGCGGGCCGCCGGGCACGCCGCGGTACCAGTCCAGCGCCTCCTGGTGCAGCTCGAGGAATTCGGCCATCTGCCCCAGCAGCAGGCGGCGCTGCGGGTCGGGTCGCGCGGCATCGCGCGCAGCTCGTCGTACAGCTCCGTCAGTGCGTCCTTGTCCTCGGCGCGCGCCAGCAGCGAGGCGCGCAGCGCGAAGGTCTGGTCGTCCTGCGGGCCGGCCGCCAGAGCGCGCTCGGCGGCGGCCGCGAGATCGCCCAGCGCGTCGTATTCGCGGCCAGCGACCAGCCGCAGGTCGGCATCGGCGCCGGCCTGCGCATCCAGGCCCGCCAGCGCCTGCAGCGCGGCCTCGCCTGCTTGCCGGCCTCGCGCAACTGGCTGGCACGCAGCAGCGCGACGCGCGGCTCGCCGGGGAAACGCGCCGACCACCTCGGCGACGATGCGCTCGGCCAGCGCCGGCTGCATCCAGCCGCTGCGCCAGCCCGCCGAAGGCCAGCCAGGCCTGCAGCTGCGGGCGGGATGCGGTCGCGGTCGACCAGCTCGCCCAGCAGCCGCGCGGCCTGCTCCGGGTCGCGCGCGCCGGCAGCCCAGCACGGCCAGCGCCTGCCGCCAGCCGTTCGCGGCGGCCTGCATCAGGGCGTGCAGGTGCGCGGCGGGCGGCGCGCTCGTCGCCGCGGCGCAGCGCCAGCGTGGCCTCCACCGCCAGCAGCGCCGGCCCGTGGCCGCCCTGGCGACGCCACAGCGCCAGCGCCTGCGCGGCGCGCGCATCGTCCTTGGCCAGCAGCGCGATGCGGGTCGGCGCGCTCGGCCAGCCCGGCATCGTTGGCCACCTGCGCGCGGCCTGCAGGTACCCGCGTGCGGCTCCTCCAGCCGGCCGGCCTGCAGGGCGAACTCCGCCGCCAGCAGCGGCTCCAGCGCGCGGCCGGCGGGGTCGTCGGGGCCGTCGGTGGCCGACGCCGGCTGCCACGTCGCGGCCAGCAGGAGGGCGGCCAACCATGCGGCGCGGGTACGGAGCGCAGGCATCGGCATCACGCAGTGGGGCCGGCGGCAGCCGGATCGGCATGCGGGGACCGGGCCGTAGAATGGCGGCCTCGGCAGCCAGCAGCTTATCGCAAGCACCTGAACGGAATTCCGCCCCGCCCGATGAGCCTGCTCGTCCTCGGCATCAACCACCAGACCGCGCCGGTCGGCCTGCGCGAGCGGGTGGCGTTTCGCGCCGACGCGCTGCCGGCGGCGCTGGCGGCGCTGCGCGCGCTGCCGCAGGTGCGCGAGGCGGCGCTGCTGTCGACCTGCAACCGCACCGAGCTCTATGCGCTGGCCGACGACGACGGCCAGGCGCTGGCCGACTGGCTGGCGACCCATCCGGGACGTAGCGGCGGCGGCGACGCAGCCTGCACGCCTACCTGTACCGCCACCGCGACGCCGACGCCGTGCGCCACCTGTTCCGGGTCGCCACCGGGCTGGATTCGCTGGTGCTGGGCGAGCCGCAGATCCTCGGCCAGGTGAAGGAGGCCTGGGCCACCGCGCGCGACGCCGGCACGCTGGGCGGCCGCTCGACCGCCTGTTCCAGCAGGCCTTCGCCACCGCCAAGCGCGCGCGCACCGACACCCGCATCGGCGCCAACCCGGTGTCGGTCGCCTCCGCCGCGGTGCGGCTGGCGCAGGAGTCCTTCGCCCGCCTCGAGCGATTCGACCGTGCTGCTGATCGGCGCCGGCGAGACCATCGAACTGGCCGCGCGCCACCTGGTGCAGGCACAGCGCGCAAGCGGCTGCTGGTCGCCAACCGCACCCTGGCCCACGCGCAGGAACTGGCCACGCGCCACGGCGGCGTGGCGCTGCCGCTGACGGAACTGGACCGGCATCTGGCCGAAGCCGACATCGTGATCTCCGCCACCGCCAGCCGCGACCCGATCCTGCAGCGCGCCGCAGGTCGCCGCCGCGCTGGCCGCAGCGCCGGCACCGGCCGATGCTGCTGCTCGACCTGGCGGTGCCGCGCGACATCGCCGCCGACGTCGCCGAGCTGCAAGGACGTGTTCCTGTACACCGTCGACGACCTGGAACGGGCCATCGAGGACAACCGCCGCAGCCGTCGCGAGGCCGCCGACGCAGGCCGAGGCGATCATCGAACTGCAGGTCGCGCGCTTACGTCGAATCGCTGGCAGCGGGCACGCGCACCGAGCCGCTCAAGCGCCTGCGCGCGCATGGCGAGGCGGCGCGCGCCGAGGCGCTGGCCAGGGCGCGGCAGCAACTCGCCGCCGGCGCAGTCGCCCGAGGCGGTGCTCGAATTCCTGGCCCACACGCTGACCAACCGCCTGCTGCACGCGCCGACGGTCGCCCTGCGCGAGGCGGCGCTGACGGGCAATGCGAACTGGCGCGCGCGGCGACGGCTGTTCCCGCAGCGCGGAGCCGGACCGGGAGACGACGCTGCGATGCGGCGAACGTCGCGGCGTGGTCCACGCGCCCCGCTTCACTCCCGCCCCGATCCCGTCCATGACCCCTTCCCTGCGCCGCAAACTCGAAGCGCTCGCCGAACGCCGCGAGGAACTCGAGCGCCTGCTCGCCGACCCCGGCGTGGTCGCCGACCAGAACGCGGTTCCGCAGCCTGTCGCGCGAATTCGCCCAGCTCGAGCCGGTGGCCGACCGCGCTGGCCGACGAGGCGCAGCGCGCGCGCCGACCTCGCCGCCGCCGAGGCGCATGCGCGGCGACCCGGAGCTGCGCGAACTGGCCGAGGAGGAGATCGCGGCCGCCACGGCGCGGCTGGCAGGCAGCTCGACGCGCGAGCTGCTGGCGCAGCTGGTGCCGAAGGATCGCGCGCGACGAGGGCGACCTCTACCTGGAAGTGCGCGCCGGCACCGGCGGCGACGAGGCGGCGATCTTCGCCGGCGACCTGTTCCGCATGTACTCGCGCTACGCCGAGCGGCAGGGCTGGCGGGTCGAGGTCGAATCGGCCAACCCCGGCGAGCACGGCGGCTTCAAGGAAGTGGTCGCGCGCGTCGAAGGGCGCGGCGCGTATTCGCGGCTGAAGTTCGAATCCGGCACGCACCGCGTGCAGCGCGTGCCCGAGACCGAGTCGCAGGGCCGCATCCACACCTCGGCGGCGACGGTGGCGATCATCCCGGTCGAAGCCGAGGGCGAGCCGATCGAGATCAACCCGGCCGACCTCAAGGTCGACACGTTCCGCTCCTCCGGCGCCGGCGGCCAGCACGTCAACAAGACCGACTCGGCGATCCGCATCACCCACCTGCCCAGCGGCGTGGTGGTGGAGAGCCAGACCGAGCGCAGCCAGCACGCCAACCGCGACAAGGCGATGAAGCGGCTGGAGGCGATGCTGGTCGACGCGCAGGCCGCCAAGGCCGCCGCGGCGCAGGCCGAGACCCGCAAGCTGCAGGTCGGCAGCGGCGACCGCAGCCAGCGCATCCGCACCTACAACTTCCCGCAGGGCCGCATCACCGACCACCGCGTCGAGGGCCTGACGCTGTACGACCTGCCCAACGTGCTGACAGGCGACCTCGACGCGCTGGTCACGCGCCTGCAGCCGAGCACCAGGCCGACGAACTGGCCCGCCTCACGCACGACGCCTGAGTGATCGGTGCCGGGCGCACCCCGTACCCTGCATCGATGGACCCGACCGCCCGCATGAGCCCCTCGCTGCCCCCCGACGACCCGCGCGCGGCGCTGCGCCAGCGCCTGCAGGCCAACCCCGGCGATGCGATGGCGTGGATCGTGCTGTCCGAGCACGAGCTCGACGCGGGCGATGCCGCCGCCGGTGAGGCCGCCTGCCATCGCGCCCTGGCGCTGCACCCCGGCCATCCGGAAGCACTGGCGCGGCTGGGCCGGGCGCAGTGGATGCAGGGCCGCCGCGGCCAGGCCGCCGACAGCCTGCGGCAGGCGGCGGTGAACGCACCCGGACACCCCGGCATCGCCGTCTGGCTGGGACACGTGCTGGAGGACGTCGGCGAAGCCGAGGCGGCGGCCGACGCCTATGCGCGTGCCTGTGCGCTGGCCCCGGACACCCCGCAGCTGGCCGCCTACCTGCTGGCATGGCGACGCCGGCTGTGCGACTGGCGCGACCTGGACCGGCTGTCGATGCAGGTGCGCGAGGCGGTCAGGCGCGGCGAAGGCGCGGTGGAGCCGTTTGCGTTCCTGAGCGAGGACAGCACCGCCGCCGAGCAGCTGCTATGCGCCCGGCTGCGTGCGGCCACCGTGGCGCGGCAGGTGCGGCCGCTGCCGCCGGCGCCCGCGCGCGCGGCGGGCCGGCTGCGGGTCGGCTTCCTGTCCAACGGCTTCGGCGCGCACCCGACCGGGCTGCTGACGGCGGCGCTGTTCGAAGCGCTGCAGTCGCAGCGCGATATCGACACCCACCTGTTCGCGCTCAACCGCGACGACGGCAGTCCGATCCGGCAGCGGCTGCAGGCGGCCACGCGACTGAGCGACGTGTCCGGACACCCGCATTCGCGCATCGCCGCTGCGATCCGCGACGCGGCCATCGACGTGCTGGTGGACCTGCGCGGCTGGGGCGGCGGCGGCGCGCCCGAGGTGCTGGCGATGCGACCCGCGCCCGTGCAGGTCAACTGGCTGGCGTATCCGGGCACTTCGGGCGCGCCGTGGATCGACTGGGTGCTGGCCGACGGCTTCGTATTGCCGGACGCACTGGAGCCGCACTTCAGCGAACGCGTCCTGCGCCTGCCGCGCTGCTTCCAGCCCTCCGACACGCGCCGCATCCTGCCGCCACCGGCAAGCCGCGAGGCGTGCGGGCTGCCGGCGGATGGCATCGTGCTGTGCTGCTTCAACAACAGCTACAAGCTCAACCCGGCCAGCGTCGACCGCGCACTGTCGGTCCTTCGGCAGGTGCCGGGCAGCGTGCTCTGGCTGCTGTCGGGGCCGGGCCAGGCCGATGCGCGCCTGCGGGCGCACGCGCAGGCCGGCGGCATCGACCCCGCGCGGCTGGTGTTCATGCCCAAGCAGCCCCACGCCGAGTACCTCGCGCGGCTGCAGCAGGCCGACCTGTTCCTCGACACCGGCCCGTACAACGCCCATACCACCGCCTCGGATGCGCTGTGGGCCGGCTGCCCGGTCCTGACGCGCCCCGGCGATACGTTCGCCGCGCGCGTGGCCGGCAGCCTCAACCACCACCTGGGCATGGCGTCGATGAACATGGCCGACGACGCCGCGTTCGTGGCGCGGGCGGTCCAGCTGGCCCGCGATCCGGCCGCGCTGGCCGCGGTACGCGCGGAGCTGGCGGAACGGCGCCAGGACAGCGGCCTGTTCGACATGGACGGCTTCGCCGCGGATTTCGCCAAGGCAATGCACGCCATCGCACCGCCGCTGTAGAACCACGTAGCCCGGGTAAGGCCGCAGGCCGCACCGGGGTTGCGTCATCGGACAAACCCACCCGGGTGCGCTTTGCTTACCCGGGCTACGCCGCTCCTACACCGTTCCGCCCTGCCGATCGCGGCTGAAGCCGCTCCTGCAGGGATGCGGGCGCGCCGTACACTGCCCGGCATGAGCACCGAACGCGATTTCATCCCCCTGCAGCTGTGCGTGCTGACCGTCTCCGACAGCCGCACCGCGGCCGAGGACACCTCCGGCGACTACCTGGTGCAGGCGCTGGAAGCGGCCGGCCACCGGCTCGCCGGCCGCGCGCTGCTGCCCGACGACCGCTACCGCTTGCGGGCGCAGGTGTCGCAGTGGATCGCCGAGGACGGCGTCGACGGCATCCTGGTCACCGGCGGCACCGGCTTCACCGGCCGGGATTCCACGCCCGAGGCGCTGCTGCCGCTGCTGGACAAGCAGATGCCGGGCTTCGGCGAGCTGTTCCGCTCGATCAGCTTCGAGGAGATCGGCACGTCGACACTGCAGTCGCGTGCCTTTGCCGGGCTGGCCAACGGCACCTTCGTGTTCGCCCTGCCCGGGTCGACCTCGGCCTGCCGCACGGCGTGGGAGCGCATCATCCAGGCGCAACTGGATGCGCGCACGCGGCCCTGCAACCTCGCCACGCTGCGGCCGCGCCTGCGCGAGCGCTGAGCACGGGGTGCCGTTCCCCACCCGCGTGGAAGTAGCGGCCCGCTAGCGGACCAGGAAATGCCCGGCCATCGGCACGTCGACGGGCAACGCCGATTCGCGTTCCACCTGTTCCACGCGCGCCTGCGGCGGGCCTTCGTGCAGCCACGCCCGCAGCGCCTCGATGGCCTCCTCACTGCCCTGCGCGAGGACTTCGACGCGGCCGTCGTCCAGGTTGCGTGCATAGCCTTCAAGGCCCATCGCCTGCGCGATATCGCGGGTGCTGGCGCGGAAGAACACGCCCTGCACGCGGCCGCTGACAAAGAAGCGGGCGACGCCCACGACCGCGCCTCGTCGCCTGCCTCTGCCGGCGCCGGACCGCCCGCCTCGGCGATCGCCTCCTCGATCTCGCGCGCCGTCACCGGCCCCAGCACCTTGTGCGCAACCCTGCCGTCGGGGGCGATCAGGTAGGTCATCGGCAGGCCGCGCGGCGTGTCGAAATCCTCCGGCGGCGCGGTAGACATCGAGGATCGCGATCGGATAGACCACCGGGTGCTTCTCGAGGAAAGCGCGCATCGCGGCGGGGTCGATTTCCTCGTAGGCCAGGCCGACGACCTCGATGTGCTCGCGCATGGCATCCAGCGCCGACAGCTCGGGCATTTCCTTCAGGCATGGCGCGCACCAGGTGGCCCAGAAGTTGACCACCACCCAGTTGCCGCGGTGGTCGGCCAGGTCGTAATGCCCGCCGTCCAGCGTCGGCGAGCGCCAGGCGCGGGACGAGTGGCTCGCTGGCTGTTTCCGCTGGCGGGGCTCCGCCGCCGGCCCTGCGCCGGATGTCTCTGCGGGCGCGGGAGCCGTTGCAGAAGCCGGAGATGTTGCCGCGTTTCGCCGCGGTGGCAGCCCGCGAGCGCCAGTGCCAGCACGCACGATAGGGCCAGGTGGCCGGTAAACCGTCTTGCAGGCGGCATTCTCACTCCTCGTCCGGGGCGTGGATGGAGCCCACGCGGCGCTTCAGCAGGGCGCGCAACGGGATGCGCAGCTCGTCCAGCGCGCTCGATCGCCGAACGCCCAGTGGGTCGTCGCGGCACGGCAGGTGCGCCTCGGCGACCGGCACGCGCAGCTGGCAGGCCTCGTACAGCTCGGCCAGGGTCAGGTCGTCCAGATCGCGCGCCAGCAGCCACTCGCCGTCCTCGGCGCGCCGCACCACGTTGATCTCCGCCAGCTGCGCCAGCATTCCTGCACCAGCGCGTCGGTCAGGATCGGCTCAAGCTGCTGGATGTCGATCGCTGTGCAGGCCGCTGCCCTTGCGCGCGCGCCTCGTCGGAAGCGCGCCGAGCATGCGCAGCAGGCCGTACAACTCGTAGCCCAGCGGCAGGCGCATGGCGCACCGGCTGGTAGCGGAACGCGGACATCGACGACGCCAGCGACGCGCCCAGCAGCACCGCCACCCAGCTCAGATAGATCCAGAGCAGGAAGATCGGCACGAACGCCAGCGGCGCCGTAGATCTTCTCGAGTAGTTGCCGAACCTGCCCAGGTACACGCCCAGACCCCACTTGACCAGCTCGAACAGCAGCGTCGCCAGCAGCGCGCCGGCCAGCGCGTGGCGCCACTTGACCGTGCGGTGCGGCACCACCCGGTAGATCGCCGCGAACGGCGAGCCAGCTCGATCGCCATCGGCGCCAGCCGCAGCATGAGTGCTCTCCAGCAAGTCGCCGAGCTGGGTGTCGAATACCGCCATGGCGAAGAACCGCGCCGACAGCGCCAGGCTGGCCGCGGCGATCAGCGCGCCCAGCGTCAGCACCGTCCAGTAGACCAGGAAGCGGCCGAGCTTGGGCCGCGCGGCCTTGACCCGCCAGATGCGGTTGAAGGTGGCCTCCACGCTGTTGAGCGTGATCAGCAGCGACACCACCAGCGCGATCACGCCGGCCGCGGTCAGCTTGTCGGCGTTGGCCGAGAACTGCTTGAGGTACGCCCTCCACCGACCGCGCCGCGCTGGGCACGAAGTTGGAGAAGATGTAGTCGCTGAGCTGGTCGCTCCAGTCGTCGAACACCGGGAAACGCCGACAGCACGCCGAACACCACCATCGACAGCGGCACCAGCGCGAACACCGTGGTGTAGGCCAGCGCGCCGGCGGCCTGGAACAGGCGGTCGTCGAGGAAGCGGCGGGCGACGAAGCGGCAGAACGTGCCGGCGCGCGCGCGGTCGCGCAGGCGGTCGTCCAGCGGTTGAAGGTGTCGCAGCGGCGTCCATCGGCCCGAGGTTAACCGATCGATCCGGCCGGCACCGTGGTGGCCGGGCGGTATCCTTGCCGGCCCTGGACCGTGGTGGCAATGCAGATGGCGATGCGGATGGAAGGGCCCGGCATGGCCGAGATCCTGGTGCTCTATTACAGCCGCGGCGGCTCGGTGGCGCGGCTGGCGCGGCAGGTCGCGCGCGGCATCGGCGAAGTGGACGGCATGCAGCGCGCGGCTGCGCACGCGTGCCGCCGGTGGCGGCGGTGACGCAGATCGGCCGCGCCGCCGGTGCCCGAGGACGGCGCGCCCTACGTGCGAGGCGCGCGACCTGGACGAATGCGCCGGCCTGCTGCTCGGCAGCCCCACCCGCTTCGGCAACATGGCCGCGCCGCTCAAGCACTTCATCGACGGCCTGGGCGCGCGAATGGGCCAGCGGCACGCTGGTCGGCAAGCCGGCGGCGGTGTTCACCTCCACCGCGACGCAGCACGGCGGCCAGGAGTCGACGCTGCTGTCGATGCAGGTGCCGCTGCTGCACCACGGCTGCGTGATCGTCGGCATTCCCTACACCGAGCCCGCGCTCAGCACGCACGCGCGGCGGCGGCACGCCCTACGGCGCCAGCCACGTGGCCGGCAGCGACGACGACCCGCAGCCCAGCGACGAGGAAGCCGAACTGGCGCGTGCGCTGGGCCGCCGCGTGGCGCAGATCGCGGTGCGGCTGGCATGAGCGTCCACGGCGTGAGGCCTACCGTGGCGCGCGGCTGACGCTGGTCGCGGCGCTGCTCGCGCTGGTCGGTGCTGTACCTCGCGTGGCACCTGCCGCACGGCGCGCATCGCCGCCGTGCTGGTCGTTCATCGCGGTGCCGCCGGCTGCTGCTGGCGGCGGGCGTGGGCTTGCGCGGCTGCGCACGGCCGCCTTCTGGGCCGGCGTGCTGGCGCTGGTGCTGGTTCTGCCACGGCGTGATGGTGGCCTGGACGCAGCCCCGGCGAGCGCGTGCTGGCGCTGCTCGAAATCGTGCTGGCCGTGGTGATCGTGGTGGCCGCCAGCTGGCCCGGCCTGCGCGCGCGCTTCGGCCGACGCGGCGGCTGACCCACCACGCCATTGCAGCGGGTCGGCCTATAATCCACGCCCTCTCCGACGCACCGGCCGCGGCATTCCATGGACCAGCTCTGCATCGTCACCACCGGCGGCACGATCGACAAGATCTACTTCGACGACAAGTCGGACTTCCAGGTCGGCGAGCCGCAGATCGGCCGCATCCTGCGAGGAACTGGGCGTGGCGTTCCGCTTCAGCGTGATCCCGATCCTGCGCAAGGACTCGCTGCACATCAGACGACGCCGACCGCGAGCTGATGCGCGCCACCATCGCCGCGCAGCCGGCGCGCCACGTGCTGGTGACCCACGGCACCGACAGCATGGTGGAGACCGCGAAGGTGCTGGCCGCCATCGACCGGACAAGACCATCGTGCTGACCGGCGCGCTCAATCCCGGCGCGCTTCCGCGGATCGGATGCCGAATTCAACATCGGCTGCGCGGTCGGCGCGGTGCAGTCGCTGCCGCCCGGCGTGTACATCGCCATGAACGGCCGCATCTGGGACCCGGCGCAGGTGCGCAAGAACGTCGCCGCCAACCGCTTCGAAGCGCTGGGCTGACGATCCTGGCGCCCGGCGCTCCGGCATCGCCGCCGCTCCCCGGACCAAAAAAAAGACCCCGGCCAAAGCCGGGGTCCAAGAGGTCGCAAATGGGTCGGTTTGAGTCCTGGTGCGGATCCACTCGATCAGAACGTGATGCTCCAGCTGTTGATGTAGCCGGTGTCGCCACTGGCGTTGTCGTTGACGCGCAGGTTCCAGGTGCCGTTCAGCGGCTTCGGTCGACAGGTTCAGGTGTAGGTCCGATGATGTTGTCGGCACTGCCGCCGGTGCGGTTGTGCAGACGTAGACGAGCCGTCCGGCGCGACCAGGTCCACCTTCAGGTCGCCCTTGTAGGTGTGCACGATGTTCACCGCGACCGGCGTGCTGCTGGGCGCGTTGCCGCTGCGGCCGGACACCGTGATCGGGCTGTTCGACCGTGGCGTTGTCGCGGATCGGTAGTCGGTGCCGTTGGTGTAGGTCTGCGTGCCGCCGCCACCGCCGGTGGTGTAGCTGCCGGTCAGGCTCACGCCGGAGAAGCGCGGAGTAGGCCTTGAGGCGCACGTAGTAGGTGCCGGCGCTGGGCGCGGCGATGGTGCAGGTCTCGGCATTGCCCGACAGGTACGGACGGCAGTCGTAGCACGGTGTCGGTCGGCGCGCTGCCGAACTTCACGTACAGGTCCGCATCGCCGGTGCCGCCGGAGGTGGTGAAGGTCAGGTTGCTCGCGCCCGCCGGCACGACCATCGTGTAGTTGACCGAGTTGCCCGTGGCGGCGGACAGGCCGGTCACCGGTACGCCGTTGGTCAGCGTGCCGCCGGTCGGTGGCGGCGGTGTGGTGCCGCCACCGGCCGCGGCATCGACCGCCGCCTTGGCGTTGACGATGCCCGCGCCGAACCGCCCGAGCAGGTGCCGGGAACGGACGCGCGGTGTCCTTGAGGATCTGCTCGACCTGCGCCGGCGTCAGCGGCGAGGGCGCGGCCGCCTGCATCAGCGCGACCACGCCGGCCACGTGCGGCGCCGCCATCGAGGTGCCGTTGTAGTTGGCGTAGCTCTCCGCGCCCGGCGTGGTGGTGCCGGCGTTGAGCGTGGACAGGATGTTCGACGCCCGGCGCGGACGACGTCGATGCCGGTGCCGTAGTTGGAGAAGCTGAGCGCGCGCCGGTGCTGGTCGGTCGAGCCGCCACCGCGATCACGTTGGTGCAGTTGGCCGGCGTGAAGTTGGAGACGTTGGCGTTGCTGTTGCCGGCCGCGACCACCAGCGTGGTGCCGCGGCCGACCGCGCCGTTGATCGCGTTCTGCGTGGTGGCTGCCGCAGGCGCCGCTGCCGCCGAGGCTGAGGTTGATCACTTCGGCCGGGTTGGCGTTGGCGGGCACGCCGCTGACGGTGCCGCCGGAGGCCCAGATGATGCCGTCGGCGATGTCGGAGGTCGTAGCCGCCGCCACGTGCCGAGCACGCGCACCGGCACGACCTTGGCGCCGAAGGCGGTGCCGGCGACGCCCTTGGCGTTGTTGGTCACCGCCGCGACGGTGCCGGCGACGTGGGTGCCGTGCCAGCTGGAGTTGCGCGCTGCGCCGCCGCGATGACCAGTCGCCCGGGTCGGCCGGGTCGCTGTCGCGGCCGTTGCCGTCGTCGGCCACCGTGGTGTCGATGATGAAGTCGTAGCCGGCAATGATGTTGGCGTTGAGGTCGCTGTGGTTGGTGATGCCGGTGTCGAGCACGGCGACCACGATGCCGGTGCCGGTCGACGACGTCCCAGGCCTGGTCGGCGCGGATGCCGCCGGTGGCGTTGAAGTAGCCCCACTGCTGGCTGTAGCGCGGTGTCGTTCGGGCGTCAGCACCGGCTTGTAGAGCTTGTCGACCTCGACGTACTCGACGTTCGGATCGGCGGCGATCTGGCGCATCAGCGTCTCGGCCTCGACGCGGTCCAGCTTGCGGTTGGACCTGACCACGTCGGCGCCGAGTGGCGATGCGCCGCAGGCGCTGCAGTCCCAGGGCCTTGTCGCCACGGCGGCCGTGGCGGCACGGCTGAGCGCGGCGTCCAGCGATGCGGCGCTGGTCTGCGGCGCGCTGCCGTCGCGGTACTTGACGATGAAGCGGTCATGCGGTCGGCGACGACTGCAGGCCGGACAGTTGACGCGGTCGGCGGCGAAGGCGCTGGTGGATGCCAGGACCAGGCAGTGGCAGCGGCCAACGCGCGGATGCGCGGGCCGAATAAGGCTGGGACATCAGTGAAACCCCCGAGGCCTCTTGATGTGTGTGCCACGGAACGCGGCGAGACCGGCATGCCGCAAATTGAGAGCTTTGCGGAGGCGTGTCGGCAGGGTTGCCTGACGCACTGCGTCAGAAGTTGGACGCTACGTGACTATTCACTTGGAGTTCAAGTTGCAGCCGCAGCAATTTCACACTTCAAATCGTGACTTGAGTCACATTTCATGCAACGCGACCCTGCCAAACGTCATGCCAACGGCCGTGACCTTGCGGGCAGGATCGGCAAAGTCGCCGCGCAGCGCGCACGGTGTCGACGCCTGCGCGCGTCACTGCATGGGGCCATTGCGGATCGGACAGGGTCACCGGCGTGCGACGGCACGCATGGGTAAAAGGCGCTGGCAGCGTCAACGCGCCCGGCGCGTGGTCATTCACGTTGGGGAAGCCCGCGCACGGGCACCAGAGCGACAGGACACGACTTTGGCGCGGACCAGCACCGGCTACGCGCGCCGCCCCGGCTTACGCGCCCGGTGGGCCGACGCGCGTATCGGCGCCATCAGAGCATGCCGGTTTCGAGCCGCGCCGCCTCGGACATCATGGTGCGGTTCCACGGCGGGTCGAACACCAGCTCGACGTCGGCCTCGGCGACGGTCGGGATCAGCTCCAGCTTGCTGCGCACGTCGTCGACCAGGATGTCGCCCATGCCGCAGCCGGGCGCGGTCAGCGTCATCCTGACCTCGACGTCGCGCTGGCCGTCCTCGCGCCGGCTGCAGGTCGGCCTCGTAGACCAGGCCCAGGTCGACGATGTTGACCGGGATCTCCGGATCGAAGCAGGTGCGCAGCTGCTTCCAGACCAGCTGCTCGACGTCCTCGTCGCTGGCGCCTTCGGGCAGCTGCAGCGGCTCGGGCGGCTCCTTGCCGATGGCGTCGGCGTCCTGGCCGGCGATGCGGAACAGGTTGCCTTCGACGAACACCGTGTAGCTGCCGCCCAGCGCCTGGGTGATGTAGCCGACGCTGCCCGCGGGCAGGGTGACGTGCTCGCCCTGCGGCACCAGCACGGCGGCGCAATCGCGCTCGAAATGGACGGGTTCGCTGCTGCGGGAATACATGCCGGAAGATGGGGCGCGCGCATGGCGGCGCAAGGCCGACTATTCTAGCCGCCTGCCGCCGCTATGCTGCGCCGGCCGCACTGCGCCGTCACCGTCCATGCCCGCGCCAGCTCCCGCGCCGCCGCCCGCCGTTGGCCGCTGGCGTCGCTGGCTGCTGCTGGCGTCGCCTCGGCGTCGCGGCGCGTCTGGGTGCTGCTGGCCGCTGTACCGGCACGCCAGTGCAGCTGGATGGCGCTGGTGGCGGCGCTGGACGTGGCGCTGGTGCTGCGCCTGGCCGGCATGCGCCCGGGCGGCGGCGCGCGCTGCTTGGCGCGTGCTGGCGACCGCGCTGGCCGTGCGTGCTGGCCAACTGGCGGCATCGCCGCCACCCAGATGGGCGTCGCGCTGGGCCTGCTGCCGTGGGAGTCGGCGCTGCGGCTGGGCCGGCACTGGCCTGGACGCTGTGCGCTGACCAGCTCGGCCGACTGGCATCGATGGCGCTGGCCTGGTGCTCGCGGCGGCCTCGCGCCGTGGCTGCGTGCGCCGGCGCTGGTCGCGCGCTGCGCATGGCCGCTGCACGGCGCGGCGACGCGCGCGCTCAGTGGCCGCCGTCCAGCGCCTTCAGTTCGCTGACCAGCGCGCTGGCCATCTCGGCGCCGTCGCCGTACAGCATGCGGGTGTTGTCGGCGTAGAACAGCGCGTTCTCGATGCCGGCGAAGCCGGTGCCCTTGCCGCGCTTGATGACGATGGTGTTCTTGCGAATTGACCACGTCGAGGATCGGCATGCCGTAGATCGGCGAGGCCGGGTCGGTCTTCGCCACCGGGTTGACCACGTCGTTGGCGCCGATCACCAGCGACACGTCGGTGTTGGCGAACTCGGGGTTGATGTCGTCCATGTCGGCGATCAGGTCGTAGGGCACGCCGGCCTCGGCCAGCAGCACGTTCATGTGCCCGGGCATGCGCCCGGCGACCGGATGGATGGCGAACTTCACCTTGACCCCGCGCTCCATCAGCTGCTGCGTCAGCTCCCAGATCTTGTGCTGCGCCTGCGCCACGGCCATGCCGTAGCCGGGCACGATCACCACGCGCTCGGCGTACGCCATCATCGCCGCCACGTCGCCGGCCTCGATCGGCTTCTGCGCGCCGGCGATCTCCTGCATCTCGCCGCTGCCGCCGCCGAAGTTGGAGAACAGCACGCCGCTGATCGGGCGGTTCATCGCCTTGGCCATCAGCCGCGTCAGCAGCATGCCGGCCGCGCCGACCATCATGCCGGCGATGATCAGCGCCTCGTTGCCCAGCACGTAGCCTTCGAACGCCACCGCCAGGCCGGTGAGCGCGTTGTACAGCGAGATCACCACCGGCATGTCGGCGCCGCCGATCGGCAGCGTCATCAGCACGCCCAGCGCCAGCGCCAGCGACGAAGAAGGCGACGATCCACGGCAGCGTCCAGCGTCATGCACGCGCCATGCCGCCGCAGCACCACCGCCGCCAGCGCGACCAGCGGCGTTGAACCACTGCTGGCCGGGGAAGGTGTAGCGCTTGTCCATGCGCCCGTCGAGCTTGGCCCAGGCGATGACCGAGCCGGACAGCGAGACCGCGCCGATCAGCGCGCCGACCACCGCCAGCACCAGCGGTGCACCGGTCGACGGCGCGCCGCGCCGTGCAGCGCGAATAGCGCAGCAGCTCCACCGCGCCGATCGCCGCCGCCGAGCCGCCGCCCATGCCGTTGTACAGCGCGACCATCTGCGGCATGTCGGTGATCGCCACGCGCTTGCCCGACATCCAGGCCAGCGCCGGTGCCGATGCGCCAGCGCGATGACGATCAGGCCGAGGTTGTGCAGGCCCGGCAGCAGGAACGTGGCCACGGTGGCGATCACCATGCCGATGCCGGCCCAGCTGGATGCCGCTGCGCGCGGTCATCGGCGAGGCCATGCGCTGCAGGCCGAGCAGGAACAGCGTCGCGGCGACGAAGTAGCTCGGCCTTGACCAGGCACGCCAGCGACTCCGGCGTCACGCCTTGGCCGCTCCGGCTTGCCGGCGGGCTTCTTGCGATGGACTTGAACATCTCCAGCATGCGCTCGGTCACCACGTAGCCGCCGGCGGCGTTGCCCGCGCCCAGCAGCACCGCGATGAAGCCGATCACCTTCTCCAGCGTGGTGTCGGCATGGCCCAGCACCACCATCGCGCCGATCAGCACGATGCCGTGGATGAAGTTGGAGCCCGACATCAGCGGCGTATGCAGGATCACCGGCACCCGCGAGATGATCACGTGGCCGGCGATCGCCGCCAGCATGAAGATGTACAGCGCCACGAAACCGTCGATCATCTCGCCTCCGGGCGGTGGGCAGATCCGGCACCGCACGCCGCGGACGGGCGCGCGCCGCATCATAACCACGGCCTGAACACCGCCCGCAACCCGTCAACCGCCGACGCCCCGCGGCGTTATCCACCCCGCGGCGGCATGCCGCGACGCAGGAGGCGACCCGGTGACCCGCAAGACTGATCGGACATGACCGGCGCCGGCACTGGTGTTCGGGCCAGGCGCGCCCGTACACGGCATCGGCAGCGGCCGGCGCGCCGCACCCGGCCGCGCGGCAGCGCCGCCGGCAGCGGGCGTGAGGGGCGCGCCGGTATGCTGCATCGCGTGTGCCGTTGATGACGAACTCCATCGCCATGCCGGCCGCGGCGGCGTCGGTCTCCGGCATGCCGCCCGCGGCGCCGGACCCGGCCAGGCATGCGCCGGCGACGCTGGAGGCGTTCCTGGCCGGCATTGAAACCCGCGCGTTCCGCTTCGCCGAGATCGGCCTGCGCCAACGCGACGACGCGCTGGACGCGGTGCAGGACGCGATGATGAAGATGCTCGCCTACGCGCGACCGCCCCGCTGCCGAATGGACGCCGCTGTTCTGGAGCATCCTGCGCAGCCGGATCGTGGACATGCAGCGCCGCCGCACGTTCCGCCTGCGCTGGCTGGCGCCGCGCCCGCGGACGCGGCGACGAGCCGGTGGACTGGGCCGACCACGCGCCCGGCCCGGCCCGCGCGCATGACGGGCGCGAAGCCTACGTCGCATTGGCGGACGCGCTGGCAACCTGCCCCGCCGGCAGCGCGAGGCCTTCAGCCTGCGCGTGCTGGAAGAACTCGACGTCGCCGACCACGGCGCGCGCCATGGGCTGCAGCGAAGGCGCGGTCAAAACCCATCTGTCGCGCGCGCGCGATGCACTGCAGCGGCGACTGGAGCCCTGGCGATGAACACCGACATGCACCGCGCCCCGTCCACCGGGCATCCCGACGACGACGCGTTCGACCGCGCCATGCGCCAACGCCATGCACAGGCCCTGCAGTCCGTGCCGGCCGGCACTGCCGGCGCACTGCGCGCGGCACGCAGGTCCGCGCTGCAACCGCACACCGCCGCGGCCTTTGGCGGCGGGTTGCGCTGGGCCGGGGGCCTGGCGGCGGTCGGGGCCATGGCGATCGGCCTGTGGTCGCTGCGCGACGCGACCCCGGCGGGTAGCGTTTCGCCGGTTGCCGCCACCGCGCCGGCCAATGCCGACCCCGACGCCTTCGATCCGGCCACCGCACTGGCCGCGCTGGACGAGAACCCCGACCTGTACCTGTGGCTGGCCGTCAACGACGACCTTGCGCCGACCCTGGAGCCCCGCTGATGCCTGTCATGCCCGTGACACCCAAGCCCCCCCGCGCGGCCCGCCGCGCCGCCGCTCTGATGGCCGTGCTGGCCGGGATGCTGGCCGCGGCCCTGGTGCTGCCGGCTGCCGCGCAAACACCCGCGGCGACGGGCCAGACCCCACCCCCGCCGGCGTGGGACCAGCTGGATCCGGCGCAGCGCGCGCTGCTGGTTGCGCCGCTGCGCGAGCGCTGGGATGCCGAGCCGGCCGCGCGCCAGCGCATGCTCGACCACGCCCGCCGCTGGCAGGAAATGACGCCCGAACAGCGGCGCAGGGCGCATTCGGGCATGAAGCGGTGGCGGCACATGGACCCGGAACAGCGCGAGCAGGCGCGGGCGCTGTTCGCGCACATGCAGTCGCTGGACCCGACGCAGCGCGAGGCGCTGAAGGCGCAATGGCGGCAGATGACACCGGCGCAGCGGGCGGCCTGGGTGCAGGCCCATCCCGCACCGGATGACGTGAAGGTGCCGCGCCGTCGCCCCTGAGCGACGCGCGGCCCGCCGTGTCAGGGCGCGGCCACCAGTGCGGCGAGCGTGTCCTGCACGGCATCGCCCGACGGTCGTGGCCTCAGCCCGCCGCCCCGCATCTGATGCACCACCTGCATCGCCGGCAGCAGGCGGGTGGCGCCGGTGCCATCCACGAACAGGTGCTGCCCGCTGTATGAGCTGATGCCGGCCAGCCGCATCGGCACTGCCTGCCCGTCGGCTTCGAAGGTCACCTCCTGCCCCGGCATCAGCCCGGTCGCCGGGATGGCCGTCGCATCGACACCGGTGTGCGGCGCCGCCATCGGCCGGAACTGCGCCGGCTGGCGCGGGGCATCCGGGTGCGCCAGTGCCGAGACCAGCGTGGCGATCACCTGGCCGGCGGCGCTGTCGTCCAGCCCGCAGGCCACGTAGCACTCGCGCAGGGGCTGCTGCAGCGCCAGCAGGCCCTGCGCGACATCCGGCCCGGCATCACCGCGGGCCGCGGCCTCGTCGATGCGCACCAGGGCATCGCCCATGGCCGACACCTCGCCAAACCGGACGGACGTGTCGCCGCCTCGCAGCCACGCCTGCACCAGCGCCGGCCGCCACACCTGGTCCAGGAACGTCATGACGTCAGGCAGCAGGCGGCGCCCGTCGACGCAGCCGGCCAGCCGTGCATCGGCCTCGCGGCGCGCCAGTTCCAGGCGCTCGCGGCCGGAAAACGTCTCCCACGCGCGCTTCAACGCCACGTCCGTCCGGCGCCGCACGGGCTGCACCGCCTGCTGCAGGGCCTGCAGCACGCGCGGGAATACCGTTGCCTCGCCGTGGTAGTCGCGCACCACCTGGCCCGCCGCTTTCAGCGCCGCGGCATGCAGTTCGCTGCCGACCGGCGCGCCCTCCCACAGCGCGACCAGCTCCGCCAGCAGGCGCATGGCCGGATCGTCGGCGTCGTCGAACAGGTCCGGATCCGACAGCACCAGGCGGACATAGGGAAACGCGAGGCTGCGCAGTGCGGCGGCCGCGGATGCTTCCAGCCGATGGCGGGCCAGGAGACCGTCCAGCAGCAGGCCGACCAGCTCGATCGCATCGGCCTGGTCCGGGCTGAAGCGCGTGTCATGCGCCGACAGGCCCAGCCCACCCGCGCCGGCCACCAGCGCGTTGCGCACGCGCTCGGCCAGCGCCGGGCCCTGGGCCGGCAGCGGTTCGGGCTGGCCGAGCGACAGCACCGCGAAGAACTCCACGTCGCTCAGCTGCCGCCCATGCACCTCCGGACCGGTGCGGTCGGCCGCCAGGCGGCGGCGCAGGGCCTGGCCGACATCGCCGGCGAGCGCGCGGGTGCGGCGCGGCGGGGCCGCGGCCGCCTGGCGTGCCGCCACCACGGCATCGGACGCCTGCACGGCGGTGGCGACTTCCACGGCGTAGCGCCCCGGGCGGCTCATGGCGAAGCCGGCCTCGGCCAGCACGGTGTTGAAGGCCGCATAGAAGCCGCCCAGCGCCTCGCCGGCGATGTGCTGGTAATGCCTGAGCAGCCGCCCGCGCAGGCCGGGGGACACTTCGCTGGCGGGAAACGCCTCCAGCAGCGCGTCCACCAGCACGCGCGGGCCGACTGGGTTGACGCAGTCGCCGCGCCCGGTGGCGCGCACGGCCAGGTCCCACAGGCGGCTGTCGATCACGTCCAGCGCATCGGCGTGGCGCCGGTCCAGTGCCTCGATCACCGGCTGGCCGACCAGCTGCGATTGCAGTTCGGCTTCCGATACCAGCGCATAGCTGTCGGCGCGTTCGGCCGGTGGACGCGGCAGCGCGGCGAACTCGGCGCGCAGCCGGGCCAGCCAGCGTTCCTCATGGACGATCGCATGGCGCTGCAGGATGGTCAGGTTGGCGGCTTCGTCGGCGAGGCGTTCCTCCTCCTCCGGCAATTCCACGCGCAGGCGCTGCAGCTCGCCGCCGGTGCTGGCCAGCATGTCGGCCAAGCCGCGGCGCAGGGGCGGGATCGCGAACTCGCGCAGGGTGTGGCGCACCGGGTCGAGCCGGAATGCAGCGGCTCCCCCAGCGCCCGCCTGCGGCGCGCGGTTCCCGTGGTTCATGGCCTCCCCCTCCTGCCCGGACGCGGCGTCCGGCGCAGGACATTACCGTACCGCAACGTGAATGCAGTCACACATTACCGGCCGGCCTCATCCGGGTGCTGAACCGGTTGTGGATCCTGCCACCCGGGTGCGACCCGGTCGACCTGTCCGGGCGGCCACACGGTGCGGGCCAGCAGTTCGTCGGTCCAGTCGAAGGCCACCGCACCGTCGCGCAGGAACAGGCTGACGAAATTGAACACGTTTCGGGCATACATCTCGCTGGCGTGCAGCGCACCGCTGCTGGCCAGGTCCAGCGGCCCGGCCACGGTGACGCCGGCGTGCCGCACCGTTTCGCCCGGGCGCGTGCACTCGCAGTTGCCGCCGCTCTCGGCCGCCAGATCCACCACGACGCTGCCCGCTTTCATGCCTTCGACCATCGCCGCGGTCACGATGCGCGGCGCGGGGCGCCCGGGCACGGCCGCGGTGCAGACCACCACGTCCACCTGCCGCAGGTGCTCGGCCAGCCTGCGCTGCTGCCCGGCGCGCTCCTCGTCGGTGAGCGCGCGGGCGTAGCCGCCTTCGCCGGCCGCGCTGACGCCCAGGTCCAGGAACCGCGCGCCCAGCGATTCGATCTGCTCGCGCGTTTCCGGGCGCACGTCGAAGCCTTCCACCTGCGCCCCCAGGCGGCGTGCGGTCGCGATCGCCTGCAGCCCGGCCACGCCGGCCCCCACCACCAGCACCCGCGACGGGCGCACCGTGCCGGCGGCGGTGGTCAGCATCGGAAAGAACCGCGGCGCCAGTTGCGCGGCCAGCAGCATCGCCTTGTAACCGGCCATGCCGGCCTGGGAGCTGAGCACGTCCATCGATTGCGCGCGCGTCGTGCGCGGCAGGCGCTCCAGCGGGAAGACATGCAGGCCTGCATCGCGCAGTGCCTGCTCACGCGCGGGCTCCGCTTCCGGCGCCAGCAGGCCGACCAGGGCCGTGCGGGGTCGGAGCGTGCGCAAGCGTTCCGGCGGTGGCGGACGCACGCACAACACCACGTCGGCGCCGTCCAGCGCGGCATTGGCACCGTCCACCACGTGCGCACCGGCCTGGACATAGGCATCGTCGTCGAACCCTGCGGGCACGCCTGCGCCCCGTTCCACCTGCACCCGTGCCCCGGTCGCCACCAGCTTGCGTGCCGTTTCCGGCGTAAGGGCGACGCGTCGCTCGCCCGGCACGGTTTCAGCCGCGACCGCGACCACCGCCGGTGCGAGCGGTGCAGCCCTGGTGCCGGAGGAGCCGCCGTTAGGGGCCGCGTCGGTGTCGGTCATGCTCGCCTCGCAGGTCGGCGCCGGATCGGCGACCGATGCATCCTAACCCTGACGCACGCCGACGGCGGGCCGCCCTGCGCACCGTGCCGGACGCGGCTTTCCCGGGTGCGCGGATGCACCGCCATCGAGTCGCTCGACCTAGCGTCGTCGGAAACTGCACACGTCCGTCAGCCGGACGGCATCCGCGGCGATCGGCAGACCGCAGGCCGGGCGCGATACCCCGCCGGGCTCAGCGCTGCGCGACCGCCCTGTCCAGGCGCTGTCGCACCTGGCGCATGGCTTCGTCGAACGCCGTGCTTTCCGTCCCCAGCGCCAACCGGCCGGAGGATGCCAGCAGGGCCAGCTCGTCCACCGAGGCGGCCAGCACGCGCATGCCGCGGCGGTTGACCAGCAGCAGGCGCTGCGTCAGCGGACTGATCCACGCGACCTTGGCCGGCACCACCTCGCCCTGTGCATCGGTCAGGCGCACCCACTCGCCGGCCGACAGCCGGCGCAGTGCATCGAGCTGGGCCGGATCGGGATCGCCGGTCAGGCCGGCCAGCCACAGACGCCGTTCCTCGGCGCCTTCGTCCTCGGCCTCGCCGCTGCGCGCGGGCGGAGCCTGGACGTTGCGGGGACGGTCGGGGGTCGCCAGTGCATGCACCAGACCGGCCAGTGCGTGACGGGCCGCGGTGTCGTCCAGGCCCGAACTGGCCAGGCACTGCACGATGGCCGGCTCCAGGCCCAGCAGGTGGTCGGCCAGTTCCTTGCCGCGATGCTCCGCTGCAAGGCGGTCGGCCTCCAGCAATGCATCGCCCAGGTTGAGGGCCTCGGTCTGGCGCGATGCCTCGTCGCCCTCACGCAGCGCGGTCTGCACGACGTGGTGGCGCCACGGCTCGGCGAGGAAGTCGGCCACCGCGCGCGTCATGCGGTGCCCTTTCAAGCGCTCGGTTACCGCGCTGTCGGCAGTGGCGCGAGCCGAGCCCAGGCGCTCGCGCCCCATCGTGGCCTTCACCGCCCGCTGCTCCTGCAGGTCGACGCGGCGGCGCTGCTGGTTGAGCAGGGCGTCGAGTTCGGCATGGGCCAGTTCGAAACGGCCACGTCCTCGTTGTACTCGGCCACGATGCGCTGGGACGCGGCCGCGGCGCGGTCGAGCAGCTCACGGTCCTGCGGCGTGGTCGCCTGGTTGCCTTCGCAGGCCTCGGTGATCGCATCCAGCAGCTTGCGCGCGGGATGGTCCTGCGCCACGAACACACTCTCGTCGCTCAGCGCCACCTTGACGTACGGCAGCACCAGACGCGCGTAGAGGCGGCGGGCACGGTCCTGCAGCGAGTGGCTGCGGAACAGCGAGTCGAACAGCAGCGCCACCAGGTCGATGGCGTCCTCTTCCTGCGCACTGAAGCGGGTCTGGTCGGGGTTGAGGCCGATCCGGCGCGCGCCGTCGGTGAGGTGGTCGCGGATGGTGTCGGCCAGGCGGCCGGACCCGGCCAGGGCGCGGGCGAACGCGTCCGGCGGCTCGTGCTGCATCATCGAGGCCACGCTCAGCACCTCGTCGATGCGCAGCTCGCGCATGCCCGCCGGCGTGGCCGACGGTGCCCGTGCGGCCGGCCGCGCCGCACCCAGTCCCTGCTGCTGCAGGCCCTCGCGCCAGGTCTGCAGCAGCGCGCGCAGGTCGGACAGCTCCTGGGCGACATGCTCACGCAACTCGGCCTGCGGCGTGGGTGCGCCGCCACCCGACCCCGCGGACATGCCGGCATCTCCACCGGCGTAGCTGTGATGCCCCGGTGCAGCGCCTGGAGCAGGCGCCTGCGGCACGGTCGTGGCGTCATCGCCGGCGGCGCTGCGCTCACGCGGCTCCACCGTGTCGTGGACAAAGGCCTGCGGCGACCGCGCGTGCGTGCGCGGCTCCGGCGCCGTCACGCCATAGCCGGCCGATGCCAGCAGGGTGTTGATGCGACCGTAGAACTCGCCCAACACGCTGGACAGGTCCTGCTCGTACTGGCGGAACATCAGCGCGCGCACGGCCGGGGTGGGCTCACTGTCGCGGAAGGTTTCCACGAACGCGGCCGCCAGGCGCTCGGGTCCGATCGGGTTGACCTCGCCCGCCGTGCCCAGGGACGCACTCAGCGTGCCCAGGCGCCCGCGCAGCATTTCCAGTGGCCGCATGTGCCGCGACAGCAGGGTCTCGGCCAGACGCTGGCCATCCAGCTGGAACTCCAGCTGGTCGTCCTCGATCAGGCCCAGCGGCAGGTCGCCGCGATGGCGTACGCGCAGCCCGCGGAAATCGTCGAAGCCCTGCGCCAGCTGCTGGCGGTAGCGCATCGACAGCGTGGCGCTCTGCTGGCGCAGCATGCGCAGCGATCCCAGATCCTCGAAATGCCCCGGTCCGGCCACGCCGTTGGCCACCGCATTGTTGAGCGACTGCTCGACGCCGCGCAGCAGCAGCCCCGGCAATCCGCCGAGCTGCTCGACCGCCAGGCGCTTGACCTCCTCAAGCACCCGGAGCGGCTCCGTCGCCGAGGCGTTGACGACTCCAAGCGGGCTGTTGGACATGGCGGAGACCCCTGAGGATGTACCGGAGGCGCACGGGTGACGCGCTGCGTCGGCTACGGCATGGGCCGCAGCATAGTGGCAAGATAGGTCACGTCGCCGACACGCATCCGAAATATGTGACTGATGTCGCCAAAACAGCCTCTTGACACCACCGGCCCAACGGCTGCACCGCTTCTCCTGCAAGCCCTGGACGCCCGCCGCTCGGTGCCTGCCAGGCAACTGTCCGCACCCGGCCCCGACCCCGGCACCCTGCTGCGGATGCTGCGCTCGGCCGTGCGCGTGCCCGACCACGGCAAGCGCGTGCCGTTCCGGTTCCTGTCCATTGAAGGCGATGCCCGGCATGCGCTGGGCGAGCGGCTGGCCGCGCTGACGCTGGCGCGCGACCCACAGGCCGCCGCGTCGGCCATCGACAAGGACCGCCAGCGCTTCAGCCACGCGCCGCTGGTCGTCGTGGTGATCGCGCGTCTCGGCCCGGACGAGAAGATCCCCGAGCGCGAGCGGCTGCTGACGGCGGGGTGCGCGTGCTTCGCGCTGCTGCAGGCCGCGCAGGGCTGCGGGTTCGGCGCGCACCTGGCTGACCGGCTGGCCGGCCTACGACCGTGAGGTGCTGGGATGGCTGGGGCTGGCGGCCGACGAACACGTGGCCGGCTTCATCCACATCGGCACCCCGAAGCTGGAGGCGCCCGAGCGCGACCGGCCCGATGCGCAGTCGCTGCTGCAGCCGTGCGACCGGCGCGTGACGCGGCCGCGCCCACGCTCTACCTGGTCGACGCCAGTCTGTACGTGTTCCGGGCGTGGCATTCGATGCCCGACGAGTTCCACGACGCCGATGGCTGGCCGAGCAACGCGGTGCAGGGCTTCGCGCGCTTCCTGCTGGAACTGCTGGACCGCGCGCGCCCGCAGCATGTCGCGGTCGCGTTCGACGAGGCGCTGGACTCGTGCTTCCGCAATGCGCTGTATCCGGCGTACAAGGCCAACCGCGAACCCGCGCCGGAGGAGCTGCGGCGCCAGTTCGCGTACTGCAAGGCGCTGTGTCGCGTCCCTGGGCGTGCCGGTGCTGGCGCATGCGGAGTACGAAGCCGACGACCTGATCGGCACGCGCCGTGCACGCCGCGCGGCGGCACGGCATGCGCGCGTGATCGTCTCGGCCGACAAGGACCTGTCGCAACTGCTGGGCGACGGCGACGAGCAGTGGGATTTCGCCCGCAACCAGCGCTGGGGCGCCGACGGCGTGCACGGCGCGCCACGGCGTGCACGCGCACCAGATCGCCGACTACCTCGCGCTGCACCGGCGACGCGGTCGACAACATCCCCGGCGTGCCGGGCATCGGCGCGAAGACGGCCGCGGCGCTGCTCGCCCATTTCGGCACGCTCGATGCGCTGCTGGAGCGCATCGACGAGGTGCCCTACCTGCGCCTGCGCGGCGCGAAGGCCTGCGCCGAGCGGCTGCGCGCTGCACCGCGAGCAGGCACTGCTGTGCCGGCAACTGGCGACCATCGCCCTGGACGCCCCGCTTGCCGGAGGGCGATGCGCGGTTCATGCGCGGCAACGCCGATGCCGGATGCGCTGGGCAGCCTGTGCGACCACCTGCGCTTCGGCCCGATGACGCGGCGCCGGTTGCTGCATGGCCGCCGGCCTGGACTTCGCACCGCCAAGCGTCGACCAACGCATGACCCCACACGTCATCGCAAGCCGCTAGCATCGGCGCATGAATCCGAACCCGCCCGACGCCGCACACGAACTCCTGTACGAAGGCGAGTGGCTGCGGATGGTGCGCGCGCGGCCACTGGGAGTACGTCGAGCGCACCCACGGCAGGGCATGGCGGTGATCGTGATCGCGGTGACGCCGGCGGACAAGGTGCTGTTCGTCGAGCAGTACCGCGTGCCGCTGGGCGCGCGCACCATCGAGATGCCGGCCGGCCTGGTCGGCGACGACCACGCCGCACGACACGCTGACGACGCGGCGCGCCGCGAACTGATCGAGGAAACCGGCTGGCACCCGGCGCAGGTCGAAGTGCTGCTGGTCGGCCCGACGTCCTCGGGCATGAGCAACGAGCGCATCGCCTTCGTCCGTGCCCGCGGCCTGACGCGAGGTGGGCGAAGGCGGCGGCGTGGGCAGCGAGGACATCACCGTGCACGCGGTGCCGCGCGCGGAGGCGCCCGCTGGCTGATGCGCAAGCAGGCCGAGGGCTTCGAACTCGACCTCAAGCTGTGGGCCGGGCTGTGGATGATCGAGCACAACCCGGACGGGTCGCGGGCGGAGCCGGTGCAGGGCCGCCATGATTCTTCCGGATGGTGCGCAGCCCGCACACGACCTTGCGAACGTCGCACCCGCTTGCTAGGAGCGACGTGAGTCGCGATTCGTTGGCTCCGGAGCCTGCGCGAGTCGCGACTCACGCCGCTCCTGACATCCGTGTCCCGGCGATCGCGGCTGAAGCCGCTCCTACAGGGTCTGCGGCGCTGGCGCTTACGGCGAACCGGTCGGTCGCCTGCACCAGCGCGTCGACGTTCTCGGCCTCGAACGCCGAATGCCCCGATGCCGGCGTGATCACCAGCTCCGCCTTCGGCCAGGCCTGGTGCAGGTCCCAGGCGTTCTGCGATCGGGCAGACCACGTCGTAGCGGCCGTGCACGATCACGCCGGGGATGTCGGCGATGCGGTGCGCGTCGCGCAGCAGCTGGTCGTCGACTTCGAAGAAGCCGCCGTTGACGAAGTAGTGGTTCTCGATGCGCGCGAACGCCAGCGCGAACGCGCGGGTCCTCGTGGCTGCTGGCGAAGTCCTCGTCCACGTGCAGGAAGCTGGTCGCGCCTTCCCACACGCTCCAGGCGCTGCGCCGCCGCCAGGCGGGTGGCTTCGTCGTCCGACGGTCAGGCGGCGGTGGTAGGCGCGCGATCAGGTCGTGCCGCTCGGCCGGCGGGATCGGCTGCGAGGTAGTGCTCCCACGCATCCGGGAACAGGCGCGAGGCGCCCTCCTGGTAGAACCATTCCAGCTCCCAGCGGCGCAGCATGAAGATGCCGCGCAGCACCAGCTCGGTGACGCGCTGCGGGTGCGTCTGCGCGTAGGCCAGCGCCAGCGTCGAGCCCCACGATGCCGCCGAACACCTGCCAGCGCTCGATGCCCAGCTGCTCGCGCAGCCGCTCGATGTCGGCGACCAGGTCCCAGGTGGTGTTGTCCACCAGGTCGGCATGCGGCGTGGAGCGGCCGCTGCCGCGCTGGTCGAACAGCACGATGCGGTACTTGGCCGGGTCGTGGAAGCGGCGCATCTTGTCGCTGCAGCCCGCCGCCCGGCCCGCCGTGCAGCAGCACCACCGGCTTGCCGTCGGGATTGCCGCACTGCTCGTAGTAGAGCGTGTGGCGGTCATCGACCTTCAGCGTGCCGGTGTCGAAGGGCTCGATCTCGGGGTACAGCGTGCGCATGGGCGGGGCTCGTGTCCGGACTGCATGCAGTCTAGCGTGGGCCCACATCGCGGCCTGGCGCGGCATTCGCATCCAACCGGGCTGCGTCCCCGTACCTTCCGGCCCAGCGTGTCGGCGTGCACCGGCGCGTCCCACTCGACACCGGCCGCATGCGCTCGATCCCACGCACTCTCGCCATCCCCGCGCTCGCGCTGGGCACGCTGTTGACCGCCGGCTGCGAAAGCCTGCTGTTCGGGTATGCCAACCGCGGGTTGCCGCCGCCGGAGGCGACCGTGCCCTATGCGCCGGAGCGCGACCTCCGGCTGGACGTCTACCGCCCGCAGGGCAACGCCGGACGCGCGGCGCCCACCGTGGTGTTCTTCTATGGCGGCGGGTGGCAGCGCGGTGCGCGGGGCCAGTACCAGTTCGTCGGCCGGCAACTGGCGCGGCACGGCGTTCTGGCGATCGTGGCCGACTACCGCACGTACCCGGCGGCGGTGTTCCCCGGATTCGTCGAGGACGGTGCGCGCGCGGTGGCGTGGGCACAGGCGCACGCGGCGCGCTATGGCGGCGATGCGTCGCGACTGTTCGTGGCGGGACATTCGGCCGGCGCGCAGATCGCGGCCCTGCTGGGCACCGATCCGGTCTACCTGGATGCGCACGACCTGTCGCCGTCGCAGCTGGCCGGGGTGATCGGCCTGGCGGGTCCGTATGACTTCGATATCACCGGGCGGTACCGCGCCGTGTTCGGCCCGCCCTCGCAATGGCCGCAGGCGCAGGCGGTGCGCCTGGTAACCGGCGACGAGCCGCCGTTCCTGCTGGTCCATGGCGAAGCCGATCGCGTGGTGGACGCCCGCGACAGCCTGCAACTGGCACAGCGGCTGCGCCAGGCCGGCGGCGAGGCCACCGTGCTGATGCTGCCCGATGCCGGCCACAGCGCCCCGATCCTGGGGCTGTACGACCCCAGGCGCGCGCCGGAGGTGTTGCCGGCGATCCTGTCGTTCGTGCATGGCGAGCGCGACGGTGGAGAGGCCGCCCCGGACCGCCCGATGTGACCGCTCAGCCGGGCCATTGCCCCAGCGTCACGCGGTCCCGCTGCTCCAGGTCCCGCTCGGTGGCGACCGATGCGAATCCGGCAGCGTCCAGCAGCGCGCGAACGTCGCCACCCTGCTCCCAACCGTGCTCCAGCAGCAGCCAGCCGCCCGGCAGCAGATGGCGGCCGGCTCCGGCCACGATGACGCGGATCGCGTCCAGCCCGTCCGCGCCGGAAGCGAGCGCGCTGCGCGGCTCGTGCCGCAGGTCGCCCTGTGCCAGGTGCGGATCGTCGTCGGCAATGTAGGGCGGGTTGCTGGCGATCAGGTCGAAACGTGCACCTTCCAGCGGTGCGAGCCAGTCGCCGTGGCGGAATTCGACGTTGGCCAGGCCGAGCGCCACCGCATTGGCCCGCGCCACGTCGAGCGCGGCCGTGCTCGCATCCGTGGCCACCACCCGCGCCCGAGGGCGCTCGCTGGCCAGCGCCAGCGCGATGGCGCCGCTGCCCGTGCCGAGATCGGCCACGTTAAGCGGTGCGTCGGCGGGCAGGCGCTCGAGCGCCAGTTCGACCAGCCGCTCGGTGTCCGGACGCGGGATCAGCGTGGCCGGCGAGACCGCGAGGTCGAACCGCCAGAAGCCGCGCCGGCCGATCAGGTAGGCCACCGGCTCGCCCGCTTCGCGCCGCGCCACGAGGTCTTCGAAGGCCCGGGACTGCGCCGGCTCGACGGCCCCGTCGCCATGCGAAAACAGCCACGCACGCGACCGCCCGAGCACATGCGCCAGAAGCAGGTCGGCATCGGGACCGCCCAAACGGGGGCGCGCTTCATGCAGTAACGCGTCGACGCGGACGCCGGGAGACGGAATCGCCGATGAAGTCATCCGGGAATGGTACGGCCACCGGCTTGCGTCAAGGTCCATGGGCTGCCCCTCAGGTGGTGGCTCGACAAAGGCTATTGATAGCTTTTAACTATCGATAGAATTTAATCAATCAATTTGAACGATTGATTGAGCCCGCCTATCATGGCGCCTGTTTTCACCCATCCCCCCCATATGCAAAGGAGTTTCTCCCGCATGTCTCTGATCAACACCCAGGTCCAGCCGTTCAAGGCCACACGCCTTCCACAACGGCAAGTTCGTCGAAGTCAGCGACGAGACCTGAAGGGCAAGTGGTCGGTGGTCGATCTTCATGCCGGCCGCCTTCACCTTCAACTGCCCGACCGAAGTCGAGGACGCCGCCGACAACTACGCCGAGTTCCAGAAGCCCGGCGCCGAGGTCTACATCGTCACCACCGACACCCACTTCTCGCACAAGGTCTGGCACGAGACCTCGCCGGCCGTCGGCAAGGCGCAGTTCCCGCTGGTCGGCGACCCGACCCACCAGCTGACCCGCGCGTTCGGCGTGCACATCGACGAGGAAGGCCTGGCCCTGCGCGGCACCTTCATCATCAATCCCGAAGGCGTGATCAAGACCGCCGAGATCCACGACAACGCCATCGCCCGCGACATCAACGAAACGCTGCGCAAGCTCAAGGCCGCGCAGTACGTCGCCAGCCACCCGGGCGAGGTCTGCCCGGCCAAGTGGAAGGAAGGCGAGAAGACCCTGACGCCGTCGCTGGACCTGGTCGGCAAGATCTAAGACGCGCCGTCCGCACCGGCATGCCCGCGGCGCTCCGCAGCCCGGGCCGCGACGTCGCCCGATGCTTGCATCAGCGCCTCCGCCGGCCGATCGGCCGCTCGCAACAGCCGGCCTGCTTCCAGCGCAACCGCTCGCCGCTCCCTCCCCCGGCGCCTCCCTGGTCCAGGCCGCTCCTGCAAGCCGTTTCCCTCGCCCGCTACGCCACGGAGCCACCCCATGCTCGACGCCAACCTCAAGACCCAGCTCGCAGGCCTACCTCGAGAAGCTCGCGCAGCCGATCGAGCTCGTGGCCTCGCTCGACGACAGCGACGAAGTCGCGCGAGCTGGAAGCGCTGCTGCAGCGACATCGCCTCGCTGTCCGACAAGATCACCTGATCGAGCGCCGCGACGACGACGCGCGCACGCCCGTCGTTCGCGATCGAGCAGCCCGGGCACACGACATCGACGTGCGCTTCGCCGGCATCCCGATGGGCCACGAGTTCACCTCGCTGGTGCTGGCGCTGCTGCAGGTCGGCGGCCATCCGTCGCAAGATCGACGCAGGACGTGATCGAGCAGATCCGCGACGCTGGACGGCGACTATCGCGTTCGAGACCTACATCTCGCTGTCGCTGCCAGAACTGCCCGGACGTGGTGCAGGCGCTGAACCTGATGGCGGTGCTCAACCCGCAACATCCAGCACGTCGCCATCGACGGCGCGCTGTTCCAGGACGAGGTCGAGGCGCGCCAGGTGATGGCGGTGCCGACCGTGTTCCTCAACGGCGAGGTGTTCGGCCAGGGCCGCATGGAGCTGGAGCAGATCCTCGCCAAGCTCGACACCGGCGCCGCCGCGCGCGACGCCGAAGCAGATCGCGGCCAAGGCGCCGTTCGACGTGCTGGTCGTCGGCGGCGGCCCGGCCGGCGCGGCGGCGGCCATCTACGCCGCGCGCAAGGGCATCCGCACCGGCATCGTCGGCCGAGCGCTTCGGCGGCCAGGTGCTGGACACCATGGCGATCGAGAACTTCATCTCGGTGCCGGACACCGAAGGCCCGAAGCTCGCCGCGCGCGCTGGAGCAGCACGTGCGCGAGTACGACGTCGACATCATGAACCTGCAGCGCGCCGAGCAAGCTGGTGCCGGCCGGCGCCGGGCGGCCTGATCGAAGTCCAGCTGGCCAACGGCGCCTCGCTGAAGTCGCAAGACCGTGATCCTCTCCACCGGCGCGCGCTGGCGGCAGATGAACGTGCCGGGCGAGGACGAGTACCGCAACAAGGGCGTGGCCTACTGCCCGCACTGCGACGGCCCGCTGTTCAAGGGCAAGCGCGTGGCGGTGATCGGCGGCGGCAACTCCGGCGTCGAGGCGGCGATCGACCTGGCCGGCATCGTCGCCACGTCACGCTGATCGAGTTCGACGGCACAGCTGCGCGCCGACGAGGTGCTGCAGCGCAAGCTGCGCAGCCTGCCGAACGTCGACGCGTCATCACCATCGGCGCAGACCACCGAAGTGCTCGGCGACGGCCAGAAGGTCAACGGCCTGGTCTACAAGGACCGCGGCAGCGGCGAGACGCACACGCTCGACGCTGGAAGGCGTGTTCGTGCAGATCGGCCTGCTGCCCAACACCGAATGGCTGAAGGGCACGGTGGCGCTGTCGCCGCGCGGCGAGATCGTGGTCGACGAGCGCGGCCAGACCTCGCTGCCGGGCGTGTTCGCCGCCGGCGACGCGACGACGGTGCCGTACAAGCAGATCGTGATCGCGATGGGCGAGGGCTCGAAGGCGGCGCTGAGCGCGTTCGACCACCTGATCCGCACGCTCGGCTGCGCCGGCCGAAGCCGCGTAGCCGACGGACGTCGCAGCGTGGCGACCGGGGCCATCAGCGGCTCTGGCGACCGCTTCCGCGGGCGATACCTTGCACCCGGCGTCGCCGCACCGGTGACGCCTGCATGAACCTGCGCGACCTCAAGTACCTGCGTGGCCCTGGCCGACCACAAGCATTTCGGCCGCGCCGCGGCGGCCTGCTTCGTCAGCCAGCCCACGCTGTCCACCCAGATCAGGAAGCTGGAGGACGAGCTGGGCGTGTCGCTGGTCGAGCGCGCGCCGCGCAAGGTGATGCTGACCCCCGCCGGCCGCGATGCCGCCGAGCGCGCGCGCCGGATCGTCGCCGAAGTCGAGCAGATGAAGGAGGTCGCGCGCCGCAGCCAGGATCCGGAAGCCGGCACGGTGCGGCTGGGCATGTTCCCGACGCTGGGCCCCTACCTGCTGCCGCACGTGGTGCCGCGGCATCCGCGCGCGCTTCCCGCAGCTGGAACTGCTGCTGGTGGAGGAGAAGAGCGACGTGCTGCTGTCGCGCCTGCGCGAGGGCAGGCTCGATGCCGGCCTGCTCGCGCTGCCGGTGCACGACGACCAGCTGCACGGCGAATTCGCTGTTCGAGGAACCCTTCCTGCTGGCCGTGCCCGAACACCATCCGCTGGCCAAACGCGAGTCGCTGACCTGGACGAACTGGCCGACCAGAACCTGCTGCTGCTGGAGGACGGCCACTGCCTGCGCGACCAGGCGCTGGACGTGTGCCGCCTGGCCGGCGCGAACGAGAAGATCCGGGTTCCGCGCCACCAGCCTGGAAACGCTGCGGCAGATGGTCGCGGCCAATGTCGGCATGACCCTGCTGCCGGTGCTGGCGGTGAAGCCGCCGGTGGCGCGTTCGCCGAACATCGACCTGCTGCGGCTTCAGCGGCAAGGCGCCGCACCGGCAGATCGCGATGGTGTGGCGCAGGAGCTCGGCGATGGACGGCTTCCTGAAGCAGCTGGCGGCCGAGTTCCGGCAGCTGCCGGCCTCGTTGCTGCAGCCGCCCGGGGCCGCAGCGGCGGCTGACGAAGCGCGCTAGAAGTCGGCGTCGATCCCGCTGGGGCAGGCCACCCCCGTGCCGCCCAGCCCGCAGTACCCGCCGGGATTCTTGGACAGGTACTGCTGGTGCTCGTCCTCGGCGTAGTAGAACGTCGGCGCGGGGTGCACGATCTCGGTGGTGATCGGCCCGAAGCCGGCTTCGCTCAACCGCGCCTGGAACGCGTCATGCGACGCCAGGGCCGCGCGGTACTGTGCCGGCGTCGTGCAATGGATCGCCGAGCGGTACTGCGTGCCCGCGTCGTTGCCCTGGCGCATGCCCTGGGTGGGGTCGTGGCCTTCCCAGAAGGCCTGCAGCAGCGCCTCGAACGTCGTTGCCGCCGGGTCGTACACCACCAGCACCGCTTCGGTGTGGCCGGTCTGACCGCTGCACACCTCCCGATACGTCGGGTTGGGGGTGTAGCCGCCGGCGTATCCGGCTGCGGTGGTCACCACGCCCGGCCTCTTCCAGAACAGGCGTTCGGCGCCCCAGAAGCAGCCCATCGCGAAGTGCACCTGCTCCAGCCCCGCGAACGAGCCCTTCAGCGGGCGGCCATGCACATGGTGGACGTTGTGCAGCGGCAACGCCGTCTCGCGCCCCGGCAGCGCGTCTTCGCGGGCGGGCATGCGCTGTTTGTAGGCACCGATGCCGAACATGGGGGGCTCCTGTCCTGGGGTGATCGATATCGGGGGAGCACGCCGGGAGTTCAAGCCGCGTCGCAGCGCGACGTGCGGCGATCCTGTCAGGCCAGGCCCGGCAGGCCCCCTCCATCGGCCAGGCCATCTGTCGCCTCGCCCGGTGCCGCGCCTTCGCCCAGCCCAAGCGCCTCCACCACCGACCGCGCCTGCGGCCAGGCCGCCTCGGGCACGCACACCTGCACCGTGCCGAACAACGGCAGCTCGCCCATGCCGCCCACCAGCGCCTCGCCTTTCAGAAACACCGGAATATCCACCGCCTCCAGCGCATGCCGGACGAGGTGGGCATCGATCAGGTTGGCGGCGTCGTAGACGGGTTTCATGCGAGGTCTCCGGAAGTGCGTTCGAGGATAGCGCCGTGGCCGCGAGGCCGGCGTTGGCGGGGTCCAGCAGCTAAACTGCGCGCTTTCCCCGCGCCGACCCCCACGCATGTCCGCAACGCCCGCCGCACCCGCCGCCGCCCGCCACGCCGGAGAAGAACGACTTCATCCGCCAGATCGTCCGCGAGGACCTGGCCAGCGGCAAGCACGCGGCCGATCCGCACCCGCTTCCCGCCCGAGCCCAACGGCTACCTGCACATCGGCCACGCCAAGGCGATCTGCCTGGACTTCGGCATCGCCGCGCGAGTTCGGCGGCGTCTGCAACCTGCGCTTCGACGACACCAACCCGGCCAAGGAAGACCCCGAGTACGTCGCGCGCGATCCAGGACGACGTGCGCTGGCTGGGCTTCGAATGGGCCGACCTGCGCCACGCCTCGGACTACTTCGAGGTGTTCTACCTCGCCGCCGAGAAGCTGATCCGCCAGGGCGACGCCTTCGTCTGCGACCTGACGCGCCGAGCGAGGTGCGCGAATACCGCGGCACGCTGACCGAGCCGGGCCGCAACTCGCCGTTCCGCGACCGCAGCGTCGAGGAGAACCTCGACCTGTTCCGGCGCATGCGCGCCGGCGAGTTCCCCGACGGCGCGCGCACGCTGCGCGCGAAGATCGACATGGCCAGCGGCAACATCAACCTGCGCGACCCGGCGCTGTACCGCATCAAGCACGTCGACGCACCAGAACACCGGCAACGCCTGGCCGATCTACCCGATGTACGACTTCGCGCATTCGCTGTCGCGACGCGGTCGAAGGCATCACCCATTCGCTGTGCACGCTGGAGTTCGAGGACCACCGCCCGCTGTACGACTGGTGCGTGGACCAGGTCGACCTGGCCGGACATCCCGGAGCTGCTGGCAGCCGCTGCTCGACGCGGGCCTGCCGAACGAGGCCGCCAAGCCGCGCCAGATCGAGTTCTCGCGCGCTCAACATCAACTACACGGTGATGAGCAAGCGCAAGCTGATGGCGCTGGTCGCAGGACGGCCTGGTCGACGGCTGGGACGACCCGCGCATGCCGACCCTGCAGGGCATGCGCCGCCGCGGCTACACGCCGGCGGCGCTGCGCCTGCTGGTCGACCGCGTCGGCATCAGCAAGCAGAACTCGCTGATCGACTTCTCGGTGCTGGAAGGCTGCCTGCGCGAGGACCTCGACGCGCGCGCGCCGCGGCGCATGGCGGTGATCGATCCGCTGAAGCTGGTGCTCGACCAACCTGCCGCGACGACCACGAGGAAACGCTGACGTTCTCCAACCATCCCGAAGGACGAGGCCTTCGGCACGCGCGAGGTGCCGTTCTCGCGCGAGCTGTGGATCGAGCGCGAGGACTTCGCGGAAGTCCCGCCGAAGGGCTTCAAGCGCCTGGTCCCGGGCGGCGAAGTGCGCCTGCGCGGCGCCGGCATCGTGCGCTGCGACGAGGTGGTCAAGGACGACGACGGCGCGATCGTCGAGCTGCGCGGCACGCTCGATCCCGAATCGCGCCCCGGCATGGCGGCGCCGACCGCAAGGTCAAGGGCACGATCCACTGGGTCAGCGCGCGCGCACGCGGTGCCGGCGGAGATCCGCCTGTACGACCGCCTGTTCACGGTGCCCGACCCGGACGACGACGACGACGGCAAGACCTACCGCGACCACCTCAATCCCGGATTCGCGCCGCGTCGTGACCGGCTACGTCGAGCCCGCCGCCGCCGACGCCGCGCCGGAGCAGGCGTTCCAGTTCGAGCGCATCGGCTATTTCGTCGCCGACCGCCACGACCACCGCGCCGACGCGCCGGTGTTCAACCGCAGCGTGACCCTGCGCGACACCTGGGCGGCCAAGGCCTGATGCTGTACGCGCAGGTCCACCTGACCCTGCCGGCCTGGGTGCACGACGCCGTCGACGCCGACCGCGCCTATCCCGGCGACGACGCCGAAGGTCGCGCTGGCCGATCGAGCTGTCGCGGCTCAATGTCGAGCCCGCAGCGGCGGCCCGTTCGGCGCGGCGGTGTTCGGCCCGGACGACCGCATCATCGCCGTCGGCGTGAACCGCGTGCTGCCGCAGCAGTGCTCGCTGGCGCATGCCGAGAACATGGCCTACATGCTGGCGCAGCAGCGCCTGCAGCGCGCGCGCCTCAACGAGCTGCAGGACGGCACGCGGGTCGGCCCGATCACGCTGGCGACCTCCTCGCAGCCGTGCTGCCAGTGCTACGGCGCGACGGTCTGGGCCGGCATCGACCGGCTGCTGATCGGCGCGCGCAGCGAGGACGTGAATGGCGCTGACCGAGTTCGACGAAGGCCCGCTGCCGGCCGACTGGATCGGCGAACTGAAGCGGCGCGGCATCGAGGTGGTGCGCGACATGCGACCGCGAAGCCGCCTGCGCGGTGCTGCGCGACGTACGGCGAACGCGGCGGCCAGCGCTATTGACGCGCCGCTCGCGCCGATGGCCTGCTCTGCTACTGCCGCGCCGGCTTCGAGCCGGAGCTGGCCGCCGAACTGACCGAACGCGCCGCGCATGCCGGCCATCGCCGGCTATGCGCGCACCGAGCGCAACAGCGGCCATGTGCTCGTTCGTCTGCGAGCGGCGCCGACGCGCTCGACCGCGCACTGCCGCTGGCCGCGCTGATCTTCGCGCGGCAGAAGCTGCGGCTGCTCGCCGACCTGCGCGGCACTCGACCCGCAGGACCGCATCACGCCGATGCTGGCCGCACTGGAGGCCAGCTACGGCGGCACCGATGGCCGCTTCGGCGAACTGGTGGGTCGAGCATCCCGATTCCGACGCCGGCAAGCCGCTGGCCGGCCTGGCGCGCAGCTTCGGCAACGCGCTGCGTCCGGCGCTGCGCAAGGCCGGCTTGCTGACCGCGAAGGACGACCCGCGCCTGCCGCGCCTGCACGTCGTGCCTGCTCGACGGCGACCACGCTGTGCTGGCCACGTCGCGATCCGGCCGACAGCTCGCCGTGGCCGCTCGGCATCCCGCGCCTGCGCATGCACGCCGACGCGCCCAGTCGCGTCGGCGCTGAAGCTGGAGGAAGCGTTGCTGACCCTGCTCGACGACGACGAGCGCGAACGCCTGCTGCGCGACAGGCATGCAGCGCCGCCGACCTGGGCGCCGCGCCCGGCGGCTGGACCTGGGTGCTGATGCGCCACGGCCTGCGCGTCACCGCCGTCGACAACGGCCCGCTGCGCCAGCCGTGCTGGACAGCGGCCTGGTCGAACACCTGCGCGCCGACGGCTTCAGCTGGCAACCGCCGCAGCCGCTGGACTGGATGGTCTGCGACATGGTCGAGCAGCCGCGCCGCGTCGCCGAGCGCATGGCGACCTGGTTGCGCGAAGGCTGGTGCCGGCACAGCGATCTTCAACCTGAAGCTGCCGATGAAGAAGCGCTGGGAGGAAACGCGCAGCTGTGCCTGGACCTGCTTCGCGAGCAGGCCGCGCACGGCCGCTGGACGATCCGCGCGCGGCAGCTCTACCACGACCGCGAGGAGATCACCGTGTTCGCCCGGCCGGCCGGGCGCTGACGTAGACAGACCCCGCATCGTCACCGCATCGGCCTCGCCCCCCGTCGGTTCAGCCGGGATTGGGCCTTTTTACACATCCGGTTTACCCGGACCGGCCTAGGTTCGCCCTCCCCCAACCCGATAGGGCTGACGATGAAGATGAACAGGACCACCCATACCCCGACCCTGACCCTGGCGCTGCTGGCTGCGCTGGGCCTGTCCGGTACGGCCCTGGCGCAACAGCAGTCCGAGTCCGCCGCCGAAGCCCAGGCCCGGGCCGACGCCGAACTGGCCGTGACCGATGCCAAGGCGGCCCGCAAGGCCGCCGACGAGGCCCAGCAGGCCGCCCAGCAGGCGGCCGCGATCCGCAAGGCCGGCGCCGTTTCGGCGCACGGCGCGGCGACTGCCGATGCCACGGCGCACGCCGCCCACGCCTCGTCCGTCGATGCCCAGCTGTCGGCCAATGCCGCCATCAACGCCGCCAATGAAGCGGCCGGCGCCGAGGCGGCCGCCGCCCGCGGCGACCAGAAGGTGGGCGCCGCCACGGCCGCCCGACAGGCCGCGCTGCAGGCCGAGGCCGCCAGCAACGCCACGGCCGCCGCGGCCGAGCGGGCGCGGATGGCCGCCGAGGCCACGGCCGAGGCCGCCGTGCAGCCCGTCGCGCCGGCGCGTGCCAGCCGTGGCCACCGCCGTCAACCCGGTCCTGGGTACGGTGACCGACACCACCGCCACGGTCAATGCCGACGGCAGCCTGACGGTCGACTTCGGATCGCTGGATCTGGACGCCAACGGCCACCTGAGCCGTGACGAGGTTTCCGCCTCCACCACGCTGTCGGCCGAATTCGACGCCATCGACGCCGACCGCGACGGCCAGCTCAGCCCCGCGGAACTGCAGGCCCGGCGCTGAACCCGGGCAGCACCCTGTGACGGTGACGAAAAACGCCCCGCCTTTCGCGGGGCGTTTTTTTTGCTCACGTCCGGCTCAAAGCCCCGCCGCCCGCTGCCACAGCGCATGCGTCAACGGCGGCAACCGGCCCGCCAGGCCCAGCAGCGGGCCGCGCACCAGCGTCGGCAGCAGCTCGTCGTTGGAGAACAGGCGGTTGATGCCATCGAAGGCATGGGCGGCCACCGCGTTCTCGCTCGCTGCGCGTGCGCGCCCAGCGCGCCAGACCGGTGCGGCGAGCGCCGGATCCGCATGGCGCGGCCTGAGCGACGCTCACGCAGCCGCGCGCAGCGACGACACGTCGCGCAGGCCCAGGTTCACGCCCTGCCCGGCCAGCGGATGCACCACGTGCGCGGCATCGCCCACCAGCGCACGCGCCCGGCCAGCGTAGCGGCTGCGCCAGTTGCCGACGCAGCGGGAATGCCGACCCGCGGCGAGACCGCCCGCATCGCCGCCCAGCGGGCCGCCGAAGGCGCGGCCCAGTTCGCGCAGAACGCGGCATCGTCGAGTGCCAGCAGGCGCTCGGCCTCGGCATCGGGCAGCGTCCACACGATCGAACTGCGATCGCGACCGTCGCCTGCGCCGTCCGCGAACGGCAGGAACGCCAGCGGCCCGCCCGGCAGGAAACGCTGCCAGCAGGTGTCCTCGTGCGGGTGCTCGCTGTCGACGAAGGCGACCACGCCGCGCTGCCCGTAGTCGTGGGTCGTCGACGCTCGATGCCGGCCAGCGCGCGCAGCGTCGAATCGGCGCCGTCGGCGGCGAGCGCCAGCCGCGCGTGCAGCCGCGTGCCGCCGTCGTCCAGCGCCACGCTGCGCCAGCCCATCGTCCTGCTCCAGCGCCGGATACGCGCCGGGCAATGCAGCTGCACGCCCGCGCCGGCAGCGCCGCCCACAGGCGATCGACCAGCAGGCCGTGCTCGACGATCCAGCCCAGTTCGCGGCTGCCGAAGCGCGTCGGCGTCGAACGCCAGCTCGCCGCCGCCGGCCGCATCCCACACCCGCATCGCCGGTAGGGCTGCGACGCGCGCCCGCGCGATCGCGGGCCACACGCCGAGCTCAGTCCAGCAGCGCGGCGTTGTCGGGCGCGAACGCATACACGCGCAGGTCGGCATCGTCGATGCCGTGGCCGCCGCCTGCCACGGCGGCGGGTGCGCGGGCTTCGACCAGCGCCACGCGCGAGCCGTCGCGGGCAAGCGCCAGCGCGGCCGCGGCACCGACCACGCCGCCGCCGACCACCGCCACATCGAGGCGGATCGCGCCGGCTCACGAGCGTGCCCCGGCACAGCGCCGGCACGTCGCCGCGGTAGCCCATCGCGCCGCCCACCAGCAACGCCTGCGGCGAAGGCAGGCGATCCGCCGCCAGCAGGCCGAGGCTGCGCAGCGGCCGCAGCAGCGGCGAAGCGTTGGCGGTCAGCCGCGCCAGCCCGTCGGAGAACGCCAGCGTGCGCTCGCGGTCCTCGCGGCGGCGCGCGGCGTAGGCCGCCAGCAGCGACGGCGTGCCGATATCGGCATCGGGCGTACCCGCGCGCGCGTCGCCGATGAGCTCGGCCAGCGTCAGCGCGTCGCGCAGGCCCAGGTTGAAGCCCTGCGCGCCGATCGGATGGATGGTCTGCGCGGCGTTGCCGACCAGCACCGCGCGCGGGGCCGTCAATGCGCCGCGCCACCACCTGCGCGATCGGATAGCGCGCTGCGCGGCCCGCATGCCAGGAAGCGCCCGGCGCGCCAGCCGAAGCCGTCCTGCGCGTGCGCCGAGGAACGCGGCCTCGTCCAGCGCCGCGACCGCGTCGGCGCGCTCGCGCGGCCACGCCATGCACCAGCCCGTAGTGGCGGTCGCCGCGCGGCAGCAGCGCGGTCGGGCCGTCCGGCCGAAGCGCTCGTAGGCGGTGCCGTCGGGCGCGCGCTCGGCGCGCAGGCGGGCGACGAACAGGGTCTGCCGTAATCGTGTCGTCGACTGATCGATGCCGAGCGCATCGCGCACGGCGCTGCGCGGTGCCGTCGGCCGCCACCAGCAGGCGCGCGCGCAGGCGACGCGCTCGCCCTGGGCGTCGCACCAGGCGCACCTCGCGCAGCGGCAGGCTGCCGTCGTCGGCGCGGCGCAACGCCGTCATCGAAGCGCGCCGGCCGGTAGCGGGTCAGCCGCGGCAGTTCCGCCAGGCGCGCTTCCAGCGCCTCGCCGAAATCGCGCGCCACCACCACCTGCCCGAATGCCTCGCGGCCATAGTCGGCGGCATCGAGCACGTGCGGCCGAAGTCGCCCGGCGCGGCTGACGTGGATGCGCGCGGATCGCGCCGGTCGGCGCACGCAGCTTCTGCATCACGCCCAGCGCGGTCAGCGCATTGACGGTGGCTTCGGCGAAGCTGAGGTTGCGCTCGTCGAACACCGCCGGCAGCGCGCCCGGCGGCGTGGCCTCGACCAGCCCACGTCCAGGCCCAGCCGCGTCCAGCGCGATCGCCAGGCTGGCGCCGACCAGGCCGCCGCCGACGATCAGCACGTCATGCACCCGCAACGCCATGCGGCGGGATCGGGCGGTGACGCCACGTGCAGCGGCGAGGTGGTGGCCTGCGGGGCCGGGCGGCGGTGAAGTCATTGCGCTATGCTACCGGGTCTGTCCGGCCGCCTATCCGCATGCTGATGAATCGCACCGCCTCCTCCCTGTTGTCCCCCGGCCCGCTGCTGCTGGCCGCACTGATCGTCCTGGCCGCGCTGAGCCGGGTGCTGCCGCATCCGCCGAACTTCTCGCCGGTCGCGGCGGTCGCGCTGTTCGGCGGCGCCTACTTCGCCGCGCGGCACTGGGCCTTCGTCGTGCCGCTGGCGGCATGTTCTACTCTCCGACGTGGCGCTGGCCTGCGATCAACGGCGGCACTGTACGCCGAGCTAGTTCTGCAGCGCCGGCTTCTGGCTGGTGTACGGCTGCATCGCGCTGTCCACCGTGCTCGGCTGCGGCCTGCGCGGACGCGTCAGCGGCGCGCGCGTGCTGGGCTACTCGCTGGCCGGCTCGGTGCTGTTCTTCGCTGGTCACCAACTTCGGCGCCTGGCTGGGCGACCCGATGTACCCGCAGACCGCCGCCGGCCTGGCGGCAGCCTACATCGCCGGCATGCCGTTCTTCCAGTGGACGGTGCTGTCGGCACCCTGTTCTACTCGGCCCTGCTGTTCGGCGGCTTCGCGCTGCTGCGACGCCAGCGTGCCGGCGCTGCGCGCGCAGACGGCCTGATCGGGATCGGGATTCGGTCGGGAAGCAGTCGTCCGGCGTAGCGAGGATCCGCTCGTTGCGCATCTCCACTCGACCGACCCCGCATCCATGGGCAACCGCCTCTCCAAGATCTACACCCGCACCGGCGACGACGGCACCACCGGCCTGGGCGACGGCACGCCGCGTCGGCAAGGATTCGGCGCGCGTCACCGCCTACGGCACCGTCGACGAAGCCAATTCGGCGCATCGGCCTGGTGCTGGCCGCGCCGCGTGCCCGACGACATCCGCGCGCTGCTGACCACGGTGCAGCACCAGCTGTTCGACCTCGGCGGCGAGCTGTGCATCCCCGGCCACGCGGCGATCATCGACGCCGACATCGAGCGCTGGAACGCCAGCTGGACCACTACAACGACGACCTGCCGCGCGCTGAAGGATTTCATCCTGCCCGGCGGCGGCGAGGCGGCGGCGCGCTGCCACCTGGCCCGCACCATCGTGCGCCGCGCCGAGCGCGAGACCGTGACGCTGTCGCGCCACGACGCGGTGCGGCCGGAAGCGATCCGCTACCTCAACCGCCTGTCCGACCTGCTGTTCGTGCTGGCGCGCGTGCTGGCGCGCGCCGACGGCCAGGGCGAAGTGCTGTGGAACCACGACGCGCCGCACAGCGCGCTGAGCCTGCGACCGCGTGCCGCCGCATGCTCATCTACACCCACCCCGCCTGCCTGGCCCACGACCCCGGCCCCGACCATCCCGAGCGGCCCGCGCGGCTGGAAGCGGTGCTCGACGGCGCTGCGCGCGGCATTCCCGGCGACCTGCGACTGGCGCGAGGCGCCGACTGGCCACGCTGCGGCGAGCTGCGCGCGGGTGCACGACCGAAGCGCTGCTGCGCGCAGGTGCTGGACAGCGGCTTCGACGGCTACCGCATCGCTCGATCCGGACACCGTGATGTGCGCCGGACTCGCGCGCGGCCGCGCTGCGCGCCGCCGGCGCCGGCGTGGCCGCGGTGGATGCGGTGATGCTGCGGCGGCGAGGCCGGCACCGCGCGTTCTGCGCGGTGCGCCCGCCCGGCCACCACGCCACCGGCGACACCGCGATGGGCTTCTGCCTGTTCAACAACATCGCCGTGGCCGCCGCGCACGCCTGCGACCAGCACGGCCTGGAGCGCGTGGCGATCGTCGATTTCGACGTGCACCACGGCAACGGCACCCAGGCGATCTTCGACGACCGAACCGCGGGTGGTCTACTTCAGCATCGCACCAGTCGGCCGCTGTATCCCGACACCGGCACGCCCGACGAGCGCGGCGTCGGCAACATCTTCAATGCCCCGCTGCCGCCGGGCGCCGGCGGCGTCCGCTTCCGCAACGCCTGGGCGCGACGCACCTGCTGCCGGCGCTGGACGCCTTCCGCCCGCAGCTGCTGCTGGTCTCGGCCGGCTTCGACGCGCACAGGCGCGATCCGCTGGCCGACCTGATGCTGGAGACCGAGGATTTCGCCTGGCTGACCCGGCGAGCTGCGCGCCATCGCCGGCCGCCATGCGCGAGGGCCGGATCGTGTCGATGCTGGAAGGCGGCTACGACCTGGAGGCGCTGCGCGAGTGCAGCGTGGCCCACGTCGAGCGCGCTGCGCTGAGCCGGCCCGGCAGGCGCAGGCCGCGTGGCGTCATGCATGAACCCCGCCCGGCAATGCGCTGCCGATGCGCCTTCATTGCCCGCATGCACGGCGATACGGCAAGCTAGCGGCCGCTTTCGACCTCTCCCGACGGAGCCTGCACCGCGTGCGCCCAGCCCTTCGCCTGCTCCCGCTGCCGTTCTGCATCGCCCTGTGCCTGCCGGCGCATGGCGCAGACGACAAGCCCGAGAACTGGGCCCTGTGCCCGATCCAGCGACGCGATGCCGGCGTTCGACGGCGCACCGACAGCCCCGGCCGGCAGCGCCCAGGCGCGCGAGGCGCGCGCCAGGCAGCCCACCGACATCGAGGGCGACCAGCTCGAGCGGCACCGACGACGAGAACACCGTCGTACAGGGCAACGTCGCGCTGCAGCCGCGGCGACCAGTTCCTGGGCGCCGACAAGCTGCACCTACGACCAGGAGACCGGACACCTACGTCGCCGAAGGCAACGTCCGCTACCAGGACTCGCGGCATGCGCCTGATCGCCGCAGCGCGCCGAGGGCGACCAGGACGCCGACACCCACCGCATCGAGGACGTGCAGCTACCAGCTGGTCGTCGCGCCGCGGCAACGGCGGCGCCGACCGCATCGAGCTGAAGGGCGCGCAGGGTCAGCTGCTGCGGCTCCACCTACTCCACCTGCGATCCCGAGCGAGCGCGCGCTGGGAGCTGCGCGCCAGCCGCATCGACATCGACACCGACGAAGGCATGGGCGTGGCGCGCGGCGCCACCCTGCGCATCGGCAAGGTGCCGGTGCTGTACGTGCCGTGGTTCAAGTTCCCGATCGACGACCGCCGCCGCACCGGCCTGCTGTACCCGGCGATCGCGCTGTCCGGCCGCAACGGCTTCGACTACCAGCAGCCGATCTACCTCAACCTGGCGCCGAACTACGACGCCACGCTGACCCCGCGCTACATGAGCAAGCGCGGCGCTGCAGCTGGGCGGCGAGTTCCGCTATCTGTACGCGAACGGCCGCGGCGCGGTTCGACGGCAACTGGATGCCGACGACGACCTGCTGCCGGAACGACGAACGCGACGAGCTATCGACCGGCTCGACGGACGACCGATGCCGGACGACGACCGCGGCCTGTTCCGGTTCGACGGCATCCACAACATCGACACGCAACTGGCAGGCGCGCGCCAACCTGGGCTGGGTCAGCGACCCGCGCTACTTCGAGGACTTCAGCAACTGCACTGTACGGCATCTCGGCCTACTTCGCTCAGCAGCACGTCGGCCTGTACGGCCGCGGCCGCTACTGGGACGCCGGCCTGATGGCCGACCACTGGCAGCTCGCCGACTACACCCTCACCGAAGCCCACCTGCCCTACAACCGCCTGCCGCGCGCCTACCTCAACTGGGCGCAGCCGTTGGCACGCTGGCTCGAGGCCGGCGTGGACGCCGAAGCGGTGCGCTTCCAGCACGACGAGTACTCGGCGGCGCCGCCTCGACGCAAGCCCGGCGGCAGCCGCTCGACCTGCAAGCCCGTACGTCTCCATGCCGCTGGCATGGCGCCAACTGGTATCCTCACGCCGACGCTGGCCTGGCGCTACACCGCCTACCAGCTGCGACGACGGCGCTCGGCTGCCGGTGGCCGCGTCAGCCGATTCCCCGACCGCAGCCCACCCGCAGCCTGCCGATCGCCTCGCTGGACGCCGGCCTGTACTTCGACCGCGAGACCGACGATCAAGGGCGACCGCTACCTGCACACGCTGGAACCGCGCGCTGTACTACCTGAACGCGCCGTACCGCGACCAGGACGGCCTGCCGCTGTTCGACACCCGCGCCGCTGACCTTCAGCTGGGGCCAGCTGTTCCGCGACAACCGCTACTCCGGCGCCGACCGCCAGACCGACGCCAACCAGCTGACCGCTCGCGCTGACCACGCCGCCTGATCCGCGAGGCCGACGGCCGCGAGCGGCTGTCGGCCAGCCTCGGCCAGATCCACTACTTCGACGACAGCCGCGGTCACCGCTGCCCGGCGAGGCGCCGGTCGAGCAGCGGCAAGTCGGCCTGGGTGGCCGACGCCAACTATCGCCCCGACCGACCGCTGGACCATCGGCGCCGCCTACCAGTGGGATCCCGAAGTTCCGCCGCGAGGACCTGGCCAGCGTCCGCGCGCGCTACCTGCTCGGCGACGACGGCGTGGTCAACCTCGGCTACCGCTACCGCCGCGACCTGCTGGAACAGGCCGACTTCTCGTTCCTGTATCCGATCAACGCCACCTGGAGCGTGGTCGGCCGCTACTACTACTCGCTCGCTGCGACAGAGCAAGCTGCTGGAAGCCATCGCCGGCGTCCAGTGGGACAGCTGCTGCCTGGCCGTGCGCCTGGTCGGCGCGCCGCTACGTGCGCAACCGCGACGGCGACCTGAACAACTGCCTTGCAGCTCGAGATCGAACTCAAGGGCCTGGGCTCGGCCGGCCAGAACACGGAGCGCGTCTCTGCGCCGTGCTATTCTCGGCTACGACCGCGACGACCTCTATCTCGTCCCGCCGTCGCAATACCGCGCCGCGGCCGACGACGACACACGATCCCCGGACCCGATCCCATGAAGACACTGCTTCCGCGCCTGCTCGCTCGCCGGCGCTGCTCGCCGCGCCTGTCGGCAGCTCGCGCCCTGGCCGCGCAGGCCCTGCAGCCGCTCGACCGCATCGCCGCGGTGGTCGACGAGGACGTCATCCTGCAGAGCGAACTGGATCGCGCCGTCGCCAACATCCTCGCCCAGTACGCCGGCCGCCAGGCCAGCTGCCGCCGCGCGACGTGCTGGAGCGCCAGGTGCTGGAGCGCCTGGTGCTGGTGAAGCTGCAGGTGGCGCGCGCCGCCGAGACCGGCATCCGCGTCAGCGACGCAGGAAGTCGACACACGCCGATCGCCGGCATCGCCCAGCAGAACGGCATGAGCGTCGACGCAGCTGCGCCAGCAGCTGGCCGCGCGACGGCATGTCGCTTCGCCGAGTTCCGCAACTCGATGCGCGACGAAATGCATCGATCCAGCGCCTGCGCCAGCGCTTCGCGCAGAGCCGCGTGTCAGGTCAGCGAGGCCGAGGTCGACGCCGCGCTGGCCGCCCAGGCCAGCGGCGGCGCGCAGTACCGCCTGGCCCACATCCTGGTCGCCGTGCCGGAAGGCGCCACGCCCGAGCAGATCGCGACCGGCGCAGAAGAAGATCGACGGCGTCAAGGGCCTGATCGACAAGCGGCGAGATGGACTTCGCCGCCGCCGCCGTGCGCTATTCCGACAGCCCCAACGCGCTGGAAGGCGGCGACCTGGGCTGGCGCAGCCTGGACGAGATCCCGCCCGCGTTCGCCGCAGCTGATCAGCAGCATGCAGCCCGGCCAGGTCAGTCGGCCCGATGCGCGGCCCCAGCGGCTTCCAGCTGCTGCAAGCTGGTGGAAGTGCGCGATGCCAGCGCAGGCCGGCCGCGCAGCATGGTCACCCAGTTCCAGCGCCCGCCACATCCTGGTGCGCGTCGACGCGACACCGTGGACGACGCCGCAGGCCAAGGCGAAGATCGACACGCTGCGCCGCGCGCATCGCCGGCGGCGCCGATTTCGCCGCAGTGGCGCGCAAGGAATCTCCGAGGACGCCAACACGCAGGCGACGCGGCGGCGACCTGGGCTGGTTCGCGCCGGACGCGTTCGGCCCGGCCTTCGGCGCCGCAGGTCGCGGCGCTGGACGACGGCCAGGTGTCCGCGCCGTTCCGCACCGAGGCCGGCTGGCACATCGTCCAGCGCGTGGGCACGCCGCCAGGCCGACGTCGGCGACGCAGAACCGCCGCGCCCAGGTCGCGCGAGACCATCGGCCGCCGCAAGCTGGAAGACGAGTGGAACCGCTTCCTGCGCGAGATGCGCGGCGAAGCCTTCGTCGACGTGCGCATCGGCAGCGGCCGCCACCGAGCAGCCGCAGCCGCCCGCCAGCGGCGGCTGACGTGCCACTGCGCGCCCCGGCTCGCGCTGGTTCCGGGCGAACCGGCCGGCATCGGCCCCGAGCTGTGCGTGCGGCTGGCACAGCGGCCGCGCGGACTACGCGCTGGTCGCCTTCGGCGACGCGCGACACCCTGCAGGCCGCCGCCGACGCGCTGGGCCTGCCGCTGCGCCTGCTGCCGGCCGACGACGCCGCCGGCACCGCCCGGGCGACGCTGGCGCTGGTCGACGGTGCCCAACGCCGTCGCGCGCCGCGTTCGGCACGCCCGACCCGCGCAACGCCGCGCGCCGTGATCGCACGCACTGCACGCGGCGGCCGATGCCTGCCTGCGACGGCGATTCGACGGGCTGGTCACCGGGCCGGTGCACAAGGCCGCGATCAACGCCGGCGGCATCGCCTACACCGGCACCACCGAACTGCTGGCCGCGCAGCGCCGGCTGCGACGTGGTGATGATGCTGGCCAACGACATCGTGCGCGTCGCGCTGGCCACCACCCACCTGCCGCTGCGCGAGGTCGCCGACGCGATCACGCGCCGACGCGCTCGAGCGCACGCTGCGCATCATCGCACGCCGCGCTGCGCCGCGACTTCGGCATCGCGCGACCCGGTGATCGCCGTGCTCGGCCTGAACCCGCATGCGGGCGAGGCCGGGCACCTGGGCCGCGAGGAGATCGAGGTGATCGAGCCCGTGCTGGCACGCCTGCGCGCCGAAGGCATGCGCGCTGGTCGGCCCGCTGCCGGCCGACACCGCGTTCCTGCCGGCGCAAGCTGCGCGGCTTCGACGCGGTGCTGGCGATGTACCACGACCAGGGCCTGCCGGTGCTGAAGTACAGCGGCTTCGAGCAGGCGGTGAACCTGACCCTGGGCCTGCCCTACCCGCGCGTCGCGGTCGACCACGGCACCGCGCTGGAACTGGCCGGCAAGGGCATCGCCGATCCGTCCAGCCTGTTCGCCGCGGTCGACACCTGCGCGCGCATCGCGCGTGCGCCGCGACGCGGCCCGGCACTGACGCCGCGCACTGCACGCCACTGTCCCGGATCGCCATGTCGCAGCCCGTTCACCGAACCGGCCAAGAAGCACCTCGGCCAGCACTTCCTGCACGACCGCGGCATCATCGAGCAAGATCGTGCAGGCGGTGGATCCGAAGCCGGCGACCGACTGGTCGAGATCGGCCCCGGCCAGGGCGCGATCACCTTCCCGCTGCTGCGACCGGCACGGCGCGCTGACCGCGATCGAGTTCGACCGCGACCTGATCGCGCCGCTGACCGAGGCGGCGCGCGCGCACGGCGACGCTCGACCGTGATCCACAGCGACGTGCTGCAGGTGGATTTCACCGCGCTGGCCGGCGACGGCAGGCCGCTGCGCCTGGTCGGCAACCTGCCCTACAACCTGTCCTCGCCGATCCTGTTCCACGCGCTGGACCACGCCGCGGCGATCCGCGACATGCACTTCATGCTGCAGAAGGAAGTCGTGGACCGCATGGCCGCCGGCCCGGGCAGCAAGGTCTACGGCCGGCTGAGCGTGATGCTGCAGGCCTACTGCCACGGTGAGCCGCTGTTCGACGTGCCGCCGGGCGCGTTCCGGCCGCCGCCGAAGGTGGATTCGGCCGTGGTGCGGCTGGTGCCGCGCGCGCCGGCGCACGATCGGCATCGACGATCCGCAGCGACGTTCGCGCGTGTCGTGCGCGCCGCCTTCGGCCAGCGCCGCAAGACCCTGCGCAATGCGCTGTCGCAGCGTGTGCGACGCGGCCGCGATCGAGGCCGCCGGCGTCGCGCCCGGACGCGCGCGCCGAGCAGGTGGACGGTGGCCGATTTCATCCGCCTGGCCAACCGTCCTGCGCACGGCCTGGCCACTAGCGCGGAACGCCGGTCGTGACGCCCGTGCGACGTGCACCGCGTGCGCATGCCGGCCTGCTCTGCGCTGATCACTCGCTACACTGCGGTCATGAAACGCACGCCATGCCGACTACGCCATCGACATCGACGTCGACACCCGCTTCCTCGACGACCAGTCCGCGCCCGACGAGGACCGCTACGTGTTCGCCTACACCATCCACATCCGCAACAGCGGCCAGGTGCCCGCGCGCCTGCTGGGCCGCCACTGGCTATCACCGACGCCAACGGCAAGGTGCAGGAAGTGCGCGGCGAAGGCGTGGTCGGCGAGCAGCCCTGGCTGCGCCCGGGCGACGACTTCGAGTACACCTCCGGCGCCGTGCTGGAAACCGCACTGGGCACGATGCAAGGCAGCTACGACATGCTCGCCGACGACGGCACGCGCTTCGACGCGCCGATCCCGGCGTTCACCCTGACCGTGCCGCGGACGCTGCACTGATGGGCCGCGGCATGAGCGTCTGGGCCATCGGCGACCTGCAGGGCTGCTACGACGCCGACCCAGCGCCTGCTGGAACGCGATCGCGCTTCGATCCGGCGCGCGACCGGCTGTGGTTCTGCGGCGACCTGGTCAACCGCGGCGGCCAGTCGCTGGAAACCCTGCGCCTGGTGCATTCGCTGCGCGAGCAGCAGCGTCGTGGTGCTGGGCAACCACGACCTGTCGCTGCTGGCGATCGGCGAGCGCGCGCGAGGACGAGCAGCGCAAGGTCAATCCCGACCTGCAGCGCATCGTGCTGTTCGCCGAGGACCGCGACGAGCTGCTGGACTGGCTGCGCACGCAGAAGCTGGTGCACGTGGATCGCGAACTGGGCTGGATGATGGTGCATGCCGGCCTGGCGCCGAAGTGGACCACCGCAGCATGGCCGAGAAGCACGCGCGCGAGGTCGAGGAGCAGCTGCACGGCGACCAGCTACCGCAAGCTGCTCAAGCAACATGTACGGCGACAAGCCCGGCCTGGCACCCGCAAGCTGGCCGGCATCGACCGCCACCGCGCGATCATCAACGTCTTCACCCGCATGCGCTACTGCACGCCGCGCGGGCGCATCGCGTTCGAGGAGAAGGGCGCGCCCGGCACCCAGACCGCCGGGCCTGTACCCCTGGTACGAAGTGCCGGGCCGCGCCGCAGCGCGACCTGCAAGATCGTCTGCGGGCACTGGTCGACGCTGGGCCTGTTCATCGGCCATGGCGTGCATGCCATCGACACCGGCGCGGTGTGGGGCGGCAAGCTCACCGCGCTGCAGCTGGATACCGACGAACTGCGCCTGGTGCAGGTGCCCGGCCGCGACGTGCCGGCCAATCCGCCGCGCCCGCGCGCCGGCAGCCGCCCGAGCGGTCCGACGGCTCCGGCCGCAACGGCCCGCGACACCCGCGTCGTCACGAAGGGCACGCGTCCGGACTCCGCGCCCTCAGCCGGACGCGCCGGCCGGCACGTAATCGACGAACTCGAACGCGACGCGCATGGCTGTCGCATCGGCCGGCGTGCGGCTCGCGCGCTGCGCCACCCGCCAGCGCGCCGCATCGAACGCGCGGGAAGAACGCATCGGCGCCCTCCACCATCGGTGTCGACGTGGGTCAGGTGCATGCGCGTCGCCAGCGGCAGCGCCAGCGCGTAGACCTCGCCGCCGCCGATCACGCACAGCTCCGGCGCATCCGCGCGCCGCGCCAGCTCGCAGCGCCTCGTCGAGCGATGCCACCGCCTGCATGCCCTCGAACGGCACCGCGCCCGAGCGCGTCAGCACCAGGTTGCGCCGCCCCGGCAGCGCGCGGCCGAGCGACTCGCGCGGTCTTGCGCCCCATCAGCACCGGCTTGCCCAGCGTCAGCGCCTTGAAGCGCTTGAGGTCGTCGGGCAGGTGCCAGGGCAGGTCGTTGTCGCGGCCGATGGCGCGGTTGCGGTCCAGCGCGGCGACCAGCACCAGATCGCATCGGCACGGCTCAGACCGCCACCGGCGCCTTGATCGCCGGGTGCGGGTCGTAGCCCTCGATCGCGATGTCCTCGTAGCGCGAAGCGCGAACAGGTCGGTGCACGTCCGGGTTCAGCCGCAGCGTCGGCAGCGCGCGCGGCGTCGCGCGACAGCTGCTCGCGCGCCTGCTCGAAGTGGTTCGAGTACAGGTGCGCGTCGCCGAGCGTGTGCACGAAGTCGCCGACGCCCAGCCCGCAGACCTGCGCGACCATGTGCGTCAGCAGCGCGTAGCTGGCGATGTTGAACGGCACGCCGAGGAAGATGTCGCCGCTGCGCTGGTACAGCTGGCAGCTCAGCTTGCCGTCGGCGACGTAGAACTGGAACATCGTGTGGCAGGGCATCAGCGCCATGCTGCGGCAGGTCGGCGACGTTCCAGGCGCTGACGATCAGCCGGCGCGAATCGGGATTGCGCCTGATCTCGTCGACCACCCAGCGCGATCTGGTCGATCTCGCGCGCCGTCGGCGCCGGCCCAGCGGCGCCACTGCTTGCCGTAGACCGGGCCGAGCTCGCCGTCGTCGTCGGCCCACTCGTCCCAGATGCTGACCTTGTTGTCGCTGCAGGTAGGCGATGTTGGTCTCGCCCTGCAGGAACCACAGCAGCTCGTGCACGATCGAGCGCAGGTGCAGCTTCTTGGTGGTGACCAGCGGGAAGCCTTCGCGCCAGGTCGAAGCGCATCTGCCAGCCGAACACGCTGCGCGTGCCGGTGCCGGTGCGGTCGGCTTTTTCGCGTGCCGTGTTCGAGCACGTGGCGCAGCAGGTCGAGGTAGGCGCTTCATCGTCGGCTCCCGCGTGGCCGATGGCGCCACGGCGGGCGCGGCTGCAGCGTCGGCGCGCGGCGCGACAGCCACAGCAGGAACAGGCCGAGCGCGATCAGCGGCAGGCTCAGCACCTGGCCCATCGTCAGCCAGCCGAAGGCGAGGTAGCCGAGCTGCGCGTCGGGCACGCGCACGAACTCGACCAGCGAAGCGGAACACGCCGTACAGCAGCGCGAACAGGCCCGACACCGCGTAGCGCGGCCGCGGCTTGCGCGAGAACCACCACAGCACCGCGAACATCACCAGCGCCTTCGAGGAACGGCCTGGTAGAGCTGCGACGGATGGCGCGCGAAGGCGTCCAGCGCGCCGCTGGCGTGCAGCTGCGCGCAGCGCGCTCGCATCGACGCGCCGGTGTACTGCTCCGGCAGCGCGTCGGGAACATCACGCCCCAGCCGGCGTCGGTGTGCTTGCCCCACAGCTCGCCGCCGATGTAGTTGCCGAGGCGGCCGAAGCCCAGGCCCGGCGGCACCAGCGGCGCGACGAAATCCATCGTGTCGAAGAAGTGCAGGCCGCTGCTTGCGCGACCACCACCAGCGCCGCGACCATCACGCCGAGCAGGCCGCCGTGGAAGCTCATGCCGCCTTCCCAGATCGCGCAGCAGCATCAGCGGATCGTCGAGCAGCTCGTCGAAGGCGTAGAACAGGATGTAGCCGATGCGCCCGCCCAGCACCACGCCGAGCATGCCGTAGAACAGCAGGTCGCCGAAGGCCTGCTCGTCGACGCCCGGCAGGCGGCCCGGCGCGGACGCGGCGGCGGCCCAGCCACCAGGCCAGCGCCGAACGCCAGCAGGTACATCAGGCCGTACCAGTGGACCTTGAGCGGGCCCGAGCGAGAGGGCGATCGGGTCGATCTGGTGCAGGAAGGTCATGCGGCCTCGGGCTGTCGGCGATGCCGGCTATTGTGCCCGACCGGGCGTGGCGCCGGATGCGCCGGACGTCCGCCTGCCGATGTCGCGCCGCCGTTCACAGCACGCGCGGCCGGTTGCGGCAGTTCGTCTCGTCGCGTGCCGCGTCGGTCGCGCGGGAAATGCGCGGCCAGCAGCGGCCGAGACCGCCTCGATCGCCGCGCACGCACGGCCGGCTCGCCGGCTCGCCGGCACGCAGCCGCTCCTCGATCAGCTGCGCACACGCCGCGCCACTGCTCGTCGCATCGACCCGGCCGTCGAAGCCGCGGTCGGCGACGATCTCGATGCGGTGGTCGGCCAGCAGCAGGTACATCAGCACGCCGTTGTTGGCGCGCGTGTCCCACACGCGCAGCCGCGCGAACACCTCGTGCGCGCGGTCGCGCGGCTGCACTGCCGCGCAGCACCGCGCGCGGCCGGCAAGCGCCGCCTCCACCGCGAAGCAGATCTCGCCGGCGTGCAGGCGCTCGCCGTCGGCGATCGCCTCGGCGATGCGCTGCAGCGCATGGCCGCCGGGAACCAGCCGCGCGCGACCGACGGCGCGAACAGGTGCCGCAGCCAGCGCATCAGCCGGCCATCACCAGCTCCCCGAGGCGCCACCGCCTCCGCTCATGCCGCCGCCGCCGGACCAGCCGCCGCCTCCACCGCATCCACCGCCACCGCCGCCGCCAGCCACCACCGCCCCAAGCCGCCACCAGCCGCCCCAGTGCCGCCGTAACCGCCGTCGCGGGCGTAGCGTCCGCCCGGCGCAGCCAGCCAGGCCGATACAGCAGCCCGATCACGCCGCCGATGCGCGCCGGCCAGCACAGCGAACGACAGCAGCCAGGCGATGCCGCCCGCGGCCGCGCCGCCGAGCAGACCCGCGCAGCGCGCGCGGCGCACGGCCGAACATGCGCGCGCGCGAACTGCGCCACGATGAAGGCGGCGAACAGCGCGAACAGCCAGTCGCCGCCGCCCCGGTCGCCTCCGCGCTCGCGCGTGGCTCGGCCATCGGCGCCGGCAGTGGCTCGCCATCGACCAGCTTGACCAGCACCGCGGTGGCGTCGCTCGATGCCGCCGGCGTAGTCGCCCTGCGCGGAACTTGCGGCACCAGGTATTCCTGGATCACGCGCGATGGCGGTCGCATCGGGGATCGCGCCTTCCAGCCCGTAGCCGACCTCGATGCGCACCCGGCGGTCGTCCTTGGCGACCACCAGCAGCACGCCGTCGTCCACGCCCTTGCGCCCGAGCTTCCACTGCTCGAACACGCGCACCGCGTACTGCTCGATGTCTTCGGGCTGCGTGCTCGGCACCACCAGCACCTGCAGCTGGCTGCCCTTGCGCTGCTGCAGCGCCAGCGCCTGCGCCTCGCAGCTGCTGCGCGGGCGGCTGCATCCAGCGTGCCGTGGTGTCGACGACGGGCGGTGTCGAGCGCGGGGATCGGCGCGAGGTCCTGCGCAGCTGCCGTCGACGGCAGCAGCAACGCCGCGCACGCGACGACGCCGGCGCAGCCGGGCGCGCAGCCGTTGCGGGCCATGCCGCCATGGCGTACTCAGCCGGCGCCGGCGGGCGCGCGGCGATGTCGAAATCGACCGTCGGCGGCCGCGCCAGATCGCGCCTCGTTCTCCACCGTGAAGTTCGGCTTGGGCTCGTAGCCGAACATCTTGGCGGTCAGGTTCTGCGGGAACGGACCGGATGAAGGTGTTGTAGTCCTGCACCGCCTGGATGTAGCGCTGGCGCGCCACGGTGATGCGGTTCTCGGTGCCTTCCAGCTGCGCCTGCAGGTCGCAGGAAGGTCTGGTCGGCCTTGAGCTTCGGGTAGTTCTCGGTGACCACCAGCAGGCGCCCGATCGCGCTCTGCAGCTCGCCCTGCGCCTGCTGGAACTGCTGCAGCGACGCCGGGTCGTCGGCATTGACGTTGATGCTGCCCACGCGCGCGCGCGCCTCGGTGACCGCGGTCAGCACCTCACGCTCATGGCTGGCGTAGCCCGCACGCGTGGCGACCAGGTTGGGCATCAGGTCGGCGCGGCGCTTGTACTGGTTGAGCACCTCGGACCAGGCCGCCTTCACGGCCTCGTCCTTCTGCTGGATGGTGTTGTAGCCGCAGCCCGACAGCAGCATGGCGGCCAGGGCAAGCACGGCGGCGCGCAGGCCGGTGGTACGCAGGAATGACGGGGACATGGGGCAGCTCCGGGGAGGGGGCGGTGGCGGCATTGCACCACCGCCCGCCAACCGCGCGCAATGGACGCGGCGTGACGACGCGCGGGGGCGCCGTCAGGCTCTCCAGCACCCGCCGGCGGCTGTTGCGGCGCGCCCACAGGTTGAGCACCTCGACCAGCGCCGAGAAGCCCATCGCGCCGTAGATGTAACCGCTTCGGGATGTGCATCTCCAAGCCATCGGCGATCAGGTACACGCCGACCAGCACGATGAAGGCCAGCGCCAGCATCTTGATGGTCGGGTTGCGGTCGATGAAGCGGCCCAGCGGCGTGGCCGCCAGCAGCATCACCGCCACCGCCAGCAGGATCGCCACGACCATGATCCGGGTCTGGTTGGCCATGCCGACCGCGGCGATCACCGAGTCCAGCGAGAACACGATGTCGATCACCGCGATCTGCGCGATCACCATCCAGAACGACGCCAGCGGCTTGGTGTGGATGTCCTCGGACTCGTGCTCGCCCACGATGCTGTCGCGGATTTCCATCGTGCCCTTCACCACGCAGGAACACGCCGCCCAGGACCAGCACCAGGTCGCGCACCGAAATGCCCTGCCCGAAGAGGGTGAACAGGTCGCTGGTCAAGCCGGCCAGCCAGGCCAGCGTCAGCAGCAGCAGGATGCGGGTGATGCAGGCCACGGCGATGCCGAACTTGCGCGCGACCTCGCGCTGGTGCACAGGCAGCTTGCTGACGGCGATGGAGATGAACACCAGGTTGTCGATGCCCAGCACGATCTCGATCGCACTCAGCGTGACCAGGGTCATCCAGACCTGGGGATCGGAAAGCATTTCAAGCACGGGAGCGGTTCCTTGGTATGAAGGCCGTCAGTGGACGGTCAGGGCGACAGCAGGCGAGGGCCGAGGATCACGCCCCAGGTCAACGCGACATTCAACATCAGCACGAACACCGCCGCCGAGCCCATGTCCTTGGCGCGGCCGGCCAGCTCGTGGAACTCCGCGCCGTAGCGCTCGATCACCGCCTCGATCGAGGAGTTCAGCAACTCCACGCCCATCACCAGCAGCATCGAGCCGATCAGCAGCACGCGCTCGACCGGCGTCTCGCCCAGCCACCAGGCCAGCGGCGCCAGCACCACGAACAGGTAGACCTCCAGCCGGAACGAGGACTCGTGCAGCCATGCCGCGCACAGGCCCTGCCAGGACCACCGGGCGGCCTTGAGGATGCGATCGGGCCGGCGGGGCAGGTGGCCGAACTCGTCGGCCATCAGTCGTCCCCGCCGCACCGCCGGTCGCACCGGACCGGCGCGCATGGCAGCGCTGACGGACACCGGGCCAGCGGGCACGGAGCGAAACTGCGCGGTGCGAAGTCGCGCGGGTCGCGCCGCATGGCGGTCGTTATCGGCATGTCTGTGTGACTGGGAGGATGTTAAAGAGGCGCCAGGGCGGTCGCCGGCATACGGCCCGGGCGGGCGCAGGGCCGCGATTCTGCCACAAGCCCGCCGCGCGGGCGGGCCATGTCATTCAGCGGGGCGGCGGCGCGTTCAGGGCGTCGCCGGGTCCTCGTGGATGGCGGTGCCGCGGCGGCCATCGGGATGGATCCAGCCACGGAACATGCTGCCGCTGTTGAAGGGCATGGCGATGTGGCCCTGGGCGTCCAGCGCGATGGCGCCGCCGTCGCCGCCGGCCGCCGGAACGATGCGGTTGACCACTTCGTCGGCGGCCTCCGACAGGGAGTCGCCGCGGTAGGCCACGCGGGCGCAGATATCGTGCGCCACGGCGTTGCGGATGTAGAACTCGCCCCAGCCGGTGCCCGACACGCCGCAGCGCGCGTCCGCCCAGGTGCCCGCGCCGATCACCGGCACGTCGCCCACGCGGCCCCACTTCTTGTTGGTCATGCCGCCGGTGCTGGTGGCGGCGGCGATGTGGCCGTGCACGTCCAGCGCCACCGCGCCGACCGTGCCGAAATACGCATCCGGCCCCTCGCCGATGGCGGCCTGGCGCTGCGCGTTCTCCAGCGCACGCCGGCGCGCGTCGGTATCGAACCAGCGGTTGGAGACGCGAGCGATCTCCGGCCGCGTGTCGGCGAAGGCCTCGGCACCGGTCCCGGCAAGGAACACATGCGGGGTGTGCTCCATCACCGCGCGGGCCAGCCGGACGGGATTGCGCACGGTGGTGAGCCCGGCCACCGCGCCGGCGCGCCGGGTGTGACCCTCCATGACCGCGGCGTCCAGGTCGTGCCCGCCGTCGGCATTGAACACCGCCCCCTTGCCGGCGTTGAAGCGCGGCGAGTCCTCCAGCACGACCACGGCAGCCTCGACGGCGTCCAGCGCGGTGCCGCCGGCTGACAGCACGGCCTGCCCGGCGTCCAGCGCGCGGTTGAGCGTGGCGTGCACGTCGCGCACGTCCGCCGCGCTCAACGCGTCCCTGGGCACGAAGCCGGCGCCGCCGTGGATCACCAGTGCGACCGGCGGGCGCGGCTGCTCGGGCTGGGCGGTGGCCGGGGTGGGCGACATGGCAAGCGCTCCGGCAAGGGCGAGGACGCAGCCGCGCGCCAGTCGCGCAGCCGGTGGGGACGGACGGGACTCGGATGGCATGCCGGACGCTCGACGGGAAGGCGACGGGCAGCTTAGCCCAGCCCATGCACCCCGACCGCACATGCCATCGATGAGGCCACGCTCCCGCCCGGCTTCACACCAGGCGCCGCATTGCGCACGGCGTGACGCCCGCCTGCGCAAAACGGGTGTGCGGTGCAGCAAAAACCGTGCCACGGGGCCTGCGGCCCGAGCTGAATGCATTTCCGGACATTTGTCATGGGCAAGCGCCAAACCCTTGACGCACAAGCATGTGCCAATGGTCATGCCCTGTTGCACATAGATGCAGCGGAAAGCCGCACCAGGGTTTTTCATCGTTTCGTCAACTCCGACGTTGACACGGCGGCCACCAGAAAAAACCCTCCATGCGCCACGACGTGCGCCCTGGGCCCACGGCCGTGGTCCGCGGCCGGCATGAAGCCGGCCCTTCCAACCAACTTGCCGTCATTTGCTGGGGATACATCAAAATGATCAAGCAGATCCTGGCGGCCAGCGTCACGCTGGCCCTGGCGTCCACCGCCGCTGTCCATGCCAACGAGCTCATCCGCTCTCAGAACCGCATCGAAGGGCAGTACATCGTCGTATTCAAGCCCGACACCCTCGCCCCGCCGATGGGGATCGCCCAGGTCGGTGCGATGCGCATGGCCACCGAGAATGCCGCCGTCGACCTGGCCTCGCGCTTCAGCGTCAACGTTGACCGCGTGTACCACAACGCGCTGCAGGGCATGGTGGTACGCGGCGACGAGCGCACCATCGCGCGGCTGATGAAAGACCCGCGCGTGGCCTTCGTCGAAGAGGACGGGATGATGTACCTCAATCCCACCCAGAGCGGTGCCACCTGGGGCCTGGACCGCTCCGACCAGCGCTCGCTGCCGCTCAACGGCACCTACATCTACGACTACACCGCGTCCAACGTGCGCGCGTATGTGATCGACAGCGGCGTCCACGCCAGCCACACCGATTTCGGCGGCCGCGTGCTGGCCGGTGCCACCGCCATCAACGACGGTCGTGGCACGGGTGACTGCAACGGCCACGGCACGCACGTGGCCGGCACCATCGCCGGTGCCACCTGGGGTGTGGCCAAGGCCGCGCGCATCGTGCCGGTGCGCGTGTTCGGCTGCACCGGCGGCAGCGCCAACTCCACCATCATCTCGGGCATCGACTGGGTCCGCACCAATGCGGTCAAGCCGGCGGTGGCGAACATGAGCCTGGGCGGCGGCGCGTCCTCGGCCACCGACACGGCCACCAACAACCTGATCAACAGCGGCGTGACCGTGGTGGTGGCCGCCGGCAACGACAATGCCAACGCCTGCAACTACTCGCCGGCGCGCGTGGCCAATGCGGTGACGGTGGGCTCGACGGCGTCGAACGACAGCCGCTCTTCGTTCTCCAACTTCGGCACCTGCGTGAACATCTTCGCCCCGGGCAGCTCGATCCGCTCGGCGTGGTACACCAGCAACACCGCCACCAACACCATCAGCGGCACGTCGATGGCGTCCCCGCACGTGGCCGGTGCCGCGGCGCTGTACCTGGGCCGCTTCCCGACGTCCTCGCCGGCCACGGTGCGCACGTGGCTGTACAACAACGCCACCACCAACGTGTTGACCGGCATCGGCACCGGCTCGCCGAACCGCCTGCTGTACACGCGTTGATGCAACCCCGGTCCGGTCCGAGGGCGTGATGCCACCCGGACCGGCGCCGATGCACGAAAAAGACGGGCGACCTTCGGGTCGCCCGTTTTTTTGTTGCTCGCCGGCCGTCAGCTCACGGACCGACGCTACGGGCTGTCGGTGGGGATTCGCTTTTCCCTCTGTCAGGGCTCCTGCCCTGACTCGGGCGCTGGCCATCCATGGCCAGCTCTACGCGATTCCCCACCGACAGCCCGCAGCTCACCGGCGTGTGTGGATCACCGCTCTGGCTTGGAGGAAGGAGCAGCCAAAGCGGTGGGATCAAGGATGCGGTGGCGTCGGCCGGCAGGCAGGGGATCGCTTCGCCCCGCGGACGGCATCCTGCCTTTACGCGGGGCGCGGACATCCCTGTCCGCTGCTACGCGATCCCCTGCCTCCCAGCCGACGCAGCGTTTCTGGGAATACGTCGCTTCGGCCACCTCCTGGTTCCGCTACCGGCCCGGAGGGGACGATCCCTTCGGAATCGCGAGCTGCGGGCTGCCGGCCGAGATCGCGCGAAGCTGTCCATGGATGGCCAGCGCCCGAGTCAGGGCAGGAGCCCTGACCGAGGGAAAAGCGATTCCGGCCGGCAGGCCGCAGCGTCGGGCCGCAAGGGGCAGCACCCGGTCGCTATTGCTGTCGCAACGCTTCGATCGGATCCAGCTGCGAGGCCTTGCGTGCCGGGTAATAGCCGAAGAACAGGCCGGTGGCGATCGAGAACCCGGCCGCCATCGCGATCACCTGGCCGTCAAGCGCCACCGGCAGCGCGCCGAACCGGCCCACCAGCAACGCGCCCGCCATGCCGATGGCGATGCCGAGCACGCCGCCACCCAGCGAGATCAGCATCGCCTCGGCCAGGAACTGCCGACGGATATCGGCCGGTGCCGCACCCACCGCCATGCGCAGGCCGATCTCGCGGATCCGCTCGGTCACCGACACCAGCATGATGTTCATGATGCCGATGCCGCCCACCACCAGCGAGATCGATGCCACCGCGCCCAGCAGCAGCGACATCAGCCGCGTTGCCTGCGTGCGCGTGGCCACCACCTCGGCGATGTTGCGCACGCTGAAGTCGTCGTCCTGCCCCGGCTGGATGCGGTGGCGTTGGCGCAACAGCGCCTCCACCTCGCCCTGCACGTACGCCATGTCCTCGGCGCGGCCAACGCCCAGCGCGATGTCGCGTACCGCACCGGCCGGCAGGCCTGCGGCGCCCATCAGGCGACGGCGCGCGGTTTCCAGCGGCACCAGCACCAGATCGTCCTGGTCCTGGCCGAAACCGCCCTGCCCCTTGGGCGCCAGCGTGCCCACCACGGTGAACGGCACGCGGCCGATGCGCACCGTGCTGCCGACCGCATCGCCATCGCCGAAAAGCTCGCGCCGCACCGTCTCGCCAAGCACGACCGTCTTGCCGGCGTTGGACTCGCCCTCGCCCAGGCCATCGCCGGCGGCCAGCTTCCAGCCATTGATCTCGAAGTAATCCGGCTGCACACCCAGCCACTGGCTGGACCAGTTGCTCTCGGCATGCACCAGCTGGCTGTTGCCGCGCAGCGACGCCGCGACGTGCACGACCTCCGGGATCTGCTCGCGGATGGCCTGCGCATCGCCCACGTCCAGGGTGTAGCGGCTGCCCTGCGCCATTCGCGCTCCGCCGCCGCCGACGCCGCCGCCGCCTGAAATGTCCAGCCGGTTGCTGCCCAGCCCGGACACCAGCTTGTCGATCTCCTGCCTGCGTGCCCTGGCCCACCGACACCATCACGATGACGGCGGCAATGCCGATGATCACGCCCAGCGAGGTGAGCGCGCTGCGCAGCCAGTTGCCGCGCAGCGAGAACAGCGCGGTCGCCAGCGTTTCCGACAGCCTCATGCCGGCACTCCCGACAGCGCGTGGGGCTTCTCCACGCCGCGCACGTGCAACTCGCCGTCGTGCATGACGAAGGTGCGGTCGCAGTGGTCGGCCACGCCCGCATCGTGGGTGATGACCACCACGGTGTGGCCCTGCGCCTGCAACTGCTTGAACAGGTCGAGGATCTCCTCGCCGGTGCGGCTGTCCAGCGCGCCGGTGGGCTCGTCGGCCAGCAGCAGCGGCGGACGGTTGATCAGCGCGCGGGCAATGGCCACGCGCTGCTGCTGTCCGCCCGACAGTTCGCCCGGGCGATGGTGGCCGCGCGCGCCCAGGCCCACCTCCTCCAGTGCCGCATGCGCGCGCTCAAGCCGTTGCGGGCGCGGCACGCCGACGTAGCCCAGCGGCATGGCGACGTTGTCCAGCGCGCTCATCCGCGGCAACAGGTTGAAGCCCTGGAACACGAAGCCGATCTTGTCCCGTCGCAGCAGGGCGCGCCCCGTGGCATCCAGCGCGGCCACGTCCACGCCGTCGCAGGCGTAGTGACCCGACGTGGGCGTGTCCAGGCAGCCCATCAGGTTCATGAGGCGTGGACTTGCCCGAGCCCGACGGGCCCATGATCGCCACGAATTCGCCGCGGCCCACCGCCAGGTCGACGTCATGCAGCGCCACCACCTCGGCCTCGGTGCCCGCCGCGTACACCTTGCGCAGCGACCGGGCATCGATGACACGTGCGCTGGCGGGCGTCACGGCGCCGCCCGCTCGCTGCCGGTCACCACCACGTCGCCGGCCGACACCTCACCGGCCACTTCGGTATGCGTGCCGTCGCTGGCGCCCACGCGCACCATGCGCGCCCGTGGCCGGCCATCGACCACCACGTACAACGGCGCACGGCGCGCACCGACCAAGCCGGCGAAACCGCTGTCCCACCGCCCGGCCTGCGCCGCGTCCAGTGTGGCGCGGAAAGGCGCGAACTGCTGGCCCAGCCGCTCCATCATGCGCTGGCGCATCGCACCGGCATTGCCGCCATCGCCACCGCCACCGCCACCGCCACCGCGCGCACCCGGACCACCCGGCCCGCCGCCTCCGCGGCCACCGCCGAACAGCACGCTGCCACCGCCACCGCCCGCACCCCCGGCCGCCGGCATCTGCGCCTGTCGCGCGGCCGAGCGTTCGCGCATCTGCGCCAGCGACTGGTCGAAGGCGGCCTGCTGCGCGGGGGTGAGCGAGAGCGTCCGCGCAAGGGCCGCCAGGTCATCGGGCAGGCTGGCGGCGGCACCGCGGCCGCCGGCCGGCGCAACCGGCGCCGCCTCATCGGCCGGCCGGTAACGCAGCGCCGCATTGGGCACGCGCAACACGTCCTCGCGCACGCTCACCTCGATCTCGGCATTGGCGGTCATGCCCGGCAGCAGGCGCTGGCCGGGGTTGTCCACCGCCACCACCACCGGGTAGGTGATGACGTTGTTGGTATTGGTGGCCGACAGCCGCACCTGCTGCACCCGGCCGCGGAACTGCTGCTCCGGAAAGGCATCGACGCTGAATGCCACACCCTGCCCCACCTCCACCTGGCCGATGTCGGCCTCGTCGATGGCCAGCACGATCTCCATCTTCGACAGGTCCTCGGCGATCTGGAACAGCACCGGCGCCTGCAGGCTGGCCGCGACCGTCTGCCCGGACTCGACCGTTCGCGTCAGCACCACCCCGTCCACCGGCGAACGGATCACGGTGCGGTCCAGGTTGAGCCGGCTGGTCTGGGTGGAGGCCTGCTGCTGGCTGATCTGCGCGCGCGCGGCCTCGACCTGGGCGCGCGCCTGCTCAAGCGCCGCACGCGACAGGTCCGCGTCGCTGCGTGCCACCAGCTGGCGATCGGCCAGTTCGGCCTTGCGCGCGTGGTCGGCCTGCGCGTTGCGCAAGGCCGCCTGCGCGGTCGCCAGCGACGCCTGCGCGCTGCGCACCTGCGCATTGCCCTGCGCGATCTGCGCCTGGTACGTACTCGGGTCGATGCGCGCCAACACCTGGCCGCGCTCCACACGGTCGTTGAAGTCGGCCAACACCTGCGTGACCTGGCCGGAGATCTGGCTGCCCACGTCCACCGTGGAAATGGCCGCCAGCGTGCCGGTCGCGCTGATGGTCACGCGGATGTCGCCGCTCTCCACCGGCGCGGTGCGGAAGGTGCCGGCACTGGCGGCGGCGCGCTGCTCGCGCAGGACATAGCCGCCGATGGCCAGCACGGCCAGCACCACCAGCAACGGCATCGCCCAGCGCCGCCATGCCGGACGGGAACGGGTCGGGTGGGTGGGAACGGAACGCGCCATGCAGTCACCGGAAGGAGGGCAATGCGGGGGGCAACGCGCCGCTGACCTCACGGTTGACAGCCGGGCCCGGCGCGCCGCACGTCGTTGGGCGGACACTCAGGTCCGCGGGGAAAGTGGCTTGTCGTGCAACGGCCGCCGTGCAGTGGCGCGTCGGCATTCCGGGTTAAAGGGGGCCGTCGGCCTGCGTGCCGCTCTCCTGCGCCACGTCCCCGGTCGCTGCGGCATCAAAGTCCGGCAGCCGGATCCGGGCCACGGTGCCCTCGCCGAACCTGCTTTCCAGCGATACCGGCCAGCCGAACCGCAGGCCCAGGCGGTGCACGATCGACAGGCCCATGCCCTTGCCTTCCTCGCGCGTGAAATCGTGCCGGTAGAACGGCTCGAACGCGTTCTTCAACGCGTCCTCACCCATGCCGATGCCGGTGTCGCGCACTTCGATGCCGTCCGGCCGCATGAAGACTCGTATATGGCCCTGGTCGGTGAAACGCGCAGCATTGCTCAGCAGGTTGCCGACCATCACGTTGAGCACCTGCGGCGGCGCGAGCAGCCGCGGCGCGCCCTCGTCGATGATCTCCAGCTCCACCGGCTTGCCCGACAGCATCGGACGGATGCGCTCGGCCTCTTCGTGCACCACTTCAGCCACGTCGAAGACCTCGCTCTGCAGGGCCACGTCGGCCTCGCGCGCGAGGATCAGGAAGGCGTCGATCACCGCTTCCATGTCGCGTCCCGCGCGCTGGACGCGCAGCAGCGAGCGCTGCGCACGCGGGCGACGTGTCCGGATCGGCCAGCAGCAGGTCGGTGGCCACGCGGATCACCGTCAGTGGCGTGCGCAGTTCGTGGCTGGCATCGCGCGTGAAGTCGCGTTCGCGGGCGACGAATTCGCCGATACGCGTCGGCCAGGCCCGTGCAATGCGCTCGACAGGCGGCGCACTTCGACGCCCGCGTCGTCGGGCAGCTGCTCGGTGGACACCGCTTTCGCGTCGGGCTCGCGCGGGTCCCAGTCGCGCGACCACGCCGGCCAGCCAGCTCACCGGCGCCACCAGGCGCTTGGAAATGCGGTAGGTCAGCCAGGAAATCAGGTAGGTCGCCAGCAGCGACAGCAGCAACGACACCAGCGCCATGTAGAGCGATGGCGCGATCGACCAGCGCCGATGCGAAGGTGACGTAGAACCGCGCGCCGTCGCGCTCATCGACGTAGACCATGCGGTCCTGCGCGGGAAACGCGTGCAGGCCCGCGCCCGATCGCGCGCAGCTCCGCGGGCAGGTCCGGGCTGGGGCTGCCCGGCCGGCACGACAGTAGCCGCGTCATCGAGCCGGTCCGCGGCAACGGATGGGCGGGTCGATGCGCGACCCGTCCCAGTACTCGTCGGCCTCCTGCCGCATGCGGTGCCGACAGCACCGCCTCGCGCACGACCAGTCCCGCCAGCAGGATGCCCAGCGAGATCAGCGACGCTGCCGATCAGCGCCTGCGTGATGAACGCAAGCTTGATCCTGCGGGGAAGCCCGTGCGGCATGACGTGCTCGGCTGCGGTCAGTCCGGCGGCTGCGAGATGTCCGCGATGCGGTAGCCGGCGCTCTGCACGGTGTGCAGCAGCGGCTTGTCGAACGGCTTGTCGATCGTCTTGCGCAGGTTGTACAGGTGGCTGCGCAGCGTGTCGGAATCGGGCAGGCCGTTGCCCCAGATCTCGCGCTCGATCTCCTGGCGGCTGACCACGCGCGGCGATTCGCGCATCAGGATGGTCAGCAGGCGCAGGCCGATCGGCGAAAGCTGCAGTTCGCTGCCGCCGCGGGTGACGCGCAGGCTGGCCGGGTCGAGCACCAGGTCGGCGACCTTCAGCACTTCGGCGCCGACCTGGCGACGCTCGCGGCGGATCAGCGCGCGCAGGCGCGCTTCCAGTTCCTGGATCGCGAACGGCTTGGTCAGGTAGTCGTCGGCGCCGGACCGACAGGCCGGTGAGCTTTTCGTCGAGCGTGTCGCGCGCGGTCAGCATCAGCACCGGCGTGGACTTGCGCGCCTCCTCGCGCAGCCGCTTGCAGACCTCGATGCCGTCCAGGCGCGGCAGCATCAGGTCCAGCACGATCACGTCGTAGCTGTTCTCGGCCGCCAGCCGGTAGCCGTCCAGGCCGTCGGCGGCGTAGTCGACCTCGAAGCCGCGGCTTTCCAGGTATTCGCCGACCATCTCCGAGATGTTGCGGTTGTCCTCGACGATCAGGACCAAGCCCGCCGTCCCTGCGCACGCTTGCATGCACCGGTCTCCATCGCCTTCAGCTTTGTGAAGGCTGCCGGTCTGCGTAGTCGAGGCGCACGTGAAGGCGATGCGCGGTACCCTGACGCGCCATCTCACCTGCCGACTCACGCCATGCCCGTACGAACGCTTCCTGCCCGTCCTGCTGCTGCTCGGCTCCAACATGTTCATGACGTTCGCCTGGTACGGCGCACCTGAAGTACAAGATCCTCGCCCCTGCTGCATGGCGATCCTGGCCAGCTGGGGCATCGCCTTCTTCGAGTACGCGCTGATGGTGCCGGCCAACCGGATGGGCAGCGCGGTGTACTCGCGCGCCGCAGCTCAAGGGCATGCAGGAGGTGATCACCCTGCTGGTGTTCGCGGGCTTCTCGGCCTGGTACCTGGGGCAGCCGCTGAAGTGGAACCACTGGGCCGGCGTTCGCGCTGATCGCGGTGGCGGCATGGCTGATCTTCCTGGAGCCCGGCACGCCGCGCACGCCCGTGAACCGCGCCCGCCGCAGCGTCCTGCCGGCCAGGCGATGCGCCGACCGGCATGCAGAGATCGGCCCCCGCTCAGAACCGGATCCGGCCGGTCAGGATGTCCTTGAACATCACCCAGTCGCCGACGAAGGAATAGAGCGGATGCTTGAACGTGGCCGGCCGGTTCTTCTCGAAGAAGAAATGCCCGACCCAGGCGAACCCGTAGCCGCAGACCAGCGCCGCCAGCAGCCACCACGCATTGCGCGTGTCAGCGCGGCGACGGCCACCAGCGCAAGCACGCCGCAACTGCCGATGAAATGCAGGCGCCGGCAGATGCGGTTGCCGGTGTTCGCCCAGGTAGAACGGGTAGAACTCGCGGAAGCTGGCGAAGCGGCCATGTGAGGCTCCTGCGGATGCGCTGCGGCGTGCTGCGCGTCCGGGTATGACGGTGCGACGCGGGTGTGTCTCTCGCCGGCCTTGGCGCGGTCCCAGTAGCGATCCTGCGCCTCCAGCGACAGCCCGGCAAGCGCCACGCCATCGGCCTGCGCCAGCGCCTCCATCGCGCGGAAGCGGCGCTCGAACTTGAGGTTGGCGCGGCGCAATGCGGCGCCGACATCGACCTTCGCGTGGCGCGCCAGGTTGGCGCAGACGAACAGCACGTCGCCGATCTCGTCCTCCAGGCGGTCGCGGGCGCGGCGTCCTCGGATCGGCTGCCACCGCGGCGAATTCGACGCGCACCTCCTCGATCTCCTCGTGCAGCTTGTCGATCACCGGCGCCGGCTCGGGCCAGTCGAAGCCGACTGCGCGCGGCGCGCTTCTGCAGCTTCACCGCGCGCTGCCATTCCGGCAGGCCACGCGGCGATGCCGGCCAGCGCGGATGTGTCCTCGTCGCCCGCCGCCTCGCGCTCGCGCGCGCTTGTGCTCTTCCCAGTGCCGACGGTCTGCGCTGTCGGCATCGGCCACGCGACTGCATCGCCGAAGACGTGCGGATGCCGGCGCACCATCTTGTCGCTGATCGCCGCGACCACGTCGCCGAACGCGAACGCGCCCTGCTCCTGCGCCATGCGCGCATGGAACACCACCTGCAGCAGCAGGTCGCCCAGTTCGTCCTTCAGGTCGTCCAGATCCCTGCGGTCGATCGCGTCGGCGACTTCGTAGGCTTCCTCGATCGTGTACGGCGCGATGGTGGCGAAGTCCTGCTCGACGTCCCACGGGCAGCCGCGTTCGCGGATCGCGCAGCGCGGGCCATGATGTCGATGAGATGGTTTATGTCGGTTGATGTCATGTAATGGGCTTCAGTTTTTTGCCACGGATGACACGGATCTGGCACGGATATGGCACTGATCAGAAAACGCCGTTGGACGTGTTCAGCCGCCACGCAAACACGCTGTCTTGCCCGTCATTCCGGCGAAGGCGGGATGACGAGGTCATTGAGGGTCCACTGCTCCATTCCAGCCTTCCATGACGCTTTATCCGTGTGCTTCTTTCGGCTGTCATCCGTGGCAGGAAAATCAACCCGCCCACTCCCGCCACGGCAGTGCCGGATCGCCCAGCGCCAGGAAATCGCCATTGAGCAGCGTGGCGCGCTGGTTGTAGCGGAACGGCCGGCCGTGCGGGTCGAGCACCGCGCCGCCGGCGCCTTCCAGCACGCCTGCCCGGCCGCGGTGTCCCATTCGCTGGTCGGGCCGAAGCGCGGATACACGTCCATGCCGCCCTCGGCGATCGCGGCAGAACTTCAGCGACGAACCCAGCCCGACCGGCTCGACCTCGCCCATGCGCGCGATGAACGCCTCGTGCGCGCGTCGCGATGCGAGCGGCTGGCGGCGACGCGCAGCGGCGCATGGCGCCGGCGCGCGCGCATGCACCGCGCATCGTCGACGCCATCGCGGCCCTGCCGCAGCGTGCCGATGCGATCGCGCCGCCGTGCCAGAGCACGCCGGTCACCGGCGCCTGCACCACGCCGAACACGGCCACGCCGTCCTCGATCAGCGCGATGTTGACGGTGAACTCGCCGTTGCGCTTGACGAACTCGCGCGTGCCGTCGAGCGGGTCGACCAGCCACAGCCGCGGCCATGCGCGGCGCTGCGTCCACGGTGATGCTCGGTGCGACTCCTCCGACAGCACCGGGATGTCGGTGTCAGCGCGCGCCAGGCCGTCGACGATGCAGCGGTGCGCGGCCAGGTCGGCCGCGGTCAGCGGCGAGGCGTCGTCCTTGCTGCTCGACGTCGAAGTCGCTGTCGTAGACGCTCGAGGATCGCCGCGGCGGCGTCGCGCGCGATGCGCGATGACACCGTCTCGCGTGCGGGTGCCAGGGTCGGTTCGGCGTGCGTCATGCGTGCTGCCTCAGCCATTCGCGGGCGATGAACAGGGCGGCGATGCTGCGGCCTTCGGAGAAGTCCTCGCGCAGGATCAGCTCGTCCAGGTCGTCGAGCTTCCACGGCACCACTCCAGTTCCTCGGGCTCGTCGCCCGGCAGGCGCTCGGGATAGAGGTCGCGCGCCAGCACCAGCTGCGCTGGTGGCTCATGTAGGTGGGCGCCAGCGTCAGCGCGCGCAGCACGTCGAGGCGCGCGCGCGCCGTAGCCGGCCTCTTCCTTCAGCTCGCGGTCGGCGGCCTCGAGCGGCGTTTCGCCGGCGATCGATGCGGCCCTTGACCAGGCCCAGCTCGTAGCGATGCACGCCGGCCGCGTATTCGCGCACCAGCAGCACGGTGTCGTCATCGAGCATCGGCACCACGACCACCGCGCCATGGCCGCGGCCGTGCAGGCGCTGGTAACTGGCGGCGCTCGCCGTTGCTGAACTCCAGGTCCAGCTGCTCCAGCCGGTACGGGCCGGCGTCGTGCTCGGTGATGCCGTGGATGGTGGGCAGGCGCGCGGCTCATCGCGCAGCCCCGCGGCCGAGCCGCGAGGCGTCACCACGGCCGGACCACGAGGCGGTTACAGGGGCGATAATGGCGGATGCGAACAAGACATCACGATGCCGGCGATGCTAGCAGAGCGCCGGCGATGCGGCCCTGCGCGTGGCGCGACCGCGACCTGGCCGTGCTGTGGCACCCGTGCACGCAGATGCGCGAGCACCCGCGACACGCTGCCGCTGCTGCCGATCGCGCGCGGCGAAGGCGCGTGGCTGGTCGGCCACGACGGCCGCCGCTACCTGGATGCGGTCAGCAGCTGGTGGACCAACCTGTTCGGCCACGCCGAGCCGCGCATCGCCGCGGCCATCGCCGCGCCAGGCGCGCGACGCTGGAACAGGTGATCCTGGCCGGCTGCTCGCACGCGCCCGCGGTCGAACTGGCCGAGCGCCTGCTGGCAATCGCGCCGCGCCAAGCCGGGCCGCGCGCCGCTGGCCAAGGTGTTCTATGCCGACAACGGCTCGGCCGGCGTGGAAGTCGCGCTGAAGATGGCGTTCCACTGGTTCCGCAACCGCGGCGAGCGCCGGCGCACCAAGTTCATCGCGCTGGAGAACGGCTACCACGGCGAAACCATCGGCGCGCTGGCGGTCGGCGACATTCCGCTGTACCGGCGCGTCTATGCGCCGCTGCTGGCCGAAGCGCTGTTCGCGCCCTCGCCCGATGCCTACCTGCGCGCGACCGGCGAATCGCCGGCCGAGCCTGCGCGCAGCGCGCCGCCGATGCGCTGGCGCGATCTGCTGCGAACGTCACGCCGGCGAGGTCTGCGCGCTGATCCTGGAGCCGCGCGTGCAGTGCGCCGGCGGCATGCGCATGCACGACCCGGCGTACCTGCGGCGCGCGCGCGAGCTGTGCGATGCGCACGGCGTGTTCCTGATCGCCGACGAGATCGCGGTCGGCTTCGGCCGCACCGGCACGATGTTCGCCTGCGAGCAGGACAGCGGCGTCGCAGCCGCGACCTGCTGTGCCTGTCGAAGGGCCTGACCGGCGGCTTCCTGCCGCTGGCGGCGGTGCTGGCGACGCAGGCGATCTACGACGGCTTCCTGGACGATTCGCGCGAACGCGCCTTCCTGCATTCGCACAGCTACACCGGCAACCCGCTGGCCTGCGCGGCGGCGCTGGCGACGCTGGACATCTTCGACAGCGACGACGTGCTGGCGCGCAACCGCGCGCACGGCGGCGCGGATGGCAGAGCTTGCCGCGCCGACTTCGGCCGGCATCCGCATGTCGCCGACGTGCGCCAGGCCGGGATGATCGTCGCGTTCGAACTGACCCGCGACGGCGACAGGCGCACGCCGTTCGATGCCAGCGCAGCGCGTCGGCCTGCACGCCTATCGCGCCGCGCTGGAGCGCGGCGTGGTGCTGCGTCCGCTCGGCGACGTGCTGTACTGGATGCCGCCGTACTGCATGGACGACGACGCAACTGCAGCTGCTGGCGCAGGTCACCCGCGAGCGCGATCGACGAGGCCACCGCATGCGCCTGACCCGCTGCCACGTCGACGTGCCGTTGCCGGCCGGGGCCGAGGTCGTCCTGCCCGAGGCCGCCGCCGCGCACCTGGTGCGCGTGCTGCGCCTGCGCGAGGGCGATGCCTGCGTGCTGTTCAACGGCGACGGCCACGACTACGCCGCGCGCATCGCAACGCTCGGCAAGCGCGAGCGTGCAGCGTGCGACTGCGTGCGAGCCGTGCGCGGTCGACAACGAATCGCCGCTGCGCATCACGCTGCTGCAGGGCATCGCGCGCGGCGAGAAGATGGACCTGATCCTGCAGAAGGCGACCGAACTGGGCGTGGCCGGCATCATCCCGGTGCTGGTCGAGCGCAGCGAAGTGAAGCTGGATGACGCACGCGCCGGACAAGCGCCTGGCGCACTGGCGCAGCGTGGTCGCCTCGGCCTGCGAGCAGAGCGGGCGTGCGCGGGTGCCTGCGGTGCACGGCGCCGGTGCCGCTGCCGGCGGCGCTGGCCGCCCTGCGACCGCGGCGGCCTGCGCCTGCTGCTGGACCCGGGCGGCGAGCGTCGCCTTCGATGGCATCGCCGCAGGACGGCCGGATCGCGCGTGTGCCTCGCCGATCGGTCCGGAAGGCGGCTGGTCGCCGCGCGATCGCGAGCAGCTGCGCGCCGCCGGTTTCGAGGGCCTGCGCCTGGGGCCGCGCATCCTGCGCACCGAAACCGCCGGACTGGCGGCGATCGCCGCATTGCAGGCACGGCTCGGCGACATGGCGCGCTGACGCCCGTGCCGGTGCGCGCGACTGCCGGCGCATCGCTCGCCGCGCACTTGTGCATCCCCTTGCCTGCGCTGGCAACGACGGTGACCGGGCACCCGGCCCGGCAACGACGCCCTGGTGTGTTGCGGCGCGGCCGCGACCGGGCGGCCCGCCTCAGGCCGCCTGTGCCACCGCTTCGGCGACCAGGCCCTCGATGGCCTCCAGGTCCGGGATCAGCGCGTCGTCCTCGTTGAGGCGGACGCGGGCCTGTACGCCGGCGGGCAGCGCGTCGCCGTCGCTCGCCCAGCGTGGTCAGGCTGTCGCGTGACACGGTGACCAGGCGCGGGAAGCCCTGCGTCACCACGGCAAAGAACGGCGTCTTCGCGTTGCCGGCCAGCGCCTTGAGCACGGCCACCTTGCTGCCCAGGCCCGGCTGGTCCATCGCCCAGGCCGGCCAGGCGCGAGAACGCCACCAGCGGCAACTGCCAGCCGCGCCAGCGGATGCGACCCAGCAGCCAGTCCGGTGCCGGCGACAGCGGCTCGGGCTCGGCGTAGGACAGCACCTCGGCGATGGTGGCATTGGGCAGCAGCAGGCGCGCGCCTGCGACCTGGATCAGCACGCCGCGGATATCGCTGTCGACATTCGCCGCGACACTGGCCACGGCGATCTCCGGCGCGGGCGCGGGCGCGGCGGCGCGGGCGTCGACCGCGGCGTCGGCGTCGGCGTCGGACGCCGGGTGTGAGGCCGCCTCGGGAGCCTGCGGCGCGCCGTGGGTCGACCCGGCCCGCTCACCGCCATGCGAACCCGGCGCGCCGTGCCCGCGCGGATGCTTTTTCTTGTGCTTGGACATCGTGTGACTCCTCAGCCCGGCCAGCGCTCGGCCAGGCGCGATGCAAGATCGGCCGGTTGCCCGGTTTCGCCACCGCGGGCGATCAGTTCGTTTGCGGCGGCGGCGTCGTAGCAGCCCTCCGGCGCCTGCCCGGCCACCAGCGCGCCCGCCCAGCTGTGTTTGAGGGCGGCATCGACCACCGCCACGTCGCTGCCGCTGAGCAACAGCACGGCGCTGTCGGCGGACGGCAGCGCGCCAAGCAGGTCCTCGCCCTCGCAGAAGCTCAGGCCGTCGCCGCCGGTCTTCAGCCCCATGTCGGCCGGCAGCACGTAGACGTGGCCCGCGACCGCAGCGTGGCCGCCTTCGGCCAGGCGCACCGGCAACGACGTGGCGCGCTGCATCTGGGCGACCAGCCGGTCGTGGCGCCCGCCGTCCAGCCGCTGCTGCACCAGTACCGGCCGCGGAAATCCCTCGGGCAGGGCGCCCAGGAACTGGCGGACAGCGTCGGGCCCGCCGATGCCGGCCATGACCAGCACAGCGCCATTGGCCTGCTCCGGCCCGCGCACCGGCGTGTCGTCGACCAGCTCGAGGCCGGAAATGCGCCGTTCGAGCTCGGCCATGTCGTGGTGGAAGCCTGCGTTGTCATCCGCGCCACCCGTGGCCCCGGCCACGTGCAACGGGGCGTCGTCGGTCGACGAGACTCAGCCCACCAGCCATCGACCCGGGCCGTGGAGCACTGGCGGGCACGTGTGCGCCGGTGTCGAGGCTGAGCTCGGCCGCGCCGTCCATCCCGGCGATGTCGCGGTTTGCGTCGTCGATGGCAGCCGCATCGGCACTGCCATCGGGCTCGGCCACGGTGCCGAATGCCAGGTCGAAATCGATCAGCTCGACATCCGATTCCGCAGCGCCCCGGCCGTGGTCGTCGGACTCGGCCAGAACCGGATCGAAGCTGGCATGCAGCGACCCCGTCAGGCCGACAATGTCAGCGCCCGCACCGTGCACATCGTCCGGCTCGGTGCCGGGCGGCAGCACGTCGCGGTGGCCGAGCAGCTTGGCCACCAGGTGGCGCTTCCAGCGCGCCGCGTCCCAGCCCTCGCGCGCCGCGGCCAGCTCGGCTTCCTCGTAGATCACGTCGATCATGGGGTCGCCGAGCACGGCGTCGAAGCGATCCAGCACGTCCTCGGTCGCCGGGTCCAGTGCGACCACCACCACCTGCGGCTCGGCCGCGATGAGATCGGGCGCGTCCAGCTGGGTCGGGTCGGCGTGCAGCACGCGTTCCACGCCGGCCTCGTCGATCATCTCGCGCAGGCGGTCGGCGGCCACACCGGGCCGCGCCAACAGGGCCACGCGGCGGGCGTTATCCCTCATGGCGACGCTCGATGCCCAGCAGCTCGAACACGTTGCGCATCAGTTCCGGCTCCTGGTACGGCTTGCCCAGATACCGCTGCACGCCGATCTCGAACGCGCGCTGGCGGTGCTTCTCACCGGTACGCGAAGTGATCATCACGATCGGCACGCCGCGCAGGCGCGCGTCGGCCTTCATCGTGCGTGGCCAGCTCGTACCCGTCCATGCGCGGCATCTCGATGTCCAGCAGCATCAGGTCGGGGACGATGTCGGTCATGCGCTCCAGCGCGTCGACGCCGTCCTTCGCGGTGGCGACCTCGAAGTTGTGGCGCTCCAGCACGCGGCCGGTGACCTTGCGCATGGTGACCGAGTCGTCGACCACCATCACCAGCGGTACCTTGCGCTGTTCCACGACCGGCGGCTGGAAGGACAGCTGGTCGCGCGGCAGCGCGGCCTGGCGGCGCACCAGCGGCGCGACGTCGAGGATCACCACCACGCGGCCGTCGCCCATGATGGTCGCGCCGAAGATGCCCGGCACCGACGCCACCTGCGGCCCCACAGGCTTGACCACGATTTCGCGGTTGCCGACCACCTGGTCGACGCTGACCGCCGCGCGCAGGTCGCCCGAGCGGATCAGCAGCAGCGGCATCTGCAGGTGGCCTTCGGCCTTGGCCTGCGCATGACCGACGAGACGACCCAGGTCGTGGACCGCGTACTCCTCGCCACCGTAGTGGTAGACCGGGTTCTCCCCTTCGAGCTCGTCGCGGGCGATGCGGCCCACGCCGCGCACCGAGGCGATCGGCACTGCGAACGTGGTCTCGCCGATCTTGACGAACACCGCCTGGGTCACCGCCAGCGTCTGCGGCAGGCGCAGGGTGAAGGTGACGCCCTTGCCGGGACGCGACTGGATGTCCAGCGTGCCGCCGAGCTGGCGCACTTCGCTGGCCACCACGTCCATGCCCACGCCGCGGCCGGCCAGGCGGCTGACCTCGTTGGCGGTGGAGAAGCCCGGCTCCAGGATCAGCGCGTCGAGATCGTGGTCGGTGAGGATCGCGTCCTCGCGGATCAGCCCGCGCTCCTCGCCGCGGCGGCGGATCGCGTCGCGATCCAGGCCGCGCGCCGTCGTCGCCGACTTCCAGCACCACTTCCGAACCCTCGCGGCGCACCGCGATCCGGATCGCGCCTTCCTCGTTCTTGCCGGCTTTCTGGCGCTGCTCGGGCGTTTCCAGGCCGTGCGCGACCGAGTTGCGGAGCATGTGCTCCAGCGGCGCGGTCATGCGCTCCAGCACGTTGCGGTCGAGCTCGCCCTGCGCGCCGTCGAGCTTGAGCTGGACCTGCTTGCCCAGTTCGCCGGAGGCCTGGCGGATCACGCGGCGCAGGCGCGGCAGCAGCGAATCGAACGGCACCATGCGCGTGCGCATGAGGCCTTCCTGCAGGTCCGAGCTCACGCGCGACTGCTGCAGCAGCAGGGTCTCGTACTGGCGCGTCAGGTCGTCCAGCGTCAGCTGCAGGCTGTTCTGGTCGGCGGCCGATTCCGACAGCGCGCGCGAGAGCTGCTGCAGGTTGGAGAAGCGGTCGAGCTCCAGCGGATCGAACGCCTGCTCGCCGCTGTCGCCCTCGCGCTGGTAGCGCGCGACGATCTGCGCCTCGGTTTCGATCTCCAGGCGCCGCAGCTGGTCGCGCATGCGGGTGTTGGTCGCCGCCATTTCCGCGATGGCGCCGCGGAACGCACCCAGCTGCTGCTCCAGGCGGGCGCGGTAGATCGCGACCTCGCCGGCGTAGTTGACCAGCCGGTCCAGCAGGTCGGCACGGATGCGCACCTGCTCCTGCGGCGCGCGGATGGCGATGTCGTCCTCGTCCTCGGGCACGTCCTCGCCGATCGGCGCCGACAGCGGCTTGAGTTCGCGCACCGGCGCCGGCGTGGCTGCAGGCGCGCCTGCAGACGTATCGGCAGTGACCGTCGTGCCGCCCAGCGAGCGCGCCTCGAACTCGGCGATCAAGGCCTCGGGCATGGCGATCGCGCGGCGGTCGCCGACGCGGGTCAGCATCGCGTGCAGGCGGTCGAAGCCCAGCTCCAGCAGCGGAATGCCGTCCTGGCCGAGCTCGCGGCGCTGGTCGACGACCGCCTCGAGCAGCGACTCCATGACGTGGCCGAGCTCGCCCACGGCCATGATGCCGGCCATGCGGGCGCCACCCTTCAGGGTGTGCAGGTCGCGCTGCAGGCCCACCAGCGGTTCGCGTTCGGTCGGGTGCTGGCGCAACTGGGCCAGCAGGCCGTCGGAATGGTCGAGCAGGTCGCTGCCTTCCTCGACGAAGATGTCGACCAGTTCGGGGTCGAGTTCGCTCAGGTCGAGCGCTTCGTCCGGGTCGGCCTCGACCGGGATCGATACCGCTACGAACGCCGCCATCGGGGCAGGCTCGGGCTCGGCGGGCGCGGGTTCTGCGGGCAGCGGCGCGTCTTCGGGCGCGTCCTGGATGAGTTCTGGAAGCGCCTCGTCCGCGGCCTCGTCTGCGGCCGGGGCTTCCGCAGCTTCGCGGGCGGCACGGTCCGCGGCGGCGTATTCGGCTTCCAGACGCGCGTATTCCAGCCGCTCCTCTTCCGCGGCGCGATCGGCTTCCGCCTGCTCGGCAGCGAGGCGCTCTGCCTCGAGGCGCTCTGCCTCGATGCGCTCTGCCTCGATGCGCTCGGCTTCGATGCGCTCGGCTTCGGCGCGTTCGGCCTCGGCCTGCCCGGCGGCGATGCGCTCGGCCTCAAGGCGCTCGGCTTCCGCCTGTGCAGCCGCCGCCTGCTGCGCAGCGACGCGTTCGGTTTCGAGACGCTCGGTCTCAAGACGCTCGGCTTCCGCCTGCATCGCTGCCTCGGCAGCGCTGCGGTCGGCTTCCAGGCGCTCGGCTTCGATTTGTGCGGCTTCGATTCGTGCGGCTTCAGCTTCGGCTTCGGCCTGCTCGACGGCGCGACGTTCGGCATCAAGGCGCTCGGCCTCGCTGCGCTCACGCTCGACACGCTCGGCTTCAAGCCGCTCGGACTCCACGCGCTCGGCTTCGGCCTGTTCGGCCGCGACGCGCTCAGCCTGCGCCTGCTCGGCCGCAAGGCGTTCGCGCTCGGCGCGCTCGTGCTCGAGACGTTCGCTTTCGAGACGCTCGGCCTCCGCGCGCAGGTGGTCAAGGCGCTCGGACTCCACGCGCTCGGCTTCCAGCACCTGCTCTTCCAGGCGTAGCGCGGCCGCCATGTGCTCGGCGTCGGCATCGTCGGCCGGCGTGGCAGGACCGCCGGTGCCGGCCGTCGCCGCGCCCTCGCCTGCGTCACCGTCGCCATCGGCCAGGAACGGGCTGAGGTCGATCGAGGTCAGGGGCGTGTCGTGCGTGGTGTCGACCGCTTCGATCACGTCGCCCATGTCGCTGTCGGCCTCCGCGTCCATGCCGTGGCCGGCCGGACGCGGTGCGGGCAGCGTGTCGCGAAGCGCGGCCATGCGCTCGGCCAGGCCACCGAAGACCGGCACGCGCGGCCGTTCGGACTGCAGCGCAGCCAGGGTGTCGCGGATCGCGGCGCTGACGGCGTCCAGGCCGGCAACGCCCTCGACCGTGGCCGGGGTGCCCGCGGCCAGCAGGCGCTTGACGTAGGCCTCGGTCGGCGCGGTGATCTCGGTGATGACCGGCACTTCGGTCATCGCGAACGCGCCGTTGAGCGTGTGGATGGCGCGTTGCAGGCGGTCGTTGGCCGGGTGCGGCGCGGCCTCTGCGGCCGCCAGCCAGTCGCGGATGGTCGACAGGTGGCCGGTGACCTCGGTGTCGAGGATCTCCAGCAGCACCGGGTCGATCGACGCGGGAATCCCGGGCACTTCGTCGAGCGCGGATGCCGCCTCGACAGCCGCCTCGTCCACGGCCGGCGCCGGCTGGACGGTATCGGCGGAGGGCGCTTCAGCCGCATCCATGTCGGCGACGGGAGCCGACGCACTGGATACCGGCTCGTAGCTGACTTCCTCGCCCGCGGCCACGCGATCGGCTACGGCCTCCATGCCGGCCAGGTCGGCCGTCAGCGCGGCCTTGCCCTGCAGGGCGCCATGCAGCTGCGGGAGCGTGTCAAAGGCGCGATCGACCACGGCGATGACCGCCGGGGTGGCGCCGCGCGTGCCGTCGAGCACGCGGTTGAGCATGTTCTCGACTTTCCAGCTGAACTCGCCCAGCGCGCTGGCACCGACCAGGCGGCCGCTGCCCTTGAGGGTATGGAACACGCGGCGGATCGGGCGCAGCAGCTCGGCGTTGTCGGGCGCGGCGCGCCACGGCGGCAGCAGCTCGCCGAGGTGGCTGATTTCCTCTTCCAGCTCCTCGAGGAACACCTCGCGGATCTCGTCGTCGATGTCGTCGCTGTGGACGAAACCGCCCTGCGCCGCGGTCAGCGCACCGGGCAGCGGTGCCACGGCAGCCGCGGCGGGGGTGGCATCTTCGATAACCGGTGCCGATGCAGGCGGCGTACCGTCTGCGGCAGCCGGGTCCGTTGCCACGGGCACGGCGGTATCGACCGCAGCGTCGACATTGCCCGCGGGCACGACCATGTCCCACGCCGGCAGGTTCTGCGGCCCATGGGCGGCATCGCCGGTCGTCAGGGCGCCGGTCGGGATGTGTTCCGCCTCGCCCGGCAGCGGCCAGTAGCCCAGGGCCTCCAGGCTCTGGCGCGCGATCTCCAGGATGCGCTCGCGGTTGGGGCGCTGCTCGCGCAGCGCCTCCAGGTAGTACTCGACGCTGGCCAGCGCGTCGGCCATCGTGTCGAGCTGCTGGCCGTTGGGCACGCGCTTGCGGCCGATCAGCTCGACCTCGGCGTAGCGGCGCACGCCGACCAGGTACTCGGCCGGACGCGGCAACTCGAGGATGCGCAGCGCGCCGGCCACCTCATCCAGCAGGCGCGGCACGTCGCCCAGTTCGGCGTGGTCCCAGTTGGTCTCCACGAAGGCGACGAAGCACTGGCGCGCATCGCCGAAGTTGGCGATGGCCTCGCGGACCACGACCTCCAGCACCTTGCGCGACTCGCCGGCCAGCAGGTCCTCGTCGGCGCTGTCCTCGGGAAGGCCCAGGCGCGCGACCTGCTCGTCCAGCGATGCATCCACGTAGAGCAGTGCGCCGGCGACGTCCAGCAGCGCGGTTTCATCGGCGGCGCGCTGGCCGGCGACAATCTCGTGCATCGCATCGCGCTGCTGCAGCACCACGCCGCGCGCCACGCTCAGGCCCATCATCCCCAGGGTGTCGCCGACACGGCCCAGCGCATCGACCTGCGGGCGCAGCTCGCCGATGTCGGTCTGGCCGGTGCGCAGGTACAGGTCCAGCTGGTCCTTGACGCGCAGCAGGTCTTCCTTGATGGCGGCCGACACGGTGTCCAGCAGCGCGCGGTTGCGGCCGCTCAGGCTGCCGCGGGCGTGTTCGAGTTCCGACTCGCTGGGTTGCTGCGCGCTCAGCTCGAAAGCGTCACGCAGCCCGGCCAGCGCCGGGTGGTCACTGCCGGTGTTGGCGACGTGGTACAGCAGCTGCCGGGTGGGCTCGGACGCGGGTTCGCTGCGCGGGCCGCTGAAGTCATCGCCCTCCAGCATCTGGCGCGTTTCGCGTTCGACCCCGCCAAAGGCCTGGCGCAGCGCGCGGCTGGCCGGCAACGCGCCATCGCGGACCGCGGCGGCGACCGAGGCGGCCACCCACAGCATCCGGCGCAGCGGTTCGAGCGACACATCGGCCAGCAGGCCATCGATGGCCGCCGCCAGTGCCACCATGTCCGACGGCGCCCCGTCCTCGGGCCACTGCGCCAGCGCGCGGCGGAAATCGGACAGGTGCGAGGTGGGCGCGGGCGCCACGGCGGTGACGACCGGTGCCGGCAGGTCCTGCGGCAACGGACGATCGAGGTTGGGGGCGAACAGCACGCTCTCGTTGAGCCCGGCTTCGCCGCGGGCCGCGCGCAGCTCGTTGAGCAGCGGCAACAGCACGATCGGGATGTCGCGGTGGCCGCCCTGCAGGCGCTCCAGGTAGTCGGGCAGCTGCACCACGCCGCGCATCAGCGCGGCGCAGGCGTCGTCGCGGCGCTCCTCGGCGTCGCCGTGGTGCAGCGACAGGGCGAGCCGCTCCATCTCCTCGGCGACCATGGCCGGGGCGTACAGTTCAACCATCCGCAGCGTGCCGTGCACCTGGTGCAGGTGGCCGGCGCAGGCCTTCATGCGCTCGGCGTCGCCGGGGTTCTCGGCGAACGCCTCGATCTCCTCGCGCGCCTGGCGCAGGGTCTCGTCGAGCTCGGGCTTGATCCAGCCGAGCGTGGTGGTGTCGATCGCGTCGCGCAGCACGGTCATCGCGGCGCTCCGGACACGGTCAGCCGCCCGTCCGACGGGGTACCAGTCGGCGGCTTGACCGCCCGATAAGAGTGACTAGGAGCATTCACTGAGCTGGAATCCACTGACTGACCGACTGAACTGACTCACGACATCGGAAGCGCGCGCGCTTCCCACAGCGCCCCCTGGCGCGACCCGGCCGCCCGCTTAGGCAGGCAGCTTGAAGTCGGCGACCGAACGGCGCAGGTCCGCGGCGAGCTGCGCCAGGTTGCCGATCGACTCGGCCGTCTGGTTGGCGCCCTGCGAGGTCTGCGCGGTGATCGACTGGATCGTGTTCATCGTCTGGGTGATGTTGGCCGCCGCGCCGGACTGCTGCTGCGCCGCGGTGGAGATGCCCTGGATGAGGCCGGACAGGTCGGACGACACCTTTTCGATCTCGCCCAGCGCGGTACCCGCGTCCTCGGCCAGGCGCGCACCGGCGACCACTTCGGAGGTCGTCTGCTCCATCGAGCTGACGGCCTCGTTGGTATCGGACTGAATGGTCTGCACCAGCGTTTCGATCCGCTTGGTCGCGTTGGACGCGCGTTCGGCGAGTCGCTGCACTTCGTCGGCCACGACCGCGAACCCGCGGCCCGCTTCACCGGCCGAGGCCGCCTGGATGGCCGCGTTCAGCGCCAGGATGTTGGTCTGCTCGGAGATGTCGTTGATCAGTTCGACGATCGAGCCGATTTCCTGCGAGCTCTCGCCCAGGCGCTTGATGCGCTTGGAGGTTTCCTGGATCTGGTCGCGGATGCTGTCCATGCCCGGCGATCGTCTGGCGCACCACGCCGGCGCCCTTGGTCGCGATCTGCACCGAGCGCTGCGCCACTTCGGCGGACTCGGCGGAGTTCTTCGACACCTGGTCGATGCTGGCCGCGATTTCGCTGATGCGGTCGGAGGCCGAGTTGATCTCCTGCGCCTGGTGCTCGGCGGCTTCGGCCAGGTGCATGGCGGTGGCCTGCGTTTCCTGCGCGCTGGAGGCCACCTGCACCGAGGTGTCGGTGATCGTCTGCACCAGGCTGCGCAGCTGCTCGACGGCGAAGTTGATCGAGTCGGCGATCGCGCCGGTCATGTCCTCGGTCACGGTCGCCTTCACGGTGAGGTCGCCTTCTGCGAGCGAACCCATTTCGTCCAGCAGGCGCATGATCGCCTCCTGGTTGCGGTCGTTGAGTTCCTTGGTGGTCTCGTAGCGCTTCTTCTGCTGCGCGGTTCAGCGCGAACAGCAGGCCGGCGATGCCGACCAGCGCCAGCGACGCCGGAGATGATCGAGATCCAGAGGTTGCCGAGCAGGCTGGTGTCCTGCAGCGAGCCGAATGCGGTGAATGCGTCGAACAGGCGGCTGGCTGTCGGCGAGCAGCTGGTCGGACCCGGCGGTGATCGCAGTCGGCCGCGGCCTGCGCGCGGAACAGGTTCTGCGAGCTCGACGAGGATCGCGTCGAGGTCCTTCTTCATCTCCGTCCACAGCGTCTCGGCCTGGCCGAGCGCGGCCACGCGCGCCGCCGTTGTTGAGCGGGGTGATGCCGATGGTCGCGTCGCCGCTTGCGCAGGCCGGCCATGACGTTGTCGAACACCGCCGCGTCGCGCGCCAGCGCTTCGCCCGCCAGCGCCGCGCCGGCGCCGCCGGCGCGGATTTCGGTGATGCGGCGGGCCATGGTGCCCGAGAGCACCACCTGCCGCAGCGCCATGTAGACCTGCGAGGACGGCGAGCCGCTGGCGGACATCGCGCGCACCAGTTCGTCCAGGCTGCGCCTGCAGCTGCGGCACGCGCTCGGCGAAGCGGTCGGCGTTGCCGGCCAGGCCCAGCACCGCGGGCTCGCTGGCGATCATCTGCTCGGCGCTGGCGCCCAGCGGGGTCCAGGTCTGCGTCACGGTCGCGATCGGGCCGGACACGCCGACCTCGTTGCCGAAGTTGCTGTTGAGCGAGGCGATGTCGTCGTCGATCTGCGCCTTGGTGGCCTTGAAGGCATTGAACGCCTGCGCGTTGCCGCCCACCGCCTCGCGGCCCTGGTTGGCCAGCTGCTGGCTGAGCACCTGCAGGTTGGACGCCGCCGAGCTGGCGCCGCCCAGGCGCGCCGCCTTGTAGGTCGCGTAGCCGGTATTGAGGGCGAAGACGACCACCGACGACGAGCAGCAGCACCAGCCAGGTGTTGATGCCGAGGTTGCGGCCCTTGCCGGCGACGGAGTTCATGACAGTGCTCATGGTTCGACGACCTCTGGTGTGGTGCGTGCTTGCGGCAGTAGGAAAAGGACGATGGGGCGATGCGGCGTCAGGCGGCGGCTTGGCGGAATTCGGGCGTGCGGGCCAGCCGCTCGAGGCTGAAGATGCCCCACGGCTGCGTCGTCCAGGCGGTAGGCCCGGTCGATGAAATGGGCGTAGCGGCCTTCGGCGACTGCGCCTCGGCCGACTGGTCGTCGGGGATCAGCTGCTGCTCGTTGAAGCTGCGCTGGCCGTAGCAGCTCGTCGATCAGGACCGCGACGTCGCCGCCGGGCTGGCGCACCAGCAGCATGCGCTGGCTTTCGTGCAGCACCGTGCGCTCGCCTTCGAGGAACTGCTTGAGGTCGACGATCGGCAGCAGGTTGCCGCGCACGTTGGCCACGCCGAGCATCCACGGCTGCGCGCCGGGGACCGGGGTGACCTGGCGGCAGCGGCAGGATTTCGACGGACCTCGTCGAAGCCCGAGGCCAGCCGGCGCGAACCGATGCGGTAGCCGACGCCGCGCCACAGGCCGGGCGCGTCGAGCTGCTCGGGCAGGCCGGCGACGTGGGCCAGGCTGCGCCGCTCGTAGTCGGCCAGCACCTCGAACGGCGTGCGCACGCGCCACCTCAGGCGTCCAGCAGGTCGTTGATGCGCGCGATCAGCTCGTCCTCGCGCGGCGGCTTGACGATGTAGTCCTTGGCGCCCTGGCGCAGGCCCCAGGCCTTGTCGGTGTCCATGCCCTTGGTGCTGACGATCAGCACCGGGATTGCCTTGGTGTCGGCGTCGCGCGACAGCGCGCGGGTGGCCTGGAAGCCGTTCATGCCCGGCAGCACGACGTCCATCAGCACCAGGTCGGGCTTCTCGCGCCGGCAGACCTCGATGCCGTCCTCGGCGCTGCCCGAGGACAGGACCTGGTGGCCGTTGCGTTCGAGCAGCTGGGTCAGGACCGCCGTATCGGTCGGCGAGTCCTCGATCAGCAGAATGCGTGCCATTGAGTGCCTTACCCCCCGGTCAGGCGTTGACGTGCGTGCGGATCGCGTCGAGGAGTTCCTCGCGCGTGAATGGTTTGGTGAGGTACTGCTCGGACCCGACGATGCGTCCGCGCGCCTTGTCGAACAGGCCGTCCTTGGACGACAGCATGATCACCGGCGTGGCCTTGAAGACCTGGTTGTTCTTGATCAGCGCGCAGGTCTGGTAGCCGTCCAGCCGCGGCATCATGATGTCCACGAAGATGATCTGCGGCTGCTGGTCGGCGATCTTCGCCAGCGCCTCGAAACCGTCGGTGGCGGTGACCACCTCGCAGCCCTCGCGCTTGAGCAGGGTCTCGGCAGTGCGACGGATGGTCTTGGAGTCATCGATCACCATGACCCGCAGTCCATCGAGGCTGCCGTTGCGGCCCTCGTCCAGCATTCAGTAATCCCCCGGTGCGCATGCCGTGTGGTCCGGCATGTCGCGAGGCTGTCTTTATTCCAAGCCCGGCGCGGGCTGTCAAGCTGCATTTGCAGCCCCTTCGTTGCTGAATGCGGTACCCGGCGCTCTTTCGGCGTCGGGCCGGCTGCTACCATCGCCGGCACTTTCGCCGCCCGCCGATCCGCCCGTGCCCAAGCCGCTGGACGTCGTCGTGGTGATGGACCCGATCGGGTCCATCAAGATCGCCAAGGATTCGACCTTCGCCATGCTGCTGGAGGCGCAGCGCCGCGGCCATCGGCTCTGCATTACGTCGCGCCCGGCGGGCTGGCGCTGGCGGACGGCGCGCGCGGTGGCGCGCATGGCGCCGCTGACGCGTGCGCGACGACCCGCGACGACTGGTTCGAGCTGGGCGACATGGCTCGCAGCTCGCTTCGGCGCCGGCCAGGTGGTGCTGATGCGCACGGATCCGCCGGTCGACGCCGAACTACCTCCACGACACCCAGATGCTGGGCATCGCCCAGGCCGCCGGCGCGCTGGTGGTCAACGACCCGCAGGGCCTGCGCGACTATCAACGAGAAGCTGGCGGCGCTGCTGTTCCCGCAGTGCTGCCCGCCCACGCCTGGTCAGCCGCGACGCGCGCCGCGCTGAAGGCGTTCGTCGACGAGCACGGCGAGGCGGTGCTCAAGCCGCTGGACGGCATGGGCGGGCGCTCGATCTTCCGCGCCCGCGCCGGCGAGCCCAACCTCAACGTGATCCTGGAAACGCTGACCGACGGCGGGCGCTCACCTGGCGATGGCGCAGCGCTACCTGCCGGAGATCACGCGAGGGCGACAAGCGCATCCTGCTGGTCGACGGCGAGCCGGTGGACTACTGCCTGGCGCGCATCCCGCAGGGCGACGAGTTCCGCGGCAACCTGGCCGCCGGCGGCCGTGGCGAAGGCCGCCCGCTGAGCGAGCGCGACCGCTGGATCGCCGCCCAGGTGGGGCCGGAAATGAAGCGCCGCGGCATGCTGTTCGTCGGCCTGGACGTGATCGGCGACTACCTGACCGAGGTCAACGTCACCAGCCCGACCTGCATCCGCGAACTGGATGCGCAGTTCGGACTGAACATCGCCGGCCAGCTGTTCGACGCGATCGAACGCCGGCTGGCGCACGCGCAATGAGCGCGGTGGCGGTGCGCGGCCCCGTCGCCGGCGCCGCAGGCCGCGATCGGCAAGGCCAGCGCCTGGGCGCGACGCTGGTGCTGTCGCTGCTGCTGCACGGCGATGCTGCTGCTGGGCGTCGGCTTCGCGGTGGAAAGCGCCGCGCCGGTGATGCCGACGCTGGACGTGATCCTGACCCAGACCAAAGCCCGCTGACGCCGAAGCAGGCCGACTTCCTCGCCCAGGCCAACAACCAGGGCGGCGGCGAGCACGACAAGCTCGACGCGTCCGCGCGACGCCCAGGCCGGCACCGCGCCGCAGGTCGCAGCCCGGCGTGGCACCGCGCCCGCTGCGCGCGCAGTCGCCCGCCGCCGCAGCCGCCGCCGGAGGCGCGCGTGGTCAGCAGCGCACGCGGCGAAACGCCGGTCGCCGCGCCGCGTAGCCACGCCCGAAGCCGACGACGCATCCGCTGCCGCGCGGCCGCGAGAAGGTCGAACGCGACATGGAGATGGCGCGGCTGGCCGCCGAGATCCACCTGCGCTCGGAGCGCTACGCCAAGCGCCCGAAGCGCAAGTTCGTGTCGGCCAGCACGCAGGAATACGCATGGGCGACCTACCTGCGCGCGTGGGTGGACCGGGTCGAGCGCGTCGGCAACCTCAACTACCCCGACGAAGCGCGCCGTCGCCGGCTGGCCGGGCAGGTGGTGATCAGCGTGGCGGTGCGCCGCGACGGCAGCGGTGGAGCGGGCCGACATCGTCGCAGTCCAGCGGCATCGCCGCTGCTCGACGCACCGCGCATGCGCATCGCGCAAGCTGGCCGAGCCCTTCCCGCCGCTGCCGCGACACGGACGAAAACCCGGACATCCTGCACGTCACCCGCACCTGGCAGTTCCTGCCGGGTGGCGAGCTGGTCGACGATTGACCGCGAATCGGGTGCCCTGCCGCCGCTCTTTGTAGGAGCGGCTCAAGCTCGCGCTTCTACTTCCGCAACGCACGCTGCTCGGCCAGCGTCAGCGCCACGTTGTTGCGCAGGTAGGCCGGCTCGACCGCGTCGGCGGCCATCACGGCGCCGCGTTCGAATTCAACGCGCCGCCAGCCGCGCCAGGTCCGCCGCGTGCGGGAGCTGGGCGTCGTCCAGATCGACCAGCCGTGTGGCCGTTGCATGCGTGAGCCGGTGCGCCAGCGCACCCTCGACCGCGGCGAACCCGGTCCCCACGCCGTGCCACAGCGCCCTCGGGCACCCCCGCCGACGCCGGCGGACCCAGCAGCTTCCTCCGACAGCGGCGCACATGCCCGGCTTCGCGCTCGAAGGCGCCCAGGTAGACCTCGCCCATGCGCGCATCGATGGCGGCGAGCACGCGGGGGCCGGCCGCGCGCATCGCCAGCACCGCGAGCGTCGACACCGGCACCAGCGGCCGGTCCAGAGCCAGCGCGATGCCCTGCGCCACCGCGATCGCCAGCCGCACGCCGGTGAACGCACCCGGGCCGCGCCCGACCGCGATCGCGTCGAGCTGCGACCGCGCGATGCCCGCCTCGGCCAGCAATGCCTCGGCCCACGGCAGCGCGAGCTCGGCGTGGCGACGCGGCGCGACGCTCGAACCGCTCGGCCACCTCGCCGTCGATCCACAGCGCGACCGAGCAGGCTTCGGTGGCAGTTTCGAACGCGAGCAGCTTCATCGCTCCACCCTGCACGCGCGGGCGTGCCGTCTGTCAGCCGTCATGGTCGGTTCCGGTGAGGGGCAACGATTCTGGCGCAAAGAAGGCCTCGACGTCGTCGATCCGGCGCGGGCGCGGCAATGGCGGCAACGAATCCATGAAGACGCGCCCGTAGCTCTTGCTGGTCAGGCGCGGGTCGCACAGCACCAGCACGCCGCGGTCGGTCTCGGTGCGGATCAGGCGGCCGGCGCCCTGCTTGAGCGCGATCACCGCCTGCGGCAGCTGCTCGTCGCGGAACGGGTTGCCGCCGCTGCGGCGGATCGCCTCCAGCCGCGCCTCGAACACCGGGTCGTCGGGCGCGGCGAAGGGCAGCTTGTCGATCACCACCACGCTGAGCGCATCGCCGGCCACGTCGACGCCTTCGCGGAAGCTCGCCGTGCCCAGCAGCACGCCGTTGCCGGAGGCGCGGAAGCGCTCCAGCAGGACGAGCGCGGCGCCTCGCCCTGCACGAACAGCGGCCACGGTCCGCGCTCGCAGCAGGTCGGCGCGGCTTCGCGCAACGCGCGGTGCGAGGCGAACAGCACGAAGGCCCGTCCGCCCGAGGCCTCCAGCACGGGCACGACCGCGTCGATCACCGCGGCGGTGTAATCGCGCGACGCCGGCTCGGGCATGCGCGGCGGCAGGTAGCACAGCGCCTGGCGTGGCCAGTCGAACGGACTGGGCGCCAGCAGCGTGCGCGGCTTGGACAGGCCGAGCTTGATGGCGTAGTGCTCGAAGCGTCCCCCGATCGCCAGCGTGGCGGAGGTGAACACCCACGCCGCCTGCGAGCGCGCACGGTGCTGCGCCAGCGGTCCGGCGACGTCCAGCGGCGTGCGGCTCAGGCGGAAGCCGCGCGCGGTGAGTTCGTACCAGAGCACGCTGTCGTCGTCGGCTGCGATCCGGGCCGCGCATCGTGCGGCGCCTGCATCGCCTGCGACCCGCATGGGCTCGCGCCGTCACGTCGCGGCGTCGGTCGGCGTCCGTCGTTCGGCTCCCGCATCGCCTGCTGCGCCAGCCCCGCCAGCGCGCGCAGCCGCGCATCGAACTCCTGCGCGCGCCACGCAGCTGTCAAACCCGGGCGCCGCCTCGCGCAGCGGCAGCAGGGCGGCGTGCAGCACGCGCAACGCCTCGGCCAGCGCATCCAGCGCGGCCTCGACGCTGGCGTCTTCGGCGCGCGCGTTGCCGGGTGCCGCGCACCGGCAACTCGTCCATCGCCGCGCGCAGCGCCCGCACGGCATGCTCCAGCGCGCGTGCCGGCTCCTGCAGCACGGCCAGCGCCGACGGCGCCTGCTTGCATTCGGCCAGGGCATCGCGCGCAAGTTCGACCAGCGGGCGGGCGCTGAGGGCTTCGCCGAAGAACTGCGCGGCCAGCTCGGGCAACTGGTGCGCCTCATCGACCACGAACGCCTGCGCGCCCGGCAGGATCTCGCCGAACCCCTCCTGCTTGAGCGCGAGGTCGGCCAGCAGCAGGTGGTGGTTGACGACCACGATGTCGGCGGCCTGCGCCCGCTGGCGCGCCTGCACGACGAAGCACTCGGAGAAGAACGGGCACTCGCTGCCCAGGCAGTTGTCGGCGGTGGAGGTGACCATCGGCAGCAGCGGCGAATCGTCCGGCAGCGCTTCCAGCTCGGCGAGGTCGCCCATGCGCGTGCGGCCGGCCCAGGCGACGATGCGCTGGAACTGGGCGGCCATGCTCGCGGCGTGCCGAAGCGCGGTTCGCCCTTGGCCTGGCCCAGGCGGTAATGGCACAGGTAGTTGGCGCGGCCCTTGAGCAGCGCGGTCTTGACGCCGACGCCGAGCGCATCGCGCACGCGCGGCAGGTCGCGGTGGTAGAGCTGGTCCTGCAGCGCGCGCGTGCCGGTGGAAATGATGGTGCTGCAGCCCCGACAGCGATCGCCGGCACGAGATACGCGAAGGTCTTGCCGGTGCCGGTGCCGGCTTCGGCCAGCAGTGCCTGGCGGCTTTCGAGGGCTTCGGCGATGGCGACGGCCAGGTCCTGCTGCGCGGGGCGCGGGCGCGAACGCGGCGATCGCGCGCGCCAGGTCGCCGCCCTCCTCCAGGGCCGCACGCGATGCCGCCGCGAGCCGCCCGCCGTCCACCCCGGTCAAAACCGCGGCGGCGGGGCGACGGTGCAGGCGTCGCGTCGCGCGCGCGCCTCGTCGACCGATGCCACTGCAGGCACCGCATCGGCGGTGGATGCCGAGGCGGACGCTGCATCGGCCGGCACCGACGTCGCCATGCGCACCTGGGCGATGGTTTCCCAGTGGCGACGGCACAGCGGACCCACCTGCGAGCCGCGTTCGAACGCGCGCTGCGCGAGCCCGGCGGCCGCGCCGGTGTCCCCCAGCAGCAGCGCCAGCTCCGCGCGCTCCTGCAGCAGCGCCGGGTCATCGGGCGTGATGGCCAGTGCGCGGTCCAGCGCATCGGCGGCCCCCTGCACCATGCCACGCGCCTCAAGTGCGGCCGCGTCCTCGCGCAGGTCCTGCACTTCCGGGTCGCGCAGCGGCTGCACGTCCAGCTCGCGCGCATCCACCTCGCCGGCCGCACGCACCGCACGCACCGCGGCGGCGGTGTCGAACGCCGGCACCGGCGGCCCGGCCACCTCGGGCGCGCTGGCGCACGCCGCGATGAACAGCACCAGCGACACCACGGCCGCGGTACGTGCGGTGCGCACAGCCGGGCGCATCACAGCTCGTCTCCGACCGGTACCGGCGGCGGTGCGGGGGCGGGGGCGGGGTCGCGATCGCCGAAGCCGAACCAGTCGCGCCAGCTGTCGGATTCCACCGGGGCCGGCTCGGGCGCCGGGCACGGCGCGTACGGCGGCGCGAAGCCGGCCACGAACGCGAACCGGCGTGCGCCCGGGCAGCCGGGGTCGCGGGCCTGCGAGCCGATCACCGAATGCCACTCGATGCCCTCGTCGCCGACTTCCAGTGGCGCGGTCGGCAGGCGCGCGAAGATCGACGACCACACCCGCATCGCGCCGCTCGCGCCGTACAGGCCGGTGGACTCGTTCTGGTCGTTGCCCACCCACACCACGGCGAGGTGGTCGCCGGTCCAGCCGGCGAACCAGCTGTCGCGGCCGTCGTTGCTGGTGCCGGTCTTGCCGGCGGGCGACAGCCGGCCCAGGCCGTCGGACACCAGCCGGCGCGCAGTGCCGTTGGTGACGGCGTGCTGCAGCGCGATGGTGATGAGCCGGGCGGCGATGGCGTCGCCTTCCTGCGCCGGCGCCGGTGCCTTGTCGTAGCGGTTGAGGGTGCGGCCGTCGGCGTCGATCACGCCACGCACCGCGTGCAGCGGCTGGATCTCGCCGGCCGATGCCAGGAACTGGTAGAGCTGCGCCATCGCGTACGGGCTCTGGTCCAGCGACCCCAGGATCAGCGCCGGGTTGGGCTCGGCCTCGATGCCGGCCAGCGTGCGGATCAGGTCGGCGATGCGCTCGGGGGCCACCTGCATGCCGATGCGCACCGTAGCCTGGTTGTAGGACTGCGCCAGTGCGTCGATCAGGCGCACGCTGCCGTGGCTGCGGTTGTCGGAGTTCTTGGGGCTCCAGGTGCGGCCGCGGCCGAGCGTCACGGTGACGGGTGAATCGTCCACCCAGCTGGCCAGCGAAAACCGGTCGGGCTGCGCCAGCGCCAGCAGGTTGACGAACGGCTTGAGCAGCGACCCCACCGGCCGCTGCGCTTCCACGGCGCGGTTGAAGCCGTGCTCGCTGACGTTGCGGCTGCCGACCACCGCGATCACATCGCCGTTGTGGACATCGGTGACCACGGCCGCGGCCTGCAGCGGTGGGCGGCGGGTGCAATCGAGGTCCGCCAGCGTCCGCTTGACAGCCCCTTCGGCCTGCGCCTGGGCCGAGGGCACCATCGCACTCATCACGCGCAGGCCCGCGCCGGCCAGCGCGTCGGCCGGGTATTCGCGTGCGAGCTGGCGGCGGATCAGGTCGACATAGGCCGGGAACCGGTTGGCGGCGACGCTGCCGGGGGTCTTGGTCACACCCAGCGGCGCGGCCACGGCGGCCGAGTACTGGGCATCGTCCAGCAGGCCGGTTTCGCGCATCTCGCCCAGCGCGAAATCGCGCCGCTCGCGCGCCCGCTCCGGGTGGCGGCGCGGGTCGTAGTAGGACGGTCCGCGGACCAGCCCGACCATCAGCGCGATCTGCTCGGGGCTCAGGTCGGCCAGATCGCGCCCGAACCAGAACTCCGCGCCGGCGGCCACGCCGTGGATGGCCTGCGCCCCGCGCTGGCCCAGGTACACCTGGTTGAGGTACGCCTCGAGGATCACGTCCTTGTCGTAGCGCGCCTCGATGATCATCGCGTAGAGGATCTCGTTGAGCTTGCGCGACCAGGTCTGCTCGCGACCGATGCCCAGCAGCCCGCTGCGCGCCAGCTGCTGGGTCAGCGTGCTGGCGCCCTGGCGCTTCTCGCCGGCGCGCAGGTTGACCCACGCCGCGCGCAGCATGCCGGAGACATCGATGCCGCGGTGGTAGGCGAAGTCGCGGTCCTCGACCGCCTGCAGCCCGGTCACCAGCAGCTCGGGCACCTCCTGGATGCTGACCAGGCGCCGCTCTTCCTGCTGCTGCCCGTAGAGCGTGGCGATGCGCGCCGGGTCCAGGCGCGCGGATTTGAGCTCGCGCTTCGTGTCGGCGTCGCGCACGCTGGACACGCGACCGCCCGACAGCACCACTTCGATGCGTCGTGCGGCCACGGTACCGTCGATGTCGTCGAAACCCCGGCTCGAGATGCGCCAGCGCCCGCCGTCGCGCGCGTAGCTTCCCGCGCGGCGGCCGTCGCCATCGCGGTAACCGGCCGCATCGAGCTCGGTCTTGAGCGTCTCCGGCCCCATCGCCACGCCCGGCGCCAGCACCAGCGGCCGCGCGTACACCCGTGTCGGGATCTGCCAGCGCAGCTGGTCGAACCGCTGGCTGACCTCGTGGTTGAGGTACAGCGTGTAGGGGATCAGGAACCCCAGCCCCAGGCCGAGCGCGGCGAGGGTCCAGGTGACCAGGCGGCGGCGCCACTGCGGCGGATCGCCGTGCGCATCGTCGTCGGAATCGAAGTCGTCGTCGTAATCGGATCGGGCCACGGCATGGGACAATGGCAGGGCGTCGCCCTCGTGCGGCGAGTCTAGCGCAGCACGGCCGCGCACCCGCCCCGGCACGCGCGTGCCGCACGCCCGCGATTGGGAGTTTCTTCAGCTATGCCGACGGCCGGATGGGAATGAGCTGGACCGACCTGCGTTTCCTCGTCGACCGGGCCACGGGGCTCGCGACCCCTCGAGATACCGGCACTGCCCCCAGCCGGGGTGTCACAATGCCGCGCTTTCGACTGGACACCGTGCGCAGTAGCTTGAATCGCACCGCAGGCCATCATCCAGGCCTGCGTGCCGAACCCTTATCGACAGGCATCATGTGCTGAGCGGACTTCTCTTCACATCCAGACGGATCATCTCCCGCCTGCATCGCTTCGCGGGGAGCCTCTGTTCCCGGGGGCTGACGGGCAGTCTCAAACGTCTCCGCGGCCAAAGACCCTCGCCAGTGCGATCAGGTCCCGACGACGCGTTGCCCGCCTGTCTTGAGCAACAGAAACCGACCGGACCGGTGGTATTGATCGTGGACGCCTCGCCACCGGCCCCTGACCGGGATTCCGGTTCAGTGCGGCTGTCGAACATTGCGCATCAATTGCAAGCGCGCGGCTATTCGACCCGCTTCGTGAGTGACGATGGGTTTTTGCAATCCGCCGTCGATGTTCCCGGGCTGGACGGCCTCCCGGCGCCTCTGGCGTGGCTTGGCCGTTACGGCGACTCACTGCACGCGGCGATTCTCTGCCGCCATCAGATCGCGCTGCCCTGGATTCCGCTGTTGAGGAAGCTCGCTCCACAGGCCCGGCTCATCTTCGACACGGTGGATCTTCATCATGTCAGGGAGGCGCGCGAAGCCAGGCATCGTCAATCACGCCTGCTTGCGATGTTTGCGAGGGCGACATTGGCGCGCGAGCGAAAAGCGGCCCGGCTCGCCGATGAAACCTGGGTGGTCAGTCAAGACGAACAGGAGCAGATCAGGCGGGTTGCCCCGCATGCAGCGGTTACGGTTGTCTCCAACAGCTTCCCCGAAGTCCGGGATGTGGCGGGATTCGCATCCCGGCGCGATGTGCTGTTTGTCGGAGGGCACCGACACCCACCCAACACCGATGCGGCATGGTGGTGGCTCACCAGCATCCACCCCCTGCTGCATGCGCGGATGCCGGATGTTGTCGTGCATATGGTCGGTGGCGATGTGCCCGACGACCTGTTTGAGGCCGCATGCGCCAGTCCAGGCGTGCGGATGCATGGTCATGTCGCGGATTTGCTGCCGTACCTCCAAGGATGCCGGTTGGCGGTTGCACCGCTGCGTTTCGGTGCAGGCGTCAAGGGCAAGATCGGATTGAGCATGGCGCATGGACAGCCCGTGGTGACCACCGCCTGCGGCGCGGAGGGAATGCATCTGGTGCACGGACGTGATGTCCTGCTGGCCGACACACCTCAGGCTTTTGCCGATGCGGTAGTCCGCCTTTACAAAGATCGCGCCATGTGGGAGTCACTCGCGCTTGCTGGCAGTGACAACGTACGACGTCACTTTTCTATCGAGGCCATGTCTCGAGGGCTGGACGCGTGCTTTCCGCGTGTCCAGCGGGCTGCAGGCGACTGAGCATGCGTATCCTGCTGATCGCCTATGAGTTTCCACCCAGTGCGTCGCCCCAGTCGCTGCGTTGGGCCTATCTGGCGCGCGAACTGTCGTTGCGCGGACACGACGTCCATGTCCTCACGATTGACCTGGGACCGGCCGCGCCGGGCTTACCGGAACTTCCCGAGACCGTTGTCCTGCATCGAACCCACCCCGGATTGATCCGGGGTCTAATGGCCAAGAGGCGCATTCGCGCCGCGCGGGTCGCGCATTCCACGCAGAAACCCGGTGCTGGCGGTGGCCTGCCGGCCGGTGCACTCAAGCCGAACTGGAAGCACGTCATCTGGAACATGCTTCAGCGTACGGCCGAGTACATGGTGTTTCCCGATCTGCGGGGCGAATGGAAGCGGCATGGAAAGCGGGCGCTTCGCCGTCTGCTTCAATCCACGTCGCCGGATGTCGTCATCAGTTCCCACGAGCCTGCCACAACCCTCGAACTGGGACTCTATGCGCGCAAGTGCGGTTACACATGGGTAGCCGACCTGGGGGATCCTGTACTGGCCCCCTACACCCCTGCCCGCTGGCGGCGGCGGGCTCACCAGCTGGAAGCCGCCGTGTGCATGGAGGCCGCCGCCGTCCTGGTTACCAGCGAAGCGACTGCGAGCCTGTTGCGGCAGCGTCATGGCGGTGAGCCGCGGATAGCTGTCATTACGCAGGGCTTCGCGGCCGCACAGGAAGCCGTCCCGCCGCAAAGCGCCTTCGGGTCGAATCGTCTGGAATTGTTCTACTCGGGCAGCTTCTATGCCTTCCGCCGGCCCGAGGCGCTTGTGCACGCAATCCTCGGCTCGCCTTCGGCACGCTTGACGGTTGCTTCAATCAATCCGCCACCGTCCATCCGCGAAGCGGCTCGCGCGCATCCGGAAAAGCTGCGGCTGCTGGGCTTCATCCCGCATGCACAAGCGCTGCAGCTGCAGCGCGAAGCCGATGTCCTGGTCAGCATTGCCAATTCCGACCCGCAACAGGTTCCGGGCAAGTTCTATGAATACCTCGGCGCCGGCAAGCCGATTCTCCACCTGCACAGTGGCATCCCGAGCGACGCTGCATCCTTGCTTTTGGAAGACCTCCGGCGGGGCATTGTCCTTCCTAACACGGCTGAAACGATCATCGGGACGCTGGCAAGCCTGGCCAGGTCCAAGGAAGATGACACGCTGCGGACCCGATTCAACCTTGAGCGGGCGCCGGTACAGGCATTTGCATGGCCCGCCATCGCCGAGCGCCTCGAAAAGCTGCTGATGGACCTGACGGTCCACGCACAGCCGTCGAGCGGGGTTCAGGGGCAGATCAGTCCAGCGCCGCCGAGGCCGCCTGCACGCGGCGGTTGAAGGCATCGAGCCCATCGGCCTGCGGGTCCAGGGTGCGCGCCTGTTCGAGGGCGCGGCTGGCGGCGGCGATCTCGCCGGCGCGCAGGCGCTCCTCCCCCACCGCCAGCCAGCGCTGCGCCAGTCGGCGGCGTGCGGCAAGCACGTGGCCGGGGGTCTCGCCCAGCGCCTCGCGCGCCTCCAGGCAGGCGCCGGCGGCGACCAGCCGGTTGCCGCGCAGGTCGTCCTCGAAGCACTGCTGCGCGGCGGGGAGCAGCTGCGCGGCGGCCTCCCGCACCGCGGCATCGCGTGGGGCCAGTGCGCGCGCGGCGGCGACCTTGTCGAAGGCGCTGGCGCCCGGCGGGGTCAGCAGGTCGCCGCGTTGCCGTGCCTGCGAGGCCTCGTCCAGCAACACCCGCACGCGCGCCGCGCCGGCGGCGGTCCCGCCGGTGCCGTCCGGACCCAGCCGCGCCTGGCTGGCGCGCGCGGCCACCAGGCGGCGGCGTGCATCCTCAAGGCCATCCATCGCCGGGTCGACGGCTTCGGCCTGCGCCAGCGCCGCCCGGGCTTCCACGAAGCGGAAATCCGAACCCAGCTCGACGGCGCGCCGAAGGTGCGCCTGCCCCACCCGACGGACGCCCCGCGTGGCGCGTGCGTCGTCCGGGCGTGCGTCCAGCGCCGCGCGAAAGCCCGCCAGCGCCTGCGGCAGGCGACCGGCACGCAGATCCGATTCGGCCACCGCCAGCCGGGCATCGACGGCCACCGCCAACGCCGCCCGCGCCTCCGGCAGGTCGACATGGCCGGCGTCAGCCTGGGCCACGCGCGCCTGCACGGCGGCCGCGTCCGACAGCGCACCGCGTGCCAGCATCGCCCGCGACTGCACCAGCAGGTCCGACAGGGTGTCCTCGCGGCCTTCCAGCGCGCGGATGTTGGATGGCTGCAGCGCCAGCACGCGCTGGTAGAGCCGCAGCGCGGTGTAGCCCTCGCCGTCCAGCCGGCCGCCGCGGCGCGCGGCATCGGCCACGGCCAGCAGCCGCTCGACCCCGGCCTCGCCCAGCTCGCTCTGGTGCAGCCGCGCTTCCGCCGCCTGCAGGCGCGGCTGCGGCACCTGCAGCGCGCGGGCCAGGGCCAGGCGGTCACGGGCCGCGGCGAAGTCGCCGGCCAGGATCGCGGCCTCCGCCTGCGCGATGGCGGCCTCGCCCACGCGCGCCAATCCTTCGCGGGCATCGGGGCGGTCGGGATCCAGCGCCAGCGCGGCCTCGAACAGTTCGCGCGCGCCGCTGCCGTCGGGGGCGCTCAGGTGGCCCCGCGCCAGCGCGGCATCCGCGTCGCGTCGCAACTGCTGGGCGCGGGTGTCGGGCCAGAGACGGTCCGACAACGGCCCGCGCAGTGCCACGAGCAACACCACCAGCAGCAGTGCGGCCGTCGCCCAGGCCCATCCGCGCGGCGCCACGCGCCAGGATCGCCGGATGCGGCGCACGCCGGCGGCGAGACGGTCTTTGCGGTCAGGTCGCATGGCAGCCGGCTCGCGGCAGCAGGGGCCCGGACGGGAACAGAAGGGCAGTTGGCGGCATTGCCCGCAAGGATAGTGGCCATGGCGGGGGGACGGGCGTGAGCGCGTCGACCCGGCGCGTGCAGCAGCTCCCGGTTAACCGTTGCGCGTCCGGCTCAGAGCCGCTGCGCGCGCTCGACCCCGGCCAGGGCCGACAGCTTCCCCAGCAGCGCCGACAGCTGGCCGTAGTCGCCCACCCGCAGCCGCAGGCGCAGCCGCACGCGTGCGCCGTTGCGCTCATGGTCGCTGTGGATCGCCGACACGTGCGCGTTGCCCTGCGCGATGGTGTTGGTGACATCCTTGAGCAGCCACTTGCGGTCCAGCGCGAGCAGTTCGACATCCACGTCATATCCGCTGCCGGTGCGGCCCCACTCCACAGGCAGTCCGCGCTGCGGCTGGTGCGCGGCCAGGCGCTGCAGCGCGGCGCAGTCCGGCCGGTGCACGGTCACGCCGCGGCCCCGGGTCAGGTAACCGAGGATCGGTTCGCCCGGCAGCGGTTGGCAGCAGCGGGCGATCTGCACCAGCAGGTTGCCCACGCCCTCGCACGGTGAAGTCGGCCCGGACGGCTGCGGGCCGGGCGGCGGTGCTCGATGGCGACGCCCGCCGGATCGGATGGGGCAGGCGCCGGGACGCTCGTGCTCGGCCAGCACGCGCGCCACCTGGTGCGGGCCGAGGTCGCCCAGCGCGACCTGCACGTAGCAGGTCGCCGTCGGTCGCCAGGTGGAACTTCTCGCGCGCCGGCGCCAGGTCCGCGCCGAGCAGCCCGAGGCGGCGCAGTTCCTTGTCCAGCAGCTCGCGGCCCTCGCTCTCGTTGCGCGCGCGGTCCAGCCGGTGGAACCAGGCGCGCACCTTGTCGCGCGAGCGGGCGCTGGCGAGGAACCCGTTCGCCGCCACCAGCCAGTCGCGCCGGGGCTCGCCGGTTTTCGCGGTCATGATCTCGACGCGGTCGCCGGTGCGCAGGCGGTGGTCCAGCGGCACGATCCGGCCGTCGACCTTGGCGCCCCGGCAGCGGTGGCCGACCTCGGTATGCACCCGATAGGCAAAGTCCAGCGGCGTGGAGCCCACCGGCAGGTCGATCACTTCACCCTTGGGCGTCAGCGCGTAGATGCGGTCCTCGACCAGTTCGGCATCCAGCTCGCCCGCCAGCCCGGCGTCTTCGCGGCCACCGCCCTCCTCCAGCAGCCGCCGCATCCAGGCGATCTTGCGGTCGAACGATGCGTCGCCGCCGCGGCCGCCCTCCTTGTAGCGCCAGTGCGCGGCCACGCCGAGTTCGGCCTGCCGGTGCATGTCGTGGGTGCGGATCTGCACCTCCAGCGTCTTGCCTTCCGGCCCGATCACCGCGGTGTGCAGCGAGCGGTAGTCGTTGCGCTTGGGACGGGCGATGTAGTCGTCGAACTCGCTCGGGATCGGCGCCCAGGTCGCATGCACCACGCCCAGCGCGGCGTAGCAGGCGGCGACATCGTCCACCAGCACGCGTACCGCGCGCAGGTCGTAGAGCTCGCCGATCGGCACGCCCTTGCGCTGCATCTTCCTCCAGATGCTGTAGATGTGCTTCGGCCGCCCGGCGACGTCGGCCTCGATGCCCTGCGCCGCCATCGCCTCGCGCAGCAGCTGCTTGACCTGCTCGATGTAGCGCTCGCGCTCGCCGCGCTTCTCGTCCAGCAGGCGGGCGATGCGCTGGTAGGTGTCCGGCTCCAGGTAGCGGAAGGCGAGGTCCTCCAGTTCCCACTTGAGCTGCCAGATGCCCAGCCGGTTGGCCAGCGGGGCGTGGATGTCGCGTGTCAGTGCGGCCAGTTCGCGCCGCTGCGCCTCCGGCAATGCGCCGGCATTTTTGAGCCGCGCCAGCTGCCGCGCCAGCAGGATCGGCACCACGCGCAGGTCGCGAACGATGGCCAGCAGCAGGCGGCGCAAGCCTTCATTGCCACGGCTGCCGGTGCGCTCGGCGTGCAGCGCCCAGACCTGCGCGGCGGCGTTCTGGCCATCCAGCAGCGCCGGCACGGCGGGATGGCGGGCGGCGAACTCGCGCCCCATCGCCGGCCACAGCCCCGGCACGGTGTGCAGCATTGCCGCCAGCACCGTTTCGCCATCGGCGTCGAGCGCCTGGAGGGCATCGAGCACCTGCAGGGTCTCGCCCAGCGCCACGGGATCCATCGCCACGACGCCTTCAGCCACCGGCGCACCAGCCAGTGCCTGGCGCCAGTCGGCAGGCAATCCGGCCACGGCCGGATGGGCCAGCAGCGCAGCGGGCAGGGGTGGGGGCGGGGACATCGGCGGGGGGAGATCGCAGCGAAAATCTGCGTCTACACTAGCGGCCAACCCTCCGGAGGAACAGGCCATGCCACCCATCCGCGCCCGCGTGCGACGCCTGCTCGCCAACGCCCTGGCCTTCGCCGTGCTGATCGCGCCGCTGGCGGCCGCGGCGCAGGCGCCGACGGCGTCCACCCGCCTGATCCAGCAGGACATGAGCCCGGCGGAATTCAGCGCCGCCGGCCTGGACCGGTTGAGCCCCGAACAGCTGGCACGCCTCAATGCCTGGCTGGGCCGCACGCTGGATGCCGAAGCCACGCGCGCGGCCGATACCGCGCGGCGCGAGGTACGCGAGGACGGCCGCGGCATGTTCGACATGCGCCGCGACGAACCGGTCACCGCGCGCCTGCAGGGCGAGTTCACGGGCTTCGCCTCCGGACGCCGCTACACGCTGGACAACGGTCAGGTGTGGGAGCAGGTGGACGGCGCGACCCTGGCCGGCGCACGCCTGCAGGGACCGTCCGTGAAGGTGACGCCGTCGCTGGTCGGCAGCGCGTGGTACCTGAGCGTGGAGGGGTACAACACCCGCGCCAAGGTCCGGCGCATCGAGTAGCAGCAGCACCTGTCCCCGCGCGGCGCCGTGTTGTCTCGCGATCGCGCGCCTTTTTGCGACCCCACCGGAGCCGTCCCATGCACCTTGTCCGTCGCGTTGCCGTCCTCATCCTGTCGCTGGGCCTGTGCGCCCCCGCGTTCGCCCAGTACGTGCCGCTGTCGGAGCGGCTGAGCGCGCAGGACTTCCAGCAGGCGGGCCTGCACCGGTTGTCGGCGGCGGAACTGGCGCACCTGGATGCCCTGCTGCAGGGCGCGATGGCGGACGTGCGCGAACGCGAACGCGATCGCACGCGCGCCCAGGCCCCGGAGCGCGAGCGGATCCAGGCGCGCCTGGTGGGCCGCTTCGACGGCTGGACACGCGGGGAGGTGCTCACCCTGGACAACGGGCAGCGCTGGCAGGTGCTGGAAGGCGAGTTCCGTCCGACGCGGGCGATCGACGCACCTGCCGTGACGCTCAACCCGGGCCTGATGAGCGGCTGGTACCTGCAGGTGCAGGGACAGAGCCCCCGCGCCAAGGTCAAGCGGCTGGACTGACCCGGCGGCCGCGCCGGCTCAGCGCGACGCGTCCAGGGCAGCAAGCCGCGCGGCCAGCTTCTTGGGCGAGCCGGCGCGGGCGCCCAGCTCCTGCGCGAACAGCGACACGCGCAGCTCTTCCACGTCCCAGCGCAGCGCCTGCCATCCCGGCGCGTCGCCCTCCCCGCGTCGAGCGGCAGCGGCCAGCGCATCGGCGAAGGGCTTGATCTCCAGCATCCGCGCCTGGTCGCGCACCGGGTCGCGCAGGGCCCGCTCGCCACGCAGCGCCAGTGCTTTCAGGTAGCGCGGATACTCGCGCAGGGCGTGGGCGGGCACGCGCCCGAGGAATCCCGGCGACACCAGCGCGTCCAGTTGCACGCGCATGTCGTCCAGGTTGCCGCTGGCCCAGCCCATCAGCGGCGACTCGAGCGCGTTGCGGACGGTGGCCACGCCGTCCAGGATCGCCTCGGCCAGCCGCAGCCGCTCCACGGCTTCCGGAAACAGCGCTTTTGCCACGGCCTCGCGACGCGCGTCGAACGCGTCTGCATCGCGCACATCCTCCAGGCCATCGGCGGTCAGCGCATCAAACGCCCCCTGCACCAGGTCGATGCGCAGACGGTCGCCTTCACCCTTGGGCGCGGCTGCGCCGCGCGGTGCCTGCGATTCGAGCGCGGCGTACTGCAGGGCTGCGCGCGGCGCCACCGGCAGTTGCTTGCGGGCCTGACGCATGCGATCCGCCAGCGCAATCGCCAGCAGGCGACGCACGCCGTGCGGATGCGCGTGCTCGGCGGCCTCGCGCTGCGCGTGCACCTGCAGCGACACGCTATCGCCATCGTCATGCAGCGCGGGCCATGCCGGCACGCCGCCCGCGCCGGGCACCGAGCGCGGCACCGGCACGTCCGGAAAGACCAGCAGGCCACGTCGGGCCAGGCCATCGGCGGCGCGCGCTGCGAACGCTTCAGCGGCCGCGGCCGCGAACCGGTGCTTGAGGCCATCCAGATCGCGCGACTCGGCCAGCACGGTGCGGCCGTCGCGGTCGAGCAACCGGATGTTCATCCGCAGGTGCGGCTCCAGCACCGACCCGTCGAAATCGCCTCTCACCACTTCCACGCCGGTCGCGCGCTTGAGGAACCGCGCCAGCGACCCGGTGAAATCATCGTCGTCATGCCGCGGGTACGCCTCGGCGAACGCGCGCGCGAAATCCGGCGCCGGCACGAAGTTGCGACGCAGCGTCTTGGGCAGGCCGCGGATCAACGCCGCCGCCTTGTCGGCCACGAAGCCCGGCGCCAACCACGACACCTGCGCCGGATCGAGCGCGCCCAGCAGGTGCAGCGGCACGGCGACCGTCATGCCGTCGTCGGCAGCGCCGGGCTCGAAGCGGTAGCGCACCGCCAGCCGTGCATCGCCCACCGTGAGCATCGCCGGGAACCGCGCGGCCTCGCTCTCGTCGCCGACCATGAGGTCGTCCAGCGACCATTCCAGCGCGGCTTTCGACGCGGCGTCGAGCTTGCCGAACCATGCATCCAGGGCCTGCGCGTTGTGCACGTGCGCCGGCAACCGGTCCAGGTACCACTGCGCCATCCACTCCTCATCCACCACCAAGCCGACGCGACGCTGCTTGGCCTCTTCCTCGCGGGCCCGTTCCAGGGTCGCCAAGTTGCGTGGCAGAAATGCGGCGCGCGTGTTGATCTCGCCGGTAACCAACGCCTCGCGCGCAAAGATCGCGCGTGCTTCGTCCGGGTAGAGCGCGCCGTAGTGCACCGGTCGCTTCGGCGCCAGCACCAGCCCGAACAGGGAGACCTGCTCGCTGCCGACCACCCGCCCCTGCGAGCGTGCCCAGCGCGGGTCGTGGTGGCGGCGCGCCAGCAGGTGCGGCAGGGCCTCGATCGCCCACTCCGGCTCGATCGCGGCATTGGTCAGCGCCCAGACGCGCTCGGTGTCCAGCAGCGTGGCCGACAGCAGCCACGGCGGCGGCTTCTTCGCCAGCACCGAGCCGGGGAAGATCTGGAACTTGCGCCCGCGCGGGCCGTCGTACAGGCCGCGGTCGCTGCGCTGGCCGACCTGCGTCGGCAGGCCGGTGAGCAGCGCGCGGTGCAGACGTGCATACGACGAGGCGTCGACCCGGCCCGTGGCCTGCGCCTGCTCCGCGGCCTCTTCGCCGGCGGCCTGTTCCGGCGCACGTCCCCGCCCACGCCGTCGCCGGGGACCGCGCTTCTGCCCCTCGGCCGTGATGGCGGCCGCGACGGAGCCGGGCCGTGCCGCGGGGTCGGGCGACGCCACCCCGCGCGTCACGTCCCACCCCAGCTCCTCCGCCATCAGCTTCAGTTGCCGGTGCAGCTCGCGCCACTCGCGCATCCGCAGGAAGCCCAGGAAGTGCTTCTCGCACCACCCGCGCAGCTTCGACTGGGTCAGCTCCTCGTGCGCGGCCTGGTAGGCCTCCCACAGCTTGAGGATGCCGACGAACTCGGACTTTGGATCGGCAAACTGCGCATGCGCGGTGTCGGCCGCCGCCCGCTGGTCGGCCGGGCGCTCGCGCGGATCCTGGATGCCGAGGAACGCGGCGATCGCCAGCATCTCGTGCAGGCAGCCGGTGTCGTTGGCCGCCACCAGCATGCGCGCCAGCTTGACGTCCACCGGCAGCCGCGACATGACGCGGCCAATGGCGGTCAGCGCGCGCTTGCCGTGATCGGCGACGTGGTCGACGGCACCGAGTTCGGCCAGCTCCTGCCAGCCGTCGGCCACGGCACGCGGCTCGGGCGGCTCCAGGAAGGGGAAGTTCTCGATGGAGCCCAACCCCAGCGACAGCATGCGCAGGATCACGCCCGCAAGGGCGGCGCGCCGGATCTCCGGATCCGTGTAGCGGGGGCGCGATTCGAAGTCGCTTTGCGAATACAGGCGGTAGCAGATGCCTTCGGAAATTCGGCCGCAGCGCCCCTTGCGCTGGTCGGCGCTGGCCTGGCTGACCGGCTCGATGTGCAGGCGGTCGAGCTTGGCGCGCGGGCTGTAGCGCTTGACGCGTGCCAAGCCGGGATCGACCACATAGCGGATGCGCGGCACCGTCAGCGAGGTCTCGGCGACGTTGGTGGCCAGCACGATCCGGCGCTGCGGGCCCGGGTTGAACACCCGGTCCTGATCCTTCACCGACAGTCGCGCATACAGCGGCAGCACCTCGGTGTGGCGGTACTTGCGCCGCTCCAGCGCCTGGTGGGCATCGCGGATCTCGCGCTCGCCCGGCAGGAACACGAGCACGTCGCCGCGCGCGTCCTCGCGGGTGATCTCGTCGCAGGCGGCCACGATGGCGTCATTGACGGTGCGCTCGCCTTCGGACTCCGCCTCTCCCTCCAGCGGGCGGTACCGCACCTCGACGGGATACCCGCGCCCTTCCACGCTGACCACCGGCGCGTCGTCGAAGTGCGCGGCAAAGCGCGCGGTGTCGATCGTCGCCGAGGTCACGATGACCTTGAGGTCGCGCCGGCGCTGCAACAGCTGCTTGAGGTAACCCAGCAGGAAGTCGATGTTGAGGCTGCGCTCGTGCGCCTCGTCGATCAGGATCGTGTCGTACTTCGACAGCCAGCGGTCCGAGGCGATCTCCGCCAGCAGGATGCCGTCGGTCATGAACTTCACCGCCGTCTGCTCGCCGACGTTGTCGGTGAAGCGCACCTGGTAACCGACCGCGCCGCCCATCTGGACGCCCAACTCCTCGGCCACGCGCCGCGCCACCGCGCGTGCGGCGATCCGGCGCGGCTGGGTGCAGCCGATCATCCCCGCCGCGCCGCGGCCGGCCGCCAGGCACAGCTTGGGGATCTGCGTGGTCTTGCCCGAGCCGGTTTCACCCGCGATCACCACCACCGGGTGGTTGCGGATCAGTTCGACGATCCGGTCGGCCTCGGCCGCGATCGGCAGCGCCGGGTCCACCGGCGCCCGGGGCAGCGCCGCCGCCCGCGACTGGCGCTGCGCCACCGACTGCGCGAGCCGGCCCTCGAAGCCCTCACGCGCGGCGGTGTCCTCCGGCCGGCCGTTCCAGCGTGACCACAAACCGTGCAGCCGGCCCTGGTCGCGGCTGAGCGCGCCGTCGATCGCCGCGCGGGCTTCACGCAGGGCGGCTTTGGTTGACGCCATGCTGTCGGGACGGTCGATAGGCTTCATTGATCGGATCGAAAAGAACAGACGATTTCACGCGGAACGCCGCGCCACGTATTGTCACTGCAACCCCCACCACGGGAGAAACCTCATGTCCAAGAACAAGAGTGCCAAGTCCAAGTCGGGCGCCACCACGTCGACCGTCCCGGCCGCGTCGCCGCCGCCGGCCTCCAGCGCACCGGCCATCGATATCGGGATCGATGCAGGCGATCGCAAGAAGATCGCCGAAGGCCTGTCGCGCTTCCTGGCGGACAGCTACACGCTGTACCTGAAGACCCACAACTTCCACTGGAACGTCACCGGCCCGATGTTCAACGCCCTGCACGTGATGTTCGAAAAGCAGTACACGGAGCAGTGGACCGCGCTGGACGAGATCGCCGAGCGCATCCGCGCACTAGGCTTCAATGCCCCGGGCTCCTATGCCGAATTCACCAAGCTGTCGTCCATTCCCGAGGAGCCGGGCCTGACCGACGCCGCCGACTGGCGCGAGATGGTCCGCCAGCTCACCGTCGGCAACGAGGCCGTGTGCCGCACTGCGCGCAAGGTGGCCGACCTGGCCGACGACGCCGACGACAACCCCACCGAAAACCTGCTGATCCAGCGCCTGCAGATCCACGAGAAGTACGCCTGGATGCTGCGCTCGCTGCTGCAGTGACCGCAGCGGTCCGACCCGGAAAACCCGCCGCGTCCCGGCGGGTTTTTTTTGATTCTTCCTCCATGTGAGGCTGAGCGTGTAAGGAACGCGGCCGCGCTATTCCGGCTTCCCGGATGGCGACGACCTGCCTTTTGAAGCCTCTCGAAGCAGGAAATCCTTCTGTACGCGCGGGCGGGGGCTGTCGGTCGGGGAGTGCGCAAGCGGGTCATGGATGACCCGCGCCCGAGTCAGGGCAGGAGGCCCTGACCGAGGGACAAGCGATCCCCGGCCGACAGACCCCGGCATCCATCCGACAGCCGTGGCCACTTTGCGCAACGATATGGTTCCCGCAGTCGGACGATGAACCTCTTTTTACGGCCGGCCCTGCCTGGCCGGTTTTTCCCGGCGCGGAACCTGCCTACACGACGGAGCCGGTTTTTCCCACCCACCAACGGCCATGGCGCGCCGTGGCTGCGACGGGCGCTTGCTACCCTTGCCACCGATGACCGACCGCGCGCTCGACCTCCTCCGCTCCACCTTCGGCCACCCCGGTTTCCGCGGTGAACAGGCCGACATCGTCGACTGCCTGGTGCGCGGCGACGATGCGCTCGTGTTGATGCCCACCGGCGGCGGCAAGTCGCTGTGCTACCAGTTGCCGGCGCTGCTGCGTGAAGGCTGCGGCATCGTCGTCTCGCCGCTGATCGCGCTGATGCAGGATCAGGTGGACGCGCTGCTGCAGCTGGGCGTGCGTGCGGCGTGCCTGAACTCCACCCTGGATGCGGCCACGGCCGCTGACGTGGAGCGCCGCCTGCTCGCCGGCGATCTGGACCTGCTGTACGTGGCGCCCGAGCGGTTGCTCACCGGGCGCTGCCTGGACCTGCTCGACCGGTCGCCCATCGCCCTGTTCGCCATCGACGAGGCCCATTGCGTATCGCAGTGGGGCCACGATTTCCGGCCCGAGTACCGCCAGCTGACCGTGCTGCACGAGCGCTGGCCGCAAGTGCCGCGCATCGCGCTGACCGCCACCGCCGATGCACCGACGCGGCGCGAGATCGCCGAGCGGCTGGCGCTGGAGGACGCGCGCACCTTCGTCAGCTCCTTCGACCGCCCCAACATCCGCTATCGGGTCGCCCAGAAGGACGGCAGCGGCGCGCGCGCCCTGCTGGATTTCCTATCCCGCCACCGCGGCGACAGCGGCATCGTCTATGCGCTTTCACGCAAGCGGGTGGACACGCTGGCCGACCAGCTCGCCACCGCCGGCATCAAGGCCCTGCCCTACCACGCCGGGCTGCCCGCCGAGACGCGCGCGGCCAACCAGCGCCGCTTCCTGCAGGAGGACGGCGTGGTGATGGTGGCGACGATCGCCTTCGGCATGGGCATCGACAAGCCGGACGTGCGGTTCGTCGCGCACGTCGACCTGCCCAAGTCGATCGAGGGCTACTACCAGGAAACCGGCCGCGCCGGGCGCGACGGCGCACCCGCGGAAGCGTGGATGAGCTACGGCCTGGGCGATGTGGTCAACCTGCGCCAGATGATCGGCCAAGGGGACGCACCCGAGGAGCGCAAGCAGCTGGAGCTGCGCAAGCTCGATGCGCTGCTGGGCTACTGCGAGTCCACGCGCTGCCGCCGGCAGGCGCTGCTGGAGTGGTTCGGCGAGTCGCATGCCGGTGCCTGCGGCAACTGCGACAACTGCCTGGAGCCGCCGCAGACCTGGGATGCCACCGATGCGGCGCGCAAGGCGCTGTCGTGCGTCTACCGCACCGGCCAGCGCTTCGGCGCCGGCCACGTCATCGACGTGCTGCGCGGGGCGTCCACCGAGAAGACGCAGCGCTTCGGCCACGAGTCGATCAGCACGTGGGGAATCGGCAGCGATCTGGACGCCCGGCAGTGGAGCGGCGTCTTCCGGCAACTGGTGGCGTTCGGCCTGCTGGAGGCGGATATCGAGCGCCACAACGCGTTGCGCCTGACCGCGCAGGCCGGCCCGGTGTTGCGCGGCGAGCAGCGGCTGGCCCTGCGGCGCGAGCCGGCGCGCAGCGCGCGGCGCGAACGCGGCCGTGCCGCCAGCGCCATGGCCGACCTGCCGCCCGATGCCCAGCTGCGCTTCGATGCCCTGCGCGAGTGGCGCGCCACCACCGCGCGCGAACAGAACGTACCGGCGTACGTGATCTTCCACGACGCCACGCTGCGTGCCATCGCCCAGGCCGCACCCGACGACCTGGACGAGCTGTCGCGCATCCCCGGCATCGGGCAGAGCAAGCTGGACCGGTACGGCGACGACGTGCTGCAGCAGCTGTTCGACTGCGACGCGGCCGCCTGACGGTCCGTGCAGCCGACCACGCCTCCGGGAAATGCAGGAGCCCGCAGGTCCGGGCCAGAAACACGAAACCCCGCGGGCGCGGGGTTTGCATGAAGGCAGTGGTGGGTCGTGATGGATTCGAACCATCGACCAGCGGATTAAAAGTCCGATGCTCTACCGACTGAGCTAACGACCCGGAGGCTGCCACCGGCATGGCGCCGGGGGCGTGCATTCTAGCGCAACGTTGGAAAGGCCTGCAGCGGGGGGTGCGGTCGCGCGCTCGTTACGCTTGGTAGGGCGTAACCCGCCGTCCGCTGGCGCAGGTACTTCCGCATGCATTGCAGTGACATCGGCGGGTTGGGTAACACGCGCTGCCAGAGCGGAAACTTCGTATCAGGCGTAGCGCGTCGGGTCCGCCGACGCCCGCGGCCGCGGAAGCCCTCCGCGCGCAGCCGGCAGGCATCGCAATGGCCGCAGGCGCGGCCGTCGGCATCGGCCTGGTAGCACGACACGGTGTCGGCGAAGTCCACGCCCAGGCGCAGCGCCTTCGCGCACGATGTCGGCCTTGCCCATGTGCTGCAGCGGCGCGTGGATGCGGATGCCCGCGCCTTCGACGCCGGCCTTGGTCGCCAGGTTGGCGAGCCGCTCGAACGCCGTCGATGAACTCGGGGCGGCAATCGGGGTAGCCGGAATAGTCGACCGCGTTGACGCCGCAGAAGATGTCGGCCGCGCCCAGCACTTCGGCCCAGCCCAGCGCGACCGACAGCATGATGGTGTTGCGCGCCGGCACGTAGGTCGACCGGGATGCGCCGTCGCCGCGCCGGCGCGTCCAGCGGCACGTCGATGTCGTCGGTCAGCGCCGAGCCGCCGATGCTGCGCAGGTCGACGTTGACGGTCTTGTGCGCGACCGCGCCGAGCGCTGCGCGCCACGCGGTCGGCCGCGTCGAGTTCGGAGGTGTGGCGCTGGCCGTAGCGCACGCTCAGCGCATGCACGGCGAAGCCCTGCTCGCGCGCGATGGCGAGGACGACGGCGGAGTCCATGCCGCCGGAGACGAGGACGACGGCGTTCTTTCATGGGATCGGATTCGGGATTGGTCAGGCGTTTGCTGCGCGAATGCGGCGCTTCGGAAGGGATGGCATGGCCGGCCTGTAGCATCGTGCGCCTGCGCATTTGCTCGGATCACGAATCACGGCATTTCAGCGTCCCGGTTCGTCATTCCACAGCAGCTTGTGCAGCTGCATCTGGAAGCGCACCGGCAGGCGGTCGGCGACGATCCAGTCGGCCAGCTCGCGCGGCGGCGATCTGGCCGAAGCTCGGCGAGAACAGCACGTCGCAGGTGTCGGTCAGGCGGTGCTCGGCGACGCACGGCCTTGCGCCCAGTCGTAATCGGCGCGCGACGCAGATCACGAACTTGACCTGGTCGTGCGGCGTCAGCAGCGGCGAGGTTGGACCACAGGTTGCGCGTGCACTTCGCCGCGAGCCCGGGCGTCTTGATGTCGAGCACGCGCGACACGCGCGGATCGACCTCGGCGATGTCGATCGCGCCGGAGGTCTCCAGCGACACCTCGTAGCCGGCGTCGCACAGGCGCTGCAGCAGGCCGATGCAGCGCTTCTGCGCCAGCGGCTCGCCGCCGGTGACGCAGACGTGGCGCACGCCGTGGCGGGCGACCTCGGCCAGGATGTCGTCGATGGTCCACCATTCGCCGCCGTGGAAGGCGTAGGCGGTGTCGCAGTACTGGCAGCGCAGCGGGCAGCCGGTCAGGCGCACGAACACGGTCGGCCAGCCGAGCTCGCGGGCCTCGCCCTGCAGCGAGAGGAAGATTTCGGTGAGCTCGCAGCCGCTCGGGCGACGCGGCCGCGGCGTTGGGAACGGCGGTCATGCCGCGATTTTACCCGACACCGCCTCTCTGCCCGCCCAACCGGTTCACCGCGGCCCGGGCCGACCGGCCTCAGCGCAGCCGCGACCCAGCTGGATCGCGCTCAGGCGGTCGGCCGCGGTGCGGGCAGCGTCGGTGCCGGGGTAACGCGTGACCACGTCCTGCAGGGTGCGCTCGGCCGCGTCCAGGTCCTGCTGGCCGTACTGCGACAGGCCGACCTTCAGCAGCGCGCCCGGGCGCCTTGTCGTGGGTCGGGTAACGATGCCAGCAGCGCACTGGAACTGCTCCTGCGCCAGCGGGTAGTTCTGGGTGACGTAGTAGCTCTCGCCCAGCCAGTACAGCGCGTTGGGCGCGTAGCTGCCGTCCGGGATGGCGGTCGAGGAAGGCCTGGAACAGCCGTGCCGACTCGGCGTACTGCGCCGGTCTTGCAGCGCGTCGAACGCCGCGTCGTAGGCCGCGCGTTCACCCGCGCCCTGGGCCAGGGTGCCGCGGTCGCCATGGACCGTCGGCGGGCGGTCCACGGCGGCGCAGGCACGGGCGTGCGGCGGTGCGATCGGCCGGCGGCCGTGACCGGCGTCCGGCGCACCAGTGCCGGGCCACCCGGCATCGCCGCCTTCCAGCCGCTTGAGGCGGCCGTCCAGGTCGAGGTACTGGCTCCGCGAGTCTGACTGCAGCTGCTCGTTCTGCTGCTGCAACTCCTCGACCTGCGCGCGCAGCGCCTGGCACCTCGGTCGCAGCTGGTTGACCTGGTTGAGCAGGTCGACGTTGGCCTGGTTGTCGCCCGCGCGCTGCTTCGAGCGCGGCCACGCGATCGGCCAGGCTGGCGCGCTGGGCCAACGCGGGCAGCGGCGGCCACGAGGGCCGCCGCGAACGCAGTTGCAGACACCAACGCCATGCGTTGCATGCGGCGCATCTGCAGGCGCTGCATCACTTGCGCGGTGTAGATGATCTCGACGCGACGGTTCTGGGCCCAGCAGTCCTCGCTCGGAGTCGGTGCAGGTCGGACGCTCTTCGCCGTAGCTGGTCACGGTGATCTGGCTGCCCGAGCCGCCGTTGGCCTGGAGCGCCGACGACACCGCATTGCCACGGCGCTCGCCCAGGCCGAGGTTGTATTCGCGGCTGCCGCGCTCGTCGGCGTTGCCTTCCAGCGTCATGCGCGAGGACGGACGGTCACGCAGGTACTTGGCGTGGCAGCCGACGATCGCCTGGAACTCCGGACGCAGCGTGTCCTGGTCGAGGTCGAAGTAGACGACGCGCTGGCGCAGGCAGGCGTCGGTGTCGAGGTCGTCCGGGCCGTACGCGCCCGGCGTGGTCGGGGCATCGCCGTGATCGGCGCGGTCGGGGCGGTGCCGGTGTCGACCGGCGGGTCTTCCTTGACCTTCTTGGAGCAGGCGACGGCCGGCGGTGCACGAGCAGCGGCGGCGAGCGATGAGGCGGGTGGTGGTGTTCATGGCGTCTTCCTTGGTCGATGTCATGCGCACGCTTAGCACGGTGCAGGGTGGGTCAAGTCGGTACAGGATAAGCGTGGTGGCGCAGCGTCAGCGCGGCGTGCGGAACGGGCCCCAGGCCGGTTCGCGCACGTCGCCGTCGGCCAGCACCAGGCGCTGGCGCACGCGGCCATCGGCCGACACCGCGTACAGCACGCCCCGGCGGCCTTCGCGCGCAGCATAGAGGATCATGCTGGCGTTGGGCGCGAAGCTGGGCGACTCGTCCAGCGAACCCGGGCGACAGCGTGCTCCAGCGCGGCGAGCCCAGCGCTGCTGTCCAGCATCGCGATGCGGTAGATGTTGCCCGCGCCCTGCGCGGTGGCGATCTTCTTGCCGTCGAACGACACGCTGGCGCTGGCGTTGTAGCTGCCCTGGAAGGTCACGCGGCTGGCGCTGCCGCCGCTGGCGGCGACCTGGTAGATCTGCGGATTGCCGCCGCGGTCGGAGGTGAAGTAGATCGTGCCGCCGTCGGCGCTCCAGGTCGGCTCGGTGTCGATGCCGAAATGGTTGGTGACCTGGGTCAGCGCGCGGCTGCCCAGGTCCATCACGTAGATCTCCGGGTTGCCGCTGCGCGACAGCGTCAGCGCCAGGCGGCGGCCGTCGGGCGAGAACGCCGGCGCGCCGTTGATGCCGCGGAAGCTGCGCGACCAGCTCGCGGCTGCGCCGATGGCGATGTCCTGGATGTAGATCGACGAATTGCCGCCCTCGAAGCTCACGTAGGCGAGGCGGCTGCCGTCCGGGCTCCACGACGGCGACAGCAGCGGCTCGGACGAGCGCACCACGGTCTGCGGGTTGTAGCCGTCGCGAGTCGGCGACCATCAGCGCGTACTGCGCGCCCTGCCCGACGCCGGTGGCGGTGACGTAGGCGATGCGGGTGAAGAACGCGCCGCGGCACGCCCAGGATCTTTTCGTAGACGGCGTCGGCGATCTGGTGCGCGACATCGCGCATCGCGTTGCTGCGCGCGGTCAGCGCGAACCCCAGCAGGCGCTGCTGCTTGGCCACGTCGAACAGCTCGTACTCGACCCGGTAGCTGCCGGCGCCGGCATCGACCACGCGGCCGACCACCAGGTAATCCTGGTTGAGCGCGCGCCAGGTCGGGTAGCTGACCTCGCTGCCGCGCGTGGGGCGCTCGACCATGTCGGTCGCAGGCAGGCCGCGGAACTGGCCGGAGCGGTTGAGGTCGGCGGTGATGACCGCGGCGATGTCGGTCTGCGGCGCCGCGCCGGACGCCCTGGTAGGGCATCGGCACCACCGCGATCGGCAGGGCGGCGGCGTTGCCGCCGACGATGTCGATTTCCAGGCCCTGCTGGGCCATCGAGGCAAATGGAAGGAGGACGGCAAGCAGCGCGGCCAGCCAGCGCAGGGGTCGGTTCATCGGCAAGTCCAGGATCGAGCGGGGGAAGTGTTAACAGGTTGGGTGTGAACGCTGTCTCAAAGCTGAACGAAAGGCTGCGTGCTACCGGTCTTCGGCACGGAAATTGAGTGTCAGCGTGCGCTGGAAGACGGATTCGAAGCCCGCGTACGGCAGCGGCTGCGCCTTGAGCACCGCGGCTTCGATCGAACGGCGCCCCTGCTCGTCATAGGCGCATGGGCTGGAGACCTCCGCGCTCATCACCTCGCCGCCGGGCAGCTGGCGGATGGTCAGTCGGCACACCGCGCCGAGCGGCACCGTCTCCGGGCGCGTCCACTTGGACAGGATCGCCTGCTGCAGCGCGGCCGCATACCGGGCCTGCAGGCCGGTGTCGGTGCCGTTGTTTCCGGCCGGCGCACTGGCGGCGGCATCGCTGCGGGCCGCGTCCTCGGACGCACTGCGGGCCCGCGCCTGGGCGATGCGCTCGAGCTGGCGCTGCGCCTGTTCGGCCTCGCGTGCGGCCGCCTCGCGCTGCCGGCGGATGTCGGCGAGCTGCTGCTGGCGCTCGCGCTCCATCTCCGACAGGCGGCGCTGACGCTCGGCTTCGCGCTGGCGCTCGCGCTGTTCGGTCAGGTCGACCTGCTCCTGGCGGCGGCGTTCCTCCTGCAGGCGGCGCTCGTCGGTCGGGCGCGGCGTGGGCTGGTCGGTGACCGCGTCCTGGTTGCGCGTATCCGGGTCGGGGATGAAGTCCTGCGGCGCCGGGCGCGGCGGGGTCGGCGCGTCCTGCGGGGCCGGCTCAGGCACAGGCTGGGGCAGCGGCGCGACCGGCTGCGGCTCGGAGTCGGGTTCGGTCACCGGGACAGGCAGCGGCTCGACCGCCGGCTCGGGCCGGTCTTCCAGCGTGTCCTGCATCGCCTGCGAAAGCGCGTTGGCATCGATCAGCTCGGCCGAGATCGGCGAGCCCGCCGCCGACACCTGCTCACGGCTGCTGCTGAACCACATGCCGAAAAACAGCACCGCCAGCAGCAGGGCGTGCAACCCGATCGCGAGGACGACGGCCTGCGCGGTGTCGGCGCGCGACTCCCGCATTACCTGCCGCCTTCGCTGCTGGGCTGGCTCATCAGGCCGACGCGCTGCACGCCCGCTTCCTGCAGCAGCACCATCGCATCCATTACCTTCTGGTAGTTCGCCGAGCCGTCACCGGCCACGAACACCGGGACCTGCGGGTTCTGCCGCACGATTGCTCCAATCTTTGCTTCCAGCTGCTCCGCGGTCACAGCTTCATTGCTGCCGGCTTCTACCGTCAAGAAGTAGTTGCCCGCCCGGTCGACACTGACGATCACCGGGTCCTTCTTTTCCTGCATCGACTTGGCATTGGACTGCGGCAGTTCGATATCCACGCCCAGGTTCAACAGCGGCGCGGTGACCATGAAGATGATCAGCAGCACCAGCATCACGTCGATATAGGGCACGACGTTGATTTCGGCCTTGAGCTTGCGCTTGCGGCGGCGCGAGGCGATGGCGGACATGGCGTTCCTCTCGTGTGGCTGCGTTCAACGCCCGAGACGGGCCATGCGGATCAGCGGACGGGCACGTACGGCGCGGCGGCCGGGCTGTCGTCGACGTGGGCCTGGCGCTCCAGGATCGAGGAGAACTCCTCGGCGAAGGCGTCGTAGCGCACGTTCATGCGCTCGACCTTGGTGGCGTAGCGGTTGTACGCCCACACCGCGGGGATGGCGGCGAACAGGCCCATCGCGGTGGCGATCAGCGCCTCGGAGATGCCTGGCGCGACGGTGGCAATCGTCGCCTCCTTCATGTTGGCCAGGCCCTGGAACGAAATCATGATGCCCCACACCGTGCCGAACAGGCCGACGTAGGGCGCGATGGAACCGACGTTGGCCAGGAACTCGAGGTTGTGCTCCAGCCCGTCGATCTCGCGCGCCGAGGCCACGCGCATGCCGCGCTGCGCGCCCTCCAGCTGCATGCGGCTGTCGGCGCCGCGGCGCTGGCGCTGGCGCCCGAACTCGCGGAAGCCGGCCTCGAAGATCGCCTCCAGGCCGCTGATGTCGCGGTTGCGCTCGGTCGAGCCGGCATAGAGCTTGGACAGCTCGGCGCCGGACCAGAAGCGCTCCTCGAACTGGTCGGCCTCCCGCTCGGCGCGGTCGAGCACCTTCTTCTTGCGGAAGATGATCACCCACGACGCGATCGACGCGGCCAGCAGCAGCACCATCACCAGCTGCACCGGGATGGAGGCATGCAGGATCAGCTGCAGCATGTCCAGGTCGTTGCCCAGGGCGGGCGCGGCGGCGGCGGCGGACTGGGCCACCGCATCGACGGCCTCTGCGGGCAGCGGTTCGACGGTGGTGGCCAGCAGGGCGGTCATCGGTGCGGTCATGCCAGGGGTTCTCCGGGCCGGGGGGCCGTGGTTCGGTTTCGCGCGCCCATCAGGCGGGGCGCTCCAACGCCTTGAGTTGTGTGTACAGCTCGGCCGCGATCGCCTTGGGCCTGAAGCCCGCCGCGTCCAGCGCCGCCACCCGCACCCGCGCGGTCAGCAGCGTCACGCCCTCGCACAGCACCGACTGGTCGAACACCGCGCTGGCGCGGCGGCACTCGCGCAGTTGCGCGGTGACCTGCAGTGCATCGTCCAGTCGCGCAGGCTTGAGGAAGTCCACCGACATGGCACGCACGGCGAACACCAGATCGTGCCGGAGCCGCAGAAGTTCCTGCCCGTACCCGTTGGCGCGCATCCATTCGCTGCGCGCGCGCTCCAGGAACGCCAGGTACTGCGCGTGGTAGACCACCCCGCCGGCGTCGGTATCTTCCCAGTAAACGCGGATCGGAAGGCTGAACATTGTTTGAAAGTGGGGAAGCGGGAAGCGGGAAGCGGGAAGCGGGAAGCGGGAAGCGGGAAGCGGGAAGCGGGAAGCGGGAAGCTTATCGATTGTCATCCCGGGCAAGGCGAGTGATCTGCTTCATCGACTCTGCAATGAAAAAGCAGGCCCCTCGCTGCGCTCAAGGCGACAACGGTGTGGGGACGACCATCCAAGGGCGCACGACGCAAGCGACCATCAGAAGAGCGAGGCATCGCGCCCCACCGGTTCGATGCCCATGTGGCGATAGGCCTTGGGCGTGGCGGCACGGCCGCGCGCGGTGCGCACCAGGTAGCCCTGCTGGATCAGGTACGGCTCGATGACGTCCTCCAGCGTGCCGCGCTCCTCGCTCAGCGCCGCCGCCAGCGACTCTACGCCCACCGGGCCGCCGTTGAACGACTCGATGATGGTCGACAGCAGGCGACGGTCCAGGTCGTCGAAGCCTTCCGGATCCACCTTCAGCATCTGCATCGCGGCATCGGCGGTGGCGCGATCGATGCGACCGTCGGCGCGCACCTGCGCGAAGTCGCGCACGCGGCGCAGCAGCCGGTTGGCGATGCGCGGGGTGCCGCGCGAACGCCGGGCGATCTCGCCCGCGCCGTCGACTTCGCAATCGATCGCGAGGATCTGCGCCGAGCGCCGCACGATCCGCGTCAGCTCCTCGGCGCTGTAGAACTGCAGCCGCTGGACGATGCCGAAGCGGTCGCGCAGCGGCGCGGTCAGCAAGCCGGCCCGGGTGGTGGCGCCGATCAGCGTGAAGGGCGGCAGGTCGAGCTTGATCGAGCGGGCCGCGGGACCCTCGCCGATCATGATGTCGATCTGGAAGTCCTCCATCGCCGGGTACAGCACCTCCTCGACCACGGGCGAGAGTCGGTGGATCTCGTCGATGAACAGCACGTCGTGCGGCTGCAGGTTGGTCAGCAGCGCGGCCAGGTCGCCGGCCTTCTCGATCACCGGGCCGGAGGTCTGGCGCAGGCCGACGCCCAGTTCGTTGGCGATGACGTGGCTGAGCGTGGTCTTGCCCAGGCCCGGCGGGCCGAAGATCAGCACATGGTCGAGCGCCTCGCCGCGGCCCTTCGCCGCCTCGATGTAGATCTTCATCTGCTCGCGAACGGGCTGCTGGCCCAGGTATTCGTCCAGCACGCGCGGGCGGATCGAGGCTTCGGCCAGGTCGTCCTCGCGGGTCGCGGCGGGCGCGATGATGCGGTCGTCGGTCATGGCGCCCATGGTCGCACGCGCGGCGCGGCGCCGGCAGCGTTCGCGGGCGGCACGCGCCGGTGGCACAATCCGCGCCCCACGCCGCGCCCCGGAGCGCGCTGACCCGCGACCGCATGCGACACGGGATCCAACACCCCGCCCGGCTGGTGCCGCTGGCGTTCCTCGCCGCTATCGCGCTGGGCACCTGCCTGCTGATGTTGCCGGCGTCATGGGCGGCCGATGGCAGTGCGCCGTGGCTGACCGCGCTGTTCACCGCGACCTCGGCCGTGTGCGTGACCGGCCTGGCAGTGGTCGATACCGGCACTGCGTGGTCGCCCTTCGGCCAGGGCGTGATCCTGCTGCTGTTCCAGGTCGGCGGCTTCGGCATCATGACCGGCGCGACGCTGCTGGGCCTGCTGGTGTCGCAACGCCTGCGCCTGGCACGCGGCTCGTCGCGCAGGCCGAAACGCGCAGCCTCGGGCTGGGCGACGTGATGGGCGTGCTCAAGCTGATCCTGGCGGTGACGCTGGCGGTCGAGGCGGCCGTGGCGGCCGTGATCACGTTGCAGCTGCATGTCGGCTACGGCGAGCCGTTGGGTCCTGCGTTGTGGCACGGCGTCTTCCATGCGGTGTCGGCGTTCAACAACGCGGGCTTCTCCACCTACTCCGACGGCCTGGTGGGCTTTGCCGCCGATCCGGTGGTGCTGGTGCCGGTGATGCTGGCCATCATGATCGGCGGCATCGGCTTCCCGGTGCTGTTCGAGATGCACCGCCAGCGCGGCGGCTGGTCGCGCTGGTCGGTGCACACGCGCCTCACCCTGGCCGGCACCGCGTTCCTGCTGTGGCGGGCCTGCTGGCGATCCTTGCGCTGGAGTGGGCAACCGCACGCTGGCCGACGCCGGGGTCGGCGGCAAGCTCCTGGGCGCCGCGTTCCAGTCGGTGAGTGCGCGCACGGCCGGTTTCAACGTGGTCGACGTGGGCGCGATGGCGTCGGAAACCTGGGCCGTCACTACGTGCTGATGTTCATCGGCGGCGGCAGCGCTGGCACCGCGGGCGGCATCAAGGTGACCACCTTCTTCCTGCTGGGGCTCGTGGTCTGGGCCGAGGTCCGCGGCGAGCGCGACGTCACCGCCTTCAACCGCCGCATCGCCGCGGACGCGCAGCGCCAGGCGCTGACGGTCGCGCTGCTGGGCGTGGCGGTGCTGGCGTTCGCCACGCTCGCGCTCATGGCACTGACCGCCTTGCCGCTGGAGGTGCTGATGTTCGAGGCGATCTCGGCCTTCGCCACTGTCGGCCTGTCCACCGGCATCACCGCGCAATCTGCCGCCCGCCGGCGCACCTGGTGCTGGTGGCACTGATGTTCGTCGGCCGCGTCGGTACCATCACCGTCGCCACCGCGCTGGCGCTGCGCAGCCGGCCCAGCGCCTACCGCTACCCAGAGGAGCACCCCATCGTTGGCTAGTCATTCCAAAGCCGTCCATGCCGACAGCGTGGTCGTGATCGGCCTGGGCCGCTTCGGCAGCGCCGTGGCCGATTCGCTGCTGCGCCTCGGGCACGAGGTGCTCGGCATCGACGAGGACGCCGAGGTGGTGCAGCACTGGGCCACCGCCTCACCCACGTGGTGCAGGCCGACAGCACCGCAGCGACGTGCTGCGCCAGCTGGGCGTGCACGAGTTCTCGCGCGCCGTGGTCGGCATCGGCAACGACATCGAGGCCAGCGTGCTGACCGTGCTGGCGCTGAGGAGCTCGGCGTCGGCGACATCTGGGCCAAGGCGACCACCGAAAAGCACGGCCGCATCCTGGAGCGCACCGGCGCGCACCACGTGGTCTACCCCGAGGCCGCGATGGGCGAGCGCGTCGCCCACCTGGTCACCGGCAGGATGATCGACTTCATCGAGTTCGACGACGGCTTCGCGATCGCCAAGACGCGCGCGCCACGCGAGGCGCACGGCAAGACGCTCAGCGAGTCGGCGCTGCGCAGCAAGTACGGCGTGACGGTGGTGGGCGTGAAGCGCGCACGGACGGATTTCACCTACGCCAAGGCCGACACGCTGATCGAGCACGGCGACCTGCTGATCGTGTCGGGGCCGACGGGGCGGGTGGAAACCTTCGCGGCGATCGATTGATCAAGGCCGCCTGCCGCCATCCGCCCGCGCGGGACCACGGCATGGAGTGCGCCATGACCGGCCTTCATCGGCCGGGATGACGCAGAAAAGCGCCTAGATCTCCACCTGCGCGCCCAGCTCCACCAGCCGGTTGCCGGGGATGCGGAAGAAGCCCGTCGCCGAGGCCGCGTTGCGGTGCATGAGGGCGAACAGGCGGTCGCGCCAGATCGGCATGCCGCGCCGGGCCATGGCGATGATCGTCTCGCGGCTGGCGAAGTAGGTGGTGTCCATCGGGTCGAAGTGGATGCCGCCCTCGTCGCAGCTGCGCATGAGCGCCAGCGGCACGTCGGGGGTTTCCATGAAGCCGAAGCGCACGATCACCCGGTGGAAGTCGTCCCCGATCGCTTCGATCCTCAGCCGCCGGTGCGCATAGGGCACGTCGAGCGTTTCCACCGTCAGGAACACGTTGCGCTCGTGCAGCACCTTGTTGTGCTTGAGGTTGTGCAGCAGCGCATGCGGCACGACGCCGGGATCGGCCGTCAGGAACACCGCGGTGCCCGGCACCCGCACCGGCGGGGCCAGCATCAGGCCGGGCAGGAAGGTGTCCAGCTGGATGCCCTCCTTCTGGATCTCGTCGCGCAGCAGCTTGCGGCCGCGGCGCCAGGTGCGCAGCAGGGTGAACAGCACGATGCCCAGCACCACCGGGAACCAGCCGCCCTGCAGGAACTTGGCGCCGTTGGCGATGACGAAGCGCCACGTCCGACCACCAGGAACACCACGCACAGCGGCAGCACCCAGCAGCCGCCAGCGCGGCCACAGCGCGCGGGCGACGATCGCCAGCAGCAGCGTGTCGATCAGCATCGTCATCGACACCGAAATGCCGTAGGCGGTGGCGAGGTTGGACGAGGTGCGGAACGTCAGCACCAGCAGCGATGACGATCGCCATCATCAGCCAGTTGATGGCGGGAATGTAGATCTGGCCGATGGTGTCGCTGGAGGTGTGCTTGATCTGCATGCGCGGGATGTAGCCCAGCTGCATCGCCTGGCGCGCCACCGAGAAACCGCCGGTGATGACCGCCTGCGACGCGATCACCGTGGCCGCGGTGGCCAGCACGATCATCGGCCAGCGGCCCCACTCCGGCACGCCGATGTAGAACGGGTTGCTGGCTGGCCGTCGGGGTCTTCCAGCACCAGCGCGCCCTGCCCCAGGTAGTTGAGCATCAGCGCCGGCAGCACGAAGAAGTACCAGCCGTAGCGGATGGGCTTGGCGCCGAAGTGGCCCATGTCGGCGTACAGCGCCTCGCCGCCGGTCACCGCCAGCACCACCGCGCCGAGGATGAAGATGCCGTGCCGAGCCGTGGTCGAGGAAGAAGTGCAGCGCCCACCACGGGTTGAGCGCCTTGAGCACTTCGGGCTCGTGCAGGATGTTGACCACGCCGAGCACCGCCAGCGCCAGGAACCACACGCACGGTGATCGGCCCGAACACCCGGCCGACCTTGGCGGTGCCGAGGCGCTGCGTCGCGAACAGGCGACCAGCACCAGCACGCGTGATCGGCACGATCCAGCGCATGCAGTTGCGGGCGCGACGACCTCCAGGCCCTCGACCGCCGACAGCACCGAGATCGCCGGCGTGATCACGCCGTCGCCGAAGAACAGCGACGCGCCGAAGATGCCGAGGATGCCGACCAGGTACGCCGACCGCGAATCCTTGGGCAGGCTGCGCTGGGCCAGCGCCATCAGCGCCATGATGCCGCCCTCGCCCTCGTTGTCGGCGCGCATGATGATGGTCACGTACTTCACCGTCACCACGAGCATCAGCGACCAGAAGACCAGCGACAGCATGCCGAGCACGGTGTCGTGGTCGGCGACCAGGCCGTAATGCGGCGAGAACGCCTCCTTGATGCGTGTACAGCGGGCTGGTGCCGATGTCGCCGAAGACGACGCCGATCGCGCCGACGACCAGGCCGGCAAGGCCGACGTTGCCGTGGCGAGTGGCTGCCGGCCTGTTCGTGCCGGGGCGTGTTGGATGGCGGTGGCCATGGGCCGTCCTGGTGTGCTTGAACGCGAAAGTCAGCGAAGCGCGGACTTTAGCGCTTTGCGGATGATGGTGGCGGCGTCGTCGCCGGCCTCGGTCGCGTCCCGGGCCATGCGCGCGGCCTCGGCCGGCTTGTAGCCCAGCTGCTGCAGGGCGATCGACAGCCTCGGACTGCGGGTCGCCCGGCAGCCCCTGGCCGCCGATCGCCGCGCCGCGCGCCGGCCAGGTCGGCGGCGCGGTCGCGCAGCTCGACCACCATGCGCTCGGCGGTCTTCTTGCCGATGCCGGGAATGCGCGTCAGCGCGGTGACGTCGCCGGCCTGCACCAGCCGCGCGAACTCGTCCACGCGGCATGCCCGACAGCACCGCCAGCGCGATCTTCGCGCCGATGCCGGTCACCTTCTGCACGTCGCGGAACAGGCGTCGCTCGCCCTCGCGCAGGAAGCCGTACAGCGAGACGCTGTCCTCCTTCTGCGCGTAGTGCGTGAACAGCGACACTTCGCGGCCGAGCTCGGGCAGGTCGTAGAAGGTGCTCATCGGCGCTTCCAGCTCGTAGCCCACGCCGTTGACGTCGACCACCAGCCACGGCGGCTGCTTGTGGACGACGATGCCCTTCAGGCGTCCGATCATGGGGTGGCTCCTTTGTTTATCTCCTCCCCCTGCGAATGCAGGGGGGTGATGAGGACCGTTCGCGAGCCACCGGCTCGCGGTCCGAAGAACGCACGGCGGCTGTGCCGACGGGCCGGACGGTTGGGAGGGGGTGCTTTTGAATGCGTAAGCACAAAGCACCCCTCCCCAGCCCTCCCCTGCTTAAGCAGGGGAGGGAGCACAACTGTGCAATCACCACTCATCACCGCCGCCTCAGCATCGCCACGCTCACGCCGGTGCGTCCGGCGGTGGCGCTCATGTGCGCATGGGTCAGGGCGACGGCCAGCGCGTCGGCGGCGTCGGCCTGCAATTTCTTTTCAGGCAGGCCCAGCAGCAGCCGCACCATGTGCTGCACCTGGTCCTTCTCGGCGGCGCCACGGCCGACCAGCGACTGCTTGATCACGCGCGGCGCGTATTCACTGACCGTCAACCGCCGCCGCACCACCGTCGCCAGCGCCGCGCCGCGGGCGTGGCCGAGCTTCAGCGCGGATGTCGCGGACTTGGCCATGAACACGGTCTCGATCGCCACGTGCTGCGGCTGCCATTCGTCCAGCACGCGCTCCAGCCCCTCGCACAGCAGGCCGAGGCGAGCGGGAAAGTCGTCGGCGTCCAGCAGCTTGAGCGCTTCGCAATGCACGTACGTGCAGCGCCCGTCGCCGGCCGACGTCGATGACGCCGATGCCGGTGCGTTGCGAACCCGGGTCGATGCCAAGGATTCGTCACGAATCCGGGATTCGGGATTCGGGATTCGGGATTGGAAAGCATCAGCAGCTCGAAGCCGACGGCCAGCTCGAAAGGCCTGGGCCGGGCGAGCACGGTACCAGCAGCCGCAACATCGAATCCCGAATCCCGAATCCCGAATCCCGGCTGTCACGCATACGCGTCTTCGCCCAGGTCGGCGTTGGAATAGACGTTCTGCACGTCGTCCAGGTCTTCCAGCCAGTCCAACAGCTTGACCACCTGCTGCGCGGTTTCGCCGGACACCGCGATGTCGTTGTCGGCGCGCCAGGTGACTTCGGCCTGCGCCGGCTCCAGGCCCGCGCCAGCCATCGCGGCCTTGACCCGGTCGAACGCATCCGGCGACGTCAGCACATCGATGGCGCCATCGTCGGGATAGACCACGACGTCGTCGGCACCGGCCTCGATCGCCGCCTCCGTCACCGCGTCTTCCTCGCAGCCGGGCGGGAAGCTCAGCACGCCGAGTCTTGTTGAACATGAAGGCGACCGAGCCGTCGGTGCCCAGGTTGCCGCCGAACTTGCCGAAGGCGTGGCGCACGTCGGCCACGGTGCGGACCTTGTTGTCGGTCAGGCAGTCGACGATCACCGCGACGCCGCCCGGGGCGTAGCCCTCGTAGCGGATCTCCTCGTAGTCGACGCCTTCCAGCTCGCCGGTGGCCTTCTTGATGGCGCGCTCGATCACGTCCTTGGACATGTTCGCGCCCAGCCCCTTGTCGATCGCGGTGCGCAGGCGCGGGTTGTTGGCCGGATCGCCGCCACCGCTGCGGGCGGCCACGGAGATCTCGCGGATGATCTTGGTGAAGATCTTGCCGCGCTTGGCGTCCTGCGCGCCCTTGCGGTGCTGCGATGTTGGCCCATTTGGAATGGCCGGCCATGCGTCGGTGAACCTGCTGCGTCGGAGCGACCGGCGATTATACGGACCGCATCAGAGCCCGTGCTCGAATCGGCCCGACCGCAGGAAGGCGACCGCCTGCGTGGCGGCCAACGGGGACAGCAGCAGGCCGCTGTGGCTGGCCGGCACCACCACGTGGTCGGCCAGCCCCGCCAGGCGGGTTTCGGCGACGGCGACGGTGCCATCGCTCACCTCGCGCAGGCCGCCGAAGAACTGGCCCAGCCCCAGCGGGCGTGCGTCCCGCGACCATGCCCACCTGCGCGTGGCCGCTCCACGGCTGGCAGCCGCTGCGCAGCAGGTCCGCGCTGCGGCCGAGCGTCATCGCGAACGGGTGGCGCAGCGCCAGCCCTTTGGCGGCGGCACTGCCGCACAGGGGCGAGCCCAGGCACACGACGCGCCGGACCGGCAGATCCGGCTCGCGCTGCAGGGCGGTGAGGGTCACCAGCCCGCCCAGGCTGTGGGCCACCACGTCGGCGCCTTCGCGCAGCAGCCCCGCCAGGCGTGGCACCGCCGCCTCGGGTCCGCCGGCGATCGTGGAATAGCCGAACAGCCGGGGGGCGAAGCCGGCACGCTGCAGCCGGCGCGCCAGCGGCAGCATCGAAAACCGCGGCATCCACAGGCCGTGGACGAGGACGACCGGCCGGCTCACGCAGGCGCGTCCGCGCGACGCCGCAGGATGAACTCGTGGTCGCGCACCCGGCCGACCGGAAAGACGTAGTCGCCGACGTGTTCGAAGCCATGGCGCCCGTAAAAGCGCTGCGCGCCGTGGTTCTGCGACCACACCCCGACCCACAGCGTCCGCGGGCCGTGACGCAGCTGCCAGTGCATCGCCGCATCGAACAGCCGGCCGCCCCACCCGCCGTTCTGGTAAGCCGCCAGCACGTACAGGCGCTTGAGTTCACCGTCGTCAGGCTGCACGTCCGGATGCGGCAGGCCGCAGGGGCCGGCGGCGGCATGGCCGACCGCGACGCCGTCGTCCTCCAGCAACCACACCGCATAGTCGGGATGCGAGAGGATCGTCGTCTGCCGACCGACGGCGTAGGCCTCGTCGAGGAAGGCCTGCAGGTCTTCGGCCGGGTACAGGTGGCCGAAGGTCTCCGTGAAGGTGCGCACCGCCAGCCGCGACAGCACGGCTGCGTCGTCAGGGCCGGCGCGGCGGATGGCAGGGGTCGTCGTTCCGGTCATCGCGCCATTGTAGGAGCGGCTTCAGCCGCGATCGAACATCCGGCGAAACGCCAAAGTTGTAGGAGCGACTTAAGTCGCGACCGCGCCAGTCATCGGGGCTTGGGGTCGCGACTCGCGTCGCTCCTGCAACGGAATCGCGGATCCGATCGCGGCTTCAGCCGCTCCTACAACGGCCCCGGCGGGTCAGCTCGCCTTCGGCCGCACCGCCACGTGCACCTCGGCCAGCTGGGCGGCGTCGATGGGCGACGGGGCGTCGGTCATCAGGCACTGCGCGCCGGTGGTCTTGGGGAAGGCGATGACGTCGCGGATGGACTCGGTGCCAGCCATCAGCGCGGCGATGCGGTCGATGCCGAAGGCGATGCCGGCGTGCGGCGGTGCACCGTACTTCAGCGCGTCCAGCAGGAAGCCGAACTTGGCCTGCTGCTCGTCGGCGCCGATGCCCAGCAGGTCGAACACTGCCGCCTGCATCTGCGGGCGGTGGATGCGGACCGAACCGCCGCCGATCTCGTTGCCGTTGAGCACCATGTCGTAGCCGCGGCTGACCGCGGTGCGGGCATTGGCGCGCAGGTCGGCCACGTCGTCCACCGCCGGCGCGGTGAACGGGTGGTGCAGCGCCACGTAGCGCTGCGCCTCCTCGTCCCACTCGAACATCGGAAAGTCGGTGACCCACAGCGGCTTCCAGCCCTCGCCCACCAGGCCCAGGTCGCGGCCGAGCTTCAGGCGCACCGCGCCCATGAAGTCGGAGGCGGTGTTGTACGGGCCGGCGCCGAACAGCAGCAGGTCGCCCGACTGCGCGCCCGCGGCCTCGACGATGGCGTTGACCGTGGCGTCGTCCAGGAACTTGGCGATCGGCGAGTTCACCCCGCCCGCGCCCTGCCCCGCGGTCTCCACCTTCATCCATGCCAGGCCCTTGGCGCCGTATTTGGCGGCATGCGCGCCCAGCTCGTCGATCTGCTTGCGCGACAACGAGGCCGCGCCCGGTGCGCGCAGCGCGACCACGCGGCCGCCCTCGGCATTGGCCCAGTCGGTGAACACCTTGAACTCGCAGCCCTTCACCAGCTGCGCGATGTCGGTGAGCTCCAGCTCGATGCGCAGATCAGGTTTATCCGAGCCGTAGCGACGCATCGCCTCGGCATAGGTCATGCGCGGGAACTCACCGAGTTCGACCTCCATCACTTCGACGAACACCTCGCGGATCATCTGCTCGACGGTGTCCTGCACGTCGCGCTCGGTGACCCACGCGAACTCCATGTCCAGCTGGGTGAATTCCAGCTGGCGGTCGGCGCGCAGCGCCTCGTCGCGGAAACAGCGCGCGATCTGGTAGTAGCGGTCGAAGCCCGCCATCATCAGGATCTGCTTGAACAGCTGCGGGCTCTGCGGCAGCGCGTAGAACTCGCCCGGGTGCATGCGCGCCGGCACCAGGAAGTCGCGCGCGCCCTCAGGCGTGGCCTTGGTCAGGATCGGCGTCTCGATGTCCTGGAAGCCGCGCGCATCCAGCCAGCGGCGCAGCGCCTGCACCAGCTTCGTGCGCGTGCGCATCTTGCGCTGCATGTCCGGCGTGCGCAGGTCGAGGTACCGGTACTTCAGGCGAATGTCCTCGCCCGGGTTCTCATGGGCGTGGAACGGCAGCGGCTCGGCCTTGTTGAGCACCTCGATGGCCGTGGCGACGACTTCGACCTGGCCGGTCGGGATCTTGGTGTTGACCGACTCGCGCCGGCGCACGGTGCCGGTGATGCGCAGGCAGTCCTCGTAGCCGACGTGCGCCGCGGCCGCGATCACGGCGGCATTGCCCTCGACGTCGGCCGGCTCGGCCACGACCTGGACGATGCCCTCGTGGTCGCGCAGGTCGATGAAGCACAGGCCGCCGAGGTTGCGGGCGACGTCGGCCCAGCCGCACAGGGTCACGGTCTGGCCGATCAGGCGCTCGTCGACGAGGCCACAGAAATGGGTACGCATGGGGGCTCCGGGTGGCGGCCGCGCGGGGTGCCGGGCGTGCCGGGTGCCGCGCACCGGGACGGCCGGCACGCAGCGGGGCGGGCCATTTTAGCGGCACCGCGACGCGCGTGCGGTCCGGAGCCGCCGCAACCGGTGCCTGCGGACGGCCGTTCCACTGCGTCAGCGGCGTTGCCATTGAAGTGCGACGGCCGTTCCGGTTTCGCACATGCGCGATTGCGACGCTCTCAAGAAATCCCCGGAGCAGTCGCTGAGAGGAGTGAAAGGCAAGTTCCGGACCAGGACCACGGCCTGCCCGACGCGGGCAGACCGGTAGGAGGAGAGGGCGCATGACGACCGCACGCACGCGCAGCACCCGGATGCTGATGCTGGCGTTGTGCGCCGTTCCGTTTCTGGCGGGAGCCCGCATCGACCCGACGCCACCCGTCCAGTCCGCCGCCCCCGTCGCCGCCGCGCCCGGACTTCTTCGCCACGCCGGCCCGATGCTGGCAGGCACCTCGCGCGCATCCATGCAGGTCGGCCTGACCATCGTCGCGCCGCCGCAAGCGACCGATGACGCCGCTACCCCCCTCGATCCCGCCACCGCATCGGCCCACGTGCGCTGCGACAGCCCGGGACTGGGCTATCGCGAATGCGCGCTGCCGTTCCGCGGACCCGCGCGGTTGTCGCACGAAGTGTCGGAGGTGATGTGCGTGGAAGGCGGCAACTGGGGTCACCGCGATGGCGTGGTGTGGGTGGACCGGGGCTGCAGCGGGGTGTTCGTCAGCGCGAAGGCGACGCCCGCCCGGGCCACCGCCGGCCTGTAACCGCGCCCGTAGGCGCGGCTTCAGCCGCGATCGTCGTCTCACACCAAATTTGCAGGACCGACGTGAGTCGCGACCGCGCAATTGGGTACGGCTCCGGTCGCGAGTCACGTCGCGCCTACAACGGACTTGATTGAACGCGCGGATCGCGGCTGAAGCCGCTCCTACAGACGCAGAGACACGGCCTCAGCTGGACGGCGTCGCCGGCTTGGCCGGCGCGGCGGGTTTTGGCTCCGGCGCCTTGGCCGGCTTCGCATCCGTTGTGGCCGCGGGCGTGGTCGACGTCGACTCCCCACCCGTCCTGGCCTTGTCGGCTGCGCCGGCATCCCCGGCCAGGTTGCGCTTCGTGTCGCCGTCCTTCTTGAAGTCGGTCTCGTACCAGCCTCCGCCGGCCAGGCGGAACTGCGGCGCGGTCAGCTGGCGGCGGACCTGCGGCTCGGCGCACTCCGGGCACTGGGTGGGATCGGCGTCGGACAGCTTCTGCAGGCGGTCGAAGGTGTGGCCGCAGGCGGCGCACTCGAAGGCATAGATCGGCATGGGGCGGATTTCGAAACCTGACGTGTGGCCCACGAGTGGGGGCGGCGGGCGGCCTTTCAAGTCGCCAGGCGACGTTATCCTCGGCCGATCCCCGCACCGGACCGCCGCCATGACCGAGCCGCACCATTACGACACTGCCCGCTCGCCGCTGGGCCTGATGATCGCCGGCGCGCTGGTCGCCATCGGGCTGGCACTGGCCGGGTGGTTTGCCGCCAAGGGCATGGAGCGGCTGCGCACCGGCGACCGCTTCGTCGTGGTCAAGGGCTCGGCCGAACGCGAAGTGGCCGCCGACCTCGTCGTGTGGCCGCTGCCGCACACCGTGGGCGGCAACGACCTGACCCAAGTCCAGCAGGCGCTGGACGCCAACACGCAGGCAATCCGCGGTTTCTTCGAGCAGGCCGGCTTCAAGGACGGGGAAATCGTGGTCTCGCCGCCGCGGCTGGAGGACCGGTTCGCCTATGCCTACGGCGACCAGCGCCCGCCCGAGCGCTACCGCTACTCGACCACCGTCACGCTGCGCACCGGGCGCGTCGACGAGGCGCTGGCCGCGCTGCGCCGCAGCGGCGAGCTGGTGGCGCGCGGGGTGATGATCGGCGAGGGCAGCCAGCCGCAGTTCGACTACACGCAGCTCAACGCGATCAAGCCGGAACTGATCGCCGAGGCCACCAGCGCGGCGCGCACCTCGGCCGAGCAGTTCGCCAAGGACTCCGGCGCCCGTCTGGGCGGGATCCGCAACGCCAACCAGGGCGTGGTGTCGATCACCGACCGCGACCAGGGCAGCCCGCAGGTCAAGACGGTGCGCGTGGTGACGACGGTGGAGTACTTCCTGCGCTGAGCATCCTGCGCCGGCGGTGCTGCCGGATGCCTACGCCGCCTCGTACAGCGCCAGCAGTTCCAGCTCCACCTGCGCCAGGGTGGCCGACAGCGTCTCGCGCTGCTGCGTCAGCGATGCGGCATCGCCGCCGGGCAGGTAGCAGGCCGGGTCGGCCAGCTGCGCATCCAGCGCGGCGATGCGGCCCTCCAGTTCCGCCACGCGCGCCTCGACCGCCGCCAGCTTGACCGGATTGACCTTGCGGCGCGGCGCCGCGGACGCGGCCGGCACCGGTGCCACAGCGACTGCGGAGGCACTTGCAGCCGCTGCCGCGCGCGCCGGCTTGCCGTCGTTGCTGGAATCGCGCGTGCGCAGCCAGCTGGCGTATTCGTCCAGGTCGCCGTCGAACGGCAGCGCCTGCCCGTCGGCCACGCGCCAGAAGGTGTCGCAGACCAGTCCGATCAGGTGGCGGTCGTGGCTGACCAGCACGATCGCCCCGTCGAAGTCGCTCAGCGCCTCGGCCAGCGCCTCGCGCATGTCCAGGTCGAGGTGGTTGGTGGGTTCGTCCAGCAGCAGCACGTTGGGCTTGCGCCAGGCGATCAGCGCCAGCGCCAGGCGCGCGCGCTCGCCACCGGAGAAGCCGTCCACCGACTCGAACGCGCGGTTGCCCGGGAAGTTCCACTTGCCCAGGAAGTCGCGCAGCGGCTGGCTGCCCACGCCCGGCGCGATGTCGCCCAGGTGGTCCATCGGGCTGGCGCCCTCGCGCAGCGACTCGACCGTGTGCTGGGCGAAGTAGCCGATGCGCAGGTCCGGATGGCCGCTGCGTTCGCCCGACAGCAGCGGCAGCTCGCCGACCAGCGACTTCACCAGCGTCGACTTGCCGGCGCCGTTGGGGCCAAGCAGGGCGACGCGGTCGCCGGCCTCCAGGATGAAGCCGACGTTCTGCAGGATGGTGACGCTGCCCGATCCTTCTCCCTGCGGGAGAAGGTGGTCCGAAGGACCGGATGAGGGTGCGAGGCCAGGTTGATCCTGCCGCTCCGTCGAACCCTCACCCCCACCCCTCTCCCGAGGGGAGAGGGGCTTTGGACCGTACCCGCAATCCGCATCCGCCAGCCGCAGCAGCGCGTGCGGCAACCGGTCCGGCACCGGGAACTCGATGCGCAGCGCGCGCTCGACCCGCACCGCCTCGGTACCGGCCAGCTTCTCCAGCCGCTTCATGCGCGACTGCGCCTGCTTGGCCTTGCTGGCCTTGGCCTTGAAGCGGTCGATGAAGCTCTGCAGGTGGGCGCGTTCGACCTGTTCCTTCTCGTGGGCGATCTGCTGCTGGCGCAGCTGCTCGGCGCGCTGGCGCTCGAAGGCGGTGTAGTCGCCGGTGTAGAGCTTCGCGCGGCCGTCGTTCAGGTGCAGGGTGTGGGTCGACACGCCATCGAGGAATTCGCGGTCGTGGCTGATCAGCAGCAACGTGCCCGGGTAGCGCAGCAGCCACTGCTCCAGCCACAGCACGGCGTCGAGGTCGAGGTGGTTGGTCGGCTCATCGAGCAACAGCAGGTCGCTGGGCGTCATCAGCGCGCGCGCCAGGTTCAGACGCACGCGCCAGCCACCGGAGAACGCCTTGACCGGCCGGTCATGCGTGTCCGGCGAAAAACCCAGGCCGTGCAGCAGCTTGCCCGCGCGCGCCGTGGCGTCGTAGCCGCCCAGCTCCTCGATGCGGTGGTGCGCCTCGGCGACGGCTTCCCAATCCTCGTTGGCGAACGCGGTGGCCTCGGCCTGCAGGGCGGCGTGCACCGGGGCATCGCCCGACAGCACGAAATCCAGCGCGCGGTCGTCCAGCGCGGGGGTTTCCTGGGCGACGCTGGCGATGCGCACGCGGCTGGGCACGTCGATGTCGCCGCGGTCGGCTTCCACCTCGCCCTGGATGGCGGCGAACAGCGACGACTTGCCGGTGCCGTTGCGGCCGATCACACCCACGCGCCAGCCGGCATGCAGGGCGAGGTCGACGTTGGACAGCAGCAGGCGTTCGCCGCGGCGGAGGGCGAAATCTCGGAACGCAATCATCCCGCCATTGTACGTGGCGGCCGTCGCCGATCCCGACCCATGCCTTGCGTCGAGGCGGTAGCGCCCACATCCTGAACCGATTCCAGACCAGGACGGCCCATGCCCCACCACACCGAACTTATCGCGATCCTGGTGGCGGGCTTCGTGCTTGCGTTCGTGTTCGGTGCACTCGCCCAGCGCCTGCAGGTTGTCCCCGCTGGTGGGGTACCTGGTCGCCGGCATCGTTGCGGGCCCATTCACCCCCGGGTTCGTCGGCGACCAGGCGCTGGCGCCGCAGCTGGCCGAGATCGGCGTCATCCTGCTGATGTTCGGCGTCGGCCTGCATTTCTCGATGCGCGACCTGCTGTCGGTCAAGGCCATCGCCCTGCCCGGCGCGGTGGTGCAGATCGCCGTGGCGACTGTCATGGGCTGGGGGCTGGCGCGCTTCATGGGCTGGTCCGCACGGCGCCGGCATCGTGTTCGGCCTGGCGCTGTCGGTGGCCAGTACCGTGGTGCTGCTGCGGGCGCTGGAGGAGACGCGCGGCTGGTGGAAACCCAGCGCGGGCGCATCGCGGTGGGCTGGCTGATCGTCGAGGACCTGGCCATGGTGCTGGCGCTGGTGCTGCTGCCGGCCCTGGCCGGCTTCCTGCGCGGCGACGAGGGCGGCCAGCGGCGACGTCGGTGGCGCGCTGCTGTCGACGTTCCTGAAGGTCGGCGGCTTCGTCGCCTTCATGCTGATCGTCGGCCGCCGCGTCATCCCGTGGATGCTCGAGCGCGTCGCCGGCACCGGCTCGCGCGAGCTGTTCACGCTGTGCGTGCTGGCCATCGCGCTGGGCGTGGCATTCGGGTCGGCGGAGCTGTTCGGCGTGTCGTTCGCGCTGGGCGCGTTCTTCGCCGGCATGCTGCTCAACGAATCCGAGTTCAGCCACAAGGCCGCCAATGACACCTGCCGCTGCGCGATGCGTTCGCGGTGCTGTTCTTCGTCTCGGTCGGCATGCTGTTCAACCCGGCGATCCTGGTCGAGCATGCCGCTGGCGGTGCTGGCGACCTTCGGCATCATCGTGGTCGGCAAGTCGCTGGCCGCATTCCTGATCGTGCGCGCGTTCGGCAAGCCCAACTCCACGGCGCTGGTCATCTCCGCGAGCCTGGCCCAGATCGGCGAGTTCTCCTTCATCCTCGCCGGCCTGGGCGTCTCGCTGGACATCCTGCCCGAGCCGGGCCAGGACCTGATCCTGGCCGGCGCGCTGCTGTCGATCATCGTCAACCCGCTGCTGTTCGCCTGGGTCGAGCGCGTCGCAGGCGCGCCGAGGAACTGCGCCGGCATCGACACCGCGCCGCAACCGACGGTATTCCCGCCGATCCCCGAAGACATCGCGACCACGTCATCCTGATCGGCTACGGCCGGGTCGGCAGCGAGCTGGCCACGCCTGCTGACGCGAACGCGGCGTGCCGCTGGTGGTGATCGACGGCGAGGCCGACCTCGTCGAGCGAGCGCGCGCTGGCCGGACTGCCGGCGATCCGCGGCAACGCCGTCAACGAGCGGGTGCTGCGCGAGGCCGCAGCCCGAGCGCGCGCAGACTGGTGCTGGTGGCGATCCCCAACGCGCTGGAGGCGGGCGAGATCATCGCCAAGCTGCGCCAGATCAACCCGGGGCTCACGATCGCTCGCGCGCGCGCACAGCGATGCCGAGGTCCGGCACCTGCTGGAACACGGCGCCGATGCGGCCGTGATGGCCGAACGCGAACTCGCCCACAGCCTGGCCGAGATGGTGATGGCGACGCCGCCGTACCGCGGCAACCACCACCTGCCGCCGCGGACCCGCGTCCCGGCTGAACCCGCTACTACGCGCTGCGATCTGAGCCGCCGCTGCGGCACCGCCGGGTCCCGGTCAGCCTCTTGGCGAACACCAGCATGCCGCCCTCGGCCTCGACGCGACCGTATCGCCGCTGCCGAACTCGCCGGCGAGGATCCGCTGCGCCAGCGGGTTCTCCAGCTGCTGCTGGATCGCGCGCTTGAGCGGGCGCGCGCCGTACACCGGGTCGAAGCCGACGTTGCCCAGCAGCGTCGAGCGCCGTCGTCCGACAGCTCCAGCTGCAGGCCGCGCTCGGCCAGGCGCTTCTCCAGGCCGCGCATCTGGATGCGCGCGATCGTCGCGGATCTGCGCCTTGTCGAGCGGATGGAACACGACGATGTCGTCGAGCCGGTTGATGAACTCCGGGCGGAAGTGCGCCTGCACCACGCCCATCACCGCCGCCTTCATCTGCGTGTAGGCCTCGGCGAGCCTCGTCGCTCGGCTGAGCTCCTGGATCATCTGGCTGCCGAGGTTGGAGGTCATCACGATCACGGTGTTGCGGAAATCGACCGTGCGGCCCTGGCCGTCGGTGAGGCGGCCGTCGTCCAGCACCTGCAGCAGGATGTTGAACACGTCCGGATGCGCCTTCTCGACCTCGTCGAGCAGGATCACGCTGTACGGCCGGCGGCGCACGGCCTCGGTGAGGTAACCGCCTTCCTCGTAGCCGACGTAGCCCGGAGGCGCGCCGACCAGCCGCGCCACGGCGTGCTTCTCCATGAACTCGCTCATGTCGATGCGCACCATCGCGTCCTGCTGAATCGAACAGGAACTCGGCCAGCGCCTTGCACAGCTCGGTCTTGCCGACGCCGGTCGGGCCCAGGAACAGGAACGAACCGCGTCGGGCGGTTCGGGATCGGACAGGCCGGCGCGCGAGCGGCGCACCGCATCGGACACGACCTTGATCGCCTCGTCCTGGCCGACCACGCGCGCGTGCAGCTGCGTCCTCCATCTGCAGCAGCTTCTCGCGCTCGCCCTCGAGCATCTTGCTGACCGGGATGCCGGTCCAGCGCGACACCACCTCGGCGATCTCCTCGGCGGTGACCTTGTCCTGCAGCAGGGTGAAGCCCTTGGTCTCGGCTTCCTGCGCCGCCTTGCAGCTGCTTTTCCAGCTCCGGCAGCGGCCGTACTGGATCTCGCTCATGCGCGCGAAGTCCTGCCGGCGCTGCGCGGCCTCCAGCTCGAGCTTGGCGGCCTCGATCTGCTCCTTGATCTTCGTCGCGCCCTGCAGGGTGGCCTTCTCGGCCTTCCAGACTTCCTCCAGGTCGTTGAACTCGCGCTCCAGCGATCGTCGATCTCCGCCTCCAGGTCGGCCAGGCGCTGCTTCGACTTTCGGCGTCCTTCTCCTTCTTCAGCGCCTCGCGCTGGATCTTGAGCTGGATCAGCCGGCGCTCCTTGCGGTCCAGTTCCTCGGGCTTGGAGTCGATCTCCATGCGGATGCGCGAGGCGGCCTCGTCCATCAGGTCGATGGCCTTGTCGGGCAGCTGGCGGTCGGCGATGTAGCGGTGCGACAGCGTCGCCGCGGCGACGATCGCCGGGTCGGTGATCTCCACGCCGTGGTGCACGGCGTAGCGCTCCTTCAGCCCGCGCAGGATCGCGATGGTGTCCTCGACGCTCGGCTCGCCGACGAACACCTTCTGGAAGCGGCGCTCCAGCGCGGCGTCCTTCTCGACGTACTTGCGGTACTCGTCCAGCGTGGTCGCGCCGATGCAGTGCAGCTCGCCGCGCGCCAGCGCCGGCTTGAGCATGTTGCCGGCGTCCATCGAGCCCTCGGCCTTGCCGGCGCCGACCATGGTGTGCAGCTCGTCGATGAACAGGATGACCTGGCCCTCGTTCTTGGCCAGGTCGTTGAGCACGCGCCTTCAGGCGCTCCTCGAACTCGCCGCGGAACTTCGCGCCGGCGATCAGCGCGCCCATGTCCAGCGACAGCACGCGCTTGCCGCGCAGGCCTTCGGGCACCTCGTCGTTGATGATGCGCTGCGCCAGGCCTTCGACGATGGCGGTCTTGCCCACGCCGGGCTCGCCGATCAGCACCGGGTTGTTCTTGGTGCGGCGCTGCAGCACCTGGATGGTGCGGCGGATCTCCTCGTCGCGGCCGATCACCGGGTCGAGCTTCCCGTTTTCTGCGCGCGCGGTCAGGTCGATGGTGTACTTCTCCAGCGCCTGGCGCTGGTCCTCGGCGTTCTCCGACTGCACGCTCTCGCCACCGCGGACCTTGTCGATGGCCGCCTCGATGCGCGCCTTGTCGGCGCCGGCGGCCTTCAGCGCGCGGCCCGCCTCGCCGCTGTCATCGAGGGCGGCCAGCACGAACAGCTCGCTGGCGATGAAGGCATCGCCGCGCTGCTGGGCCAGCTTGTCGGTGACGTTGAGCAGGCGCGACGAGGTCGTTGCCGACGCTGATGTTGCCGGCCTGGCCCGTCACTTTCGGCAGCTTCTCCAGCGCCTCGCCCAGGCGCTCGCGCAGCAGCGGCACGTTGACGCCGGCCTGTGACAGCAGCGGCCGGGTGCTGCCGCCGGGCTGGTCGAGCAGCGCCACCAGCAGGTGCACGGGCTCGATGATGGTTGTGGTCGCGCCCGATCGCCAGCGACTGCGCATCGGCGATGGCCTGCTGGAAGCGCGAAGTGAGCTTGTCCATCCGCATGGCACGTCCTCGGATTGGCGCGGCAGGGCCGCGATGTGCTGGATCTGGGGGCGTGGCGCGGGGGCTTCAAGTCGCGCCTGGCGCGCCGTCGGCGTCCCTGCCGGCGCGTCCGTGCAGCTGGGCCAGCTGGCGCAGCTGCGCCAGGCACTCGGCCAGCCGGGTGGCGACGCGGTCGGCACCCACGGCCGCCAGCTGTTCGCGGTTCTTGGCCAGGCCCGATTCCAGCAGGCTGAAGCGGCCCACCACGATCCGCACCTGGGGGCAGCGGCCGCGTACGCGCTTGCACAGGTACCGGGCATGCGCCAGGCCGCCCGGCGGCACCGACGCCAGGCACAGCAGGTCCGGGGCCTCGCGCTCCACCAGCGCCACCACATCCGACGCCATCGTCGAGGACGAGGCCACCGTGCACTCGAAGCCCAGCGGGTCGACCAGTTCGCGCAGCATCGCCACGGCGGCCTCGTCGCTGGCATCGCGTGCAGGCACCAGCAGCAACCGCAACGGCGCGACGGGGGGCGGGGCGCCGCCGGCCGGCGGGGCATCGCGGCCGTTGCGGTCGATGCGGGCCAGCGCGACGGCGATGTCCTGCGCGCTTTCCACCAGCTCGTCGTGCGCGTCGGGGTCGAGCTTGCCGATGCGCCGGTCGCTGCGCGCCAACGCCAGCGTGGGGACGATCACCTCGTCATACACCTCGACCAGCCCGCGCCCGTCGCGCTGCGCCTCGGCCAGGTCGGCGGCCTCGTCCTCGTCGCGCGCCAGCAGGCGCTGGTAGAACCGGTACGGCGGCGTCAATGCGGGCCGGTCCCCCAGCAGCGTGTCCAGGAACCCGAGGAACGGCACATGCTTGCCCATCACCACCAGGCACACCGTCAGCGGGGACGCCAGCACCAGCCCCACCGGACCCCACAGCCACGTCCAGAACGCCACGGCCACCAGCAAGGCCGCCTGGGACACGCCGATGCCGCGTCCGTACAGCATCGGCTCGATCAGCATGTTGGTGGTCAGTTCAAGCACCAGGAACAGCGCCACCACCAGCACCGCCGTGGACCACGACGGCTCGATCAGCAGGCTCATGGCGATGGGCAGCATCGCCGCCAGCCACGGGCCCAGGTAGGGGATGTAGCGCAGCAGCGCGGCGAAGAACCCCCACAGCGGTGCGTACGGCACGCCGATCGCCCACAACCCCAGCCCCACCGCGATGCCGTAGCCGACGTTGATCAGCAGCTGCATCAGCAGGTAGCGGCTGATGCGCACGCCGGCGTCGTCCAGCGCGCGCGTGGTGTCGGCCATCTGCGCCCGGCCGATCAGGGCGATCACGCGGTCACGCAGGTCCTCGCGGTTGACCAGCATGAAGATCAGCAGCACCAGCACCAGGCCCAGCGTGGCCAACGGCTCCAGCAGCGGGCCGGCCACCGACCACAGCTGCGACATCCGGAACGGCCCTTCGGCGTCCACAATGCGCACCGGCTGCGCGCGCGCCAGGTCACTGCTGGGCGGCGGCTCGGCCTGCGGTCCGGTCTGCTCCAGCTGCTCGCTGATCCGCTCGGCCACCACCTGCATCTTGTCGATCAGGCCGGTACGCCCGCGCTGGCGCAGGCTGGCGATCTTGCTGGCGACGTTCTGCTCGTAGCGCGGGTAGGCCTCGAGCAGGCTGCCGATCTGCTGCGTCACCGCGTAGCCCGCGCCGAGCAGCGCGCCCAGCGCCAGCACCGTGACCAGCACCACCGACGGCACGCGGCCCAGTCCGCGGCGCTGCAGCAGGTTGACCAGCGGCGCCAGCAGGAACGTCAGCAGGATCGCCAGCGCGACCGGCACCACCACGACACGCGCCCAATAGAGGAAGCCCAGCACCAGCGCGGCCCCGACAAGGACGGCGAGCGCGCGGGAGGCGTGGGCGGGGCTGGTCATCACGGGTGATCCGGCAATGGACGTGCGGGCCGCGATGCTGGCGGGTGGTGCACGGTTATGCGGATGACGCCGTCAAACCGGGGTGATGTCCGCGGCGGGAGATGGGCGGGCCGGCCGCAGTCGGGCGACGGCGGCGCGGTCGCACGCAATGCATGCTCCGCGCGCGCCGATGGTGCTACCGCGGCTGCAACCAGACCAGGCTGGCCATGCGGCCGGTGCGCTGCGTCGCGCCGGTGGGAGAAGAAGCGCGCCGGATCGGCAATCGTCGATAGCCCGCCGCCGTGGATGGCGTGGGCCGGCACGCCGGCCTGCTGCAGCCGCATGCGCGCCAGCGCGTAGAGGTCGACGCGCCAGTGGTCGGGGCGCGTGCACGTGAACGCGGCACCGGCACGCCAGTCCTTCGACACGAACGCGTCGTACACCTCGACGCCGATCTCGTAGTCGTCCGGGCCGGCCGCGGGCCCGAGCCACGCCATCACCCGCTCGGGCGGGGCGCGCATCGCCTGCACCGTGGCTTCCAGCACGCCCGCCGCCAGGCCCCGCCAGCCCGCGTGCGCCGCGCCCACCTCATCGCCGTCCGTCGAGCACAGCAGCACCGGCAGGCAGTCGGCGGTGAGGATCGCGAGCACGGTGCCGGGCGTGGAGGTCACCGCGGCGTCGCCCTCGGCCTCGTCGCCTTCGGCCCGCTCCCCTGCGGATCCAGGGGCGGGTCGGGCGGGGCGCCCTTGAAGCGGGATCCATCGGGCACGCGCACCACGCCCACGCCATGCACCTGCCGCAACCACGCCGGTGCCGATGGCAGCCCGCCGATGCGCGCCAGCGCGTCGCGGTTGCGCCAGCGCCGCGTCCGGCGTCGTCGCCGCAACGCAGTGCCCAGGTTGAAGCGGTCGAACGGCGCGTCCGAGACGCCGGCCCCGTGGCGCAGCGTGGTGAAGCCGTGCACCCCCGGCGGCGCCGGCCAGTCGGCCCGCAGCAGCGCCGGATGATCCATGCTCAGCGCGCCCGCTCCGCGGCCGCGGCGCTGTCGGCGCGCAGCACCGCCACCAGCGCCTGCATGTCGGCCGGCATCGGCGCGCTGCAGCGCACGGGCTCGCCGCTCACCGGATGCGCGAACTCCAGCGTCTCGGCATGCAGTGCCTGGCGCTTGAAGCCGCGCAGCGCCTCGACCAGTTCCGGCGTCGCGCCCTTGGGCAGCTTCAGCGACCCGCCGTACAGCGGGTCGCCGACGATCGGGTGCTTGAGGTGCTGCCATGTGCACGCGGATCTGGTGCGTGCGGCCGGTTTCGAGGCGGCACTCCAGCAGCGTGTGCGCGCGGAAGCGCTCGCGCAGGCGGTAGTGGGTGACCGCGTCGCGGCCGTCCTCGCGCACCGCCATGCGGATGCGGTCGCGCGGGTGGCGGTCGATCGCGCGCGTTGGCGGTGCCGCCCGACACCAGCGCGCCGACCACGACGGCCAGGTACTGGCGGTGCACGTCGCGCGCGGACAGCTGCTCGACCAGCGCGGTGTGGGCCGGCAGCGTGCGCGCGACCACCATCACGCCGGAGGTGTCCTTGTCGAGGCGGTGCACGATGCCGGCGCGCGGCAGCGCGTTGAGCGCGGGGTCGCGGTGCAGCAGCGCATTGACCAGCGTGCCGGCGGGGTTGCCGGCGCCGGGGTGCACGACCAGGCCCGGCCGGCTTGTCGATGACGAGCACATGCGCGTCCTCGTACAGCACGTCCAGCGGCGATGTCCTCGGGCGCCGAATGCGTCTGCACCTCCAGCACCACGCGCAGGCTGACGGCCTCGCCGCCGCGCACCGGATCGCGCGGCCGCGACCTGCTCGCCGTCCAGGCGCGCGTCGCCGGACTTGATCCAGCTCGACAGCCGGGAGCGCGAATAGTCGGGGAAGAGCTCGGCCAGCACGGCATCGAAGCGGCGGCCGGCGGCGCTGTCGGGCACGGTGGCGGTCAGTGCCTGGGGGTCGGGTCCATGGGGCCTTGGGCTGTTGCGGGGTGGCGGGCGGTTAAGCGCCGGGTGGGCTGGGCACGCGCCCGGGCTGCTATTATCCGGCCTTTCGTGCCTCCGGCGCCCGCCAAGACCTCCCATGACCCCAGCGTTCCGCCTCGATCCGCCCGGCTTTCCGCCTGCTTGCCCTGCTGCTGATCGTCGCCTTCGCCAGCACCGGCTGCGCCCGTGTCGAAGGCTGGTTCAAGGACGACGACGCCGACGAGGGCCAGCCGGTCGAGGAGCTGTACGAAAAGGGCCACCGCTCGATGCGCAACGGCAACTGGTCGGCGGCCGAGACCACCTACCGGCGCCTGGTCGCGCAGTACCCGTACGGCCCCTACACCGAGCAGGCGCTGGTCGAGACCGCCTACGCCCAGTACAAGGCCGGCAAGCACGAGGACGCGATCAGCAGCATCGACCGCTTCATCCGCACCTACCCGACCCACCGCAACATCTCCTACATGTACTACCTGCGCGGGCTGACCAACTCCAGCCGCGACACGGTGTTCCTGCAGCGCGTATGGCGCCTGGACGCCAGCCGCCGCGACCTGGCGACGCCGCAGCAGGCCTACAACGACTTCTCCATCGTCGCCGACCGCTACCCCAACAGCCGCTACGCCGCCGACGCGCGCAAGCGCATGGGCGAGCTGCGCAACATGTTCGCCCGCCACGAGCTGGAAACCGCGCTGTACTACCTGCGCCGCACGCGCCTATGTCGGCTGCGGCGGAGCGCGCGACCTACCTGCTGGAGACCTACCCGCAGAGCGACTACCAGAACGACGCCGTCGCCACGCTGGCCGCGGCCTACACGGCCTGGGCAACGAGACGCTGGCCACCGACGCGCGCCGCGTGCTGCAGCAGAACGAGCCGGACCACCCCTACCTGCGCGGCAAGTGGCCCGACTACCCGGGCAACCTGCGCAAGCTCAACCCGTTCGCGGGCGAGAAGTCGGCGCTGGACAACGACTGAGGCCGGCTCGACCGTGCAGTGCGAAAACGCCGCCCGAGGGCGGCGTTTTCATTTCCGGCGTTCCATTGCAGGAGCGGCGGCAGGACGGAGCGTCGGACGTCAGGTCCCGTACCCGTTGGTGATCGGGTACCGCCGCTCGCGGCCGAAGGCACGCCGCGACACCTTGGGCCCCGGCGCGGACTGGTGCCGCTTCCACTCGCTGATGCGCACCAGGTGCAATACGCGGTCGACGGTGGCCGGGTCGAAGCCGGCGTGCACGATGTCCTCGCGCGACTGCTCCTGGTCGATGTGCCGCAGCAGGATCGCGTCGAGCACGTCGTAGGGCGGCAGCGAGTCCTGGTCCTTCTGGTTCTCGCGCAGCTCGGCCGACGGCGGACGGTCGATCACCGCCTGCGGGATCACCTGTCCACCGTTGGGGGCGGAGCCGCCGACGGTGTTGCGCCAGCGCGCCAGCGCGAACACCTCGGTCTTGTACAGGTCCTTGATCGGCGCGTAGCCGCCGCACATGTCGCCGTAGATCGTGGCGTAGCCGACGGCGTACTCGCTCTTGTTGCCGGTGGTCAGCAGCAGGCCACCGAACTTGTTGGACAGCGCCATCAGCAGCGCGCCGCGGGTGCGCGACTGCAGGTTCTCCTCGGTGGTGTCGACCGGCTGGCCTTCGAAGATCTCCGACAGCGCATCGAGGTAGCCCTGGAACGGCTTCTCGATGGGAAGAGTGAGCAGCTCAACGCCCAGGGACGCGCACTGCTCGGCGGCCAGATCGTTGGACATCCCGGCGGTGTAGCGCGAGGGCATGCGCACCGCAGTGACGTTCTCCGAGCCCAGTGCATCCACCGCGACCGCGAGCACCAGCGAGGAGTCGATGCCGCCCGACAGCCCCAGCCACGCCTTGCGGAAGCCGTTCTTGTGGAAGTAGTCACGGGTGCCGCGGACGATCGCCCGCCACGCCAGCGCGTCGCGGCTCTCGTCGCCATCGACCATCCACTGCACGGGCTGGAAGCGGCGCGACTCGCGGTCGAAGTCGACCACCAGCCACTGGTCGGTGAAGGCGGCGGCGGCCGGATGCACCGCGCCGTCGCCATCGGCCACCACGGACGCGCCATCGAACATCAGTGCGTCCTGCCCGCCCACGGTATTGAGGTACGCCAGCGCGGTCCCGATGCCGTGCGCCTGCGTCTCCTTCGCCCGCTGCGCCATCAGCGCATCGCGCTGGGCGTGCTTGTCGCGCTCGAACGGCGAGGCGTTCGGGACCAGCACCAGTTCCGCGCCGGCCGCCACGGTTTCGGCCAGCGGCTCGGGAAACCACAGGTCCTCGCAGATCAGCACGCCGACGCGGATGTCGTCGACCTCGAACATGCACGCCCCGCCGTCGGGGTCGACATCGAAATAGCGGCGCTCGTCGAACACCGCGTAGTTGGGCAGTTCGCGCTTGCGGTAGGTGTGGGTGATACGGCCGTCGCGCAGCACGCTGGCGGCGTTGTAGACCACGCTGCCGGCCGCCTGCGGCCAGCCGACCACGGCGGTGATGCCGCTGACACCGGCCGCGATCTCCTGCAGCGCGGCCTCGCAGTCGGCCAGGAAGCCGGGGCGCATCAGCAGGTCTTCCGGCGGGTAGCCGCTGAGCGCCAGTTCCGGGAACAGCACCAGCTGCGCGCCGTAGTCATCCCGCGCCTGCACGATCATCTCGGCGATGCGCGCGGCGTTGCGGCGGACGGCGCCGACGGGGAAGTCGAACTGGGCGAGGGCGAGGCGGAGGGTCTGGGTCATTCGGGAATGGTAGGACAGCCGATGGACATGCGGCGTCAGCGCGCGGCCGCCAAACGAAAAAGGCCACCCGCAGGTGGCCTTTCCGATACCGCTGGCAACGGATTACTTCGCCAGGCGCTTGGCGATCGCCGCACCCAGGTCGCCGGGCGACTTCACCGTGGTGACGCCGGCCTTCTCCATCGCGGCAAACTTGCCCGCGGCCGTGCCCTGCCCGCCCGAGGCGATCGCACCGGCGTGACCCATGCGCTTGCCCGGAGGGGCCGAGGCGCCGGCAATGAAGCCGACCACCGGCTTGGTCACGAACTGCGCGATGTATTCGGCCGCCTCTTCCTCGGCGCTGCCGCCGATCTCGCCGACCATGATGATGCCCTCGGTCTGCGGGTCGTCCTGGAACAGCTTCAGCGCGTCGATGAAGTTGGTGCCGTTGATCGGGTCGCCGCCGATGCCAATGCAGGTCGACTGGCCCAGGCCGGCGTCGGTGGTCTGCTTGACCGCTTCGTACGTCAGCGTGCCCGAGCGCGAGACGATGCCGACCTTGCCCGGCATGTGGATGTGGCCCGGCATGATGCCGATCTTGCACTGGCCCGGGGTGATCACGCCGGGGCAGTTGGGGCCGACCAGCACCACGTCGTCGAAGCCCTTCAGGGTGTTCTTGACGCGCAGCATGTCCAGCACCGGGATGCCCTCGGTGATGCAGACGATCACCTTGATGCCGGCGTCGGCCGCCTCGAGGATCGCGTCGGCCGCGAACGGCGGCGGCACGTAGATGACCGAGGCATCGGCGCCGGTCTCGTCGACCGCGTCCTGCACGGTGTTGAAGACCGGCAGGCCCAGGTGCTCGGTACCGCCCTTGCCGGGCGTGACGCCACCGACGACCTTGGTGCCGTAGTCGAGCATCTGCTCGGCGTGGAAGGTGCCCTGCTGGCCGGTGAAGCCCTGCACGATCACCTTGGTGTTCTTGTCGATCAAAACGGACATTGCGAGTCCTTGTTTTCCTGTAGCCCGGGTAAGCGAAGCGCACCCGGGATCACGATGTGGGGGATGCTCGACCCGGGTGCGGCCTGACGGCCTTACCCGGGCTACGCTCGGGTCAGGCGGCGTTGGCGACCGCGGCGACGGCCTTGCGGGCACCGTCGTTGATGTCGTCGGCGGGGGTGATCGCCAGGCCGGAGTTCTTCAGCAGCTCCTTGCCGGCTTCCACGTTGGTGCCTTCCAGGCGCACGATCACCGGCACCTTGACGTCCACTTCCTTGACCGCGGCGATGATGCCCTCGGCGATCATGTCGCAGCGCACGATGCCGCCGAAGATGTTGACGAAGATCGCCTTCACCTTGTCGCTCGACAGGATCAGCTTGAAGGCTTCGGTCACGCGCTCCTTGGTGGCGCCGCCGCCGACGTCCAGGAAGTTGGCCGGCGAGCCGCCCTCCAGCGAGATCACGTCCATGGTCGCCATCGCCAGGCCGGCGCCGTTGACCATGCAGCCGATGTTGCCGTCCATCGTCACGTAGTTGAGGTCGTGCTGGCTGGCCAGCACTTCCGTCTCGTCTTCCTGGCGGATGTCGCGCATCACGGCCAGGTCGCTGTGGCGGAAGGTCGCGTTGTCGTCGCTGTTGACCTTGCCGTCCAGCACGGCGAGGTCGCCGTTGGTGAGGATGGCCAGCGGGTTGAGTTCGACCAGCGCCAGGTCCTTCTCGTTGAACAGCCTGTACAGGCCCATCATGATCTTGGTGAGCTGGCCGACCTGCTTGGCGTTGAGGCCCAGGTCGAAGCCGATCTGGCGGCACTGGTACGGCTGCAGGCCCTGCACGAAGTTCACGTGCAGCGCCTTGATGGCGTCCGGGTTTTCCTCGGCGACCTTCTCGATCTCCACGCCGCCCTCGGCCGACGCGATGAAGGTGATCGACTGGGTCGAGCGGTCCACCAGCACCGACAGGTAAAGCTCCTTGGCGATGTCGGTGCCCTCGGAGATCAGCACCGCGTCGATCGGCAGCGCGACACCGGCCGACTGGTAGGTCTCCATCCGGGTGCCCAGCATCGCCGCGGCGTACTGCTTCACTTCATCGAAGTTCCTGGCCAGCTTGACGCCGCCGGCCTTGCCGCGGCCACCGGCGTGGATCTGCGCCTTGACCACCCACAGGTCGCCCGGGATGTCCTTGGCGGCTGCGACGGCCTCTTCGGCCGTACGTGCCACGCGTCCGGCCGGCACGGCAATGCCGTAGTCGGCAAAGAGCTGCTTTGCCTGGTATTCGTGAAAATTCATGCGTCACCGAGGGAGTTGAACGAGATGCCCGCGCGGCGGCGACCGGAAAACCGGTGCGGGCGCGAGGGGGCCGGCCATTGTCGCCGATTGCGGCGGGGGGGGCAAAACCGGGGCCCTGGACCCGGGCGGGAGGGCGACGCCCGTCACGCCGGGCCGGCCGCACGGTCGCCCGCGCCACCCCGCGTGCTTACACTCCCACCCCATGTTCGTGCCCTGCCCGCACTGCGGTTTCCTTGTCTCGCTGGCCCCCACGGTCCGCACGGCGGCCGATGCGCTGCCGCGGTGCCCGCGCTGCGAAGGCACGCTGGACGAGCACCCCGACAGCGACGCACAGGCCGGCCGTTCACCCATGGACGGGGATGCGAGCAAGGCGGGCGGTGTCGACGCGGACGCTGTCGACACCGCGACCGGCAACGCTCCGCTCGACGCGTCCGCCACGGCCGCCGCCGCGCCGGACGAGGCCGACACCGGCCTGCATGGCGATGTGCCGCCCGCGTCCACCGGGGCGCCCGAGCCCCGGGCGCGGCGGGCCACCGGGCTGCGCGGCGGTCCCAGCTTTGCGCGCATCACCGTATCGGCCGACGGCGACAGCCTGCGCTGGCCGATGCGGGCACTGGTGGCCGTACTCACCGTGATGCTGGGACTGCAGCTGATGCTGGCCCAGCGCGCCGAACTGGCCGCCGACGCGCGTTGGCGGCCCTGGATACAGGCGACGTGCGATGTGCTGGGGTGCACGCTGCCGCCGTGGCGCGACCCGGGTGCCTTCCGGATGCTGGACCGCGACGTGCGCGGCCGGCCGGATGCCCCGGGCGTGCTGCAGGTGACGGCCAGCTTCCGTAATGATGCGCGGTGGGCGCAGGCGTGGCCCACCCTGCGGGTCGGCCTGACGGACATCGAGGGGCGCGAGGTGGCCGCACGCGCGTTCGTGCCGGCGGAATACCGCACTGCACCCGGCGGCGATGCGGCCGACGGCGACGCCCTGCTGGCGCCCGGGCAGAGCGCCTCGGTGCGCTTCGACGTCCGTGAACCGGAGGCGCGGATCGTCGCGTTCACGTTCGACTTCCGATGAATGCGCGGGGGCGGTGTCGCCTGCCGCCGCCTCGCGCTAGACTCCCCGGTCCGTCGTCCCCGCCGCCCCGTGCCGGCCACCGCGACGACGGATGCTTCATACCGGGGAATGCTCTTTGAACGCTGCAACCGACCGCCACGATTCCGCCCGCACGGGCCCGCGCGTGCCGCTGCGCGACCACGTGGCGACCTCCATCCGCCGCTACCTGGGCGACCTGGACGGCAGCGACACCGAGAACCTGTACGAGATCGCCCTGCGCGAACTCGAGATCCCGCTGTTTGCCGAGGTGCTGGAGCATTGCGACGGCAACCAGAGCCGCGCCGCAACGATGCTGGGCATCCACCGCGCCACGCTGCGCAAGAAGCTGCGCGAGTACGGGTTGGCCTGAGGATTCGGGATTCGGGATTCGGGATTCGGGATTCGGGATTCGGGATTCGACAAGGCTGGGGCGGTTGAACCACGCGTCAGGCCTCAACAGGCGCCCTCGCTATACTTTCCGGCCCTTTCGTCGGAACGCCCGCATGACCGTCCACCTGCCCTCCGTGACCATCCGTCGCGCCCTGCTGTCGGTCTCCGACAAGACCGGCCTGGTCGAGCTGGCGAAGGCACTCGCGGGCCATGGCGTCCAGCTGCTGTCCACCGGCGGCACCGCCCGCGCGCTGCGCGAGGCCGGACTGGAAGTGACCGACGTCAGCGACCACACCGGCTTCCCGGAAATGATGGACGGGCGCGTCAAGACGCTGCACCCGGTGGTGCACGGCGGCCTGCTGGGCCGCGCCGGCACCGATGAGGCGGTGATGGACGCGCACGGCATCGCGCCGATCGACCTGCTGGTGCTCAACCTCTACCCGTTCGAGTCGGTCTCGGCCAACCCCGACAGCACGATGGACGAAATCGTCGAGAACATCGACATCGGCGGCCCGGCGATGCTGCGCTCGGCGGCCAAGAACTTCGCGCGCGTGGCCGTGGCCACGGACCCCGCGCAGTACCCGGCGCTGATCGCCGAGCTGGCCGATAACGACGGCGCGCCTCAGCGGCAAGACGCGCTTCGCGCTGTCGGTGGCCGCGTTCAACCGCGTCGCCCAGTACGACGCCTGCATCAGCAACTACCTCTCGTCGATCACCGACGAGGGCGGGCGCGGCCTGTTCCCGGCGCAGTCCAACAGCAACTTCGTCAAGGTCATGGACCTGCGCTACGGCGAGAACCCGCACCAGCACGGCGCGTTCTACCGCGACCTGTACCCGGTTCCCGGCACGCTGGCCACCTTCACCCAGCTGCAGGGCAAGGAGCTGAGCTTCAACAACCTGGCCGACGCCGACGCGGCGTGGGAATGCGTGCGCCAGTTCGAGGCGCCGGCGTGCGTGATCGTCAAGCACGCCAACCCCTGCGGCGTGGCGGTCGGCGTGGCCTGCGGCGATGCCTACGAGCTCGCCTACGCCACCGACCCGACCTCGGCCTTCGGCGGCATCATCGCGTTCAACACGAAGCTCGATGCGGCCACCGCCAAGGTGATCCTGGACCGCCAGTTCGTCGAGGTGCTGATCGCGCCGGACTTCGAAACGGCCGCGCTCGACTACGCGACCAAGAAGGCCAACGTGCGCGTGCTGCAGCATCCCGCACGGCGAGGGCCGCAACAATTTCGACGTCAAGCGCGTGGGCTCGGGCCTGCTGATGCAGACCAGCGACATCCGCGAGGTCGGCCGCGACGAGCTCACGGTCGTCACCCGCTGGCGCCCACCGACACCCAGATGGACGATTTGCTGTTCGCCTGGCGCGTCGCCAAGTTCGTCAAGTCCAACGCGATCGTCTATGCCAAGGACCGACGCAGCATCGGCATTGGCGCCGGCCAGATGAGCCGCGTGGTCGGCGCGCAAGATCGCCGGCATCAAGGCCGAGGAGGCCGGGTTGTCGGTGCCGGGCTCGGTGATGGCCTCGCGATGCGTTCTTCCCGTTCCGCGACGGCATCGACGCCGCGGCGGCCGCCGGCATCAAGGCGGTCATCCAGCCCGGCGGATCGATGCGCGACAAGCGAGGTGATCGCCGCGGCCGACGAGCACGGCCTGGCGATGGTGTTCACCGGCGTGCGCCACTTCCGGCACTGAGGATGGACTTCGTCGTCATCCTCAAGCTGGTGGCCGGCCTGGCGATGCTGCTGGGCGGCGCCGAACTGCTGGTCAAGGGCGCCTCGCGCCTGGCGCTGCGCTGGGGCATGGCGCCGCTGGTGATCGGCCTGACGGTGGTCGCGTTCGGCACCAGCGCACCGGAGCTGGCGATCGGCGTGGGCGCGGCACTGGACGGGCAGCCCGACATCGCGCTGGGCAACGTGGTGGGCAGCAACATCGCCAACGTGCTGCTGATCCTGGGCGTGTGCGCGCTGGTCTCGCCGCTGGTGGTGCGCCGCCAGCTGATCTGGCTGGACGTCCCGGTGATGGTGGCGGTGTCGCTGGGCGTGCTGGCCATGGCGCTGGATGGCGCGCTCGCCCGTCGCGAGGGTGTGGCGCTGTTGCTGATCGGCGTGGGCTACGTGGCCGGGCTGCTGTGGCTGGCGCGGCGCGACGCCGGCGGCCCGTCGACCGACGCGGATGACACGGCGATCGAGAAAGCCGGGGCGGAACTGCCGGCCTGGCGGCACGTGGCGCTGGTGGTGGCCGGCCTGGCCGTACTGGTACTGGGCGCGCAGTGGCTGGTGGATGGCGCCGTCAGCATCGCCACCTCCCTGGGCGTGAGCGAGCTGGTGATCGGCCTGACGGTGGTCGCCATCGGCACATCGCTGCCGGAAATCGCCACCAGCGTGCTGGCCGTGTTGCGCGGGGAGCGCGACATGGCCGTGGGCAATATCGTCGGCAGCAATGTGTTCAACCTGCTGTTCGTGCTGGGCGCCACCGCCGCCATCGCCCCCGACGGCATTGCCGTCAGCGCGGCCGCAGTGCGGTTCGACCTGCCGGTCATGACCGCCGTGGCGGTCGCTTGCATGCCGATCTTCTTCACCGGCCACTGCATCCAGCGCTGGGAGGGCGGGCTGTTCCTCGGCTATTACGTGGCCTACGTCGCCTACCTGCTGCTGGATGCCGCCGACCACGATGCGCTGCCCGCCTTCAGCCTGATGATGATGGCCTTCGTCGTGCCGCTGACGGTCATCACCCTTGCCGTGGTGACGGTGCGGGCGTGGCGGGCACGACACCCGCGCGCGTGACCTGCGCGGCGCCGCGGTCGCGCCAGATCTCCGCATCCACGCCCTCGCCCAGCTCCGGGTGGTCGGCGGCATTGAACGTCGGCGATCGTCCCTCGGCCAGTTGCCGCTCGTAGTCGCGCGTCAGCTTCACCACCACCCCCGACAGGCCCAGCAGCGCGACCAGGTTGAGCGTGGCCATCATCGCCATCGCCGCGTCCGCCGCGTTCCACACCAGGGGCACCTGCGCATGCACGCCCCAGGTGATCACGCCCAACGCCGCGATGCGCAGCGCGAACAGCCCCTTGCGCCCGCCCCCCAAGTACAGCAGGCCGCTCTCGGCATATGAGTAGTTGCCCAGGATGGTGGTGAAGGCGAAGAAGAACAGCGCGATGGCGACGAAGTAATTACCCCATTCGCCGAAGAACACCGTCATCGCGCGTTGCGTGATGACCACGCCGTCGGTGTTGCCCTCGGCCAGCACGCCCGACAGCAGGATGACCAGCGCGGTCGCCGTGCAGATCAGCAGCGTGTCGATGAACACGCCCAGCGACTGCACCAGCCCCTGGCTGGACGGGTGGTGCGGCACCGGCGTGGCGGCCGCGGCCACGTTGGGCGCGCTGCCCATGCCGGCCTCGTTGGAATACAGGCCGCGCTTGACGCCGTTGAGCATCGCCGCCGCCAGCCCGCCCAGCACGCCGCCCACCGCCGGCTCCAGCCCGAACGCGCTGCGCAGCACCAGTCCCAGTGCCGCCGGCACCTGGGTGATGTTGGTCAGGACGACCCAGAGCGCCAGGCCCAGGTAGCTCACCGCCATCACCGGCACCACCCATTCCGCCACCCGCGCGACCGAGCGCAGGCCGCCGAAGATGATCACCGCCGTCAGCAGTACAAGCCCGGCCGCCACCTGCGTATCGGTGAAGCCGAAGGCGGTGTTCATCGACAGCGCGATGGCGTTGGCGTGCACGCTGCTGAACACCAGGCCGTAGGAGAACACCAGGCACACCGAGAACGCCACGCCCAGCCACGGCGCCTTGAGGCCGCGCGACATGTAGTAGCCCGGTCCGCCGCGGTACTGCCCGTTCTCGTCGCGCACCTTGTACAGCTGCGCCAGCGCGCTTTCGGCATATGCCGTGGCCATGCCCAGCGCGGCGGTGCACCACATCCAGAACAGCGCGCCGGGCCCGCCCAGGCTCAGCGCGATCGCCACGCCCGCCAGGTTGCCGGTGCCCACGCGAGAGGCCAGCGACGTGCACAGCGCCTGGAACGGCGAGATGCCGGCGGCATCGCCATCCGTGCCACGCCCGATCACATGCAGCATATGCCCGAAGCGCCGCACCTGCAGCCCGCGCAGGCGAACGGTGAAGTACAGGCCGACCGCCAGCAGGCCGTACACCAGCACGTAGTCCCACAGCACCGCGTTGATGCCGCCGATCAGGGGCGCGAGCAGGGCTTCGATCATGTTCAGCACGGCATCCATCGCATTTCCCGGCAAAAACCAATGGGCACGATCCTAGCAGCCGGGTTGCGCGCACCCCGAGTCCCGTAAAATGCCCGCCTTGCGGGCGCGATGTACGGAGACCTCCGAATCACATGCCTCTGCCCGTCATTCCCGCGCAGGTGGGCTCGTGCTTCACTTCGGCGGAGCCGAACATCCAAGGACGTTGGCCTTTGAACCGCGACGCCACTGGATTCACGCCTTCGCGGGAATGACGAAAGACATTCAAAAAGTCGCGTGAGGTGCTTCGCGCCGTACCTGCGCCCCGTTTTCCAAAGGACACGCAATGAAACTCCTCGTCATCGGCAACGGCGGCCGCGAACACGCCCTGGCCTGGAAGCTCGCCCAGTCCGAGCGGGTCACCGACGTGCTGGTCGCCCCGGGCAACGCCGGCACCGCGACCGAGCGCAAATGCCGCAACGTCGCCGTGGCGGCCACCGACATCGACGCACTGGTCGAGCTGGTGCGACGCGAGGCCATCGACGTCACCGTGGTCGGCCCCGAGGCCCCGCTGGTGGCCGGCGTGGTCGACCGCTTCCGCAACGAAGGCCTGCGCATCTTCGGGCCGACGGCTGCGGCGGCGCAGCTGGAGGGCAGCAAGGCGTTTGCCAAGGCGTTCCTCGAGCGCCACGGCATCCCCACCGCGCATTACGCGGTCCATTCAGATATGGACGCGGCACTGGCCTACGTCCGTGACAAGGGTGCGCCGATCGTCATCAAGGCCGATGGCCTGGCCGCCGGCAAGGGCGTGGTGGTCGCGATGACGCTGGCCGAGGCCGAGGCCGCGGTCACCGACATGCTGTCGGGCAATGCGTTTGGCGAGGCCGGATCGCGCGTGGTGATCGAGGAGTTCCTCACCGGCGAGGAAGCCAGCTTCATCTCCATGGTCGACGGCCGTACCGCGCTGCCGATGGCCACCAGCCAGGACCACAAGCGCGTCGGCGACGGCGACACCGGCCCCAACACCGGCGGCATGGGTGCGTACTCGCCCGCACCGGTGGTGACGCCCGAGGTGCATGCTCGCGTGATGCGCGAGGTGGTCGAGCCCACCGTGCGCGGCATGGCCAGTGATGGCATCCCGTTCACCGGCTTCCTCTACGCGGGCCTGATGATCGACGACACCGGCGCGCCGAAGGTCATCGAGTTCAACGTACGCTTCGGCGATCCCGAGACCCAGCCAGTAATGCTGCGCCTGCAGTCCGACCTGCTGGAGCTGGTCGAGGCCGCCATCGACGGCCGGCTGGACGACGTCGAGGCACGGTGGGACCCGCGCCCCTCATTGGGCGTAGTGATGGCCGCTGAGCACTACCCCGGCACCCCGCGCGTCGGCGACACGATCAACGCCTGGGACGTGCCCGAGGTCGAAGGCACGAAGGTCTTCCACGCCGGCACCAAGCTGGTCGACGGCCACGTCGTCACCGCTGGTGGCCGCGTGCTGTGCGTCTGCGCGCTGGGCGATTCGGTCGCCGATGCGCAACGCCGCGCCTACGAGGCCGTCGCCGGCATCTCCTGGCCCGGCGAGTTCCACCGCCACGACATCGGCTGGCGGGCGATCGAGCGCGAGCGCGGCTGAGCACTTAGAGTCTTTGGCCACTCCGTGCATGCAGGGTGCGGTCTGGCGCTCACCACCCGCGACGCTCGAATGCCCCTACCAGTCGCTCCCTGCGTCGCGCGGGGTGTAGCTGGTAAGGACCTGCTGCGTTCAACCGAAATCATCCTCGCGCTGATTCGGAAGCGCCAAGGCCATCAGTGTCGCGCTGTTCTCGGTATCAAATAGCGTGGCAGATGCCCCCTGCGACGTGCCAGGCTGGTACGCCGTGTCATTCACCCTTGGCATCCATTGCAGGGACATCATCGGTGAACAGGCGCACGTAGGGTTCGTAGCGGAACCTGCGGTTGCGTGCATAGCCGGTCATTTCGAGCAGGATTCCCACCTCCACCAGTCGGGCCACCAGGTTGTTGGCCGCGGCATAGGTCGTGCCCGTCAGTTCCCGCACATCCGCGACCGCCAAGATGGGCCGGTCGTAAAGGCTTTCCAAGACGCGGTGCCCGTTGCCGGCCGCCCGCCCCAGTCGGTCGGTGATAACGGCGCGGTGGTGCTCGCGCAGCAACTGGATGCGCCGCGCCGTGTCCGCCGCCTCCCCGGCCACCTCGATCACGCCCCGCAGAAAAAATGCGAGCCACGCCTCCCAGGCGCCCTGGTCACGAACGGCCTGCAGGTGGTCGTAATACGCCTGTCGGTGCTGGCGGAAGTAATGCGACAGATACAGCACGGGCTTGTGCAGCACCCCGCGCTCGGTCAGCAGGAAGGTGATCAGGAGGCGACCGACACGCCCATTGCCATCCAGGAACGGATGGATGGTCTCGAACTGCACGTGCGCCAGTGCAATCTTCACCAGCAATGGCAGGTCGTCGGTGCGATGCAGAAAGTCCTCCAACTCGCCCAAGGCACTGGGCACCTCCTCGTGCGGTGGCGGCACGAAGCTGGCGGTCGCCAGCGTGCAGCCGCCCGGGCCTATCCAGTTCTGGCTGCGGCGCAGTTCGCCCGGCTGCAGTCGGCCGCCGCGTACGCCTGTCATCAGCTGCGCATGAATTTCACGGATGAGGCGTACCGACACAGGCAGCTCGTCCAGCCGTGCCAATCCATGCTTCATCGCACGCACGTAATTGACGACTTCGTCCACATCGCGCGGCAGGGTGTCGTCGAACAGGTTGGCCTCGGCTGCCAGCAGGTCCTGCAGGGAGCTTTGGGTCCCTTCGATCTGGCTCGACAGCACCGCCTCCTTGCGTACGTACATGAAGACAAAAAGGTCGGGGTTGGGCAGGGTCAGCACGGAGCCGTCCAGACGGCCCAGCGCACGATCTGCCTGCGACAACAGGCCGGGCAGGTCGCCGGCCAGCCTGATCGGAGGGTCGGGTGGCAGTGGCGCTGGGATGAAGGCCCGGTAGCCGGTCGGCTGGCGCCGGTAACGGCCGGCGCGGGTCGTATCCGCAGCACTAGACATGTTCAACTCCCCGTTGCACATGGAACGGAATTCGTCCCATGCAATAGTTTGCGTTGAATATAGGCCGGATTTCTGCCTGTATTCAATGCTCAAGGATGCATGCTGGCCACGCATGATCGGTAGGCCTGCTTAGGTTGGGCTACTTGCCTCGCGCTCGTTCAGAATTGGACCGATGGATCACCAACCCGTGCAGGAAGACCGACCGACCCACTCCCAGTTCGGCCTGCTGGCACAGCGCCGCTTCGCCCCTTACTTCCTCGTCCAGCTGCTGGGCGCGTTCAACGACAACGTCTTCCGCCAGGCGATCATCGGCTTGCTGGGCGTCATGGTCGTGGCCGGCGCGATGGACAACTCCACGCGCGGCATCTACACGCAACTGGCGCCGGCGGTCTTCATCCTGCCGTACTTCCTGTTCTCGGCCACCGCGGGGCAGATCGCCGAAAAACTGGAGAAGGCGCGGCTGATCCGCATCGTGACGGTGATGGAGATCGCCATCATGTCGGTGGCCGCGATCGGCTTCTGGCTGCAGGACATGCGGGTGCTGCTGGTGGCGCTGTTCGCGACGGGTCTGCAGAGCGCCCTGTTCGGGCCGGTGAAGTACTCGATCCTGCCCTCGGTGCTGCGCCCTGAAGAACTGACCGGCGGCAATGGTCTGGTGGAGATGGGCACGTCCATCTCCATCCTGCTGGGCATGCTGTTCGGCGGGCTGATCTTCGCCATGGCCGGCGAGCACGGCCCACTGGTGGCCGGCGGCTCGGTAATCGCGCTCGCCGTGGCGGGCAACATCGCCAGCCGCTTCATCCCGCCGGTTGCGGCGGGCGCGCCGGACCTGAAGGTCAACTGGAACCCGTTCACCGAATCGCTGAAGGTCTGGCGCCTGACGCGCAAGCAGCTGGCGGTGCGCAACGCGGTGCTCGGCGTGAGCTGGTTCTGGTTCACCGGCACGCTGCTGACCGGCAACCTGCCGGTGTACGCCGAGACGCACCTGGGCGGTACGCCGACGCTGTACGTGTTCGCGCTGGCGGTCTTCTCGGTCGGCGTGGGCGTGGGCTCGCTGCTATGCGAGAAGCTGTCGGCGCGCACGGTCGAGATCGGCCTGGTGCCGCTGGGCGCGGTCGGCATGAGCGCCTGCATCCTGCACCTGGCGTTCGCCCCGGCCGTCGAGGCCAGCGGGCTGGACGTCGCCGGCTTCCTGCAGCAGCCGGGCGCGTGGCGCGTGGTGGCCGACCTGGCCGGCATCGGGCTGTTCTCGGGCTTCTTCGTGGTGCCGCTGTTCGCGCTGATCCAGACGCGCACCCCGCCAGGCGAGCTCTCGCGCGTGATCGCCGGCATGAACATCCAGAACGCGGTGTTCATCGTGCTGGCGGCGGTCGGCGGGGTGGCGCTGCAACAGCTGCTCGGTTGGTCGATCCCGACGCTGCTGCTGGCGCTGGGTATCGCAAGCATCCTCGTGGCGCTGTGGATCTTCACCGTGGTACCCGAGTTCGCGATGCGCTTTGTCAGCTGGCTGCTGGTGCGCACGCTGTACCGGTTGCGCGTGCGCGGGGTGGAGGCGCACGTGCCCGACGAGGGGCCGGCGCTGATCGTGTGCAACCACGTCAGCTACATGGATGCGCTGATCCTGGCCGCCAGCATCCCGCGCCCGGTCCGCTTCGTCATGTACTACCGGATCTTCAACATCCCGGTGATGCAGTGGATCTTCCGCACCGCCAAGGCGATCCCGATCGCCGGCGCGCGCGAGGACCCGGCGCTGATGCAGCGTGCGTTCGACGAGATCGACGCAACGCTCGCCGATGGCGAGCTGGTGTGCATCTTCCCGGAAGGCGCATTGACGAAGGACGGCGGCATCGCGCCGTTCAAGGGTGGCGTGGAGAAGATCCTCGAGCGCCGCGCCGTGCCGGTGGTACCGATGGCGTTGCGCAACATGTGGTCCAGCATGTGGAGCCGCCGCGCCAACCGCGCGTCTGCGTTGTTGGACCGCATGCGCGTGCCGCGCCGCTTCCGGGCGCCGGTGGAAGTGGTGGCCGCGCCGCCGGTCGATGGCGCTATCGCGAGCGCCGCGTCGCTGGAGACGCAGGTGCGTGCGCTGCGCGGCGACGCGGCGTGAGCGCTGGCCTCAGCTGACGAACCCGGCGATCACGAACAGCGCCAGCACCGCCAGCCATGCCAGCAGGCTGCGCCAGACCAGGCTCATCGCATCGCGCAGCTCCGGCATCCCGCCCAGCACGACAATGGCCGGGGGTGCGGCCAGGCCGGACTCGTCGGCATAGTCGGCGGCCTCTTCGGCCAGCTCGCTGCGCACGCTGGCCCGCGCCACCGCCGCCAGGAAGCCATGGTCCAATGCCAGCGATGCGCCACCGGCGTCGCGCCACGCGCCCAGCGCGGTGTCGAAGTTGCCCACCAGCGCGGTCGACAAGGCCATCAGCTGCGCGACCGGCCATTCCAGAATCGCCAGCAGCATGCGGGCACCGGATGCGGTCTCGGCCGGCAGCGCGCGTGCCGCCTCGCCCTCCACGGACAGCACCGCCAGCCGGTACAGCAGCGCGCCCACCGGGCCCAGCAGCAGAAACCAGAACAGCACGCCGAACCAGCGCCGCAGGGCGTTGCGGAACACGGCCTCGACGAGCGCCGGGCCGTCCAGCGATGAGGCGGCGCCCTCCGGCCACAGACGCGCCGCGGCCGCGCGCCGGGCCGTCACGTCATCGGCCGATGCGATGGCCTCGACATCCACGTCCAGGTCGCGCGGACCCCACGCGTAGAACAGCACGATGATGCCGAACATCAGCCCGCCCAGCCCGAACAGCGGGCCGTCCAGGGCCAGCTGGAACAGGCCGACGACCAGCACCGCGGGCATCAGCGCCAGCACGATGCCCCAGCGTCCGCGCCAGAACGTGCCGTCGCCGAAACGCGCATCCAGGCTGCGCAACCAGTCGCCGTACCAGCCGTACTGGCGCACCGACGCCGCCAGCGAGGGCGCCATATGGCCCAGCACGAGTGCGACGACGGCGGCGATCAGGGTGACGGCCATTGCTGCTTCCTGGTCTGGGTCGGGGCCGTCCGATTCTAGCGCGATGGCCTGACGCCTCGGCCGGCACGGCAGCCGCGTGCAGGGTCAGCGCGCCGGTCCGGTGTTGCCGTTACCGTGCCCGCCCTGCGCATCACGATCTTTGGCATCGGCCGCACCCGGCGCTGCCATCTACAGCGACTGTTCGTCCAGCAACTGCTCGTCCAGCCAGCGTTCCACCAGCCACCGCGATATGGAAATGGGCGAGGACAGGAGCGGGCCGTCGTCATCGCCCGCCGGCGCGGCTTCACGCGCAATCGCATCGCGGATCTGCGCCGCATCGAACCAGCGCGCGTCTTCGAGTTCGTCCCCGACCCGGGGCTCGCCCGGCTCGGCCTCGGCGGCGAATCCAAGCATCAGCGCCGCGGGGAACGGCCAGGGCTGCGACGCCAGGTAGCGGCACCGGCGCACGTGCAGGCCGGTTTCCTCCAGAACCTCGCGCGCCACCGTCTGCTCAAGCGACTCGCCGGGCGCGACAAAGCCGGCGATGACCGAATAGCGCCGCGCCGGCCACACGGCCTGGCGCCCCAGCAGCAGGCGCGCGCCGTCGCTGACGGCAACGATCACCGCCGGATCGGTACGCGGATAGTGGTCCAGGCCGCAGGACTGGCAGCGGCCAAGCCAACCGGCGCGCAGCATCGCCACCTCGCCCCCGCAGGTCCCGCAGAACCGGTGGCGTTGGCGCCAGCGACCGCAGCGCGCGTGCCTCGGCAAAGGCCGCGGACTCGCGCGCCGGCCACGTGGCCGCGGCGGTGCGCAGATCGACCGAGTGCGGCGAGGTGACCGCCGTCAGCGCGGCGTCCAGCGCGAACCAGCCGCGCCCTGCATCATCCAGTCCGAGGAACGCAGCCGCACCGACGCCACCCGGGCCTTCACTGAGCTGCGCGCCGGTCAATGCCAGCGGCTGGCCGGCTTCGTCGCACAGTGCACCGGCATCATCCAGCAACAGCACGCGGCCCTGCGCCCACAGCGCGGTCAGTGCATCGGTGTCGTCGCGCAGGTGGTCGGCGCGATCCAGCGCAGCGACGGGCACCGCGTCAGGGCCGCAGCCTGGAATGAAGGCAAAGGGGGCGCTCGTCGACCTCACGGCGCCTCGCCCGCGCCGGGCACGGTCACGCCAGACGAGCCCGCACCCGGCGCGGTCACGCCGAGAACGACGACCCGCAGCCGCAGGTGGTCTTGGCGTTGGGGTTTCGGATGACGAACTGCGCGCCGTGCAGGCTTTCGGTGTAATCGACCTCCGCGCCCATCAGGTACTGCAGGCTGAGCGGGTCGACCAGCAGGGTGACGCCGTCGGTGCGTACGGCCAGGTCGTCCTCGGCCTGCGCCTCGTCGAACTCGAAGCCGTACTGGAAACCCGAGCACCCGCCGCCCTGGATGTACACGCGAAGCTTGAGCGCGTCGTTGCCCTCCTCGCGCGATCAACTCGCTCACCTTGGCGGCGGCGGCCGAGGTAAAGGTCAGGGCAGCCTCCAGCGACTGGTAGTCGGGGGCCAGGGTGGGCAGCGGCATCGGTTCCATGCCGTCAGGATGGGGCGCGGTGCGGGCGCATTCAAGCGTGGCGCCCGGAACGTGCCGGTTCCCGGGGCCGATGCGGGCCGGCGGCCGGCAAATCAGCCGCTGGTCGAGCCGGTCTCCCGGGCATTGCCGCCCGTGGCATCGGCCCAGGTGAACGATTCCTCCACCGCCGCGCCCGAGCGCGGGGTCAAGCGCACCGTCACGCGCACCGGCGTGAAGTCTTCGGGCAGGAACACGTCGCCTTCGACCTGCTGGAAATACTTGAACGAATACTCGATCGCCCGGGGCGTTCGCGCTGCTGGCGCAGCGCCGCCCAGGCCAACCGCTGCAGCCGGCCGTTGCGCGTGCCTTCGACCGACAGCGTGACCCGCCCGGCACTGGTGCCGCCGCGGTTGAGGTTCTGGGTCAGGGTGGAGGTGAAGTGCCAGGCGGTGCCGTTCTGCGGCTGCATGCGGATGGCGTGCACGGTCAGGCCGCGTCGCTGGGCGGTGGCGCCGACCAGCCGCTCATAGAAGGCAACGTCCGCACGCAGGCCGGCGATCTCCTCGTCGCGTTCGGCCAGCGTGCCCTGCAGGTCGCGGTTGGCGTCGCGGCTGATCTGGTCGGAGCGCGCCAGCGTGGCGATCCGCTGCTGCGCCTGCTCGAACTGCTCGCGCAGGCTGTCGCGCTCGCGCTCGCTGGCCGACAACTGGGCTCGCACGTCGCCCGAACCCGGCATGAAGACACGCCACGCGCCCCACAGGCCGAACGCAATGGCGACGACGAATACCGCCGCCAACACTGCCCGGCCACTGCCCGGCGTGCGTGTCACCTCCGACGCGGCGCCCGGCGCAGCGGTTTCCGACGTGCGTCTGGCGGGCTCGGAGGGGTCCGGGCGATGTGGCTGCGGCTGATCATCCATCCCGCCGATATAGGAGCCCCCCGCGCCGCCGTCAACCCGACCGCGACTGTCAGGCCGCCCGGTGCAGGGTCTGCGGTTCAGTCCCCGCCGTGGGCGCCGCTGCCTCGCCAAGCGTATCGGCATGGATCAAGCGGCCCGTCAGTACCGCCCCGGCGGACATTTCGACCACCTGGTAATGCACGTTGCCGGCCACGCGCGCCCTGGGCGCCAGTTCAACTCGCTCGGCAGCATGCACATCGCCGTCGAGGCGGCCGTTGATGACCACCACCGGCGCACGCACCTCGCCCTCGATATGGCCGCCCTCGGCCAGCGTCAGGCGCGCATCGGCACCGTCCTCGGCGATCAACCGCCCGACCACGCGCCCTTCGATATACAGCCCGCCGCGGAAATGCAGGTCGCCGTGGAAGACCGTCTGCCTGCCGATGAGGGTATCGACCTCGAGGTCGCCGGGGAGTGCCTTGTTCTTGAACATGCCGTGTCCTTCGATGTCGTGGTGATGCGGGGCATGCACGCCTAGCCGGCGATGCCCCAGGGCAGCGTCTGCTCCAGCGATGTGCCGTCGCCACGCAGCGAGACCCGCACGCGCTGCGGCGTGAAGCCTTCGGGCAGCATCACGCTGCCGCGCACCTGCTGGAAATAGCGGAACGAGTACGCCTGGGCGGGCGCGGCGTCGGCCTGGTGCAGGCGGTCCCAGTTGACCGGGCCAGCTGGCCGCCCTGCACGCCCTCCACGGCGAACTGCAACTCGCCCAGGCTGACCGCGTCGCGGTTGCGCGTCTGCGTCAGCACGATCCGGTAGCGCCAGGTGCCGCCGGGCTCGCGCGAAAACTGCGCCGAATGCACCGCCAGCCCCTTGCGCGGAGCGGTCGCGCCGACCAGGCGCTCGTAGAACGCCACATCGGCACGCAACGCCGCGATCTGGTCGTCGCGATCGGCCAGTGCGCCCTGCATTTCATGGTTCGCCACGCGGCTGATCTGGTCGGACCTCGCCAGCGACTGCTTCACGTTGGCGCAGCTGCCGGTTCTGGTCGCGGAGCTCGCGCAGTTCGTGTGCAGTGCCGTCCAGTGCGGCCGCCACGGTCGGCAGATTCGGCGCCGCCAGCTGCACCGTGCCTCCGAACGCCACGCCCAGCGACGCCAGCCACACCAGGCCGAGCGCCCACCGCCGCCGGCGCGAAGCTACGCGCTGCTCGGGCACGATGACGAAGCGCCGCGGCGGCGCACGTGTCGGTTTGCTCATGTCCATAGCTTCCAGCCCGGACCGGCGCCGGCTCCCCATATACTCCCGGCTCGAGTCTAGCGGGATGTCGCCATGTCGGATGCGCACCTGTTCGCAGTTGGCGTAGTGCTGGCCTGGCTGGCCGGCATCCGCGTGTACCTGACCGTGTTCGGCGTCGGCCTGGCCGGCGCGCTCGGCTGGCTGGACCTGCCGCCGGCCCTGCAGGCCGCGCAGTCGCCGTGGGTGATCGGCGCTGTCGGGCGTGCTCGCCGCGGCGCGAGTTCTTCGCCGACAAGATCCCGGGCGTCGATTCGGGCTGGGACCTGCTGCACACGCTGCTGCGCGTGCCGGCCGGCGCGTTCCTGGCCGCGGCGACGCTGTCGCCCGACGGCGAACTCGGCGCCGGCGTGCTGGCCACCGGCGCGGGCGTGGCGCTGGCCAGCCACGTGCTCAAGGCCGGCAGCCGCGCCTGCTCAACACCTCGCCGGAACCGGTCAGCAACTGGACCGCCTCGATCACCGAGGACGTCGCGGTGGTCGGCGGCGCTGGCGCTGGTGTTCGCCTATCCGTGGATCGCGCTGGGCTGGTGGTACTCGATCAGCGTGCTGATCGCGCTGCTGGTGTGGTGGGTCTGGCGCGCGCTGTCACGCCTGGGACGCAAGCCTGCAAGCAACTTGTAGGGGCCGTTTCAGCCGCGATCACTGTCCGGACCTCAGGAGCGACGTGAGTCGCGCCCGCGGAACCCCGACCGGCACTGATCGCGACCCACGGGGTCGTCGCTCCTGCAACAACGTCCGGATCGCGGCTCAAGCTGCCCCTGCAGATCCGCTCAGCTTTCGATCTTGGTGCAGCCAGGTAGTTCTGCTCGCCGATGCGCTCGATCAGCGCCAGCTGCGTCTCGATCCAGTCGATGTGCTCTTCCTCCGACTCGAGGATGTCGGCGAACAGCTTGCGGCTGACGTAGTCGTTCACCGCTCTCGCAATACTTGATCGCTTCGCGCAGCAGCGGCAGCGCTTCCAGCTCCAGCGCCAGGTCGCAGTTGAGCACTTCGCGCGGGTTCTCGCCGATGCGCAGCTTGCCCAGCGCCTGGAAGTTCGGCAGGCCGTCGAGGAAGAGGATGCGCTCGGACAGCTTGTCCGCGTGCTTCATCTCGTCGATCGACTCGTGGTACTCGTGCTCGGCGAGTTCCTTCAGGCCCCAGTTCTTCAGCATCTTGGCGTGCAGGAAGTACTGGTTGATCGCGGTCAGCTCGTTGTAGAGCGCCTTGTTGAGGAATTCGATGACCTTGGCGTCGCCTTTCATGGCCGTGCTCCGTGCGTGGGATGGCGGCGACTCTAGCCCGTTCACGCACGCACGATGACGGAACGCGAATCGAGTGCGTCCGCGGACGCGAATCAGTGGCGATTGGGATCGCGTGCCCGGCTTCCGGGCGGCGACGCCGATCAGGCGGCTTGCTGCAGGACCGGCAGCGGCAGTTCGCGCACGGCGCGGGCGTGCGTCGAGCAGCTCGGCCGGCCATGTCGAGGCAGCTGCCGCAGTTGGCGCCGGCACCGGTGCGCATGGTCAGCTCCGGCACGCTCCGGCAGCCGGCTTCGGCGGCCTGGCGGATGTCGTGATCGGTGACCCCATTGCAGATGCAGACGTACATGGCGGAAGACCGTCGAACTGGCAGCCGGTTCGGCTGCGGGGCCATTCCGCCATGGAATGAGAATGATTGTCAATTAACAGGGCATTGACTGCCCGGCGCCAGCACTCGCCCGGACGCCTCCCGGGCACCGCGAGCGGCGCCCGCTCCGGCGGCTGCGGGCCGGCGCGCCGGTCGCTGCGGACGCGATTCCGGGGCGGGCTGCGGCACGGCCTGCGGGCCGGCGACCTGCCGCGCCGCCGGCGCCAGGTGGCGCAGGGCCCGCGCATAGACGCCGCGCTTGAACATGACCACGTGCTCGACCGGGTACCAGAAGTCGACCCAGCGCCAGTGGTCGAACTCGGGCTTGTCGGTCAGGTCCAGGCGCAGGTCGGACTCCTGCCCGGTCAGGCGCAGCAGGAACCAGACCTGCTTCTGGCCGATGCAGACCAGGCGGTCGTGGCGGCGGATCGCCCGCTGCGGCAGGCGGTAGCGCAGCCAGCCCGGGGTCGCGCCCAGCACCTCGACGTGGTG
>CAVROR010000014.1:0-267615 GCA_963722915.1 uncultured Gammaproteobacteria bacterium
CAGCCACTGGAAGACGAGGCCGGCGATGTAGATCGAGTACGTCGTCGGCGTGTTGAACATCGAGTCGTTCTCGGCCTGGATCTTGAAGTCGAATGCCGACGGCGTGATCGGCGCGCGCTTGCCGAGCAGGTCGTCGCGGACGATCACCAGCGTGAGCCCGGCCGGACCCGCGTTCTTCTGCGCGCCGCCATAGATCAGCCCGTATTTCGAGACGTCGATCGGCCTCGACAGGATGTGCGACGACATGTCGGCGACCAGCGGAACGTCGCCGGTGTCGGGCGTCCAGTGGTACTCGACGCCGCCGATCGTCTCGTTGCTGCAGATGTGACGTACGCCGGGTCGTCGTAGAGCTTCCACGTGCTCTGCGGCGGACGTAGGTGAAATTGCGGTCCTCGGCGCTGGCGGCGACGTGCACCTTGCGCGAACTTGCCTGGCTTCCTTGATCGTCTTCTTCGACCATTCGCCGGTGTGGACGTAGTCGCTCGTCGTGTGCCCGCGCAGCAGGTTCATCGGCACGATCGCGTTCTCGCGCGATCGCGCCGCCCTGCAGGAACAGCACCTTGTAGTTGTCGGGGATCGCGAGCAGCTCGCGCAGGTCGGCCTCGGCCTGGTCGGCGATCGAGATGAATTCCTTGCCGCGGTGGCTCATCTCCATCACCGACATGCCGCTGCCGTGCCAGTCGAGCATCTCGTCGCGCGCCTGGCCAGCACTTCTTCCGGCAGCACCGCCGGGCCGGCGCTGAAATTGAAAACTCTCAAGGGAGTGGGTCCTGTGTTCGACGAAGGACCCGTATTGTACTAACCGGCGTACTACGGGCAGCGTCAGGCCCGGTTACTCCGGCGGGACCAATCACGGGGCGCGCGTGAAGCGCCACTCCTCGCTGCTCGTTGCCCTGGCGCTTGCCTTCGATCCGCGCGACCAGCGCCTCGCCGTCGCGGCGATAGCATGATCCGCGTCGGGTACGCGTTCGACGGATTCTCGAACGTCACCGACGCCTCGCCCATCTGCGACATCGTGAACTCGGTCGGCGGACGGCCCGCCGGGGCTCGCGAAGTACACGATCTTTCCATCCTTGACCGCGATCCGGAGGAACTCGAACGACGCGCCCTTGCCATGGCGCGCGTCAGGTTGGTCGCAACCATCACGTTGTTCTTCGGGCCGAGCCAGTTCTCGTGGACATCCTCGACCGCCGACTTCTGTACCCAGTTGCCGCTCATCCAGGCGAGCTTGTCGATATCCTGGGCGAACGTTCGATGCCGCGATGAGCATCGCGACGGAGCAACAGGCGTTTCATGTGCGGGACACCTCCGATGACGATCAAGCCACAACCTTATCGCGTGGCGCCACCGAGGTCTTGTACGAATCCGACATCCGTTCACGCCCTCGCGACGGCGCGCGAAGCAATCCGCAGGTTCGGTCACACGCTCGCCAAGCGCGCGAAAACGCCGGCAGCGATTCGACGAACGCCCGCGGGGCCACCCCGCGAAACGCCGGAAGTCGCGGATCATGTGCGGCTGGTCGAAGTATCCGGCTTCGAGCGCCGCCGCCAGCCAGTCGGCGGGCGCTTCGGCGCTCAGCGCATCGAACAGCGAACGGAAGCGGACGATCGATGCGAGCGTCTTCGGCGCCATCCCGATCGCATCGTTGAAGCGCCGCTCGAGCTGGCGCTGGCTGAGCGACGCCCGCTCGCGGAGGCATCGATCGCGATCCTGCCGTTCGATCGCAACAGGATGTCCGCGCAGTGGGCGACTGCGTCGTCGACGCGTGGCGCGCCCGACGATCCGAGAGCGGCCGATGAACGCCGCGCTCGATCAGCGCGATGCGCGACCGGTCGTCCGCGCACCCGTCGATCTCGCCGTCGAGCCGGGCGAGCCACGGCTCGTCCAGCGCATCGATGCCGGCATACGTATCGGTCAGGTCGGTCATCGGAAACCGGAACAGCCGGCGCGCGCCCCATGGCGTGAAGCGGACGCTGATCAGTCCCGTCCGACGGCCGGCCCGCAGGAACAGCGGCCGCGTGAGCTGTCCGGCCAGCAGATGACGCGGCTGCCGCACCGCCTTCGTCGTCCGGTCATCGGACACGACCGCGGAGAACGGATCGCGATAGTGAAAGATCAGCCTCGGCGTGTGCGTCGGGTATCACCCGCTCGTCCGCGAATCCGCCGCGCTAGCCACTCTGCCGAATTCTCGTCTCCGCGTCGTCCTCGAACACCCAATAGCATCGGACGATGGCCGCCAGCCGCGGATCGGGCGCGTACTCGCAATACCGCATCGTCAGCCGCCGGCCAACGGGATCCGGAGGCGCAGTCCCGGCTTGATGTCGAACTGTGCCGGCTTGACGAATTCTCGATGAAACGCCGCCGTTCTTCTCGATCACGCGCCGCGACGCGACGTTGTCCGGGTCGCAGGAGATCTCGACGAACGGAAGCCCTCCGCCGCGCGCATGGACGAGCATCCGACCCAGCGCCTCGGTGCAATAACCGCGGTTGCGCTTCCAGGCGACGACCGTGTATCCGATGTGGCCGAGGCAGGTCGGCGGCAGGCGGTCGTTCCACGCTGCCATCGAAAGCTGATGCTGCCGCAGAACTCGCCGTCCCACATCCAGCAGCGATACCCCGGAAGGCGCGGCACCTTTGACCCATCGGGCATCGTGATCGGGGGGCCGCTGGCTTCGCGATCGACGAGGCTGGCGACGAATGCCGTCGGATCGGTTGCGATGCGCTCGACCTCTCGTCGCGCGACGCCTCGCGTGAGGAGTCCGACGCCCATCCGCGCTGGAGGGCGTCGACGTAACCGGGAAGGAATTCCGCCGCGGGCCACACGAGACAAAACCGCGAAGGCCCGGAAGCGTGCGCCTGATCACCCGCCTGATCACCCGCCTGATCACCCGACGGATCACCCAACTGAGCACCCGACTCACCACCCGACTGGGGATGCAACTCCGGCCGCATCATCGACCTGGAGCTTTTCAGCGACCGACGGCCGCGAAATTGTCCTACAGCCTCACCCACACCCCGTCGCGCACGTTTCCAGCGGCCGGAAGTCGCCTTGTAGGCCATCTTGCCGCTTTCGGCGATCCAGTAGCCGAGGTACAGGTAGGGCAGACCGAGGCTCGCGCAGCGCTCGATCTGCCACAGGATGTTGTAGGTGCCGAAACTGGCGCCGCGCGACGTCCGGGCTCGAAGAACGTGTAGACCGACGAGAGCCCGTCGCTCGAGGCTGTCGATCAGGCTGACCATCCGCAGCGCGCCGCGCCGTCGCGGAACTCGAGAGGCTCGCGTGCGCGACGTTGCTGTGCAGCAGGAAATGCTGGTACTGCTCGCGGCTGTCCTGGTCCATGCCGCCGCCGGCGTGCCGGTGCCGCTGGTAGCGCAGGTACAGCGCGTAATGTTCGGCGTCGTACGCTAAGCTGCGCGACGCTCGCGCGTTAAGCTCGCCATGCGCTCGCAACGCGCGCCGCTGCGTGCGGTTGGGTCGAAGTCGCGCGACCGGGACGCGCACCGGCACGCAGGCGCGGCAACGGTCGCAGTACGGGCGATAGGTGAACGCGCCGCTGCGCCGGAAGCCCAGCCGGACGAGTTCGCTGTAGACGTCGGAGTCGATCAGATGGCTGGGCGTCGCGACCTGCGACCGCGCGACGCGGTCCGGCAGGTAGCTGCAGGGATAGGGCGCTGTCGCGTAGAACTGCAGCGACGGCGAAGCGGCAGGTCGTTCAGCTTGCGTCATCGCAGTCGCTCGGCGACGTCCGAGCGCACGGCGTCACGGTCGCGCAAGCCGCGCTCGGGCGGTCGATCGAGTGTACCAATCGCGCGCAGACGCGCCGCGCAAACTGCGCGCGCGCGGGATCTCGCGGCGCGCCCAGCGACGCCAGATGCGCGGTCTCCTGCTGGCAGTCGATCATGCGGAACTCCCAGCGCGCGCAAGCTGACGCGACGAGCTGCGACGAGCGCGACTTTCGACGCGTCGCGTCTCGTGCGCGAACATCGACTCGCCGAAGAACATCCGGCCGATCGCCACGCCGTAGAGTCCGCCGACGAGCTCGCCATCGCGCCAGGTTTCGACCGAATGCGCGTAGCCGCGCCGATGCAGCGCGCGAATAGGCCTCGATGATCTCCGGCGGTGATCCACGTGCCGCGCTGGCCCGTCGCGCGGCGTCGCGCGCAGCGCGCGCATCACGGCGGCGAAACGCCGTGTCGACGCGCATTTCGAAGCCGTGCCGCTCGCGCAGCGTCTTGCGCAGCGACCGCGACGACCTTGAATTCGTCGGCGAAACAGCACCATCCGCGGATCGGGGCTCCACCACAGCACCGGCTGGCCGTCGCAGTACCACGGGAAGATGCCGCGCCGATAGGCATCGATGAGCCGCGACGGCAGGAGATCCGCGCTTGCGGCAAGCAGGCCCGGCGCGCCGCTCGTCGCGCCGAGCGCGCGCTCGACGGGCGGAAACGGATCGCCCAGGTAGGACGGTATCATCGAGGATGATTTGTTGCGGTTATTGCGAAGGGTAGACTTCCCGCAGTCCGGCGCAGCGATTGTAGAGGCTCCGGATGACGCTCGGCCCGGTGAAAACCCGAGCCGTTCCGCACTCGCTCGACATCAGCGAGGAGGCCGGCGTCCGCTTCCTGCACTTCGGCTCCGACTGGGTCCAGGGCGCGATGCGCATCCGCAAGCCCGACGCGCTCGAGATCGAATACACCCGCGAGATGCTCGCGTGCCTGTCTGTGGAAAGACTGGACGCTGTGGCCGCGCGAATCCTGCTGATCGGACTCGGCGCCGGCGTCGCTCGCCAAGTTCCTGATCGCCGGCTGCCGCACGCGAAGCTGCACGGTCGTCGAGATCGATCCGCGGATCCCGGATTTCGCGCGCGCGCAATTTCGCGCTTGCCCGACGATCCGGCGCGCATCGACATCGAGATCGGCGACGGCGTCCGGTTCGTGGCGAGCCGCAGCGAGACGTTCGACCTGATCCTGGTCGACGGCTTCGATCATCGGGCGCGGGCCGGGGACGCTCGAGATCGGCGGCGTTCTATCGCGACTGCCGCGCGCGGCTTGAGACCGGGCGGCATCATGGCGACCAACCTGTTCGGCAACGCTGCGCGGATTCGAGCCAGCGGCTGCGACCGTGATCGTCGAGCGCTTTCGACGAGCAGGGTCGTCTGCCTGCCGCCGGGCGAGGTCGGCAACGTCGATCGTGTTCGGGCTGGAGAGCGATCGGAGGGCGAAATGACGCTCGACGACCTGCGGCAGCGCGCGCGCGTGCTGCGCGACGAACTCGGGCTGAACCTGAAGCCGCTGCTCAAGCGGATCGTCGCCAGCGGGATGCTGCCGGGAGGCGTCCTGGTCGCCTGAAGGCCGGACCAGTGTGCGTTTTCGGCAACGGCGCGCGGGGAGCGCCAGATGGAGATGTAAATCGCGTCGATCCTGCCGTAAAGTAGCGGGCGTGGCTTGCGGAGCCCGAAGAAAACAGGGGGGAGACGGTGAATCCAAAGGGAATCGGTGCCGTCAGGGCGGCATTACGGGTGATGCGTTGCCGGACGATGCGCAGCATATCGAGCGTTGCGACGGTGTTTCTGCTGCTGGTTGCGACAGGCGCGCAGGCCCTGCCCCCGTTCGCGCAAAACATTCACGGGCTGGTGGGCGCGACGACCCGAAGCAACGCGATGGCGCTCGACGCGGCCGGAAACACCTACGTCGCGGGCTCGTCCAACGCCCTCGGCCCAGCCTTTGGGATGACGACGCTGGCGAAGCTGGGCGACGGGGACGCGATCGTCGTCAAGCTCGATCCCGGCGGCAACGTCGTCTGGGCGAAGAACTTCGGCGGCCCCGGCGCGACCACCGATGCGACCGGCATCGGGCTCGACACGATGGGCAACATCTACGTGTCGGGCTCGTTCGATTCGGCGAACCTCACGGTCCCCGCGCTGACCCAGATCGGTGACGTCGACACCTTCCTCATCAAGCTCGACACGGCCGGAGCCGTGCTGTGGGCACGAAACTACGGCGGGGCCGGCGCCTGCGCGGCGGCGAACGCGCTGGCGGTGAGCCCCGCCGGTGACTCGCACGTCGTCGGCACGTTCTGCGGCGGCCCACTGACCAATCCGATGCTTCCGCACAACGGCAATTTCGACACCTTCGTCCTGAAGGTCGACTCGGACGGCAACACGACGTGGTCAACAAGCTGTTGCGAAACCGGTGGCGCCAACACGCTGGGCTGGTCGGTCGCGCTCGGTTCGGCCGGAGCCGTCTTCGTCGCCGGCGATTTCGACGCTGACATGACAAGTATTCGTCGCTGCTCATGATCGGTCAGTCGGATGTGTTCGTAGTCAAGCTCAACGCGGCCGGTGTTCACCAATGGTCGAAGAGCTTCGGAGGGGCCGGCACATTCACCTATGGCAACGCCGTGACCACCGATGTCCTCGGCGACGCGTATGTCGCCGATGATGAGCAGCGGGAACCTCGCGATCCCGCCGTTCACGCTCGCAAAGATCGGGGATGTGGACGGGTTCATGGTGAAGCTCAACAGCGTCACCGGCGCACCCTCCATCCCCCGCAACTACGACCGGGCGTCCGGCGCGGCGACGAGCGTCAACGCGGTCGCCGTCGACAACTCGTTCCACATCTTCCTGGGTGGGGAGCTCGCTTTTGCTGACCTGACGACGCCGGCCGTCACCCGGATCGGTATCTTCGACGCGCTGGTCATCGAGGTCAGCAGCGGCGGCGTCACGGTGCAGTCGAAACTGGGGCGGTCCGCTCTCCGCGATGTTCGTCAACGATCTCGAGGTGGACAACCTCGGCAACGTGTTCGTCGGCGGCGAGTTCGCAGGCGGCAGCATCACCGCGCCGCCGCTCGACGTGATCGGCCAGTCGGACGCGTTCGTGATGAAGCTCGACAGCGGGATGGCGACGACGTGGGCGCGCAGCTACGGCGGCACCTTTCCCGGCGGTGTCGTCAGCGTGATGTCGACAACCCGGGATCCGTCGGGCAACGCGTACGCGGCGGGACTGGCCTTTGGCGTCAAGGCAGTGGTTGCCGGCCTGGTGACACAGCCGTTGATCACCAGCACCGGGTTCGAGGCGTTCCTCGTCAAGTTCGATGTGACCGGGCAGCCTGTCTGGGCGAGGACCTTCGGCAGCGCCACAGGGCTCTCGGGGGCGAGCGGCGTCGCCGCTGACGGTGCGGGCAACATCTACGTGACGGGGTCGTTCCTGCTCGGCGACATGGCGTCGCCGATGCTGAGCGCGACCGGTTTCCAGGATGCGTTCCTGTTGAAGCTCGATCCGAGCGGGGCCGTGCTGTGGGCGCGGGGCTACGGCGGCATGAACGCCGTGGCGGTCGGCCGCGCGGTGGCCGTCGATCCGGACGGCAACGCGCTGCTCGTCGGGGATTTCGGCCTGGGCAACATGACGGCGCCGATGCTGACGCTGGCCGGAGATACGGACGGATTCGTCATCAAGGTCAGTGATGCCGGCACGACACTGTGGGGCAAGGGTTTCGGCGGTCCGGGCGCAACGATGTCCCCGCTGGGCATCGCTGCCGACGCGACGGGCAATCCGCTGTTCGTCGGGTCGTACGACACGGCCGCCCTGGCGGTGCCGCCACTAGCGCAAATCGGCGATACCGACGGCTTTGCGATCAAGCTGGATTTTCTTGACGGCGACGTGCTCTGGGCGCGTAACTACGGCGGCTCCGGCACGAGTACGTACATCAGCGGCGTCGCGACCGGCGCCGGCAACGTCTACGTGAGCGGCGACTACTTCAATGGCGACCTGACCACGCCTGCGCTGACGCAGATCGGCTTCGAGAACGCGATGACGCTCAGGCTCGATCCGATGACCGGCGGGACGGTCTGGGCGAGATCGTTCGGCGGCGCCGTCGGCAGCGTCCAGTCCGGCGGCATCGCCGCGGACAACGCGGGCCGCTCGTATCTGGTGGGCTTCATGGCTGGCGACCTGACCACACCGCCATTGACCCCAATCGGCATCATCGATGCGGTGATGATCGAGCTCGATGCGTCGGGCACGCTCAAGTTCGCGAAGAACTTCGGCGGTCCCGGATCGAGCGTCAACGGGCGCTCCATCAACGTCGACAACGGCGGCAACTATCACATCGGCGGCTACTTCGCGGACGTGAGCATGACCGTTCCCCCGCTGCCATTCGTCGGCGAGCCCGGTCCGAACCTGAACTCGTTCGTGCTGCGGCAGGTGGCCGGCACGGTACCCGACGCGCCGACCATCGGCACTGCCACCCGCGGCAGCGGCCAGATCAGCGTCGCGTTCACGCCGCCCGCGAACGACGGCGGCAACACGATCACCACGTACACCGCGACGTGCGGATTCCAGAGCGCGTCGGGCCCCGGATCGCCGATCGTCGTGATGGGACTCAGCAACGGAACGCCGTACACCTGCACGGTGACGGCGACCAACGGCGTCGGCACCAGCCCGCCGTCGGCGCAATCGAACACCGTGACGCCGGCGTCCGCGCCCGATGCGCCGACGATCGGCGTCGCCGTCCGCGGCAATTCGCAGATCGCAGTAGCTGCACCGCCCGCTCCCAACAATGCGGGCTTCCCGGTCTTGTTCTACACGGCGAAGTGCGGTGGCCAGTCGACCGACGGCATCAACATCCCGATCGTGGTGTCGGGCCTCGTCAACGGCGTTCCCTACACCTGCACCGTTACCGCGACCAACAGCATCGGCACCTCGGCTCCATCGGCGCCCTCGAACAGCGTGACGCCGGCGAACTTCCCCAGCGCGCCTGTCATCGGGGCAGTCACCGCGGGCAACACGCAGATCACCGTCAACTTCTCCCCGCCCTCGGCAACGGCAGCGTGGTCACTGGCTACACGGCGACCTGCGGCAGCCAGAGCGCAAGCGGTGCAGCGTCGCCGATCACCGTCACCGGGCTGGTCAACGGGACTGCGTACACGTGCACCGTGACCGCCACGAACGACGTGGGCACGGGACCGCCGTCGGCCGCGTCGGCCAGCGCAACGCCGTTCGGAGTCCCGGGTGCACCCGTGATCGGCATCGCGGCAGCCGGGAACGCGCAGGCGAGCGTGTCGTTCTCGCCGCCCGGCAACAACGGATCGCCGATCACCGGCTACACGGTCACGTCGGACCCGCCGGGCGATGCAGCGCACGATTGCGCCTTGCGATCCTCGGCAGCCGGCGGCGTTTTTCACATCCGGGTCTGGACCCAGCCCGCAGCGGGGAAAACCCCCAGCCGCCGGGCGGTCAGGCGAACCGCGGCACGCGCCGTTTCCGCCGCACGCCACCTGCACGGCGCGCGCGTTGCCTAGTCCAGCAGGCCCCGGCGCAGCGCGTAGCGCACCAGTTCGGCGGTGTTGCGCACGTCGAGCTTGTCGAGCACGCGGGCGCGGTGGTTCTCGGCGGTCTTGGCGCTGATGTCGAGCTTGCGCGCGATTTCCTTGGTGGTCAGGCCCTCGGCGATGAGGTGGAAGACCTCGCGCTCGCGCGGGGTGAGCCGGCCGTACGGGTCGTCGACCTCGCGGTCGGGGTGCTGCAGCTGTTCGGCCAGAGCGCGCGACGCCTGCGGGCCCGAAGTAGGCCGCGTCCGGCATGCAGGCTGCGCACCGCGGCCAACAGCTCGGCGGCGGCGCTGTCCTTGACCAGGTAGCCGGATGCGCCGGCGCGCACCGCCTGCAGCACGTACTCGTCTTCCTGGTGCATGGTCAGCACCAGCACGCGCGTGTCCGGCAGCGACTCGCGCAGCCGGCGCACCACTTCCACGCCGTTGAGGCCGGGCATCGCCAGGTCGGTGACGACGACGTCGGGCCGCGTCGCGATCGCGCCTGCTCGAGCGCCTCGATGCCGTCGGCGGCCTGCGCCACGACCTGCACGTCGCCGCTCGGCCTGCAGCAGGCCGACCAGGCTCTCGCGCACCAGCGTGTGGTCGTCGGCGATCAGGACGCGGATCGTCCCCATGCGCACTAAGCTGCGCGCCGCCGCTGGCAGCGTCAAGCGTGTTCGCTGGACGTTCCACCGCCCGGCGGCGTTTCCAGGGGCACCACCGCGCGCAGGCGGGTGCCGTTCGCCGGGCGCGGAGTGCAGCTGCAGGTGGCCGCCGTACAGGCGCAGGCGTTCGCGCATGCCGCCCAGGCCGCTGCCGCCGCGTGCGCAGGGCGATGGCGGGGTCGCAGCCGCGGCCATCGTCGGCCACCTGCAGTTGCAGCAGTCCGCCTCGCGCGCGACCAGGCGCACGCAGCACGTTGCGCGCATCGGCGTGCGCGCGCGATGTTGTTCAGTGCCTCCTGCGCGACGCGGAACAGCAGCGTCTGCAGGTCGCCTTCCAGCGGCGGCAGCGGTTCGACCTCCAGCGCGATCACCAATGCCCGATGCTTCGCCCATGCTGCGCGCCAGCCAGCGCAGGGCCGGCTCCAGGCCGAGGTCGTCGAGGATCGGCGGGCGCAGCAGGCGCGACAGCTCGCGGGTGTCCTCCAGCGTTTCGCCGCACAGGGCGATGGCGGCATCCAGTTGCTCGCGCAATCCTCGCTGCGCTGGCGTCAGTCCGTCGCCGAGCCGGCGACAGCCGGTGCTTGAGCGCGGTGAGGTTCTGGCCGAGGCCGTCGTGCAGTTCGCGCGCGAGGCGACGGCGCTCGTCCTCCTGCACGCGCAGCACCGAGCGGCCGAGCCGGCGGAACTCGCGTTCGTTCGCCTCCAGCCGCTCCAGCAGGCGCTGGTACTGGATGCGCGATGTCATCCAGAGGAAGCGCGCCGTCGGGCGACCGGGACGTCACGGGGATGTCTCCGCAGCCACGCGGGGCGATGCCTCGGTTTCGCGCAGGAAACGGTCGCGCAGCATGTCCGGCACCGCGCGGACGGCGGCGTCGTGGGCGCTGCCGGCCCGGGCCAGAGCGCGTTGGGCACCGGCGACATCGCCTTCGCCGGCCAGCGCCTCCGCGCCCAGCCGATGCACCTTCCAGGCGTGCCGGTAGTCCCCGCTGCGCAGCAACCCGGTGGCTTCGCGGTAGGCGCTGTGGGCCGCGGCCGCGTCCTCCCGCTCCAGCGCTTTTTCCATCTGCCATTCCAGCCACGCCAGGCGCAAGCCGGCGTGGCCGAGTCGCGCGGTCGCGGTGTCCAATCCGGCATCGGCGTTGCGACGTGCACCAAGGCGGGCTTCGCGCAGGGCGACCTGCAGCTGCAACTGGCGCACGCCGGAGGCCAGTGCCAACTGCGACGCCTGCCGGAGTGCGGCGGCGGCTTCGCGCGTGCGGCCCTCCTGGGCCAGCAGGTCCGCCTCGAGCATGCGCCGCGATCGCCCGCTGCTCGCTGGTGGCGGTTTCCAGCCGCGGCTGCACGGCCGTCCAGGGTTTCACGCGCTTGCACGTCGGCACGCGCAGCCAGCAGCGCCTGCACCCGCAACAGCGCGACGTCGGCCATCCCGCGCTGGTCCTGGCGCTGCCGGAAGAGCGCTTCGGCCCGCTCCACCTGGGCGAGCGCCGCCGCCACATGGCCCTGCTGCAGTTCGAGCTCGGCCAGGTTGCGGCGACTGACGGCGGCTTCCTCGGGCATCTGCTGGTGTTCGGCATCCGCGAGCGACGCCTCGAGCCGCCGCCGTGCCTGCTGCCAGTCGCCTCGTGCGATCGCCAGCAGGCCCAGGTTCTGCGCGGTGCGGACGGCCCCCGTCTGCGACCCCAGCGCGTCGTAGGCCTCCGCGGCCTGCTGCCAGTACACCTGCGCGTCGCTGTAGGCGCCGAGCTGGTAGTGCGCGAAGCCGATGTTGTTGAGCGCCTGCGCCCCGCCGTGGGCATCGCCGGCACGCTGCCAGCCCTGGCAACGCGCGCTGGAAGGCGTCCAGTGCGGCCGGGTAGTCGCCGCGCTCCTCTGCCAGCAGGCCGAGTCTCGTTGTCCACCGCCGCCAGCCCCTCGCGGTCGCCGAGCGCGGTGTACAGCGACGCGTGCCTGGTCGAGGTGGTGCGGCGGCCTCGTCGAACTGCCCGGTCAGTGCCAGCACGTTGCCCAGGTTGCGCAGGCTGGTGGCGACGCCGCGGCGGTTGCCGACGCGCGCGTGCGCAGGTCGACCGCCTTGCGGTACTGCTCGATCGGCGTCGGCGGTCTGGCCCAGCCGGCCGTATCCGATGCCCAGCGCGTTGACGGTCTCGGCCTCGCCATAGGTGTTGCGGCTGCGCTTGTAAAGCACCAGTGCGCGCACCAGGTGATCGTCGACGGCAGCGTTGGGCGTCACCGCTGAGAAGGTGAACTTGCCCAGTTCGAACCATGCGCGCGGGTCGTTGGGGTCGCGCCGGGTCAACGACTCCAGTGTTTCCACCGCGGCGGCGAAGTCGCCTCCCGCGCCCTGTGCGCGGCCGAGCTGGAGTTGGGCGAAGGTGTCATCGGGCGTGGTTTCAAGCCGTGCCTGCCACTGCGCGGCCGCCGCGGTGGCATCGCCATCCAGCAGCGCATGTTCGGCCGCGAGGCGGTGCCGCAGGGGGCCGGGCAATCCGGACGCATTGCGACCGGCGCGGTCCAGCGCCTCCAGCGCGGTGTCGATCTCGCCGATCGCCAGCGCGGTGTCGGCCACCCTCATCCAGGTGCGGGGCTGGTCGTCGGTGGTGGCGGCGCGCGTGAACGCGGCAAGCGCATCGCCCAGACTGCCGCTGCGGCGCAGCTGTTCGCCCTCGCCCAGGTCGTCCGCGGCGGCCGGCGCGATGACGGGCAGCTGCGCGGCGACGCCGGCAGGTATGCCAAGCGCATCGCGCGCGGTGCGAAGGTCGAGCCAGGCCTGCAGTGCCTGCATCGGTGTGGCGGCATTGGGACCTTCGACGCCGATGGGCCGGCCGGCACCCGCGTGCAGACGGGCCTGGACCTGCCACCCGGCCGGGCGTTGTTCCAGACGCGCCTGCAACACCTGGCGGGCCGCGCCCACTGCATGCAGGTCGGCGATGTCGGGCTGCCCGGTCCCGGCGGGGTCGAGTTGGCGCAGGGCCTGGTGGGCGCGGTCGGCGTCGACCACGGCCAGCCCGGGCATCGCGGCCAGTGCCTCCAGCAGCGCGGCATCGAGTGCCGCGCGCTGGGGTGCAGGCAGGTCCGGGCCGGTTTCCAACGGCAGCACCAGCAGGCGCTGCAACGGCGCCGCGGCCTGCACGACCGGCGCGTCGCGCTGTTGCTGCCACCACCAGGCGCCGCCCCCGAGACCCAGCGCGAGCGCCGCGGCAAGCCCCCAGCCCCGACCGAAGCCGTGGCGCAGGTCGCGCGGCACATGGCGGTTGTCGATCGCGCGGATCACATCGGCGGCGCCAGGCAGCCGCTGCGAGGGGCGCGGACGCAACAGGCGGTCCAGCAGGCGCACCACCCACGCCGGCACGTCGGGACGGCGGGTGGTGATCGGCGCGGGCGGTCGCACCATGCGCCGGGCCAGCGATTCGGCAAGCGTACCGCCCGAAAACGCCGGCGTGCCTGCCAGCATTTCGTAGAGGATCAGGCCAAGCGAGTACAGGTCGCTGCGTGCATCGAGCGGCCCGCCGCGCGCCTGTTCGGGCGACAGGTAGTCGGGCGTGCCGACCAGCGCGCCCGACTGGGTCAGTCCGCTGGTGGCCAGCGAACGTGCCACGCCGAAGTCGGTGATGTAGGCGTTGTCCTGCGCGTCCAGCAGCACGTTGGCCGGCTTGAGGTCGCGGTGCACCACGTTCTTGTCGTGCGCGGCCGCCAGGCCCTCGGCCAGCTGCCGCGTGATCCGCAGCGCATCGTCCACTGGCAGGGCACCGTCGGCGTTCCAGCCGCTGGTCGAGCGAGCTCGCCGTCGACGAAATCCATGCTGATCAGCCAGCGCTGCTCATGCAGGGCCAAGTCGTGGATGCGCACCACGCGGGGACTGGACACCTGGCGGGCCAGCAGCAACTCCTGGCGGAAGCGCTCGAACGCGTCCGCGCGCTGTGCCAGTTCCGGCCGCAGCAGCTTCAGCGCGACGGGTACGTCGAGGGTGAGGTCGGTGGCGCGGTAGACCACGCCCATGCCGCCGATGCCCAGCATCGACTCGACCCGGTAGCGTCCCGCCAGCACCGTGCCGGGTGCCAGGTCGATGTGAGCGTACAGGCCGGTCGCCGTGGCGGCCGCCTCGTCACCGGGGGCGCCGCGGGTCATCAGCCTTCCTCGTGCGCGGCGACGATCGGCTGCCAGTGCGGCGCGTGCCGCCCGTCCAGCAGGTCGCTGGTCCGGCGTGCGGCGATCCAGACCGCCGCGTTCTCCGCAAAGGCCTCAAGCAGTTCCAGGTCGAGGGTGCTGATGGCCGGGCCCTGTTCGACCCGGTCGGCGTAGATCGCGCCCAGTATGCGCTCGCCATCCAGCAGCGGCAGGCACACCAGCGTGCTCAGGCCGGCGGCCGAAACCGACGCCCGCGTCGCCAGCCAGGCCTCGCTGCGTACGTCGTTGGCCACCACGGTCCGGCGCTGGTCGATCGCCCGTCGCACCGCGCCGATGCTCCCGGAAAACGCACGCGATGACAGCCCCGAAGGGTCCAGCAATACGCTGGCGCGGACGGTGAAGTCGCCGCCTTCGTGCAGCAGCGCGAAGCCGCGCTGGCACTGCGCCAGCTCCACCACCGCATGCAGGCTGGCATCGAGCAGGTCGCCCAGGTCGGTGAGCTTTCCGATGCGCTGGGTGTGGGCGGTGGCGGCCGCTCGACGGGCGCGTTGCGCGGTCACTTCGGCATCGAAGCGGGCGTCCTGGAGCAGGGTGAACTCGCAGTACACGTCGCCCAAGCGCAGCCAGCACGCGTGCGGAAGGCCGACGTCGCGCACCTGGATGCCGTCCACGAACGAACCGTTCTTGCTTGCTTCGTCGCTCAGGCGCCATTCCCCATCGCTCCCGCTGATGCGGGCATGGAGACGGGAGATCGAAGGGTGATCCAGGTGCAGCTCGTTGTCGCGCCCACGGCCGATGCGCAGCACACCATCCGGCGGGATGGTCCGGATGACGGCAGCCTGGTCGGGCGGATAGGCGATCAGTCGCGCCTGCATCGCGGCATGGTAGCGCGATGCGGTGGACCCGGTGTGCGGCGGGTCATGCCGCACACCGGGTGGCGGCATGCGGTTACTGGCCGAAGTCGCGCAGGTAGGCGACGCTGAACTTCAGGGTCGCCGCGCCCGAAATGATCTCGCCGGCCTGGTTCTCGACATCGCGCGTGGCACGCCACTGCTGGGTCAACCCGTTTCCGGCCCGGGCAGCCGCGTGGGCACGGATGGCATCCAGTGCCACGATGGCGCGGGCATAGTCCGCAGTCGCGACCGCGTCCTCCGCCGCATCCAGGTGCGCCAGGAGCGGGGTGCGCACCGTGGGAGTCACGGCATTGATGCGGGCGCGCAGCCAGTCGAACTTCTGCCGCACCACGGTGCCGGTTTCGCGCACGTCGGCCAGCACCAGGAACTGCGAGAACCCGCCGGTGGTGCCGCGCGCGCGCACGCTGCCCGGCGCGATTTCGTCGGTGATGTCGCGGAAGGCGCCCCCCAGCGGTGCCTTGAACAGCCTGTAGGAGCTGCCCACCGTGTAGGTAAGGGCATGGGTGTGGAGATCGACGCGGACCGTGCGCTCGAAGCTCAAGCCACCCAGCGTGGGCGGCTCGATGGTGACCAGCAACGGCAGTGCACCGTCGAGCGTGGTATCCAGCGAAGGCAAGCGGGCGAGCAACTGCGGATCGGCAAGGTTGACCAGCTGCGCGCTGACCCCGAGGCTGGCCGGCGTCAGGCCGCTCGCATCGTCGAACGTCAGGGTGATGTCGGCCAGCGACTGCCCGCTGCTGCCAACATTGATCGTCGCGGTATCGCCGTTTACGGCGACCTGCACGGGGATGGGCTGCGCGGAGGCGAGGGTGGGTGCCAACAACAGGACGGACGCCAGCAGCCAGATGTTCGCGAGCAACCTCATGAATCCTCCACGGCACGGTCTGTTCCGGACATGCGGATGCGCGTCCACTGCCGGAGCCTAGCGTGACGCATGTCGCGCGTATGTAGGGAGTTCCCCCTACGCCGACGCGATGTTCAGCGGGCGTCGCCTTGGTGACGGCCGCGTCAAATCGCAGGCGTTGGCAGCCGTTCGCCGCGGTACTGGGGGATTCCCACCAGTGGCGATGGAGGCAATGCCGGATGGCCGGCCTCCGGCCCGGATGGGACAACACATGGCACGCCGCCACCCCGAGCGGACCACTCCCGGAGCCGTCCATGTCTGTCCAGCACACGCCGTCCTTCGTCAAATCCAAGCGGTTCCGCATCTGCGCCATCGCCGCCGGCCTCTGGCCAGCGGCGTCGCGCTCGCCGATGCCCAGCTCGATCCGCAACTCGTGCTCCCGGATGCAGTCCGCCCTGCCGACCGACCAGCTGCAGGTGGTCGTCAGCTACGAGCAGTCCGGCCCGGTCACCGCCGGCGCAGGTCGCCGCGCTGAAGGCGCTCGGCATCGACAAGGGCGTGACGATGCGCACGCTGCCGATCGCCGGCGCGCTGGCGACCCCGTCGGAGATCCGCGCGCTGGCCAAGCGCGACGACGTCGCGTCGATCTACTTCAACGCGCCGCTGCGCTACTTCAACAAGGAGCCGCGCGAGATCTCCGGCGCCGCGCGCGCCGTGCAGAACCCGGCCGACTTCGGCCGCGCGATTCCCTACAGCGGCGCCGGCGTGACCGTGGTGGTCAACGACTCGGGCATCGACGCCACGCACGCCGACCTGCAAGTTCGGCGGGCACGTCGTGCAGAACGTGCAGGGCCGTCACCAACCTGGCGGCGCTACGACACGCATGCTGCCGATCACCTACCTCGAGGGCCAGCCCAACACCGACATCGGCTCCGGCCACGGCACCCATTGCGCCGGCACCGTCGGCGGCACCGGCGCGCGCTTCCAACGGCCTGTATCGCGGCGTCGCGCCCGGCGCGGACCTCGTCGGCTACGGCTCGGGCGCGGTGCTGCTGATCCTCGACGCGGTCGGCGGCCTCGACTACGCGGCCACCAACCAGTTCAGCTTCGACAGCGCCGATCCGCGTGATCAGCAACTCCTGGGGCAGCAGCGGCAAGTTCGATCCGCTCAACCCGGTCAACATCGCGACCTACGAGCTGTACAAGCGCGGCATCGTCAGCGTGTTCGCCGCCGGCAACGACGGCCCGGGCGAGGACACGCACAACCCGTACGCGCAGGCGCCGTGGGTGATCTCGGTCGGCGCGGGCGAGAAGGACGGCGTGCTGACCGACTTCTCCTCGCGCGGCAAGCGCGGCGAGATCGGCAGCTTCACCATGCCCGACGGCCAGCAGCTGGACCTACATCAACGAGCCGACCGTGGTCGCCACCGGCGTGGACATCGTCTCCACCCGCGCCCTGACCGGCGCGCTGCCGCTGCTGGCCGCCGAGCAGGACGTGGCCAACCTGCGCGCCGGCCCACCTGCCGTTCTACACGCACATGAGCGGCACCTCGATGGCGACGCCGCACGTGGCCGGCATCGTCGCGCTGATGCTCGAGGCCAACCCGAACCTGACCCCGCAGCAGGTCAAGGACATCCTCGAGCGCACCGCCACCAACATGACCGGCCGCGCTGCCGTGGGAAGCCGGCACCGGCCACGTCAATGCCTATGCCGCGGTCGCCGAGGCGGCGGGCCTGCGCAGCGACTACGGCGCCACCGTCAACGCGCTGCGCGCGTTCAATGCCAACGCGCTGCTGGCCCCGGGTGCGGCGCCGCATGCCGTTCTCGGTCGACTTTCGCACCGGTGGGCACGGTGGGCGCAAGAGCTTCCAGGTCGGCCCGGAAGTCGCCTGGGTCAATGCCGCGCGCCGCCATCGGCGACAACACCCTGGCGCTGGTGCTGACCGACCCGGACGGCGAAGCGCTACGGCTCGGCGATCTCGCTGCCGGTGCTGGGCGTCCACCGTCAGCACCGGTGCGCCGGGCAAGGCCGGGACGTGGAAGGTCACGGTGCGCGGCATCGGTTCGGTGTCGGGCGTGGCGGCTGGACCCGGCTCGGGCCACCAACGGCTACGGCGCTGCCGGGCACGGTCGAGGGCGAGGTCAGCTTCCTCAACAGCGGCGGTTACACCGGCATGGACCGACGTCGCCAAGCACCCGGCGCGCCAGGCGATCGAGTTCGCGGTCGCCAACCGCCTGGTCGATGGCTACTCGGACACGCAGATTCCGCCCCGACGCGATCCTCAAGCGCAGCGAGCTGGCGCAGTACCTGGTGATGGGCACCAGCGTGCGCCAGCACCTGCCGCTGAACGGCACGCCCGAGCTTCACGCGACCTCGCCGACGACCGCCGCGGACTATCCGTACGCCGAATCGGCGGTGGCCCGCGGCGGCGCGCTGCGCGACCTCGAGCCAGTCGCAGGACGGCGTGATGGGCCTGCTGGTCAACGGCGCAGTTCCGCCCCAACGACAGCGTGACCCGCGCTCAGCCTGGCCTACTCGCTGGTGCAGAGCCTGGCGCTGCAACAGCAGGCGCAGGCGTTCAACGGCACGTTGACGGCGTTCTACATGGGCCAGCGCATGCCGGTGGAGGATGCAGGCATCGATCCCGGCCAGCCTGCGCGGCTACGTGCAGCTGGCGCTGGATCTGGGCCTGATCAACGCACGCTTCACCGTCACCCAGGGGCCGTTCGACCTGCAGCCCACGCTGCATGCGTACTTCGACCCGGGGCAGGGGGTGACCCGTGCCGCCTACGCGGTGGCGGCGGGCCGCTACCTGGCGCACTACCAGAGCGCCGAGGACTGACCTGCGTCCTGGCGCATCGCATGGCTTGATCTCCGGCCCGGGCATGTCCCGGGCCTTTTTTTGGGTTTATTCGTACGTCCGGGGCCGGCTGCTCTTGATCGTCCTTCCCGCGAAGGCGGGAACCCGGTGACTTGGCTCTCGTTCCAGAAGGCAAACGTCCCAGGGTTCCCGCCTTCGCGGCAAGGACGGCTTCGGGGTTCGCAAAGGTCCGTCTTCGCGGCGCATGGCGGCGCATGGTGCGCTGCGGTAGGCTTCCCGGCCTTTCCCCCGTTGCGCCCGACCGTGTCCAACCACGCCCCCAGCGAGTCCCCGTCCGCCGATTCCATGTTCGACCCGCAGGCGGTGGAAGCCGCCGCGCAGCGCTTCTGGGACGGGACCCGCGCCTTCGAGGTCGACGAGGCCTCGGACAAGCCCAAGTACTACTGCCTGTCGATGCTGCCGTACCCGTCGGGCGCGCTGCACATGGGCCACGTGCGCAACTACACCATCGGCGACGTGATCAGCCGCTACCAGCGCATGACCGGCAACAACGTGCTGCAGCCGATGGGCTGGGACGCGTTCGGCCTGCCGGCCGAGAACGCCGCGATCAAGAACAACACCGCGCCGGCCAAGTGGACCTACGCCAACATCGAGCACATGCGCAGCCAGCTGCAGTCGCATGGGCTACGCGATCGACTGGTCGCGCGAGTTCGCCACCTGCCGGCCGGACTACTACGTGCACGAGCAGCGCATGTTCGTGCGGCTGATGCAGCAAGGGCATGGCCTACCGCAAGAACGCGGTGGTCAACTGGGATCCGGTCGACCAGACCGTGCTGGCCAACGAGCAGGTCATCGACGGCCGCGGCTGGCGCTCCGGCGCGCTGGTGGAGAAGCGCGAGATCCCGCAGTGGTTCCTGAGGATCACCGACTACGCCCAGGAACTGCTCGACGGGCTGGACACGCTGCCGGGCTGGCCGGATGCGGTCAAGACCATGCAGCGCAACTGGATCGGCCGCTCGCGAAGGCCTGGAGATCCGCTTCGACGTGCGACGGCCGACGGCGAGCCGCCGACCCGTGACGGTGTTCACCACGCGCCCGGACACGCTGATGGGCGTGACCTTCGTCTCGATCGCCGGCGAGCATCCGCTGGCGCTGCAGGCCGCCGCGGCGCAATCCCGGCGCTGGCCGCGTTCATCGACGAGCTGCGCCAGGGCGGCGTGTCCGAAGCCGAGCTGGAAACGCAGGAAAAGCGCGGCATGGACACCGGCCTGCGCGCGGTGCATCCGGTCACCGGCGAGCAAGTGCCGGTGTGGGTCGCCAACTTCGTGCTGATGGGCTACGGCACCGGCGCGGTGATGGCGGTGCCGGGCCACGACCAGCGCGACTTGGAATTCGCCAGAAGTACGGGCTGCCGATCAAGCATGGTGATGTCCGAGGCGGTGCGCGATGCGCTGGCGGAGATCGGCCGCGATGTCGCCCGCCACACCGATGCGATGCGGTGCGCTGGGCGGCAGCCCGTCCATCGACGCCTACGACACGGGCGCGGCGGTGCAGGTGGTGCAGGACTACGTGCGCGATCGACGAGACGGCGCGTACACCGAGCGCGGCTGGCTGGTGAACTCGGGCGAGTTCGACGGGCTGGATTTCCAGGCAGGCGTTCGATGCGATTGCCGACCGCTTCGAGCAGCCGAGGGCCGCGGCAAGCGCCGGGTCAATTTCCGCCTGCGCGACTGGGGCGTGAGCCGCCAGCGCTACTGGGGCTGCCCGATCCCGGTCATCTACTGCGACGAGTGCGGCGCCGTGCCGGTGCCGGAGGACCAGCTGCCGGTGGTGCTGCCCGAGGACGTCGAGTTCATGGGCGGCGTGGCGTCGCCGATCAAGGCCGACCCGGAATGGCGCAAGACCACCTGCCCGACGTGCGGCGGCCCGGCCGAGCGCGAGACCGACACCTTCGACACCTTCATGGAGTCGAGCTGGTACTACGCGCGCTACACCTCGCCGGGCGCCGCGACGCAGGTCGACGAGCGCGCCAACTACTGGCTGCCGGTCGACCAGTACATCGGCGGCATCGAGCACGCGATCCTGCACCTGCTGTATTTCCGCTTCTACCACAAGCTCCTGCGCGACGCGGGGCTGGTGCACAGCGACGAGCCGGCGACGCAACCTGCTGATGCCAGGGCATGGTGATCGCCGAGACCTTCTACCGCGACAACGCCGACGGATCGAAGGACTGGATCAACCCGGCCGACGTGGACGTCGTGCGCGACGAGCGCGGCCGCATCACCGGCGCCACGCTGCGCAGCCGACGGCCAGCCGGTGGTGATCGGCGGCATCGAGAAGATGTCCAAGTCCAAGAACAACGGCGTCGACCCGCAGGTGATGGTCGGCAAGTACGGCGCCGATACGGTGCGCCTGTTCTCGATGTTCGCCGCGCCGCCGGAGCAGTCGCTGGAGTGGAACGAAGTCGGGCGTCGAAGGCATGGCGCGCTTCCTGCGCCGGTTCTGGCGCAGGTCACCACGCACATCGGCCAGCCCGACCACCCGGACGTGGCCGCGCTGCTGGCCGATGGCGCCGCGTTGACGCCGGCGCAGAAGACCCTGCGCCGCCAGCTGCACGAGACCATCCAGAAGGTCGGCGACGACTACGGCCGCCGCCACAGCTTCAACACCGCGATCGCCGCGGTGATGGAGCTGCTCAACCACGTGGCGAAGTTCGACGACATGTCCGACGCCGGGCGCGCCGTGCGCCAGGAGGCGCTGGAGGCGATGGTGCTGCTGCTCAATCCGATCACCCCGCATGTCAGCCACGCGCTGTGGCAGGCGCTGGGGCATCCGGAGACGCTGCTGGAGGACGTGCCGTTCCCGCTGGCCGACCCCGCCGCGCTGGTGCGCGATGCGGTGACGCTGGCGGTGCAGGTCAACGGCAAGCTGCGCGGCACCATCGAGGTGCCGGTCAACGTGGACAGGGCCGAGGCCGAGCGCCTGGCGCTGGCCGAGCCGAACGTGGCGAAGTTCCTGGAGGGCCAGACGGTCCGCAAGGTGATCGTCGTGCCCGGCAAGATCGTCAACATCGTCGCCACGCCCTGACCGCGCGTGCTTGCCGCCCCGACAGCCCTCGTCCAGACTCGCCCGATGACCACCCCCCGCATGCTTCGATCCGTTTTTGCCACCGTCCTCGTCCTGTCGCTGTCGGCCTGCGGCTTCCACCTGCGCAACGCGCTGGTGCTGCCGGCCGACCTGGGACCGGTCAAGGTGATGTCCGTCGACCGCTACAGCCCGCTGGCCGACTCGCTGGCGCGTGCGCTTACCCGGGCCGGTGCGACGCCCGCGGTCGAGGGTGAGCCGGCCGCGGTGCTCGACCTGCAGGTGGAGCAGTGGGGCGACACGCCCGCCAGCGTGGACGAGTTCGGCCGCGCGCAGGAGTTCACCCTGCGCTATGCAGTGGTGTTCGAGGTGCGGCGCGCGGATGGCTCGCGGCGGGTGCCGCGCCAGACCATCGAACTGGCGCGCGACTACGTGTCCGTACCGACCGCCTCGCGCGGCACCGAGGGCGAGCGCGAGATCCTCCAGCGCGAGATGCAGCGCGAGATGGTCGCGGCCGTGCTGCGCCGGATCGATGCGGTGTCCAAGGCCGCGCCGGCCGCTGCCGGTGGCGAAGGTGCGGGCATGGCGCTGGAGTTGGCCGGAGCGGCGACGGCACCGGCACCGGCCGTCGAAGCGGAGGACGACGGCGACACCGCAGCGGACGAGGCACCGATGGCTGACGAGGCTGCGGTCGAGCCCGTTCCGCAGCCCTGACCGATGGAACTCAAGCCCGAGCAGCTGGCCGGCCACCTGGCGTCCGGTCCGCTGCGTCCGGCCTACCTGATCGCCGGCCCCGAGCCGTTGCGCGTGCTGGAGGCGGCCGACGCCGTGCGCGCTGCCGCGCGCGCGCAGGGCATTGATGAGCGCGAGGTGTTCGAGGCCGAAGGCCAGCGCGAGCCCGACTGGAATGGCCTGCAGGCCAGCTTCCGCGCTCCCAGCCTGTTCGCCAGCCGTCGCCTGATCGAGCTGCGGCTGCCGTCGGGCAAGCCGGGCAAGGAAGGCGCCGCGGTCATCACCGATTTCTGCGCCGACCCGCCGGCCGATGTCGTGCTGATGGTGGTGGCGGGCGACTGGAGCATGAAGCAGCACGGCGGCAAGTGGAGCGAGGCGATCGGCCGCGTGGGCGCCGCCTGCATTGCATGGGCGGTCAAGCCGCACGAGCTGGCGGGCTGGATCGAGCGCCGCCTGCGCAGCCATGGCATCGCCGCCGACGCCACGGCCGTGCAGGTGCTGGCCGACCGGGTGGAGGGCAACCTGATGGCCGCGGCGCAGGAGGTCGACAAGCTGGTCCTGCTGTCGGACGGGCAGCCGCTGGATGCCGCGCGGATGCAGGCGCTGGTGGCCGATGCCGCGCGGTTCGATGTGTTCCGGCTGCTGGACGCAGCGATGAATGGCCAGGGCGCGCAGGTCTCGCGGATGCTGGCCGGGCTGCGCGCCGAGGGCACGGCGGTGCCCGCCCTCCTGGGCATGGTGGTGATGGAATTGCAGCGGGCCGCGGCGCTTGCGCAGGTCGTGGCCCGTGGCGGCAACCTGTCCGGCGAGTTCAAGGCGCAGCGCATCTGGGAATCCAAGCAGGCCATGTACCGGCGCGCGCTGCAGCGCCACGATGCGCGCAGTTGGGAAGCGTTCGTCGCGCAGGCCGGACGCGTGGACCGCATTGCCAAGGGCCGCGGCCGGCCCGGCGAGGATCCGGCCGATGCGTGGCTGGCGCTGGAGCGCCTGCTGCTGGCGGTGGCTGAGCCACGCGCCACGCGCCTGCTGTCTGCCGGCCGCCGGGCCTGACGTGGACGTGCAGGTGTATTACGGCGGGACGTTCGATCCCGTCCACCATGGCCACCTGGCCGTCGCACGCGCCGCCCGCGACGGGCTGTCGGCCCGTGTCCACCTGGTGCCCGCGGCCGATCCGCCGCACCGCGCGGCGCCGGGTGCATCGGCGATGCACCGGGCGCGCATGCTGGACCTGGCCGTGGCCGGCGAGCGCGGCCTGTGCGTGGACCGCCGCGAGATGGCGCGCCACGGGCGCTCGTATTCGATCGACACGCTGCGCGGCCTCCGTGCCGAAGCCGGCGCCTCGACCCCGCTGGCATGGCTGGTCGGTGCCGACAGCTTCCGCGACCTTCCGACCTGGCGCGACTGGCAGGGCCTGTTCGATCTGGCGCATTTCGTGGTGGCCGATCGCCCCGGCATTTCGCTGGCGGAGCTGCCGCCCCCACTGGACGGATTCAGCGCCGGGCGGTGGGCCGGCTCACCGCAGGACCTGCACGACGCCCCGGCCGGCCGCATCTGGAGGCTGCGCCAACCCCTGCAACCCGAATCGGGCACCCGGGTCCGCGAGGCGCTCGCCCTGGGCGAGGCGATCGACGGCCTGGTTCCGCCGGCGGTGGCCGCCTATATCGACCGCCACGGCCTGTACCGTCCCCAGCGTCCGCCCGATGGGGCCGCCACGCCCGCTCGGCTATAATTGCCACCCCTGTCCGGCGCATCGGCCGGCGTCCCCCGAGAGCCTCCCCCTTGAGCACCCAAGCCCACGTCATCAAGACCCGCCTTCCCAACCCGCCGCCGCCGACCGACCTGCTGCTGTCGACCGTGCGCGGCGCGATCGAAGAACTCAAGGCCAAGGATGTCGTGGAAATCGACGTGCGCGGCAAGAGCAGCGTCACCGATTACATGGTGGTGGTGTCCGGCACGTCGACCCGCCATGTGAAGTCGATCGCCGACGAGGTCGTCAAGCACGCCAAGAACCTGGACGTCATGCCGCTGGGCGTGGAAGGCGAGCGCGAGGCCGAGTGGGTGCTGGTGGACCTGGGCGACGTGGTGGTGCACGTCATGCTGCCGCGCGTGCGCGAGTTCTATGCGCTGGAGCGCCTGTGGACGGTCGGCGACCAGCCCCCGGAGGAGCTGGACGAGGCGACCGGGTCATACGACCGGCAGGAGCGCGATTGACGCCTGCTGCACGTGTCAGTTGAAGTTTTCGACAACGCGCCGGCAAACGCCGGCGCGTTGTCGTTTTGGGCCTGCGGTGGACGGCGACGTCGGCCGTTGGCCATCGCCGCCGCTACCATGCCGCCATGAAAGCGAAACTGATCGCCATCGGCGAGCGCGCGCCGCGCTGGGTGGCCGACGGCTTCGGCGAGTACCAGAAGCGCCTGTCGCACTGGCTGCCGCTTGAACTGGTGGAGATCGAACCGGGCCTGCGCGGCAAGGGACGCGACGCCGTCCGGGCCGCGGTCGATGAAGGCACCCGCGCGCTCGCGGCCGTGCCGCGGGCCGGCCGCGTGGTGATGCTCGATGGCACCGGACGCACGTGGTCGTCCGAGCAGTTGGCCCAGCGGCTGGAACACTGGCGCGGTCAGGGCCAGGACCTTGCGCTGATGATCGGCGGACCCGAGGGCCACGCCGCGCCGGTGCGCGAACGTGCCGACGAGGCGTGGTCGCTGGGTCCGCTGACCCTGCCGCACATGCTGGTGCGGCTGGTGGTGGCCGAGCAGCTGTACCGCGCCGCGGCGCTGCTGGCCAACCACCCCTACCACCGCGCCTGATCCGGCGCGCCCGGCCTCATCGCGCCGGGCTGAATTCCACCGGCACCAGCCCCACCGCGCGCACCGGCACGCCCCCGTGCAGGGCAGGCCTGAACCGCCACGCCTCCTGCACCTGGCGCTGCGCCGCGCGGTCCAGGTCGCGGTGGCCGCTGCTGCGGGCCACCGTCACCTCGAGCGGGCGGCCATCCGTGTCGACCAGCACTTCCAGCACCACCAGTCCGCTGCGGCCTTCGCGAAGCGCGGCCGGCGGATAGCGCGGCGCCGGGGCGTGCGCGTATTGCAGCGTCACGCCCGACGGCGGCGCGGCGGGGATGTCTTGGAGCAGAGGCGATGACCCGGATGCCGGATCGAACGCTTCAGCCAAACTCGTGTCGGCCGGCGGGTCGCCGGTGTCGGGCTGCGCGGGTTCGGCCACCACAGCGGGGGCACGCGGCGCAGCTGGCGAAGCCACGGGTGGAGCGGCGGTTGCGGGCGTCGTCCGCGGCGTGGCGGGCAGGGGCGGCGGCTCCACCGGCGGTGGCGGCGCGCGCCGGATCCACTCGATTGTCTGGGACGGCGATGCAGGCGGTTGCCAGTCGGGCAGCGCGACCGGCGCCAGCAACAGCATCGCGACGGCGGCATGCAGGCAGACCACCGCCGCGTTGGCGGTGATCCGGCCGGGATCGATCGGTTCGTTCGCACGCCGGGCCGGCAGAAACGCGACGGAATGTGCAGGCGCGACAGGCAGTGCTGCGGTCATGGGCCACCTCCGGGTTGTCATGCATCGACAACGGCGCGGGGGCGGGAACGGGGTTGCGGCGAGCATCCGCATTTGCGGACGCATGTCGGCCGGGGAATTGCGTAAAGCGGGTCACGGATGATCCGCGTCCGAGTCAGGGCAGGAGCCCTGACCGAGGAACAAGCGATCCCCTGCCCGGGCGTGCGCCAGCCACAGGCCGGAGCTGCGGCATCTTCGGAAGCGAAATTTGCCCGCGCTTGAGTGAAAACTAAAAAGCCCGCACGGGGCGGGCTTCAAGGATGGTGCCGCGGGTCGCATCGGCGCCGTGCGACTCAATCCTCCGTCGCCGGATCCTGGTCGGTGTCGGGCGTGCGCCCCAGGCCGCCCTCGTCGGGGTTGGGCTTCTTGCGGGGCTCGGGCTGGCGGGCATCGCCCGGGTCGCGCGGCTGGGCTTCGGAGTAGCCCGGGTTGTGGCCGGGCCGGGGGTCGGGGGCGGGAGGTGCCTGCTTGCTGCTCATGTTCACTGGCCCAGTTCGAAAACGACCTCGAGCGTGACCGACAGGGTGTTTTCGCCGGGTGAGATCGACGTCTTGGCGCGCGAGCCGGTTACCTGGATCGCATCCATCGCCATCATCGGCACCGGTGGGCCGAACCCGCCGCCCTCGCTGATGCTGACGATCCGCCGCACCCGCATGCCCAGCGTGCCGGCATACAACTCCGCGCGGGCGCGAGCCTTTTCGATCGCGGCCTTGCGTGCCTCGTCGTAGGCGCTGTCCTTGTCGTCGACGTCGAACGAGGGGCCATTGACCTGGTTGGCGCCGCTGGCGACCAGCGCGTCCATGATCGACCCCAGCCGCTCGATGTCGCGCACGGTGATGTTGACCGTGTTGCTGGCCTGGTAGCCGGTGATGGTGGGCGGCTGGTTCTCGGCGTGGCGGTACTGCGGGTAGAGGTTGACGCCGCTGGTCTGGATGTCGCGGGCGGCGATGCCGGCCTTGCGGATCGCCGCGACCACGCGGTCCATCTGCTCGGCATTGGCACGCATCGCCGAATTGGCATCCGCCGCCTGCGTGACCACTCCGGTGGAGAGGGTGGCGATGTCGGGCACCCGGCGCGCCTCGGCCTGGGCCGATATCGACAACAGCGTGCCGTTGGAGGGGGCGGTGGCGGAAACAGTGGTCTGGGAGGACGCGGGCATCGCGAGGCTCGACAGGGCAAGGGCGCAGGCAAGCAGCAGCGGGGCACGGGGGGTGGATCGCATGCGGAGGACTCCTCAGGGTTGGGGAACGTTGGCTGGGCCGGCGTACCGGCCAGGTGAACGCCGCGCAGGTGAACGGCTCAGGTGGCGAAACGGGGTTGTGCGCCCGTGCATGGAAGCGGGTCGCGTTTTGGACTAGCGTGGCTTCGACCCCCGAGAACGCCGAGCCGCCATGTCCTCCTCCGTTTCGCTGGCGCGCCGCCGCCTTGTCCTGGCGCTTGCGGTGGCATTGGCTGTCGGCGCCCCGCCGGCCGCAGGGCAGACCGCGACTGCAGTGGCAGCCGAGCCGGCCGACGGCATCGCGCGGGAGGTCGCGCGCCTGCAGGCGGCCGACGATGCCGATTTCGTGCGCCTGGTGCGCGAAGCGATACAGCGCCGCCCCCACGATGCCGGCGCGCTGCTGGACGCACTGGACCGTGAGGCCTCGCCTGAACGGCGCTGGCAAATCGCGCAGGTGCGGCGCGAGGAAGGGCTGCCTTCGGCGGCTTCCGGGTCGCCGGCGGATGCAGGCGCTCCCACGGCATCAGCAGCGCCGGGCAAGGGACTATCGACGGGTCTGCTGGTGGCCGGTGGCGTCGGACTGCTGGCGCTCGCCGCGGGCGGAGGCGGAGGCGGAGGAGGCGGTGGGGCGCCACCCCCCGCGGCGCAACCGCCCGCGCCGCCGCCGCCGCCGCCGCCCAGCACGCCGCCGGAAAGTTTTCTGACCCCCGAGTTCCAGCGCAACTACAGCCTGGGCATGGTCCGCGCGCAGTACGCCTATGCCGCCGGTGCCACCGGGCGCGGGATTCTCGCGGCGGTCGTGGACAGCGGCCTGGCCATCGACCACCCCGAGTTTGCCGGACGCATCCATCCGGCCGGCCTGGTGATCCGCGAGGGCGGTCCGGCCATGACCGATCCCGACGGCCACGGCACGCATGTGGCCGGCATCCTGGCGGCCAGCCGGAACGACACCGTCATGCACGGCGTGGCATTCAATGCGCAGCTGTTGCCCATCAAGTACATCAAGGACGACGAGACCCCGGACAGCCCGGTGGTCAGCTTCAGCGAGATGATCAATGCGCTGGTCGCGCACCGCCCGCGCGTGGCCAACAACAGCTGGGGCGAGCGCACCGAAATCGGCGGTAACAAAGAGGTCTACCACGCCACCCGGATCGAAGACACCAATCCGGGCAATTACCGCAGCGCGGCCGGCAGCTACACCCGGGTACTGGCCGGCGGCACGGTGGTGGTGTTCTCGGGCGGCAACAACGTCACCGGCGATCCGTCCAAGGGGCTCCAGCCCGGCATCTGGGCCGCCCTGCCACTGGTGTACCCGGAGTTGCAGGGCCAATGGCTGGCCGCCGTCAGCGTGGGGTCCGACGGCCTGATCACGACGAGCTCCCACCGCTGCGGTGACGCCCGCGCCTGGTGCCTGGCCGCGCCGGGCTCGCAAATCGTCTCCACGTGGCTCAATGGCCAGTACGCCACCGCCAGCGGCACGTCGATGGCCGCGCCCCATGTGTCCGGCGCGATCGCGTTGCTGGCCGAACTGTTCCCTACCCTGACCGCACCGCAGCTGGTGAACCGGGTGCTGGTCTCGGCCAACAAGACGGGTGTCTACGCGGACGCGGCGGTGTACGGGCAGGGGCTGCTCAACCTGCAGGCCGCTTCGCAGCCGATCGGGACGGTGTCGGCGCAGTCCGCGTCGGTGACGGTGCTGCCCGCAGTCTCGGGATATGAGCCCGGCCCGATCGGTGATTCACTGGGCGAAGCGCTGTCGGGCCGCCGGATCGTCCTGAAGGATTCGCTCGACGCGCCCTTCGCCTATCCGGCGCAGGTGCTGCTGGGCTCGCGGATGGCGCGCCGGGGCGCCGGTGCGTACGCGCTGGCGGGCCTCCAGGCCGAGGCGGCCACGCACTCGCGGGAGTGGGGAGCGGGGAATTCGATGGAGTGGCGTCCGGCGGTGTCGCGCTACGGCCAGCCAATGGGCGGCGCGGCGCGGTGGCGCCAGACCCTGGACTCGGGCCGGCTCTCGGTGGGGGTGGGCGGCACCCCGGGTTGGAGCATGGGACTGGGTGCGGCGGTACCGGCCCTGCAGGCGACCGGCGCATCCGATCGGTGGGGGAATCCACTGCTCGCCACCCAAGCCAGCGCCTTCAGCGTGGGCTGGCAGGGGCGGATGGGAGGAACGGGCACGCCGGGCTGGCTGGTGTCGCATGACGGGGCGTCGCGCGATCCTGACTCTCCTTGGCTCGACCCGGGCCACAGCACCGCTGTCCTGGGTGAGTGGCGCTGGAGGCTGGCGGGCGGGCGCGGCAGTGTCGGCCTGCAGGCCGGATTGATGGACGAGCAGGGCCGCACGCTGGGCGCGTCGTGGGGGTCGGGACGCGATGTCGGCGCGGCTTCGCGCATGGCCGGCGTGGATGCCCACTGGATGCTGTCGCCGCGCGTGGACCTGCTGGCGCGCGCGCATTGGGCCGAGACCCGCATCCGTGGCGCGGCGTTGCCGGGCGATGCTCGGACGCAGGCGGTCGCGCATGCGCTGGGCGTGGCCGTGCGCCCCGCGCGCGGGTGGGACATGGCGATCACCGCGCAGGCACCACTGCAGGTGCAGGAGGTCCGCGGCACGTGGTGGCTGCCCACGCAGGTCGGTGCCGATAACCAGCTGCTCTGGGAGCCGGTGGCGCTGGGGTCGGGCGGGGCTTCGCCGCGCCCGCTGCGGTTGGATGCCACGCTGGGTTGGGTGCGGCCGGACGGGCGCGTCCGCGTGCAGGCGGCGGCGGTGGTAGAGACCGACCCGCGCCATGCACCCGGGCAGACCGACCGGTCGATCCTGTTCAACCTGACGGTGCGCTGAGCCGTGCGGTGAACCGCGTGTAAGTGTTCACCCGGGCGCCGCGAAACGTCGGTCGGGCCTGCAATGGCGCGGGTTATTCTGTCGCGATGCTTTATCTGGCCTCGAAATCCCCCCGTCGTCGTGAACTCCTGGCCCGCCTGGGCGTGGATTTCGGCGCTGCTGGACATCGACATCCCCGAGCAGCGCGGCAGCGGCGAGGCGCCGGACGACTATGTCCGCCGCGTCGCCCGCGAAAAGGCCGGTGCCGGCCTGCTGGACGTGCTCGGCAACCCGTCGGCCTGCGTGCTGGGTTCGGATACCGAGGTCGTGCTGGACGACGAGGTGTTCGGCAAGCCCGGCGACGCCGACGAGGCGGCTGCCATGCTGCGGCGCCTGTCGGGCCGCACCCACCGCGTGCTGTCGGCGGTTTCGCTGGTGTCGCCTGCCCGCGAGGCGCAGGCGCTGTGCGAATCGCGCGTGACGTTCGCCCCGCTGGATGACGCGACCATCGCCGGCTATCTCGCCTCCGGCGAGTGGCAGGGCAAGGCCGGCGCCTATGCGATCCAGGGCATTGCGGAGGTGTTCGTCGAACGCCTCGACGGCAGCTTTTCCGGCGTCATGGGCCTGCCGCTGCACGACACCGCCCGGCTGCTCGCGGGCTTCGGCGTGCCCGTCCTGCAACGCGCCCGCACCCCCGACCGAACCTGACGCGCACGGATGCCCATGCCATGACCCGATTTGTCCGCGTTTGCCCGTGCCCCTCCGTGGACACAACACACCGGCCCCCGCGCATGACCGAGGAGATCCTGATCAACGTCACGCCGCGCGAAACCCGCGTGGCGCTGGTCGAGAACGGCATGCTGCAGGAACTGCACATCGAGCGCGGCTGGTCGCGCGGCGTGGTCGGCAACATCTACAAGGGCCGGGTGCAGCGGGTGATGCCGGGCATGCAGGCGGCGTTCGTCGACATCGGCCTGGAGCGCGCGGCATTCCTGCACGCCTCCGACATCGTGCGGCCGGCGCCGGTCGAGCGACGGCAGCGGGCGAGGACGCCGCGCTGCCGCCCGCACCGACGCCGCCGATCGCCGAGCTGGTGCGCGAAGGCCAGGAAATCGTCGTGCAGGTGGTCAAGGACCCGATCGGCACCAAGGGCGCGCGCCTGACCACGCAGCTCAGCATCCCGTCGCGCTACCTGGTGCTGCTGCCGTACATCCGCGTGGTCGGCGTCTCGGCGCGCATCGAGGACGAGGCCGAGCGCGCGCGCCTGAAGGCGCTCGTCAGCCGAGCTGACGCCGCCCGACGCCGGCCACGGCTACATCGTGCGCACCAATGCCGAAGGCCAGCCGGCCGAGGCGCTGGCCGAGGACGTGGCCTACCTGTCGCGCGCCTGGGCGCTGATCGAGCAGCGCTGCGCAGAGCGCGCGCGTCGGCGAGCGCATCTACGAGGACCTGACCCTGCCGCTGCGCGCGGTGCGCGACCTGATGCGCCGCGACGTCGAGAAGGTGCGGGTCGATTCGCGCGAGACCTTCGACCGCCTGCGCGCCTTCGCCGCGCAGTTCATGCCCGGGCCTGGCCGAGCGCGTCGAGCACTACCCCGGCGAGCGGCCGATCTTCGACCTGTACGGCGTCGAGGACGAGATCCAGCGCGCGCTGGACAAGGAAGTGCCGCTGAAGTCCGGCGGGTACCTGGTCATCGACCAGACCGAGGCGATGACCACGATCGACGTCAACACCGGCTCGTTCCTCGGCCAGCGCAACCTCGAGGAGACCGTCTACCGCACCAACCTCGAGGCGGCGCAGGCGGTGGCGCGGCAGCTGCGCCTGCGCAACCTGGGCGGCATCATCATCATCGACTTCATCGACATGATCGACGACGAGCACAAGCGCCAGGTGCTGCGCACGCTCGAGAAGGCGCTGGCGCGCGACCACGCCAAGACCACGGTGTACGACTTCTCGCCGCTGGGCCTGGTGGAGATGACGCGCAAGCGCACCACCGAGAGCCTCGAGCGCCAGCTGTGCGAGCCCTGCCACGAGTGCGGCGGCCGCGGCAGGCTGAAGACGCCGGAGACGGTCGACCTACGAGATCTTCCGCGAGATCACCCGCGCGGTGCGCCAGTTCGAGGCCGCGACGCCTGCTGGTGATCGCATCGCCGAAGGTGGTCGCGCGCATCACCGACGAGGAATCGGCTGCGGTCGCCGAGCTGGAGGAGTTCCTCGGCAAGACGATCCGCTTCCAGGCCGACGAGCAGTACGCGCAGGAGCAGTTCGATGTCGTGCTGCTCTGAGCGCCGGCCTGCGTGCCGGACGTCGCGAGGGCCGCTTGATGCCCACGCCACTGCGCCGCCGCCTGCGCCTTGCGCGCCGCGGCGCTGGTACCGCTTGCCGCGCGCGCTGGTGCTGATGGCGCTGGTGCTGGGCGTCGTCAGCCAGGTGCTGCCGCTGGCCGAGCGCCATCCGGACCGCATCGCCGCGTGGCTGAGCGAGCGCGCCGGGCGGCCGGTGGCGTTCGATGCCGTCGAGACGCGAATGGACCCGGCGCGGCCCGTTGTTGCGGTTGGACGGCCTGCGCGTGCGGCGACGGGCGGCGACGGCGCGTTCGTGATCGGCGACGCGGAGATGCTGGTGTCGCTGTATGCCGGCCTGCTGCCGGGGCGTTCGTTCTCCGAGCTGCGCCTGCGCGGGCTGGACCTGGCGCTGCAGCGCGAGACGAAGGGGCTGTGGAGGTGCGCGGGCTGCCGGGCCCGAGCAGCCCGACGGCGATCCGCTGGAGGCGCTGGAAGGTCTGGGCGAACTGCAGGTGATCGGCGGCGCGCTGGCGGTGTCGGCGCCGCACGCTGGGGCTGGACGCGCGCCTGCCGCGCGTGGACCTGCGCCTGCAGGTCAGCGGCCAGCGCGTGCGCGCCGGGCTGCGGGCGTGGCCGGCGCTGGATGCGCGTCCGCTGGATGCGGTGCTGGACATGGACCGCGCCAGCGGCGATGGCCGGGCCTGGGGCGGGGCGACGCAGGCCGACCTGCACGCCTGGGCGCCGCTGTTGCGCGTCGCCGGCGTGGCGGTGGATGGCGGACGCGGGCGCGCCGAGGCCTGGGCGCGGCTGCGACAGCGCCGGGTGGTGGATGCCGGTACGCGCGTGGCCCTGCAAGACGTCCGGGTGCGCCCGGTTGCCGCCCTCGGCATCGATATCGACCCCGGCACCGCCAGCGGCGTCGCGTGGGACCGCGTCGAGGGGCACGCACGCTGGCGCACGACCGAGCATGGCTGGCAGCTGGACGTGCCGTCACTGCAGATTGAGCGCGACCGCGACCGCGACGGTGATCGGGCCGGCGGCGCACGGGTGGCGGTGGCAGAGGGCGTGGCACTGGCCGGCGGCACCTGGGGCCATGCGTTGCAGGCCGAGCGGCTCGACCTCGCCCCGCTGCTTGACGTGGCCGCGCTCAGCGACCGCGTGCCACCGGCGCTGCGCGACTGGATCGACCGCACCGGCCCAGAGGGTCGCGTGCGCGGCGTGCGCGCCACGGCCGGCCCATCGGCCCTGACGCATGCACAGCTGCAACTGGAAGCCGTCGGCTTCGCGCCTGTCGGCGCTGCCCCTGGGGTACGCGGTTTGACCGGCGTGCTGCATGCCGATGCCCAGGGCTTGGCGTTCGAGCCCGACGCCAAGGCGCCGGTGACCGTCGACTGGCCGCGCGGCTTCGGCACCGCCCATGCCGCGCGCCTGTCCGGCCGTATTGCCGGCTGGCGCGAGGGCGAGGGCTGGCGCATCGGCACGCCGGCGCTGCGGATCGACGGTGACGCCGTGGACGTGGACGCGCGCGGCAGCATGTGGTTCCAGGGCGATGGCAGCCGGCCCGTGCTCGACCTGGCGGCCACCGTGGCACCGGTGGAGCTGACGGCGGCCAAGGGCTTCTGGGTGCGGCATGTCATGCCGGCGGCGGTGATCGACTGGCTGGACCGCGCGCTGGTGGCCGGTCGTCTGCATGACGGCCGCGCACTGGTTTCCGGCGATCTGGACGACTGGCCCTTCAGTGCGGGGCAGGGGCGCTTCGAGGCCAGCGGCCGCATCCGCGATGGCGTGCTGAAGTTCCAGCCCGAGTGGCCGGCGGCCGACGCGGTGGACGCGCAGGTGCGTTTCGTGGCCGACGGCTTCGCGCTGGAGGGCACCGGCGCGCTGGCCGGCATCGGTATCCGCCGGTTGCAGGCGGGCATCGACCACTACGGCGGCGGCACGCTCACGGTCACCGCGCAGGCGGCGTCCGATGCCGCGCGCCTGCTGACGCTGCTGCGCGACAGCCCGTTGCGCCGCGACCACGGTGAGACGCTCGACAGCCTGCGTGCGTCGGGGCCGGCGGACGTCGGCTTCCGGCTGGCCATGCCACTGGGCAGCGGCGCGGCCACCCGCATCGCCGGCGACGTGGTGCTGCGGGGCGTGCGCCTGGAGGACACGCGCTGGGACCTGGCCTTCAGCGATGTGCAGGGTCGCGCGGACTATGCGCGCGACGGCTTCTCCGCCGAGCGCCTCGCCGCGCGCCACGACGGTCGGCCGGCCCGCCTGTCGCTGCGTGCCGGCGGGCAGGTGCGACAGCCCGCCCACGTGTTCGAAGCCGCCCTGGAGGCGGCGCTGGGCACCGACGTGCTCGTCGCCCGCGTGCCCGAGCTGGCATGGCTGCAGCCCCATCTGTCGGGGCGCTCGCGCTGGAATGCGGCGCTGGCGGTGCCGCGCACGGGCGGCACCACGCTGAGGCTGGAATCGGACCTGGTGGGCACGGCGCTGGCGCTTCCGGCGCCGCTGGACAAGCCCGCCGGCCAGTCGCTGGCCACCACGGTGGAACTGCCGTTGCCATTGGCCGGTGGTGACGTGCGCGTGGCCCTGGGCCGGCGCATGGCGCTCACCGCCCGCACCGGCGCTGCCGGCGGGACCGGCATCCGCGTGCAGCTCGGCAGCGACCGTGCCCCCGCGCCGGCCGCGGCCGGACTGGTGGCCGAAGGCCGCGCCGACCGCCTGGATGCGCTGGGCTGGATCGCGCTGGCCGGCGGTGGTGGCAGCGGCTCGGGTGGCGTGTCGCTGCGCGGGGTCGATGTGCAGGCCGACCGCCTGCACCTGCTGGGCGGCAGCTTCGCCAATACCCGCCTGCAGGTGGCCGATGCCGGGGCCGCGCTGAACGTCCGCGTCGACGGGCCGGCCCTGCAGGGCACGGTGCGCGTGCCTGCGGCCGCACCCGGCACGCGCGGGCCGGCAATCACGGGCCGCTTTACGCGCCTGCACTGGCGCCCGGTCGCGGCACCGGGCGCGACTGCGGCGGCGTCGGCTCAGGCTCAAGGTGGGGCCGCCGCATCCACGGTGGCAGGTGCACGGGTGCCGGCATCCGGACCGTCTGTCGATCCGGCGCAGGAGACGATCGACCCGTCGGCCATTCCCCCGCTGTCCATCGACGTGGACGACCTTCGCGTGGCCGATGCCACGCTGGGCGTCACCCGCTTCCGCTCGCAACCCACCGCCAACGGCATGCGCATCGAACAGTTGCAGGCGCGCTCGCGCCAACAGGCCATCGAGCTGTCCGGCGACTGGACCGGGAAGGGCGCCCAGGGCCGCACACGGCTGGTCGCCGGCGTGGACAGCGACGACATCGGCGCGCTGCTGCAGGGGCTGGGCATGGGCGGACGCGTGGACGGCGGCAACGGCAACCTGCACCTGGAAGCACGTTGGCCCGGCAGCCCCGCGGCGTTCACCCTGGCCGGGCTGGAAGGCCGAATGACGCTGGACGTGCGCGATGGCCGGCTGCTGGAGGTCGAACCCGGCGCCGGCCGCGTGCTGGGCCTGCTGAGCCTGGCGGAACTGCCACGGCGCCTGACGCTGGATTTCCGCGATTTTTTTTCCAAGGGGTTCGCGTTCAACCGCATCGGCGGCAGCGTGGCCTTCAACGATGGCACCGCGCGCAGCGACGACCTGCACATCGACGGACCGGCGGCGGCTATTGATATCCGCGGCAGTGCCGACCTGCGCCGCGAGCATTTCGACCAGACCATCGAGGTGCGTCCCAAGGCCGGCAACCTGCTGGCCGCGGTGGGCGCGCTGGCCGGCGGCCCGGTGGGCGCGGCCATCGGCGCCGCCGCCAATGCCGTGCTCAGCCGCCCGCTGGGCGAAATCGCCGCCCGCACCTATCGCGTGACCGGCCCCTGGCGCGATCCGCAGGTGGAGGTGGTGCGTGAGACCACGCGCCCGGTGGCCGGCCAGCCCGCGCCGGGCGGCTGAATGCCCGTGAATGCCTGTAAAACCAGACCCTGCGCAGTCCAATCCGGGGCCCTCATCGGTTGAACGTGCCCGGATCGACCGCATTGAGTGGACCATGCCCCCGCGCCTTGCCATGAACCGCGCGCCCATGCACGCGACCGGTCGGCGCGGATGCGCCCCTTTCCGTATGCCCACGAGCTTCCCATCGAGTCCCCCATGACCCAGCCCCTGCACCTCGCCGAATCCCGCCTGCTGCTGCCCGCCGGTCTCGATGCCGGGGGGCTGGATCGCGCATTCGGCACGCTGCTCGGCCCGGGCGTGGACTTCGGCGACCTCTACTTCCAGCACACGCGCAGCGAGAGCTGGACGGTGGAGGACGGCACGGTCAAGAACGGCGCGCACTCGATCGAGCAGGGCGTGGGTGTGCGCGCGATCAGCGGCGAGAAGACCGGCTTTTCCTATTCCGACGAGATCAACGGCGAGGCCCTGCAACTGGCCGCCAGGTCGGCACGCGCCATTGCCCGCGACGGTTCCAGCGTGACCACGCGCGCGCTGGTGCGCAGCGCAGCCGCGCGACCTGTACCGTCCCGAGGACCCGATCGACTCGCTCCCCAACGAGGAGAAGGTCGAGGCGCTGCGCCGCATCGACCGCTACGTGCGCGCCGCCGACCCGCGCGTGACGCAGGTGGTGGTCAGCCTGTCGGGCGGCCTGGACACGGTGCTGGTCGCGCGCAGCGACGGCGTGCTGGCCGCCGACGTGCGCCCGCTGGTGCGCTTCAACGTGCAGGTGATCGTCGAGCAGAAAGGCCGCCGCGAAAGCGGCTACTCCGGCGGCGGTGGCCGCTACGGTTACGCCGAGCTGCTGGCCGACGGCAAGCCCGAGGGCTTCGCGCGCGAGGCCCTGCGCCAGGCGCTGGTCAACCTCGACGCCGTCGACGCTCCCGCCGGCATCATGCCGGTGGTGCTGGGCAACGGCTGGCCCGGCGTGCTGCTGCACGAGGCGGTCGGCCATGGCCTGGAAGGCGACTTCAACCGCAAGGGCACCTCGACCTACGCCGGCCGCATGGGCCAGCGGGTGGCGGCACCGGGCGTCACCATCGTCGACGACGGCACGCTGCCGGGCCGGCGCGGCTCGCTCAACGTCGACGACGAAGGCAACGCCGACCCAGTGCACCACGCTGATCGAGGACGGCGTGCTGGTCGGCTACATGCAGGACACGCTCAACGCGCGGCTGATGGGCGTGGCGCCGACCGGCAACGGTCGCCGCGAGTCGTTCGCGCACATGACCATGCCGCGCATGACCAACACCTACATGCGCGCGGGCAACGACGACCCCGAGGACATGATCCGCTCGGTCAAGCGCGGCCTGTACGCGGTCAATTTCGGCGGCGGCCAGGTCGACATCACCAGCGGCAAGTACGTGTTCTCCGCCACCGAGGCCTACCTGATCGAGGACGGCAAGGTCACCGCGCCGGTCAAGGGCGCCACCCTGATCGGCAACGGCCCGGAGACGATGCAGAAGGTGCGCATGGTCGGCCATGACCTCGCCCTGGACGAGGGCGTGGGCGTGTGCGGCAAGGACGGGCAGAGCGTGCCGGTCGGCGTCGGCCAGCCATCCTTGCTGATCGAAGGGCTGACGGTGGGTGGCACGCAGGCGTGAGGCCGGGGGCGCAGCGGCGGAACGGGCTAGGAGGCGTCGTCCATGTCGCCGGCCTCGTCCACGGCATCCCCGCCGCAGCAGCAGCGTCGCGCAACTCCCGGAACAGTTCGCGGTATGCCCGCGGCGGCTTGTTGCGCTTGCGCTCCTCCAGCGCGTTGCGCACCAGCTGGCGCAGGTGCTGGCGGTCGGCGGTGGGGTGCTCGTCGAGCAGCGCGGCCAATGCCGCGTCGCCTTCGTCCAGCAGACCGGTCGCGCCAGGCTTCAACGCGGTGCATCGCGGCCGTCTCGCGCCTCGCCGCCTCGCCCTTCTCGTCGAGCGCGTCGCGGATCGCCTCCAGCGTTCGTCGTCCTCCCGTCGCATCTGCTTGGCCAGGAACGCCAGCTGGCGCTTGCGGGCGATGTGCGAGGTGATGCGGCGGGTGTCCAGGATGTGCGGCAGCAGGTGCTCGGGCACCGGCAGCTTGGCCAGCTGGGCGTCGGTCAACGCCACCAGCTGCTCGCCCAGTGCCAGCACCTCCAGCGCCTCGCGCCGTTGCTGGCTGCGGCTGTCGCCGCGGTATTCACCGGTGTCCTCGTCGCTACCGCGCATGCTTCCCACCCGATGTCATTCCGAACGCAGTGAGGGATCCGATTCCCGCTGCCTCGCATTAAGAACAGGTCCCTCGGCGTTGCCCCGGGACGACAGCAACAAGGATAAGCCATTGAACGCGACCGCCTCCGCCCAATCACTCTCCGCACGTTCACCCAACGAGGTCGACAGCGACACGCGCCTGGATGCGCTGGCCGACCTCTCCCAGCGCCTGCTGGCCAGCGCCCGCCGCCGCGGCGCCAGCCAGGCCGAGGTCGTCGTGCTCGGAGGAGACCGGCCTCAACGTCAACGTGCGCATGGGCGAGGTCGAGACGGTGGAGTCCACCCGCGACCGGGGCATCGCCGTCACCGTCTACTTCGGCACGCGCAAGGGCAGCGCCAGCACCGCCGATCTGCGCGAGGAGAGCCTGGAGGCGACCGTCGAACAGGCCTGCGCGATCGCCCGTCATACCGAGGACGACCCCGCCGCCGGCCTGGCCGATGCCGACCTGATGGCCACGGATCTGCGCGAGTTCGACAGCTGGCACCCGTGGGCGGTGGACGCCGACCGCGCCATCGACCTGGCGCTGGCGGCCGAGGCCGCAGGCCGCGAGGTCGATGCGCGCATCGCCAACTCCGATGGCGCCTCGGTGGGCAGCGGTACCAGCCTCGGCGTCTACGCCAACTCGCACGGCTTCATCGGCCGCGAGCGCAGCACCCAGCACAGCATCGGCTGCGCGCTGATCGCCGGCCACGGCGACGCGATGCAGCGCGACGGCTGGTACAGCATCGCGCTGGCCGCCGACGACGCTGGAGGCGGCCGTGGCCATCGGCCGCAAGGCCGCGCGAGCGCGCCGTATCGCGGCTGGCCCCGCGCCCGGTGGCCGACCGGCGAGGTAGCCGGTGCTGTTCTCGGCCGAGATCGCGCGCTCGCTGATCGGCCATCTGCATCGGCGCGGTGTCGGGCGGCGCGCTGTACCGCAAGGCCAGCTTCCTGGTCGACAGCGTGGGCACGCAGCTGTTCCCGGAGTGGTTCTCGATCGAGGAGCGGCCGTTCCTGCCGCGCGGCTTGCGCTCGGCGTCGTTCGATGCCGAAGGCGTGGCCACGCGCGAATCGCCGCTGGTGCAGCGGTGGCGTGCTGCAGCGCTACGTGCTGGGCAGCTATTCGGCGCGCAAGCTCGGCCTCGCAGACCACCGGCAACGCCGGCGGCGTGCACAACCTGCAGGTCGCGTCCAATGCCGGCGACCTGGAATCGATGCTGGCGCGGCATGGGCCGCGGCCTGCTGGTCACCGAGCTGATGGGGCAGGGCGTCAACGCGATCACCGGCGACTACTCGCGCGGCGCGGCCGGCTTCTGGATCGAGGACGGCCGCATCGCCTACCCGGTGGATGGCATCACCGATGGCCGGCAACCTCAGGTCGATGTTCGCAGGCGATCGAGGCGGTGGGCAGCGACATCGATCCGCGTTCGCACATCCGCACCGGCTCGATCCTGCTCGGGCGCATGACGGTGGCGGGTGGGTCGGCCGAGGAATAACCGATGTCACCCCGAACGCAGTGAGGGATCTGCTTTTTGCCGGTCACCATCATGCGCGAAGCACAAAGCAGGTCCCTCACTGCGTGCGGGACGACAACCCGTGTGCCGGACGAGAGGGGCGGCGGAACGAACAGGCGCGGCGGGACGGTAACGCAGCTCGACGCTGCACTAGCCCATCGGTTGGGTTGAAGCCGGCACGCGCCGGTACGATCTTGTCGTTACCCGCCGGCCCATGCCCGGCGCTGGAGTCCGGTCATGAGCGCCTCGGTCAACGATTCGTCCCTCGTTTCCACCGCCCCGTCCACGAGCGAGCGCCAGTGGGCGCTGGCCGCGCACCTGGCGGCGCTGGTGCTGGCGCTGATGACCAGCTGGCTGGCCGGCGTGGCCGGCGTCATCGGCGCGCTGGCGGTGTGGCTGCTCAAGCGCGACGAGTCGCCGTTCGTCGCCGGGCATGCGCTGGAGGCGGTCAACTTCAACCTGTCCATGCTGATCTATGCCTGCATCGCGCTGGCCATCGGCGTCGCGCTGTTCGGCTTCAGCGTGATTACGCTGGGACTCGGATTGTTGCTGGCGATTCCGGCCGCGGTGGTGCTGCTGGCGGCGGTGGCGGGCATCGCGGTGCTGTGGCTGGTGTGCAGCATCCTGGCGATGGTCGCGGCGTGGGATGGCCGTCCCTACCGCTACCCGCTGAGCATCCGCCTGCTGGGCTGACCCTGCCGCCCGAGGCGCGGCAGCTTGACCCGGGCACGCCCCGCGCGGAGAGTGTCGCGCGGGGGACATCTCACACGGGAGTGGACGCAATGGGCGATTTCGAGCAGCAACCGCCGCCGGTGACGGAAACGCCGGCCGGGGGCATTTCCGCCGAGCAGCGCCAGTGGGCGATGTTCGCGCACCTCTCGGCGCTGGTGGGCGGCGCGGTGACCGCCGGCTGGGCAGGCAGCGTCGGCTGCTTCATCGGCCCGCTGGTCATCTGGATGATCAAGAAAGACACCATGCCCTTCGTCGACGACCAGGCCAAGGAGGCGTTGAACTTCAACATCACCGTGGCCATCGCGTTTCTCGCGCTGCTGCTGTTCTCGGTGCTCACGCTGGGCATCGGGCTGCTGATCGCGATCCCCGCCTGGATCGTCATCGGGCTGTTCTGGCTGGTGCTGACGATCATTGCCGGCATCAAGGCCAACGAAGGCGTGGCCTACCGTTATCCGTTCGCGATCCGGCTGGTGAAATAGCCGGTTGCACCCGTCGAACGAAAAAGGCCGGCATCACGCCGGCCTTTTTGCATGTGGGAGATCGATCGCGGGTGAAGCCGCTCCTGCAAATGCTTCGCCCCGGCTCAGCGATCCCGCTCCACCGCCAACCGGCCCAGCGCGCGCAATGCGTCGGCGGCATCGCCGAACGGTGCCAGGGCCGCATCCATCCCGGCCAGCAGCGTGTCCAGCCGCGCGCGCGAGGCGTCGATGCCGATCAGCGCCGGGAACGTCGCCTTGTCCTGCGCCACGTCCTTGCCGGCGGTCTTGCCGAGCGTGGCGCTGTCGCCCTCGACGTCGAGCAGGTCGTCGCGCACCTGGAAGGCCAGGCCGAGCGCGTCGGCATACCGGTCCAGCCGCCGCAATGCGCCGTCGTCGAGCCCGCCGCACAGTCGCGCCCATGCGCACGGCGGCGCGGATCAGCGCGCCGGTCTTGAGTGCATGCAGGCGTTCAGTTCGTCGATCGCAGAGCACGGCGGCGCCGCCGGTCGCATCGATGTCCAGCGCCTGCCCGCCGCACATGCCGGCGGCGCCGGTCGGCGTTCGGCCAGTTGTCGCAGCATCGCCACCGCGATCGCCGGCGGCGCTGCGGCATCGGCCAGCACCTCGAAGGCGAGCGATTGCAGCGCATCGCCGGCGAGGATCGCGGTGGCTTCGTCGAAGGCGACGTGCACGGTGGGCTGGCCGCGGCGCAGGGCGTCGTCGTCCATCGCACGGCAGGTCGTCGTGCACCAGCGAGTAGGCGTGGATCAGTTCGACCGCCGCCGCGGCGCATCCAGCACGGTCTCGTCCGCGCCGAACGCGGTGCCGGTGGCATACACCAGCAGCGGCCGCATGCGCTTGCCGCCGCCGCAGCACGGCATGGCGCATCGCCGCGTGCAGCCGGCGGGGTGGCGCGTCGGGTGGCGGGCAGGGCGTGCGTCGAGCGCGGCGTCGACGCGCGGCGCGCCAGCCGGCCAGGCGCAGGTCAGCGGTCATCGGGCGGCGATGCGCTGCCGTACCGGCCATGGCGAAGGGCGTCGGCGGCCGCCGGGTCCTGCGGATCGCTGAGCAGGCGCACGCGCAGTTCGGCCTGCTCCAGCGCGGTCTGGCAGCGCCGGTACAGGCCGACGCCGCGCTCGTAGGCGGCCAGCGAGTCCTCCAGGCTCATCTCGCCGTGCTCCATCTTCTCGACCAGCTGTTCGAGCGCGTCCAGCGACTGCTCGAAATCGGCGACGGGCGAGGTCGGAGCGGGTTCGGGGGTGGCTTTGCGTGGCATCGGGAAAGTGTGCGGGGCACATGGCGGAAGGGTCAATCGATACGGCGCGTCCACCGGCTGCCAGCGCAGGCGGCCGCCGTGCTCGCGCAGCCACGCGTCGAACTGTGCCGAGTAGGACGATGTCGCCGGCGGCCAGCAGCGTCGCCGTCCGCATCCGACAGCAGCGGCAGCCGCTCGCGCTCCCAGGGCGGCACGCCCAGGTCCTGCAGCACGTGCTTGAGCGCATGCGATGTGGCGCGGCCGGGCAGGGTGATGCGTTCGCCGCCGCGCCGGGTGCGCGACGGTCACGGGGCGTCGAACCGTCGCGCCCGTCACAGCTGCAGCGCAGTCGCCGCCGCCGGCAGCGGCAGGGGTGCCGAGCCATCCCATTGCACCGCCAGTCGCGGGCAGCGCGGGGCGGATCGCGGTCCGGCATGCAGCAGGTCGCGCCACGCGCGGACGCGCGCGCCGTGCCAGTCGAACCGGGCGTCGGCATCGCTCGCGGCCTGCAGCACTTCGGCCTCGATCCGCGCGACGCCATTGCCCGGCAGCGGCGGCAGGCCCAGCGTCCGCGATCCAGCGCCGCAGCACGCGCGCGCGGCGGGCGGGCGGCAGGGCCAGCAAGCGCCGGCGCGACAGGCAGTGCGGATCCGCCGTGCGCACCTGGCAAGCGCGTGCGCGATCGTCCTGTCCTCGAGCAGCGCCGGCCGCCTCGGCGCACAGGCCGGCGACCGCGCGCGAGCGCGGCATCGGCGTGCGGCCAGCGCTCGCGCAGCAGCGGCAGCACGCGCGTGGCGCAGGAAATTGCGGTCGAAGCGCGGTGTCGGCGTTGCTGGGGTCGTCGATCCACGCAGCCCGTGCGCCTGGGCGTAGGCGAGCAGGCGCCGCGCGGGCAGTGTCGAGCAGCGGCCGCCACAGCCGGCCTCGGCGAACGCACGCCAGCGCCGCATGGCCGCCAGCCCGTCCGACGCCGGAGCCGCGCAGCGCGCGCAGCAGGAAGGTCTCGGCCTGGTCGTCGCGGTGGTGCGCGAGGGCGAGCGACTTCGCCTCGGCGCAGTGTCCGCCGCGAAGGCGGCATGGCGCGCCGGCCGCGCCGCGCGCTTCCAGGCCCGATGCGCCGCTGCCGCGGCCACGTCGACGCGCACGACGCGCAACGGCACCTCAGCGCGGCGCAGCGCGCTCGCAATGCGCCGCCCAGGCGTCGGCCCGGCATGCAGGCCGTGGTGGACATGGAGGGCGCGCAGGCCGCGCGCGCGCGCATCCGGGCATCGCGGCAAGCGCGTGCAGCAGCGACGGTGGAATCCAGCCCGCCGCTGAAGCCGACGCAGACCGGGCCGTCGGGGCAGTCGGTTTCGTCGAGCAACGGAGCAGGAGAGGGTGGCATGGCGCAGATGGTGCCACGGGGTAAAGGGCGACTGATCGAACGGCGAACCCTCGCGGCGGATTCGACGTCCGATCCGTCCTGCCTGAGCGCCCCCGCGCGCGCCGCCACACCCAAAGGACACCGGCCACCACGGCCAGCACCGCCGTCACGGCGAACAGGAACACCGCGCGGTCGTCCAGCATCGCGTCCAGAATCATCGCGACCCCGTGCGGCATCCGGTGGCCGTCATGCGCGGATCAGCGCCAGTGGTGCGGGATGCCGTCAGCGTCGACCGACGCGTCCTCGACACGCCCCTGGCCGACGCCTGCGCCTGGCGCTCGCGCGCGGCCCGTCGTGCCACCGTGCGGTGCGACGGCTTGAGCAGGCTGGCCAGCGCCAGGAGAGCAGCTGGCCGACAGGCCCAGCGCGATCAGCGCGAAGATCATGTTGGCATCCAGCAACACCCACGACGCCAGCAGCAGGGCACCGCTGGCGACGGCCCAGCAGGTGGCGGCGAACTTCCGGCCAGCAGTACCATCACGCCGCCTCGTACGCGCCGTAGCTGCGCAGGCGCTGGTAGCGCCGCTCCAGCAGGTCGGCGGTGGAAGTCGCTCCAGTGCGTCCAGCTCGTTCAGCAGCACCGCCTTCAGGCGCGTGCGCCATCTGCCGCGGATCGCGGTGCGCGCCGCCGAGCGGCTCGCGCACGATCTGGTCGATCAGGCCGAGCTCGAGCAGGCGCTTGGCGGTGAGGCCGAGCTGCTCGGCGGCGTCCTTGGCCTTGTCGGCGCGTCTTCCACAGGATCGAGGCGCAGCCTTCCGGCGAGATCACCGAGTAGGTGCTGTATTCCAGCATCAGCGTGCGGTCGCCGACGCCGATCGCCAGCGCGCCGCCGGAGCCGCCTTCGCCGATCACCGTGCAGATGATCGGGATCTTCAGCTCGGCCATCTCCAGCAGGTTGCGCGCGATGGCCTCGGACTGGCCGCGCTCCTCCGCGCCGACGCCCGGGTAGGCGCCCGGCGTGTCGATGAAGGTCAGCAGCGGCAGGCCGAAGCGCTCGGCCATCTTCATCAGGCGCAGCGCCTTGCGGTAGCCCTCGGGCCGCGGCATGCCGAAGTTGCGCTTGATCTTGCTCTTGGTGTCGCGGCCCTTCTGGTGGCCGATGATCACCACGCTGCGGCCGTCGATGCGCGCCAGGCCGCCGACGATGGCGGCGTCGTCGGCGAAGGCGCGGTCGCCGGCGAGCTCGTGGAACTCGTCGCAGATCAGCGCGGATGTAGTCGAGCGTGTAGGGCCGCTGCGGATGGCGCGCCAGCTGCGAGACCTGCCACGGCGTCAGGTCGCGGAAGATCTGCGCGGTGCGCATGCGCAGCTTGTCCTGCAGGGCATGCACTTCCGCGTCGATGTTGACCGCCTTGCCGTGGCTGGCGTGGCGCAGTTCCTGGATCTTGGCTTCCAGGTCGGCGATCGGCTGTTCGAAATCGAGGAAGTTCGGGTTCATGCGCGGGCCGTGGGCCGGGGTGGCCGACAGTCTAGCCGACCGGTCCGGACCGTACCGAGCCGTCCGGCGCGGCATTCACGCGCCGGTGCTGGCCCCGCCCCCCCGAAACCCGGATAATGCGCAAAAGCCGGATGGGGCCGTTCATTGCGAATCGCCCCACCGGCTTTTTCCGTGTCCACGCGGCGGTGCGCCGCCGATGCCCGCCCCACGCGGGCCATTCAGGAGTGCAGGTAATGGGTCAGTCAGTCGTCGTGCTCGGCGCCCAGTGGGGCGACGAAGGCAAGGGCAAGATCGTCGACCTGCTGACCGAGGACATCGGCGCGGTCGTGCGCTTCCAGGGCGGCCACAACGCCGGCCACACGCTGGTCATCGGCGGCAAGAAGACCGTGCTGCACCTGATCCCGTCCGGCATCCTGCGCGACGACGCGCTGTGCCTGATCGGCAACGGCGTGGTGCTGTCGCCCGGCGGCGCTGCAGAAGGAAATCGGCGAGCTCGAGGCCAACGGCGTGGAAGTGCGCTCGCGCCTGAAGATCAGCCCGGCGACGCCGCTGATCATGCCGTACCACATCGCCCTCGACCAGGCGCGCGAGAAGGCCGCCGGCGGCAAGGCGATCGGCACCACCGGCCGCGGCATCGGCCCGGCGTACGAGGACAAGGTCGCGCGCCGCGGCATGCGCGTCGCCGACCTGCACTATCCCGAACGAGCTCGCCGAGAAGCTGCGCGCGGCGCTCGATTACCACAACTTCGTGCTGACCAAGTACCTCGGCGTCGACGCGGTCGACTTACCAGCAGACGCTCGACGAGGCGCTGGCGTTCGGCGAGTACGTCGAGCCGATGAAGGCCGACGTCGCCGGCATCCTGCACGAGCTGCGCAAGCAGGGCAAGCGCGTGCTGTTCGAGGGCGCGCAGGGCTCGCTGCTCGACATCGACCACGGCACCTATCCGTACGTCACCTCGTCGCAACACCACGGTCGGCGGCGCGCTGGCCGGCACCGGCGTCGGCGCCGACGCGATCGACTACGTGCTCGGCATCGCCAAGGCGTACGCCACGCGCGTCGGCGGCGGCCCGTTCCCGACCGAGCTCGACGACGCGGTCGGCGAGGGCATCCGCGACGCGCGGCGCAGGAATTCGGCGCCACCACCGGCCGCCCGCGCCGCTGCGGCTGGATCGACATCGTCGCGCTCAAGCGCGCGGTGGCGATCAACGGCATCACCGGCCTGTGCATCACCAAGCTCGACATCCTCGACGGCATGCCGACGCTGAAGATGTGCATCGCCTACCAGTACCGCGGCAAGCAGACCGAGTACGCGCCGCTGGACGCGGCCGGCTGGGACGAGTGCGAGCCGGTGTACCTGGAGTTCCCGGGCTGGAACGAGACCACCGCCGGCATCACCGAGTGGGACAAGCTGCCGCCCGCCGCGCGCGCCTACCTGCGCGCGCTCGAGGAACTGGTCGGGCTGCCCGCTGGCGATGGTCTCCACCGGCCCGGACCGCGACGCCAACATCGTCCTGCGCGACCCGTGGTCGTGATGCCCGCCGCCTGACGCGCGCTCAATTCCGCACTGATGAAGGGCCGCCTCCGGGCGGCCTTTCTGTTGCCGGTCTCGCCCTTCTTGCAGGAGCGACGTCAGTCGCGACCGCGAACCCGCCGAATGGGACGCGTCGCGACCGACGTAACTCCTGCAACAGACCGTCGATTGCGAGTTCGGATGCATGGACGCCCGGAACTTGGATCGCAGCTGAAGCCGCGCCTGCAGGAGGAGGCTCCCGGTGCGCGGGCTCCACCGCCCGGTCACGCCGTGCATCGCATCCTGCGCGCCCCTATCTCCGGGCATCCGCCAATGCTCAAGTCCGCACTCGTCACCCTGGCCTTCGCGGCGGCGACTGTTGCCGCGCCGGCGCTGGCCAACCAGCCGGTCGCCTCTCTGGACCTGCAGCGCTACGCCGGCACCTGGCACGAGATCGCGCACCTGCCGATGTTCTTCCAGCGCCAGTGCGTGGACAGCATCACCGCCACCTACACGCCCAACCCCGACGGCACCATCGGCGTGCGCAATGCCTGCCGCACCAGGAGTGGCGGCATGGACGAATCCACCGGCGTCGCGCGCCCGGTGGAGGGCCTGGACGGCGCGCTGCAGGTCCGCTTCGCCCCCGAGTGGCTGTCATGGCTGCCGATGGTATGGGCCGACTACTGGGTGGTCGACCTCGACCCCGACTACCAGTGGGCGGTCGTCGGCGGGCCAAGCAAGAAGTACCTGTGGATCCTGTCGCGCCGCCCGGCGATGGACCAGGCCCTGTTCCAGCGCATCAAGGACGACGCCCGCCGCCGTGGCTACCCGGTGGACGACCTGGTGATGGCCGCGCCGCTGGACTGAGCCGCGCGTCGCGCCACACCGTTATAGGTACGAGCGACATATGGGAACCTCGAATAAGTGGCCTTTGCCCGTCATTCCCGCGAAGGCGGGAATCCAGGGACGTTGCTGTTCAAGGCTTTACGTCCATGGATGTTCGGCTCCGCCGAAGTGAAGCACGAGCCACCTTCGCGCGAATGACGGTAAGAATTTCAGGTTATTCGAGGCTCCCGTAGGTCGCGACCGAAAGCAGGATACGACCGGATTCGCAGCCCGCGTCGCAACCACATCTGATTGTTGCTGAAGCCGCTCCTGCAAAGGAGTGCAAACCGCTTCGCTTCCCCGGCCCGGCCCCACGCGCTAACGTGCCGGCCTGCCGCAGGGGAAATCCGCTTGTCCGAACCACGCACCGCCGCCATCGGCACCACCCGGCCGTTGCCGCCGGAGATGACCGACGCCGACTACCGCCTGATGGTGGAGTCCGTGCGCGACTACGCGATCTTCATGCTCGACCCTGACGGCTGCATCCGTTCGTGGAACGCCGGCGCCCAACGCCTGAAGGGCTACGCGCCCCCCGACGTGACCGGGCGCCACTTCCGCCTGTTCTACCCGCCCGAGCAGATGACCAGCGGCGTGCCCGAACGCCTGCTGCACGAAGCGCTGACCCACGGCCGCTTCGAGGACGAGGGGTGGCGCATCCGCAAGGACGGCACCCGGTTCTGGGCCAGCGTGGTGGTCACCGCGCTGTTCGACGAGCAGGGCGTGCACCGCGGGTTCACCAAGGTCACCCGTGACCTCACCGAGCGTCGCGAACACGAGGAACTGCTGCGCCAGTCGGAGGAGCGCTTCCGCCTCATGGTGGAAGGCGTGCGCGACTACGCCATCTTCATGCTCGACACCCAGGGCCGCATCGCCAGCTGGAACCTCGGCGCGCAGATCAACAAGGGCTATACCGCCGAGGAGATCCTCGGGCAGCCACTTCTCCATCTTCTACCCGCAGGAGAAGCTCGACCGGGGCTGGCCGGAGTACGAGCTGGAGGTGGCCCGGCGCGACGGTCGCTTCGAGGACGAGGGCTGGCGTTTGCGCAAGGACGGCAGCCGCTTCTGGGCCAACGTGGTGATCACCGCGCTGCTACGACGGCCAGGGCGACCACTACGGCTTCGCCAAGGTCACCCGCGACATGACCGAGCCAGCGCCGTATCGACACGCTCGAGCAGCAGGAGCGCCACCTGCACCAGTTCCTGGCGATGCTCGGCCACGAGTTGCGCAACCCGCTGGCCCCGATCGCCAATGCCGTGGCCATCATGAACATGGGCGAGCCTGCCAACGAGGCCATGCGCCAGACGCGCGACATCCTCGGCCGCCAGGTCACGCACCTGTGCCGCCTGGTGGACGACCTGCTCGACGTCGGCCGCATCGTCAGCGGCAAGGTGCACCTGGACATGCAGCCCGTGGCCCTGCAGCCGGTGGTGCACGAAGCGGTGGAAGCCCACGCACCGGCGATCGTCAGTCGTGCGCATACGCTGGTGCTGGAGCTGGGCGACACGCCGGTGTGGGTCAGCGGCGACCGCGTGCGCCTGGTGCAGGTGCTGAGCAACCTGCTGCACAACGCGGTGAAGTTCACCCCCGACGGCGGGCGCATCACGGTGGGCCTGCGCCGCATGGGTGACGCCGTGGAGCTGTCGGTGGCCGACAACGGCCCCGGCATCGCGCCGGAAAACCTGTCGTACGTGTTCAAGCTGTTCGCGCAGGACGAGCACAACCCCTCGCGCGTCCACGGCGGCCTGGGCATCGGTCTCAGCCTGGTCCACCAGATGGTCCAGCAGCACGGCGGCAGCATCGGCGCCTTCAGCACCGGGGAGCCGGGCAGGGGCGTGGAGTTCGTCATCACCCTGCCCACCCTTCCGCCCCCGGTCGACGCCGGCTGATCCCATTCCATCGGTGCGTCCTTTGTAGGGGCGACGTCAGTCACGACCGTCCGGTCCATGCAAGCGCGTGATCGCGACTGATGTCGCGCCTACAGAAAAATCGCATGCGCTCAAGAATTCCGGCACGCGGCCGATGCCTGCCCGGAAGAACACGAAAAAAGCACCCGCCGATCCTGCTGTCGCAGCCACGCATCCGTCCGGATCGCCCTGCCGTGCGCGGGCGTCGGCCCTGCCGAGGGTTTGCCGCGCCGATGTCATCGCACCACCTGCCCATCGATAGGCCGCATCCCTCGCCATACCGCGAGGCGATGGCCCGTGGTCATGCGCGCCTGCGGTTCGAACCGGAGCTGGAGGCGCAGTTCCGCGCCGACCAGCGCCGCGTCAACCTGCCGTGGCTGCGCCTCGTGTTGTGGATCGGCATCCTGACCTACGTGGCGTTCATCGCCATCGACCTCACCACCATTCCCTGGCATGCCTCGCGCTGGACGGCCGCCATCCGTCTGCTGCTGATCGTGCCCGCGCTGGTCGCCGCGCTGGTCATCAGCCATCGCCCCGCGCGGCGGCACTGGCTGACCCCCGCCGTGGCCACTGCCGCGGCGGTCACCAGTTGCGGCACCGTGGGCATTGTCGTGCTTACCCTGGCGCTTGACGCGCCCGTGCCCTACGAGGGCACCCTGCTGCTGCCCATCGTCGTCCATCTGCTGACCGGCCTGCCTTGGCGCTGGGCACTGGGCGCCAACCTGGTGGCGCTGGCGATGTTCCTGGTGCTGGTGCCCATGGTCCAGCCCGACCGGCTGGTGCTGACCTACCAGTTGGCCTACATGGTGGTGGCCACCCTGGTGGGCGCATGCGGCGGCTTCGCGCTGGAGTACCGAGCCCGCGCCACCTTCCTGACGGCCGGCATGCTGTCGGAGCTGGCCGAGCGCGACGGCCTGACCGGCATCCACAACCGTCGCAGCTTCAACGAGCACCTGCACCGCGTCTGGCAGCAGGCCGCGCGCGACGGCACCTGCGTCGCGCTGGCGCTGATCGACGTCGACCATTTCAAGCAGTTCAACGACCGCCACGGCCACGGCGAGGGCGATGCCGCCCTGCGCGCCGTGGCCGACGTGGTGACGGCGCATGCCGGCCGGCCACTGGACATGGGCGCCCGCTACGGCGGCGAGGAGTTCGCCCTGGTCTGGTACCACCCCGAGCCCGCGCAACTGCAGGCGATGTCCGAACGCCTGCGGTGCGACATTGCCGCGCTTGAACTTCGCGGCGCCGGCGGACGCCGCACCGGCAGCATCACCGTCAGCGTCGGCGTCGCACTGCTGCGCCCCCGCAATGCACCGCGCCACGCCGACCTGCTGCGCGCCGCGGACATCGCCCTGTACCAGGCCAAACACGGCGGCCGCGACTGCGTCGTGGTGCTCTCGCATCCCGACGTGGAGCAGCTCACCTTCCCGGAAGCCGCGATCGCCTGAGCCCTGCCCCGCGTCGCATCCGCTCGCGCAGGAGCGGAAGGGCAGGCGGGGCGCGTACCCCCACCCGTCAAACGCCCATCACTCCGCCGCCAGCTTCTTCTTCATCCGCTCGTAATCGCGGCGGTACTTCTTCGCCAGCTGCGTCTTCTGCGTCTGCGTCAGCACCTTGCCCGAGACCTGGAAGAACTTCTTCTCCTCCTCGCGCAGGTGGTGGTGCACCTGGTGGCTCAGTTCCTTGCACTTCTCCAGCCATGCATCCCCGGCCGGGTCCAGCGACTGCACGTCCTCGACGAGTTCGTCGATCTCGTGGTGCTCGTGCAGGGCATGTCGGGTGGAGCTGAGCCCCATGTCGTCCATCAGCATCGGCGCGTACAGGAAACGCTCCTCGGCGGCCTCGTGCGCTTCGAGTTCGATGCGCGTCTGGGTGAACAGGTCCAGGCGCTCGCGCGTCCCCGGCTTGCTGCGCAGCAGTTTGCGCAGCAGCGACCGCTGTGTTTCGTGGCTCTCGCGCAGGGCGTCGTAGATTGTCTCGGACATGCCGGCCTCCATGGGTGGGAATCCGCCACCGTACGCAGGCCCGCGTCAACGCCGCATCGCCGCGTACTGCCGGTCCGGTCGACCGATCCGGTGCGTGGGGGTGATGGGTCCGGTGCCCGGTCCTGGTGGCGTTCCGGACATTCCAGTCCAGCCGTGCATCGCCGTCCGCAGGCCAGGCATGAAGGCGCCGCCAGGTGCCTGGTCGTTAAAAGCCTGTGAGCTCCATCCCAGATCGATGGATCAGGGCCGGGATTTTCCAGGATCGGTGGCCGCATCACGGCCTATTTACGTATTCCAAAGTAGGCTGAAGCGGGTCATGGCTCCGGCCAAAAAGCCGCTATATTCCACGTTCCCCCCAGACGAAGGAGAATTGGAATGTTCATGACCAAGCAACATCTGGTGATGGCGCGTACGCTCGGCGTGGCGATCGTCGCCACCCTGGGCCTTGCCGGCTGCGCCACCTATGACGACGAGTTCGCAACGATCAACTCACGCCTCGATCAACTCGACACGAAGGTGCAGGGCGCGGCCCAGAGCGCCGAATCCGCCAATCAGTCCGCGCAGCAGGCCAACCAGCGGCTGGATCAGATCGAAAGCCGCGTCCAGCAGCTCGAAGCGGCGCCGCGCCGCAAGCCGCGCGGTTAGTCGCTACTTGCACAATTCGCGACGAACGGTCTGAACCGGGACCCGGTGGCCTTTGCTGGCCACCGGTCGCCTTTCTTTACCCAGTCTTCGTTCTAAGGAACCGTCCCATCCGTACGTGCATACACCCTGCGATCCGGGCCGCTTATGGCGCGCTGGCGCTGGCGCTGGCGTTCGCGAGCTTCGGCGTGGCCAGCGCCGAGGATGCCGCCGCGCAACCGGTGGCCGCCGTCGACCAGCTTCCGCCAGGCCAGGAGGTGTCCGGCACGGTGATCGAGCTCGCGGGCTGGGTTGTCGCCGCCAAGGACAGCCAGGGCTATCCGTTCGCGGTCATCGACAAGGCCGCCGCACAGATCCTGGTGTTCGGCGGCGACGGCCGGCTTCGCGGCGCGGCACCCGGGCTCTTCGGCTCGGCGATCGGCGATCATGCGGCCCCCGGCATCGCCGGTCTCGCGCTTCGCGAGATTCCGGGCCGGGATCGCACGACGCCTGCGGGTCGCTTCGTGGGCGGTTTCGGTCCGTCAATCGACGCTGGGCGCGTGCTGTGGGTGGACTACGATTCCGCGGTCTCCATGCACCCTACCGCTACTGGCGTCCCGGCCGAGAGACGCGCCGAACGCCTTGCATCGCCTTCGCCGGACGACAACCGCGTCACTCATGGCTGCATCAACGTCTCGCCCGAGTTCTACGAGCAGGTCATCCGTCCGACGTTCGAGCGGGGCGGGGTGTTCTACATCCTGCCGGACACGGCGCCGCTGGCGGAGACCTTCCCGGGCTTCGATTAACGTCGCATCAGCCGCCAGTCGCCACGATGCCGGTGGCGCCCCGTTCCGGGGCACCCCGCGAGCGGCCACTTCACGGCCGCTGAACCCGGCGATCGCGACCCTCGTGTGCTCGACGCCGAGTCGCGACAGCCGCGCCGGCACGCCCCCGCATCCGGAGCCGCACCCATGAGCAAGACCACCATCGCCGTCCTCGTCGGCAGCCTGCGACGTGATTCCTTCAACCGCAGGCTGGCCGATGCGCTGGCCGGCATGGCGCCGGCCGACGTGGTGTTCAAGCAGCTGGAGATCGGCGACCTGCCGCTCTACAACCAGGACCACGACAGCGACCAGGCCGACGCGGTCAAGCGGTTGAAGTCCGACATCACTGCCGCCGACGGCGTGCTGTTCGTCACGCCCGAGTACAACCGCTCGATTCCCGGCGTGCTCAAGAACGCCATCGACCATGCCTCGCGGCCGTACGGCAAGAGCGCCTTCGCCGGCAAGCCGGCCGGCATCATCGGCGTGTCGGTGGGCGCGGTCGGCACCGCCCTGGCGCAGCAGCACCTGCGCAACGTGCTGGCCTACCTCGACATGCCCACCCTGGGCCAGCCGGAGGCCTTCATCCAGGCCAAGGACGGGCTGTTCGACAGCGACGGCGCCATCGGTGCCGACAGCCGCGCGTTCGTGCAGGCCTGGCTCGATGCCTTCCTGGGCTGGGTGCGGCACCACGCGTAAGCGCGCGGTGGTTCACGCCGCCGCGGGCGCCACGCCCTCCGGCAACCCGAACCCGAACGAATCCATCGACAGCACGCTGTAGGTCATGCCGCCTTCGATGCGCACGCCGGGCTCGTCCGCACCACTGGCGCCCATCGCCACCAGCAGCGGCAGGTAGTGCTCCTCGGTGGGGTGCGCGCGCCGGGCGTGCGGGGCGCGGTCGCGGTAGCCGACCAGTGCATCGGCATCGCGCCGCGCCACCGCATCGCTCACCCAGTCGGCGAACGCCTGCGCGTACTCAGGGTCGCGGATGCTCTGGCGGAACTCGTGCAGGTTGTGGGTCAGGCTGCCCGAGCCCACCACCAGCACGCCCTCGGCGCGCAACGGCGCCAGCGCCTGGCCCAGCCGGAGTGCGCCCGCCGCGTCGATGTCATGGGGCAGCGATACCTGGAGCACCGGCACGTCCGCATCGGGCTTCAGGTAGCGCAGCGGCACCCACGCGCCGTGGTCCAGCCCGCGCGCGGCATCGAGGGCGGCGTCGAAGCCGGCGTCCGCCAGCAGGCGCACCACGTCCTCGGCCAGGGCCGGGTCACCGGGCGGCGTGTAGCGCAGCGCGTACAGCGGCGCGGGAAAGCCGCTGAAGTCGTGGATGGTCGCCGGCGCCGCACTGGCCGACACCCGCACGCCGCGGGTCTGCCAGTGCGGGGACACGACCACCACCGCCGACACATCGCGCAGCCGCTGGCCCAGCTGCTGCAGGGCCGGGCCCAGCCGGCCCGGCTCCAGCGCGAACATCGGCGAGCCGTGGGAGACGAACAGGGACGGGGCAACAGGCATGGCGTACTCCAGGCAGGTGGCCCGGGCGAAGTGCCGCCCGGGACTGATGGGAAGGTGGGCGATCAGGTCGAGGCGGCCACGCGGCCCATCGACGCGCGCCGGCGGGCCAGTGCCGCGTCCACGCTGAACGCGCCGGCGCCATGCGCGACCAGCATCAGGAAGCCGCCGGCCATGGCCACGTTCTTCCAGAACGCGATGGCCTGGTTGGCATCGCCCAGGTCGGCATGGAACAGCAGCGCCGACAGCAGCGAGAAGCCGGCGATGGCCAGGGCCACCGGGCGGGTAAACGCCCCGGCGAGCAGCGCCAGCCCGCCGCCCAGTTCCAGCGCGATCACCCACGGCAGCAGCGCGCCGGGCACGCCCATCGCCTCCATGTACTGCTGGGTCGCGGCGTAGCCGGCGATCTTGCCCCAGCCCGAAATGATGAAGATCAGCGACAGGCCCAGGCGGGCCAGCAGGGCGAGGGTGGCGGTGGCGGCGCTCGGGCCGGTGTCGCGGAGCAGGGCAGTCATGGCGGTGGGTCCTCGTGGGGTGGGGCGAAATGGGCGTGGAAGCATCACGAGGCACACTCTATTGACCCTATCCCGCCGGATAAACGGCGTAATAATGGAATGACTGTCACTTGTTATGAAACAATCCCGCCATGCTCGACCTCACGCAGCTCGCCAGCTTCGTCGCCGTCGTCCACGCCGGCAGCTTCGTTGCCGCGGCCGATGCGCTGGGCCTGTCCAAGGCCGCCGTGTCCCGCCACGTGGCCGAGCTGGAATCGCGGCTCGGCGTGCGCCTGCTCCACCGCACCACGCGGCGGCTGTCGTTGACCGACGACGGCCAGCGCTTCCACGCCCGCGCCGTCGAGCTGCTGGCCACGGCCGACGAGCTGGAGGCCGAGATGGGCAGCCGCGGCGCGCAGGCCAGCGGCGTGCTGCGCATCAACGCGCCGCTGACCTTCGGCAACCTGCATCTCGCGCCGCTGTGGTCACGTTTCATCGCCGACAACCCGCGCGTCACCCTGGATGTCACGTTGACCGACCGCACCGTCGACCTGGTGGACGAAGGCTACGACCTGGCCGTGCGCATCGCCGCCATGCCCGCGCCGCAACTGGTAAGCCGTCGCCTGGCGCAGACGCGCGTCGTGCTGTGCGCATCGCCCGACTACCTGGCCGCGCACGGCACGCCCACCCACCCGCGCGAGCTGGCGCAGCACCACGTCATCGGCTACGCGTACTGGACCGGCGGCGACCACTGGAGCTTCACCGGCCCGGGCGGCGAGGCGCGTGTGCGCGTGCATCCGCGCCTGCACACCAACAGCGGCGACACCTGCCGCATCGCCGCGCTGCACGCGCAGGGCGTGGTGCTGCAACCGGACTTCCTCGTCGGCGACGACCTGCGCCGTGGCGACCTGGTGGAACTGATGCCGCAGTGGCGCGCCGCCACCCTGGGCATCCATGCCGTGTACGCCAGCCGCAAGCACCTGCCGATGAAGACGCGGCGGCTGGTGGATTTCCTTGTCGAGGCTTTCGCGCATCCGGCGTGGAGCACCGCGACGCCTGTGACCTGAACTCCGTTGTGGGAGCGACGTAAGTCGCGACCGGAACCGACGGCCATGCCCGTGCGCAGCAGTACCCGCACTACGGCCACGCACCGGCGCTGTCGTATCCTCGGCCCTCGCACATGCACACAGGGAAGGGGACCCGCACGTGGCCAACGCCGATACGTCCAACGAGGCCGCCGCCATCGCGCACCAGCGCCAGCAGGTAGACGCCTTCATCGGCAAGTGGGACGGCGTGGCTGCCTCCGAGCTCTCCACCTCGCAATCGTTCCTGATCGACCTCTGCCACCTGCTGGGGGTCGACACGCCGCACCCCACGGCCGAGCAGGACTACATGTTCGAGCGGCCGATCACCTTTGCCCACGGCGACGGCAGCACCAGCGCCGGGCGCATCGACCTGTACCGGCGTGGTGCGTTCGTGCTGGAGTCCAAGAAGCTCAAGGCTGGCTCGCATACCAAGGGCTTCGATGACGCCCTGCTGCGCGCCCGCAGCCAGGCGGAGAACTACGCCCGCGCACTACCGGCCAATGAGGGGCGTCCTCCGTTTGTCGTTGTGGTGGATGTGGGCCACCGCATCGAGCTGTATTCCGAGTTCAGCCGGTCCGGGGCCACCTACACGCCGTTCCCGGACCCGCGCAGTCACCGCATCGCGCTGGCCGACCTGCGCAAGCCGGCCGTGCTGGACCGCCTGCGGCGCGTCTGGACCGACCCGATGGGGCTGGACCCCAGCCGCGAGTCCGCCCGCGTCACCCGCGAGATCGCCGAGCGCCTCGCCAAGCTGGCCTGCAGCCTTGAACGCTCCGATCAAAACCAGGCCGGCCATGCCCCGGAGCTGGTCGCGCAGTTCCTGATGCGCTGCCTGTTCACCATGTTCGCCGAGGACGTGCGGCTGCTGCCGGCCGACAGCTTCCGCAGCCTGCTCAAGAAATACGGTGACGAGCCCGACACCGCCATGCGCATGCTGGCGCAGCTGTGGCGCGACATGGACGCTGGCGGGTTTTCCGCCGCCATCGCGCACGAGGTGCTGCGCTTCAACGGCAAGCTGTTCAAGCAACCCGACACGCTCCCCTTGGACAAGCGACCAGGTCGCCCTGTTGCTCGATGCGGCGCGCGCCGACTGGCAGCACGTCGAGCCGGCCATCTTCGGCACGCTGCTGGAGCGCGCGCTCAGCACCAGGGAGCGCCACAAGCTGGGCGCGCACTACACGCCGCGTGCCTACGTGGAACGGCTGGTGCTGCCCACCGTCATCGAGCCGCTGCGCGAGGAGTGGGGCGATGCCCAGGCCGCCGCCGGCACGCTGGCGGCCGAAGGCAAGATGGATGAGGCCGTCGCCGAACTGCGCCGGTTCCACCACCGGCTGTGCACCGTGCGCGTGCTCGACCCGGCCTGCGGCAGCGGCAACTTCCTGTACGTCACGCTGGAACACCTCAAGCGCCTTGAAGGCGAGGTGCTCAACGCACTGGATGAGTTCGGCTACCGCCAGACCGGCCTCGCGCTGGGCGGCGAGCGTGCCGACGCCACAGCCGGCGAGACCGTGGATCCGCACAACTTGCTGGGCATCGAGCTCAACCCGCGCGCCGCCGCCATCGCCGAGCTGGTGCTGTGGATCGGCTACCTGCAGTGGCACTTCCGCACGCGCGGCGATGTCACCCCGCCGAGCCGGTGATCCGCGACTTCCGCAACATCGAGAATCGCGACGCCGTGCTGGCATACGACCGCGTCGAGTTCGTCACCGACGAGCGCGGCGTGCCGGTGACGCGCTGGGATGGCGAGACCATGAAGGTGTCGCCGGTGACTGGGGAGCATGTGCCCGACGAGAGCGCGCGCAAGCCGGTGGAGCGGTACGTCAATCCGCGGAAGGCGGCGTGGCCCGACGCGGATTTTATCGTTGGCAATCCGCCCTTCATCGGCTCTAAGCGGATGAGAGATGTTCTGGGCGACGGGTATGTTGACGCGCTTCAGCGAGCATGGCCGGATGTGCCGCAGGCCACCGACTTAGTAATGCGCTGGTGGCATCACGCTGCTTCGCTAGCTCGGAACGGAGCGATAGAGCGGTTTGGTTTTATTACCACGAACAGCCTCCGGCAGACCTATGTGCGTCGTGCGGTTGAACCTCACTTGCAGGCCGACCCACCGCTTTCTATCGTCTTCGCGATTCCTGATCACCCTTGGGTCGACAGCGCAGATGGTGCGGCTGTGCGCATTGCTATGACAGTAGGCCTGCGTGGTAGGAGGGTAGGGCGACTTCTGAAAGTCGAGCGGGAGCTTGCCGGCAGCGATGACTTGGTAAGCAAGATCGCAGAGACGGGTGGCCGCATAAACGCTGATCTTTCCGTTGGCGTTGACGTGACTGCTTGCTCCTCGCTATTGGCGAACTCGGCCGTTTGTTCCGTGGGCATGAAGACGATCGGTGCCGCGTTTCAGGTCGATGCAAGTACAGCGAAGAGGCTCGGGCTTGGGCACCTAGAGGGTGCCGACGCGTACATCCGTCCTTACGTCAACGGACGTGAGTTCGCAGGGATGCCGCGAGGCCTATACGTGTTGGACTTTTACGGCCTTGAGGAAAGGCGGCTCTTTGAGCAGTTTCCGGACGCCTATCAGTATCTGCATGACTATGTTAAGCCGGAGCGCGAGCATAATAGGAATAAGGTTTTTCGAGAGCGGTGGTGGGTGATAGGCCATCCTCGTCAGCAGTTCAGATCTGCGGTCGAGGGGATTACGAGGTACGTGGCAACTATCGAAACAGCAAAGCACCGCTTCTTTGCATTTTTGCCAGTGGGGGTCGCGCCGGATAGCACGCTTGTCACTTTTGCGTTGGAGGATGCAGCGCATTTGGGCGTGCTGTCCTCTATGGTCCATTCGGTGTGGGTTGAGTCGAATGCAGGCTCCATGGGCGTCTACATTGGCAACATTCGCTACAACAAGACCATCTGCTTCGAGCCTTTCCCCTTTCCGGACTTGCACGCCGCCGACAAATTCAGCGGACCCATCGCCGTGGCCCAAGTCGACAAAGACGGCCGGTCGGGTGAAACCCAGGCTTATGGCGAATACCCCTCAGAGCGCATCCGAAACCTAGCCGAGCAGCTCGACGCCCACCGCAAGCGCCAGCAGGCCGCGCACCCGGATCTGACCCTGACCGGCATGTACAACGTGCTGGAAAAACTGCGCAGCGGCGAACCGCTCACCGCCAAGGAGCGCGCCGTCCACGAACAGGGCCTGGTGTCGGTTCTGCGCCAGCTGCACGACGAACTCGACGAGGCGGTGTTGTACGCCTACGGTTGGGCCGACCTGCTGCCGCTGCTGCGCATCGCCCACGGCAACGACGCTCCCGTAGTCCGGGTAAGGCCGCAGGCCGCACCCGGGGATGCCGACGCCGCTGGCGACAATCCCGGGTGCGCTTCGCTTACCCGGGCTACGGATGACCAGGTCACGGGCGGCACGATGACCCGCGACGACGCCAGGCGTGCCTTCGACGAGGCCATCCTCGAACGCCTCGTCGCCCTAAACGCCGAACGCGCCGCCGAAGAGGCGCGCGGCCACGTCCGCTGGCTGCGCCCCGAGTTCCAGGACCCCGATTACAACCGCGAGCGCACACCGGAACAGGCACGACTCGACACCACCGATAGGGAGCCCGACGACGACACCGCTGTGCCCACTGGCGATGCGGCAATGTCCGCGGGCAAGCCCCAGCCATGGCCAAAGGACGCGGTCGAGCAGGTCCGCGCCGTCGCCGACCTCCTCGCCACCAGCCCCGTGCCGTTGACCCTCGAAGAGATCGGCGCCCGCTTCACCGCCCGCGGCCCATGGAAGAAGCGCCTGCCGCAGTTGCTGGACATGCTGGTGGCACTGGGTCGGGCCGAGGAACAAGGAGGGCGCTATGGCTCCGTCAGCTGAAGGACAGGGTCCCGTGGAGTTTTCGATAGTCGCGAGGCTGACTATCTCCAGTGGATACAGGGCCATCCCGACGGCTTCGTCGCCAACATGGACCGCGCTGGCTGTGTGCCGCAGTACCCCATGATCCATCGGGCGCGTCACCGACTGATGTGGAGCCCGAAAATCGGCAACTTCACGACGGGGGACTACGTGAAGTTCTGCTCGCCTGACCTGCGAGCGCTGGTGGCGAGACTGGCACGAGAGTTCGGGAAGCAACCCACGTATTGCGGCACCTGTATGGCAGCTCAGGGGGAGAACGGAAATGGCACGCGCGGAAGCGACGGTTGAAGAACTGGTCAGCATGATCGAGCGCGGGCGGCTGCGGCTGCCCGAGATGCAACGGCGGTACGTTTGGCGCTCGCCCCGCGTGCGCGACCTGATGGACTCGCTTTACCGCGGATACCCGTCGGGAGCGATCCTGCTGTGGGAGACCAGCGAGTCCGTTCCGTTGCGGGACTTCGCTGTGTCCCAGCAGGCGAGTCCTTATCAAGCCACCCAGCTGTTGCTGGACGGCCAGCAGCGGTTGACATCGCTATCGGCTGTCATCCGGGGGGAGCCGGTACAGGTGCGGGGGCGCCGCAAGCCGATCGAGCTGCTGTTCAACCTGGAGCATCCGGATGAGCTGGCCTTCGTCACCGAGGTCGACGAAGACGCCGATGTGGACGACGAGGGCGCTGAATCGGGAAGCGATGCCGAGGACTCGTCGGTCGACGAGCTGATGCAGCGGTTCAACAAGATGGCCTTCGTGGTGTCCACGCGGAAGCTCGAACAGTTGCCCCAATGGGTGCGCGTGTCGGATGTGTTCAGGACCACGAGCGACCGCGAGTTCCTGAAAAAGGCGGGCGTGACTGACTTCGATGACCCGAGGGTCGAGAAGTACAGCCAGCGTCTGGCGCGGCTGCGCGACATCAAGAAGTACGTGTACCGGATGGATGTCCTGGAAAGCTCGATGGGCTATGACGAAGTCACCGAGATCTTCGTCCGGGTGAACTCACTGGGCGCGAAGCTGCGCAGTTCGGATCTTGCGCTGGCACAGATCACCGCAAAGTGGCGCCACTCCCTGGCCGAATTCCAGGCGTTCCAGGATGCCTGCGACAGGATGGGCTTCGACCTTGAGCTGGGTATCCACCTCAAAAACCTGGTGGCGTTTGCAACAGGGCAGTCGCGCTTCAAGTCGGTTGGCAGCCTGGACTTGGACCGGCTCCAGTCGGCGTGGACGGAGGCCAAACGCGGCATGGAGTTCGCCATAAATTTCATGAAGAGCAATGTGGGTATCCATAGCCCGGCACTGCTGTCGTCGCCTTTCATATTGATCGCGCTGGCGTACCACGGCCACCAGCGCGACTACGCGATATCGCCCCGGGAATCTGCCCGCCTGCGCTACTGGACATTGCTCGCCAATGCCAAGGGCCGCTTCTCGCGCGGGTCGAGCGAAACGATCCTTGACCAAGACCTGGCGTCCCTGCGGCAGGGCGGAGGCGCGGCTGAAATGATCGACCGGCTGCGACTGCAATTCGGCCGGCTGGACATCACGCCCGAGGAACTGGAAGGTCGCAACCAGCGCAGTGCGCTTTTCAAGACCATGTTCCTGGCGTTTCACGCAGCCGAGGCAAGGGACTGGCGGTCCAACTTGCGCATCTCGCTGGACCACCGGGGTGCGCAGCACAAGCTGCAGTTCCACCACCTGTTTCCGAAAGCGCTGCTCAAGTCGGAGGGGCGAGCGCCGCGGGAAGCTGACGACATCGCCAACCTTTCCTTTGTCTCGGGAAAGACCAACCGGCAGATCAGCGACAAGGCTCCGGCGTCCTATTTCCCCAAGTACATCGCCGATTCCGGCGAAGCGAACTTCTCGGCGCAGTGCATTCCAGTGGAGTCGTCGCTCCTGAAGACATCCGTCTACCCGGAGTTCCTCAGGGAGCGCCGGCGTCGGATCGCCGATCGCCTGAATGCCTTCATGGGCGAGCCGGGCTGAGGCGCCATCATGTCGGGTCGATACGTGAGGCACCGCCGCGACGACGGGCTGTCGCGAGTCAGCTGGCAGGAGTTCGAACGCCTTCTGGCTGTGTATTACCGCGGGCAGGGCTATGAGGTTGAGCATTGTGGGACAGGGGTGGTGGCCAGTCGATTCGATGGCGGCATCGACCTGAAACTCCGGCGCGGTGTCGAATATGTCCTGGTGCAATGCAAGCACTGGAACGCCTGGCAAGTTGCGCACAACGATGTGCACCAGCTGCTGGGGCTGATGGTCAACGAAGGCGCCACGGGGGCGATTCTCGTGACGAGTGGCGAGTTCACCCGTGCTGCCGTGGATGCAGCCAACCGCCATGGGCATGTGCAACTGGTGGATGGAGATGCCGTCAGGCAGATGGTCGGTGTGCTTCCACGAGACGCAGCGGAGGACGGGGTTTTTGTGTCTGGCACGTCGCGCGTTGGAAGTGACGTCGCGGGGCGGCTTCTGGACGTCGTTGAGCATCGCGTCCGACACGGTCAGTGGACTTCGCGCCGGCGGCGCTCACCGTACGAGCCGTTATTGCGGCTTGCGGTTGGGCTGGTTGGCCTGCTGATCGTGGGCGCATTGCTGAAGCAGTACCTGGCCGATTTCACCACTTCCGCCCAGTCGTCCCGAAGCGGCAACGTGTCGGCGCCCGTATCCACGGGGCGAGTGGCCGCTCCCGCTCCCAATCAGCCGGCAATGACGACGCCACGCGCAATCTCAAACGCGCAGGAGCGCACACCCCGGTTTGAGACAGGTCCGCAGATGACCGAAGAGGAGTTGCGGGAGTGGGGGCGACACAACGCCGAGTCAATGAAGATTCTGGAAGCGACGACACCTGAGATGTAGGAGTGCGGGTCCGGAGGGCTGGATGCGACTTTCAACAGAGGCGACTTGGCGGCGCGTCGCAAGCCCATCGGCGAACGATCATGGCGCGTCGAAGACGCCCAGCGGCGCCAGCGATTGCCTCACTGGGTGCAACGAGTGGCTGGAGTGGCGCCGGGCGGATGGCCGGACGCTGCAGGCGCTTGAGCGGGACACGGTGGCCGGGATGGGCAATGCATAAGCCGACCGTCTGTTGCTCTTCCGTTGCCAATCAGGCAACATTCGTCGCCATATGGGCAACACTCGCCAGCTGGTGGACCTTCTTTTCGGCGCGACTCGTCAGCGGGTGCTCGCCGTGCTGCTGCTGCGCCCGGACGCCAGTTTCCACCTGCGGGAACTTGCCCGCCTGACCGGCAGCCACGCGGGGACACTGGGCCGGGAGCTGGACAAGCTCACCGATTCGGGGCTGGTGCTGCGCGCCGAACAGGGCAACCAGGTGCATTACCGCGCCAACCGCGGCAGCCTGCTGTTCGATGACCTGGCGGCGATCTTCCGCAAGACGCATGGTGCGGTGCCCGCGCTGCAGGAGGCGCTGGCGCCGCTGGATCACCGCATCCGGGTGGCCTGGGTGTTCGGCTCGGTGGCACGGGGCACCGAGGGCGAGGGCAGCGACATCGATCTGCTGGTACTCGGCGACGTGGGCTTCGCCGATCTGGTGCGGGCGGTGAACCCGCTGCAGGAGTCGTTGCGGCGCGAGATCAATCCGGTGTTGTACTCGCCGGCTGAATTCCGCAAGCGCATGGAGTCGAGCGACGCGTTTGCGCGTGAGTTGCTCGACCAGCCGAAATTGTTCGTGAAGGGGGACAAGGATGACATTGCAGAACTTGTTGGCGATCAAGCAGCTGCAGGCACACAGCGCTGATGCCGTAGCCGCTGGCAAACTGCTTGAGGCCGCCCGGCGCAATCTGGCCGATGCGCACGTGGTCGAGATCAGCGCCGACAACCGCTTCGATGCGGCCTACAAGTGCCTGCTGCAGTGCGCCATGCTCGGACTGTGGGCCAACGGGTACCGGACCTCCACCAGCAAGCCGGGGCACCACCAGACCGCGATCCAGTGCCTGACCCACACCTTGGGTGTGTCCAAGGACGACGTGATCGTGCTGGACGCGCTGCGCAGGCAGCGCAACATCACCGACTACGAGGGCGACCCGGTATCGGAGTCCACGCTGGCCGCCTGCCTGGAGGAGGCTGGAAGGCTGCTCGACCACACCGGGCGATGGTTGCGCGAGCACCGTCCGGAACTGTTGGGGGACGCATGAACCTGCACCAGGAGCACCACTTCGAGCGCGAAATCTGCGCGCAGCTTGCGGCCAACGGCTGGCTCCACGCCGAAGGTGGATCCAGTACTCGCCCGGGTCGGGCAAGACCAACTCGATTGCGTGGACGGCGCATTTCCTCGCCGACCTGCACCGCGACACCAAGCGGCATAAGGATTGCGAGCGATGAGTACCCAACCGAAAGCAGCCCCCACCGACACCGCCACCCGCCGCGCTGGCCGCATCACCGGCTGGGACGACGGCAAGGGCTACGGCTTCGTGACGGCGCATGACGGTGGCGCGCGGGCGTTCGTGCACATCAAGGCCTTCCAGCAGGCCACGCGCCGTCCGGTGGATGGTGACCTGATCTCCTACGCGACGCGGGCCGACGGCAAGGGGCGGGTGAACGCCGTGGACGTGCGGTTTGCGGGGCAGCGGGTCGCCGCGCCAAAGGCGGCCCCGCGCAGGGCGGCCAGGAGCGGGCCGCCGATGCGGATTCCGCGGACGGCCATCGCCGTGGCATTCCTGGCGGTGGCGGTCGCGTTGATGCTGATGGGGGTGGTCCCCGCGCTCTTGGCGCTGGTGTACGTGGTGATGAGCGTGGTGTCGTACATCGCGTACGTGCTGGACAAGGACGCGGCGGGCAGGCACAGGCGCCAGCGCACGCCGGAGGCCACGCTGCATGCGCTGGACACGTTCGGCGGCTGGCCGGGCGGGCTGATCGCGCAGCAGCAGATGCGGCACAAGACGGTGAAGGCGTCGTTCCAGACGGGGTTCTGGATGAGCGTCGTCATCAACCTGCTGGTCGTTGCGTGGCTCTGGTACAGCGGAGTGGCGGCGCGGGTATCGGACGCGGTGATTGGCTGAGGCGTGCGCCGGGGTGTGGATCGCGGCTGAAGCCGCTCCTGCAAAAGCCGGGGCTGTCACGCAGGGTTGCGGGTGCACGGTGCACAGTGGCGCACCTTTCGCCCGAATCGAAGCCCATGGCCCGTCGCCGCACCGCCTCCACCCAGCGTCAGTTGACCGATTTGTCCCACCGCGCACCGACGGTGGCGGCGCACCGCATGATGCGCCTGGCCACGACGGCGCATGCGCCCACGGCGGCGGACCGGCGCGAGCTGGTGCGCATGGGCACGGAGAAATGGCAGGCGGCGCAGGCCGGCGGGTTCGCGATGGCCACGGCGATGCTGGAATGGCAGGCGCGTGCGTGGGGCGCGGCGATGCAGGCAATGTGGATGCCGTGGGCGGCGGGCTCGACGGCATGGATGCCCACGTGGCCGGACGTCGACCGCGTGATGGCCGCAGGCCTGCAGCCCACCAGCCGCACGGTGTCGGCCAACCTGCGGCGGGTATCGCGGCGCTAGACGACCGCGTCGCCGCCAGGCTGTCTGGCGCCCCGTGCTGTGGATCACCCGTCCATCGCGATCACGGCGTCTCCGGTGGGGGCGACATAGCGGCGTGCGAGGCGGTGCGCCTCACTCGCGGAATGAAGCACTCATGCCCGGAAAGAAGAAGGCCCCGCGATGCGGGGCCTTCCACTGCGGGCTGGGCGGACCTGTCAGCGCCGGTCGCGGTCCGCTTCGCCGGGCAGCGGGGGCGTGGGCGTGGCGGGGCGAGCGGCGGCAGCCGCAGTGGCCTTGGCCCAGCGGCGCCGCGAGGCCACGCGCGCGGCGGCCCACTCGCGGGCCAGGTCGCGGGCGGGCGCGGCGCCGGCGTCGGGCGAGGGGGCGGCGTGTGCAGGTTGATGCGCCATGGTCGGTCCTCCCGGGAACTGCGCGCACCCTAGGCGCCGGGCCGCTATGCCCGCGTGAAGCGGGCGGCGTGGTGCGTGGCCTCGGGTGAACGGTTCAGGGGCCGGTGACAAATAGCGTGCTCGACAGCAGGGGACGAATCGCCGCCATGATGGCGCCAGGACTGAACAAGGCCCCGCGATGCGGGGCCTTGCCGGTAGCGACCAACGCGCAGCCGCGGACTCAGGGCAGCGTGCGCACCTTCGGCTCGCGGTCCCACTGGCGGGTCTGCGCGCGGCCTTGATGAAGGCCTTGGTGTCGCCGGCGTCGACCACGCCGGCGTCCTTGCCGCATGCCGGCCGGCCTTCAGCGACGGCCTGCGCGCCGGCGTCGGCGGCGATGGCCTTGAGGTGGCCGAAGGCATCGCGGAACGAAGTCCACCGCGGCGGCTTCCTTCGCCAGCGCGCTTGCCGCCTTCGTCCGGACAGCACGCAGCGCCACGGCATCGAACACCACCGACGGCGTGCCGGCCAGCTGGCCGTCGGCGGGCAGCTGCTTGCCGTCGCTCGAGCTTGGCGCCGCCGACCTTCGGCGCGACGATCTTCACCTGCGCGCCGGCGGCTTCGGCGGCCTTGCGCAGCGCCTCGACCGTGCGCGGCATCGGAGCCGTCGTCGACCAGGATGCCGACGCAGCGGCCCTGCAGCGTGGCCTTCATCTTGCCGATGATGCTGCAGCGCCGGCGACGGCGGCATGTCCTGCGGCGGCACGGCGGCCGGCGGCGCCGGCGGCAGCGCGTCCATGCCCAGGCCGTCGGCGACGCGCTGGGCCAGGTCTGCGTCGATGTGGCGCAGGTGGCCGACGATGCGCTTCGCGCACATGCGCGGTCTCCACCTTCGACAGCTCGAACACCAGCGCCGAGGCCATGTGCGCCTGCTCGGGCGCGGTCTGGCTGCGGAAGAACATGCGCGCCTGGCTGTAGTGGTCGGCGAAGCTCTCGGCGCGCACGCGGCCCTTGGCGCCGTCGTCCGGCGCGCTCGGCGATGGCTGCGGAAGCCCTGCGCGGCGTCTCGCGCGGCGGTGTCGGCCTGCAGGCGAGCTGGGCTCGTAGGCCACGCGGCCCTTGCGGCACCTGCATCTGCATGTGGCCGTCGCGCTGCTGGTTGGCGAACGGGCACTTGGGCGCGTTGATCGGGATCTGGTGGAAATTCGGCCCGCCCAGGCGCGACAGCTGCGTGTCCAGGTAGGAGAACAGCCGGCCCTGCAGCAGCGGATCGTTGCTGAAGTCGATGCCCGGCACGATGTTGGCGGGGCAGTAGGCGACCTGCTCGGTCTCGGCGAAGAAGTTGTCCGGCCAGCGGTCCAGCACCATGCGGCCGATCACCTCAGCGGCACCAGCTCCTCGGGGATCAGCTTGGTCGGGTCGAGGTGGTCGAAGGGGAACGCGTCGGCCTCCTCCTCGGTGAACAGCTGCACGCGCCAGTTCCCACTCCGGGAAGTGCGCCGGCCTGGATGGCCTCGAACAGGTCGCGGCGGTGGAAGTCGTTGTCGGCGCGCCTGCAGCTTCACCGCCTCGTCCCAGACCGTCGACTGGAGGCCCAGCTTCGGCCGCCAGTGGAACTTGCACGAAGGTGGAGTTGCCCTTGGCGTCGAGCAGGCGGAAGCTGTGGACGCCGAAGCCTTCGATCATGCGCAGCGAGCGCGGGATGCGTGCGGTCGCTCATCGCCCACATGATCATGTGCATGGATTCGGGCGTCAGCGAGATGAAATCCCAGAAGGTGTCGTGCGCGCTGCCGGCCTGCGGGAAGCCGCGGTCGGGCTCCATCTTCACCGCGTGCACGAGGTCGGGGAACTTCATCGCGTCCTGGATGAAGAACACCGGGATGTTGTTGCCCACCAGGTCCCAGTTGCCTTCCTGGGTGTAGAACTTGACCGCGAAGCCGCGCACGTCGCGCGGCGTGTCCACCGAGCCGGCGCCGCCGGCCACGGTGGAGAAGCGGGTGAACACCGGCGTGCGCTCGCCGACCTCGGTGAGGATGCTGCGCGGTGGTGTACTTCTGACAGCGACTTGGTCAGCTCGAAGTAGCCGTGCGCCGCGCAGCCGCGCGCATGCACGATGCGCTCGGGGATGCGCTCGTGGTCGAAGTGGGTGATCTTCTCGCGCAGGATGAAATCTTCCAGCAGCGTCGGCCCGCGCGGCGTAGGCGCGCAGCGAATTCTGGTTGTCGCTGACCGGCATGCCCTGGTTGGTGGTGAGCGGCGGATGCGCGCCACCGGCCTGCTGGTGCAGTTCGTCGCCTTCGCCCCGCACCTCGCGACCGCTGCCGGATGCCGTGCTGGTCTTGCTGGAACCGTCCTTGGAGGCGGCGGTCTTGCGGGGGGCCTTGCGGGTGGCCATTGGCGTGCTCCATTGCGTGCAGGGGGAACGGGCATGCTGGGTGCGACGCCGTTAACGGGCTGTCTAGGTTGGTGTGGTGGATGTGGTGGAAGGCCTGCGGAGGTCACGAGGTGCGTTGCAGGGGCGACGCAAGGGAACCTCGAACAACGTGCCCTTGCCCGTCATTCGCGGGCATGACGACCGGGACTTCAGGCTATTCGAGGTTCCCTGAAGCCGCTCCTGCAAGCGCCATGAGGGCATTGGGGCGCACGAAGGAAAGCCCCGCGGGTGCGGGGCTTCCGGGTGGTGCGTGGTGCGGGACGGTGGGCGGGGCGCCCGCGCGGCTTACGACACCATCGGTTCGCTGAAGGCCTCGGTCTCGCCCTCGAAGTCGTCGATCGGCATGCAGCTGCAGAACACGTTCTTGTCGCCGTAGACGTTGTCCACGCGCGCGACCGGCGGCCAGTACTTCTGCTGCTTCAGCGTGGCCAGCGGGAACGCGGCCAGTTCGCGCGGGTAGGCGTGGGTCCACTCGCTGGCCGCGACCTGCGTCGCGGTGTGCGGGGCGTGCTTGAGCGGGTTGTCCTCGCGGTCCAGCGCGCCGTCCTCGACCGCGCGGATCTCGTCGCGGATCTGGATCATCGCGTCGATGAAGCGGTCGAGCTCGTGCAGCGATTCGCTCTCGGTCGGCTCCACCATCAGCGTGCCGGCGACCGGGAAGCTCAGCGTCGGGCGCATGGAAGCCGAAGTCGATCAGGCGCTTGGCCACGTCCTCGGCGCTGATGCCGGTGGCGTCCTTGATCGGGCGCAGGTCGAGGATGCACTCGTGCGCGACCAGGCCGTTGCGGCCGGTGTAGAGCGTCTCGTAATGCGGCGCCAGGCGCCTGGCGATGTAGTTGGCGTTGAGCAGCGCGACCTGGGTCGCCTTGCGCAGGCCGTGCGGCGCCCATCATCGTGATGTACATCCAGCTGATCGGCAGGATGCAGGCGCTGCCGAAGCTGGCGGCGCTGACACCATCGCGCCGTAGCCGACGCCGTCGGTGCGCAAGCCATCGTCGCCAGCGCCTTGGGCAGGAACGGCGCGAGGTGCGACTTCACCGCGCACGGGCCGACGCCCGGGCCGCCGCCGCCGTGCGGGATGCAGAAGGTCTTGTGCAGGTTGAGGTGGCGAGACGTCCGAGCCCCACTTGCCGGGCTTGGCCACGCCGACCAGCGCGTTCATGTTGGCGCCGTCGGTGTACACCTGGCCGCCGTGCTGCGTGGACGATCTCGCAGATCGCGACGACGTCTTCCTCGAACACGCCGTGCGTGGACGGGTAGGTGATCATCAGCGCGGCCAGGCGGTCGGAGTACTTCTCGGCCTTGCGCGCGGATGTCGTCGACGTCGACGTTGCCGTTGGCGTCGCACTTGGTCACCACCACCTTCATGCCGCACATCTGCGCGCGAGGCCGGGTTGGTGCCGTGCGCGGATTCGGGGATCAGGCAGATGTCGCGCTGGGCGTCGCCGCGCGAGCGGTGGTAGGCGCGGATCGCCAGCAGGCCGGCGTATTCGCCCTGCGCGCCGGAGTTGGGCTGCAGGCTGACCGCGTCGTAGCCGGTGCATTCCACCAGCATCGCTTCCAGCTCGTCGATCAGCTGCTTGTAGCCCTGCGGTCTGCGTCGGCCGGCGCCAGCGGATGGATGTTGCCGAACTCCGGCCAGGTCACCGGGATCATCTCGGCGGTGGCGTTGAGCTTCATGGTGCAGCTGCCCAGCGGGATCATGGTGCGATCCATCGCCAGGTCCTTGTCGGCCAGCGAGCGCATGTAGCGCAGCATCTCGTGCTCGCTGTGGTGGGTGTTGAACACCGGGTGGGTGCAGGAACTTGCGACTCGCGCACCAGCGCCGGCCGGCAGTGCGTCGGCGGTGCGCGGCATCGAGCGCGTCGATGTGCGCCGAGTGTCCGCGCCGAACAGCGCCGGCCAGCGCGACGACGTCTTCGCGCGTGGTGGTCTCGTCCAGCGCTGATGCCGACGCTGCGCGGCGTCGATGCGCGCGCAGGTTGATGCGCGCCGCGCGGGCGCGCTGGTGCATGCATCGCGCCGGCATCGACGCCGGTGACGTGCAGGGTGTCGAAGAAGCCGTCGCCGACGGTGACGCCGGCGCTCGCGCAGCGCGCCGGCCAGGATCGCGGCCAGGCGGTGCGTGCGGCGGGCGATGCGGGTCAGGCCTTCGGGGCCGTGGTAGACGGCGTACATCGACGGCCATCACCGCCAGCAGCACCTGCGCGGTGCAGATGTTGGAGGTGGCCTTCTCGCGGCGGATGTGCTGCTCGCGGGTCTGCAGGGTGAGGCGGTAGGCGGGCTTGCCTTCGGCATCGACCGACACGCCGATCAGGCGGCCCGGCATCGAGCGCTTGTAGGCGTCGCGGCAGGCCATGAACGCGGCATGCGGGCCGCCGAAGCCGAACGGCACGCCGAAGCGCTGGGTGTTGCCGACGACGATGTCGGCGCCCCATTCGCCCGGCGGCGTGAGCAGGGTCAGCGCGAGCAGGTCGGTGGCGACGCGCGACCAGGCCGCCGCGCGCATGCACGGCGTCGGCCAGCGCCTTGTAGTCGCCGATCCGGCCGAAGGTGTCGGGGTACTGCAGCAGCACGCCGAAGCTGTCGATCGCCAGCGCCTCGGCGTCGTCGCCGACGACGCAGCTCGATGCCCAGCGGCTCGGCGCGGGTGCGCAGCACTTCGAGCGTCTGCGGATGCACGCCGCTGGAGACGAAGAACACGTTCGACTTCGACTTGGCCGAGCGCTTGGCCAGCGTCATCGCCTCGGCGGCGGCGGTGGCTTCGTCCAGCAGCGAGGCGTTGGCGATCTCCATGCCGGTGAGGTCGGCGCACATGGTCTGGAAGTTGATCAGCGCTTCCATGCGGCCCTGCGAGATCTCCGCCTGGTACGGGCGTGTAGGCGGTGTACCAGGCCGGGTTCTCGAGGATGTTGCGCAGGATGACGTTGGGCGTGTGCGTGCCGTAGTAGCCCTGGCCGATGAAGCTGCGGAAGACCTGGTTCTGGTCGGCGATGCGCGCGGATCTTCGCCAGCGCCTCGACCTCGCTGATCGGCGTCGGGCAGCGCCAGCGGCGCGGCGGACTTGATCGTGGCCGGGCACGATGGCGTCGGTCATCGCGTCGAGCGAGTCGTGGCCGACCACGCGCAGCATGTGCGCGATCTCGGCGTCGTTGGGGCCGATGTGGCGTTCGAGGAAGGCGTCGTGGTGCTCGAGGTCGCGCAGGGAGGGCGAAGGGCGCTGCTGGGACATGGCGGGCATCCGGAGGGAGCGGGGCGTGGACATCGCTGGCGCGACGACCGTGAGCGGATCCGGGGAGCGCGGGTTCCCTTGCTTGCCCGTCATCCCCGCGCAGGCGGGGATCCAGTGACGCTCGTCGCCCCGAGGGCCGACGACGCTGGATTCCCGCCTCCGCGGGAATGACGGCATGGGGATCCAATGCCATCCGGATGACCTGAGCTGCCCCTCTGTCCTTTTGCCTGAGAGTTTGGAAGCGCGGCGGGCGGGGGAGGCCCCCGTGCGCTTCTTGCCCCTTCGGCGCCGGCGCCGGCCCCGCGGGGCTGCCGGTCTCTCCAGAGTGTCGGCGTGGTGGGCCACGCCCAGCACGGGGCGGTATTGCGCCTGAGCGATTCCGGGCGATTGCGCCTTCGGCAGCAGGGGCAGGCCCCCGCTTCTCCCACCGCGTGCTGTCGGCGGGATTATACGCGGCGGGCGGGGGAGGAAGCGGGCGCGAACGTCGGCCTGCAGGAGCGGCTTCAGCCGCGAAGCTCTTCTGCAGGAGCGACGCAAGTCGCGACCGCGGGGTGTCCGGCGTTTCGCGGTCGCGACTTGCGTCGCTCCTACAAGAGGACCTGGTGGCGGGCGCGGGAGTGACGCAGCTGAAGCCGCTCCTGCAGGGGCTGACAGGCCCACTGGCACAAGGGCGGGCCGGTGAATCGCCGGCGGCGGCATCACGGGGCGGGGCGGCAGCCCGTATCCTTGCGCCATGTCCCCCGCCTCCCATTCATGTCTCCACGGCCGAGCGGCCGCCGGAGCGGGCGCATGACCGCGCCATCCACCCGCCGGCTGGCCTTGCTGCTGGGCGGGCTGGCGATGTTCGGGCCGTTCTCGATCGACACGATCTTCCCGGCGTTCCCGCAGATGGGCGCGCAGCTGGGCGCCGACAAGCTGGCGATGCAGCAGACCATCAGCGTCTACCTGCTCGCCTATGCGCTGATGAGCATGGTGCACGGGCCGCTGTCGGATGCGATCGGCCGGCGCAAGGTGATCCTGGGTGGGCTGGTGGTGTTCGCGCTGGCCTCGGTCGGCTGCGCGCTGTCGCCGGACCTCGAGCCACGCTGCTGGCCTTCCGCGCGCTGCAGGGACTGTCGCGCCGGCGTCGGCCTGATCGTCGGCCGCGCGGTGATCCGCGACGTGCTGCACGGCGACGATGCGCAGCGGCTGATGAGCCAGGTGTCGATGATCTTCGGCATCGCGCCGGCGATCGCGCCGATCATCGGCGGCTGGATCCTGGGCTGGAGCCGCTGGCCGGCGATCTTCTGGTTCCTGGTCGCTGTTCTCGCGTGGCGCTGCTGGCGGCGACCTGGCTGCGTGCTGCCGGAGACGCATCCGCCGGAGGCGCGCCTGCCGCTGGCGCCCAGGCGCCTGCTGCGCGACTACGCGGCGATCTTCGTCAACCCGCGCTTCCAGCGGCTGGCGGCGGCGGGCGCGTTCAATTTCGCCGCGCTGTTCCTGTACATCGCCTCGGCGCCGGCGTTCGTGCTCGACCTGCTGCGCCTGCGACGAAGCGCGCAGTTCGGCTGGTTCTTCGTGCCGATGATCAGCGGCATGATGCTGGGCGCCTTCGTGTCCGGCCGCGCGGCCGGGCGCATCAGCGGCGCGCGCCTGGTGGGCATCGGCTTTGCCTGCTGCGGCGTCGCGGCCGTGGCGAACATCGGCCTACAACCTCGTGGTCGCCGATGCCTGACGTGCCCTGGGCGGTGTTGCCGATGACGCTCAACGCGTTCGGCATCGCGCTGGTGTTCCCGATCCTGACGCTGGCCATCCTCGACATGTATCCGCGCCAGCGCGGCTCGGCGTCGTCGCTGCAGGCCTTCACCGGCCTGGTGCTGCAATGTCGCTGGTCGCCGGCGTGCTCTCGCCGTGGTTGAGCCATGAGGCGTTGCACCTGGCGCTGGGCGCGGCCCTGTTCACGCTGCTGGGCTGGGGCTTCTGGCGCTGGGAGCTGGGCAAGGGCCACGAGGTCCCGGCGTGCCCGGAAGAACCGGCGGCACTGGAACCGACGGAGCGGTTGTAGCGCACGTGCCTGGGGCGTGAGGTGTTCCGCGCCCGCAGGTGCGGGCGGTATCTACGTCGCCGCCGGCGGCTCCTCGCTGCCGCGATACGCGGCGCGCAGCAGCTCGTGGAAGTGGTGCACGGCGTTCTCGCGCAGCGGGTTGAGGCGGCCGGGGGTGTAGGAGCCCGAGGCCAGGCCGCGCTGCACGTCCTCGCAGATGGTCGAGGTCCTCGACCTGCACCTCGTCGCTGAAGGCCAGGTCGGCGTCGCGGCGCGCGCGCGCCTCGCCGGATTCGTCCACGGTGTAATAGAAGTCGAACTCCACGCGGCAGCGGTCCACGCCGCGCGGGATGACCCGGTTGGTCTGCAGGCGGCCGGGCAGGATGTTGAGCATGGTGTTGGGCCACAGCCAGTAATACAGCGCGTCGCCGTCGCCGTAGAGGCCGTCGCCCCCGCTTTTGTCAGGCACGACGAGCGGGCTGTACTGGTAGCGAGTACCAGTCGCGCCGCCTCGGTGACGTAGCTGCGGTAATCGAGCAGCTTGTTCAAGCCCGGGTGGATGTGCGGGACGTGGTAGCCCTCCAGGTAGTTGTCGACGTAGACCTTCCAGTTGCAGGCCACGTCGTAGCCCACGCGCTGGTGGTGGCCGTAGCGTTCCAGCCCGCGGTCCTCGCCCAGGCGTGCGTCGATGCCCTCGACGAAGGCATCGAAGTCGATCGCGTTGCCGGCATCGACCGCGGCGAACACCAGCCCCTGCCACACCCGCACCGCCAGCTGGGGCAGGCGCGACTTCGGCCGACGTCGAAGTCGGGCGTGTCGCCCATTTCCGGCGCCGAGCGCAGCACGCCGTCCAGCGTGTAGGTCCAGCCGTGGTAGCGGCAGCGCAGCGATTTCGCGGCCAGGCCGTCGCAACTGGCGATCGGGCCGGCGCGATGGCGGCAGACGTTGTGCATGACGCGGATGTCGCCGTCGGCGCCGCGCACGGCGATGACCGGCAGGCCGGCGAAGTCGGCGACGACGTGGTCGCCGGCGGCCTGCAGTTGGCACACGTGCGCGATGAGCTGCCAGCCGCGGTCGAAGAACTGCGTGCGCTCGAACGCGGCGATGGCCGGGTCGACGTAGTAGCGCGCGGGCAGCGCGGTGGCGTGTCGACAGCGGCTGCGGGCGCAGGTCGGCGGGGGCGATGGTGTCCATGCGGCGAGTATGCCGCCGGGTAGGTGGGTCCGGAACCCATGTTGGGCGCAGGCTTTCTGTAGGAGCGACGTAAGTCGCGACCTCGCATTTGCGGGGAGCAGACGGGTCGCGACTTACGTCGCTCCTACATCGATGCAGGCCGGGTGATCGCGGCTGAAGCCGCTCCTGCAAAAGCGTGACGGGGTCAGGCGTCGGACGCGGAATGCGCGGGCAGTTGCAGGTCCAGTTCGATCACGTCCTCGCCGCGGGCACGCGCGACCAGCTCGCCGTCGTGGACCGCGGCAATCGCGCGCGCGATCATCAGCTGCAGGCCGAGGCCGTCGTCGCCGGGTTCGGGGTGCGGGTCGTCCAGCAGGTGCGTGACCAGGTCGGGGGCGTCCTCGGGGCAGGCGACTTCGCGCAGCACCTGCACGCGTCCGCCGTCCAGCCGACGCACCACCGCCTCGGGGGTGCGCGCGTCCGCCGCGGAGATCTGGAAGCCCAGCACCGCCTGCATCAACTGGCCCAGCCGGACCACGTCGCCGTGTATCGCCAGGCCGCGTGCGCCGGGCTCGAACGTGATCCGGGGCGGCATCTCGCGCAGGCGCGGGCCGATGTCCTCCAGCAGCAGGTCCAGGTCCACGTCCTCGCGGCGTACCAGCAGGCGGCCGCGGTCGGCGCGCACGAAGTCGCTGACCTCGTCGATCATCCGCCCCAGGCGCTTGGTCTGCCGGTCGATCACGTCCAGCAACTCGGCCCGGTCGGCCTCGCCGGTGCGGGGATCGCGCAGCAGGTAGACCGCGGTCTGCACCGGCGACAGCGGGCCGCGCAGGTCATGCGCCAGGCGCTCGAGCCAGCTCCTGCGGGGAATGTTGGGAATCATGGTGTGGTGCCTTCGCGGGCGCCATGGGGCGCGCGCTCGCAGATGCGCTTGATGCAGTCGAACTGCGGCGGCTTGACCAGGTGGTCGTCGAACCCGGCCTCGCGCGTGCGGCGGCGGTCCTCCGGCTGGCCCCAGCCCGTCACGGCGACGATCTCCAGCCCGTCGCCGCCCGGCCGCGCGCGCAGGCTGGTGGCGATGTCGTACCCGCTGCGGCCGGGCATGCCCACGTCCAGGAACAGCAGGTTGGGCACGAAGCGGTCGACCTCGGCCTCCACCTGCTGCGGGTCGTAGATCTGGGTCACGTCGTGGCCGAGCAGCCGCACCATCATCGCGAGGGTGTCGGCGGCGTCGCGGTTGTCGTCGACGATCAGCACGCGGCGTGGCGCCTGGGCCGCGGACTGCGTTCCGGCGGATCCAGCGGACGGCGCGGCGGATGCAGTCGTTGCGATCGATGCGGTCGATGCATCGGCACGCCGCGCATCGCGGTGGCGGGGCAGGTGCACATGGAACGTCGCTGCCGCGGCCCAGGCCCGTCGCTGTGCACCTCCACGCGGCCGCCATGCATCTGCGACCAGCTGCTGGACCAGCGTCAGGCCGATGCCCAGGCCGCCGCGCGAGCGTTCCACGGCGGTGTCGACCTGGCGGAACAGCTCGAACACCGCGTCCAGCTGCTCGCGGCGCCAGGCCGATACCGGTATCGGGCACGCTGACGCACGATCTCGTCGCCGTCCAGCGTCACGCGACAGGTCGATCCGGCTGCCCGGGATCGGAATACTTGGCGGCGTTGTTGAGCAGGTTGGCGAACACCTGCGACAGGCGCGCATGGTCCGCGCGCAGGGCGATCGGATGCGTCCGGCACGCGGCTCTCGAAGCGGTGTGCCGCCGGCCTCGATCAGCGGCGTGCGCGATCTCGACCGCCGCCGCCAGCACGGCCTGCAGCGTGGTGTCGGTCTCGCGCAGGGTCAGCTTGCCGCGCGTGATGCGGGCGATGTCCAGCAGGTCGTCGATCAGGCGCATCAGCAGGCGCGATCTGCCGCTCCATCATGTCCTGCAGCGCGTCGGCCGCGTCGCGCCATCGACATCCGGCGAACCGACAGCGCGTTCTGCAGCGGCGCCAGCGGGTTGCGCAGCTCGTGGGCGAGGGTGGCGAGGAACTCGTCCTTGCGCCGGTCGGCGTCGCGCAGCAGCTGCTCGGCGCGTACGCGCTCGGCCGATCTCGCGCTGCAGCTCCTCGTTGCGCGCGGCCAGTGCGTTGTTGGCCTGCAGCAGCGACTCGTTGAAGGCCTCCAGTTCGCGCGCGCTGCTCGGCGTGCAGTGCCTGGTTGTCGGCCGCCAGCGACTCGTTGAGCGACTGCAGCTCGCGCCGCTTGCGGTACAGCTCGGCCAGCACCACCACCTTGCTGCGCAGGATCTCCGGGATGACCGGCACCATCACGTAGTCGACCGCGCCCAGCTTGTAGCCGCTGCAGCCGGTCCATGTCGGTGACGTTGACCGCGGTGACGAAGATGATCGGCGTCTTCTCGAACCGCGGGTGCTGGTGGATCAGGCTGGCGGTCTCGAAGCCGTCCATGCCGGGCATGTTGACGTCCAGCAGGATGACCGCGAACTCGTCCTCCATCAGGCGCTTGCAGCGCCTCCATGCCCGAGCTGGCCTCGATCAGCGTCTCGCCCAGCGGCTCGAGGATGGCGCGGTAGGTCAGCAGCCGCGCCGGGCTGGTCGTCGACCAGCAGGATGTTCACCGGCTCGCCGGCGATGGCGTCGGTGATGCGCTGGCCGGGGCTGTCGCCTGGCGGCGTTCACGGGGTTCAACGGTGCAACCACTGCCGCAGCACTCCCAGCAACTGGTCGGTGACGACGGGTTTGGCGAGGTAGTCGGACGCGCCGGCCTCCAGGCATTTCTCGCGGTCGCCCTTCATCGCCTTGGCGGTGACGGCGATGATCGGCAGCATGCGCAGCTCGGGGTTCTCGCGGATGGTGCGCATCGTGTCGTAGCCGTCCATGCCCGGCATCATGATGTCCATCAGAGCCAGCGCGATGTCCGGGTCGGCGGTGACCTTCTCGATCGCTTCCTGCCCGGTGCCGGCGGTGACCACCTCCATGCCGTGGCGCTCCAGCACCTACGACAGCGCGAAGATGTTGCGCACGTCGTCGTCCACCACCAGCACGCGCTTGCCTTCCAGCACCTCGTCGGACTGGTGCAGGCGCTCGACCATGCGCTGCTTGCCCGCGGGCAGGTCGGCGATGACCCGGTGCAGGAACAGCGCGGTCTCGTCCAGCAGGCGCTCGGGCGATTCCACGCCCTTGATGACGACGCTCTTGGCGGCCTTCTTCAGGCGCGCGTCCTCGTCGGCCGTGAGGTCCTTGCCGGTGAACACCACGATCGGCAGGTCGCTGACGTTGGGCTGGGCCTGGATCAGGTCGATCAACTCGAAACCGGTCATGTCCGGCAACCGCAGGTCCAGGACCGCGCAGTCGTAGCGGCCGTTGCCCAATGCCTCCAGGGCCTCGGCGCCCGAGCCGACGGTGTCGATGGCCACGTCATCGTGGCGCAGCAGCTCCTCGATGCTCATGCGCTCGGCGGCATCGTCCTCCACGATCAGCAGGCGCTTCACGCGGGGCGAGGTGTAGTCCTTGATCCGTTGCAGCGCGGCCCCGATGGATTCCGGGCTGGAGGGCTTGGCCAGATAGGCGAAGGCGCCACGCTCGATGCTGTGGTGGCGCTCTTCCTCCACGGTGATGATCTGCACCGGGATATGGCGCGTGGTCGAATCCTGCTTGAGCCGCGCCAGCACGGTCCAGCCCAGCATGTCGGGCAGGATGATGTCCAGCAGCACCGCCGTCGGCCGGTAGTCGTGCACCAGCCGCAGCGCCTCGGCGCCGGTGTTGGCCACCAGCGCGCGGAAGCCCTTGGAACGCACCAGGTCGCGCAGCACGGTGGCGTAGCGCGGGTCGTCCTCGACCACCAGCAGCGCCGGTTCGTCGGGCTGCATCAGGCCGCGGTCGTCCGGCACCGTCTCCAGCTGCGACAGCGGGGTGTCGGTCGGTGTCGGCTGCTGCAGCGGGCGGGCCTGGGCGGCACGCACGCTGTGGGCGCGGTCGGCACCGGCGTAGTTCAGCGGCAAATACAGGGTGAAGGTGCTGCCGGTGCCGGGCTCGCTGCGCAGGTGCAGTTCGCCGCCCAGCAGGCCGGCGATCTCGCGGCTGATCGCCAGGCCCAGGCCGGTGCCGCCGAACTTGCGCGACGTGCCGGCATCGGCCTGCTGGAACGCCTCGAACACGATCTTCTGCTTGTCGGCCGAGATGCCGATGCCGGTGTCGGTGACCTCGAAGGCCACCACCGTGGCGGCGTTGTCGAGCACGTCGTGGCCGCGGGTCCAGCCGCCTGAGGCACGAGAGGCGCGCATGCGCACGCTGCCGTGCTCGGTGAACTTGAAGGCGTTGGACAGCAGGTTCTTGAGGATCTGCTGCAGGCGCTTGGGGTCGGTGGTCAGCGCAGGTCCCAGGTCCGGCGCGAAGTCCACTGAGAACTCCAGCTCCCGGCGCTCGGCCTCGTGGCGGAAGCCGCGGACCATGTTCTCGCGCAGGTGGCTGAAGCGCAGCTCCTCGCTGTCGACGGTGACCGTGCCCGACTCGATCTTGGACAGGTCCAGGATGTCGCTGATCAGGTGCAGCAGGTCGGTGCCGGCGGCGTGGATGGTCTTGGCGAACTCGACCTGGCGCGGGTTGAGGTTGGTCTCGGGGTTCTCCGCCAGCTGCTGGCCCAGGATCAGGATCGAGTTCAGCGGCGTGCGCAGCTCGTGCGACATGTTGGCCAGGAACTCGGACTTGTAGCGCGAGGTGAGCGCGAGCTCGGCGGCCTTCTCCTCGAGCGCGCGGCGCGCGTGCTCGATCTGCAGGTTCTTCTGCTCCACCTCGGCCTTCTGCTCGGCCAGCATCTGCGCCTTGAGCGCGATCTCCTCGTTGGTCTGCTGCAGTTCCTTCTGCTGGGACTGCAGCTCGCCGGCCAGCTGCTGCGACTGCGACAGCAGCCGCTCGGTGCGCATGGTCGATTCGATGGTGTTGAGCACGATGCCGATCGAGCCCGACAACTGCTCGAGGAACGCGCGCTGCGACGGTGAGAACTCCGACAGCGTCGCCAGCTCCAGCACGGCCTTGACCTGGTCCTCGAACAGCACGGGCAACACGATCACGCTGCGCGGCACGGCGCTGACCAGGCCCGATTCGATCTGCACCGCGCCGGCGGGCACGTCGTTGACCAGGATCAGCCGGCCCTGCGCGGCGCACTGGCCGATCAGGCCCTCGCCGAACTGCAGCGTGCGCGAGGCATCGGACGCGTCCGCATCGGCATACCCGGCCAGCTTGCGCAGCTGCGCGGTGGCGGTGTCATCGTCCGCGTCCACCACGTACATCACGCCCTGCTGGGCGTTCATCAGCGGGGCCAGCTCAGACAGCAGCATGCGGCCGAGCGTGATCAGGTCGCGCTGGCCCTGCATCATGTCGGAGAACTTGGCCAGGTTGGTCTTCAGCCAGTCCTGCTCGCTGCTGGACTCGGTGGTCGCGCGCAGCGTGCCGATCATCAGGTTCATGTTGTCCTTGAGATCGGCCAGCTCGCCGCGCACGTCCACGGTGATCGAGCGGGTGAGGTCGCCCTGCGTCACCGCCGTGGCGACCTCGGCAATGGCGCGCACCTGGGTGGTCAGGTTGGCCGCCAGCTGGTTCACGTTGGCGGTCAGGTCCTTCCAGATGCCGGCCGTGCCGGGCACGTTGGCCTGGCCGCCGAGCTTGCCTTCCACGCCCACCTCGCGGGCCACCGACGTCACCTGGTCGGCGAAGATCGCCAGCGTCGAGGTCATGCCGTTGATGGTGTCGGCCAGCGCGGCGATCTCGCCCTTGGCCTCCACGGTGAGCTTCTGGTGCAGGTCGCCGGTAGCGACCGCGGTGACCACCTTGGCGATGCCGCGCACCTGGGTGGTGAGGTTGGACGCCATCGAGTTGACGTTGTCGGTGAGGTCCTTCCAGGTACCGGCCACACCGGGCACGGTGGCCTGGCCGCCGAGCTTGCCCTCGGTGCCCACCTCGCGCGCCACGCGCGTGACCTCGGCGGCGAAGCCGTTGAGCTGGTCCACCATCGTGTTGAGGGTGTCCTTCAGCTGCAGGATCTCGCCCTGCGCATCGACGCCGATCTTGCGCGAGAGGTCGCCCTTGGCCACCGCGGTGGCGACCTCCGCGATGTTGCGGACCTGGCTGGTCAGGTTGGACGCCATCGAGTTGACGTTGTCGGTGAGGTCCTTCCAGGTGCCGGCCACGCCGGGCACGCGCGCCTGGCCGCCGAGCTTGCCCTCGGTGCCTACCTCGCGCGCCACGCGCGTGACCTCGGCGGCGAAACCGTTGAGCTGGTCGACCATCGTGTTGATGGTGTCCTTCAGCTCGAGCATCTCGCCCTTCACGTCCACGGCGATCTTGCGCGACAGGTCGCCCTTGGCCACCGCCGTCGTCACCTCGGCGATGTTGCGCACCTGGCTGGTCAGGTTGGACGCCATCGCGTTGACGTTGTCGGTGAGGTCCTTCCAGGTGCCGGCCACGCCGGGCACGGTGGCCTGGCCGCCGAGCTTGCCCTCGGTGCCCACCTCGCGCGCCACGCGCGTGACCTCGGCGGCGAAGCCGTTGAGCTGGTCCACCATCGTGTTGATGGTGTCCTTCAGCTGCAGGATCTCGCCCTGCGCATCGACGCCGATCTTGCGCGAGAGGTCGCCCTTGGCCACCGCGGTGGTCACCTCGGCGATGTTGCGCACCTGGCTGGTGAGGTTGGACGCCATCGCGTTGACCGAGTCGGTCAGGTCGGCCCAGGTGCCGTCCACGCCCGGCACGGTGGCCTGGCCGCCCAGCTTGCCTTCGGTACCGACCTCGCGCGCCACGCGCGTGACCTCGGCGGCGAAGCCGTTGAGCTGGTCCACCATCGTGTTGAGGGTGTTCTTGAGCTCCAGCATCTCGCCGCGCACGTCCACGGTGATCTTGCGCGACAGGTCGCCCTTGGCCACCGCGGTGGTGACCTCGGCGATGTTGCGCACCTGGCTGGTCAGGTTGGACGCCATCGAGTTGACGTGGTCGGTCAGGTCCTTCCACGTGCCGGCCACGTCCGGCACCTGCGCCTGGCCGCCGAGCTTGCCTTCGGTGCCCACCTCGCGCGCCACGCGCGTGACCTCGGCGGCAAAGCCGTTGAGCTGGTCCACCATCGTGTTGATGGTGTCCTTGAGCTGCAGGATCTCGCCCTGGGCGTCCACGGCGATCTTGCGCGACAGGTCGCCCTTGGCCACCGCGGTGGTGACCTCGGCGATGTTGCGCACCTGGCTGGTCAGGTTGGACGCCATCGCGTTGACCGAGTCGGTCAGGTCCTTCCACGTACCCGCGACGCCCGGCACCACGGCCTGGCCGCCGAGCTTGCCGTCGGTGCCGACCTCGCGCGCCACGCGCGTGACTTCCGAGGCGAAGCTGCGCAGCTGGTCGACCATCGTGTTGATGGCCTCCTTCTGCTGGGCCATCTCGCCGCGCACGTCGGCGGTGATCTTGCGCGACAGGTCGCCGTTGGCCACGGCAATGGTGACCTCGGAGATGTTGCGCACCTGCGCGGTCAGGTTGGACGCCATCTGGTTGACGGAGTCGGTGAGTTCCTTCCAGACGCCCGACACGCCCTTGACCTTGGCCTGGCCGCCGAGGCGGCCGGCGGTGCCGACCTCCAGCGCCACGCGCGTGACCTCGGAGCTGAACTCGCCCATCTGGTCGATCATGCGATTGACAATCGTCGCCGACCGCAGGAACTCGCCCTGCAGCGGGCGGCCGTCGGCCTCCAGCGGCACCGGGCGGGTGAGGTCGCCCTTGGACACGCCGGCCATGGCCTCGGTGATGGCATCCACCGGGCGCACCAGGTCGTCGATCAGGCCGTTGACCGAATGCTCCATCTCGCCCCAGCTGCCGTCGCGGTTGGACAGTGCGATGCGCTGGCGCGTCTGGCCTTCCAGGCCCACTTTCTGCCCGACGCGGTGCAGCTCGCCGGCCAGGCGGCGGTTGGACATGACCAGGTCGTTGAAGGCTTCGGCCAGGCGGCCGTCGATGCCGTCCCAGTGCAGGGGCAACTGGATGGAGAAGTCGCCCTGCCGGACGGCCAGCATCGCCTGCAGGATGGCCTGCCGGGCATCGGGGAGGGGGCTGTCCAGCGCCGAGGACCGGGCTTTTTTCGTAGAGACAGGGTGGGCCGGGATGGCCGATCGCGCATGCGGCATCCGGGTATCGGACGTGCCGGCGGTGCCGGTCAGGGTCGCGGGTTTGCGCACCCGTTTGTTCACTTCACTCACCACCACTCCCCCTGCCGTATCCAACGGTTGCATGTATCGGCGGGACACTACGTCGGCCGCCGTGAGGGCAGTGTTCACGGGAGCATCACATTCCGGCGCCTGGCGCCGGGCACTGCTCCGCGTGACGGCACGGCCCGACGGGTGTCGCACTACGGGTATCGCAGTGCCGGTGACGCTCCGCAGATGCAGCGAAGGCCGGCGGTCGCCCGCCGGCCTTCCTGTGCGTACACGTCATCGTAGCCAGTGTGGCACGGCCTGGGCCGTGCCAGTGCGTACCTGCGTCAGCTTTTCGCTGCTGCCGGCGCAGGTGCGGCGGCCGGTGCGGCGGCCGGTGCGGGCGCGGCGGCTGCCGTGGTGCCGGCCTGCCAGCCGCAGGTCTTGCCCTCGTTCTGCTCCTTCAGCCAGGTCTGCAGCGGCGCGAAGTATTCGAGCACCGCGGCGGCGTCCATCTGCTCGCCGCCGGTGAGTTCCTTCAGCGTCTGCTGCCACGGCTGGCTGGCGCCCTTGCTGCAGCATCGCCCAGTAACTTCTCGCCGGCCGCCTTGTTGCCGTAGAAGCTGCACTCGTACAGCGGGCCCTTGTAGCCGGCCGCGTCGCACAGCGACTTGTAGAACTGGAACTGCAGGATGTGCGAGAGGAAGTAGCGCGTGTACGGCGTGTTGCCCGGCACGTGGTACTTCGCGCCCGGATCGAAGAACTCCTCGCCGCGCGCGCGTCGCCGGCGCCACGCCCTGGTACTTCGCCTTCAGGTCCCACCACGCCTTGTTGTAGCTCGTCCGGCTTGATCGAGCCGTCGAACACGCCCCAGCGCCAGCGGTCGATCATCAGGCCGAACGGCAGGAACGCGACCTTGGCCAGCGCCATGCGCATCTGCGCGTTGATCAGCGCCTCGCTGGCTCTGCTGCTGCTCGCCGACCAGGCCGATCGACTGCAGGTACTTCGGCGTCATCGCCAGCACGATGGTGTCGCCGATCGCCTCGTGGAAGCCGTCGTGCGCGCCGTTCTGGAACAGCGGCGGCAGCTTGTTGTAGGCCAGGTAGTAATAGACGTGGCCGAGCTCGTGGTAGATCGTGGTGAAGTCTTCCTCGTTCGGCTTGATGCACATCTTGGTGCGCACGTCGCCGGCCATGTTCATGTCCCAGGCGCTGGCGTGGCAGACCACGTCGCGGTCGCGCGGCTTGATGAACTGCGTCTTCTCCCAGTAGCTCTCCGGCAGCTTGGGCATGCCCAGCGAGACGTAGAAGTCCTCGCGCGCGCTCGGTCATCTGCCTTGGCGGTGGCCAGCTCGCGCGGCGCGCTCGATCTGCGACCAGCTGCGGCGGCGTCGGGCTCGGCGCCGTCGGCTTGGCCAGCGTGCGGCGCGCAGAGTTCTGCGTCGCGCTGGCTTCTGCAGCGCGCCGGTGATGTCGAGGCTGCCGGCGTCCGGGTACGGGCTGCAGCACGTCCCACAGGTTGCCCCAGTCCTGCTGCCACATGTTGCCCATCAGGTGCGCGGGCAGCATGCCGCCGGCGACCTCGCCCTTGTCGGCGCCGTACTTGGCGTCCAGCTTGCGCGCGCGTGTAGCAGTGCAGCTGCTCGTACAGCGGCTTGACCTGGCCCCACAGGCGGTCGGTTTCGGCGGCGAGCTCGGCCGGCGTCATGTCGTAGCCCGAGCGCCACATCTCGCCGGCGTCGGCGAAGCCCATGTCGCGCGCGCCCTCGTTGACCAGCTCGACGAAGCGCGTGTAGTCCTTGCGCATCGGCTGGGCGATGGTGTGCCAGCCCTGCCAGGCGTCGAGCTGCGCGTCGTAGTCGCGGTTGCTGCGCAGCACGTCCTCGAGCTCGCCGAGCTGGCGGCAGCTGTCGCGCGTCGCCTTCGCCGGTGCAGTACTTGCCGGCGCCGTACATGCCTTCCATCTTGGTGGCGATCTGGGTCAGCTCGGCGAGCTTCGCCGGATCCTTCGGCGCCGGCATCGCGGTGCCCAGCTTGAGCAGCTTGATCGCGCGCGCGGTCTCCGGCGACATCTGCTGGCCCTCGAACCGCTGCGCCTGCTCGATCCAGCTCGTTGAGCTGGGCCAGGCAGCGCTCGTTGGCCTTGGCCGCCAGCAGCTGCGCTGTCGTCGTTGATGTAGGTCGACGACAGCCACTGCGCGGCGGTGAGTCTCCGGCGTAGCATCTTGCGGATCTCGTCGTTGACGCGCGCGACGAACTGGTCGGCGGTTTCGCCTTCGCGGCGCGGTCGGGCGCGTGCCGGCGGTGGTGCCGGCGTCGGGCGGCCGGCGTCGCGCTTGCAGGCGGACAGGGTCGAGGACGGCGCGGCGATGGCGAGCGCGAGCAGGGCGCGGCGATGGGTCACGGGCATTCACGGGTGCGACGGCTCCGGAGGCGCGAGGCTGCGCGCTGGACAGCGGCGCGCAAGTGCCGCAAGCGGCTAGTGCGGCGCCTGCCGGCCGGTGCGAGGCCGGACGCATGGTGCGGCTCGACAGCCGTCGATGCGGCCGCGCGTTCAGCCGCGGCAGGGCAGCAGGCCGCGCGCGTGCCAGCCAGTGCGCGCGCGTCGTCGGCATCGTGCTCGAACCAGGCCCGCGCCGAGCCCAGCCGGAAGGTGTAGCCCCAGGCGTCCATGTCGGCCATCAGCGCGGTCGCGGCCGACGCCGGGCAGGCGCATCGGCGAGCAGCGATCTGCAGGTAGCAGGCCGCGTCTTCTTCCTCGATGCGAGTCGGTGGCGTCGGTGTGGACGCGCGCGCGGCGCTCGGGCGGCAGCACGATCAGGTGGCAGGCCTCGTGCAGCAGCGAATGCACCGGCGTGTCGGCGCGCGCATAGCACGGTCGGTGCCGATGAGGCCGGCCTCGCGCTCGCCCCAGTAGCTGCCGGGGATCGGCGTCGCCGTCGGCGACGCGCGCGCAGCGCGCAGGCCGTAGCCGGCGAGCAGGCGCGGCGGCGCGTCGAAGCCGATGTCGGCAAGGGTGAGCATGTGCAGCTGGACGCAGGAGCGGCTTCAGCCGCGATCGGGCGTTCGGCGCACGCGGTCGCCGATCGCGGCTGAAGCCGCTCGCGAAGCGTCAGCCGTCGGCGCGGCCCGGCGCGCCTTGTCGGGCAGCGCGACGGAGATGTCGAGCACCTCGTGGTCGCCGTCCTTGACCAGGTCGACCTTGACCGCGTCGACGTCGACGTTGACGTACTTGCGGATCACTTCCAGCAGCTCGCGCTGCAGCAGCGGCAGGTAGTCCGGGCCGCCGCGCTGGCTGCGCTCCTGCGCGACGATGATGCGCAGGCGGTCCTTGGCGACGGAGGCGGTGTTCTTCTTGGTCATGCAGGAAATCGAACAGGCCCATGCTCAGCCTCCGAACAGCTTGCTGAAGAAGCCCTTCTTCTCGGCTGTGGTGAAGCGCATCGGGCGCGTCCTCGCCGAGCAGGCGCGCGACGGCGTCGTCGTAGGCCTGGCCGGCATCGGACTCGGTCGTCGAGGATCACCGGCTCGCCCTTGTTGGAGGCGTTGAGCACGTCGCCGCGATTCCGGGATCACGCCGATCGTCTTCAGGCCGAGGATTTCCTCGACGTCGGCGATCGACAGCATCTCGCCGGTCTCCACGCGCTTGGGGCTGTAGCGGGTCAGCAGCAGGTGCTCCTTGACGCGCTCGCCGTTCTCGGCGCGGCGGGTCTTGGACGCGAGCAGGCCGAGGATGCGGTCGGAGTCGCGCACCGAGGACACTTCCGGGTTGACCACGACGACCGCCTGGTCGGCGAAGTACATCGCCAGGAACGCGCCCTTCTCGATGCCGGCCGGCGAGTCGCAGACGATGTAGTCGAAGCCGTCGTCGGCGAGGTCCTTGAGCACCTTCTCGCACGCCTTCCTTGGTCAGCGCGTCCTTGTCGCGGGTCTGCGAGGCGGCCAGCACGTACAGGTTGTCGAAGCGCTTGTCCTTGATCAGCGCCTGCTTGAGCGTCGCCTCGCCGTTGACGACGTTGACGAAGTCGTACACCACGCGGCGCTCGCAGCCCATGATCAGGTCGAGGTTGCGCAGGCCGACGTCGAAGTCGATGACGGCGACCTTCTTGCCGCGGCGTGGCGAGGCCGCAGGCGAGGCTGGCGCTGGTGGTGGTCTTGCCGACGCCGCCCTTGCCCGAGGTGACTACGATGATTTCGGCCAAGTTCGATCTCCTCCAGTGCGATGCGCGGCGTCAGTCGCAGCGCCGCGATGCTTGCAGTTGCTCGTCTCTCGAGCCAGACCTGCACGGCCTTGCCGCGCAGTTCCTTCGGGATGTCTTCGAGCACCTTGTAGTGCCCGGCGATCGGCGACCAGCTCGGCGTGGAACTCGCGGCAGAAGATGCGCGCCTGCTCGTTGCCCTGCGCGCCGGCCAGCGCGCGGCCGCGCAGCGCGCCGTAGATGTGGATCGAGCCGTCGGCGATGACCTCCGCGCCGGCGCCGACCGTGGCGCAGCACGGTGAGGTCGCGGTTCTCGCGCGTAGACCTGCTGGCCCGAGCGCACCGGCGTGGACTGCATCAGGCCGGGCGTCGCGACGCGGCGCGGCCGGCGCGGGCTGCCGGCCTCGGCGGCGCGGGCTTCGGTCGCGGCTGCCGCGCGGCGGCGGCGGGCGCCGCGGCCGGCGCTGCGTCGCCGTCGACGCGCTCGTATGCGCGCGGAACTTCGCCAGCAGCGGCAGGCCGAGCTGCTCGCGCCAGCGCGCTCGATCTCGCTGGTGCCGTAGGCGAGCGCGACCGGCAGCACGCCGGCGTCGCGCAGGCCGTCGACCAGCGCGCGCGCGGTCGGTCGACGTCGGGCGTCTGCGCTCAGGCCGCCGAAATCGAGCGACCACCGCGGCGCGCTCGAACAGCTTGGGCGCGCGCTGCACGCGATCGCGCATCTCGGCGGCGAGGCGCGCGACGTCGAGCGTGCGCACGCGCAGGTTGGCGATGCCGACCTGGCCGATCTTCAGTTCGCCGGCCTGCTCGTAATCGGCATGGCCGCCGCTCATGCGCCGGTACCGCGTCGGCGCGCGTGCGGCGCGCGGCGCGGGCGCGCTGCGCGGCGCTGCAGCCACGGCTGCGTCGGGCAGCGCGTCGCCGTAGGTCTCGCGCACCCAGGGATAGCTGCACAGCTCCTTCATCAGCATCGCCGCGCGGATGCCGGGCTCCGGCATCACGTGCTGGCCGACTTCGCGGAAGCCGAAGCTGCCGTGGAACAGCAGCGCGGGGTCGTTGCGTGCCTTCGAGGAACACTTCGCAGGCCAGCTGCGGGTAGCGCACTTCGGCGATAGCTCTGCACGTCGGCATAGAACGCGCGGCCGACGCCGCCGCCGCGACGGCGGCTGGCGACCACGATGCGGTCGATGTAGAAGAAGTCCGGGTAGCGCTCGCGGAACCAGCGGAAGTTGCTGCTGTCGTGCGCGCGCGGCCTGGACGCCACGCCGATCAGGAAGCCGGCGAGCGTGCCGTCGCGTCTCGGCGACGCGGAAATATTCGGCGTGGTCGCAGAAGCAGCGGAGCTTGGCCGCGTCCAGCGGGAGGATCGCGGGGCCGGCGGCGTTGTTGAGGGCGAGGACGGAATCCAGCTCGTGCTCGCGCACGTCGCGGATGACGATCGACATTCCTGGACTCCAGGTTCTGGACGCGTGCAGCAGGCCGCCGGCAGGCTGCCGGCGCGGCGGATTATCGCATGGCGGTCCGGCGCGCGGCGACGGCCGGTGGCACTGCGCGGATGCCGACATGACTTTCGGCGGCGCGCGGCGGCCCGGCGGTCCGCTAGCATGCGGCGATGCTCGATCCGCCTGAACCATACCCAGCCTGCTGCGCTACGCCGGCCTGTTCACCTGGGCGATGGTCGGCATTCCGCTGCTGTGCTCATGGCTGGAGCCGCTGGTCGGCAACGCCGGAGCGGCGGGCGCGCGCTGCGCCTGCGACACCGTGGCTGGGCTGGATCGCCTACCTCGTCGTTCGGCCTCAGCTACTGGCTGGCTGACCCGCGACCTGGGCGCGCGCGCGCCCGCGCACGTTCGACATCGCGCTGCTGGTGGTGCTGACCGTCGCGCGCGATCGCGGTCAGCTATTTCACGGCACCGGCCTGGGCAGCATCCTGCTGATGGTGGTCGCCTGCGTGCTGCCCTGGCTGCTGCCGCTGCGCGTCGGCGTGGCCTGGCTGGTGCTGCAGCCACGTGCGCGCTGGTGCCGGTGTTCGTGCGCGGCCTGGACTTCCCGCTCGCTGGAGGCGGTGCTGCAGGCGGTGCTGTACGTCGGGCTTCTCCGGCTTCGTCTTCGTCACCAGCCTGGTCGCCACGCCAGCAGGCGCAGGCGCGCGAGGAGCAGCGCCGGCTCAATGCCGAGCTGCGCGCCACCCGCGCGCTGCTGGCCGAGAGCGTCGCGCGTCAACGAGCGCACGCGCATCTCGCGCGAGCTGCACGACCTGCTCGGCCACCACCTGACCGCGCTGAGCCTCAACCTGGAAGTCGCCGGCCACCTGTCCGAGGGCCGGGCGCAGGAGCACGTGCAGCAGGCGCACACGCTGGCCAAGCTGCTGCTGACCGACGTGCGCGAGGCGGTCAGCCAGCTGCGCGAGGAGCGGGGCGATCGACCTGGCGCCGCGCTGCGGCCGCTGGCCGAGAACGTGCCGGCGCTGCGACATCCACATGGACATCCGAGCAGCCGCTGACGATCGACGATCCCGAGCGCGCGCAGGTGCTGCTGCGCTGCGCGCAGGAGATCATCACCAACGCCGTGCGCCACGCCGGCGCCAGCCACCTGTGGCTCAGCGCGCGGCGCGAGGACGGCCGCATCGCGCATGCAGCGCGCGCGACGACGGCCGCGGCGCCGACGGCGCTGGTCGCCGGCAACGGCCTGCGCGGCATGCGCGAGCGCCTGGCCGCAGTATGGCGGCGAGCTCGAGATCGAACACCCGGCCGCGGCCAGGGCTTCTGCCTGCACCTGACGCTGCCGGCATCGGCGCCCCGTCGCCGCCTGCCGAAGGAGCGATCGCCATGATCCGAGTCTGCCTGGTCGACGACCAGACCCTGGTGCGCCAGGGCATCCGCTCGCTGCTGGCGCTGGCCGAGGGCATCGAGGTGGTCGCCGAGGCCTCCGACGGCCGCCAGGCGGTCGAGCTGATCCCGCAGGTCAAGCCCGACGTGGTGCTGATGGACATGCGCATGCCGGTGATGTCCGGGCTGGAGGCGCTGCAGGCGCTGGCGCGCGCAACGGCACGCTGCCGCCGACCATCATCCTGACCACCTTCGACGACGACCAGCTGGTGCTGGCCGGCATCAAGGCCGGGCGCCAAGGGCTACCTGCTCAAGGACGTGTCGCTGGAGCAGCTGGTCGACGCGATCCAGACCGTGGCCGCCGGCGGCTCGCTGGTGCAGCCGGCGGTGACCCAGCGCCTGCTGTCGGGGCTGGAGCACATGCGCAACGACTTCGTCAGCCTGGACCGGCCGGACCCGCTGACCGACCGCGAGACCGAGATCCTGCGGCTGATGGCCGGCGGCTTCTCCAACAAGGAGATCGCCAATTCGCTGGGCGTGGCCGAGGGCACGATCAAGAACCACGTGTCCAACATCCTGTCCAAGCTCGGCGTGCGCGACCGCACCCGGGCCGTGCTCAAGGCGTTCGAGCTGCAGCTGGTCTGACGGCAGGATGCCCGGCCCGCTGCAGCGCAGCGGGCGTTCCCGGCCGCGCGAGCCAGTGGCTCGCAAGCGGCGGCCGGCCACTCCGGCCACGCTGGGGTGCGCGACCGCACCCGCGCCGTGCTCAAGGCCTTGGAACTCCAACTGGTGTAGCCGCGGGGCGTGGTCCCCTGCGTCGATCCGCTCGATGAACACCCGACGGCTGCCTCGCACCCGCCTTCCTTGATACGATTGCCGGTCTGCGCCCCGGTCTGGCCGCCGGGTCGGTCCTGGAGAACCCTGAATGACCCGTCTGCTCGAGATCCTGATTTCCCTGGCGATCGTCGCCGTGCTGTTCCTGGTGGTGGGCCTGGTGCTGCCCTCCAGCCGCCACCTCGTCGAGACGGTCGAGACCAACCGCAAGCTGACCATCGTGTTCGACACGCTCAACAGCCTGCGCCGCTTCAAGGACTGGAACCCGCTGGTGCTGCGCGACCCGCAAGGTGCAGATGCACCAAGTCCGGCCCGGAGGCCGGCGTGGGCGCCCGCCTGGACTACAGCTCCAAGGACCAGAGCCTGGGCAAGGGCAGCTGGGAGATCACCGAAAGCGAGCCGCGCAAGAGCGTCAGCTTATGCCCTGACCGACACCGGAGCCGGGCGAGAACAAGCGCACCTCCTTCACCTCAGCCCGACCGGCCGCAACAACCGCAACGTCGAGATCACCCAGACCTACGACGTCGACTACGGCTGGAACCTGCTGGGCCGCTACGCCGGCATGTACGTCAGCAGCAACGTCGGCGACGACATGAAGCTGGGCCTGTCGCGCATCAGCAACATGCTGGCCGCCGTGCCGAACTACGACTACGCCGAGCTGAGCAAGGACGACCCGGCCATGGCGCCGCGCGTGCAGGACCGTCCGGCCGAGAACCTGCTGTCGGTCACCGCCGTCGTGGCGCGCGACAACGAGGCCGTCGCCCGCCAGATGCAGTCGAACCTGGAGTGGATCCGGCGCGTGATGGCCGCCAACGGCCTGGAAGCCGCCGGCCCGGTGCGCATCATCACCAACGAGTTCGGCGCCGAGAGCTACTCCTTCGACGTCGCCATGCCGGTGCGTCGTCGCGCCGGCGGTGCCGCTGCCCCGGCCGCGAACGCCGATGCCGACGCAGGCGCCGCGCAGCCGGCGGCCGCCGCGCCGGCGGGCGATACCCCCGAACTGACCAACCTCAACCTCGATGGCCCGGTGGAGTACGTGCGTTCGCCGGCCAGCAAGGTGGCGATGGTGCCGTTCAAGGGCCACATGGCCAACCTGTCGGTGGTCCGCGACGCCCTGCGCGCCTGGGCCCTGACGCACGGCTACGAGTCGACCGAGCGCCCGTACGAGGCCTGGAAGTCCGGCATCGAGGGTGGCTTCCGCGAGGACGGCGAGTTCGAGGTGTTCTGGGCCGTGCGCTGAGCCCTCTCCCGGGACATGCGATTGAAGACGCCGCGCAGCAATGCGCGGCGTTTTTCTTTGGCCGTGCCGGTCCCCCGGTAGGGCTGGCTCGTCGCCCGCTTCCGGGCGCTGCTATCGTGGCCGCCTGCGTCCGGACCGCGTGATCCCATGCCCGATTCCCCCTCCGCATCGCAGGCTGGACCCGCACGCATCCGCCTGATCCCGGCCGCGGGCGCGGTGCTGGCCGCCGCCGCCGTGGCGCTGTCGGCCTACGCCGCGCATGCCAGCGACGGCCAGGCACAGGCCCGGCTGCAGCAGGCCGCGCTCATGGCGTTCGGACACGGCATCGCGGTGGCCGCCCTTGGCCTGCAGGTGGGCGCGCGTGCGCGGTGGGCGCTGGTGGCGATGCTGGGCGGCGCGCTGCTGTTTTGCGGCAGCCTGTTCCTCGCGCATGTGCTGGGCTCGTCGACGCGGTTGGCCCCGCTGGGTGGCGCGTTGATGATCGGATCGTGGCTGGCATTGGCCGGCCTGGTCGCGACCGGCCGGTGGCGGGACTGACATGGCGCGCGGGTTCGACACCGATGCCGCGCACGCCCACCTGGCCCGGCGCGACCGCCGCCTGGCGTCATGGATGCGGCGCCTGGGGCCCATTCCTGCCGATCCCCGCTGGCGCGCGGGGTTCGACCCGGTGGATGCGCTGGCGCGGGCGATCCTGTTCCAGCAGCTCAGCGGCAAGGCGGCCGCCACGATCGTCGGCCGGGTGGAAACGGCCATCGGCAGCACGCGCCTGCACGCCGACACCCTGGCCACGATCGACGACGATGCCCTGCGCGCCTGCGGCGTATCGGGCAACAAGGCCCGCGCGCTGCGCGACCTGGCCGCACGCGAAACCGCCGGCGAGATCCCGACGCTGCGCCGGATGGCGCGCATGGACGAGGACGCGATCATCGCCGCGCTGGTGCCGACCCGCGGCATCGGCCGCTGGACGGTGGAGATGATGCTGATGTTCCGCCTGGGCCGGCCGGACGTGCTGCCGCTGGACGACCTGGGCATCCGCAAGGGCGCGCAGGTGCTGGACGGCCTCGACGCGCTGCCGACACCGCGCGCGCTGGCCGAACGCGGCGAACGCTGGGGTCCGTACCGCACCTACGCCAGCCTGTACCTGTGGCGTATCGCCGATGCCGGCACCGCGAAGGCCACGCCGACGCCGCGGTCGCAGGCATAGGACGGCTTAGTTCGAAGCAGGGTGGGTTGGCTTTATCAACCCACCATCAGTCAACCCAGGTGCGCAGAGTGGTTTGGCCGTACCAGGCCACGATCACGTATCGATGCCACGCATGGTGGGTTGGTGAGCCAACCCGCCCTACGGAAAACGTTACGCGGGCAGGACCCCGTCTGCGGCAGACGGCTGCCAGCACCAGTGCCAGGGCTCGTAGACGATGCCGTGCGGGTTGTCGCGCGGGTAGCTCATGGTGAAGCCGTGGGCGGCGGCATGACGCGTCAGCCAGTCGAAGGCCGGCGTGGCCTCGAATGACTCCTCGGCGGCCGGCTCGCCCGGTGCACTGATGTCGAGCGCCCGGCCGGAATGATGCTCGCTGTACCCGGGCGCGGCGTTGACCGCAAGGATGTCGGCGACCGTCTGCCCGCGCTCGCGCTTGCGTTCGAAAATCCCCAGCTGGTAGTCATGGCTGCGGTAGCCGGAGATGGCCTCCAGCACGACGCCGTCGCGGCGCGCGGCGGCCTGCAGGTGCGCCCACGCGCGCGCGGCCGGCTCGATCAGCCATAGCGGGCGGCGGTAGCGGTCGAAGCCGGCCAGCGCCAGCCAGTCGGGTTCGGCCACCAGCTCCAGCCCGGTGCGCGCGGCGTAGCCGTCATCGAGGCCGAGCGATTCCAGCCGCGACTCCAGCGCGTCCAGCGGCAGTTCGCGGATGCGTTCGATGCCGGGACGGCGGTGCGGCGGGTGGATCTCGATGGCGTCCAGCGCCTCGTCCAGGCCGGGCTCGATGCGCAGTCGCGGCACCAGCGGCATCAGGCCTTCGGGCACATCGGCGGCCAGGTAGCATCCGTCGCGCTTGCGGCGCAGCACGTGGCGCGCGCGCGCCAGCAGCCGCGCATCGTGGTTGCTGCGCGCCCGCAACAGGCCGCCCGGCCAGACCTCGATCCGGGGCGTGTTGATCAGATGGAGCGGCTGGCCTCGCATCGTCGCAGGGTAGCGCCGGGTGGCGTGCGTCGCCACGGCCAGGCGCGGCAGCGCATGATTCAGGCCGGCTTCTTGAAGACCGCCAGCGCCGCCATCATCGGCCCGGTCACGGCCACGTTGACCAGCTCCCAGCCTTTCAGGCCCATGGCATTGAGGGTCTCCTCCATGGCCTCGGCCTTGAAGCCGCCCATGATGCCGGGCTTGATCTCCACCACCTTGTACGTCCAGCGTCCGCTCATGTCGCATCGTCCTCGTCGGTGTTGTCATCGGCCGGCGTCGGCAGCCGGCCGGCCTTGCGCAATGCATCGCGCAGCACGTATTCGATCTGCGCATTGAGGCTGCGCAGCTCGTCGTCGGCCCAGCGCTGCGCCGCCGCCAGCACCTGGGCGTTGATCCGCAGCGGGTAGGCCTTCTTCGCGGTCATCGCCGGTCGTGCCGGGCCGGAGAGGCGGGCCCGTCATCGCCGCTGCGGCGCGCGCGGGCGATGGTCAGGATCAGCGCCACCGCCAGGCCGTTGACGGCCAGCAGCAGGCCGGCGACCACGGCGACCACGCGCCCCTCCACGCCATTGGCCCACACCAGCCCGGCCGCGCCCAGCAGCATGCTGGCGCCGACGGCCGCCAGCAGCAGGCCCAGGCGACGGGCAAGGCGGTGCGGGTCGCGGACGCGACGGGCGTCCAGGCCGTTGACCAGGTGCAGCCGGCCGCCACGCACCAGGCCGGCGATCAGGAAGATCGGCATCGCGCTCAGCGCCATGGCGGCAGGGGCGAGGTAGCGTTCCCAGTCCATCGCCGCGGCCTCAGTACAGGCTGCCGGTGTTGACGATCGGCTGTGTGCTGCGGTCGCTGCACAGCACCACCAGCAGGTTGCTGACCATCGCCGCCTTGCGCTCCTCGTCCAGCTGCACGACGTCGTTCTTCTGCAGCTCGGCCAGTGCCATCTCGACCATGCCGACCGCGCCGGCGACGATGCGCGTGCGCGCGGCGATCACCGCGTTGGCCTGCTGGCGCTGCAGCATGGCCTGGGCGATTTCCGGAGCGTACGCCAGGTGGCTGATGCGCGCGTCGATGACGTCCACGCCGGCTTCGGTCAGGCGCTCGTCCAGCTGCTCCTTGAGCCGTTCGCTGATCTCCACCGGGTGGCTGCGCAGCGACACCTGGTTCTCCTCGTGCTGGTCGTACGGGTAGCTGGTGGCCATCGCCCGCAGCGCGGCCTCGGACTGGATGTGCACGAAGCTCTCGTAGTCATCGACGTTGAACACGGCTTCCGCCGAGTCGACGACCTTCCAGACGATGACCGCGGCGATCTCGATCGGGCTGCCGTCCAGCTCGTTGACCTTGAGCCTGCCGCTCTCGAAGTTGCGCACGCGCAGGGACACCTTGCGCTTGCTGAAGAAGGGGTTGTTCCAGCGCAGGCCGTTGTCGTGGACGGTACCGATGTACTTGCCGAACAGGCTGAGCACCGCCGACTGGTTGGGCTCGACCATGTACAGGCCGACCATGCCGAACACCGCCAGCGTGCTGGTCAGGATGGACGCGACGACCCACGCGCCGCCGGCCCCGCGCACGCCGGACATGAAGGCCCAGGCGGCCACGATGCCCAGGGCGATGAACAGCAGCAGCATCGGGATGCCGGGCAGGGAGCGGATGGGGTTCTCTTTCATGGCCGGCCTCGCAGGTTGGGATGCGGGAATAGTGATATCAATTTGATATCACGTCAACGGCCGTTCGTCGGCGCGACCTCGCGAAACCCGGAGCGGTCTATACCCGCCTGCGCAGGATTGGCGGGCGGGGTCATTCGAGGCTTCCTCACGTCCTGCATGGGCGCAACCCCGGGTGCGCTTCGCGTACCCGGGCTACGCTCGCCGCTGCGGTGCGGCTAGGGAGTCGACGGGGTGATGCGGTACAGCGGCGCGGGGATGAACTCGCCCGTGGCGTAGAGGTGGCGGCCGTCGGCGGACCAGCCCAGCGCCTCGGCCTGGGGCAGCGGTGGCAGCTCGGTGACGCGCGGCGCGCCCGCGACGGCTTCGGCCCAGCTGCCGGTGCCCCGGGCGTACAGCAGCAGGTAGCGGTAGGTCATCACCGCCAGCGTGCCGCCATCGGGCGACACGTCGGCGGCGGTGACGTGGCGGTCGAAGCGCGCGCGGCCGGCGTCGGACTGCTCGGTAGGCGAGGGCGGCGGCATGCCGGCCAGCGTGCCGAGCGGCTGCGCAGTCTGCATGGCGTCGCCGGCCGGTCGCAGCGGCAGGGCGAACAGCTCGGGCGGCTCGCGCTTCTTGGAGACCAGCAGGATCTGGCCGCGCTCTGCGTCCACCGCCACCGCCTCGCAGTCGCGTGGGCCGTCGGGCCAACGGAAGGCGATCGACCAGACCGGCGTCAGCCGCGCGTTCTCCAGCGACGCCGGCTCCTCGATCACATGGAGCTGCAGGCTGCGCCGCAGGCCGCCGTTGTCGCCGGTGTCGGCCAGCATCAGGTAGCGGCGGCCGTCCAGCTCGAACGCGGCGATGTCCTCCCAGTCGGTCTTGGTCACGCCCTCGACATGGAAGGTCGCCAGGCGGCGGCCGCGCGTGCTGACCGCGAACAGCCGCGCCGGGTTGCCGCCGTCATCGTGCAGCCACAGCACGTCCTTGTGCCGGCGCGACGCGGCCAGGCCGCTGATCTCGTCCAGCTGCGGGTCGAGCAGGAGACCGGCCAATGTCGCGCCCCTGGCTTCACCGCCGTCCGTGCGCGCGCACGCCGCGGCCAGCAGCAGCGTCGTGATCGCGCAGGCCACGCGCGGCAGGTGGTGGTGGAGTCCCCGGGGCATCGGCGGAAGCATCGCATGCCGCCCGTGCCGGCCAAAGCATCCGATGCGCGAGGCTAGACTGTGCGCCCGTTTCCCACGCCGTTATCCGGAGCCCCGATGACCACCCTCGGCACCCCGTTGTCCCCGCACGCCTTCCGCGTCCTGCTGCTGGGATCGGGCGAACTCGGCAAGGAGGTGGCGATCGAACTGCAGCGTTTCGGGGTGGAGGTCATCGCCGCCGACCGCTATGCCAACGCGCCGGCCATGCAGGTCGCGCACCGCAGCCACGTGCTCGACATGCTCGACGGCGCCGCGCTGCGCGCGCTGATCGACGCCGAGCGGCCGCACCTGGTCGTGCCGGAGATCGAGGCCATCCACACCGACACGCTGGTCGAGCTGGAGCAGGAATCACCCGCGACGGCCGCGACACCCGCGTCATCCCCACCGCGCGCGCCGCGCGGCTGACCATGGACCGCGAGGGCATCCGCCGCCTGGCCGCCGAGACGCTGGGCCTGCCGACCTCGCCCTACCGCTTCGTCGACACCGCCGAGGAGTACCGCGCGGCCGTGGCCGAGATCGGCCTGCCCTGCGTGGTCAAGCCGGTGATGTCGTCGTCCGGCAAGGGCCAGAGCCTGGTGCGCGACTGCAGACGATATCGAGCGCGGCCTGGGACTACGCGCAGACCGGCGGCCGCGCCGGCGCGGGCCGCGTGATCGTCGAGGGCTTCGTCGACTTCGACTACGAGATCACGCTGCTGACCGTGCGCCACGCCGGCGGCACCGCGTTCTGCGCGCCGATCGGCCACCTGCAGCGCGACGGCGACTACCGCGAGAGCTGGCAGCCGCAGCCGATGTCGCCGCGCGCGCTGGCAGCGCGCGCAGGCGGTCGCGCGCGGCGGTCACCGACGACCTGGGCGGCTGGGGCGTGTTCGGCGTCGAGCTGTTCGTGAAGGGCGACGAGGTGTGGTTCAGCGAAGTGTCGCCGCGCCCGCACGACACCGGGCTGGTGACGCTGGCCTCGCAGGAGCTGAGCGAGTTCGCGCTGCACGCGCGCGCGATCCTGGGCCTGCCGCTGTCGCTGCGATGCCGGTGGCAACGTGCCGCTCAGGCCGTCGCGCGTCGTGCGCGGTGCTGGCGCAGGGCCAGGGCGTGCCGGTGTTCTCCGGCGTGGACGCGGCGCTCGCGCGGCCCGGGACACAGTTGCGCCTGTTCGGCAAGCCGCGCGTGGACGGGCACCGCCGGGTCGCGGTGACGCTGGCGCCGGCGCCCGAGTCGACGCGGCCGCGTGCCGCTGCCCGCCAGGCGGCCGCCGCGCTGCGCGTCGACCTGGCCTGACGGCCATCCCTTTTCCTGGAGTCCCGATGAAAGACCTAACGGTTATGCCGTGTACTTCTTCCCGCAGGCGCTGGAGGCGCTGGGGATGCCGCGATCAGGCCCTACCTGCACGACGGCCCGGGCGGCCCGCACATGCTGTGCCGTGAGATCGACACCGGCGGCGCGCTGGTCGAGATGACGCTGGACGGCCACACGCGCAGGGACAGGCGGTGCGACATCGAGCTGATGGTGCCGACCAGCATGGTGCGGATGGTGGTGTCTGCCCATGGCGACGAAGCGTTCGGCTTCGGCCCGCGCATTGCGCCGGTCGAGGGGGAGGGCGCGTCGGCGGTGGCGGCCGATGCCGCGGCCACGTCGCCGCTGGGCGTGGCTGCGGCCAATGCGATGGCCGGCGATGCCGGGCCGACGGACGACGCGGACGATGCCGGTACCGCAGGCGGGAACGGGTCAGCCGCGCCTGCACCGCCTGCACCGCCTGCGGGCGATGCCGTGGCAGCACACCCGGCGCCGGCCCGGCACCGGCCTCGCCGCCAAGCGGCGACTGAGCGGACCCTGCCGCGACCTGCGCGCTCAGTGCGGCAGGTCGATGTCGATCCACACCAGGGTGATCGCTCGCCGCCGCGGCGGCGGCCTGCGGGGACCCGGCAGCCGGCCAGTACACGCCAGCGCCGACGGCACGCGCACGCTCGCGCGAAGGCAGCACGTAGTCCAGCCGCAGCGTGCCGACCCTGGGGACCGAAGTCGCCGGTGTGCGTGGCCGGATCGCCGCGTGCGCGCGATGCGCGTACCGCCGCGGCGCACGGCGAGCCGCGCCTTCGCTGCGCGGCGCGACGTCGCGCATTGCACGCGCGGGTGCGTCGAGCAGCTGCGCGGATCGCGCCGTGGCGGCCGTCGCCATCGTGCGGGTCGTCGTTGAGGTCGCCGGCGATCACGAAACGCGCGTCCGCGCGCGAGCCCGCCGCAGCGGCCCGTGGTCGTCGCACAGCCAGCGGCTCGTCGCGCCGGACGAGAGGTACTCGCGCCACAGCCGGATCTCGTCGGGTTGCGCGCGCCGTTGCGGTCCTCGGGGCCGTCGAACACCGGCGGCGTCGGGTGCGAGACCAGGAAATGCAGCGTGCCCAGCGGCGTGCGCACCGGCACGTCCCAGTGCGACTTCGACGACAGCCGCAGCTGCGACCAGACCTCCGGCGTGGTACAGGCTGGCCGGTGGCCGGATCGCAGCGGCCGCAGCGCGTCGGGCATCGCGCTCCAGCGCAGCATGCTGGAACGTGCGCGCGCGCCGCCGCGTCGATCGGATAGCGCGACAGCACCAGCATGCCGTACTGGCCGGGGTGCAGGCCGTAGCCCCAGGCATCGTTGCCGCGCGTCGCGGCGCGGCATCGCCGCCGACGCTCGCCGTTGCGGTCGAGGTCCAGCCCGCTGGGCACGCCGGTGTTCACCGGCGCGAGGTAGCGGTACGGGTAGTGCAGCGGCGTCGCCGCCGCCGGCTTGCGGCCGACTTCCAGGTAGCGGCGCTGGAACAGGTCGGCGGCGCGTGCCGTCGGCGTCGTAGTCGAACTCGTTGAGCAGCACGATGTCGGGGCGCACGCGCTGCAGCACCGCCGCCACCTTGCCGCGCGCCGTCGGATCGCCGACTCCAGCCGCGCGGATCAGGCCGCCGGCGGCTTCGTCGTACAGCGACGTGTTGTAGGTCGCCACGCGCATCGCTGTGATGGGTCGGCGTCATGGAACGCGCGTAGGCGTCGGGGTCGCCGTGGACATTGACGCGCACGCAGCGCCGACAGGAGCAGCGCGGCGAACAGGCCGGCCAGTGCCGGCCGGAAACTGGAATTCATGGCAAGTCGTGCCTCGTCGAAGTCGCGCCAGCGCGACCGTCGAAGCCGCTCCAGCGGCCGGAAGCGGCGCTTGTAGTCCATCTTGCCGTGGCCGTCGATCCAGTAGCCCAGGTACAGATGCGCGCACTGTTCGCGCCGCGCCCATTCGATCTGCTGCAGGATCGCCAGCGTGCCGAGGCCGCGCGCCGCCAGCGCAGGATCGGGATCGTAGAAGGTGTAGACCGCCGACAGCGCACCCTCGACCACGATCGGTGACCGCCACCGCCAGCAGGCGCCCGTCCTCGCGCAGTTCAAGAAAGCGGCTGTCGCTCCAGCGGCCGACCAGGAACTGCTCGAACTCCTCCGCGCCATGCCCGTCCATGCCGCCGCCGGCGTGGCGCGCGGCGAGGTAGCGCCGGTACAGCGCCAGGTGCTCGTCGTGGCGCTGCGCCGGTTGCACGCGCGCGGTGACGTCGGCGTTGCGCGACAGGCAGCGGCGCTGGCGCGATCGGGCGCGAACCGGTCGACCGGGATGCGCACGGCCGTGCACGCGCGGCAACGCCGGCAATGCGGGCGGTAGACGATGTCGCCCGAGCGCCGGAAGCCCCAGCTAAGCGCCATCGGATAGCCACTGCGGCAGCCGCGGATCGCGCGGGTCGAGCACCAGGTCGCGGGCATACCGGTCAGGCCAGTAGCCGCACGGATGCTCGCCGGTGTGGAACAGGCGCAGCTCTTCGTTATCCGGCGTGTGGCCCATGCCCGCCAGCATAGCGCCGGCGCCGGCGGCGCTGTCCACCGGCTGAACACGGCCCCCGTGGCGTCAACCCCGGCGCGGCCCGGACGTTGACTCCACCATCGGCGCACCGCTGCGCCCGACACCGGAGACGTGCATGAACCGTTACACCTTCCTGACCGCGGCCATTGCCGCCGCACTCGTCGGCGTGGCCGTGGCCGCGCCGCAGGACCCCTCGCAGGACGCCAGGGGCGGCAAGCCGGACCGTGGCCAGCGCATGGCCTCGATCGACACCAACGGCGATGGCGTGATCGACCGCAGCGAGGCCGCTGCGCATCCCCGCCTGGCCCAGCGCTTCGACACGATGGACAAGAACGGGGACGGCCGGCTGGATGCCAGCGAACGCCCGCAGCGCAAGAAAGGCCATCGTGGCGGTGGCATGGAGGCGCTGCTCAAGCTCGACACCGATGGCTACGGCCGCATCAGCAAGGTCGAGGCGGCCGCCAACGAGCGCTTCGCCCCGCGCTTCGATTCCATCGACAGCAACCGCGACGGCTACCTGGTGCGCAGCGAGTTGACGGCCGCGTCCGAGAAGCGCCGTGCCGAGTGGCAGGCCAAGCACCGTGAACGCATGCAGCAGAAATTCGCCGAAGCCGACGCCAACAAGGACGGTCGCCTGAGCCGGGCCGAGGTCGAGTCCGGCATGCCGAAGCTGGCACAGCGCTTCGAGTTCATGGACGAGGACCGCGACGGCTACCTGACACCGGCCGATTTCCAGCGTCCGCGTCGCTGACCTGGATTGCCGGCCCGCGGCCGGCGTCGTTCGGCGGGCGGGGTGACAGCCCCCGCCGACGACATTGCGTGGAGGACAGGGGCGGAGTCAGCGATGCCTGCTGCGGTCCCGCCACCGCCCCGCGGTAGTCCGAAGCGGCGTCGGTCCGTCAGCTCGAGACGTGCCGCACCACGTCGACCACTTCCCAGCGGCCGTCGATGCGCTGCACCCGCAACGTCTTGTAATCGCCGAACATGCGGTGGTGGTAGGCGTTGTACTCCACCTCGCCGGTATCGGCCGCTGACGGGCGGAACCGCACCACGTCCAGCAGCAGGGCCTCCCGGCCGCTGGCCAGGTGGTAGCTGCCGCGGTCCTCGTCCGGATTGCGGACGCACGCCGAGCCCGGCGCCACCACCATGCCCTGGCGGTAGAGGGCCTCGAGCATCTCCAGGGGCGCGTCCTTGCCGTCGATGCTCAGGCACACCGTCGGCAGGCGCGCGGACGGCAGCTCGTGTTCGAACACGGCGCGCGCGATCGGCAGCAGTACCGGCGACACACTGCCGTCGAACGGCCCGGCGGCCTCCTGCTGGGGCGGCCGGTTGGTCAGCATGTGGTGGACCATGAAGGCCACGCCGATGGCGATCCCGCCCAGCAGCACCAGCTTGATGCGCGCCGCGCGGCTCTGGACGCCGGTCTTGCGCGTGGCCGTGGGCGCCTCGGTGCGGAAGGTGGGCGCCAGGTAACTGTCGGTAGGGCGCGTCGAATCGATGAGGCCTGCATCGCGCAGCAGCGTGCGTGCGCGCACCTGGTCCTCGGAGCGCACCACCCACACCGCCGGCTTGGCATCCGCATCGGCGGCGCCGTAGCTGAAATTGCGGCGGCGGCTGCCCTTGTACGAGCGGCCGTCGGTGATGCGGGTTTCGATGCCCGCGTCCTCCAGCAACCGGGCGACCTGCTCGACGTTTTCCAGCCGCGGGCTGCTGAAGACCTGGCGCATCGGTCAGCCCTTCGCCGGCGCGCTTGCGTCGGCGCGCGTGTCTTCGACCACGCGGATCAGGCCTTCCTGCGCGGTGCTGGCGACCAGCCGGCCCTGTCGGTCGAAGATCTGCCCGCGCGCCAGCCCGCGCCCGCCCTGCGCGCTCGGGCTGTCGATGGAGTACAGCAGCCAGTCGTCGGCGCGGAACGGTCGGTGGAACCACAGCGCGTGGTCCAGGGAGGCCATCTGCACGTTGGGCTGGTAGTAGCTGATGCCGTGCGGGAAGGTCGCCGTGCCCAGCAGGTGGAAGTCGCTGGCGTAGGCCAGCAGCGCGCGGTGCAGCTCCGGCGCGTCGCCGACGCGTTCGCTCAGGCGGAACCAGACCTGCTGGTAGGGCGGGCGCTTGGGCGGCTTGAGTTCGTCGCGCGGATACACGTGGCGGAACTCGAACGGCCCCTGCCGCGACAGCCAGCGCTGGATCTTGTCGGGCAGCGTCGCCATCACCTTGTCGGGCACGGCGGGGGCGGGCTCGATGTCTTCCGGGCCGGGCACCTCGGGCATCGACAGCTGGTGCTCGCCGCCGCCTTCCTCGCGCTGGAACGAGGCGGCCAGGAAGAAGATCGGTTGGCCGTGCTGGATCGCCGTCACGCGGCGCACCGAGAAGCTGCCGCCGTCGCGCGTGCGGTCGACCTGGTAGACGATCGGCGCTTCGATGTCGCCGGCCTTGAGGAAGTAGGCGTGCAGCGAGTGCGCGCCGCGCGGCGTGGTCATCGTCGCCTGCGCCGCCGACAGCGCCTGGCCCAGCACCTGCCCGCCGAACACGTACTTGGTGCCGATGTCGCGGCTCTGGCCGCGGAACAGGTTGTCCTCCAGCCGCTCCAGCGAGAGCAGCGCGACCAGCTCGTGGACGACCGGCTCGTGCGGGGGCAGGCCGGGCTCGGAGGGCGGTGGGGTCATGGGTGCACGGGCAGCAAAGCAGGGGCGCGCAGTATAGCGGCCGGCCCTTGCGCCCCCGGCGGCGCCTCAGGGCTGCAGGCGCTGCAGCGGCACCGCATCCAGCACCTGCCGCCACGGGAACAGCGGGCCCGGGTCGCGCTTGCGGTGGACCTGCACCGACGCGTCGTCGGTGGCCGCCACCGTCGTGGTGTCCAGGTCCTCGTGCCCGGCGATGAAGCGCAGCGCCGGCAGTTCGGCGCGCAGGCGCTGCAGCAGGGCGACGAGCGAGGCGATCTGCGCGTCGGTGTACGGCTCGTCCATCGCCTGGTGGCGTGAGTCCAGCCAGTGGGGATAGCGGCCGGTGTTGACCAGTTCGATCCCGACCGAGCGCGGGTTGTAGCCGCGCGTGTGGTGCGCGGTGCGCATCGCCGACACGTACTGGTGCAGGCTGCCGTCGCGGTCGACGTAGTAGTGGCCGCTGTTGCCGGTGCCGGAGGCGGGGTAGAGGACCTCCTCGCCGAAACGGCGCGAGCGCGCCAGGTCCGGCACCTCGGTGCAGTGGATCACCACCAGGTCGATCTGCGAGACGGGCCGCGCGTCCAGCCGGGACTCGTAGGGGAGCGGGTCGTAAAGCACGTCCACGGCGGGCGGCGGCAGGTCGGGCAGCATGGGGCCGGATGCTACCATCGCGCCCCGTCCCGCCCGCCCGGAGCCCCCGCGTGAAGCTGCCGCCCGCCGACTCCGAACTGGGTCGCCTGATGGCGACGCTGACGCGACCCGGCCGGGTGGAGTGGATCGGGGTTCGCCCCGGGCGCAACACGCCGATGCGGGAGGTGGCCGAGGTCGAAGCCGGCACCGGCGGTGGCCTGTCAGGCGACCGCTACCGCGGCGGCAGCGGCAAGCGCGGCGTGACGCTGATCCAGGCGGAGCACTTGCCGGTGATCGCCGCGCTGTCGGGCCATGATTCAGTCCAGGCGTCGCAGTTGCGGCGCAACCTGGTGGTCTCGGGACTGCCGTTGATCGCGCTGAAAGGCCGGCGCTTCCGCATCGGCGACGTGCTGCTGGAAGGCACCGATGCCTGCGACCCGTGCTCACGCATGGAAGAGGCGCTCGGCCCCGGCGGCTTCAACGCGATGCGCGGAATGGGCGGGCTGTGCGCGCGCATCCTCGAGGGCGGCGCGATCCGCCTCGGCGATGCGGTCACCGCCGAGTCCTGACGTTCCGGCTTCTCGAAAGCACTCCTGCCCGCAGTTCCGGGCGTCACATCACCCGGTATTTCCATGCGCGGACACTGCATCCTCTCCCACGGCTTCGAAAGCGGCCCCGACGCCACCAAGGTCACCGCGCTGGCCGACGCCGCGCAGCGCCTGGGCTGGACCCACGAGCGCCCGGACTACACCGACCTGGACGCCATGCGCGAGGTCAGCGAGCTGGGCGACGTCGCTGCCCGCCGCCAGCGCCTGCTCGAGCGCGCCCGCGAGGCCGCCGCGCGCGGCCCGCTGGTGCTGGCCGGGTCGAGCCTGGGTGCTTTCATCTCCGGGCTGGTGTCCCTGCAGGTGCCGGTCGCCGGCCTGTTCCTGATGGCGCCGCCGATCCGTCTGCACGAAGCGCACCCGCTGGATGCCGCGCGCGTGCCGACCGCGATCATCCACGGCTGGCACGACGAGCTGATCCCGGCCGAGCAGGTCGTCGACTGGGCGCGAACCCGCAGCGCGCGCCTGCACCTGGTCGACGACAGCCACCGCCTGTCCGCCCACGTCGACGCCAGCGCCGACGCCTTTGCCGCGCTGCTCGCGACGCTCTGATGGTTTCTGGCCCCTCTCCCGCCGGGGTGAAGCCGCGCGCTCACGCACCGCAGGTGCGTGCGCGGCTGAACGCCCGCGCCGCTGGCGCGGGCCGGGGGCGCGAAGCGCGGGGTGGGGGAGAGGGTTCGGCGAAGCAGAGCCCCCTTCAACGTCCCGGGCCAATCATCAGCCATCGCTCCACCACCACCACCGGAACCCCACAGTGAAATTCTTCGCCAGCTGCGGCAAAGGCCTCGAATACCTCCTCGCCGACGAGCTGGTTGCCCTGGGCTGCGCGCGCGCCACTGCCACCGTCAGCGGCGTCAATGTCGAAGGTACGCTGGCCGACGCCCAGCGCGCGGTGATGGGGTCGCGGCTGGCATCGCGCGTGCTGTGGCCGCTCACCGAGTTCGACTGTCCCGACGAGCTGGCGCTCTACACGGGGGCGGCGGCGGTGCCGTGGGCGGACCACCTCGCGCCCCACCACACGCTGGCGGTCGACGCGCACGTCTCCGGCACCGGCATCACCCACGCGCGATTCGCGGCGCAGCGTGTCAAGGACGCCGTCGTGGACGTGATGCGCGCCCAGACCGGCAGCCGTCCGGACGTCGACCTCGACGCGCCCGACCTTCGCCTCAACCTGGTGGTGCGCAAGGGCCGCGCGATCCTGTCGGTCGACCTCGGCGGCGGTCCGCTGCACCGCCGCGGCTGGCGGCAGAAGCAGGGCGAGGCGCCGTTGAAGGAAACGCTCGCCGCGGCCGTGCTGCTGCGCGGCCGTTGGCCGCAGGTGTACGCCGACGGCGGCGCGCTGCTGGATCCGATGTGCGGCAGCGGCACGCTGCTGATCGAAGGCGCGCTGATGGCCGCCGACGTCGCGCCCGGCCTGCAGCGCCACGGCGAGCGTCCGCCGACGCGCTGGCGCGGCTTCGATGCCGCGGCGTGGGACCTGCTGGTCACCCAGGCGCGCGGGCGCGAACGCGTCGGCATGGCCGCGCTGCGTCGGGTGTTCTTCGGCCGCGACCTCGACCCGCACGCCATCCGCGCCGCACAGGACAACGCGGTGATGGCGGGGCTGGCCGGCGTCATCGACTGGCAGGTGGGGGATGTTGCGACGCTGGATGCCCCCGCGATTGCGACCCGAATCCAAAGCCGTTATCCCCGCGAAGGCGGGCTCGCGCTTCACTTCGGCGGAGCCGAATATCCAGGAACGTTGGAGAGCCGAAACGACAGCGCCATCGCCGATACCTCGTCTTTCCCAAGCCGTCATTCCCGCGAAGGCGGGAACCCAGTGACGTTCGAGAGCCCCGACGGCGACGTCACTGCGGGCAGCGCAACCAGCCCATGGTCACGTGCGAAGGAAAAGGCAGGAGCGGCGTCCATGGATCCCAGCCTTCGCGGGGATGACGAGCAAGAGCAGCAAACCGAAACGCCCGCCGCCGCAACCACCCCCGGCCTCGTCGTCAGCAACCCCCCCTACGACGCGCGCCTCGCCGCAGACCCCGTGCTCTACCGCGCCCTCGGCGACGCCCTGCGCCGCGCCGTGCCCGACTGGCGTGCCAGCCTGCTGTGCGGCGATGCCGAACTGGCCCGCGCCACCGGCCTGCGCGCCGGCAAGCGCTACCAGATCTTCAACGGCGCGCTGGAGTGCACGCTGATCGTGTGCGACCCGATCGCCCAAACGCGCAGCGATACGGCGAAAAGCGGTGACGGCACACAGGCCGCGCCGAGCCTCAGCGACGGCGCGCAGATGGTCGCCAACCGCCTGCGCCGCAACCTGCGCAAGCTCAAGGCCTGGCGCCAGCGCGAGGGCGTCACCTGTTACCGCGCCTACGACGCGGACCTGCCGGAGTACTCCGCCGCCATCGACGTCTACCAGCCCGCCGACGGCAGCGAGGCAGACGTCTGGCTGCACGTTCAGGAATACGCCGCGCCCGCCACCGTGCCCGAGGCCGACCAGCGCCGCCGCCTCGGCGAGCTGACCGCCGCCGCGCGCGAGGTGTTCGGGGTCCCGCGCGAGCGCGTCGCGCTCAAGACCCGTGCCCGCGGCAAGGGCGGCAGCAAGTACGCCGACGTCGGCGGCGCGCGCACGGGTCAGGGCATGCTGGTGGTGCGCGAGGGCGACGTCCGCCTGCGTGTGAACCTGTTCGACTACCTCGACACCGGCCTGTTCCTGGACCACCGCCCGCTGCGGCTGCGCATCGCGGAGGAGGCCGAGGACACCCGCTTCCTCAACCTGTTCGGCTACACCGGTGCGGCCACCGTGCACGCCGCAGCGGGGCGCGCGCGCCAGACCACCACCGTCGACCTGTCGGCGACCTATCTGCAGTGGTGCGCGGACAACCTGCAGGAGAACGGTTTTGGCGGCGCACGTCACCGGCTGGTGCAGGCCGACGCGCTGGCGTGGCTGCAGGCCGACACCGCCGAATACGACCTGGTGTTCTGCGATCCGCCGACGTTCTCCAACTCCAAGCGCGCCGAGGACTTCGACATCCAGGCCGCGCATGTGACCCTGCTGCGCGCGGCCGTCGCCCGCCTGGCGCGCGAGGGCGTGCTGTACTTCTCCAACAACTTCCGCCGCTTCAAGCTGGACGAGGCGGCGGTGTCGGCGTTCGCGCACGTCGAGGACATCTCGCCGTCCACGATCCCACCGGACTTCGAGCGCAACCCGCGCATCCACCGCTGCTGGCGCCTGACACGCCGGTAACGCGCCCGGGTATAGAGAGGTCGCATGCCGCGCCGGCACCCGCCGTTGCCCGGATGGAACACAGGTTTGCGCCGGTGCCGGCTGGCGTCGGCGTTGGCCGGCACCATTCTTGGGGCTGCGCTGACGAGGCGCCCCCACCTGATCGGAGTCCGCCGATGAACGCGATTGCCCAAGCCGCCCGCATCACCCGCACCGTGCGCGGCATGCCCGCGTCCGATGGCGCGGGCGTCAAGCTGACCCGCGTGATCGGCAGCCCGCAGCTGCCCGACCTCGACCCGTTCCTGCTGCTGGACGAGTTCGGCACCGATCGCCCCGAGGACTACCTCGCCGGCTTCCCGGAGCACCCGCACCGCGGCTTCGAGACGGTGACCTACATGCTCGACGGCCGCATGCGCCACAAGGACAACCACGGCAACGAAGGCGTGCTGGTACCCGGCAGCGTGCAGTGGATGACCGCCGGGCGCGGGCTGGTGCATTCGGAGATGCCCGAGCAGGAGGAGGGCCGCATGCGCGGCTTTCAGCTGTGGGTAAACCTGCCCGGCCGCGAGAAGATGACCGAGCCGCGCTACCAGGAGTTCGCGCCCGACCGCATCCCGCAGGTGGCACCGGCGCCGGGCGTGTCGGTGAAGGTGATCGCGGGCGAGGTCGCCGGCGTCGCCGGCCCGATCGTGCAGCCGGCCACCGAGCCGCTGTACCTGGACATCGCGCTGCAACCGGGCGCGACGTGGGAGCACGCGCTGCCGGCGGGGCACAACGTGTTTGCCTACGCGTACGAAGGCGAGGTGTCGGTGGGCGAGGGCGAGGATGCGCGTGCGCTGCCCGCGCAGACACTGGCGGTGCTGGGCGGCGGCGACCGCCTCGCGTTGCGCGCCGGCGACGCGCATGCCCGCGTGATCCTCGTGGCCGGCCGCCCCTTGCGCGAGCCCGTCGCCCGCCACGGCCCGTTCGTCATGAACACCCGTCAGGAGTTGATGCAGGCGTTCGTGGATTTCCAGGAAGGCCGGTTCTGATACGCAGGCTGCGTCTTCCTTCCAGCCGTGTTCCCAGTCGGCCCTGATGCAGCCATCGCCCCCTTCAGCGGAACAAAAAAGGCCATGTCCTGCGACATGGCCTTTCCGTTTTCCAACCTTCCGACGCTCGCGCCTTACTGTCCCGCCACCTGCGTATCCCGGCGTGCCCCGAACCGCAGCCCTTCGGCCTGCTGGAACGCGGCCTGCAGCGCCTCGCTCGAACCGGCCTGCATCCAGATGTGCGCAACGCGGCCACCGGGCAATTCGACCAGCGTCTCGCGCGCTTCCACGCCCGGCTTGAGCGCAAGTTCGGCGCGGTACCACTGCACTTCGCGCCCGTCGATGCGGCCGGTTTCCTCGCGGTTGGACCGGTTGGGCTGGAAGGGCGAATCGCGCCCGATCACCATCCCGAACGCCTCACTGCCATCGGCCCGCAGGGCGCGACAGAATTCCGAATTACCCGCGGCCTGGTGCTGCCAGCTCAGGCCGGAATCGGCCGGCAATTGCGGGCAGGCGTTGGGGTCCTGTGCCTGGACCTGCGCCGCGACCCCGAGCAGCAGCGCAAACGGCAAGCTTCGTGCCGACATCTTCATGGAATCCCCCTGGTTGAACGGTACCGCCCCTGTACGACTGCATCCCCGAGCGCATGAACTTCACGCATCCGCAACATAGTCCAGTGCCGGGGGATTGACAAATGACCCCGATTCAGTTTCACGGGAAACCGACAGACGGTCGCTCAGCGGTCCGGCAGCGGGATGAACTCGTCGTCGCCCGGGACCTGGCCGAACCGGCCCTCCAGCCAGTCCTGCTTGGCCTGCTCGATGCGCGCCTTCGAGCTGGACACGAAGTTCCACCATAGATGGCGCGGCCCATCCAGCGGTTCGCCACCCAGCAGCATCGCCTTGACCGGCGTCAACGCCCGCAACCGGGGCCGGCCGCCGTCGTCCAGCAGCACCAGGTGTTTTTCGGGCAGGTCGGCACCGTCCAGTTGCGCTCGCCCCTCCAACAGGTAGAGCGCCCGCTCGCGGTGGCTGTCGTCGATGGCCAGCTCCGCGCCCGCGTCCAGGTCGATTGCCACGTAGAGCGTGTCGGCGAACACCGCCACCGGGGACTCTTCGCCATAGCCGCGCCCGGCCACCACGCGCAGCCAGGCGCCATCTCGGCGCTGCTGGGGGATGGTCGTGGCGGGGTGGTGCTGGAACGCGGGGGCGGCTTCCTCGTCGGCGCGGGGCAGGGCCACCCAGGTCTGCATGCCGTGCAGCGGATGCGCCCCGGCGCGCAGCGCATCGGGCGTGCGCTCGGAATGCGCGATGCCGCGTCCGGCGGTCATCCAGTTGACGTCGCCCGCGGTGATGTCCTGCAGGCTGCCCAGCGTGTCGCGGTGGCGGATGGTGCCCGACCACAGGTAGGTGACCGTCGCCAGGCCGATGTGCGGGTGCGGGCGCACGTCGATGCCGGTGCCCGGCTCGAACACCGCCGGCCCCATGTGGTCGACGAACACGAACGGCCCGACGCTGCGTGCCTGCACGCTCGGCACAGCACGACGCACCTCGAACCCGCCGATGTCGTGCACGCGGGGGGCGATCAGCGTGGTCATGGGGCGCTCCAGCAGTCCGGTTGGACCAGACTGCTACGCCCGCCGCACGGACGGCCCCCCGGGCCGGCAACGAAGTGTTCCGGTCCGTCAGCCGCGCGGCTCGTCGCGACGCGATGCCAACCGGTCGGCGAGGCGCGTGGGCTCCGGCAGGCGGTAGCCCGCCAGGAACTCCAGCACGCACGCGACGGCGCCCTCGTGCGTCATCCGGTGCCCCGGTGAGACGATCAGCGGCCGGCAGCGCACCTTGCTGCGCAGCACCGTGCCGATGGACCGGCCGTGATGCAGCAAGGGCGCGCGGTCGCCCGGCAGCGGGCCAGGCTCGTCGAACCGGCCGACCAGCACCTTCTTGGCCACGCCGATGGTCGGTAGCCCGGTGGCCACGCCCAGGTGCGCGGCGATGCCCAGGCCGCGCGGGTGCGCGACGCCGTGCCCGTCCACCATCACCAGGTCCGGTGCATGCGGCAGGCGGTCCAGTGCCTGCAGCAACGCAGGCAGTTCGCGGAAGCTGAGGAAGCCGGGGATGTAGGGCATGCGCGTGGGCAATCGCACCACGTGCTGCTCCACCACGCTGCGCGTGGACGCGTCCAGCACGACGATGGCGGCGCGGGTGACGGTGCCCGCCTTTTCGAACCCCACGTCCACACCCGCCACCCGCCGCAGCGGCACCGGTCCGGCATCCACCAGCCGGACCTGCGCGGCGAGTTGCGCCTGCACCTGGCGCAGTGCGGCGACATCGCCAGTCCACGCGGGCAGGGACGTGCTCACGGCGCGTTGGTCGTACGCAGGTCGGCGCGGCCGTCGGCATGGACGGTGATTTCCATCCGCCGGCCGTACTCGGATTCGTCCATCGGCTCGACCGCGCATCCGCACAGCGCCGCGGCAAGGGCCGGCACCGTGTTGCTGTGGCCGACCACCAGCACCGTCCCGGCGTGACCGGACTGCCGCAGCAGAGCGGCGGTGTGGTCGGCCGCGGCGCGCGCATCGTAGATGGTCACGCCGAGCCCGTGGCCGGCAGCGACCGGCTCCGCGGTCTGTTGCGTGCGCCGGTACCCGGTCGCGTACACCGCCGACACCGGCTGGTCGCGCATCGCATCGGCCAGGCGCCGGGCACGGACGTGTCCGTCAGGGCTGAGCGCGGGATCACCCGAATCATCGGCGAGCTTCTCCGCGTGGCGGACGAGAACGTAAGTAGTAGGTGCAGTGTCGTTGCCGGACCGATGGCCCGGCATGCAGCCGGCCAGCAGGAGCGCGATGCAAAGCCCGCCGTGGAGCCGCGGATGAGTGGGTCGTGGTGGTCGCATCGTGGCGTGCAGGTCTGCAGGAATTGTCAGGTGTCACTGCTGCCATTGCGGGACCGCTCGCCCGACTCGGCAGACGGTGCGCCGGGCACATGGCCATACAAGGCGAAGTGTCCGAAAAGGTAGGCACCATACAGCGCCGCCAGCATGATCCCTGAGGAAAACCACGTGTCCACCGCGCCATTGACGATACGGACAACGAATGCCCAGGCGACAGTGAGGGCAAGCAACGCTGATGCAACGCGCAGCCACGTCTTTGCCCTTCGAAAGTCCATAATGATCTCCCCTTGCATGTCCAACTCCTGAGTCAAGCCACGCCAGGCGGCTCGACTTCGACGAATGGTCAGCGGCCTGTATTGCGGTCCAATGCGTGCAGCATGGTTGCGACCGATTCTGCTGGATAGCAGGTTCGGCCTGGACTATTAGGCCGCGTGCACATGCCACGCCACCCGCTGCACCGCGCACCCGGCTCTAAGCGTATTGTGGACTTCGGCAAGGCGATCGGTTTCCGCAAGCAGCAACTCGATCTGTTCCGGCGTGGCGGGTGACTCCACCTTGGCCGAGTAGACCACCGATTCTGCGGCCAGGCCCACACCGTTGAATTGCGCAGACGCGACTACCTCGCAACCCGCGACAGTGATCCCGAGGCGCGCGGCCTCCCGGTAGAGATCATTGCAGTAGCAGGTTGCCAGAGCGGCCATCAGGAGTTCGCCGCCGTTCACGGCGCTACCCGGGCCCGAGGCCTTGACGGGGACCGCCAGTCGCTGCGTTGTGCCGGCGGTGCGCAGCTGAACTTCGTGTCCGTTCGAGTCGTTGCGGATGTGGGCCGAGATTTCCATGCGCGAGTTCCTTTCCAAGCGACCTGACACCGGAATTAAGCCGGGCCGCGAAGTAGCGTCGGCTTGGATGAATCGTTAGGCCGCGCCCATGGCGATGCCCGCCAATGTAGCCGTTGCATGGGCGAGCGCATGAGCCAGAATCGCGGCCTCAAGCCCCCGTCGCCAGTAGAGCCAGCCAAACAAGATGCCGGGTATCGTGTTGCCGGCAATGATGAACATCGTGACAGGGGCGTTGAGTTCCGCGCCCATTGCTGCAGCGACCGGCAGGTGGCCCACGCCAAAGAGCACGGCGGCCAGCACTATGGACGCGACCATGATCGATGCTCGCGGAGGCCCGGCGCGCTTCTGCAGCACGCGCCAGAGCAGCCAGGCCACAGTGGTCATCAGCCCCCAGCGCATGAGGATCTCCTCCGTTATTCCGCCATAAAGCAGCTTTGCTGCGAGAGGAATTTCAAACGCAGGGCCTAGCGCCTGCAATTCTCCAGGCGCGCGGCTCGTCAGCACTGCGAGTAGGCTACCGACCAGCAGGCCGACCACTGATGCAGGAAGAAGCTGAGGCCTGAGCGCAGGCCATGTTCCGGTCCCCGTCAACAGTGACTCAGCAACAGGTGCGCGCAGCCCGAGCGGCCGCGCCAGTACGACACCGGCCCAAACAGCCAACGCTACAAGTGCAGCGCTCTGCAGCATGCTGATGGCGATGACCGCAGGAGCCGGTATGGGCGAGGGTGCCTTTTCGAGGAGCTGGGGAAGCACCGTCAACGATAGAACGACCACCCCGGCCATGCCGGCGATCCACAGGCAGGCCCCAAGCTGCAGCCTTTCGCTTCTTTGCATTCCCATCCCCTGGAAAGTCGATAGCGGTCAAACACCAGAATCATGCCGCGCCGCGAAGCGGCGTCGGCTTCGACGAACTGTCAGCGATCACCGGCAAGAGACCCGCAGTCTTTAGCCCCGTATTTGCTGGATGCTGCGCTTCGTTGCTCTTCGAACGTGCCTTGGGTAGTCACATCTCTAAGCGCAGACTGACTCGCCACTTCAAAGACTCGACCCAACACGAAGTCGGAATTTGGTCCTTCCGAGCGGCTCGTAAACCCCGAGGGCAGCGTGTTGAACACATCGCTGCTCGTAACGCGGCCTGAGCGTAGGGCGTCGAGGAAGGCCGATCCCTGTGCATGGCCAAAAATAATGAGGCGCTGCTCCTCGTCTGTCCATACCAGCTCGCCAGCGAGAGCTGCACATTCGAAAGCCGTCCAGGCAGTCGCTCCCATCCGAGCGTAATCGGATGAGTCACTCGCCACGCCGGGCTGTGAAAGCGTTGCAAGAGCTATTGCGAAAAGCATGATTCGCATCGCGATTCCCCCAGTGTGAGCTGACGCCAGAGTCAAGCCGCGCCGCGAAGCGGCATCGCTTGAGTCATATGTTAGCCACCACTACGACGTACGGTCAGCTCAAGACCAAGCTCACCCATGGAAACGTTGGCGGTCTCGCCCGGGCGAACTACAACTGTCGGTGCCATTGCGCCATACGAAGAATCCACCTGCACCGCAACCTGGATCTGGTCGGGCGCAAGATCGGTGACGGTGAGCATGAACGTGTATCCGTCCGGACCTGAAACCTCGACGCTCGCGGGCCTGTTGGCGCGAACAACGGCGTTCGGTGCCGCAAAGGACTTGCCGGCATGGGTCAGATTTGCCGAGACCTCATATGCAACCGGCGGGTCTGCAAATGAAACGCTGGCGTGCAAACAGATCACGACGGTCGCGATGGTCTTTTGCCAGTTGCGCATGAGACTCTCCTGTGACGGCCAACACCTGGGTTGGCCGCGCCGCGAAGCGGCGTCGGCTTTGACGAATTGTTGGACAGCAAATTAGCGAAAGCCGCCGCGCCTACTTGCGGGAAAGCAGCGACCCTTACGGGCGAGCGCGGAAGCCCAGTACGGCCATGCCGCCAGCAACAACGCCGGCGGCCGCTGAAACCCACAGGGGAACGGAGACCGTGCCGATCTGGACGGGAATGCCAAGACCAAAACGAATGGCTTGGGCCAACGCAACGAATGCGAAGACGGTTGCGGCGATCTTGCAGAACGTTGAACGGTTCATCGCAGCCCTCCAGTTACGTCGATGTCGCGGTTTTCGACTTCAACACCTTATGTCTTCCAGTTTCCCTACTGTAGGTGCCGAGAGCCCGACGTGTGCGCCCGATAACGCCTCGGTGTAGCAGCACCGTAATTCAGCAGGGGCCACACGCCGGATCTCGCGCCCTGCGCCCGAACAGTTGGTCGAGGTTTCCCTCGGTAATCCCCCCGCCCATTAGCTGACACCAGAAGTGGAATTTTCTCGTACGCTTTCCCGAGGAGGTTCCATGAAGAAGTCCCGCTTCACCGACAGCCAGATCATCGCCGTGCTCAAGCAGGCCGAGGCCGGTACGCCCGTGCCGGAGCTGTGCCGCGAACACGGCATCAGCTCGGCGACGTTCTACAAGTGGCGCAGCAAGTTCGGCGGCATGGACGCGTCGCTGATGTCGCAGCTCAAGGAGCTGCAGGACGAGAACCGGCGCCTGAAGAAGATGTACGCCGAGGCGCAGCTCAGCGCCGACCTGCTGAAGGAGGCGATGTCAAAAAAATGGTGAGGCCATCTCAGCGCCGGGAGATGGCCCGAATCGGCGGTGGAAGGCGGACGCACGAACATCCGGCATGCGTGTCGCACGTTCGAGGTCAGCCAGACCTGCTACCGCTACCAGGCGAAAGCATGCGAGGAGAACGCCCGGATCGCCGACTGGCTGGTGCGGCTGACGACGGCCTATCGCGATTGGGGCTTCGGGCTGTGCTTCCTGCACCTGCGCAACGTCAAGGGCTTTGGCTGGAACCACAAGCGGGTCTACCGGATCTACCGGGAGTTGGAGTTGAACCTGCGGATCAAGCCGAAGAAGCGCCTGGTGCGCGAGCGCCCGGAGCCTCTGGCGGTGCCCGATGCGATCAACGAGGTCTGGTCGATGGACTTCATGCACGACCAGCTCAGCGACGGGCGCAGCTTCCGGCTGTTCAACGTGCTGGACGACTTCAACCGCGAAGGGCTGGCGATCGAGGTCGACCTGTCGCTGCCATCGGCCCGGGTGATCCGGTCACTGGAGCAGATCATCGAGTGGCGCGGCAGGCCGAAGACGATCCGCTGCGACAACGGGCCGGAATACATCAGCGGTGCGCTGCTGGGTTGGGCCGAAAAGCAGGGCATCCGGATTGAACACATCCAGCCGGGCAAGCCGCAGCAGAACGCCTATGTCGAACGCTACAACCGCACCGTGCGCTACGCCTGGCTTGCCCGGACACTGTTCGACTCGATCGAGCAGGTGCAGGACAAGGCCACGCGCTGGTTATGGACGTACAACCACGAGCGGCCGAACATGGCGCTGGGAGGCATCACCCCAATGCAGAAACTGGCACTCGCCGCTTAGCTCCACTTCTGCTGTCCGCTAAAAGCGGGGGGATTACCCCTCGAACTGATAAGCGTGGGCCTCGGGCGCGATGCTCTCGACAGGCCAACTCTATCGGAGAATCGACGATGACGGCAGTCGGGATCGACGTGGGCAAGGCGGCGCTGGATGTTGCCATCGACGGCGTGGCCGGGGTGGCCCGTTTCGCCAACAACGCGGCGGGGATCCGCAAGCTGGTGCGGCGCCTGGAAGGCGTGTGCCGATGCGCGGATCGTTGTCGAAGCCACCGGCGGCTACGAAGACGCGTTGCTCGAAGCGTGCTGCGACGCTGGCCTGTGGGTCGTCACGCATCAATCCGCGCCAGGCGCGTGACTTCGCGCGCGCGACCGGCGAGTTGGCCAAGACCGATGCGATCGATGCCGGCTTGCTGTGCCTGCTTGCTCGGACTGTTCGCGGACCGCCTACGTCGCTACGAGGCTCCCGCACCCTGGCAGCGTGAACTGCGCGATTGGCTGCGCCGACGCGGCCAGGTGGTGACGACGCTGCAGGCGCAGAAGCAGCAGACCGCCTTGACTTCGCCGGCGGTGCGCAAGCTGATCGCGCGCACCGATTGCGGCGCTGAAGCGCGAGCTGGCGGCAATCGATCGCGCGATGCAGGCGCTGCTCAAGGCCCATGCCACGCCCGCGCTGCAGCTCGTCCAAGGGCATGGGTCCGATCTTCCAGGCGACGAGCCTGGCGCTTGCTTCCCGAGCTCGGCACGCTGACACGACAGCAGATCGCAAAGCTGGTCGGCGTGGCGCCGATGAATCGCGACAGCGGCCAGATGCAGGGCAAGCGTCGCATCCGCGGCGGCCGCGCGCCGGTGCGCGTGGCGCTGTACATGGCGACGTTATCGGCCGTGCGCTGGGACCCGATGATGCGTGCGCACTACCAGCAGCTAGCGCGCGCGGGAAGCTCGGCAAGGTCGCGCTGGTCGCCTGCATGCGCAAGCTGCTGACCATCGTCAACGCCCGGCGGCGGGACGAGCTGCGGTTCGCGGGAGATGGTGCGATCGCCGCCTGAGAACATCCGATCACAAGACAGTTGCTGAATTAAGCCGACGCCGCGAAGCGGGTTCGGCTTGAATGAATTGTTAGGGCGCACACTCGAGATCTACGCCCTTGCCCCAGTTACAAGAATTGCAAACGGACCGCAAATTGTCGAACTCTGTCTTGCCGCCGCGAGCGAATGGAATGATGTGATCAATGTGTAGCTTTACGCCGGGCTCGTTGGCGGGACTGCGGCCACAAAGAACGCATTTGAAATGATCGCGAGCGAGAACACGATACCGAAGCTTCTCTGAGACATTGCGCTTTTCAGGATTGCTCGCACGTACCTTTGGAACTGATGGCGAGTCCGCGCGAGATAGAACGGGCTTTTGCACGGGCTGTGGAGCAGGCGATCCGGTCACGAATGCAATGAAGGCAGAGCAAGCGTTAACCCAGCCGCCGAATCTAGCCTTGTAGGTTGTGTATGAGTAGCGTGCGTTTTGACCCACCCACTCGTCATGGGAAGGTCTGTGGCCAACGGCACTCCATACCCGACCCATCTCCTGAAACAGCTCCTCGTCAGAAATAGTCCAACGGTTCTTTCCGACTGCATCAAGTTGGAGCCCGGTAGCATCGAGCGCGGCCTGCCACGAACCGAAACGGGCAATAACCGCAGAGCCTTTGCATGTAGCTGCAACCGCATCGTACTCACGACGCGAGAAGCGACGATTGCCATAGTGGGCGGCAACCCGGCGCAACTCCTCGACCATTGCGTCGTCGGAGTAAACCTGAAATTGCGGCCGGTTTATCGAAAACTCCATGTGCGCCCTAACACCTGAGTTAAGCCGCGCCGCGAAGCGGCGTCGGCTTGGACGAATTGTTAGGTGCGGACCTGCTGCACCTTGCGAGCCAAGCGCCGGCGAGCCCGAAGGCCGCAACGACAGCTGGCCAAGCCGCAGAGAAAAAACCGCCGTGCCGAAGTAAAGCACGGCACCTAGTCCCATCAGGGGTCTTGGTTCCGGTGGGCCGACTACAAGCCCCCAAGCGGTGAGCATGGCTAGGCCGAGCACAAGCGAAAGCACCAGGACGGCCAGAGGACATAGGAACAGCTCATAGGTTGGCCGCTCGCCTTGCACTGGAAGATACCAGCGCCCCAACAACCATCCGAGCGCGACCGCTGCCACAGATGCCGCACCCCCAGCGATCCATGACGCCGGCTTGTCTGCGAGGCTGGGAGATTCCAGCAGGAAGAATGCGACGGAGGCAAGCATTGCCGCACCGTACGCGACTGCACTTTTAGACCTCATGTTCCAGCTCAGCATCCGGCCGCACCTAACACCTGAGTTAAGCCGCGCCGCGAAGCGGTGTCGGCTTGGACGAATTGTTAGGGCGCAAACCCGCGCAACGTAAACCACGCGAAGTAAAAGCCCGCAAGCAGCGCAACAGCGGATGCAATGCGAGTTGCCCGGGAGCGAGCCCCCAGAACCGCAGCTACACCTTCAAAGAACAGCTCAAGCAAGAACCATAGCGGCAGAACTGCGAGGCCGACCCAAGAGAAATTGTCAGGAGGCGCCAGCCACGCCACAAGCGCGCCAGAACCAAGCCCTAAGCCAGCAGCAAGGCCGACTGCCGCGGATGCGTAGCCCATCGACTGGATGCCTGGCGTACTGGATTGCTGCATTTGCGGCCTAACACCTGAGTTAAGCCGCGCCGCGAAGCGGTGTCGGCTTGGACGAATTGTTAGCGGGCAGCGACGCGCCAGTGCAAGGCGCGCTTCCCACTGTGATGCACGCCGACGAATACGAGATTTTCGGTCCTTTCGCCGAAGCAGCTAGAGAATGAGTACGAAGCCTCCAGCTCGCTCGCAGTAGGCCACCATGCCGGGTGGAAGCGCGACGGGGTGACACCGGCTGACTCCTCAGGGTGGCACTGGTTGTGCGGCGGCCAGTCACTTCCGTCCGGGAGCGTGAATGCAAGCGCGCTCTCACCCGAGTCCAGGTCGTGGATCTCTTTCAGGTCGGTTGCTCCCTCAGGGAGCCAAGCCGGAACCCAACCGCGTTCCACCGCTCCTTCAGAGACTGCCTCGAAAAGGGTTGCGTAAGAGGCCTCCAGCGTCGTGTCCGAGCAGCCACCGCAAAGGCCGGCTATGACGAGGAAGAGCAACGCGCGCGACAAAGTTCCCATGCCCGCTAACACCTGAGTTAAGCCGCGCCGCGAAGCGGCGTCGGCTTGGACGAATTGTTAGCCGTTGAGTGCCCGCGCACTTACAGCAACTCGAAGTTGATGTACGTACAGGTCCCTCGCATGACCGTGGCCTTGGCGATCATTACCGCGTCGCCGGCTCTACTGAGCGTGTGCAAGTACTCGAGCTCTCCTGACGAATTCTTGAGGAAGGAATAGACCTCAGCGGTCTGTCCCGGATAGACGACCAAGACAGAGAAAGCGTCCTCCCCGCGATTCAACGGAATGACGGTAGCACCGTCGCCGCGTGCGGATATGATGTCTTTACGCACATCCACAAACAGGATGTCGTACTCATCATCCCCGAGCTTTTTTAGCTTCGTGATTCCGCCCGTAATCTTCTCGTCCGACCAGCCGCTGTTCTGTTTGGTCACGATGCCCATTTCCGGAAAATACCCCGTTCCAGTCGGGTCGGAGCAAGCTGCAATGTCTTCGGCTCTCGCGTCGAAACTGCAAAGGAAGGCGAGTACAGCAATGACAAGCTTCATCGGACTCTCCATCAACGGCTAACACCTGAATTAAGCCGTGCCGCGAAGCGGCATCGGCTTGAATGAATTGTTAGGGCCCATTAGCAGGGCCCCATTGTGAGCGCCAAGCCTACCTGACGGAAGTAGTCTCCAAAGCCCGGAAAGGCTGGATAGAAGGGGGCGGATAGGGCGCGAACTAGGTAGAAGATGGCGATTGCAGCGACAGCTAGCGATGCGCGAAGCAAAGTCGAATGCCGGTGGTTTGGTGCGAAGAGAACAAGTGAGGTTGCGGCTATCACCAGTGCGGCGAGCATTGCTTGGTCATGCCAGGCATGCCCACCGCACGAAGCTACACCGCGCCAGATGCCACCGAGCACGGCAACCAGGAAGACCGAAATTGCTAGTGCTTTGAACCCGGTGGCGGTGATGCTTGGCATGGGCCCTAACACCAGAATTAAGCCGAGCCGCGAAGCGGCTTCGGCTTGAATGATTTGTTAGGCGTTGCTGCCCCGGCGGCTGGCTGAACTCCCCAGCGCCAGCTACGGCCAACACGCCCCCTAGGCCGAACACTACCAGCCCGAGCCGACCGGCGCTTTGCCCGGAACCCGCAAGGCGACATGCAGCCGAAGATGGCCCCGCAATGATTGAGCCGTGTGGCAAAGCCGGGGTACGACCCGGTTGCGCGAGCTGGCCGAAGGAGAGCAGCCGGAGCCAGCGCCGGATGAGTGCGCGGCGCACGACACGATGGCTACGCAAGTGGCCAAAGAAGCAACTGCCGAACAACTCTCAGCAGTAACGCCTAACACCTGAGTTAAGCCGCGCCGCGAAGCGGCGTCGGCTTGGACGAATTGTTAGGCGGCAGCTTAGCGCCCACCGGTCTCGGCCGCCTTTTGGTACAGCCGGGCCAAGTCTTTGGCCGACATTTCCTTGAGCTGCTCATACGCGGGCTCAGAGGCGGACTTTTCGCCCTCTCCCTCGCCGTGCAGGACGATTCCTTCGCCGTCCGGCATGAGGAAGAAGAAAAATGGGGAGGCAGGGTTGGGTGGCCCAGCAACGACGACCACAGACTTTCCGTCTGCGCAGCCGTGCACGATCCAGTCGTTGCCACCGATACGTTCAGTGACGGAGCCGACGTTGCACTCAAGGTGCCCTGGATCGGCTGGAGTGGCGGGTGCTGCCAGAGCTGCTGCTATCAAGATTGCGATCATGTGGCCCTGCCGCCTAACACCTGAGTTAAGCCGCGCCGCGAAGCGGCGTCGGCTTGGACGAATTGTTAGCGTCCATCCGGGGCAACCTCATCGGCAGCTTTTTCGATCTCCCGGGACACTCCTGCAAGCAAGACTTCAAGATCGATCTCGTCTGCCTGCTCACCGCCCTCAACTCGCTTGATCAGCATGTCCCGGGGAAACACATAGAGCGCCCGGCCGGGGAGTTGGAGCGCGAGGTCTGAGCCGTGTTCATCCGAGAACGCGACCCATTTCATTCCAGTCTCGGCAGCGATTACGTCCCCGAAGGCGGTACCGAATACGATGAGCTCGAATTCTGGGTTGTCCGTATATGGGCCGTTGTGCACCAGGGAGTGGAGTGTGGGGATATCTGCTTTGGTACCCTTGAGTTCTACATTGCTCCCTACGCCTTGCAGCAGGTTACGGATCCAGCTGCGGTCGGACTCCAGCGCGGACGACTGGTCTGCCGAGAGTTCGGTGCTCTGCATGGCGTGACCCTTCCTCGGTTCTGCAGCGTGAGACGGCCAGAGAAGGCCGAGTAGGAGTATCGGCAGGAGCCTAGCGGGGTTTGGCATGGGCGCTAACACCCAAGTTAAGCCGACCCGCGAAGCGGGTTCGGCTTGAACGCGATGTTAGGCACGAGAAACTTCATAGCACCTGACACTCGCTGGCCCGGGAAGAATGCTGGAGGTCGGGCCGAACCCTCACAGCAACACGCCGATCTTACCCGGTGCATGTATCCGAAGGCAGGCAACCCAGCGGCTAGAGCCTGACAAGCGCCCGACGACGCACCACAGTGCCTAACGCTTTCAGTTAGGCCCGAGAACCCAACCGGGCGCGGGCCGAAAGAGCATGAGGTCTGATGCACCCGAAGCCAGCCCGCGACCCCGAACGAATGCGGCGAGCGCTGCGACGTAACCGCAAGACTTGGTTGAGCGAGGCAGAGGCACGAGGTCGAGGAGAGCAATACCCAAGACGAACTGCTGCCCGCCTAACACCTGAGTTAAGCCGCGCCGCGAAGCGGTGTCGGCTTGGACGAATTGTTAGGCCGCAACTGGGGCGACCACTTCGCTAACCCTAGCCTCAAGAGCGAACGGAGTAAGCGTGTACCGCCACACGATAGCGCCTGCCGAAGATAGAGAGAACACCGCGGACTCACTAACAGCATCCAACAAGATGCGCAGTTCGATACCTTGGAAGAAGGCCTGCGCCCGCCACAGCATGAGGTGCAGTTCGCCAGTCTGGAGGGCGGCGGGTGCAACTATGGCACCAACTTCAAGTGCTCGATCGGCGCCGCTAAGCCTCCCAGTGGCGCGAAATGACGCAGTGGCGTACTCCCACTCGCATTCGCCAATTTGGCGCCAGTTGCTCAGTTCTGTCATTGCGGCCTAACACCTGAGTTAACCGGACCCGCCTGACAGGCGGGAGCCGATGGCAACCGATCCGCGAGACCTTTCAGGGAAGCGACGAAGCGGGTTCCGGTTGAACGAATTGTTATGTGGCTGCGGCCACGTCACTGACCGCGTATCTCACCCACCACAAGGCCCCGTAGCGGGAAAAAACCTGCCGCTTCTTGTGTCCAAAAAGCGCTGCCGGCGCAGATCGCAAAGGACTTTGTGATGCTGCGACTGCAGCGCTTTTTAGCATGCTCGTGCGATCGCCGGTAGTCGCCCACCGACGCTTCCTCGCGTCAGAATTTTCTGCGGGCGCTGCGATGTGTTCCCGCTGCCGTATAACGCCTGAATTAAGCCGCGCCGCGAAGCGGCGTCGGCTTGAATGAATTGTTAGGGCCCACCCAGCGACCCTGTGGATACAAGTATCTCGTGATAGCGACGATTGTCTATGCCTGCAGATTGCTCCGAAGCAAGGCAGTGGTGGCTAGCCTCCGCAGCAACCGTAGGTCGGCTGGTGCTGCTTTGAAATTGCACCATCACAGGCAGGCCAACGGTTGGTGGGTAGCCCGGAAAGGCGTTGGCGATGGTGCCTGACACCGGAGGCTCAGTGCTCCCGTCTTTGTCGTAGAGCTCAACGTAGCGGTAGAAGTCTGACTCCGCCACCTCAACCCATGTGCCCCAACCGTAGTAGCCAGGCTGTTCTTTGAACGGGAGCTTGAGAACACAGCGGATGAAATGGCGCTCGCCGAACTGGCACAAGTCACTGTTGAATTTGGCCTCGCTCGATCGCTTCGCCTCTGGAATGGCCCACACAACGTCTGGGAGTTTCCAGCCGTGATCGGTAGGCAATCCCTCGTGCGTTTCGCCGCAAGTTGAGCAAATGAACGATGAACTCACAAGTGGGCCCTAACACCTGAGTTAAGCCGCGCCGCGAAGCGGCGTCGGCTTGAACGAATTGTTATACCCCTCTCTACAGGCCACGAGTAGCCGCCCGAAAATCGTTGCCCATGTCGTGCGCTTCCTCAAGCAGGAGATGCTTGAGTTGAACTCCCTGACCAAGCGCCTCTGCGGCTCGATTGATCGCGAAGCATTGTCCAGAAAGCCACAGCTCTTCACCCTTAAGTTCTTGCAACCTTGACTTAGCCGGATGCAGCTCAGCGAAAAGTGGCGCAATCTCGTCAATACACCGGGCCGCCTTCGCTTTGTGTTCTCCCCACTGAGCCTCGATGACACCTTTGCGCTTTTGAGAGGAGAACCAGCGGGCTTGCTCTTCTTTGAGTTGGTTCTCATAGCGCCAAGACCAGCCTGGCTCGGTGAGCTTGGCTCTATCCGACCAGTCGCGAAGCGAGCTGTCACTGGCTGATGGCATTGGAACGCCAAACAGCTCGTCACACAGAATATTCACTTGCGTATAGAAATCGACGCTGGGCAATCGCTCCTGCACGGAGCTAAAGAACTCGGACTTGGACGGTGGCTGCCAGCTCCAGCTAAAAATATCTGCTTCATTTCCACGCCAGAGACGAGCCAAAACCTCAACAAAATGCCGCTTGCTCTGTGACTCAACGTCATAGACGAAGCGAGTTGCGTACTGATACGCCAGCAGCACCTCTTTCGCTCGCAGTGTGTCGGAATGGGCAATCTTGCTTTGAGTGGCTGCTAGAGCAGAATTGGCCTCCGCAACGACGCGATCGCGCTCCTGCGACTCAAGCCCTGAAAGGTGCAAGTACTGCTCACGCAGCTCATCGAGTGAGCCGCGAAAGGCACTGCTTAGGATTTTTCCGACATCGTGCATGGCGACTTAAGGGGTATAACACCTGAATTAAGCCGCGCCGCGAAGCGGCGTCGGCTTGAATGAATTGTTAGGCAGACCCGGAGAACCGGCGAAGCCTATGTGTTGAAGCGATTCTAAGCCCAGAACGCACGGTAGGCGGGAATCAGCGTGAGCTTGCCCGGACACGCGGCGGCGAGGAACAGACTGCCTGCCGAAAGCGAGGCGCCGCTTGCATGGTGCATGACACGTGCGGTGCGAGCACTCCCTGGCGGCGACGATCTGCCCGGCGCGCGACGGCCGCGCGGCGCATGAGCGCACAAGAGTGCAGCGGCGCAACCAGTTGCTGGCCGAAGCCACCAACGGATTACAAGGCTGGCGACCGAACCTGGCGCTACGCATGCGGGACACTGCGCGAGCATTGCTCCGACCGCGCCTAACACCTGAATTAAGCCGCGCCGCGAAGCGGCGTCGGCTTGAATGAATTGTTAGGCAGACCCGGAGAACCGGCGAAGCCCATGTGTTGAAGCGATTCTAAGGCCAGAACGCACGGTACGCGGGAATCAGCGTGAGCTTGCCAAGACGCTCGGCGGCGAGGAACAGACTGCCTGCCGAAAGCGAGGCGCCGTTTGCATGGTGCATGACACGTGCGGTGCGAGCACTCCCTGGCGGCGACGATCTGCCCGGCGCGCGACGGCCGCGCGGCGCATGAGCGCACAAGAGTGCAGCGGCGCAACCAGTTGCTGGCCGAAGCCACCAACGGATTACAAGACTGGCGACCGAACCTGGCGCTACGCATGCGGGACACTGCGCGAGCATTGCTCCGACCGCGCCTAACACCTGAGTTAACCGGACCCGCCTGACAGGCGGGAGCCGATGGCAACCGATCCGCGAGACCTTTCAGGGAAGCGACGAAGCGGGTTCCGGTTGAACGAATTGTTATGTGGCTGCGGCCACGTCACTGGCCGCGTGTCTCAGCCCACCACAAGGCCCTGTAGCGGGAAAAAACCTGCTGCTTCTTGTCCAAAAAGCGCTGCCGGCGCAGATCGCAAAGGACTTTGTGATGCTGCGACTGCAGCGCTTTTTAGCATGCTCGTGCGATCGCCGGTAGTCGCCCACCGACGCTTCCTCGCGTCAGAATTTTCTGCGGGCGCTGCGATGTGTTCCCGCTGCCGTATAACGCCTGAGTTAAGCCGACTTGCGTAGCGGAGCCAACAACATGGCAAGCTTTTTCTGCCATGTTGTTGGCGGAGCGAAGCAAGTTCGGCTTGAACGAATTGTTAGGGCTCATGGCATACCGTGCTCACGACAATCAACGTCTATGAAGATCGTGCCAGTGTATGAGGCTTGGACAGTAAGTTGATCTTCCGGGCCGTACTTGCGCCACATTGGGTCGCTCAGCTTTGGGCACGCGTTCCATCCGACAGCCCTGAACTGTGCGTCAGAGGATCTAGACATTATTTCCATTGCTTGGCTCACCGGAAGCTCAACTAAAACCTCGATGTAGTTGGACTCCGGGGCGAACGAATAATTCTTGCCGGGTTTGACGGACACAACGTCCCAGTAGCCCCACGTGGTTTTGACGCGGCTCCCGAAGTAAGCGCTAGTGGCATCCATCACCTTAGGCAATCTTGCGTCTCGCTCGGCCTGCAACTTGGCCCGCGCAACTTCCTCTTGGGAGGGGCCGCAGGCTGCCAGAATCGATGCAGTAGCGATCAGAGCTAACTTCAGACACTTCATACTTTCCCCCTGAGCCCTAACACCTGAGTTAACCGGACCCGCCTGACAGGCGGGAGCCGATGGCAACCGATCCGCGAGACCTTTCAGGGAAGCGACGAAGCGGGTTCCGGTTGAACGAATTGTTATGTGGCTGCGGCCACGTCACTGACCGCGTATCTCACCCACCACAAGGCCCCGTAGCGGGAAAAAACCTGCCGCTTCTTGTGTCCAAAAAGCGCTGCCGGCGCAGATCGCAAAGGACTTTGTGATGCTGCGACTGCAGCGCTTTTTAGCATGCTCGTGCGATCGCCGGTAGTCGCCCACCGACGCTTGCTCGCGTCAGAATTTTCTGCGGGCGCTGCGATGTGTTCCCGCTGCCGTATAACGCTTGAATTAAGCCGACCCGCAACGCGCGAGCCGGGAGTTGGAAGGAACAGCACCAGCGACACAGACCAACGAAGTGACGAAACGGGGTCGGCTTGAATGAATTGTTAGGTTGCAGTTGCAGATGCGCGGCTATGGCGCCACGTGGACAACATTTGACCAAGTCCAGCGCCGACGAAAACCGCGCCGTAGGTGAATGCAATGGGCAAGACATTGAAGCCGACGATGTCGCGCAGAGAGACGGGGCCTGCGGGAAGCGCGATGGAGTAGAGGATATATATGACAACACACCAAACCACCGCCCAGTAGCCGATGGCAACAAGCATAAAGTGCTTGCGCGCTATCAAGCCGCCGGCAAACGCGGCGAAAAAGAACGCAGTCATGTACTGGACAAGTCCCTCCACGCCCATTGCTGCTAGTAGCTTACCGATTGCCATGTTTACCGCGAACATGGCACCAACGCTGAGCAAGACTTTTGATATAGACATGAAGCGTTGCTCCCCAGCAACCTAACGCTTGAATTAAGCCGACCCGCAACGTGCGAACCGGGAGTGGAAGGAAAAGCGCTAGCGACACAGGTCAACGAAGCGACGAAGCGGGTTCGGCTTGAATGAATTGTTAGGCGGCTGCGCCCGCAACCCTGGCTGCTGCTGAGGTACTGCGCGCCCACCTGCGAACAAGGATGACACGAAGCGATTCCGTGACCGCGAGGAGCGCGAAGGCAATGCCAGGATGGAGCGTTACACCGCCGGCGGACAGACCGGCGAATAATGGGAAGAGCGTGGGCAGGACGAAAGAACCCGCAATGGAAAGAGCACATAGTTGAGCCATGCCAGCGCCGCATGCCGGAAAAGCAAGCCAAGGCCACAAGCAAAGACAGCGAGATATATCGCCAAGATCCCCGTGACTTGCCACGCTGGGTGCGGCAGCCCGAAAGCGACGGTGCTTTGCCAAAGGCTGGCTAGACCAGAGCCACCGAGCGTGCCCACAGTGACCCAAGCGACGTGCGCAAGATCAAGTGCGCCAATTGCAACGACGGTTCGCTGGAGAGATGTCACAGTTGCCCCAATGCTTGTTTGCCGCCTAACACCTGAGTTAAGCCGCGCCGCGAAGCGGCGTCGGCTTGGACGAACTGTTAGGCCTCAACCCGGTCAGCCGGATGGTTGACTCCGTCGTTGACGGGGACGTCCGGGATGGCGAACGGATTGACGCCCTCGAGGCAGCCAACGTTGAAGCCGTACTGCTCCGGGTTGGAGCGCCGCTGGTGATGAGTGTAGATGCCGCAATTGCCGCAGAAGTAGTGCTTGGCGGTGTGAGTGTTGAACTCGTAGAGCTTCAAGTGCTCAGAGCCCTTGACCACGCGTATGCCCGATAGAGTGACCGAGGCAACCACGGCGCCCTTACGCCGACAGATGGAACAGTCACAGCGGCGAGGGTTTTCGATGCCATTGGGCAGATCGAGCTCGAGCACCACCGAACCACAGTGGCAAGTAGCCCGGTGCTTGGGCTGAATGGCAACGCCACCGACTTCTTTGAGCACTCGCGAACCCTCCATTGAGGCCTAACACCTGAGTTAACCGGACCCGCCTGACAGGCGGGAGCCGATGGCAACCGATCCGCGAGACCTTTCAGGGAAGCGACGAAGCGGGTTCCGGTTGAACGAATTGTTATGTGGCTGCGGCCACGTCACTGACCGCGTATCTCACCCACCACAAGGCCCCGTAGCGGGAAAAAACCTGCCGCTTCTTGTGTCCAAAAAGCGCTGCCGGCGCAGATCGCAAAGGACTTTGTGATGCTGCGACTGCAGCGCTTTTTAGCATGCTCGTGCGATCGCCGGTAGTCGCCCACCGACGCTTCCTCGCGTCAGAATTTTCTGCAGGCGCTGCGATGTGTTCCCGCTGCCGTATAACACCTGAGTTAAGCCGTGCCGCGAAGCGGCATCGGCTTGAACGAATTGTTAGCTGCCGAGGCTACGGATGAGGCCGCACGCCGGCAAGTGCGATGCAAAGAGGGCGGCGAGCAACGCACTACTTGGCGACGGAAGCGAGCTACGAGCTGTGGCCCAACGAAGCGAGAGCCGCGGCTGGCAGCCTTGGACGATGACTGTGCGAGCCGCGCGCAGAACGCACCGGCGTGCGACACGCGCCAACGCGCGAAGCGCTGACGGGGGCAACCGAATGAGAAAGTCCACCAACAGGTGCGGCAGCACGCGTGAGCAAGGTGCCAGACATGCGAAGCGGCAGCGCCACGCTCACCGAAGGCGATGAAGAAATGCGAGACCGTCGGAACTGCCTGCGCGACGCAGCGTGAGAGCAAAGACAAGCGAGACGGCCGAGCAACTCAAGCCCCTCTCAACCACAGCTAACACCTGAGTTAACCGGACCCGCCTGACAGGCGGGAGCCGATGGCAACCGATCCGCGAGACCTTTCAGGGAAGCGACGAAGCGGGTTCCGGTTGAACGAATTGTTATGTGGCTGCGGCCACGTCACTGACCGCGTATCTCACCCACCACAAGGCCCCGTAGCGGGAAAAAACCTGCCGCTTCTTGTGTCCAAAAAGCGCTGCCGGCGCAGATCGCAAAGGACTTTGTGATGCTGCGACTGCAGCGCTTTTTAGCATGCTCGTGCGATCGCCGGTAGTCGCCCACCGACGCTTCCTCGCGTCAGAATTTTCTGCAGGCGCTGCGATGTGTTCCCGCTGCCGTATAACACCTGAGTTAAGCCGCGCCGCGAAGTGGCGTCGGCTTGGACGAACTGTTAGGCGTTGCTGCCCCGGTGGCTGGCTGAACTCTCCAACCAGCTACGACCAACACGCCCCCGGGCGGAACACTACCAGCCCGAGCCTACCGGCGCTTTACCCGGAACCCGCACGGCGACATGCAGCCGAAGATGGCTCCGCAATGATTGAGCCGTGTGGCCAAGCCGGTGTGCGACCCGGTTGCGAGAGCCGGCCGAAGGAGAGCAGCCGGAGCCGACGCCGGAGGAGTGCGCGGCGCACGACACGGTGGCGACACAAGTGGCCGAAGAAGCGACTGCCGAACAACTCTCTGCAGTAACGCCTAACACCAGAATTAAGCCGAGCCGCGAAGCGGCTTCGGCTTGAATGATTTGTTAGGCGTTGCTGCCCCGGTGGTTGGCTGAACTCCCCAGCGCCAGCGACGGCCAACACGCCTCCTGGGCCGAACACTACCAGCCCGAGCCGACCGGCGCTTTACCCGGAACCCGCACGGCGACATGCAGCCGAAGATGGCCCTGCAATGATTGAGCCGTGCGGCCAAACCGGTGTGCGATCAGGTTGCTAGGGCTGGCCGAAGGAGAGTGGCCGGAGCCGGCGCCGGATGAGTGCGCGTCGCGCGACACGATGGCCACGCAAGTGGCCGAAAGCGACCGCCGAACAACTCTCAGCAGTAACGCCTAACACCTGAGTTAAGCCGCGCCGCGAAGCGGTGTCGGCTTGGACGAATTGTTAGGGCGCAAACCCGCGCAACGTAAACCACGCGAAGTAAAAGCCCGCAAGCAGCGCAACAGCGGATGCAATGCGAGTTGCCCGGGAGCGAGCCCCCAGAACCGCAGCTACACCTTCAAAGAACAGCTCAAGCAAGAACCATAGCGGCAGAACTGCGAGGCCGACCCAAGAGAAATTGTCAGGAGGCGCCAGCCACGCCATAAGCGCGCCAGAACCAAGCCCTAAGCCAGCAGCAAGGCCGACTGCCGCGGATGCGTAGCCCATCGACTGGATGCCTGGCGTACTGGATTGCTGCATTTGCGGCCTAACGCCTGAGTTAAGCCGCGCCGCGAAGCGGCGTCGGCTTGAACGAATTGTTATGCCTACTCGTAGCCTCCGTAGCACGTGATTGTGCTGCCGCCGTCTGAATAATCTAGGCTGCCAGCTTCAACGCTCGAATACGAAACCAACCATCGTGCCATCAGCGTCTCGAACCTCGCGTGGCTTATAGGCGATATCGGATGGCTTTGCGTCAAGTGAGACGGCAATGTGGTGTGGAGGGGCAGTGCCAGGGCCGCGCCAGAAGGGCTTTTTTACAGATCCGTCAGGTTCGGCTTGCCACCCGGCCACAAAGGTCACTCGCTTGCCGTACACGGTTAATGGTGCGGTGGGTGCGAACACAGGAATACCATCAGCACCATTATCAGTGTCCTTAAGCAAGCCGTTCTTGACCATGGCGCGGATTGCAGCCCCCGGATCGGGTGATTTGGTGCAGGCCAGCTGATCCTCAAGTGCTTTAGCCGATGCATTGGACGGGGTTTGCGCCTGTGTGGCCGGGGCTGCTTCAATAGGCGCAGGGAGAACTGACTGCTGCTGCGTTGGCGCAGCACATACGCCCTTCTCGCAGATTCGATCTCCTTTGCAGTCAGTATCCTTCATGCATTGAGCCATAGTCGCGTCGGAAGTTGTTAATTCCGCTTGAGGCTGTGAGGTTGAAGGGTTGCAAGCTGCAACTGAGATAAAGCATGAGAGTGCGACGACTTTGCGAAGGATCACGACGAGCTCCTGTAGGCATAACACCAGAATTAAGCCGCGCCGCGAAGCGGCGTCGGCTTGAATGAATTGTTAGGGCGCTGCAACCCGCCAGCTCCCCGACTGTGGACTTGCCGAAAGACTACCAGCCGAACCTGCCGCCAGCTGCGTGTCTGACAAACCCGCGCAGACGTGGCGCTTTACCGAGAACCCAGGGCGCGTGATGCAGCCGAAGCAACGAACTCAACGCGCGATGTTGTTAGCCGAAGCGACCCCAGAAGCGAATGTGTCTTTGCTGCGGCCTAACACCTGAGTTAAGCCGCGCCGCGAAGCGGCGTCGGCTTGGACGAATTGTTAGGCCTCAACCCGGTCCGCCGGGTGGTTGACTCCGTCATTGACCGGCACGTCCGGGATGGCGAACGGGTTGATGCCCTGTAGGCACCCCACGTTGAAGCCATACTGCTCGGGGTTGGAGCGCCGCTGGTGATGAGTGTAGATGCCGCAGTTGCTACAGAAGTAGTGCTTGGCGGTTTGGGTATTGAACTTATATAGCTTGAGATGCTCCGCCCCTTTGAGGATGCGTATGCCGGAAAGCGGCACAGACGCGACCACAGCTCCTTTACGCCGGCAGATGGAGCAGTCGCATCGGCGGGGACTCTCGATGCCGTTTGGGAGGTGAAGCTCCAGCTCGACCGAACCACAATGGCACGTGGCGAGATGCTTTGCCTGGATGGGCACGCCGCCGACCTCCTTGAGCATCTGAACATTCTCCATTGAGGCCTAACACCAGAATTAAGCCGCGCCGCGAAGCGGCGTCGGCTTGAATGAATTGTTAGGGCGCTGCAACCCGCCAGCTCCCCGACTGTGGACTTGCCGAAAGACTACCAGCCGAACCTGCCGCCAGCTGCGTGTCTGACAAACCCGCGCAGACGTGGCGCTTTACCGAGAACCCAGGGCGCGTGATGCAGCCGAAGCAACGAACTCAACGCGCGATGTTGTTAGCCGAAGCGACCCCAGAAGCGAATGTGTCTTTGCTGCGGCCTAACACCTGAGTTAACCGGACCCGCCTGACAGGCGGGAGCCGATGGCAACCGATCCGCGAGACCTTTCAGGGAAGCGACGAGCGGGTTCCGGTTGAACGAATTGTTATGTGGCTGCGGCCACGTCACTGACCGCGTATCTCACCCACCACAAGGCCCCGTAGCGGGAAAAAACCTGCTGCTTCTTGTCCAAAAAGCGCTGCCGGCGCAGATCGCAAAGGACTTTGTGATGCTGCGACTGCAGCGCTTTTTAGCATGCTCGTGCGATCGCCGGTAGTCGCCCACCGACGCTTCCTCGCGTCAGAATTTTCTGCGGGCGCTGCGATGTGTTCCCGCTGCCGTATAACGCTTGAATTAAGCCGCGCCGCGAAGCGGCGTCGGCTTGAATGAATTGTTAGGGCGCTCTTGCGATGCACTACGGCTACTTTCCACCCAGCGCGGTGTAGGCATCGAGCACGTTTTGCAGCGCCGCCCTTTGAGCAGACGTGATAGTCACATCCTTTCGATACTGTCTGCCATTGAAGCGGATTACTGTCTCTTTCGACGCAATAACTGCTCTGATCATCTGCAAGTCTGATGCCGACAGATTCTCGTCATACCATTCCCAGATCATGTTGTTGTTGTCTCGCTCAAACCGGACACCTGAGCGGTCGAATCTTTGGCCGTCAGCAACTACAGTGAACGAGTTTATGAACAGCCAGTCACTGGCGTGATACTGGATCCGCAGACGAAGCCAGGGCGCACCTGCGCCTCGCTTGCCGATGTAAAGGTAGAAGGCGTTTGCGTTGTTGTACTTTGGAGATGATCTGTCCTTGTACCAATCAATCCCTTCGATCTTGTCCGTGTTTTTTGACATCTTCTGAACCGCAGTAGCGATTCGCCTCTTCTCTTGCTCCTCTTTGGTCCGCGCTGCGTCCTGAATCCTCTTGGTATAGAGCGACTCTTTCTCTTTGTAGAGCATATTCTCTGGATTCAGCGCAACAAGCTGTTGATACATACCTCGTTGCTTCTCGCTATCATCAGCAGCTACCAACTTCAACGCATCTAGAATCTCTTCGGTCCTTGCGGCTTGCTGGATCGATTTCAGTTCCGTCGCCGCTTGTTCGCGAAGCATTTTGAGCCGCTCATCTCCTGAAGCCATGTATCTATCAGCCTGCGAGATCGCAGAGTCGAAGTCCTTCTGCGCGATAGAGCTCTCAATGGATGAAACTATGGCTTGGCTGTTGAGCTGAAATTCTTGGATCGCCTCCTGCCGGAGCTTCTCCGTCTGCTCCGCCTTCTCTTGAGCTTGCCTTCTCTCTTGCTTCTCCTGTTGCGCGAGCTGCGATTGACCCGCGAACAAGCTAGCGCCGATAAGAAGCGCGATGATGGATATGCCTCTCGCCTTTCCCGACAGTTCCTTCTTAGTCTTCGAGTAGACGGCATCTCTTACAGGCGGAAGCAGCAGCGCGGACGCTGCTAAAGCACACAGCCCTGCAAGGGGCGATGTGAACATCAACGACACCCCTACCAACAAGAAAATTGCTGCGAATATCCAGCTTAAAGCCAAGTAAAAATACTTCATTGCAAGTTGCTCCCCCTGCGACTAGAACCTTGATCAACCGGGCTGCTGGCCAAGCGCCCTAACACCTGAATTAAGCCGAGCCACGAAGTGGCTTCGGCTTGAATGAATTGTTATGCGGCAGTGCCCCTGATACCGGCCCGCCACCCCACGCCAAAACACTACCACCGACCGGGCTTTCAAGGCTTTGGCGAGAACCCGCGACGCGCGATGCCACCGAAGCGACCGACCAGCGGAGCACGAGGCACGACACGACGCCGACGAAGCAGCACGCCGACCAGCAGCGGAACGAATAGTGAGCTGCAACCCGGAGCCGACCCGACACGCTGCCTCGATGCATCCGAAGGAAGAAGCTGCGACACCAACAACGCACTGCCGCATAACACCTGAGTTAACCGGACCCGCCTGACAGGCGGGAGCCGATGGCAACCGATCCGCGAGACCTTTCAGGGAAGCGACGAAGCGGGTTCCGGTTGAACGAATTGTTATGTGGCTGCGGCCACGTCACTGACCGCGTATCTCACCCACCACAAGGCCCCGTAGCGGGAAAAAACCTGCCGCTTCTTGTGTCCAAAAAGCGCTGCCGGCGCAGATCGCAAAGGACTTTGTGATGCTGCGACTGCAGCGCTTTTTAGCATGCTCGTGCGATCGCCGGTAGTCGCCCACCGACGCTTCCTCGCGTCAGAATTTTCTGCAGGCGCTGCGATGTGTTCCCGCTGCCGTATAACACCTGAGTTAAGCCGCGCCGCGAAGCGGTGTCGGCTTGGACGAATTGTTAGGGCGCAAACCCGCGCAACGTAAACCACGCGAAGTAAAAGCCCGCAAGCAGCGCAACAGCGGATGCAATGCGAGTTGCCCGGGAGCGAGCCCCCAGAACCGCAGCTACACCTTCAAAGAACAGCTGAAGCAAGAACCATAGCGGCAGAACTGCGAGGCCGACCCAAGAGAAATTGTCAGGAGGCGCCAGCCACGCCACAAGCGCGCCAGAACCAAGCCCTAAGCCAGCAGCAAGGCCGACTGCCGCGGATGCGTAGCCCATCGACTGGATGCCTGGCGTACTGGATTGCTGCATTTGCGGCCTAACACCTGAGTTAACCGGACCCGCCTGACAGGCGGGAGCCGATGGCAACCGATCCGCGAGACCTTTCAGGGAAGCGACGAAGCGGGTTCCGGTTGAACGAATTGTTATGTGGCTGCGGCCACGTCACTGACCGCGTATCTCACCCACCACAAGGCCCCGTAGCGGGAAAAAACCTGCCGCTTCTTGTGTCCAAAAAGCGCTGCCGGCGCAGATCGCAAAGGACTTTGTGATGCTGCGACTGCAGCGCTTTTTAGCATGCTCGTGCGATCGCCGGTAGTCGCCCACCGACGCTTCCTCGCGTCAGAATTTTCTGCAGGCGCTGCGATGTGTTCCCGCTGCCGTATAACGATTGAGTTAAGCCGAACCGCGAAGCGGTTTCGGCTTGAACGAATTGTTATACAGCCACGGTTAGTGCCGAAGCCCAGAGGCACTGACAACTGCGCGTTGCCAGGGAGCCGAGAGACAGCCACCGCCAGCCCGGATAGTGAGTGGCGACGCAAAGCCGAAGCCCGCGGCGCCGCCGTGACGGTCGCGCGATGCGTCAGGTTGCGTGCGGCGCAACACGAACAGAAAGAAGCGAACCACACAGAAGAGCCGATGCCGACTCGGCGTGGTGCTGCCCGAAGGCGAGCACCACTGGAGCCGATGAAATCAGAAGCGCCGGAACCAAGCGAAGCCGCCAACACGAAACTGCATGACCACGTATAACACCTGAGTTAAGCCGAACCGCGAAGCGGTTTCGGCTTGAACGAATAGTTATACGTCCAGGACCAGGCCGAAGCCAACGCCCAACCCCGACGCGACCTGAGCCGGCGATGCGAGAGACAGCCACCGCAAGGGGAAGGCAATGAGTGGCCTTGCCAAGCAGAGCCGCGAACCCGCATGGACCTCCCCCGTGTCCGAAGCCGCCCAAAAAACGCCGATACACCCGCCCCCTCCAGCGCCCGTCCCGGAGCCTACGCTTGCCGAAGCGACATGGCCGCATCAGCAATCCAGCTAAGCGAAGCCCGCTAACGCGAGGCTGCATGACCACGTATAACACCTGAGTTAACCGGACCCGCCTGACAGGCGGGAGCCGATGGCAACCGATCCGCGAGACCTTTCAGAGAAGCGACGAAGCGGGTTCCGGTTGAACGAATTGTTATGTGGCTGCGGCCACGTCACTGACCGCGTATCTCACCCACCACAAGGCCCTGTAGCGGGAAAAAACCTGCTGCTTCTTGTCCAAAAAGCGCTGCCGGCGCAGATCGCAAAGGACTTTGTGATGCTGCGACTGCAGCGCTTTTTAGCATGCTCGTGCGATCGCCGGTAGTCGCCCACCGACGCTTCCTCGCGTCAGAATTTTCTGCGGGCGCTGCGATGTGTTCCCGCTGCCGTATAACGCCTGAATTAAGCCGCGCCGCGAAGCGGCGTCGGCTTGAATGAATTGTTAGCCATCACTCAGGAAATCTTGACGTCCTTGCCCTCGACCACCATCAGCTCCGCAAACTTGGCCCAGGAGAGCCGCTTTTTATTCACGGAGTTTCCAGCAGGAACCCATTCGATGTTGCCCTTGCTGATAAGCGCGGTGCCCAGCTTGCGGCCATCTTTCTTGACCTCAATTGTCACGTCCTTGTGCAGGACAAACTTTGTGGAAATGTCTAGCGTGACTTCATGTGCCATGATTTGCTCCTACTTTTCGTGATTTCGGGCCGGGCTATGCGGGCAACCGCCGCCTGTTGAAGATGAGCCGCACCAGCGGCACTTGTTTCCGCCGCTGCCGTGACGATGCTTCTTTGTTGGGCTGTGCGGACAGCCGCCGCCATAACTTGTTGAGTTGCAGAACTCGCATTTCTTCTCGTCGCCGGAATGCTCATGCTTCCGGGTCGGGCTGTGCGGACAACCTCCGCCAAAGCTGGTGGAATTGCAGTAACGACACTTGCTCATGCGTAGAACCTCCCCTGTGATGGCTAACACCAGAATTAAGCCGCGCCGCGAAGCGGCGTCGGCTTGAATGATTTGTTAGGCGTTGCTGCCCCGACGGCTGGCTGAACTCCCCAGCGCTAGCTACGGCCAACACGCCCCCTGGGCGGAACACTACCAGCCCGAGCCGACCGGCGCTTTACCCGGAACCCGCAAGGCGACATGTAGCCGAAGATGGCCCCGCAATGATTGAGCCGTGTGGCCAAGCCGGTGTGCGACCCGGTTGCGCGAGCCGGCCGAAGGAGAGCAGCCGGAGCCGACGCCGGAGGAGTGCGCGGCGCACGACACGATGGCGACGCAAGTGGCCGAAGAAGCGACTGCCGAACAACTCTCTGCAGTGACGCCTAACACCAGAGTTAAGCCGTGCCGCGAAGCGGCATCGGCTTGAACGAATTGTTAGGCGGCTGGCTACTGACCACCGGCCGCCACAGCTTGTTGGTAGAGCTCCGCCAGATCCAATGCGGACATGCCTTGGAGCTCATTGTAGGCGGGCTCAGTAGCGGACTTGTCCCCGGTGCCCTCGCCGTAGAGCGCGATGCCATCTCCGTTAGGTCGGACTATGAAGAAGAACGGAGTCGCGGGGTTGGGCGCGCCAGCTGCCACAACGACGGACTGGCCGTCTGCACACGCGTACACGACCCAATCATTACCGCCGAATTGCTTCGTAGCAGGGCCGATATGGCATTGGAGCTCCGCCTCTCCAGCCTGTGGATCAGCTAGCGAAGAAGTAGCGAGCAGAATGAAAAGCGCGGTACTGAACATGTTTCCCCCTGCCGCCTAACACTTGAGTTAAGCCGTGCCGCGAAGCGGCATCGGCTTGAACGAATTGTTAGCTGCTAGGGAGTCCAAGTCCAGTTTGACCGGTACAGTACGAGAGTCTCGCCCAGAAATTGCCATGTACACCGCTCCCACATGAGGCGACCGTCATTTGCAAGCTTTGAGCTATCCATCAACCTATTAAACACTGCCGCAGTGATGTGGGTTGAGTGGCCGTTACGCAGGTCACTTAGCTTCGCGGCGAGGTTGGGAGGTCGTCCTATCCAGATAAGATCATTTGCACCGCGAGCGCCAGCGCGTACCGTAAGAACAGTTCCCGTATCAACCCCGACTCCATGGGAAATTCGAAAGCTCGCGTACTTTACAGCGTCGTACCGCGTCTCGAAGATTTGCCTAATTTTTTGGACAGCCCAATTGATTTGGAGCGCGCATTTTGCAGCGTTGGAGCTTTTTGTGGGGCCGTAAAAGACACCAAGGATTCTGTCGCCGTCAAAGCTTACGATCTTCCCTGAGTTAGATCGAATCAGGCGTGCGGTTGCTGAGTGAAATGATTTCAGAACTTTGGCAGCAACGCGCCTATCGAGTTCTTTTACCATTTGCGAAGATTTCGCAAGATCTGCGTAAAGAAAAGTAGCATCTATTTCAACGGCGCCACCTGCTAAAAGTACGCTCTCAGAGTCTGGAATTTGCTGTCCGACGCGAGTATTCCATTGCTGTGTGATAGTCGCGTTGATCTCTCTTTCAATGTCTGTCGCGAGTGTCATGGGCGCTGGATATAAAGTAAGTAGATCGACAGGGCCCAAGGCAGGGCGGAAACAAAAAGGCAAAGCAATGATCGCTTTATCCAACTAAATTTACTTGCTGCGATTGATGCGTTGATGTGGATCTGCCTGGCTAGGTCCGATAGATAGTTCTCTTCAGAAATACCCAGGAGATCGGACTCATATTGAGCCCGCTCCTTAGAGCAAATACCCTCGCAGAAAATTACCGATCCCTTTGGCCCATCGGTTCGTGGGAACGCAGAAAGTGCACAAAAAGCGATGCAAAGCAGTAGCAAGATGGTGGCGATACTCGCGAATATGCCAGAAGAAACACTCCACGCTGTGGGCGATGGAGCCACTGCGGCTAATACGCCAAGCATCGCAGCGGCGACGGGAAAGATAAAACTCGCTTTTGAATCTGAAGAAGCGATCCACGCAAGTTGCCGTGAGAGGATGCTTTCTGCTATCTCGATGCGCGTCATCGTTTCTCCTAGCAGCTAACACCTGAGTTAAGCCGCGCCGCGAAGCGGCGTCGGCTTGGACGAATTGTTAGGGGGCGACCCCGAGCACGAGGCCACCGGAAGCGGCCCGTATATGGTGCTGAAGCCGGCGAAGCCACCCTGCTGGACGACATACGCGGCCCTAGCGGAAACATCCACGTGCAATGTCTGCATGTACCCGTCAGCCACGATGCCTTGGTCCGACAGCAGTTCCCCAAGGCTGCCGCCCAGATTTGCAGGAAGCTCCTGCACCACCGGCCAGGATTGGTGAACCCCGGTTGGGCCAACGTACCGACGAATCCGCTGTGCAGTGCACGCCATCACAGAGCGATGCTCTGTAGCTGCCGCCGATGGGTCCGCCGCGAGCGCCAGTACAAGAAGCAATGAACTCACTTGAGCCCCCTAACGCCTGAATTAAGCCGCGCCGCGAAGCGGCGTCGGCTTGAATGAATTGTTAGGCCACGGCCGACAGTTCATGGATTGAGACCCCAGTTGTTCTCGTAGCGGGACAGCGGCTCTCGGTTGAGCTTGGCAAACGAAACATCCCGGTTGTGCGGGTCTTTGCGAGTAGGCAACGGCTTATTGCCGAACTCCCGAGCCACCTGAAATGGAACAACCCAAGCACGAACGGAAGCATTGGCGGGGAGGAACAGGAAAACAAGCCAATCACATTCTGTCCGCTCGTCAAAGATGAACCAGCTGCCAGCTTTCCAACTGGCAGTCTCGCTGCGTGTCTTGACACTTACGCGAACGAGACCTTGACCGGATTCAACCGCAAGGTCATAGCCAGTCCAACCGTCCGGCATCTTTGAGGCAGGCTTGCCGGCAAAAGTGAACTGGCTCAGTGCATAGTGCTCCCCAGCGTCGCCCAGCATCTTGCTTGTCACAGCGGCTCGCATCCTTCCTCCGTGGCCTAACACTAAGTAGATCCCCAAATAGGGGCGGTATCGGGTTGGCACAGCCGCGGCTGCGGGTGCCGTATCGGCCGAATCCTACCCCAGATCAAGTGCTTGGCCTCTTTCGGACAGCATGGTGCGTCAGCACGCTTGTCGAATTAGACGGCGAGTGCGGGGCGGTATGTCTTATCGCGGCAAGGATGCAGTGATATCGGGTGGCGTGGTCCCGGGCAGTGGGGCGGTGGACAACGCGGGGCGTCGGGCCGCGGAGGGTCCAGCGGGGCGCCGGCAGGCGAGTACGAGGGCAGCCGCTCCCAAACCTGCAGATGCAGATGCGGACGCCAGGCGGCCGCGGCGCCTGCTCGAGCAGGTCGTCGAGCGGTGCAGGGTGAAGCACTACAGCGTTCGCACCGAGCGGGCGTATGTGTACTGGGTTCGGCGCTTCATCGTGGAGAACGGCAAGCGGCATCCGCGTGACATGGGCGCCGCGGAGGTCGAAGCGTTCCTGTCGCGGCTGGCCACGCGCGATGACGTGGCCGCCAGCACGCAGAACCAGGCGCTGTCGGCGCTGCTGTTCCTGTACCGGCAGGTGCTGGATATCGAACTGCCGTGGATGGAGTCGGTGGTGCGCGCCAAGCGGCCGCAGCGGGTGCCGGTGGTGCTGTCGCGCGAGGAGGTGGACCGGCTGCTGGCGTTGCTGGACGGGCAGTTGTGGATGATGGCGGCGCTCCTGTACGGCGCCGGCCTGCGCGTGATGGAGTGCATGCGGTTGCGCGTCAAGGACGTCGACTTCGCGCGCTCGGAGATCTGCGTGCGCGACGGCAAGGGCGGCAAGGATCGCCGCGTGCCCTTGCCGCGCCGGTTGCATGACCGCCTGCAGGACCAGGTGGCGCGCGTGCGCGTGCTGCACGGCCAGGACCTGATGGCCGGGCGCGGGCAGGTCTACCTGCCGCATGCATTGGGGCGCAAGTACCTCAACGCGGGGCGCGAGTTCGGTTGGCAGTACGTGTTCCCGGCGGCGCGGATTTCGCGCGATCCGCGAAGCGGGGAGCCGCGGCGCCACCACGTGGACGAGTCCAGTTTGCAGCGGGCGGTCAAGAAGGCGCGCATGGCGGCGGGTATCGACAAGCCGGCCACGTGCCACACGCTGCGTCATTCATTCGCGACGCATCTGCTGGAGGCCGGCCACGACATCCGCACGGTGCAGGAGCTGCTGGGGCACAAGGACCTGGCGACGACGCAGATCTACACGCACGTGCTGGGGCGCGGGGCCGGCGGGGTGTTGAGTCCGCTCGACCGGTAGGGGTTCCAGGCCCCGCACACCGTCCGGGGCGCATGGCGACCCCGGACGGTTGACCTTCTTCAAAACACGGCCTGGGCCTGGTTGGAACACACGGTGGTGCCCTGCGCGCAGACTTTGTAGCTGTAACTGCCGCCGCCCTTCTTGTTGATGTTGTCGGTGTAGCGGCCGGTGTTGTTGACGGTGGCGATCTTCACCGCGTTGCGGTAGACGTCCATCTGCTGGGCTGTGGATCCGGTCCAGTCGAGTTGGACATGCTGGATGCCGCGGACCTTGAATGGCGTGGCGGTCAGCGACAGTGTCGTGGCAGGCGGCGGCGCCGACACGGTAACGCTGCGCTGTGCCTGGGCGGTGCCACCATCGTCGTCGGTGACACGCAGCTGCGCGGTATAGGTGCCTGCATCGAGGAAGCTGAAAGACACTGCGCTTCCGGTGGCTTCCCCGACCTCGGTTTCACCCTTCAGGAAGCGCCATGCGTAGTCGACGATGGTGCCGTCGGGGTCCGACGAGCCCGAGCCGTCGAACGTGCAGGCCAGGTAGGTGCACTGCGGGGTGGCGATCACCGCCGTGGGCAATTGATTGGCCGGCGGGTCCGGCGACGGGTCGGGTGGTGGCGTGGTACCGCCGCCGGGCAGTTCGAGATAGCCGCCCCGTACCTGGACCTGGGTGCTGCCTTGGTAGAACTCCGCGGTCGGGATGAAGCCACCCATCGCCAGGATGAGTCCGAAGTTCTGCCGGAAGTTCATCACGCTGGGCGCGTCGCCGGGCTGGTGCACGGTGACGTATTCGACCTCGTTGAGCGAGAGCAGCTGGTTGAACCAGTCCTGCCCGTACAGGTCCGGGTGGCAGTAGGGCAGGCGTCGCTGGTCGCGGCAATCGAAGTCGCCGCCCAGGGGCAGCAACCCGAAGGGCAGGGCCTGCCCATCGGCCAGCGTGCCCGGCGCGACGCGAAGGATCAGGCCGCGGAAGTCGCCATAGTCCAGTTCCAATCGCACCGACTGGCTTTCGCCCGGGGCCAGGCCGCGGCCGGGCTGGCCGAAGCAGGTTTCATCCGCATCCTGGTCATCGGCGGGTGCGCCGCTCTTGATGCAGATGAAATTGGCGGCGCGGCCATCGCTCTTCATGAGCGGCTGGAAGGTGCCGTTCTTTTTGATCGATTCGAGCTTGCCCGGCAGGAGGCCATCCACGCCGTTCCCGCCCGGCAGCACGCTGGCCGTCAGGAGCGAGTTGCCCAGCGTGTTGGGGAACCGGCCGATGCCCAGCGCCGTGTCGTAGCAGCGGGTCTGGGTGGGCGTGGAGCAAGGCTCCAGGGTCGGGCCGAGCGCATCGGGTGCGCCCAGGCGCAGGTCCTGGCGACCCAGGATGGAGGTGCCGTCGAGCCGGTCGTTGATGTCGGTCAGCCCGCGCTCCTTGCTCTGGAAGTTGAACGACGTCAGGTAGATGTTGGAGCCGGCGGGCGACGTGTTCTGAATCTGGAGGGTGACGCGCACGCGATCGCCTCCGGCGCGCCCGCCTTCGTTGGCGATCGTGCTCTTGTCGTCGGCGATGACTTCGACGTCGGAGAACGACGCCAGCGCGGAAGCGCCGATCCGCGGGCCGGGATCCCGTGTGCCGGGTACTTCGAACGGGTCGGTGGTCTTGCACTTCACCGTGACGCCGGGGCCCTGGCACTGCGTCTGCCCCTTGGTGTCGATGACGGCATTGAGGGTCGGGCTGCTGCCCGCCGTGGCGGGACCGTACAGGCCGGCCACCTCCTGCCGCACCAGCCTGCCACCCGCCAGGCCATAGAACTCCGCGACCGGTACGTACGCCGATCCGCCGCATGCGCCTTCGCGTGAACCGCCGGGCCTGCAGCTGGGGTCCAGGGTGTCACCGGACTCGCCAAAGCCCCTCAGGATCTCGAACAGGTTCAGCTCGCCCGGGCGCAGGTCGCCGCGGTCGAGGAGGCTGAACTTGCCGGTGTTGCCGGTCAGCACCGTCGGCAGTTCGCCCGGCAGGTACTCGTCGCGCGTGTCGAGCACGTCGGTGAAGCCCCGGTTTCGACGCGGAATGGTCAGGAACTGGTTCTTGGAAAAGGGTTCGAACGATGGAACGCAGTTGCCCATGCCATCGCGGATGATCTTCACGTCCCCGTAGTTGACGACCTCCAGCACGTTGTCACCCGGGCGCGTGTCCAGTTCCAGGCATTCGGCGGCCTGCTCCGGGGCCCGGAACTGTCCGGCATTGCGCAGCGTGCCCACCAGCGGGCCGGTGGACGACGAGGGGCCGCTTGCCCCGTGCGCGCGTTGCAGCGCGCCATCGTCGGTGCCGGCATCCAGCAACAGCCGGATGGTCTGCGACTGGCCGGGCAGCAGCCCCTTGGGCAGCTGGACGTTGCTGCCGTCGACGATCGTGCCGTCGGCGGCCTGCAGCACGGGCGCGTTGGTCGCGCGGTCGAAGGTGCGGCCACCCGCGCATTCCAGGGTCTCGTGCTCCTGGCCGAGGTTGAGGTCGGACGGGTAGTCATCGGAGGAGTTGATGCAGATCAGCTTGACCTTGCCGCCGAACAGGCCGTTGCTCGTGCCGTTCTTCTTGACGCCCACCAGCGGTCGGGGGGCGCTGCTGCTGAGCGCCATCCGGTCGGCCGAGAACAGCTTGTCGCCGAGGCGCGAGCCCAGCGCAGGCGACTCGGAAAACTTGGACTGGAATGCGAACGTCGTGAGCACGGGACCACCCGCGGGCGACGTGTTGGTGATCGTGATGTCGAACGCGAGCGTGTCGCCACCGATGGCACCGGGATGGAGGTCACGCACCCCCTTCACCCCATCGCCGTCCCGGTCCGGCACGAGCATCTGCAGGCATGCATCGACGCTGTTGCCCGATCCGCGACAGGCGGTCCACTGGCTGTACGGGATGCCATTGAGGGCGAAGTTGGAGAACGTCGCGGAGGCCGACGCCTGCTGCAACGGCGGAGGGTCGTCGCCATCGACACCGCTGCCGCCACCGCCGCGCCGGGAGAGGTTCAGGTACCCGAAGCCGTCGTCCACGATGGCCACCTGGACGATCGGCTCGGCCTGGACGTTGGCGCCGTCGGCGATCGCCGTGCGGGCCACAAGGACCAGGCTGGCCAGGAGCGCCGCCAGCAGCAGGGCGGCGACAAGCGAAAGGGGATCCACTTCATGACGGGCAGACATGGCACGGCCTCCATCGATGCCGAGGTTGCTCCCGTGCCCATTGGTGTATCGCGCGATACGCAATACACGCTACGCCACAGTGGTAACGCGATCCGCGCTGGAACCGGCCACGGTGTCGCGGCCTGCCGACGAACGGTAAGTCCGTGGTTTTCGCGGGTCGTCAGCGCGAGGGGCGCCCGGGGTCGGCCGCACGGGCGTCCCGGATCGAACTCAGGCCGCGCGGTCCAGCATCGTCATCAACCCCTTGGCCGCCGCCAGCCGCGCCGGGGCGTCGGGCAGTTCCAGCTTGAGCTTGCAGCTTGTCCGGGCCGTCCATCGGGTAGAGCTTCGGCTGGCCCTGGATCAGCTGGATCACCGCCATCGGGTCGACGTTGGGTTTCGCGACGAACTGCACGCGGCCGCCGTTCTCGCCCAGGTCGAGCTTGCGGATGCCCAGCGCGGTGGCGTGCAGCTTGAGCTCGGCGATCGCGAACAGGTGCTTGGCCGGGTCGGGCAGCAGGCCGAAGCGGTCGATCATCTCCACCTGCAGCTCGCGCAGCTCGTCGGCGTCGCGCGCGCTGCTGATGCGCTTGTACAGCGTCAGGCGCGTGTGCACGTCGGGCAGGTAGTCGTCGGGGATCAGCGCGGGCACGTGCAGCTCGACTTCGGCGCCGTGCGCGGTGCGCGCGCGTCGAGGTCGGGCAGCTTGCCCGCGCTTGATCGAGCGCACCGCGCGCTCCAGCAGTTCGGTGTAGAGGCTGAAGCCGACCTCGGCCATCTGCCCGCTCTGGTCCTCGCCCAGCAGCTCGCCGGCGCCGCGGATCTCCAGGTCGTGCGTGGCCAGGGTGAAGCCGGCGCCCAGTTCGTCCATCGAGGCGATCGCTTCCAGGCGCTTCTCCGCGTCGGCGGTGATCGCGCGCTTGTCGGGCACCACCAGGTAGGCGTAGGCGCGGTGGTGCGAGCGGCCGACGCGGCCGCGCAGCTGGTGCAGCTGCGCCAGGCCGAAGCGGTCGGCGCGGTTGATGATGATGGTGTTGGCGTTGGGGATGTCGATGCCCGATTCGATGATCGTCGTGCACAGCAGCACGTTGAAGCGCTGCTGGTGGAAGTCGAGCATCACCTGTTCGAGCTCGCGCTCGGGCATCTGCCCGTGCGCGATGCCGATGCGCGCCTCGGGCACCAGTTCCTGCCAGCTCGCGCTGCATGCGGCTCGATGCTCTCGACTTCGTTGTGCAGGAAGTACACCTGGCCGCCGCGCGCCAGCTCGCGCTGGAAGGCCTCGCGCAGCAGCGCGTCGTCCCACGGCGTGACGAAGGTCTGCACCGCCAGCCGGTGCGCCGGCGGCGTGGCGATGATGGACAGGTCGCGCAGGCCCGCCATCGCCATGTTGAGCGTGCGCGGGATCGGCGTGGCGGTCAGCGTCAGCAGGTGCACGTTGGCGCGCAGCGCCTTCAGCGCTTCCTTCTGGCGCACGCCGAAGCGCTGCTCCTCGTCGACGATGACCAGGCCCAGGTCCTTGAAGCGCACGTCCGCCTGCAGCAGGCGGTGGGTGCCGACGATCACGTCGATCTTGCCTTCGGCCACGCTGCCGCAGTTCGGCCTTGATCTCCTTCGTCGGTCTTGAAGCGCGACAGCACCTCGACCCTGAGCGGCCAGTCGGCGAAGCGGTCGCGGAAGTTGCGGTAGTGCTGCTCGGCCAGCAGCGTGGTCGGCACCAGCACCGCGACCTGCTTGCCGGCGGTGGCGGCGACGAAGGCGGCGCGCACCGCGACTTCGGTCTTGCCGAAGCCGACGTCGCCGCAGACCACGCGGTCCATCGGCTGGCGGACTGGCCAGGTCGCGCGATCACCGCTTCGATCGCGCGGTGCTGGTCGGGGGTTTCCTCGAACGGGAAGCCGGCGGCGAACGGCTCGTACATCGCGCGGTCGACGTCGCAGCGCCAGGCCCGGCGCGCGCCTGCGCTGCGCGCCTGGATCTCCAGCAGTTCGGCGGCGACGTCGCGGACCTTCTCGGCGGCCTTGCGCTTGGCCTTGGTCCACTGCTCGCCGCCGAGCGAATGCAGCGGCGCGGTCTCCGGCGACGCGCCGGAGTAGCGGCTGATCAGGTGCAGCTGCGCGACCGGCACGTACAGGCGGTCGCCCTTGGCGTATTCGATCTCGAGGAATTCGCCGGGCATGCCGCCGGCGTCGAGCGCCACCAGGCCGCGGTAGCGGCCGACGCCGTGGTCCTCGTGCACGATCGGCGCGCCTTCGGTGAGTTCGCCGAGGTCGCGGATGATCGCTTCGGGCTCGCGGCCGGCGCGCTTGCGGCGGCGCGGCTGGCTGGCGCGCTCGGGGAACAGCTGGCGCTCGGTGAGGACCGCCAGCTGCGGCGTCGTCGAGCGCGAAGCCGTCGTCGAGCGGCGCGACGGCGATGGCGAAGCGCTGGCTTCGCCGCACTGCGGCAGGAAAGCCGTGCCAGCCCGGCACCACGACCGGGCGTCAGCTCGCGCCGCCTGCAGCACTTCCAGCAGCGCCTCGCGGCGGCCGGGCGAATCGGCGGCGATCAGCACGCGGCCGGGATAGCTGGCAGGAACGACTTCAGCGCCGTCGGCCGGCGCGTGCGTCCTTCGCCGCCAGCGGCAGCGTCGGGCGCGGGCTGGTCGCCGAGCGGCATGCGCGTCGTTCGCGGCGCGGATGGCCGCGCGCCGCAGACTTCGATGCGCGCGCCCTGGTTGAGCCGCTCGCGCAGCGCGTCCGGCGGCAGGTACAGCTCGTCGGGCGGCAGCAGCGGGCGTTCGACGTCGTGGCGGCGCTGCTCGTAGCGCTCGCCGGTCTGCTGCCCAGAACGCGGTCGGCGGCCTCGGCCGACGCCGTCGCCGAGCACGCGGCAGCGCGTGTCGCCGGCAGGTAGTCGAACAGCGTGGCGGTCTGGTCGAAGAACAGCGGCAGGTAGTACTCGATGCCGGCCGGGGCGATGCCCGCCTTGAGGTCCTGGTACAGCGCGCTGCGGCGCGTGTCGACGTCGAAGCGCTCGCGCAGCGCGTCCAGCGCGCGCTTGACCGCGGCCTCGTCCAGCGGCACCTCGCGGCCCGGCAGCAGCTGCACCGCGTCGATCTTCTCGAGCGAGCGCTGGCGTTTCCGGGTCGAAGCGCGCGGATGGAGTCGATCTCGTCGTCCAGCAGCTCGATGCGGAACGGCGCGTCCGCGCCCATCGGGTAGACGTCGAGCAGGCCGCCGCGCACGGCGAAGTCGCCCGGGTCCAGCACCTGCGGCACGTTGCGGTAGCCGGCCGATTCCAGCCGGCGCTTTTCGGCGTCGAGGTCCAGGCGCTGGCCGACGCGCACGTCGAAGCTGCCGCCGACGACGTGGCGCAGCGGCGCCAGGCGCTGCATCAGCGTCTGCACCGGCACCACCACGATGCCGCGCTTGCAGCGTCGGCAGGCGGTGCAGCGTGGCCAGGCGCTGCGAGACGATGTCCGGGTGCGGGCTGAAGACGGTCGTAGGGCAGCGTTTCCCAGTCCGGGAAGGGCAGCACCGGCAGCGTCGGGCAGGCCGTCGCCCAGCAGGGTGCGCAGGTCGGACTTCGAGCTGGTGCGCGGCGTGGTTGTCGCGCGCGACCACCAGCAGCGGGCCGTCGTGCGCACCGGCGGCGCGTGGCGATGGACCAGGCCAGCGCGGTAGGCGAGGCGGGCGCGCGCCACCAGGCGCGCTGCTGGCCGGCCTTCGGCAGCGGCGGAGTGGGAAGCGTGGGGGTCGACATCAGGCGGGGGATTCTAGCCGACGCACTCCAACGCGCGTGGCACGGCCGGTGGCGAATCCGCGGGCCTGGTGGATAGGCGTGTGCGGATGCAGGAACGGAACACGGCGCGATGGCCGCACCCTCGAAACGGCGATCGCGTTCCGGCGCCTTGCATCTGTCGGGGCGCCGGATTTGTAGGAGCGGCTTCAGCCGCGATCAGGTCGATCCGCGGGCGACCGGGTTCGGATCGCGTCTGAAGCCGAGCCTACAGAGGGAGCAACGGGAGCGTCAGCGTGCTGCCGCGGTTGCAGCGGGAGGGTGCGCAGGGCGAGTCAGATCCAGCGATACCCGGACCAGGCCCTGCTCGGCCTGCTGCGTCTCGCGCTCGAATCCCAGCGACTGGGCCAGCGACAGCATCGGCAGGTTGTGTTCGAACACGTCGCCGTACACCCGTGCGACCTTCTTGCCGCGGGCCCACTTCACCAGCCGGGTCATCAGGTAGCGCCCCAGGCCCATGCCCGCCAGGTAGCGGCTGACCAGGATGGCGAACTCGGCGTCCTGGCGGGGTCGCTGGCCGGGCACCGCAGGCCGGGCCGGGTCGATCACGGCCGGGTGCATGGAAATGCGCGCCACCGCCCCGACCAGCGCCTCGCCAGGCGGCAGCGGCTCGGCGGCGACCAGGGCGAATTCGGACTTGGGATTGAGCCGGGTGAGGCGATCGAGCATTTCCGGGCTGAGTTCGTGCAGCGAGTGCAGGAACCGCTGGCGCACCTCCTCCGGTTGCAGGAGGCCGAACCCGGCGCGCAGGGGGGCGGCGTCCTCCGGATGGATCGGACGGATCAGCACCTCGCGACCGTTGGGAAGCCGTTGGCGCTCGTGCCAGGGGGGGAGGCGTTCGCGTGCAGCCATGTGGCCGATGGTCGCACAGGCCCGCCCCGGCTGGCCTTCATTCCGCCTTCATGGATCCTTCACTGCCGGGCCGCGGCACACCGCCTGCGCGGCATTTCGGTCACCGTGTGGTGGCGCAGGGGGTCAGTCGCCCTGCTTCAGCCACTCCAGCCGCCACGTCGCGCCGGTCTCGCCCAGCGCTTCGGCCAGGCGGGGCAGCACGTCGCGCAAGGTGGCATCGAATTGCCAGGGTGGATTGAGCAGCAGCAGGCCGCTGCCGTTCATGCGCAGCGGCGAGTCGTCGGGATGCACCATCAGCTCGGCCACCAGCGCCGAACGCGCGGGCAGGGTGGCGGACCGCCGGAAGAACGGCTGCAGCGAGCGGCGCCGCTTGATCGGGTACCACACCGCATATGTGCCCTGCGGCCAGCGCCCCAGCGCGTCGCGCACGGCGGCCAATACCTGGTCGAACTCGGCCAGCTGCGCCTCGTACGGGGGGTCGATCAGCACCAGCCCGCGGTTGAAGCGCTGCGCCGCCAGGCGCGGCGGCAGCAGCGCCTTCATCGCGGCGTAGCCATCGCGCGCATGCACCGCCACGCGCGGGTCGCGGCCGACGCCGGCCTTCAGCAGCGCCGCCTCTTCCGGGTGCAGCTCGCAGGCGGCAATGCGGTCGTCGTCGCGCAGCGCGTGGGCCAGCAGCCAGGGCGAGCCGGGGTAGGCGGCCGGCCCGTGCGTGGCGCGGCAGGCCTTGATGGCCGCCAGGTAACGGGTGATGGCCGGGTGGCGGGGCGCCTCGGCCAGCAGGCGGGCGATGCCGCCATCGGCCTCGCCGGTGCGCTGGGCCGAGGCGCCGTCCAGCGCGTACAGGCCGCGCCCGGCGTGGGTGTCGAGCGCGAACAGCGGCGCCGGCTTGGCGGTGAGGGCATCGCACAGTGCCAGCAGGGCGACGTGCTTGAGGACGTCGGCATGGTTGCCGGCGTGGAAGGCGTGGCGGTAGTTCATGGCGCACATGGTAGGCCGCGGCCGCCCCGGCCGCCGGATTGCGTTGACGCATGGACCGCCTTTCGTCGCACCGGAGTGGACAGATGGACATTGTCAGGAGCACCTTCGAGGCCCTTGATGCTCCCGGCAACCTGCACCCCGCGATGAGACCGCTCGACGTCCGGACCGCCGTGGGGGCGGCCATCGAACCGCACCTGGACGACCTGGCCCGCCTTCGCATGGCCGTGTTCCGGGAGTGGCCGTACCTGTACGCGGGCGACTACCGCTACGAGTTCGACTACCTGCAGACCTACCTGCGCTCGCCCTTCAGCCTGGCCGTGCTGGTGCTGGACGAGGACCGGGTGGTGGGGGCTGCCACGGGCCTTCCGCTGGTGGACGAGTCGCCCGATCTGCTGGCGCCGTTCGCACAGTCGTCGGTGGCGCCGGAGGAGGTGTTCTACCTGGGCGAGTCGGTATTGCTGCCGGCCTACCGCGGGCGCGGGCTGGGGCATCGCTTCTTCGAGGAGCGCGAATCGCATGCGCGCGCGCTGGGCAGTTATGCATGGACGGGGTTCGCCAGCGTGCAGCGCGATGACGCCGACCCGCGCCGCCCGCCCTTCCAGCGCAGCAACGAGGCGTTCTGGCGCAAGCGCGGCTACCAGCCCCGCGACGGACTGGTCCTGTCGATGCGCTGGCCCGAGCCCGGCCACGGCAAGGTGGACCACACCCTGGCCTTCTGGATGCGGCCGCTGGAGCGGCTTTGAGCTGACCCGACCGGTGTCGCTCCACGCGCCGGCGGGGCGGCCGTCAGTCGGACTCCACCACCAGCGCAATGCCCAGGTTCTGCATGTCCTCGGGCTCGCCCAGCAGGTCGGCGGCCAGCAGCGGGCGCGCATCCAGCCAGCGCCTGGACAGGGCCAGCGCAGGGTCGCGCCGTCGGCGGCGCACGTCCAGCTGCGGGATCGGGTCGGCCTCGTGCGCGCGGTGCAGCAGCACCGCCAGGCGCAGCAGGGCGGCGCTTGCGCCGCGCGCTGCGCGAGCAGGCGGTCGGGCAGGGCGTCGAATGCCGACTTGGGGATGCCGCGGCGATGGGTGCGCACCAGCGCGGCCAGGAACTGCTGCTCCTGGCGCGAGAAGCCGGCGATGTCGGAGTGCTCGAGCATGTAGGCGCCATGCACGTGGTACTGGCTGTGCGCGATCGCCAGGCCGAGTCTCGTGCAGGCGCGCGGCGCCAGCCGAGCATCAGCGCGGTCGTCGTCGTCGAGCGCCCAGCGCTCGCGCCACCTGGTCGAACAGGCGCAGCGCGGTGCGCTTCGACGCGCGCGGCCTGCGCCGTCGTCGATGCCGTAGCGCTGCATCAGCGCCGCCACCGAGGCATCGCGCGGATCGTCGTCGCCGCCGCGGCCGAGCATGTCGTAGAGCACGCCTTCGCGCATCGCCGCCTTGCTGACCATCATGCGCTGCAGGCCCAGCGCGTCGAACGCGGCTTCCAGCACCAGCACGCCGCCGGCGATGATCGGCCGGCGGTCGCTGGACAGGCCGGGCAGGTCGATGTCCTCGATGCGGTCGGCCTGCAGCAGGCGGTCGCGCACCAGCGGCAGCGCCTCGGCGGTGACCGCGCCCTTGGTCAGCTTCATCGCCGCGCAGATCTCGCCGATGGCCTTGTTGGTGCCCGACGAGCCCAGCGCTTCCTGCCAGCCCAGCGCGCGGTACGGTGCCGGCGAACTGCTGGAACTCGGCGGCGACTTCGGTCAGCGCTTCCTTCCAGCGCTTCTTCGACAGCTTGCCGCTCGGGAAGAAGCGCCGCGTGCTGGCGACGCAGCCGACCTGCAGGCTTTCGCGCTCGATCGCCTCGAAGCCGCGGCCGATGATGCATTCGGTGGAGCCGCCGCCGATGTCGATCACCAGCCGCAGCTGGCCCGGCTTGGGCGGCTGCGCGTGGGCGACGCCGAGGTAGATCAGGCGCGCTTCCTCGCGGCCGGACGACCACTTCGATGGCGTGGCCCAGCGCGGTTTCGGCCGGCACCAGGAACGCCTGCGGCGCGCGCCAGCTGGCGCACGGTATTGGTGGCCAGCGCGCGCACGCGCTGCGGCGGGATGTCGCGGATGCGCTGGCCGAAACGCGACAGGCAGTCCAGCGCGCGCTGGCGCGCCTCGGCGGACAGGCCGCCCTTGCCGTCCAGGCCTTCGGCCATGCGCACGGTCTCGCGCAGGCGGTCGACCACGCGCAGCTGGCCCAGCATGTAGCGCGCGACCACCATGTGGAAGCTGTTGGAGCCGAGGTCGACCGCGGCGAGCAGGTCGCCGTCCTGCGAGCGGCAGGCGAGCGTGGACGGCGTGCGGCGCATGGCGTCAGTCGCTCATGCGGAGTGCGGCGCGCGATGCGTCAGCGCGATGATGCGGCCCGCAGGTCATGCCGCATGCAGACCTTCGCCAGCAGCGCAGCCTGCGCCGAATGCGGCGCGTCGCCTTCGGCCGGCGACAGCTTGCGGTAGCTCGCCGTCCGGCTGCAGCTCCCAGGCGTTGAGGTTGTCGGCCAGGTAGTTGTGCAGCGCTTCCTCGATACACGCGCGCGGCGAGCTCCGGGTCGAGGATCGGGAAGCAGGTCTCGACGCGGCGCAGCAGGTTGCGCTCCAGCCAGTCGGCGCTGGCGCAGAACAGCTCGGGCGTCGCCGTCGTTGCCGAACCAGTAGACGCGGCTGGTGTTCGAGGAAGCGGCCGACGATCGAGCGCACGCGGATGTTGTCGGAAATGCCCGGCACGCCCGGGCGCAGCGTGCAGGCGCCGCGCACGATCAGGTCGATCTGCACGCCGGCCTGCGAGGCCGCGTACAGCGCGCGGATCACCTGCGGCTCGTTGAGGGCGTTCATCTTGGCGATGATGCGCGCCGGCTTGCCGGCCGCGCGCGATGCGCGGCCTCGCGCTCGATCCGCTTGAGCACGCCGGCGTGCAGGGTGAAGGGCGATTGCAGCAGGCGCTTGAGCTTGATCGGCGGCGCCAGGCCGGACAGCTGCTGGAAGATCAGGTGCACGTCGTTGCCGATGTCCGGGTCGGCGGTGATCAGGCCGAAGTCGGTGTACGCGCGCGCGGTGCCGCTGTGGTAGTTGCCGGTGCCCAGGTGCACGTAGCGGCGCAGCTTGCGGCCTTCGCGGCGCACGATCAGCAGCATCTTGGCGTGGGTCTTGTAGCCGACCACGCCGTAGACCACCTGCACGCCGGCCTCCTGCAGCCGGTCGGCGAGGCCGAGGTTGGCGTCCTCGTCGAAGCGCGCGCGCAGTTCGACCACCACGGTGACGTCCTTGCCGTTGCGCGCGGCCTGGATCAGCTGCTCGACGATCGGCGAATCCTTGCCGGTGCGGTACAGCGTCTGCTTGATCGCCAGCACGTTCGGGTCTTCGGCGGCCTGGCGGATCAGTTCCAGCACCGGCGTGAACGCATCGAACGGGTGGTGCAGCAGCACGTCGCCGTCGGCGACGCTGCTCGAACATCGCGTCGCTGCCGCGCAGCAGCGCGCGGCGTGGAACGGCGGGAACTTCAGGTCCGGGCGCTGCACCAGGTCGTAGACCTGGATGACGCGGTTGAGGTTGACCGGCCCGTTGATGCGGTAGACCGCGTTCTCGGGCAGGTCGAAGTTCTGCAGCAGCGTGCGCACGATGCGGCTTCGGGCAGTCGCTCGGCGATCTCCAGCCGCACCGCGCGCAGGTAGCCGCGGCCGACCAGTTCGTCGCGCAGCGCCAGCGCGAGGTTCTCGACTTCCTCCTCGTCGACGATCAGTTCGGAATTGCGGGTCACGCGGAACTGGTAGGCGCCCTTGACCTCCATGCCCGGGAACAGCTCGTCGACGAACGCCGACAGCACCGACGACAGGAACACGAAATCGTGCTCGCCGCCGGACACGCGCTCGCGGCAGCTGGATGATGCGCGGCAGCGAGCGCGGCGCGCGCACGATGGCCAGGTGGCCGTCGCGGCCGAACGCATCCTTGCCCTTCAGCACGACCACGATGTTGAGCGACTTGTTGAGGATCTTCGGGAACGGATGCGCCGGATCCAGGCCCAGCGGCGACAGCACCGGCATGATCTCGTCGCGGAAGTAGGCGCGCAGCCAGCGCGTCTGCCGCGGCGTTCCAGGCTCGCGCTGCAGCACGCGCACGCCGGCCTCGGCCAGCGCCGGGCGCAGCACCTCGTTCCAGCAGTCGTACTGCGCGTGCCACCAGTTCGGCGGCGCGGTCGTGGATGCGCGTTGAGCACGGTCGCCGGCGCCAGGCCGTCGGCGGCCGGCGGCAGGCCGAAATCCATGCGCGTGGCGCACGCGTGCCGGCGCGGATCTCGAAGAACTCGTCGAGGTTGGTGCAGGAGATGCACAGGAAGCGCAGCCGCTCCAGCAGCGGCACCTGCGGGTCCTGCGCCTGCGCCAGCACGCGGAAGTTGAAGTCCAGCTGCGACAGTTCGCGGTTGAGGTACAGCGCCGGGTCGCGCAGCGGGTCGCCTGGTCGGCGGGCAGGTCGCAGTCGCGGCCAGGGCGGCATGCAGCGTTCATGGCATGCACGTGATGGCACGCTGGCGTTGGCGTCGCGCGCGCTGCACGCGTTCGGCGCCGAAGTGGCAGGAGAACGTGCTGCCGTGGCCGACTTCGCTGGTCGATCTCCAGCCGGGCCTGGTGCAGGTTCAGCACGTGCTTGACGATGGACAGGCCCAGGCCGGTGCCGCCGCTTTCGCGCGAGCGGCTGGTGGACACGCGGTAGAAGCGTTCGGTGATGCGCGGCAGGTGCGCGGCGGGAATGCCGTAGCCGGTGTCGCGCACCTCCAGCACGGCGCCGCCATCGCGCGTCGGCGCGCGAAGCGGCACGCGTGATCGCGCCGCCGGCCGGCGTGTAGCGCACCGCGTTGCTGACCAGGTTGGAGAACGCGCTGTGCAGTTCCTTGTTGGAGCCGCACAGGTCGACGCCGGCCGTCGTCCTCGACCGTGATCGTCGTGGCGGCCCTGGCTGAGCGCCTCGGCCTCGCGCCGCAGCGTGGCCAGCATCGGCGCCATCGCCACCGGCTCCTCGGCCGGCAGGCTGTCCTGCGCTTCCAGGCGCGACAGGGTCAGCAGGTCCTCGACCAGTTGGGTCATGCGCTGCGACTGCCGCTGCATCTCGGCCAGCATCGGCGCCCAGTCCGGGTGCTCGGCCGGGTCCAGCATGTCCAGGTAGCCGTGCACCACGGTCAGCGGCGTGCGCAGCTCGTGCGAGACGTTGGCGACGAAATCGCGGCGCATCTGCTCCAGCTGCAGCAGCCGGCTGACGTCGCGCGCGACCAGCAGCCACAGTCGTTCGGAATACGGGATCAGGCGCAGGCTGAGGCGTAGCGCGCGGGTTGACGCGGCGAGGCGCATCTCCAGCGGCTCGGCGTTGCGGCCCGGCGGCCAGCCAGTGCGCCAGCGGCAGCGGCTGCAGGCGCTGCGACCGACGGGCGCGCCGATGTCGCGCGGATAGCTGCAGGCCGAGCAGGCGGCGTGGCGGCCTCGTTGAACCACTGCGATGCGCTGGCTGTTGCGTTCGACCACCACGATCGCGTCGGGCAGTGCGGCGGCGGCGGCGCGGTAGGCGCGCAGCATGTCCAGCAGGCGGCGCTTGCGCGCTGCGCATCTCCGCCTGGCTGCGGTGCAGCAGGCGGTCGAGTTCGTTCCAGACGCCCGTCGCCCTGCGGCGGGCTCAGCCGCTGGCGGGCGGTCAGCCGCAGCAGCACGCGGCGCAGCCGCCAGTAGTGCCAGGCGACCACGCCCAGCGCGGCGAGGGTCAAGACCGGCCACGGCTGGCCGACCAGCGACGCCCACCGCGGCAGCGCCAGCAGGACCAAGGCGAGCGTGCCGAGCGTGCGAACCAGGCGGAGCGGGCGCGGGGAGGCATGCAGACGGCCGTGATGGTGGGCAGTGATGGCGGTGCTGAGTGATTCGTGAGGGGTCGAATGCAGTGATCGTGCCTGGGATCACTGCCTTCCAGACGGTATGCCTGGCAATCATGCCCGGTGTGCCGCGTCTTCGCCTTCGCTGCAACAAACACGGATCACGCATCACGAATCACAGCCCCTCAGACCTCGGCAGCGGCCGAAAACCGGTAGCCGGCGCCGCGCACGGTCTGCACCATGCCCTCCAGCGCGTGCGGCTCCAGCGTCTTGCGCAGGCGGCGGATGTGCACGTCGACCGTGCGCTCCTCCACGTACACGCTGCCGCCCCAGACGTGGTCCAGCAGCTGGGTGCGCGAGTACACGCGCTCGGGGTGGGTCATGAAGAAGTGCAGCAGGCGGTATTCGGTCGGGCCGATCTGCACGGGCTGGTCCTCGCCGGCCGCGTGCGGGCGAACACGCGGTGCGCGGCGCCGTCGATGCGCAGCCCGCCGACGCTGACGCTGCCGTCCTCGTCGTCCTCGCGCGAGCGGCGCAGCACCGCGCGGATGCGCGCCAGCAGTTCGCGGGCCGAAAACGGCTTGACCACGTAGTCGTCGACGCCGGCTTCCAGCCCGCCGACGCGGTCGTTCTCCTCGCCGCGCGCGGTCAGCATGATGATCGGGACCTCGCGGGTCAGCGCTTCGCGCGCGCCAGCGCCGGGCCAGCTCCAGGCCGCTGGTGCCGGGCAGCATCCAGTCCAGCAGGATCAGGTCGGGCACGCGGTCGGCGATGGCGGCCTGCGCCTCGCGGGCGTCGCCGGCATGCACCGGGTCGTATTCGCCCTTGCGCAGGGCGAAGGCGACCATGTCGCGGATGGCGGGTTCGTCTTCGACGATCAGGATGCGCTTCTGCACGCGGTCACCGGCGGCTGGGGGCGGGGCCGGCCGCGACGCGGGGCCGCGGGCCGGTGGGGCCGCGTCAGTACACTACCGTTTTATGACCGGTGCGTGACATGGTCATCCGGGCGGCCACGCGCCGGGCCTTGCGCCGGGCCCCCAAGGCTCAGCGCCGCCGCAGGTCCTCGTCGCGGATGCCCTGGCGCTTGAGTTCCAGCACCGTCGGGGTGATCGCCGCGATGCGCGCTTCGATGCGGGCGCGGGCGTAGTAGTCCAGGTCGGGCCGCTTCTTGAGGGTGTTGAGCTGCACCAGCGCCTGTTCGGGCCGGCCGTTGAGGTAAGGCCGCTTCGGCGTAGCGCCTCGCCGGCGCGCACGGCGTCGCCGGCGATCTCGCTGGCGCGCGCGAAGGTGCTGCTGGAACACCGCGTCGTCGGCGGCCCGCGCCAGCAGCGGCCGCAGCACGGCCTGCGCGCGCGGCCGGCCTCGGGGGTGTTGCGCTCGACGAGCACGCGGGCATAGGTCAGCGCGGCCGCGCGGTTGTGCGGCGAGCCGCCGCAGCAGGGCTTCGAAGCGCGCGTCGGCGGCTTCGGTGCGTCCGGTGCGGGCTTCGGCCTCGCCCAGCGCCAGTGCAGCCACAGGTATCGCCGGGACGTTCCGCATGCAGCGCCTGCAGCGCATCGTGTGCCGCGGGCGCCTGGCTGTCGCGCAGCCGGGCGATGGCCAGGCCGTAGCGCTGGGCGTCGGTCAGCGGCCCTGCGGCCTGCATGCGCTTCGTACTCGCGCACCGCCTCGGCCGGGGTGTTGGCGCTCAGCACGCGCAGCCGCTCGCGCGCGAACTCGAACCGGCCGGTACCGCCTCGCGCGCCACCGCCTGCGCCGGCAGGCGGAAGCGTTCGGGCAGCAGCGGGTTGTCGCTGCCGCCCACCGCGCCGGTGAAGCGTTGCGGCGCCTGGGCGATCTGCTCCGCGCGCTCCTTGGCCTCGCTGATGCGGGTGGTGGTGACCGGGTGGGTCATCAGGTAGTCGGGCGGCATCGTCGAGCGCCCGCCGCATTGGCGCGGGCGCGCGTCTGCATCGTGCCGAAGAAGTCGGCCATCGCCATCGGGTCGTACTGGCTGCGGGCCAGGGTCTGGATGCCGAGGCGGTCGGCCTCGGGCTCGTTGGAGCGCGTGTAATCGATCTGGCGCTGCTGCATCAGGCCCATCGCCGAGACGATCGCGGCCTGCGCCGCGTCGTCGCCCGAGCTGCCGTCGGCGGCGCTGCGCCACCGACGATCGCGCCGAGCATGGCCAGCAGGATCGGCAGCTGGTCGCGCTGGGCGCGCTCCACGCCGCGCAGCACGTGGTGCTGGGTGACGTGGGCGATCTCGTGCGCCATCACCGCGGCCACCTCGTCCTCGCGCTCGGCCGCCAGCACCAGGCCCGCATTGACGCCGATGTAGCCGCCCAGCGTGGCGAAGGCGTTGATCTGGCGCTGGTTGATCATGAAGAAAGTGAACGACTGGCCGCGGCCGGTCGCTGTGCGCGGCCAGGCGGTTGCCCATGCCATCCAGCCACTGGTCCAGCAGCGGGTCTTCCAGCAGGTAGTCGTAGTGGCGCAACTGCGCCAGCATCATCGCGCCGTACTGCTCCTGCTGGGCCGGGGTGAGCAGCTCGCCGGCCGAGGACCCGATGTCGGGCAGGCGCGGTTCCTGCGCGGGGGCGCAGACGCTGGCGATGGCCAGGACCAGGGCGGCAGTGGGCAGGGCGATGCGGCGCAAGGCGGGCTCCGGGACGGGTCGTGGGGCGTCGATCGATTTCAGCAGAGGGCATCCATGCGGCATCCGATGGCTCCTGCGGATACCAGGATGGGATCCGGATCCGTCCCGGCAGGATGCGGCCGCGATGGTCGCAGGGTGTGAATCCGCCGTTAATCCGCATGGACAGACACGCAGGGACTTTCCATCGACCCCGTCAGCGCTGCGAAGTTCACGTAGCGGCAGGTAACCTCACCACCGGGCCTGACGTGCGGAAACCACCGTAACGGCCTAACCCCTGGTATCCCACCCTGTCACACCGGAGCAGTGCGTTGAGCAATCCCGTCACCCCCGCCGGCAACGGCCCGCCGATCACCATCTACACCAGCGCGATCTGCCCGTATTGCGTTGCGGCCAAGAATTTCCTCAGCAGCCAGGGGCGCTCGTGGACGGAGGTGCGCATCGACATTGAGCCCGATGCCCGCCAGAAGATGGTGGCGCTGACGCGTCGCACCAGCGTGCCGCAGATCTTCGTCGGCGACACCCACGTCGGGGGCTACGACGACATGATTGCGCTGCACCGTGCCGGCGGCCTGCAGCCGCTGCTGGAGCGGTGCGGCATGAGCGGGCCCGGCAACGCGGGCGCCGAACAGGACCGCATCGCCGAGTTCACCGCGTTCCGCAAGCGCATGAACGAGCGCATCCTGGCCGAACCCAACCAGGTGGTGCGGCGCTTCTTCGCGCTGGACACGCAGACCTACCAGCCCGGCGCGCTGGACGTGAAGACCAAGGAGCTGCTGGGGCTGGTGGCCTCGATGGTGCTGCGCTGCGACGACTGCATCAGTTACCACGTTGCCCAATGTCGCGAGGCGGGCGTCAGCCGCGAGGAGATGTTCGAGGCGTTCTCGGTGGGACTGGTGGTGGGCGGGTCGATCGTGATTCCGCACATGCGTCGGGCGGTCGATTTCCTCGACCGGCTGGAGCAGGGCGGGGCGTCCATGCCGGACGCACACGCACACGCGCACGCGTCGTAGGCCAGGGAATCCCTGCGCTGGGGTGAGCGCCGGCCCCCCTCGGCAGTGAGCCGGGGGCTGCGCCGCGGCGGGCCGGGATCGCCGGGCCTGTGAAGTGGCGGCCCGGCGCGGCATAATTACGGGGCTAAACCTTTGCGCCGCGCGGCCCCTGCGCGCGCCACCAGCTGGAAAACTCCCCTATGACGCACACCATTACGGTCATCCGCGGCGATGGCATCGGCCCGGAAATCATGGACGCCACCCTGCACGTGCTCGACGCGATGCAGCTGGGCCTGAGCTACGAGGAGGCCGACGCCGGCCTGGTCGCGCTCGAGAAGCACGGCGAGCTGTTGCCGGCGGCCACGATGGATTCCATCCGCAAGAACCGAGTCGCGCTCAAGAGCCCGCTGACCACGCCGGTCGGCGAGGGCTTCACCTCGATCAACGTCGAGCTGCGCAAGCGCTTCGACCTCTACGCCAACGTGCGCCCGGCCAAGTCGTTCCCCAACACCAAGTCGCGCTTCACCGACGGCGTGGACCTGATCACCGTGCGCGAAAACACCGAAGGCGCCTACATCGGCGAAGGCCAGATGCTGTGCGAGGACGGCGAAACCGCCGTGCTGACGCAGAAGGTGACCCGTCGGGGTTCGGAGCGCATCGTGCGCTATGCCTTCGAGCTGGCCCGCAAGACCGGCCGCAGGAAGGTCACGGTGGTGCACAAGGCCAACATCCTGAAGTCGACCTCGGGCCTGTTCCTGCAAGACCGCGCGCGCCGTGGCGGCCGAGTACCCGGACATCCAGTGCAACGAGATGATCGTGGACAGCAGCTGCATGAAGCTGGTGATGCGCCGGAGTCAGTTCGACATCATCGTGACCACCAACCTGTTCGGCGACATCATCTCCGACCTGTGCGCCGGCCTCGTCGGCGGCCTGGGCCTGGCGCCGGGCGCCAACATCGGCACCGACGCGGCGATCTTCGAAGCCGTGCACGGCTCTGCGCCGGACATCGCCGGCAAGGGCAAGGCCAACCCGTGCGCGCTGCTGCTGGGCGCAGCGCAGATGCTCGACCACCTGGGCATGCCGGAGAAGGCACGAAGCTGCGCGAGGCCATCGTCGCCACGCTCGAGGCCAAGGATTCGCTGACGCCGGACCTGGGCGGCAACGGCGACACGATGTCATTTGCCAAGGCGATCGCCGCGCGCGCCACGGCCTGATCGACGCGTCGTTCCTGACCATCCAGCAGGGCGCCTTCGGCGCCCTGTTGCGTTGGGGTGCCAAGCCGCCCGCGGTCCCGGCAGCACTGCCACCACCGCCCGCCCGACAGCGTTCCACCGGCGCCGCTCGACACCCCGTCACCGCCCCGCCAGACTCACGAAACTCCTGTATCCGGATAAAGCGATGAAGCCTGCGGCGGGTCATGCCCCCCCACCTGCGAGCCCGACCCCCAGCGCGCTGGCGTTGACGCCACTGGTGCTGTTCCTGATCCTGTTCTTCGGTGCGGGCCTGTATTTCACGGCACAGCGGCGAGGCGATGGGCTTCTACCAGTTGCGGGCGCCCGTGGCGATCCTGCCGGCGCTGGCCCTGGGTGCCTGGCTGGCGTGGCGGCGCGGCATCCGCCCGGTCGAAACGCTGCTGGCCGGCATGGGCCACAGCAACATCATGCTGATGTGCCTGATGTTCCTGCTGGCCGGCGCCTTCGCCATCGTGTCGCGCCGATCGGCGCGGTCGATGCGGTGGTCGCGCTCGGGCTCGGGGCATTGCCGGCCGTCGCTGATCCTGCCGGGGCTGTTCGTGGTTGCCGGCTTCGTGGCGTTGGCGATCGGCACGTCCATGGGCACGATCGCCGCGGTCGCGCCCATCGCATTGGGCGTGTCCGACGCGGCCGGGCTGGACCGCGCGCTGGTGATGGGCGCGGTGATGGGCGGGGCGATGTTCGGCGACAACCTGTCGATCATCTCCGACACCACCATCGCCGCCACCCGCACCCAGGGCTGCCGCATGCGCGACAAGTTCCGCGAGAACGTCTGGATCGCGCTGCCGGCCGCCGTGCTGACGCTGGCCCTGCTGGCGGTCGTGGGCGACAGCGCGCCCGTCAGCGCGCCCGAGGCGGCGTCGGCCTGGCTGGTGCTGCCCTACCTCCTGGTGCTGGTGCTGGCGCTGGCGGGGCTGGACGTCGTGCTGGTGCTGGCCCTGGGCATCGTCGTGGCGGGGGTGTTCGGCGGTGGGCGGCGACCGGCTACGGATGACCGGTCACGTTCGCCGGCGACATCTATGCCGGGTTCGAGAGCATGGTCGAGATCCTCCTGCTGTCGCTGCTGATCGGCGGCCTGGGCGCGCTATCAAGGCGCGGCGGCGGGCTGGACGTGGCTGGCCGGCGACCATCGCCCGCATGCGCGCGGCAGCACGGGCGCCGCGCCGGCGAGTGCGAGCATCGCCGCGCTGGCGGCCGGCAGCCGATGTGTTCACCGCCAACAACACCGTGGCCATCCTGATCAGCGGCGGCGTGGCGCGCGATATCGCCGAGCGGCACGGCGTTCCGCCCGCGCGCGCGGCCAGCTGCTCGACATCTTCGTCTGCGTGTGCAGGGCGTGCTGCCGTACGGCGCGCAGATCCTGCTGGCCGCTTCGCTGGCCGGGCTGTCGCCGCTGGCGCTGGTGGGCAAGGTCGCACTACTGCTGGTTGCTGGTCGCGGTGACCATCGCGTTCATGCTGTGGCCGCACGCGCCGCAAGGCCGCGCTCCTGCGTCCCACTGAGCATGACCACGGCAGGCGCCGCTGAAACGAAAGAGGCGCGCGATGGCCGCTGCCTCTTTCGCTCATGCGTGGCGGGCGTCGCCCGCTCAGACGCGCAGTCGCGCAGCTTCGACAGCAGGCGCAGGAACTCGAGGTACAGCCACACCAGCGTGACCATCAGGCCGAACGCGCCGTACCACTCCATGTACTTGGGCGCGCCCTGCTCGACGCCGTTCTCGATGAAGTCGAAGTCCAGCACCAGGTTCAGCGCGGCGATCACCACCACGAACAGGCTGAAGCCGATGCCGACCAGTGCCCGACTCGTGGATCAGCGGGATGCTTGATGCCGAAGAAGCCCAGCACGATGCTGGCCAGGTAGACCAGCGCGATGCCGCCGGTGGCGGCGACCACGCCCAGCTTGAAGTTCTCCGTGGCCTTGATCAGGCCGCTGCGGTAGGCGAACAGCAGCGCGAACAGCGTGCCGAAGGTCAGCACCACCGCCTGCATGCACGATGCCCTCGTACAGCGTGGTTGTACATGGCCGAGATCGCGCCCAGGAAGAAGCCTTCCACCAGCGCGTACAGCGGCGCGGTGACCGGCGCCCAGGTCTTCTTGAAGATGGTGACCAGCGCGAGCACGAGGCCGCCGATCGCGCCGCCCCACACGTACAGGCCTGCCAGCCGGTCGGACGCCGTCGGCCGGTGAACTGACCTGGTTCCAGGCGAAGGCGGCGGTCAGCACGGCCAGCAGCAGCAGGAAGCCGGTCTTGTTGACGGTGCCGTTGAGGGTCATCGCACCGGCGTCGCGCGAGACCACCGCGCCGCTGCCCAGGTCCAGGAAGGTGGATTCTTTCAATGCCGGATTGCCGCTGCGCATCATTGCCTGCTCCTTGTGGTGTCGGACGGCATGGTCCGCAGGCGCCGAGGATATCGCATGACCGCACGCATGCGAGGATACACAGGCCGCTGGCAGGCAGCCTGTCTGCGTTTGACAGCGGCGGCGCAGGTTCCGACAATACGCGGCCTTTCGTGGCGTTGACGCGCAACGGGAGCCCGAGTCCGGGGTATAGCGCAGTCTGGTAGCGCACTGGTTTGGGACCAGAGTGTCGGGGGTTCGAATCCCTCTACCCCGACCATCCGGCCGCAGGCGACGGTGTCCGCGGGCTAGGATGCGACAATCCGGCCGGGCGCCCGTAGCTCAACCGGATAGAGCACCGGCCTTCTAAGCCGGCGGTTGCAGGTTCGAGTCCTGCCGGGCGCGCCACTGCGGTATCTTGTAGTGTTTCAATGGTGGATGTAGCTCAGTTGGTTAGAGCACCGGATTGTGATTCCGGGGGTCGCGGGTTCAAATCCCGTCTTCCACCCCAGATCGAATGTCGCGCGGGTTACTGAGCCGTTGTGACTTGTTACAATTTCCAGCAGTTTCGGGCCGTTAGCTCAGTTGGTAGAGCAGTTGACTCTTAATCAATAGGTCGAAGGTTCGAATCCTTGACGGCCCACCAGTCCCGAAGACGCCCGGCCTCGGCCGGGCGTCTTTTTTTGTGCCGGGGGCGGTGAGAAAGGCCGGTGGCCCGGGCCAGGGCCTAGAATGGGCCCGCCGCCGTCGGGTGGCCAGCGCGAAAGTGGCGGAATTGGTAGACGCACTGGATTTAGGTTCCAGTGCCGCAAGCCCGTGAGGGTTCGAGTCCCTCCTTTCGCACCAACCCGGCGACGCAGAGCCAACAGCCCGGTGGCTCCAACGAGCGTTCGCGAGCGATGTTCACAGCCGTTCGGGCGCGCTTTGCCCTCTGGTAGGGCCCCGATCGGCTGTCGCGCAACTCCGCGTCACGCACCCCAACTGGCAGCCGCGCCGGGAATCGGCGAAACTACGCCGTTCCGCCGTGGCTCTTCGCCGTCCCGCCGCGCGGTCGCCCCCAACACCCGATCATCAACATCGTGCCGCGGCCGGACCGCCGCGGTCGCAGGAGTGGATATGCAAGTTTCGGTCGAATCGCTCGGCAACCTCGAGCGCCGCATGACGTTCAGCCTTCCGGCCGAGCGCCTGGAGACGCAGGTCGGCGGCCGCCTGCGCGAGATCGCCCGCGACCGCCACGCATCAAGGGCTTCCGCCCCGGCAAGGTGCCGGCCAAGGTGATCGAGCAGCGCTTCGGCGCGCAGGTCCGCGCCGAGGTCCTCGACGGCCTGCTGCGCGAGAGCTTCGACGCAGGCCGTGCGCGAGGAGTCGCTGCAGCTGGCCGGCAATCCGCAGCATCGAGCCGGCCGGCGCGAGGACGAGCTGGCCTACATCGCCACCTTCGAAGTGGTGCCGGATTTCGGCGACATCGACGTCGCCAAGCTCAGCGTGATCCGCCACACCGCCGAAGTCGCCGACGCCGACATCGACGCGATGATCGAGAACCTGCGCCTGCAGCGCCGCACCTGGAGCCCGGTCGAGCGCGCCGCCCAGCGAGGGCGACGCGGTCGAGCTCGAGACCTGGTCGCAGGCCGGCGACGAGCGCGCTGCCGGCCGAAGGCGTCGAGCGCGGCGCCACCGTGATCGGCTCGGGCGCGATGTCTGCCGGAGATCGAGTACGGCACTGGTCGGCATGTCCAAGGGCGAGGACGAGAAGCAGATCGACGTCGAGTTCCCGGCCGACTGGCGCGTGCCGCAGCTGGCCGGCAAGCCAGGTGCAGGTGCACCTCGAAGGTCGACCAAGGTGTCCGAGCCGGTGACTGCCGGAGGTCGACGAGGACGTTCATCAAGAGCTTCGGCGTGCAGCAGCGGCGATGCCGAGCAGTTCCGCGCCGACATCCGCAGCAACCTGGAGCGCGAGCTCAAGGGCGCGCTGATGACCCGCCTGCGCCGCGAGGTCGGCGAGCAGCTGATCGCCGCCTACGTCGCACGTCGAGATGCCGCCGCGCCTGGTCGAGGCCGAAGCCCGCGCCATGGCCGCAGCAGGCGGTCGAGCAGGCCCGCCGCCAGGGCCAGCAATCGGCGAGGTGCCGGACGACGCGCACGACGGCTTCATGGACGCCGCCCGCAAGCGCGTGCTGGTCGGCCTGCTGGTCGGCGAGGTGGCCCGCAGCAACGAGCTGCGCCTGGACCCAAGCGCCTGAACGAGACCCTGCAGCCTGATCGCCTCGACCTACGAGGAGCCGCAGCAGGTCATTGAGCTGTACCGCAACGACCCCCAGCTGATGGTGGCCTGCAGAACCGCGTGATGGAGGAGCAGGTGATCGACTGGATCGCCGAGCGCGCCCAGCACACCGAGCAGCCGCTGTCCTTCCAGCGAAGCGATCCGCCAGTAAGCCGACTGCAGGCCTGCCCGCACTGCGCCCGTCCGGCCGATCCCACGCTGGCCGGACCGAGGTCCACAACCCGACGAGTGAGCCAGATCGACAACCGACCAAGCCCTGAACCTGGTGCCGATGGTGGTCGAGCAGACCAGCCGCGGCGAGCGCGCGTACGACATCTATTCGCGCCTGCTGAAGGAGCGGGTGATCTTCCTGGTCGGCGGCGTCGACGACCACGTGGCCAACGTGATCGTCGCCCAGATGCTGTTCCTGGAAGCCGAGAACCCCGAGAAGGACATCAGCCTGTACATCAACTCGCCCGGCGGCATCGTCACCGCCGGCATGGCGATCTACGACACCATGCAGTACATCAAGCCGGACGTGAGCACGATCTGCGTCGGCCAGGCCGCCAGCATGGGCGCGCTGCTGCTGGCCGCCGGCGCCAAGGGCAAGCGCTACGCGCTGCCGAACTCGCGCGTGATGATCCACCAGCCGCTCGGGCGGCTTCCAGGGCCAGGCCACCGACATCGACATCCAGGCGCGCGAGATCCTGGCGCATGCGCGCAGCGCCTGAACGAGATCCTGGCCAAGCACACCGGCCAGCCGCTCGAGACGATCGCCCGCGACACCGAGCGCGACAACTTCAAGAGCGCCGAGCCGACGCCGAGGCGTACGGCCTGGTGGACGAGGTGCTGGAGCGGCGCCCGGAAGACTCGATCCAGGCCGGCTGAGCGGTTCCGCCTGCAGTCCGCCGCAAGCCGCCCTGGAACGCTCGTTCCGGCCGCGCGCCTGCATGGCGCCGGCCGGACGCTGTGCTATTCTCGAACCGAACACCCGCTCGACGGCGTCGGGTGACTGGACAACGCGAAGCATGAGCGACGACCGGCAGGGCCGTTCCGGCGACAGCAGCAAGATCCTCTACTGCTCGTTCTGCGGCAAGAGCCAGCACGAAGTCCGCAAGCTGATTGCGGGCCCGAGCGTGTTCATCTGCGATGAATGCGTCGAGCTGTGCAACGACATCATCCGCGAGGAGCTGGAGGAGAAGGCGCAGTCGGCCCGCAGCCACCTGCCCAAGCCGCGCGAGATCCTCGAGGTGCTCGACCAGTACGTGATCGGCCAGCAGCGCGCCAAGAGGACGCTCGCGGTGGCGGTGTACAACCACTACAAGCGCATCGAGAGCCGCCAGCAAGAACGACGACGTCGAGCTGGCCAAGTCCAACATCCTGCTGGTCGGCCCGACCGGTTCGGGCAAGACGCTGCTGGCCGAGACGCTGGCGCGCCTGCTCAACGTGCCGTTCACCATCGCCGACGCGACCACGCTGACCGAAGCCGGTTACGTCGGCGAGGACGTCGAGAACATCATCCAGAAGCTGCTGCAGAAGTGCGACTACGACGTCGAGAAGGCGCAGCAGGGCATCGTCTACATCGACGAGATCGACAAGATCTCGCGCAAGAGCGAGAACCCGTCGATCACCCGCGACGTGTCGGGCGAAGGCGTGCAGCAGGCGCTGCTCAAGCTGATCGAGGGCACCGTCGCCAGCGTGCCGCCGCAGGGCGGGCGCAAGCATCCGCAGCAGGAATTCCTGCAGGTCGACACCACGAACATCCTGTTCATCTGCGGCGGCGCGTTCGCCGGCCTGGACAAGATCATCCAGCAGCGCAGCACCGAGGCCGGCGGCATCGGCTTCGGCGCCAAGGTCAAGAGTCAGCGAGCGCAAGGCCGAGATCGGCAAGGTGCTGTCCGAAGTCGAGCCCGAGGACCTGATCAAGTTCGGCCTGATCCCCGAGTTCGTCGGCCGCCTGCCGGTGGTCGCGACGCTGGAGGAGCTCGACGAGGCGGCGCTGGTCAAGATCCTCACCGAGCCCAAGAACGCCATCACCAAGCAGTTCAAGAAGCTGTTCGAGATGGAAGGCGTGGAGCTGGAGTTCCGCCCCGACGCGCTGGTCGGCGATCGCCCGCAAGGCGCTCAAGCGCAAGACCGGCGCGCGCGGCCTGCGCACCATCGTCGAGTCGGTGCTGCTGGACACCATGTACGACCTGCCGTCGCTGGAGAACGTCAGCAAGGTCGTGGTCGACGAGTCGGTGATCGAGCACAAGACCGAGCCGTACCTGATCTACCAGACACCCGCCGGCCGCAGCCCAAGGTCGCCTCGGCCGAGTGAGCGCGCCGCCGTAGCCGATCGAGCCGCACGCCACGAGCCGCCTTCCAGGCGCGTTTCCGTTTCCGCGATCCCGATCGCAGCCCACGGCGCGTCATGACGGCGTGCCCGTGGCTTGCATCCTTCGCGCCGCCCCATAACCGAGCCAGGCGCACTTTGCCGATCCGCGACCGGCGCCGATCCGCATGGAGCTTCCATGACCGATCCGACCGACCGCGACGCTCGACCTGCCGGTGCTGCCGCTGCGCGACGTCGTGGTCTTCCCGCACATGGTCATCCCGCTGTTCGTCGGCCGCGACAAATCGATCCGCGCGCTGGACATGGCGATGGAGGCCGACAAGCGCATCCTGCTGGTCGCGCAGAAGTCCGCCGAAACCGACGACCCGGGCGCGGACGACCTGTACGACGATCGGCACGCTGGCGCAGGTGCTGCAGCTGCTGAAGCTGCCCGACGGCACGATCAAGGTGCTGGTCGAGGGCGTCGCGCGCGTGCAGGTCGACGAGGTCGGCGAGCGCGACGGCGCGCTGACCGGCCGCGGCGCAGGCGATCGAGTCGAGCGATCGACCGCGAGGAGCGCGAGATCGAGGCGATCGCGCGCTCGCTGATGAGCCTGTTCGAGCAGTACGTCAAGACCAACCGCAAGCTGCCGCCGGAGCTGCTGCAGACGCTCGCCGGCATCGACGAGCCCGGCCGCCTGGCCGACACCATCGCCGCGCACCTGGGCGTGCGCCTGAGCCGACAAGCAGCGCCTGCTGGAAACGCATCGAGGTCGGCGAGCGCCTGGAGCTGCTGGTCGGCCTCGTCGACGGCGAGATCGACGTGCAGCAGCTGGAGAAGCGCATCCGCGGCCGCGTCAAGTCGCAGATGGAGAAGAGCCAGCGCGAGTACTACCTCAACGAGCAGATGAAGGCGATCCAGAAGGAGCTGGGCGAGCTCGACGAGGCGCCGAACGAACTCGAGGAGCTGGCCCGCAAGATCGCCGAGGCCGGCATGCCCAAGCCGGTGGAGGCCAAGGCCAAGGCCGAGCTCAACAAGCTCAAGCAGATGTCGCCGATGTCGGCCGAAGCCGCCGTCGTGCGCAACTACCTCGACTGGCTGCTGGGCGTGCCGTGGAAGAAGCGCAGCAAGGTGCGCAAGGACCTCAAGGCCGCGCAGGACGTGCTCGACGCCGACCACTACGGCCTGGAGAAGGTCAAGGAACGCATCCTCGAATACCTCGCCGTGCAGACGCGCGTGAAGCAAGATGAAGGGCGCGATCCTGTGCCTGGTCGGCCCGCCGGGCGTGGGCAAGACCTCGCTCGGCCAGTCGATCGCCAAGGCGACCAACCGCAAGTTCGTGCGCATGTCGCTGGGCGGCGTGCGCGACGAGGCCGAGATCCGCGGCCACCGCCGCACCTACGTCGGTTCGATGCCGGGCCGCATCGTGCAGAACCTCAACAAGGTCGGCAGCAAGAACCCGCTGTTCCTGCTCGACGAGATCGACAAGATGTCGATGGACTTCCGCGGCGATCCGTCGTCGGCGCTGCTGGAGGTGCTCGATCCCGAGCAGAACAACACCTTCAACGACCACTACCTCGAGGTCGACCTCGACCTGTCCGAAGTGATGTTCGTGGCGACGTCCAACTCGCTGAACATCCCCGGCCCGCTGCTCGACCGCATGGAAGTGATCCGCATCCCCGGCTACACCGAGGAGGAGAAGCTCAACATCGCCGAGCGCTACCTGGTGCCCAAGCAGCTCAAGGCCAACGGCCTGAAGCCCGACGAGCTGAAGATCGCCGAGAGCGCCGTGCGCGACATCGTGCGCTACTACACGCGCGAATCCGGCGTGCGCAACCTCGAGCGCGAGATCGCCAAGATCTGCCGCAAGGTGGTCAAGGAGATCGCGCTGGCCGGCCCGCAACCGGCCAAGGGCAAGGGCGCGCGCAAGGGCGCCATCAGCGTCACCTCCAAGAACCTGGACAAGTACCTGGGCGTGCGCCGCTTCGACTTCGGCCGCGCCGAGGAACAGAACGAGATCGGCCTGGTCACCGGGCCTGGCGTGGACCGAAGTCGGCGGCGACCTGCTGCAGATCGAGGCCACGCTGGTGCCGGGCAAGGGCCAGCTGACCCTGACCGGCCAGCTGGGCGACGTGATGAAGGAGTCGGCGTCGGCCGCGTTGTCGGTGGTGCGCGCGCGCACCGAGCGCCTGGGCATCGATACCGGACTTCCTGCAGAAGCACGACGTGCACGTGCACGTGCCCGACGGCGCGACGCCCGAAGGACGGCCCGAGCGCGGGCATCGCGATGGCCACGGCGCTGGTGTCGATGCTGACGCAAGAACCCGGTGCGCGCCGACGTGGCGATGACCGGCGAGATCACCCTGCGCGGCCGCGTGCTGCCGATCGGCGGGCTCAAGGAGAAGCTGCTGGCGGCGCTGCGCGGCGGCATCACGACGGTGATCATCCCGGAGGAGAACCGCAAGGACCTGGCCGACATCCCGAAGAACGTCACGCAGGGCACTGAAGATCATGCCGGTGCAAGTGGATCGACGAAGTGCTCGACATCGCGCTGGAGCGTCCGCTGCTCGCCGGCGCCGGCACGCCGGCGGCGGCGAAGCTGCCGGTGCGCGGCAGCCGAGCAAGCACCGCACGCAAGCCGGACGTCAAGCATTGACGACAGCCGTCGATGCCGAATCGCGGCCGAATGCGCTGAAACCCGCGTCAGTTGCTGGCTTTCCGGCTTGCGTGCGACAAATGCCCGCTGGTATAACGACCGCACCCGCGGCGCGGCTCGACGACGCGCCTGCGCGGTCAATCGATCGGAGCAGTCTGCCGGACGCGAGCGCGACGGTCCGGTTACTCAGAACTCCGCGGCCCATGCCGCACAGGGAGTCACATACGAATGAACAAAGCCGATTTGTTGACTGCCGTCGCCGACGCCGCCGAACTGTCCAAGGCCGATGCCGCGCGATGCCGTCGACGCGATGGTCGGCGTCATCACCAAGGCGCTGAAGAAGGGCGACACCGTGACGCTGGTCGGCTTCGGCACCTTCCAGGTGCGCAAGCGCGCCGCCCGCACAGGGCCGCAACCCGAAGACCGGCGAGACCATCAAGATCAAGGCGTCGAAGAATCCGGCGTTCAAGGCTGGCAAGGCCCTGAAGGATGCCGTAAACTAATCGACTCGCTCGGGTGCTTAGCTCAGCGGTAGAGCGTCTCCCTTACACGGAGAGGGTCGGGGGTTCGAAACCCTCAGCACCCACCATCAGCACCGAGTGCGAACAGTTTCAACGCGGAGTGGTAGTTCAGTTGGTTAGAATGCTGGCCTGTCACGCCGGAGGTCGCGGGTTCGAGTCCCGTCCACTCCGCCAGTAGTACCCAGAGGGCGCCGGATGGCTCATCCGGCGCCCCTGTTTTGAGTGAGGGCCGCGCGTTTTCCGCATGCATCAAGGCGGAGGCGCAGGCCACGAGGTTCAACGTGGAGCGGTAGTTCAGTTGGTTAGAATGCTGGCCTGTCACGCCGGAGGTCGCGGGTTCGAGTCCCGTCCGCTCCGCCATTGTCCCAGAAGGCGCCGGAAACGGCGCCTTCTTTTTTTTCCGTCGGACGGTCGCCGAACCCGGGCGCCGTGCCGAGACCGGCGTGGGCTGTCGCGTTAGACTGTGCGGCTGAGACCCCGAGCCCTGATTGCCCATGCTGCAGAAACTCCGCGACAAGACCCCGGCTGGTCGCCACCGTGATCCTGGGCCTGCTGATCGTGCCGTTCGCCTTGTTCGGCATGGACCAGTACATGGTCGGTGGCAGTGCCAGCACGGTGGCCAAGATCCAGGCGCCGCCGACCTGGTGGGCGACGGCGCCGTCCTGGTGGCCGGTATCGATGCTGTGGCAACACGAAGAAGTCACCGCAGAGGAATTCCGCGCGCGCTTCGAGCAGGTGCGCCAGCAGCAGCGCGCGCAGGCAGGGCGAGGCGTTCGACGCGCGCGCCTTCGAAAGCGTCGACAACAAGCGGCAGATGCTGGAGCGCCTGATCGACGAGAAGGTGCTGCAGCTGGCAGCCGAGGACGCCGGGCTCGTGGTCGGCGACGCCGTGGTGCGCAGATGCCATCCAGCAGATCCCGGCTTCCAGGTCGACGGCAGGTTCGACCCCACGCGCTACCAGCTGACGCTGGCCTCGCAGGTGCCGCCGCAGACGCCGCGGTCAGTTCGAGCGCACCGTCCGCGAGAATCTGCAGCAGGCCCTGGTGGCCGGCGCGCATCGGCAACAGCAGCTTCGTGACCCCAGCGAGATCGGACCGCCTGCTGCGCCTGCTGGGCGAGCAGCGCGACGTCCAGCTCGTCGATGGTGCCCGCGCCCGCGGCCGATACCGCGCCGGTCAGCGACGCGGAGATCCAGCCTGGTACCAGGCCATCGCGGCCGACTTCCGCGCGCCGGAGAACGGTGACGCTCGAGTACGTGCGAGGTCGACGCGCCGACACCTGCCGCGCACCGCCGCGCCCGACGAGGCCGCGCTGCGCCAGCGCTACGAAGAGCGAGAGCGACGCGCTTCAGTCAGCGGAGCAGCGCCTGGCCTCGCATATCCTGGTGCAGCGTCGCGGACGACGCCAATGCCGCAGCCGTGGAAGGCGGCGCGAAGCAAGGCCGGCGCCTGGCCGCGCAGGCCGCGCGCCGGGCGCGGATTTCGCGGCGCTGGCGCGCAGCAACAGCGAAGACCGCGGTTCCAAGGCAGCGGCGGCGACCTGGGCTGGGTCGAGCCAGGGCGTGATGACGAGCCGCTTCGAGGACGCGCTGTTCGCGATGCAGCCCGGGCAGGTCAGCGGGCCGGTCAAGACCGACTTCGGCTGGCACGTGATCCAGTTGCGCGAGCTCAAGGTCCGGCCAGACGCAAGTCGTTCGAGGAGGTGCGCGAGGAGCTGGCGCGCGAACAGGCCGAGGCCGACCGCGAGCGCGCCTACAACGACCTCACCGGCCAGCTGGTCGACGAGGTCTACAGAATCCGACGTCGCTGGCGCCGGCCGCGCGCGAGATCGGGGCTGCCGGTGCAGACGGCCGGCCCGTTCGCGCGCAGCGCCGGCACGGCATCGCCGCGCACCCGGCGGTGCTGCGTGCGGCGTTCTCCGAGATGCTGGTGCAGGACGGCACGGTCAGCGATCCGATCGAGATCGCGCCCGAACCACAGCGTGCTGATCCGCGTGCTCGAGCACACGCCCGAACGCGCGCTGCCGCTGGCGCAGGTGCGCGACGCGGTGATCGCCGCGATCCGCGCCGACCGCGCGCGCAAGGCCGCCGAGGCGCGCGCCGAGGCGCTGCTGGCGCGCGTGCGCCAAGGGCGAGACCGCTGCAGGCGGTCGCCGCGGCCGAGGGCCTGCAGGCACCGCCAGAGCTGCCGGCGTGCCGCGCGGCATGCCGATGCCGGCGCCGGCGGTCAACGAGGCGATCTTCGCCGCGCCGCGTCCGGCCGCGGGCAAGGTCCTCGGCCGGCAGCAGGCGCTGCCGGACGGTCGCGATGCGTGCTGTTCGCGGTCACCAAGGTCACGCGGGCGACGCCGCCACGCTCAGCCCGGAGCAGCGCGAGCTGCTGCAGCAGCAGTTCGCGCAGCGTGCGGGCGCTGGACGATGTGCGAGGCGTTGACGCAAGCGCGCTGCGACGCAGGTATGCGACATCGAGGTCGTTCGAGTCCAACTTCTGCAGCCGCTGGCCCGGATCCGCAAAAAAAAAGCCCGGCAGCGCCGGGCTTTTTTTGTTCCTTACCGGCGCTGGCTCATTCCTCGCCGTCGCCTCGATGCCGGTCATGCCGAGGATGTTGTAGCCGGCATCGACGTAGGTGATCTCGCCGGTGACGCCGGCGGCGAGGTCCGAGCACAGGAAGGCGGCGACGTTGCCGACGTCCTCGATGGTGACGGTGCGGCGCAGCGGCGCGTACTCCTCGACGTGGCCCAGGATCTTGCGGAAGCTGGCGATGCCGGCCGCGGCCAGGGTCTTGATCGGGCCGGCCGAGATCGCGTTGACGCGCGTGCCTTCCGGGCCGAGGTTGAGCGCCAGGTAGCGCACGGTCGCTTCCAGGCTGGCCTTGGCCACGCCCATGACGTTGTAGTTGGCCAGCGCGCGCTCGGCGCCCAGGTAGCTCAGCGTCAGGATCGCGCCGTTGCGGCCCTGCATCATCGGCCGCGCGGCCTTGGCCAGCGCGGCCAGCGAATAGGCCGAGATGTCGTGCGCGATGGCGAAGTTCTCGCGGGTCAGGCCGTCGAGGAACTGGCCGGCGATCGCTTCGCGCGGCGCGAAGGCGATGGCGTGGACGAGGATGTCGAAGCCGTCCCAGTGCTTGCCCAGCTGCTCGAAGCAGGCGGCGATCTGCGCGTCGTCGGCGACGTCCAGCGGCAGCACGATGTCGCTGCCGTATTCGGCGGCGGCCTTCTCGACGCGCGATTGCAGCTTGTCGTTCTGGTAGGTGAAGGCCAGTTCGGCGCCTTCGCGGTGCATCGCCTCGGCGATGCCGGTGGCGATCGAGCGCTGGCTGGCGATGCCGGTGATCAGTGCGCGCTTGCCCTGCAGGAAACCCATGTGCTTTCCTCGTTCCGGTGCCGGCGGGGCCGGCAAAGCGCGCTAGTGTGCCCCGTCGCGGCGGCCGCGATCCGCCGTGCGGTGGCGCATTGCGCGCGAACCTGTCAGTCCGCGGCCGAGGCCGGCGGGTCGATCAGCAGGGCCATGCCTGGCTGCAGCACGCGTGCCGGCGCGCAGGTCGTTGCGGGCCAGCAGGTCGCGCGACGCGCACGCCGTAGCGGCGCGCGATCAGTCCACGGCGTTCTCGCCGCGGGCCACGACATGCCGGCGGGGCGATGCGCGGTCCGTCGCGTCTGCGGCGGTACGCGCGGCACCGGTTGCCCGCATGTCAGCTGCAGCAGCCGTAGCGACCTGCGGGGCCTGCGCCGGCGTGCCGGGTGGCAGCGCCAGTGCCGCCGTGGCACTCGCGCCCGCGCCGGTTGCCGGTACGCAGCACCTGCTGCGGGCCATCGCGCCCGGGCACGATGCGCCCGGTGCGGAAGGCGGGATTGAGCTGGCGCAGCCGGGCCTCCGGAGGCCCGGTGGCGCTGGCCAGCGCATCCAGACGGGTGACGTCGTCCGGCACCTCCAGCGCGACCAGCGGCGGCAGTGGCGCCGCGCGAGTGACGCCATGCCACGCGAGTCGTCGGCCTGCGTCGGCGATCAGGCAGGCCAGCGCGTGCAGCTTGCGCACGTAGGCATAGGTGATGTCGGACACGCCGGGCAGCTGGGCGGGCCGGGCATCGCGCGCCGCCTGCCGCCGCGCTTGAGCGCGCCCAGGATGCGGTATTCGCCGGCGTTGTAGGCCATCACCGCCAGCCGCCAGTCGCCGGCGAACATGCCGTGCAGCGTCTTGCAGGTAGCGCACCGCGGCGTGGGTGGAATCGACCGGCGACAGGCGGCCGTCGTAGCCCGGCTCGCATGCGGACGCCGTGGTTGCGCGCGGTGATGCCGATGCAACTGCCACAGGCCGGCCGGGCCGCCGGCGCTGCGCGCGCCGGGCTTGTAGCCGCTTTCGACGAACGGGATCAGCGCGAATTCGGTCGGCAGGTGCGCCTCGCGCAGCGCGTCGCACCACGTAGCCGAACAGCGGCAGCACATCGTCTGACGGGCCGGCCAGCGTCGCTGGGCGCGGTGGCGAAGTGGCTTCGCCAGCGGACGCTGGCGTCGGCCTCGCAGCTCCGGGTCGGCCAGGCCGTCGCGGAACGCTGCGTAGCATCTGCGCCGGCCGCGTGCCGAGGCGCGGGCGGCGGCAGCCGGTCTCCGCGCCATCGGCCGGAGCGGCTCGGCGCTGGCGCCATCGCCGCGCGGGTACGGCGGCCAGCAGGTCGCGGACGCACGGCCCACGCCGCATGTCCGGCGCGTGCGACGCAGCAGCCGGGACGGGCGGCGACGTCATGCGGGGAATCCGTCCTTCCAGCGCCGCAGTTCGGCGAAGGCCTCGACGCGGTCGTCGGGCGCCCGGCCCAGGCGCGCGCGACAGCGCCGCGCGGACCGCCGGCGCGTCGACGCGCAGGAAGGGATTGCAGCGCGTTCGCTGGCCAGCGTGAGGGCAGGGTCGGGCGTCCGGCGTCGCGCATGGCCTGGGCCTCCTCGAGTCGGCGTGCGCAGCGCCGGGTTGTCGGGGTCGACGGCGCGGGCGAAGCGCCGCATTGGCCAGGGTGTACTCGTGGCCGCAGCAGACCAGGGTGTCGCCGGGCAGCGCCGCCAGGCGCTCCAGCGAGGCCAGCATCTGCGCCGGCGTGCCTTCGAACAGGCGCCCGCAGCCCAGGCTGAACAGCGTGTCGCCGCAGAACAGCAGGCCGGTCGCCCGCGGCCAGTGGAAGGCGATGTGGCTGAGCGTGTGGCCGGGGACCTCGATGACGTCGAAGTCGCCAGCCGGCCACCTCGACGCGGTCGCCCGTCGCCGACCCGCGCGGTGGCGCGTGGCGATGCGCGGTCGTCGCGGGCGCGATACACCGGCAGGTCGGGCCAGCGCTCGCAGCAGCGCGGGCACGCCGCCGACGTGGTCGGGGTGGTGGTGGGTCAGCAGGATCGCCGGCGGGCTGCAGGCCTGCGTCGGCCGCCGCCAGCACCGGGCGCGGCCTCGCCCGGGATCGACGATCAGCGCGCGGCCGCCGTCGCCCGACCAGGGCCCAGATGTAGTTGTCCTCGAAGGCGGGCAGGGCCAGCAGACGCATGGGTGACGCTCCGGGGCAGCGCGCGATCGGACTGCAGTCGGCGCAGTCGTCCGGCCAGTGCGCCCGGACCTCACCGGAGATCCGCGACCATGCCCGTCCCGCCGACCAGCCGTCAACCCGATGCCGTCGCTGGCCTGGTTCGCCGGCACCGCCGGTCAGGCGACCTGCTGGCGGCCGAGCGCGCGGCGATGGCCCGCACGCTGGCCGGCATGTCCGGCCCTGCCTGGCTCTGGCTGGGCGCCCGCGGCGGCCTTGCCGCCGGCACTGGCGCGCCCGTGGCATCGCCGCTGCAGCCTGCGCCGGGCGCGGGCGACGGCCTGCTTCGGCTGGCGAGCCTGCACTGCGACGCTGCCGCTGCCGCTGGCCAGCGAAGCGCTGGGCACTGGTCATGCTGCAGCACGCTGCTCGACGACCGGCACCGGATCCGCAGCCGTTGCTGGACGAATGCGCGCGCGTGCTGGTGCCCGGCGGCACGCTGTGGCTGTTCGCGCTCAATCCCTGGAGCCCGTACCGCGCGCGCTGGCGCGGCCAGTGGCCTGCACGCGCGACGAGCCGGCGCTGGCAGGCGCGGCTGCGCGCGGTCGGGTCTGCGCCACCGACAGCCGTCAGCGTGCAGTGGCTGGGGCCGTACTGGCGCGGTCGCCGCATGGCGAGCCGGCGTCGGCGCGGCCGACCGCCTGCGCGGCGCGGTCGCGCTCACCGTGGTCAAGCGCGTGCACGCCGCGATGCCGCGCGACGCGCTGCGCCAGCTTCGACTGCAGGCCGGTCGAACGCCACCGGGTGCGCGCCATCGGCCGACGTGCGCGCCGATGCACGCGATAATGCCGCGATGAAAGATGTCCGACCCGACTGCAAGCAGGTCGAAATCCACACCGACGGCGCCTGCCTGGGCAATCCCGGCCCCGGCGGCTGGGCGCGCGCTGCTGCGCTACGGCGGCACGCGAACGCGAACTGGCCGGCGGCGAACCCGACACCACCAACAACCGCATGGAGCTGATGGCGCGCGATCGCGGCGCTGGAGGCGCTGCAGCGAGCCCTGCGACGTCGTGCTGCACACCGATTCGCAGTACGTGCGCCAGGGCATCACCGAGTGGATGCCGAACTGGGTCCGCCGCGGCTGGAAGACCGCCGGCGGCGATCCGGTGAAGAACCGCGACCTGTGGGAGCGCCTGCAAGCCGCCGCCGCAGCCGCACGCGATCGACTGGCGCTGGGTGAAGGGCCATTCCGGCGATCCCGACAACGAGCGCGTCGACATGCTGGCGCGCAACGCCGCGCTGAAGCTTCGCGCCGGCGCGGCCTGAACACTGCCGTAGACTGCGCTGATGCGCCAGATCATCCTCGATACCGAAACCACCGGCCTGACTGGGAGAGGGCAACCGCGTGGTCGAAATCGGCTGCGTCGAGCTGCGTCGAGCGCCGCCCCACCGGCCGCACCTTCCACCGCTACCTCAATCCGCGAGCGCGAGTTCGAGCCGGGCGCGCAGGAAGTCACCGGCCTGACGCCTGGAATTCCTGGCCGACAAGCCGCGCTTCGCCGAGATCGCCGACGAGTTCCTCGCCTTCATCGACGGCGCCGAACTGATCATCCACAACGCCGCGTTCGACGTCGGCTTCCTCGACAACGAACTGCGCGCTGCTGGGCGCGCACTACGGCCGGCTGCGCGACCGCTGCGCGGTCGAGGATTCGCTGCTGCTGGCGCGCCAGCGCTTCCCGGGCCAGCGCAATTCGCTGGACGCGCTGTGCAAGCGGCTGGGCGTGGACAATGCGCACCGGCAGCTGCACGGCGCGCTGCTCGACGCCCAGCTGCTGGCCGAGGTCTACCTCGCGCTGACCGTCGGGGCAGGAGCGAGATCGGCTTCGCGCGGCGACGATGCCGGCGTCAGCCGCGGTCGATCGCCGACGTTGCCGTGCCGCGCGCCGGGCCGCGCCCGCGCGTCGCTGATCAGCGAGGCGAACTGGCGGCGCACGAGGCGCGCCTGGCGGGCCTGCGCAAGAAGTGCCGGCGCATGCGCCTGTGGGACGCGGTTGCCGAAGCCGATCGAGCTCGACGCGACGTGCCCGCGCCTGGCGTAGCGACACGCCCGGGCACGGACCCGGGCTGCATCGCGCCGGTCAAGCGCCCGGTGCCGCTCAGTGGCGGCGCACCAGGATCACGGTGACGTTGTCCGAGCCGCCGCCGTCCAGCGCGGCGGCGACCAGCGTGTCCACGCATTCCTGCGCGCTGCAGTCGTCGTGGCGCCAGCACGCTGGCGATGCTGCGGTCGTCCACTTCCTCGGTCAGGCCGTCGCTGCACAGCAGCAGCTGCATGCCCGGGCTGCAGTTCGCCGGTCATGGTTTCGACGTTGAGGTTGCTGCGGGTCGGTCACGCCCAGCGCCTGGGTCACCACGTTGCGGTGCGGGTGGCTGCGCGCCTGCTCGGGGGTGATCGCGCCCTGGGCGATCAGTTCCTGCACGTAGCTGTGGTCCTGCGAGAGCTGGGCCAGCTGGCCGTCGCGCCACAGGTAGACGCGGCTGTCGCCGACCCAGGCCACCTCGAAGCGGTTGCCGTTGACGCGCGCGGCGACCACGGTGGTGCCCATCGGCAGCGCGTCGTTGCGGCGCTTGCGAGGTGCGGATGATTTCCTCGTCGGCGATGCGGATGGCCTGGGCCAGCGGCGTGCCGTCGCGGACTTCGCGGACGATGGTCTCGCGCGCCAGCGCGCTGGCGACTTCGCCGTACTCGTGCCCGCCCATGCCGTCGGCCACCAGCCACAGCCCCAGCTCGCTGTCGCCGTAATAGGTGTCTTCGTTGAGTCGCGGCGCAGGCCGACATGGGTGAGGTGTCCGAATTCGATCATGGCGCGCTGATGGCCTGATCCGGCGGTCCGTATGCGGCTCTGACGGATGATCGTGCGAACGGACAGCGGCACGATTTGCCGATGGGCTGGAGGAGCGGTTCGCGGCGATGTCGGTCAGACGCATGCGGGCAGTGCGCGCGTCCGCTTGTCGCGCGAGGGGTGCTGGCCCCGTATCATCCATGGCCCTCGCCCTGCTGCGCGGGGCGACCTGCGAGGTGGCCAGAGTGGTCGAATGTCCTGCCGAAATCAGGCGTCGAAGCCTACCGTGGGTTCGCATCCCACCCTCTCCGCCAGATACGCAAAAGCCCCCTTGCGGGGGCTTTTGCGTATCTGGCGGAGAGGGGGGGATTCGAACCCCCGGTGCGCTATAAACGCCTGCCTGATTTCGAGTCAGGTACATTCAACCACTCTGCCACCTCTCCGTGGCACCTGGCGGTCGCCGCGGGGCGCGCAATGATACGGGCCCGGCGCGCAGCGCCGGTCAGGCAAGGCCGGCTACACTGGCGCCCCTGCCATGCAATGCGGCTGCCGCCATGTCCGAAATCCTGGTCCCCGTGTCCTTCGGCGAACTGCTCGACAAGATCGCCATCCTGCAGATCAAGTCCGAGCGCATGACGCGACGCGGCCAAGCTGGCCAACGTGCGCAACGAGCTGTCGGCGCTGGAAACGACCTGGATGGCGCATCCGGCCGCCGGCAACGACATCGTCGAGCTGCGCGCCGAGCTGAAGGCGGTCAACGAGCGCCTGTGGGTGATCGAGGACGACATCCGCATCAAGGAAAAGGCGCAGGACTTCGACGCGGAGTTCATCCGCCTGGCGCGCGCGGTCTACTTCGAGAACGACGAGCGCGCCCGGATCAAGAAGGACATCAACCTGGCGCTGGGCTCGGCCTACGTGGAGGAGAAGTCGTACCAGGACTACCGGCCGGCGACCGGCCGTGACCGCCGGGCGCCTGCGGCCCGCCTCGGCGTGGTCGGCGGCGATAGCGCTCGAACGCCGCCGACCGCGTCCTCGACGCGTGACCAGGTCCATCACGCCCGTCGAACTCGATCTTGGTGCCCCACTTCAGCTCGCTGGCCGGCTTGCCGCAGGAACTTGCGCGCGGCCTCGTCGTAGCGGTCCACGCAGTAGCGGCAGGTCCGAATACGGGCCGCTGCGGCGCGGGTTGCTGGCCGCATGCAGGCCCAGCACCTTGGTGCCCATCGCGTTGGCGATGTGCATCGGGCCGGAGTCCGGGCGTCATCAGCAGGTCGGCGCGTTCGAGCAGGGCGGGCAGCTGCTTGAGCGTGTCCTTGCCGACCAGGTCGAGCGCCGGGCGCGCTGCATCGCCGCCAGGATCGCATCGGCGGTGCTCGCGCTCCAGTTCGCTGCGGCCGCCGCACAGCACGACGCGCCAGCCGCGTCGCGGCGGCATGGTCGGCCACGCGCGGCATAGCGTTCGGCACGCCAGTTGCGCAGGACGTGGCTGGAGCAGGGCGAGATCAGCAGCGTGCGGCGTGCCGTCGTCGGGCCACTGCGCGCGCGCCCACTCGCGCGCCGTCGTCCGGCACCGGCAGGTCCCAGACGCACGTCGGTCCTGCTGCAGGCCCAGCGGCTCGCAGAAGCTGCCGATCGCATCCAGCACGTGGATGCCCGGGCGGTCGGGGATGCGCTCGTTGACGAACAGCCCGTGCAGGTCCTTGGAGCGCGCGCGGTCGTAGCCGATGCGGCGCCGCGCGGGGATGAAGGCCGACAGCAGGTTGGCGCGCGCGGCCACCTGCATCTGCAGCAGCGCATCGAAGCGCGTCCGCCGGCAGCTGCGCGCCGCAGCGCGCGCATGCCGGCCAGGCCGGTGCGCTTGTCGTAGTCGATGAAGTCGCACGCCGTCCAGGCCGTCCAGCAGGCGGTGCTCGCCCTTGCCGATGACCCAGGTGCAGCCGCGACCTGCGGGCCAGGCGCGCTGCAGCGTGCGCACCAGCGGCACGACGTGGGTGACGTCGCCCAGCGCCGACAGGCGCAGCAGGCAGAGCGATAGGGCGCGGACGGGTCGGACACGTGATTGTTAGACTCCGGATGGATGACCGGTTTTGACGCCACGAAAGCCTGACGCCGTTCCGCGACGACAGCGGATACGGCGCGATTCTGTTCGACCGCACGCAGCTGCGGCAAGCCGATCCGGACTGGTTCGCGCCCGCGCACTGGGGCGAGCGCGCGCGGCCGGTCGACAGCGGCGGCCGCGGCGGCGCCTGGTTCGTCGATGCGCCCTTCGGCCCGGCGTGCTGCGCCAGTACCTGCGCGGCGGGCTGGGCGGCGCAGCGTCAGCCGCGACCGGTACCTGTGGCACGGCGCCAACCGCACGCGCAGCTTCGCCGAGTTCCGCCTGACTCGCGCGCTGCTGGCCGAGAAGGGCCTGCCGGTGCCGCGGCCGATCGCCGCCTGCTACTGTGCGCGAGGGCCTGCGCTACCGCGCCGCGATCCTGCTCGAACGCCTCGCCGGACGTGCGCTCGCTGGCCGACCGCGCCGGCGTGGCCGGCGACGACGCGCCCTGGGAGGAGGCCGGCCGGCTGATCGCGCGCTTCCACCGCGCCGGGCTCGACCACGCCGACCTCAACGCCCACAACATGCTGTTCGATCCGACGGGGCAGGGCTGGCTGATCGACTTCGACCGCGGCGCGCTGCGCATCCCGGCCACGCGCCTGGCGCGAGCGCAACCTCGCGCGGCTGCAGCGCTCGCTGCTGAAGCTGCGCGGCGACGCGGCCGCTGCGATGAAGTGGAGCGCGATTTCGCCCGCCTGCGCGCGTGCCTACGACCGCGCCTGGCAGCGGGGCTACTGATGGCGCTGGGCAGCTGCGCTTCCTGGGCGTCGGCAATGCCTCGGCGGTCGAGCTGGGTTCGGCGATGGCGACGATCGAACGCGACGGCGCGCCGTGGCTGACGATCGACTGCGGCGGCGAGGGCCTGACCGCCTATCTCGCGCACTACGGCGAGCCGCCGCGCGCGCTGTTCATCACCCACACCCACCTGGACCACGTCGCCGGCTTCGAGCGGCTGTTCGTGGCCAGCTAGTTCGATCCGGCGCGGCGCGGCAAGGTGCGCGCTGTACGTGCCGGCGCCGCTGGTGCCGCTGCTGCACCAGCGCGTCGGCGACTATCCCAACGTGCTGGCCGAGGGCGGCGCGAATTTCTGGGATGCGTTCCAGGTGGTCCCGGTGGGCGACGCGTTCTGGCACGACGGCGTGCGGCTGGAGGTGTTCCCGGCGCGCCACCACTGGCCGGAGACCGCCTTCGGCCTGCGCCTGCGCGGCAGCCTGGTGTGGACCGGCGACACCCGGCCGATCCCGGAGATGCTGGCGCGCTTCGCCGACGCCGGCGAGCTGATCGCCCACGACTGCGGCCTGCACGGCAATCCCTCGCACAGCGGCATCGACGACCTGGAGCGCGAATACCCGCGCGAGCTGCTGGCGCGCTGCGTGCTGTACCACTACGCCAGCGCCGCGGACGGCGCGCGCACTGGCGCGCGCGGCTATCGCGTGGCCGACCCGGGCGAGGTGCGTCGCATTGCACGAGCCGACCGCGCGCACGGTCCGACCCGGCATGAACTGCCGTCGCACCATCGATACGCCCGCCGCTGCCAGGCCGCTGGACCGCCTGCGGCCGGCCGCTGCGCGACCTGCGCCTGTCGGTGATCGAGGCCTGCAATTTCCGCTGCCCGTACTGCATGCCGGCCGACCAGCGTGCCGCGACGACTACGGCCTGGACGCGGCCTCGCGCCTGTCGTTCGACGAGATCGAAACGCTGGTGCGCGGCTTCGCGCGGCTGGGCGTGCAACAAGCTGCGCCTGACCGGCGGCGAGCCGCTGCTGCGCAAGCGCCTGCCGGAGCTGGTCGCGCGGCTGGCGGCGATCCCCGGCATCGACGACCTCGCGCTGACCACCAACGGCATCGCTGCTGGCCGCGCAGGCGCGTGCGCTGCGCGATGCCGGGCTGCGGCGGATCACGGTCAGCCTGGATGCGCTGGATCCGGCGCTGTTCGCGCGCATGTCCGGCGGGCGCGGCGAGGTGGACGACGTGCTGCGCGGGCATCGACGCGGCGCGCGACGCGCGGGCTTCGCGTCGCATCAAGATCAACTGCGTGGTCCAGCGCGGCGTCAACGAAGACCAGGTGCTGCCGCTGGTCGAGCGCTTCCGCGGCAGCGGCCACGTGCTGCGCTTCATCGAATACATGGACGTGGGCACCTGCAACGGCTGGCAGCGCGAGCGGGTGGTGCCGTCGTCGCGAACTGCGCGACCGCATCGCCGCGCGCTGGCCGCTGCGGCCGCTGGAGCCGCAACTATCGCGGCGAAGTGGCCGACGCGCTACGCCTTCGACGACGGCGGCGGCGAGGTCGGCTTCGTCAGCTCGGTCAGCGCGCCGTTCTGCGGCGACTGCCACCGCGCGCGCGTCTCGGCCGACGGCACGCTTTACACCTGCCTGTTCGCCGGCGAGGGCACCGACCTGCGCGCCGGCGCTGGCGCAGGGCGAAGCGGCGCTGGCCGACCGCGTCGCCGGCACTGTGGTCGCGGCGCGCGCGACCGCTACAGCGAGCTGCGCGGCAGCGCCGACGGCGTCGCGGCAGGCACGTCGAAATGTTCCTGATCGGCGGCTGAATGCGCAGGACGCGCATGCCCGCAAAGCCCTGACCCACCTCGACGCCGCCGGCCGGCCGGCCATGGTCGATGTCTCCGGCAAGGCCGTCACCGCGCGCGAGGCCGCGGCCGAATGCCGGGTGCGCTTCCCGGCGGAGGTGGCCGCGCAGCTGCGCGCCAGCGGGCTGCGCAGCGCCAAGGGCGGCATCGTCGACACCGCGATCATCGCCGGCACCATGGCGGTCAAGCGCACGCACGAGCTGATTCCGTTCTGCCATCCGCTGCCGATCGACGGCTGCCGCATCGTCGATCGACTGGGACGGCGACGACGACGCTGCGCATCGAATGCACGCGTCAAGACCACGCATCGCACCGGCGTGGAGATGGAAGCGCTGACCGGCGCGACCGTCGCCGCGCTGACCGTCTACGACATGTGCAAGGCGCTGTCGCACGCATCGTGATCGGCCCGGCGAAGCTGCTGGGCAAGCGCGGCGGCAAGCGCGATGTCGGCGGGACGCGCTGATGGCCGTACGCGTCGACGGTGCTGTATTTCGCCAGCCTGCGCGATGCCGCCGGGTGCGGCCGCGAGAGCGGTGGAGACCGATGCCGCCGACCTGCGCGCGCTGTATGCCGAGCTGCAGGCGCGCCATGGCTTCGCGCTGCCGGTCGAGCGCCTGCGCGTGGCGGTGGACGGCGAGTTCGCGCGCTGGGGCGACGCGCTGCGCGATGGCAGCGAGATCGCCTTCATCCCGCCGGTGTCAGCGGAGGCTGAGATGCGATGCCCGACGTTCCGGCTGTGCCGAGACCGCCGTTCGACATCGCGACGCCTGCGCGTCGGCACTGCTGGACGACACGCGCCGGCGCCTTCGCCAGCTTCGAAGGCTGGGTGCGCGACCACAACGACGGCCGCGCCGTGGATGGCTTGCGCTACGAGGCCTACGCCGCGCTGGCCGAGACCGAGGGCGAGCGCGTGCTGGACGAGGCGCTGACGCGGTTCGACATCGTCGATGCGCGCTGCGTGCATCGCGTCGGCGACCTGGCGCATCGGCGAACTGGCGGTCTGGGTCGGCGTCAGCGCGGCGCATCGCGATGCCGCGTTCGCTGCCTGCCGCTACATCATCGATGAGGTGAAGTCGCGCGTGCCGATCTGGAAGCACGAGCGCTACCGGCGAAGGCGACGCCGGCTGGCTGCACCCGGCACAGGAACGCTGACCCGCGCGCCCATCGATCTGCAAACGCGCGCCAACACAAGGAGATCGCCATGCCCGGTCCATTCCCGCATTGATGCTGTTGGCGGCTTCCGGATCGGCGAGTCCCAGCCTTGGCCGCCGAACTGCTGGTCGGCAACAAGTCCGCCGACACCGTCTGGCGGCTGTCGCTCGACAGCGATGGGCGCAAGTCGGCGAGTTCCGCGACGGGCCGGCGCCGCACGAGATCGCGGTATCGCGCCAACGGCCGCTTCGCGCTGGTCAGCAATTACGGCGGCGCGAGCCCGGCAACACGCTGTCGCGTGCTGGACCTGGTCGGACGGCAAGCCCACCCGGCGCATCGACCTGGGCGGACACGGCCCGCCCCATGGCCTGCGCTTGCTGCCGGACGACGCGCGCGGTGGTGACGACCGAAGGCCACCGCCAGCCTGCTGGTGCGTGGATGTCGCGGCGGGCACGGTCGAACGGCGATCGACGTCGGGGGCGGCACCGGCCACATGGTCGCGTTGTCGGCGGACGGCGCGGTCGCCTACGTCACCAAGATCGCTGCCGGCACCGTGAGCCGCATCGACCTGGTCGCGGCGCGAGGTGACCCACGAGCGTCCCGCGCGGCAAGGGCGCCGAAGGCGTGGCGGTGCAGTCCGGACGGCAACGAGGTCTGGGTGACAACCGCGAGGACGGCACGGTGACCGTGCACGATCCGGCCACGCTGGCGCTGCGCCATACGCTGACGCAGCAAGGGCTTTCCGATCCGCGTGGTGTTCACCCCCGATGGCCGCCAGGCGCTGGTGACCAATGCCCGCGCGGCGACGCTGTGCGGTGTTCGATACGGCGACCCGTGAGCGCGTGGCGACCGTGCCGCTGGCGCGCGAGGGCGCGGCCTACAGCGACACCATGCTGGGCCGTGCCGCACTGCCGATCGGCGTGGTGGTCGATCCGGCAGCGCCACGGGTCTACGTGGCCATCAGCGGCGGCGACCGGATCGCGGTGATCGATACCACGACTGGAAGGTCATCGACCACTGGCCCACGGGCCGCGAACCGGATGCGCTGGCTATCGTGCCGTAGGACGGTGCCCGAAAAGGCGGCGGCCCCGCCGGCTGGCCTCGGCACCCGCGTCAGTCGATACCGTTGCTGCCTTCCGGCCCTGGCGGAGTTTTCAACCTAGCGTCGCGAGGGGCCGACGGGGCCACCATAGGACGGTGCGATGCTGGATCGCACTGCGACGGTGGCGTGTGCACCACGTCGCGGGAAACTGGCGGAGAGAGGGGGACACGGTATCCCGATCCCTAACCCCTTGAAATCTCTCACGGGGCACCGACCGGACTAGGTCCTAGTGGGTGTCCCGCTAGTTTAGCAGGGCGTAGGCCATCCCAGCAAAAGCTGAATGCGCATACGGTCGGAAAAGGCTTGCGCGTGCTGGATGATCACCCCGGGAGCGTGGTCGCCATTTTTGAGATCGTCTGCCCCCATCCTGCCTGCCTGCCCGAACGGGCGGGTGATCGACTGCGGATGCACCAGGCTGGTGTAGAGTGGTGCATCCGCATAAGAGGAGACCAAATCATGGCCGCACAAGCCTCCGGTGAGCGGGGTAGACCTGACCAAGCTTTGAGGACGTCCGTGGCTTTCCCCCTGAGCTCTACCGCCTCCTCGAACAAATTGCATCGCAGAAGAAGGTATCCCTGGCCTGGGTGATCCGCGACGCAAGTGAGAAATACGTAGCAGTGCAATGGCCGCTCCTCTCCAAAATTCCTTGAGCTGACCAATGCCAACGCGAAAGAAAAATGACCCGGTGCGCGCACCCCTGCGACCAAGCGCCGGGCGCTTCACGAATCTGAGCCGCGACAAGTTGCGTGGTGGTTATTACACGTCCTCTGAGGTGGCGGAGTGGATTTGTGGATGGGCTATCCGCACAGATAAGGAAAAGGTCCTGGAGCCGAGTTGCGGAGATGGGGCCTTTTTGCGAGCTGCCGCCCTCCGATATCGTGAGCTCGGTGCTCAGAAGAGCAGCATTGCCGCACGCCTGACAGGCGTTGAGATCATGGAAGACCAAGCTGACAGTGCGCGCGAGAGTTTGCGAGCACTCGTCGGTAGCGGCGCAGAAAAAATTGTGCATAACTCGGATTTCTTCTCATGGCGCGAAGCATACGCCAGAGAGACCTATGACGCGGTGATTGGAAACCCCCCTTTCATCCGCTACCAGACTTTTCCAGAGCCCTATCGTTCGCTTGCGATGACGCTCATGGCGAGTGAGGGCCTGGCGCCCAATAAGCTCACCAACATGTGGGTCCCCTTCGTCGTAGCGGCCGCGGCGGCTCTAAAGCCGGGTGGTCGCCTGGGTCTCGTCCTGCCTGCTGAGATACTGCAAGTCTCTTACGCCGCACAGCTGAGATCCTTCCTGACTGACCGCTTCAAGCGTATAGATGTTGTGGCTTGCAATGAACTCTTCTTCGAGAAGGCGGAACAAGAGGTTGTTTTGCTCTTGGCGGATGGTCGCCTCACGCAGGCTTCTGACACGAACCTTTGTCGCGTAGCCATGACCGAGGCGCAGACAGTGGCTGAGATCACTGGGCGCACACCTAAGTCGATTCTTGCTGCTGCAAAGCCTAAGACTATTCGGCATGACAACGAGAAATGGCTGAAATACTTCCTGACGCAGCAGGAAATTTCGCTAATGCGGGAATTGAGGGAGTCTGGTGCTGCGACTTCTCTCTCCTCTCATGCAAGTGTTGATGTTGGAGTGGTGACTGGGCGCAACGAGTTCTTCGTGCTCACGACAGAGCAAGTCGAAAAGTTTGGGCTCAGTGGCTATACGGCACCGCTTGTCTCTCGATCTGCACATTTGAAGGGCACCACCGTCCGAAAATCCGACTGGAAAGTCATGTCTGAGACGGGCGGGCGCGTTCACCTGTTGGATCTAAAACGCTTGCAGGGCGCGAAGCTATCCCCCGCCTTAAAACGCTACATCGAGTTCGGAGAGCAGCAAGAGGTTCATACGGGCTATAAGTGCTCAATTCGCAATCCCTGGTATGAAGTGCCCTCTGTCTGGGTTCCTGATGGATTTCTTTTTCGTCAGATCTACGATTTCCCCCGGGTCGTGCTTAATCAGGCAGAAGCTACCTCAACTGACACCATCCATCGGCTCAGAGCCACAAACGCCACCCCCGAGCGGGTCGTGGCAAATACCTATTCCTGGTTGACAGCCGCTTCGGCAGAAATTGAGGGGCGCAGCTATGGCGGTGGCGTGCTTGAACTCGAACCGACCGAGGCCGAGCGCTTGCTCATGCCTGCCGTATTGAACGGTGCTTTGCCACTCACGGAGTGCGATCGACTGATGCGCGCTGGGCGGCTCGACCAGGTCCTCGAACAGAATGCTCGTATCGTCCTCATGGAGCACATGGGTCTCTCAAAGACTGACTGCACGGCGCTTCGAGATATTTGGTTCAAGATGCGGGATCGGCGCATGGCTCGAAAGAAAGGTGGTCGGCGTTCTAGCGCTGCGAGGGAGACCTTCTGATGACCGATCCGGCCGAGCTGCGCGAAGCTGCAAAAGCGAGAGTCGCTGAGCTCGTCGCCTTGTTCAAAAGTAACGAGGCGGAGCGGCTGGATAAGGGCTACAACGAAACACAAGCCAGAACTGATTTTATAACCCCGCTGCTTGGGGCATTTGGATGGGATGTTTACAACGCTTCTGGGCAGAGTTCGCTTCTACAAGATGTCGTAGAAGAGGCAACCGTTGAAGTTGGGGAGAAGCTTAACAAACGCCCTGACTACAAATTGCGGCTGGCGGGTCAGAGAAAGTTCTTTGTTGAAGCCAAGAAGCCGAGCGTCTCAATCGAGACCAACAAAGAAGCGGCCTTCCAAGTAAGGCGGTATGGCTTTTCTGCGGGCTTCCCAATATCAGTGCTGACGAACTTTCATCGCCTAGCCGTATACGATACAACTCATGCGCCCGATGCCAACGACGAGGCAAACTACGCCCGCTTGTTGTTGGTCAATTACGATGAGTTTGAGGCGAAGTTCGACGAGCTATGGCCTATTCTTTCTCGGCAGTCGGTGCACTCTGGCGAGTTTGATAAGAAATTTGCCGTTCCGGCGAAGAAAGGGAGCGGGAGAGCAGTTTGATGATCTCTTCCTGCGCCAGGTAAGAAGCTGGCGTGAGATCCTCGCCAAGGATATTCAACAGAACACGCCGGGGCTCAGCACGGCGGAGCTGACCTACGCAGTGCAGGTATTTCTTTCTCGGATCATCTTCCTTCGTATCTGTGAAGATCGAGACATAGAGACCTACGAGAACTTGAAAGCTCGCAACACATTTGCGCTGTTCATGGACGAGTTGCGCCGGGCTGATGCTTTTTACAACTCGGGTCTCTTTCGATTGCTGGACGATGAGAAGCTGGGCATCAAGATAAGCGATGCTGCTTTGCAGGCCATTTTTGAGGACCTTTACTACCCCAAGAGCCCTTACACCTTTGCCGTAGTAGATACCCACGTTCTTGGTGAAATCTATGAGCAGTTCTTGGGCGACGAAATCCAAGTAGATGGAGGGGTCGTATCCATCGTCAATCGCCCCGAGGTTCGCGAGAGTGATGGCGTTTTTCCAACACCTGGATACATCGTTGATTTGATTGTGTCCAAGGCTCTCCGTCCGCTTTTGGATGGAAAGAGTCCTGCACAGCTGGAGACCCTTTCGGTCATTGACATCTGCTGCGGGTCAGGGATCTTTCTGCTGTCGCTTTACGAGCTGCTAATGGACCACTATCTGTCCTGGTATCTCGCGAATGACCCCGCAGCGCACGCTGGCGTGAGGATCTTCGATAGCGGTGCAGGCCAGTGGCGGCTAACGTTCACAGAAAAGCGTCGAATTCTCCTGGCTCATGTCCGCGGCGTGGACATCGATGCCAGCGCGGTTGAGGTCGCCCAGTTCAGTCTGTTGTTGAAGCTCATCGAGCGAGAGACACAGGCGAGCCTCGCGCACTTTTCTACCTCCACCAAGCAAAAGCCGCTTCCTTCGCTTGATATGAGCTTGAAGTCAGGCAATAGCTTGGTTAGCCAGTCGGAGTGGGAAAAGGCTAAGGGGCCTATGCCAATCGCTCTATTGGACAAGGTCAGGCCCTTCGATTGGGAAAAGGAGTTCCCAGAAGAGATGGCGCGCGGCGGCTTTGATGTCGTGGTGGGCAACCCCCCTTACATCCGCATCCAGAACATGGCGACCTATTCGGCGGAGGAAGTTGCTTACTACCACGACGAGAAGTCGCCATATCTCACAGCGAAGCACGACAACTTCGATAAATACGCCCTCTTCGTTGAGAGGTCGATCTCATTGCTAAACCCCCAGGGTCGGCTAGGCATCATCACGCCGCATAAGTTCATGACGATCCAGGCGGGGCGAGCGCTCAGAAAAATGATCGCAGGCCCGCGTCTGCTTGAAGAGGTGGTGCATTTCGGGGTCAAGCAAGTGTTCGAGAATAGTTCGAACTACACATGCATCCTCATTCTTGGTCGAACAGGATCAGATGTCATACGAGTGGAGCACCCCGGGCCACTCGACGAATGGCGCTACGGAAATCCAGGAGCAGTTGGGGCTATCCCCGCTGACACCCTAAGCGAGGAGCCCTGGCAGTTTGCTTCCGCGGAAACAGCAAGCTTGATCGCCAAGATGCGGGCCGCTCATCCACACGAGCTTGGCCAGGTTGCCGAAATATTCGTAGGCGTCCAGACCAGTGCTGATGCCATCTATATCTTTACCAGCATTTCAGACGCACCCGGCACACTCGTATTGAACTGGGAGGATCAGGAGTGGCCGATCGAGAGGGAAGTATGCCGTCCGTGCCTGCTGGATGGGCAGTTGGGCGCATACGAAGAAGTGAGCGCCAACCGTTGGATGATCTTCCCTTATACGGTCCAGGCGGACATGGCCGGTGGCCAGACGGTGGAAGCTTATTCCGCCGGAGCGAATGGAGGCGGATTTTCCAAACTGCTTTGCGTATCTCAAAGCCCGGAGGGCGGAACTGGAAGCGTAGGAACATCGTGGGCGGTCGCGCAGGTAGCCAGCAGTTCTACCAGTTCGGGCGCTCTCAAAGTCTATCCAAGTTCAACTCGCCAAAGATAGTTTTACCTGCGCTGTCCACCGATGCGCGTTATGCATATGACGAAGCGAATGTAATGGCGACGGGTGGCGGTAATGGTCCCTATTACATGATGAGAGCGCGCCCAGGCAGCGGGTTCAGCGACAAATATCTGATGGCCGTTCTCCATCATCCGTTTAGCGAAGCTATCGTCAGAACGCATACGAGTGCATTCCGAGGTGGCTACTACTCGCACGGAAAACAGTTCATTGAGCATCTGCCCATTCCCCTTCCCAGCGAAGAGAAGCGAACAGCCATTGAAGCAATGGTGAGTGAGCTGATTGCAACAAGAGTGGCGGCAGGTCAGGCGAAGATCCCAGCACAGCGGATCTTGCGGGAGAGGCATGCAGAGGTGCTGATCAGAAGAATTGAGAGTGAGATCACCGCGCTCTTTGGTCTCTCAGCAGAGGACATGGAGGTTGTGCGTCTCGTTGAAGCTCCATCGTGATGAACTGCGGCGCGCGCTACTTCTTGGCTCAAAAGGTCGGCAGATGGGCTCCTTGAATGCATTGGAGGGTTGTTCGTGAGTGAATCCCCCGCCGCAGGCAAGACTGCAATCATTGTCGCTGTCATCGGTGTAATTGGCGTCGTTCTCGGCTCTTTGATCAATGGCTACATGCAACGTCCGCGTTCCGAAATTGCAGAGCAAGCTGTGCCTGCTGAAACATCTGCTACTGAGCCTGCACAAGGTGCTGACGCCTCTGCCCAGCTTGTGGGTGTCCGAATAGGGCGTGTGGGGCCATCTGGACACGTTTTGACACATACGACTCACTTTGCCCCTGAGGACGAGGTGGCTATTACATTGCGGCTCGTAGCGCAGCCACGCGTTGTCCAGTTTCCGGCTCGCGTCAATGCCATTCTGTTCGGCGGTCTACACATGTATCGCGCAGACGACTCTGCTGATGTCTCCATGCCGGGTGCCCAACAGTTGACCCTTAGATTTCCACCTAGCGAATTTCGATCCGATCCATTGTTTCTCTCGGTAGAGATGGATGGAATGAAAGTGTTTAGCCAGGAAATTTCAATCATTGGAAGCGACTAACAATATTGACATTTACGCATGATTCATTATTACGTATACGTAAGCTTTAGTTCTTATGTGTAACAACGTAAGAAAACTAATACTATGCGTGAGCAAACACGTATATGGCTTTGCGTGTCCGTAAGTCGTTGGCGTTATTCAATAAACTTCGCTTACGCAACTCAATCTGCGCGCCTCCTATGACTGCAACGTGCGCGGTCACCGCCAATCCATAAGAGGCCTGAAAAATAGCGTTTTTCGGCTCATCTCTCGTTTGACAGAAAAAGCGATCGCCTTATCCAAGTGTCCTCACCCACCAATGAGGACACTCATGCAACACAACACGCAAGACATCATCCACGTCGCAACGCCCGCTCTGCCTTCGGTAGGTTGGAGTGCACGAAACCTTCGCATCGGTCGCGTGCAGCTCGAATTCGTCAATGTGCACGATGCCGCAGGCGCCTATCACTTCGGCGAGTTTGTAAACACCGCGATTGAGGGCACGAAACGCAAGCGCCTCGGTCGCACTGCAACTCGCTATCTCGAACATCTTCCAGACAGCTTTCCCGCTCGACTCCTGTCGGAAGAGGCGGCGGATTACTTGAAGGACATGGAGCGTCGCGAACTGTCGCGCTCCGCACTGTCATGCCAGCGCCACCACTTCCGCATGCTCATGCTGGCAACCGGAGACATCCCCGTCTCCCGCATCAACTGCGATCACATCCGGGACTTTTGGGATGTCATGCGCTGGTGGCCCAGGAACGCGGGCAGCCAGAAGCGCTTCGAAGGGCTGGTAATCCCCCCGCCCATTAGCTGACGCCAGAAGTGGAATTTTCTCGTACGCTTTCCCGAGGAGGTTCCATGAAGAAGTCCCGCTTCACCGACAGCCAGATCATCGCCGTGCTCAAGCAGGCCGAGGCCGGCACGCCGGTGCCGGAGCTGTGCCGCGAGCACGGCATCAGCTCGGCGACGTTCTACAAGTGGCGCAGCAAGTTCGGCGGCATGGACGCGTCGCATGATGTCCGCAGCTGAAGGAGCTGGAGGACGAGAACCGGCGTCTGAAGAAGATGTACGCCGACGCGCAGCTCAGCGCCGACCTGCTGAAGGAGGCGATGTCAAAAAAATGGTGAGGCCATCTCAACGCCGGGAGATGGCCCGATGCGCGGTTGAGGGCGGACGCACGAACATCCGGCATGCGTGCCGGACCTTCGAGGTCAGCGAGACCTGCTATCGCTACCAGGCGAAGGCCTGCGAGGAGAACGCCCGGATCGCCGACTGGCTGGTGCGGCTGACGACGGCCTACAAGCGACTGGGGCTTTGGGCTGTGCTTCCTGCACCTGCGCAACGTCAAGGGCTTTGGCTGGAACCACAAGCGCGTCTACCGCATCTACCGGGAGCTGGAGTTGAACCTGCGGATCAAGCCGAAGAAGCGCCTGGTGCGCGAGAAGCCCGAGCCGCTGGCGGTGCCCGACGCGATCAACCAGGTCTGGTCGATGGACTTCATGCACGACCAGCTCAGCGACGGCCGCAGCTTCCGGCTGTTCAACGTGCTGGACGACTTCAACCGCGAAGGGCTCGGCGATCGAGGTGGATCTGTCGCTGCCCGCGGCGCGTGTGATCCGGTCACTGGAGCAGATCATCGAGTGGCGCGGCAAGCCGCAGTCGATCCGCTGCGACAACGGTCCGGAATACATCAGTGGCGCGCTGCTGGGCTGGGCCGAGAAGCAGGGCATCCGGATCGAACACATCCAGCCGGGCAAGCCGCAGCAGAACGCCTACGTCGAACGCTACAACCGCACCGTGCGCTACGACTGGCTCGCCCGAACACTGTTCGACACCATCGAGCAGGTGCAGGACAAGGCCACGCGCTGGCTATGGACGTACAACCACGAGCGGCCGAACATGGCGCTCGGTGGCATCACCCCGATGCAGAAACTGGCGATCGCTGCTTAGCTCCACTTCTGCCGTCCGCTAAAAATGGGGGGATTACCGATCGCCAAGCATTTCGACTTGATCACTGGAACATCCACTGGAGGGATCATCGCGCTAGGGCTGTCGATCGGCCTTCCAGCGCGCGACATGGCGAACCTCTACATCGAACGTGGCCATGACATCTTCCCGCCTGCTGGGGCCTCCTGGTGGGGCAGAGCTAAGCAGCGATGGCTCGACGCGCGCAGCTTCTTGCATTATCGCTACGACCGAGCGGCACTTGCCTCGCTTCTAGCGGCCACCTTCGGCGAAAAGCGGTTCGGTGAGGCGCAGACTCGTCTCTGCATCCCCTCATGCGACGGACGCTTTGGGGATGTCTACATCTTCAAGACACCGCATCATCCTGATTTCAAGAAAGACCAGCACGAGTTGATGACGACAGTCGCCTGCGCCACGGCCGCAGCGCCCACCTTCTTCCAGCCCCTGGACTCAGGTGGCTTCCGGTTCGTGGATGGTGGCTTGTGGGCGAATAATCCAATCATGGTGGGGCTCGTGGACGCACTGAGCTGCTTTGCGATAGATCCACACCAAGTGCGGATCCTCAGTCTTGGCTGCGGTGATGAGCCTTATGCGGTCAGTGATCGCATGACCTCGTGGGGCGGAAAGCTGTTGTGGACCACTGCGGTCATGGGCGCGATGCACTACCAGTCCCAGAACGCGCTAGGGCAAGCAAAGCTATTAGTGGGCGCGGAGAGGGTGCTTCGAGTTGCGCCAGAAGTCGCAGTGCCGCCGATCAGGTTGGATGATTGGGCGCGGGCAAAAGATGAGCTTCCGAGTCAGGCTGGAATTGCCGTGGTCCGGATTGAAGAGGAGTTGCGCCTTTTCCTAGGTGGGAATGTGCGGACTTGTTGACAAGTTCTCTTTCGATACTAAGTTGAGGCCCCTAACAAGGGGGGCTGCATGATTTATCCAGGCGATTTTGTTCTTGCAATTGAAGCCGGCAAATACCCAGTCAAAGATGCAAGTGTTCTTGCTCGTGTCGCACTGAATGCACTTCTGGACGCTGAGCGATTTCCCGTAGAGATTTCGGACATTCGTGCGCTTGGATGCGAGGCGCGTCTCGCGGCGCGTGCTTTTCTTGCTTTCATGTCTACCAATCCGGACCGATACTCGACGTGGGACACATCACGTTGCAAAGAACTAATCGAACTGGCGAGATCGCGCACAGTCGCGTCTGGGGATGGCGCTACGTGAATATCTCTGACTACATCGACTATATCCAGAATGCGGATCGTAATCGCTCTCTAATGGCGCGCGTCCTTTTAAATGCGCTTGGTCATGAGAAGGAATTTTCTATCGATATAAGTGAGCTACGGCAACTCAGCCCAAAGAACCGAGCGATAGTTAATGCGTTCGAAGAGTGGGCATTTTCTCAGCCGGGATTTGTAATGTCCGGGGCTTCCTTGCCTGAAATCATTAAGTGGGCTCGAACTTGTAGAGGATAAGCTAAGTCAGCTCGTCGGTGTGTTGTGGTGTAGTCTTTGGAACAAGTCGCGAGACGAATTCCACTGCCTGAGCAACGCTCATCGTTTGCTTCGCTCCAACAAATTCCTCCAACAGCTTTCGCCAATGATCTAATGCCAAATTAGGGAAGCTGGTCTTTATTTCAGCGACTATTTGCACCCAACGTATCCAGTTAAATTTCTTTGGATACTTAGGAGGCAGGACCGGCTCTGGCGTCGCGTCGGCAGAATCTGAAGTGGGATAAAGCAGTATGCATAAGACGATATAGGCAACGAGGCTTGGTTTTATGCCGATTGCCAAGTAATACGTAATCAAATCCGCAGAGCGCTGTCCGAACGCATGCGGACTGCCTTGGGCAACCAATGCGTTGCATTCATCGCGATCGTTAGCGTCTACTTTTCTATTCATTTCTAGCCTTAATCGTTAATGAGCGGATAGTGAAGTTTAATGAATCCAAGCCCGGCGTGCCTTGCACGCCATTTAACTTTTCTCGTGCCGTGAACTGGCGAGAATAGACCGTGTGGTGTTCGTCATCGAGCTCATGGCCCACGATCTGCGCGCGCATCTCCGAGGCCACGCCCTTGCCTTGGAGCTCCTGGATGACTGACTTGCGAAGAGAGTGGAAGCCACGCTTGGCCGGAGGCCACTGGCCGCCCACCTTCTTTAAGTAGTTGCCGACGGCTTTGGTGATCCAGTTACCACGGCCATTGATCGCGTCGATTTTGCCCTTGGGGAAGAGCTGCGGTTCGTTGGCCTTGACCAGACTCTGCACGTGTTCCAGGAAGCCCAGCCGGATAAGTTCGGGGTGGATGGGCACCACGCGTTTGCTCGGCTCGCTCTTCAAACTTTGACCCTCGCCCTCGTCGGTGAAGTTGAAGCAGGGAATGCTGTCGAGCTCAATGATGTCGAGGACGCGGAGTTGGCCAACCTCTGCGACACGGGCACCCGTGTAGAGGCCAATCAGGCATGCCCATCGGGCATGGAAGGAGAGCTTGGCGAAGTTCTCGGGCGCGAAGAGGGTCTGGATCTCCTCTGCGGTGAAGGCCTTGAAGCCGAACTTCCTGCGCTTGCGCTTCTCGTTGGCGGTGTAGGACACGTGCCCGGCAGCCGGGTTGTCGCCTTGGGGGTAGTGGCCCGAGGCCATTGCCCAAGCGAAAAAGCCACGCTTGCCGCCGATGTAACTCTGTTTATTAGTGAGGGTGGGCGTCGAGATCTTCTTCTCGCGCAGGTGCTGATACCAACGAGCCAGATCGGGACGGGTGAGTGTATGGAGCTGCCTTTTCTCTCCCACGAACCGCACCAGCCCTTTGATGGCCGTCGTTTTGATGCTCAGGGTCTTCTTGCTGGTGCTTGGGGCGATCGACCTGATCCAGGCCTCTTGGGCCTGCTTCATTGAGATGACTTCGGCAACCTTGGGCGCGGGTGGGGCTGCAGGTTCAGCAGGGCGAGCCAGAAAGCCGACCGACCCGATGCGCGCGAGGGCGTCCATCGCCAGGGCGTGGTCCTCAGGACCGTCGACTTTCAGGCGGCCCGATTGCAGGTCGAGTTTGTAGCGGCTAAGGCCGTTGGCCTGCACGCTGGCGAGGATGTCCTCAGGCTTTGGAGGTTTGGGCATTCCTTGCCAACCCAGCTGCTCGAAAAGTTGAGCATACCGGGCGGCCAACCCAAGTGCTTGCTGCTGTGCGAGACGTGCGTCGGTCGTGCACAAGGCGTGCTTGATGACCAAACGCTTTGTCAGTGATTGAAGTGCACGAGGCACACGCAGGCGGAAAACGAAACGGCCTGAGGGATTGCGAACTAGATAGTGGGGGAGTCGCATCGGGAGTGTCCCGATCGGTGTCCCACAAGCGATTCCGAATCCAAGAAAAAAGCCGTTGAAAATCAACGGCTTATTCGATTTGGCGGAGAGAGGGGGATTCGAACCCCCGAAGCGCGGTTTAGACGCTTACACACTTTCCAGGCGTGCTCCTTCAACCACTCGGACACCTCTCCGGACCGCCGGACGCGCCATCGACGCGCCTGCGGGCCGCAAATTCTAGTCCCCGGCGCCCCCGGCCACAAGGCGGGCGGCTGAATCGCATTGCGCGTGGCGATGCACGGCCGTCCGCGCCGGCCGGCTGGCGGCGGGCAACGTGGCACAATGCCCGCCTGCCGACGGAGCGCCCGCGCAAGCGCGCAACGCATATTCCGCTGGCACGTCCCGCTCGCCTGAAGGGTCCGATGTCCTACCTCGTCCTTGCCCGGAAGTGGCGCCCCAGGCGCTTCGCCGAACTGGTCGGCCAGGAGCACGTGGTGCGCGCGCTGACCAATGCGCTGGACAGCGGCCGGCGTGCACCACGCGTTCCTGTTCACCGGCACGCGCGGCGTGGGCAAGACCACCATCGCGCGCATCTTCGCCAAGTCGCTGAACTGCGAGCAGGGCACCTCGGCCGAGCCGTGCGGCGAGTGCGGCGCCTGCCTGCGACATCGACGCCGGCCGCTACATGGACCTGCTGGAGATCGACGCGCGCCAGCAACACCGGCGTGGACGACGTGCGCGAGGTGATCGAGAACGCGCAGTACATGCCCGTCGCGCGGCACGTATGAAGGTCTACCTGATCGACGAAGTGCACATGCTGTCGAAGGCGGCGTTCAACGCGCTGCTCAAGACGCTGGAGGAGCCGCCGGGGCACGTGAAGTTCCTGCTGGCCACGACCGACCCGCAGAAGCTGCCGGTCACGGTGCTGTCGCGCTGCCTGCAGTTCAACCTCAAGCGGCTGGACGAGGAGCAGATCGCCGGCCAGATCACGAAGATCCTGGAGGCCGAGGGCATCGCCGCCGAGGCCGGCGCCATCCGCCAGCTCAGCCGCGCCGCCGACGGCAGCCTGCGCGACGGGCTGTCGCTGCTGGACCAGGCGATCGCCTACAGCGGAGCCGGCGCAGGCGGCGGCGCCCTGGCCGATGCGGCCGTGGCGACGATGCTGGGCACGGTCGACCGCACGCGCGTGCGGCGCGTTGCTGCAGGCGCTGGCCGCGGGCGACGGGTCCGCGCTGATGGGCGAGGCGGCCGCGCTGGCGGAGTTCTCGCCCGACTGGGCCAGTGTGCTGGACGCGCTGGGCGAGGCGCTGCATCGCGTGCAGGTGCGGCAGCTGGTGCCGGACGTGGCGGTGGAGGGCGAGGGCGTGGATGTCGATGCCTTGGCCCGGCAACTGCGGCCCGAAGTCGTGCAGCTCTGGTACCAGATGGCACTGCATGGACGCCGCGACCTGCCGCTGGCGCCCAGCCCGCGCAGCGGGTTCGAGATGTGCCTGCTGCGGATGCTTGCGTTCCGGCCGGCGGGCAGCGGTGACGTGGCGCCGGGTACGGACCAGGCATCGGGCCGCGGCACGACGGCAGCAACGGCAGCGGCGGCGAAGTCCGAAGTGACGGCCGTGCCGGTTGCGTCGGCGGCGCGCGTCGACGGCGATGAGGGTGACGCACGTTCCGCCGACGCCATGCCCCCCACCGGGTCGGCCCCCGAGGCGTCCACTGCGCTGCGCCTGGAGTCGGAGCCGGCTTCACCGCCCGCCGTCGCGCCCGCAGCGGGCACTCCCTCTACCCCTGATCACCCGCAGGCGAGTGCCCCGTATCCCGATGCGCCGGCACGTGCCCCGTCGATGGCGTCCGCCATCACCCCGCACGACGGCGCAGCCCGGCTGTCCGGCCTCGACGACTGGCACGCGCTGCTGGACCGCGGCGCGTTCAAGGGCCCGGCCAAACTGCTGGCCGAACACGCGGGCTTTCTCGGGCACGACGACGGCACGCTGCGGCTGAGCCTGCCGGAATCGGACGAACACCTGCGTACCGCCCTGGCGGTGCGGATGCTCGGCGATGCGCTGGCCGCTGCGCTCGGCGCGCCGCAGCAGGTGCGGTTCGAGGTTGCCGCCGGTGTGGTGGAGTCGGCGCGCGAGCGCAACGAGCGCGTGCGCGATGAACGCCAGACGCGCGCGGAAGCCGACTTCATGGCCGACCCCGACGTCCGGCGCCTGATCGCCCAGCACGGCGCGCGCGTCGTGCCCGACTCCATCCGACCGTTCGACGGCGCCTGAGCGCCGCCACGTCCTCCAACTCCCCACATCGAAGGAACCCACGCCATGCGCGGAAACATCGCCCAACTCATGCAGCAAGCGCAGAAGATGCAGGAAAACATGCAGCGCGCGCAGGAGGAACTGGCCCAGCTTGAAGTCACGGGTAATTCCGGTGGCGGCATGGTCAACGTCACGCTGACCGGCCGCATGGAGTGCCGCAAGGTGCGCATCGACCCCAGCGTCCTGTCGGACCCGGAAATGGCCGAGGACCTGGTCGCCGCGGCCTTCAACGACGCGGTCAACAAGGCCAACGCCGCCGCGCAGGAGCGGATGGGTTCGGCCACCGCCGGCATGCAGCTGCCGCCGGGGATGAAGCTGCCGTTCTGAAAAGCCGTGATTGGTGATTCGTGATTGGGATAGCCAGGGCCTGGACGGGCCTGATCTTCCCAATCACCCATCTCGAATCCCGACCCACCATGTCCTCGCTACTTGAACAACTGATCGATGCGTTCCGCATCCTGCCCGGCGTCGGGCAGAAGTCGGCGCAGCGCATGGCCTACCACGTGCTCGAGCGCGAGCGCTCGGGCGGGCGACGGCTGTCGGAGGCGCTGGCCGCGGCCGTGGAGCGCATCGGCCATTGCGCGCGTTGCCGGGACTTCAGCGAAACCGAGGTCTGCGCGACCTGCGCCAGCGCCGCGCGCGACGTGCACCAGCTGTGCGCGGTGGAATCGCCCGCCGACCGCCTGGCGATCGAGCAGGCGACCGGCTACCGCGGCCTGTATTTCGTCCTGCAGGGCCGGTTGAGTCCGCTCGACGGCATCGGTCCGCGCGAACTCGGCCTGGACCGCCTCGCCGAACGCCTGGCCGAGGGCGAGGTGCAGGAGCTGATCATCGCCACCAACCCGACAGTGGAAGGCGAGGCGACCGCGCATTACCTCGCGCAGCTGGCGCGCACGCACGGTGTGCGCCCCAGCCGGCCGACCCACGGCGTACCGCTGGGCGGCGAACTGGAATACGTCGACCGCGGCACGCTCTCGCACGCCTTCGGCAGCCGCAGCGAGATGACTTGAGGGCGGGGATTGGGGATTGGGGATTCGCAAAGGCACAGGGCGCCTTGCATCGGCAATCCGGAGCAGTCTGCGTTGCCCTTCATCCCCGCCTTGGCGGAAATGACGAACGGGATTTGAGTGTTTTCAAGGTCCTGATACGTTTGACGCCGACCGCTCTTGCATTTCCGAATCCCCAATCCCCAATCCCCAATCAGCCATGACCATCTTCGACAAGATCATCCGCCGTGAGATCCCGGCAGACATCGTCTACGAGGACGATGAGCTGATCGCCTTCCGCGACATTGCGCCGCAGGCGCCGGTGCACGTGCTGTTCGTGCCCAAGACGCCGATTGCGACCCTTAACGACCTGCAGCCGGACCAGGCCGCCATCGTCGGCCGGCTGGCGCATGCCGCGGCCGACTACGCCAGGCGCGAGGGGTTCGCCGAGGACGGCTACCGCGTGGTGATGAACTGCAACGGCCATGGCGGGCAGACCGTGTTCCAGATCCACCTGCACCTGTTGGCCGGGGCGCCACTGGGACGGTTCGGCACGCGGTAGGTGTCGGGCAGTGGGCGGTTCCCACAGCGGCTGAATTCGCTCCGACATCCGCCTGCACCCGTTCGCATCCAGCCGTCCGGCAGCGACTGTGGCAGTTTTGACGGACGCTGCGCCGGGACGACCCGGACGCATTGCAATCGCCGGGGACGGCCCCGGCCTGTCGGAGACGTGTCATGGCGTGGATCATCCTGGTGCTGGCCGGCCTGTTCGAGATCGGCTGGGCGATCGGCCTCAAGTACACCGAAGGGTTCACCCGCCTGTGGCCCACCGTGGGCACGCTGGGCGCGATGGCGGTGAGCCTGGGCCTGCTGGGCATCGCGATGAAGTCGCTGCCGGTGGGCACGGCGTATGCCATCTGGGTCGGCGTGGGCGCGGTGGGCACGGTGATCCTGGGCATCGTGCTGTTCGACGAGCCGGTCAACGCGCTGCGCATGGGCAGCGTGGCGCTCATCGCCGCGGGGCTGGTGGGGTTGAAGCTGGCGACGCCGTAGGGTGCTGCGCACTTCCTGCACGTCATCCCGAGCAGAGCGCGGGATCGGGTTCAAGGCCCCGCGCACGCGGCAAGCGGGTCCCTCGCTGCGCTTGGGACGACATCAGTCTGTGGGCGGAGGCAGCGGGCAGTCCTGCGGCCGCCAGGGGACCGGTGTCGTGGGTGCCTACGACTGCGCCGGCCCGGCCTGCCAGCCGTTGACGATCCGGCAGAACAGCTCGGCGGTGCGCTCGGCATCGTAGACGGCCGAGTGCGCTTCATCGGCGTTCCACTCCAGCCCCGCGGCGGCGACGGCACGCGCCAGCACGGTCTGCCCCAGCGCGACACCGGCCAGCGTCACGGTGTCGAACACACTGAAGGGGTGGAACGGGTTGCGCTTGTGGCCGCTGCGCGTCACCGCGGCGTTGAGGAAATTCAGGTCGAAGTGGGCGTTGTGGCCGACCAGGATCGCGCGCTGGCAGCCGTGCTTCTTGACCGCCGCGCGCACCGGCGCGAACACGTGCTCCAGCGCCGGCGCGCTCGGGCTTGGCGAAGCGGAACGGGTGGTCCAGGCGGATGCCGGTGACCTCCAGCGACTTGGGGTCGATCTCCGTGCCCGGCGCGGGCTCCAGATGCGCGCATGCGGTCTCGCCCAGCACCAGCTGCCCGGCCTCGTCCAGGTCCAAGGGCACGCAGGCGATTTCGAGCAGGGCATGGCGGTTCCAGTCGAAGCCGCCGGTCTCCACGTCCACCACCACCGGCAGGTAGCCGCGGAACCGGGCGGCCATCGGCGACGGCGACGACTTCGGGGCCGGCGGCGGGACGGCGGCCGGTGCGGGCGTGGGGGCAGGCATCCGGAAAGCCTAGCAGACCGCCGTGTCGTGGCCCCGCGCCGGGGTTCAGGCGCGGTTTGAGGTATCTGGGAGGATCACGCCCACCGCCTGCATCTGCCGCAGCAGCGCGGTGCCCTGGGCGACGAAGCCGTTGCGGTCGGCGGCATGCGCTTCGTCGGCCAGCGCCAGCAGGTGGTCGCGACCAGTCAACGTGGGCTCCGCACCGATCCGCTCCAGCAGCCGCCACGCCAGCGGGCTGAGTTCGGAGAAGCGGACGGTGCCGTCGGGCTCGCGGCGAAGCAGGAGCAGCGCAGGTTCGGGTGGTGGCACCTCGGGCTGGAACCCGGGCCCGATCCGGTGCACGGGCCAGCGGTACGCCAGTGGCCAGGCCAGCGGCGACACCGCGAGCGCACGATCGAGCAGGGATGCGTCGTCGTCCCTCGTGTCCGCAATGGCCGGCGCGCGCGCTTCATGGATCTGCAATGCCAGCTCGACCCACTCGTAGTGCGCCAGTTCCGGCAGGAACGCGGGCGTGATGCCGGGCGTGGTTTCCAGGTACCGCAGGAACTCGCGCGGCACCTCCGGGAACAGCGGGGTCTGGCAGCGATGGTCCCGGTAGAACGCGCGCACCAGCGACGTCCATCCGTCGTCGCCCAGCACCTTGCGGATCACCGGGAAGTTGCCGGCCAGCAGCGAGGCGAGGTTGTTGAACAGCAGGTCGCGGTAGACCTGCAGGCGTCGCTCCTCGATGCCGACCGGGGCGGGCTGGCCCTCGGGGTCGCGCAGGTGACGGGTCAGCCGCAGCTGCTGCTCGCGCAGCGTCGCCGGCACGTCAGCGGACGGCATGGGCGGCGGCCTGCGCAGGCGCCGCGGCCTGCAGGCGGCGCACGGTCTGCAGCTCGGACACCAGCTCCGTATACGGCGGGAAGTTGAAGTCGCGCTCCAGCAGGGTGGGACGCGCGCCGAAGCGCGCATAGGCCGTGGCCAGCAGGCCCCACACCGCGTCCTTCACCGGCGCGCCGTGGGTGTCGATCTTCAGGTCGTCGGCCTCGTCGAAATGCCCGGCCACGTGCATGCAGGCGATGCGCTCGCCCGGCAGGCCGGCCATGAAGGCGGTCGCGTCGTAGCCGTGGTTGATCGAGTTGACGTAGACGTTGTTGACGTCCAGCAGCAGGTCGCAGTCGGCCTCGGCCAGCACCGCGGTGATGAACTCCAGTTCCGACATCGGCAAGGCACCTGGCTCCAGCGGGTGCATCGCGTAGTACGAGGCGTTTTCCAGCGCGATGCGGCGCCCGACGATGTCCTGGGTCCGGCGGATGCGCGCGGCGACGTGGTGCACGGCCTCCTCGGTGAACGGGATCGGCAGCAGGTCGTAGAGCTGGCCGTCGTCGCTGCAGTAGCTCAGGTGCTCGCTGTAGAGCGCCACGCGGTGACGGTCCAGGAAGCGGCGCACACGCGCAAGGAAGGTTTCATCCAGCGGGGCGAACCCGCCCAGCGACAGCGACAGTCCGTGGCAGGTGAGCGGGTGGCGCGCCGACAGGTCCTCCAGCGCCTCGCCCATCGCGCCGCCCACGCCGATCCAGTTCTCGGGCGCGCATTCGAGGAAGTCGAAATCGCGCCTCGGCGCATCATGCGAGGGCGCGGCCCGCAGCGGACCCAGCAGGGCCCGCCGCAGGCCGAGCCCGGCCGCGTTCGGTGGCGGAGTGCGAAGACCGCTCACGGCCGGGTCGTGCCGGTGCATCGGCTTACATGGCGCCGCCGCACTTGCCCTCGCCGCACTTGCCTTCCATGTCGGCCTTCTTCTTGGCGCCGCACTTGCCTTCGCCACACTTGCCCTCGTGTGCAGCCTTCAGTTCGGCCGCGTCGATCGCAGCCGTCGCTGTTGGCGTCGTACTTGGCGAAGCGGTCGGCCTTGCCGTCGTGGGCGGCGGCGAACTCGGCCTGCGAGACGGTGCCGTCCTGTCGGTGTCCATGGCCTCCAGGGTGTGGCCGCCGCACTTGCCTTCCCCGCACTTGCCCTCGGCGTCCTTCTGCGCACCGGCCTGCTGGCCGCCCAGCAGGTAGCCGCCGGCCAGGTCGCTCATGGCGAAGGCGGTGGCCGACAGGGCCAGGCCACCCAGCAGGGCGGCGGTCAGGGCGACGGGCTTGTTGCTGTTGCTGGACATGGCAGTTCCTTTTGATTGGTGGAGTCGGTGGCAGGCCACCTGACCGGGTATTAGACACCCGCCCGGCCCAATGGCTCGTTAGCAAAGTGTTAGCCCGTCGATGGCAAGCCCGGACAGGTTCGTACGGGCGCGGCGTCCGGATGCGGGCGTTGCACACCCCCTGCGCCTGATGCTCACGCAAGGGAACGGACGCGCATGGAAAAGGGCGGCCCGTCGCCGGGCCGCCCTCATGCCATGCCTCAACTTCGGGGGCGCAGGCGATGCCGCGCGCCGGTCAGGGCGCGACGGTGTTGCTCTCGTCGCGCTTGTCGCGCGGCGGCAGCGGCTCTTCGCCCTTGACCAGGAACCAGACGTTCTCGGCGATGTTGGTGGCGTGGTCGCCGATGCGCTCGATGTTCTTGGCCATGAACAGCAGGTGCGTGCAGGGGGTGATCGCGCGCGCGTCCTCCATCATGTAGGTCAGCAGTTCGCGGAACAGGCGCGGTGTAGGCGGTGTCGATCTCGGCATCGCGGTCGCGCACGCGCTGGGCGGCCTCGACGTCGCTGTCGCGGTAGGCGTTCAGCACGTCGCGCACCTGCTGCACGGCCAGCGTGCCGAGCGCGTGCAGGCCGCTGATGTGCGGCAGCGGCGGCGACAGGTTCAGCGCGATGGAGCGCTTGGCGACGTTGGCGGCGTAGTCGCCGATGCGCTCGATGTCGGAGGCGACGCGCATCGCGGCCAGGATCTCGCGCAGGTCGCGCGCCATCGGTCCGCGCAGGGCGAGCTTCATGACGTCGTGGCTGACTTCCTGCTCCAGGCGTCGATGGCGTCGTCGTTGGCGATGATGCGCTCGGCGGCCTTGTCGTCGCGTCGCTCGACCACGTCCAGCGCGGCCTCCAGCTGCGCGGCGGCCATCTCGCCCATGCGCAGGGTCTCGTTGAGCAGGCGCTTCTGCTCGTCGTCGTAGCTCTTGACGATGTGGTCGTGCATGTTGGTGCTCATGTCGTTGTCCTGTTGAGCCCCTCTCCCCACGGGAGAGGGGTTGGGGTGAGGGTTCGGCGCGGGCGGGGTGCCTGGCCGTAGCCCGGACCCTCATCCGCCCTGCGGGCACCTTCTCCCGCAGGGAGAAGGCGTCGATCCGTCAGCCGAACCGCCCGGTGATGTAGTCCTCGGTCTGCTGCTTGGACGGGTTGGAGAAGATGGTGTCGGTCGCGCCGTGCTCGATCAGGTCGCCCAGATACATGAAGGCGGTGTAGTCCGAGACGCGCGCGGCCTGCTGCATGTTGTGGGTCACGATGGCGATCGTGTAGTCCTTCTTCAGCTCCTCGACCAGCTGCTCGATGCGGCTGGTGGAGATCGGGTCCAGCGCCGAGGTCGGCTCGTCGAGCAGCAGCACGTCGGGCTTGCAGTGCGACCGCGCGGGCGATGCACAGGCGCTGCTGCTGGCCGCCGGACAGGCCCAGCGCGCTCTGGCCCAGCTTGTCCTTGACCTCGTCCCACAGCGCGCCCTGGCGCAGCGCGTGCTCGACGCGGTCGTTCATCTCGGCCTTCGACAGCTTCTCGTGGTGGCGGATGCCGTAGGCGACGTTCTCGAAGATGGTCATCGGGAACGGCACCGGCTTCTGGAACACCATGCCGACCTTGCTGCGCAGCCGGTTCATCGGGTACTTCGGGTCGAGGATGTTCTCGCCGTCCAGCAGCACCTCGCCGCGTGGCGTGCAGCTTCGGGTACAGCGCGTAGATGCGGTTGAAGACGCGCAGCAGCGTCGACTTGCCGCACCCGGACGGCCCGATCAGCGCGGTGACGCGCTTCTCGGGATCTCCAGGTCGATGTCCTTGAGCGCATGGAACTTGTCGTAGTAGAAGTCCAGGCCGCGCGCGGCCAGCTTGACCGGCGGCGGCTGTCGCGCGGCGCGCGCTCGGGCAGTGGCGAGGGTAGATGCGGGCAGTCGTTCATGGACGGGTCCGGGCAGCGGAAGAGGGGCGGGTCATGTCAGTCATGTGCGATCGTGTTGCGCAGCAGGATCGCCGCGCGCCACCAGGCTGATCAGCAGCACGAACAGCGTCAGCACCAGCGCGCCGGCCCAGGCCAGTTGCTGCCAGGTTCGTACGGGCTGCCGGCGAACTGGTACATCACCACCGGCACGCTGGCCATCGGCCGGATGACGTCGGTGCTCCAGTACTGGTTGCCGAACGCGGTGAACAGCAGCGGCGCGGTCTCGCCGCAGATGCGCGCCAGCGCCAGCAGGATGCCGGTGACGATGCCGGCCGACGCGCTGCGGTACAGCACCTGCACGATCACCTTCCACTGCGGCACGCCCAGCGACAGCGCGGCCTCGCGCATCTGCGCCGGCACCAGCCGCAGCATCTCGTCGGTCGTGCGCACCACCACCGGCAGCACGATGAAGGCCAGCGCGATGCGCACCGGCGAGCGCCGAGAAGTTGCCGCCGGTCTGCATCACGACCAGCGTGTAGACGAACAGGCCCAGCACGATCGATGGCGCCGACAGCAGGATGTCGTTGACGAAGCGCACCACGGTGCCGACCTTGCGCGCATTGCCGTACTCGGCCAGCCAGGTGCCGGCGGCAATGCCCAGCGGCGTGCCGATCGCGATCGCCATCCCGCACATCACCGCGCTGCCGAAGAAGGCGTTGCGCAGGCCGCCTTCTTCCATCGGCGGCGGGGTGTCCTGGGTGAACAGCTGCCAGTTGATGCCGCGCCAGGCCCTTGGCGACCAGCGTCCACAGGATCCAGCCCAGGAAGAACAGGCCGAACAGCGCTGCGGCGCAGGCCAGCACCAGCGCGATGGCGTTGGTGACGCTGCGCGCGGCGGTAGAGGCCGGCACGACGGCGTTCGTGCGGCGCCCATCAGTTGCCCTCCTTGCGCGACAGCTGCATCAGCATCAGGCGGGCGATGGCCAGCACCACGAAGGTCACGATGAACAGCACGAAGCCGAGCAGCAGCAGCGCCGAGCGGTAGGTCTCGGTGGCTTCGCCGAAGTCGTTGGCGATCAGCGCGGCGATGGTGGTGCCCGGCTCGAGCAGCGACGGCGGTGAAGCGACCGCTGTTGCCGATCACGAAGGCCACCGCCATGGTCTCGCCCAGCGCGCGGCCCAGGCCGAGGAAGATGCCGCCGATCACCGCCGAGCGGGTGTAGGGCAGCACGATGTCCCAGCTCACTTCCCACTTGGTCGAGCCCAGCGCGTAGGCCGATTCCTTCAGCCGCGTCGGGCACGGTCAGGAATACCTCGCGCATCACCGAGGAGATGAAGGGGATCACCATGATCGCCAGCACGATGCCGGCGGTCAGCATGCCGATGCCCAGCGGCGGCCCCTGGAACAGCGCGCCGATCACCGGGCACGTGCCGAGGTTGTCGTTGAGCCAGGGCGTGCACGTGTTCGGTCATCACCGGCACCAGCACGAACAGGCCCCACATGCCGTAGATGATCGACGGGATGCCGGCCAGCAGTTCGATCGCCGTGCCCACCGGGCCGCGCAGCCAGCGCGGCGCGACTTCGGTCAGGAAGAAGGCGATGCCGAAGCTCACCGGCACCGCGATCAGCATGGCGATCAGCGCGGTGACGATGGTGCCGTAGATCGGCACCAGCGCGCCGTACTTGTTCTCGACCGGGTTCCAGTCGCGTGGTGAAGAAGACTCAGGCCCTCGACTGGTCAGCGCGTCGCGGCCGCCCCACAGCATCGACAGCGCGGCGCCGGCCAGCGCCACCAGCACGAACACCGCGGTGCCGGCCAGCAGCCAGCGGAACAGCGCGTCGTTGCGCGCGTCGCGCGAGGTCGCGGCGTGTCGGCGCGGCGTCGGTCGAGGGCGGTGGCGTTCATGCGGTGGTCGGGTTCAGTGCATGTCGAAATGAGTGGAGGAGCGGGACGTGGGTCGCCGCTCCCTGGTGCGGGTTCAGTCGGTGCCGCTGCTGTCGATGTCGAGCGATCCCCGCTTTCGCGGGGATGACGCAGCGGCAAAGGCGCGCTGAAGCGCGCGCCGCTGCGTCACTTGAACTCGGCTGCCCAGTACGCCTCGACCTGCTCCACCAGCTCCGGCGGCAGCGGCACGTAGTGCAGCTCGCTGCGCCTGCGCCTGGCCGTTCTCGCAGCGCCCACTTGAAGAACGCGCAGGGCGTCGGCGCTGCGCTTGGCATCCTTGCGGCTGCTTGTGCATCAGGATGAAGTTGGTGGCGGTGATCGGCCATGCGTCCGCGCCCGGCGCGTTGGTGATGACCAGGTTGAAGTCCTGTGCGTTGGCCCAGTCGGCGCTGGCGGCGGCGGCTGCGAAGCTCTCCGCGCTGGGCTGCACCCAGTTGCCGGCCGCGTTCTGCAGCGACGCGTACGGCCATGTTGTTCTGCAGCGCGTAGGCCAGTTCGACGTAGCCGATCGAGCCCTTGATCTGCTTGACGTAGGACGCCACGCCTTCGTTGCCCTTGCCGCCGACGCCGCCGGGCCACTGCACCGTGGTGCCTTCGCCGACCTCGACTTCCACTGCCGGGCTGACCTTGGACAGGTAGTTGGTGAAGTTGAAGGTGGTGCCCGAGCCGTCGGAGCGGTGCACGATGTTGATCTTGCCGGCCGGCAGCGCCACGCCCGGGTTGAGCGCGGCGATGGCCGGCGTCGTTCCACGTCGTGATCTTGCCGAGGAAGATGTCGGCCAGCAGCGGCGCCGGTCAGGCGCAGCTGGCCGGCGCCGATGCCCTCGCAGGTTGACCACCGGCACCACGCCGCCGATGGCGGACGGGAACTGGCCCAGGCCGGCCTCGGCCAGTTCTTCGGACGACAGCGGCTTGTCGGAGGAACCGAAGTCGACCGTGCCGGCCTTGATCTGGGCGATGCCGCCGCCCGAGCCGATGGACTGGTAGTTGACCTTGGCGCCGGTGGCCGCGTTGTAGTCGGCCGACCACTTGGAGATCAGCGGAAGATGAACGTCGCGCCGGCGCCGGTGATCTCGCGCAGTCACCGCGCTCGCCGCTGCCGGCCGGCTGGGGCGCGCCAGAGGCGTGCGCGCCGGTGGCGCGGCGCGTTGTCTGCCGCCGCAGGCGGCCAGCGCCACGGTGACGGACAGGGCCGACAGGGCGGGCGAGCCGGGCAGGTGTTCAGGCGGATGCTCATGGATGGACTCCAGGTCGGTTCCGGCGCGTGCCGGCAGATCCGCGACTATGAAATGATGTTTTTGTTACAGGCGTGATGACATCGAGCGCCACGGCGTCGGCAGCTGTCGGTGTGTCGCAGGAGTCCTCCAAGTGGTTGATTCCATTGGTGCGGGCGCCACACGAGCGCGGTGGCGCCCGCATGGCGCGCCGGGCGTGGGACACGCGAGAGCCCGGACCCCTTGCGGGCCCGCGGTTCACGGCGCGAGAGAGGGGCCGGCCCGATGACCCGGTTTTCGCCGAATGGCGGTCAGTACTTCAGGTTCGCCGTCCAGTAGGCCTCGATCTGCTGCACCAGCGCGTCCGGCAGCGGCACGTAGTCGCAGCGACTGGCGCCTGCGGCGTCGCCGTTGGCGTAGGCCCAGCGGAAGAATTCCCTGGCGCCCTTGGCGCGCGCGGCGTTCTTGGGCTGCTTGTACATCAGGATGAAGTTGGTGGCGGTGATCGGCCAGGAGTTCGCGCCCGGGGCATTGGTCATCACCAGGTAGAAGTCCTTGGCATTGCCCCAGTCGGCGCTGGCGGCGGCGGCGGCGAAGGTCTCGTCGCTGGGCAGCACGAAGTTGCCGGCGGCGTTCTTCAGGCGCGAGTAGGCCAGCTTGTTCTGCAGCGCGTAGGACAGTTCGACGTAGCCGATGCCGCCCTTGATCTGCTTGACGTAGGCGGCACGCCTTCGTTGCCCTTGCCGCCCACGCCGGCCGGCCACTTGACCGCGGTGCCTTCGCCGACCTTGGACTTCCACTCCGGGCTGACCTTGGACAGGTAGTTGACGAAGTTGAAGGTGGTGCCGGAACCGTCGGAGCGGTGCACGACGGTGATCTTCATGTCCGGCAGCGTCGACGCCGCCGTTGAGCGCGACGATGCGCGGGTCGTTCCAGCTTGGTGATCTTGCCCAGGAAGATGTCGGCCAGCAGCGGCGCCGTCCAGCTTCATCGCGCCGGCCTTCAGGCCCGGCACGTTGATGACCGGCACCACGCCGCCGATCACCGACGGGAACTGCGCCAGGCCGTACTTGGCCAGCTCCTCGGGCTTCAGCGGGGCATCGGAGGAACCGAAGTCCACCGTGCCGGCCTTGATCTGCGCGATGCCGCCGCCCGAACCGATCGACTGGTAGTTGACCTTGTTGCCGGTGGCCTTGGCGTAGTCGGCCGACCACTTCGACATCACCGGATAGACGAAGGAGGCACCGGCGCCGGTGATCGTCGGCGGCGTTGGCGTTGAAAGCGAAGCGCCGCGGCGAGTGGCGACGGCCGCGATGCGGCTGCGAAAATGAGTGCGCACGGGGTTTCCTGGGAGTGAATGCGGGCGCTGGGCCCGCCCTGCCGCCATTCCACGACCGCCACGTGACACCGCCATGTAGCGCTCATGACCGGACGATGACGCCGCTGGCGCGACCCTGTCACAGTCCTGTCATTACCCTTAAACCGCCCGGTCAGATTCCCGTCGCAGGCTGTGCACCGTCCAGTGGCTGCCGGCACGAATCCGGCAGGCGGTCCGTGCATGTCCTTCCACTCGGCATCTGCCACCACATCCATCCATCGGGGAGTTCCATCATGCGTTCGAGCATCCTGACCGCGGCCATCGCGGTCGCCATCGGCGGCGCCGCCTTCAGCGCCAACGCCCAGCAGACGGCCAGCCAGAGCGAGCTGCAGGCGCTGCGCGCGCAGCTGGCCGAGCTGCAGGCCAAGGTGGAGGAGCTGGAGAGCCGCACGGACGCGCAGTCCGACGTCAACATCGACACCGCCGCCTCACCTGGACAAGCTCAACAACGGCTCGCCCAAGCTCGATACCAAGGGCGGCATCAAGGTCACCTCGGCCGACGGCAAGTTCGAGGCCTCGGTCGGCGGCCGCATCCATTTCGACGCCTACGCCTTCGATCGCGACCATCGCCGCCACCACCGGCACCACCGAGTTCCGCCGCGCGCGCCTGACCCTTTCCGGCAAGGCGCTGGGCTGGGAGTACAAGATGGAGCAGGACTTCTCCGCCGGTTCACCAACCTGACGGCTTCCGCGACGTGTTCATCGCCAAGAGCGCGCTGGGCGGCAAGTTCACCATCGGCCACTTCAAGCCGTACCGCTCGATGGAAGAGCTGACCAGCTCCAACGAGATCACGATGATGGAGCGTCCGTTCGCCTCCGCCACCGGCCTCTACAACGGCCGCCAGTTCCAGCAGGGCGTGGGCTACCTGCGCGGCAGCGACCAACTACACCTTCGGCGCCACCGCCTTCAACCTGCGCAGCGCCTCGGGCGCGCGCAACGAAGGCGTCGGCGCGGCCGGCGCGCCTGACCTTCGCACCGATCAACAACGACAACAACACGCTGCACTTCGGCGTCTCCGGCAGCACCGAGAACCTCAACAAGGGTTCGGCCAATGCCACCGCGGTGGCCAACTACGCCGGCCGCCGCGGCCCGGCCGCAGACCATCGCGACCACCACCGGTGCCAGCGGCGATTCCAGTCGACACCGTGCGGCCTGGAAGCGGCGGGCTCGTTCGGCCCGATGTTCTTCCAGTCCGAGTACGCCCGCGCCACCTACGGCGCGCCGCTGGGTCGCGACCAGGACGTGGACACCTTCTACGTGCATGGGCAGCTGGATGCTCAACCGGCCACCACAAGCCCTACAAGTCGGGCACCGGCGTGTTCGGCCCGCCGAAGATCGACGGGCGTGGCGCGTGGGAACTGACCGCGCGCTACGACACCATCGAGAACAACGACGTCGCCAACCTTCAGGCCACCTCCGACCATCGCTGGGCCTGAACTACTACATCAACTCCGAACATGCGCATGATGTTCAACTACACCCAGCGGCGAGAACGACTTCACCGGCGACGAGACCGGGCAGTACGCGCTGCGCACGCAGTTCAGCTTCTGATCCCGGCCACGCGTGGCGCCTGGGCGCGCGCGGTTGCAACACCGGCATCACTCGAGAGGCGGCCCGCAGGGGTCGCCTTTCGTGTTTTGCGGCCTGCTCAGTGCAGGGTGCGGCCGTCCGGACAGGTTCCGGCATCAACGGCGTGTCGGGCGGACGCCTTACCTCGGCCCGTCCATGTCAGTGGTTTTGTCGGGGTAGCGGCACAGGTCGCGGATCACGCAGGCGGGCAATCGGGCTTGCGTGCCTTGCAGACATAGCGGCCGTGCAGGATCAGCCAGTGGTGCGCGTCGTGGAGGTAGGCCGCGGGCACGGCGTGCAGCAGGCCGTCCTCCACCTGCCGCACGTTCTCGCCCGGCGCCAGGCCGGTGCGGTTGGCAACGCGGAAGATGTGCGTGTCCACCGCCATGGTCGGTTCGCCGAACGCCGTGTTGAGCACCACGTTGGCGGTCTTGCGACCGACGCCGGGCAGGGCTTCCAGCGCTTCGCGCTGGCGCGGCACCTCGCCGCCATGGTCGCGGATCAGCTGCTGGGCCATCGCCACCACGTTCGGCGGCCTTGGCGTTGTACAGGCCGATGGTCGAGATGTACGGCTTGAGGCCGTCGACGCCCAGCGCGGCGATGGCATGGGGCGTGTTGGCGACCGGAAACAGCCTGCGCGTGGCCTTGTTGACGCCCACGTCGGTGGCCTGCGCCGACAGCGCCACCGCCACCAGCAGTTCGTAGGGTGTGGAGAACTCCAGCTCGGTTTCGGGCTTGGGGTTGTAGGCCTTCAGCCGCGCGAACATGTCCTCGCGTTGCGCGGGCGTCAGACGGGAACGACGTGTGGTGCGCTTGCGGGTTTTGGTCAGGGCGGGCATCTGAAAAGTCGTTTTTGCCACGGATTAAACGGATTGCACGGATGGAAGGCAGATGAGAACGGGGACGAGGCTTGATCACACGGCGCGGCAGCCCCCGACTTCCACGTCAAGCTCCCGGCCGCGTCAATTCGTGTAATCCGTGGCGAAAAGCGTCTGGGCTTCTATGATTTTCGTGCAGCGGCCCGCGCCTTTGCACGGGCCAGGGCGGCCGCCGCTGCCGGAGGCAGAGCCGGCTTGGCGGGGGCGGCGTCTTCAAGGGTGCCGGGCGTGGCCGCAGGGGCTGCGCGGCGCGTGGCGCGCTCCTGCGTCCGGCGCTGGAGCCGGGCCTGGCGCGCGCGGTACCGGTCCCGTGCCGCCAAGGCGGCAAGGCGTCCGCTGCGCGCCATCTCCACCATCCGGTTGCAGTCCGCGCTGCAGCCGCCGCACGGCCTGTCGACGTCCAGCAGCCCGGCTTCGATCGCGGCATCGACATCGTCGATGCACAAGGCCGCGGCAATCGGGTGTTGCCGCGCGCCGGACTGCCGGCACCCGCATGCATCGCAACCTCGTGCATCGTCGTGGGCCATGCCGGGACCCGGTCAGCGTCCGTTGAACGACGGCTTTCGACGCTCGAGGAATGCGCCGGTGCCTTCGCGCATGTCGTCGGTGGAGAACATCAGGCCGAACTGCGCGGTTTCGTATGCCAGGCCTTCCTCGATCGACGCCTCGCCGCCGAAGTTGACGCAGTCCAGCACGCCGCGCATGGCCAGGGGCGAGGACGCGGCCAGCTGCTGGGCCAGCTTCATCGTCTCGGCCTCGAGTTCGGCCGCCGGCACCACGCGGTTGACGATGCCCAGCTCGCGCGCGCGGTGCGCATCGACCGGCGCGCCCACCAGGCACAGCTCCAGTGTGGCCGCGCGGCCGGCCAGCCGCAGCAACCGCTGGGTGCCGCCGAAGCCGGGAATCAGGCCGAGGTTGACCTCGGGCTGGCCGACCTTCGCGCTGTCGGCGGCAATGCGCAGGTGGCAGCACATCGCCAGCTCGAGGCCGCCGCCGAGCGCAAAGCCGTTCACCATCGCGATCACCGGCTTGGACAGGGTTTCGACGCCGCGCATCATCCGCTGCCCGCGCAGGGAAAAATCGCGCCCCTGCACCGGCGTCAGGGTGTTCATCTCGGCGATGTCGGCACCGGCGACGAATGCCTTGGGGCCGGCGCCGGTCAGCACGATCACGCGCACCGCATCGTCGCGATCGGCGGCGCTGAACGCCTCGGCCAGCGCGTCCAGGGTGGCGAGGTTTAGCGCATTCAGTTTGTCGGGGCGATTGACCGTGATGCGGCGCACGGCGCCGTGGTCTTCGATCAGCAGGGGGGAATCGGACATGGATGACCCGTTCATGAGGAGGAGGGGCAGGCCAGGGGTGCCGGGGCGGAACTCCCGCGCCACAAGGCGGTCAGACGGTCGGCGTCAGTGGCAGTTAAGCCATGCCGCCGCTATCCTAGCCCGTCAAGTCGGGGCGGTATGCCCCCGGTTTGCGCACACACTCCGGGCACCTGCCCGGACTAGCGGGACGGCCTCGGCCGTCCCGAGCCATTATCGGAGGTTCCACCGAATGAAGTTGCGTTTGATCGCGGCCAGCGTTGCCGCAGTGGCCATCGCGGCCGGCAGTGCCGCGGCGCAGGACATTTCCTCGGAGAAGGGCAAGCTGAGCTACGCGCTGGGCTACGACCTGGGCCGCAACGCCGTTGAGAGCGGTGAGCAGGTCGACGTCAACAGCATCATCAAGGGCCTGCAGGACGGCTACAGCCGCAAGGAGCCCGGCGTGCCGGTGGACCAGCTGCGCACCGCGGTGCAGAACATGCAGCAGCGCCAGCAGGCCAAGGCCAAGGCCGAGTGGGACCAGGCCGCCGCCGCCAACAAGACCAAGAGCGATGGCTTCATCGCGCAGAACCGTGGCAAGGCCGGCGTTCAGTCCATGCCCAACGGCGTGCAGTACCGCGTGATGGAGGCCGGCAACGGCGCCAAGCCGACGCAGGCCAGCACGGTCGAGCTGCAGATCGCAGGGCCCTTCGCGTGGGGTGAGCGTCCGCCGCAGGCACGTCCGGCGCAGAACGTCCCGGCCATGAAGATCAGCGAGATCGAAATGCCGGCCATGCGTGACGTGCTGCTGCAGATGCCGGCCGGCGCCAAGTGGGAAGTCACCCTGCCGCCGGATCGCGCGTACGGTGCCAACCCCAACACCCCGTTCCCGCCGAACGTGGCCGTCCAGTTCGAAATCAAGCTCGTCAGCGTCAAGTGACGCCTCGGCCCGTCCGTGCATCGCACGGACGGCTTTGCCGATGCGTCATCCCCGAGAGTTTTAGTCGGAGATCCAGTGACTGAAGCGCTGCCAGCTTTTCCGAAAGACCATTGCGCCGGCTTACCCCGGCGCAATGCATTTCTGCAACCGGCGATTCAAGAGCCCGCATTTCCAGCATCCGTGTTTTCAGAGCCACGATGAACACCCCAACCTTCCGCGCCATCCTCAGCCCGTGCATCGGCGTCTGCACCCTTGATGACCAGGGCCTGTGCGAGGGCTGCCACCGGACCACGGGGGAGATCGCGCGCTGGTCGCAGATGGGGGATGACGAGCGCCTGCGGTGGATGGAAACCATACTGCCGCAGCGCGAGGCCGCACGCGCCTGAGGTAGCCTCGCGCGATGGCGTTTCCCGATACCCGCGCACACCCGGAACCCCTGCACGATTGCCCGCGGCTGGGCGACGCGCTGCACGCCCTGGGCATGCCGCCCACCGGTGGCGGCTGGAACCGGCGTGAGCTCCACGACCTGATTCCCGACGACGCCGTGCTGGTGGAGGCGGCCGTGCTGGTGGGCCTGGTGCCACGCGCGGGCGGCACCCGTGTGATCCTGACCCGTCGCACCGATGCGCTGCGCCACCACGCCGGCCAGGTGAGCTTCCCCGGGGGGCGCCTGGAACCGGAGGATCCCGACGCGGTGGCCGCAGCCGTGCGCGAGGCCGGCGAGGAGATCGGCCTGCTGCCGTCGCAGGTGGCGCCGCTGGGCTTTCTCGATCCGCTGGCGACGATCACGGGCTTCCGCGTGATGCCGGTCGTGGCGATCATCGATGCCGGCTACCGCGCGGTGCCGGACGCCCGCGAGGTGGCGGACGTGTTCGAAGTGCCCCTGTCGTTCCTGCTGGACCCAAGCAACCTGGCCACGCATGTGCTGGACGTCCGCGGCCGGCCGCGCGAGGTGCACGAGTACCGATACCCCGCCCAGCGCATCTGGGGCGCGACCGCCTCGATGCTGCTCAACCTGCGGACCCGACTGGAGGCGATCCAATGACGCGACCCGAGCAACCGGACTGGACCACCGTCATCGACCCCGCGGACCTGCTGGCGGCGCTGCACGATGGCGACGTCGTGGTGATCGACGCGCGGTTCTCGCCGGCGCTGCACGAGGACCCGGATGCGGGGGAGGCGGCCTACCGCGCCTCGCACATACCCGGCGCGCGCTACGCGCATCTGGAACGAGACCTGTCGGGACCGCCCGGCAGCGGCGAGGGGCGGCATCCGTGGCCGTCGGCCGATGCCTTCGAACGCGTGCTTGCCCGCTGGGGCGTGACGCCGGACACCCGGGTGGTGGCCTACGACGACGCCGGCGGCGCGCTGGCGGCGGCCCGCGTCTGGTGCCTGCTGCGCATGGCCGGCCATCGGCACGTCGCGGTGCTGGATGGCGGCTGGGCGGCGTGGCGCGAACGCGGCTTCCCGGTGGACGCTGCCGTGCCGCCCGATGGCGTGTCGACGTATCGGGTGCGCTTCGACGGCGGATCGCTGTTCGACAGCGACGCGGTGCGCCGACACCTCGCGACGGGCGGTGGACTGGTCGACGCCCGGGCGCCGGCGCGTTTCCGTGGCGAGGTCGAACCGATCGATCGGGTGGCCGGCCATGTTCCCGGCGCGGTCAACCGGCCGTTCGCCGACAACCTTGAAGGCGGGCGCTTCAAGGCGCCGGACCGGCTGGCACGCGAGTTCAAGGCGTTGCTGGGCGATACGCACGCCGGCGACTGGGTCGCGATGTGCGGCTCCGGCGTCACCGCCTGCCATCACCTGCTGGCAATGGCCTACGCGGGGCTTCCGGGCGCTCGGCTGGCCACGGGCTCATGGAGCGGCTGGATCGAAAACCCGGCGCGCCCTGTCGCACAAGGGCCGGCGTAGGAGTGCCTTCGGCGACGATTATCCGGGGGGTCGTCCTGAGGATCGTCCGCGCTCCTTATAAGCGCGACGTAAGGCGCGAACTCGCCATCTGCGTGGCTGGGAGATCGCGACTTGCGGAATCTCGAATACCCGTGAAGCGTCCTCGTCATCTCCTCGAAGGCGGGGATCCATGGACGTTGAGCCAACCAGCAGCGACGTCACTGGGTGCCCGCCTTCGCGGGAATGACGAGCAAAGGCAGGCGCCGTTGCGTCACTCGTGCATGGAGCCTGCTGCGGACGCTACTTCCCCAGCCGCGCCACCAGCGCGCGAAGCGCCTGCTGGCAATCCGGCCGGTACCACGCCTCGATGAACCGTTCCAGCTGGATGTGCTGCGGTTGCAGCGCCTCCACCAGGTCGGCCCGCGCCATCGCGCGGGTGGCCAGCATCGCCTCGCGCGGCAGGCCCAGAAGGTGCTCCAGCCAGACGGCCGAGCGCTGCACCACGCTGTCGATATCGACCACTTCATCGACCAGCCCGATGCGCAGGGCGTGCTCGGCGTCCACCATCTCGCCCGAGACCAGCATGCGCTCGGCGCGATAGGCGCCGACCACCCGGCGCAGCAACCGCTGGATGCCCTCGGGCGCGGCCAGCCCGACCTGGGTCTCGTTGAGTCCGATGCGGTACGGGCCCGATGCCATCACCCGGTAGTCGCAACACAGCGTCAGCACGCAGCCACCGGCCGGGGCATGGCCTGCGATCGCGGCGACCACGGGGACGGGGCATCCGGCGAGCGCCCGTGCTGCGCTGAAGAACGCCTCCCATGCCCGCATCAGCGCGGCACGGTCGTCACCCAGCGACAGCAGGTGCGGCACGTCCAGCCCCGCCGAGAACACCTTGGCGCTGCTGGACAGCACCAGTCCGCGCGCGCCGCTTTCGACCGCTGCCTGCACGGCGTCGTGCAGGCCGGTGCACAGGGCGGGGTCCAGGGCGTTGACCGGCAGGCGCGAGAGGCGCAGTTCGGTCACCTGTGCCGGGTGGTCGACGCGTTCGATGGCCACGCCGCTCACGGGGCCACGTCCCGCGCCCAGCGGTAGCGCACGGTGTAGGTCAGGCGGGTCTCGCCACCGGCCGGCACCGGCACCTGGAACTCGGCGTGACGCGCGTCGCGGCGTTGCGCGGGCACGCTGCTGGCGACGATCTCCCAGTCGCTCCAGCGCGGCAGCGGCTCCACCACGCGCACGGTGGCGTCAGTGGTCTTGGCGTTGCGCAGCGTCACCGCGAAGGATTCGGTGATGGTGCGGCCCGCGCGGTCGACATTGAAGGCGGTGCTGGTGCGCTCGGCGCTCAGGTCGAACGCTTCGCCCACTTCCATCCGTAATTCACCGCCGGGAGCGATGTGGTCCAGGCGCGACTCGCCGAGGAAGTCACCGCCCTCGAAAACCCGCACGCGACCTGCCGGCAGGGGTTGGCCCAGTCCGGCGTCCTTGGCGTTGTCCAGCGAGACCGCGATGGCGACGGGCAAGGTTCCGGTGGCGCCCCGGAAGCCCGGGTCGAGCATCGGCTGCGGTGGCTGCCAGTCCTGCGCGTCGGCTTCCACCACGTAGGCACGCTGGCAGGCCACCTCAGGGCGGCGCGGGAACAGTGCGATGCGCTCGGTGGCGCCGTTGGACACGCGCACCGGTCGCGGCAGTTCGTAGGCCTGGTATTCGGCCGAGCGGCGCTGGGTGGGCAGGGCCGCAGCGGCGTCCATCACCTGCAGGCTTTCCGCTGCACGTGCATAGGGCATGGGCACCTCGCGGCGTACTCGCGCGGGCTCGCCCGCCACCAGCGTCACCCGTGCATCGGAGTAGGTCACGCCGGACCGGTTCGCCACCAGTGCCGCGCCGTCCAGCGCCAGCGTGCAGCCATCCCCCGGGGCGAGGGTGGCGACGTATTCGGCGCGCCAGGCCATGCCGCCCATCGGGTAGTGCAGCATGAACGCGGCATCGCCGGCGCTGGCGGCATCGACGGTCCATTGCAGCGAGGCCTGGCGGGGCAGCGCATCGGCCGCGTCCAGCACGCTGAAGTTGTCGTAATCGCGGATGACCTTGATGCGTCCGTCATTGAGCGCCAGCGCCACGCCGTTGCCGGTCGATGCCACCAGCGTGCCGTTGTCGGTCTGCTTGGCGCCGCCGGATGTGTGCTCGACCGCCACGCGCTGGCCCACGGCCTGCGCCAGTACGTCGGGGCTGCCCGCCAGCGCGGCGATGTAGCGCTGCGACTGGACGCTGATGCCTTCGCCCACCGGCCTCAGCACCGCGGCTTCCACATCCATCGCCGCCGGTACGCTCACGGCCGACAGGACGTTGCTGCCGCGCTTGAGCGTGTAGTTGAGGGGGCGTTCAACCAGCACGTAGCCGGGCATGCCCGGTCCGGACTGCCGCGCGTCGGCGAGGGCTTCGTAGTCGCCACTGTAGATCGTCAGCCGCGTTGCGGGCGTGGGATCGGCGGGCGCGCCACGCGTGTCGGACGTGGACGGGGAGGCGGCGGCGACAGGGGGCGCAGCCGTGCCGTCATCCTGCCTGCCTCCTTGCGAGCACGCCGCCAGCAGTGCGGCGGCGATCAGGGTGCTGGGACGGTGCATCGCCTACTCCGTTCATGGCCTCCCGGTATCATAGGCCGATGGACATGAGCCGTGTTTTGACACTGTCGCTGGCCCTGTGTTGCGCGGCGGCTCCGGCCGCGATCGCGCAGAAGCGCGTTGCCGTCGCATCCCCCTCCGCGCCCACGGCCGATGCATGTGCACTTCGCGCGGATGGTGCGTGGGTGCGCCTGCCGCCCATGGAGATGCCGATGCTGGCCGGCTTTGGCCGGATCAGTAATCCCTGCGGCGATGCCGTCGCCGTGGTGGGTGCGCGCAGCGATGCATTCGCCGATGTGTCCCTGCATGAGACGCGCATTGTCGACGGCGTCAGCCGCATGCGCGCCGTGCCGCGCCTGCCGGTGCCGGCGCGCGGCAGCGTCGAACTCAAGCCGGGCGGGTTGCACCTCATGCTGATGCGGCCGCATGCACCGCTTAAGGCGGGCGAATCGGTCGACGTGGTGCTGGAACTGGAAGGCGGCGCGACGCGCGTGGTGCGGTTCGAAGTGCGGTCGCCGACCAGCCGTTGAGCGGTGCGCCGCCGGCCGTGGCCAGGTGCCGCATCAGCAGCACTGGCCTCTGGGCGCGTGTTGCGATCGCGCTGGACCCTATCCGCTCGAACCCATGACGCAGGCATGCGCCTGTCGATCGAACGGGCGTTGACCTTCAGGCGTCACAGGCCGCCCGCACGGCGACCGGCAGCGGCGCGGCGCGCCCGGTCTGGCGGTCGATCCAGACCATCACCACGTGGCCGTCGCAGTACAGCGTGTCGGCATCGTCGGCATCCACGATGCGATGGCCGACGGTCAGGCTGGTGGAGCCCAGGCGCTCGACGAACAGCGTGATGCGCACCTGCCTGGGCCACTCGATGGGTCGGCGGTAGTTGAGCTGCGCGGCGGCCACCACCGGCGCCACGTGGTCATCCAGCCCCTGGCCCGGCACGCCCAGCATCCAGTGCAGGCGCGCTTCTTCCAGGTAGCTGAGGTACTTGGAGTTGTTGACGTGGTTGAAGGCATCCAGGTCCCGCCAGCGCACCGGCATCGGCACGTCGATCAGAACGCGCGGGCCGGTATCCGTTGCAGGCGATGCCGACGCTTGCGGCGTTTCGGAAGGCTCGGGTGCGACCTTCTTGCCCGCAGGCGCCTTGCGCTTGCGGGCCGCCGTCTTTCGCGGCTGCTTCTTCGGCGCCGTGGTGGTGCCCGGCGGGTTGCTGTCATCGCTCATGCGGCGGACTTCTTCTTCATTGTCTTCTTGCGGGCCGGCACCTTGTCGGCGGCGGTGGATTTCGCCTTGGCCGCAGGCAGCAGTGGCGCGAGGAACCGGCCGGTATGCGAATGCGCCAGCCCGGCGATGTGCTCGGGCGACCCCGTCGCCAGGATGGTGCCGCCGCGGTGGCCGCCCTCCGGGCCCAGGTCGACGATCCAGTCCGCGGTCTTGATCACGTCCAGGTTGTGCTCGATCACCACCACCGTGTTGCCGTCATCGCGCAGGCGGTGCAGCACCGCCAGCAGGTGCTCGATATCGTGGAAGTGCAGGCCGGTCGTCGGCTCGTCGAGGATGTACAGCGTGCGGCCGGTGTCGCGACGCGACAGCTCCTTCGACAGCTTCACGCGCTGGGCCTCGCCGCCCGAAAGCGTGGTCGCGCTCTGGCCCAGCTTGATGTAGCTCAGGCCGACGTCGATCAGCGTTTCGAGTTTCCGCGAGATCGACGGGATCGCCTCGAACAGGTTCAGTGCATCCTCGACGGTCATCTCCAGCACGTCGTTGATGTTGTAGCCCTTGTAGAGGATCTCCAGCGTCTCACGGTTGTAGCGCTTGCCGCCGCAGACGTCGCACGGCACGTAGACGTCGGGCAGGAAGTGCATTTCGACCTTGATCAACCCGTCGCCCTGGCACGCCTCGCAGCGGCCGCCGCGCACGTTGAAGCTGAAGCGACCGGGCGCATAGCCGCGCGCACGCGCTTCCGGCACCTGCGCGAACAGCTCGCGCAGCGGCGTGAACAGGCCGGTGTAGGTGGCCGGGTTGGAGCGCGGCGTTCGGCCGATCGGCGACTGGTCGATGTCCACGACCTTGTCGAACAGATCCACGTTCTCGACCGACACGTACGGGGCGACGGTCTGTGAGGCTCCGTTGAGCTCGTTGGCGGTGATCGGGTACAGCGTGTCGTTGATCAGCGTGGACTTGCCGGAGCCTGAAACACCGGTGATGCAGGTGAACAGCCCGGCCGGGATGTCCAGGTCGACGTTCTTGAGGTTGTTGCCGCTGGCGCCGCGCAGGTGGAGCGTGGTCTTCGGGTCCGGCTTGCGGCGCTGCCTGGGCACCTCGATGCGGCGCTTGCCGCTGAGGTATTGACCGGTCAGCGAGCGCGGCGCCTTCAGCACGTCCTTGTACGACCCCTGCGCCACGACTTCACCGCCGTGCACGCCGGCGCCGGGGCCGATGTCGACGATATGGTCGGCCAGCCGGATCGCGTCCTCGTCGTGCTCGACCACGATCACGGTGTTGCCGAGGTCGCGCAGCCGGGTGAGGGTGCTGAGCAGGCGCTCGTTGTCGCGCTGGTGCAGGCCGATGGATGGCTCGTCGAGCACGTACAGCACGCCGACCAGGCCCGCGCCAATCTGCGATGCCAAGCGGATGCGCTGTGCCTCGCCGCCCGACAGCGAGTCGGCCTTGCGTTCCAGCGACAGGTAGTCCAGCCCGACGTCGACCAGGAACCGCAGGCGGTCGCCGATCTCCTTGACGATCTTGGCTGCGATCTCGCCGCGCCAGCCGGGCAGTTCGAGGTGCTGGAAGAACGTCAGTGCCTCGTCGATGGGCAGCACCACCAGCTCGGGCAGTGGCCGTTCGGCCACGAACACATTGCGCGCGGCGCGGTTGAGGCGTGCGCCGCCGCACTCGGTGCAGGCGCGCTCGCTGATGTACTTGGACAGCTCCTCGCGCACCGCGGCCGACTCGGTCTCGCGGTAGCGGCGTTCCAGGTTGGGGACGATGCCCTCGAACCGGTGCCGGCGCTGGCTGCGGCTGCCGCCATCGGTCAGGTAATTGAAATTGATCAGCTCGGTACCGCTGCCGAACAGCACCGCGTTGCGGATGTCCTCGGGCAGCGACTGCCACGGCGCATCCACGTCGAACCGGTAGTGCTTGGCCAACGACTGGATCAGCTGGAAGTAGTAGGCGTTGCGGCGGTCCCAGCCGCGTACGGCGCCGGCCGACAGCGCCAGCTCGGGGTGCACCACGACGCGCGCCGGGTCGAAGAACTGCGCCACGCCCAGGCCGTCGCAGGTCGGGCAGGCGCCGACCGGCGAATTGAACGAGAACAGCCGCGGTTCCAGCTCCGGCAGCGCGTAATCGCACACCGGGCAGCTGTACTTGGACGAAAACAGCAACGGCTCGGCCGCGGCGTCGGCCGCTTCCGGCGTCCTGCCTCCAGCGGCACTTGCGCTGTCCTGCGCGGCGTCCAGCGACACCACCGAGGCCATGCCTTCGCCCAGCTTCAGCGCCGTCTCGAACGACTCGGCCAGACGCTGCTTCATGTCCTCGCGCGGCCGGAAGCGGTCGACCACGGCCTCGATGGTGTGCTTTGACCCGGAGCGCCAGCGGCGGCACGGCGTCGATCTCGTGCAGCTCGCCGTCCACGCGCACGCGCACGAAGCCCTGCGCGCGAAGCTGCTCGAACACCTGCGCATGCTCGCCCTTGCGCTCGCGCACCACCGGCGCCAGCAGCATGTAGCGCTGCTCGGCCGTCGGGCTTGCCCGCCAACGCGATGACCTGGTCGACCATCTGGCTGACGGTCTGCGCTTCCAGCGGGTAGTGGTGGTCCGGGCAGCGTGGCGTGCCCACGCGCGCGTACAGCAGGCGCAGGTAGTCGTAGATCTCGGTAATGGTGCCGACGGTCGAGCGCGGGTTGTGCGAGGTCGACTTCTGCTCGATGGAGATGGCCGGGCGACAGGCCCTCGATGTGGTCGACATCGGGCTTCTCCATAACCGAGAGGAACTGGCGCGCGTATGCCGACAGCGACTCGACGTAGCGGCGCTGGCCTTCGGCGTAGATGGTGTCGAACGCCAGGGACGACTTGCCCGAACCGGACAGACCGGTGATCACGATCAGCTTGTCGCGGGGCAGGTCGAGGTCGACGTTCTTGAGGTTGTGCGTCCGCGCGCCGCGGATGCGGATGGTGTCCATGCGTCGGTGGGGGCCTTCGATGGGGAAGCCGGCTGGCAATACGCCGGCGAACAGGGGAGCGTAGCGATTGGGCTAGGTGGGGGCAAATGGGTGGAATGAAAAGAGCGCCGCAGCGCCGCGGCGCGGGCGTTCAGGACCGGCGGGGCCTGGATATCGGGGCATGCAGGAGCCGTTCCGGCTTCAACCCGCAGCGCCATGCCGGGCCGGTGCCATGGATGCCCCTGAGCCGCTCCAGCCCGGGGAAAAGGGTCCCGTTGCCCTAACCCGCTGAATCCCCTACAATTCCGCTTCTGTCCGCCCGTGACTGCGGCGGCCAGTAAAAATAACTACAGAGGAATCCAGGTCATGTACGCAGTTCTGGTCACCGGCGGTAAGCAATACCGCGTGATGAAGGGCGAGACGCTCCGCGTCGAAAAGCTCGAAGTGGAAGAAGGCAACGAGATCAAGTTCGACAACGTCCTGATGCTGGGCGACGGCGAAGGCGTGAAGCTCGGCGACGCGCTCAAGGGCGCCACCGTCACCGCCAAGGTCGTCGGCCACGGCCGCGCCGACAAGGTGCGCATCGTCAAGTTCCGCCGCCGCAAGCACCATCGCAAGCAGATGGGCCACCGGCAGCACTACACCGAAATCGAGATCACCGGGATCGCTGGTTCCGGCGACAACAAGTAAGGAGAAGCCGCCATGGCACAGAAAAAAGGCGTAGGTTCCACCCGCAACGGCCGCGACTCCAATCCGAAGTACCTCGGCGTGAAGATCTACGGCGGCCAGGCCATCGAGGCCGGCAACATCATCGTCCGCCAGCGTGGCACCCAGTTCCACCCGGGTTCGGGCGTCGGCCTCGGCCGCGACCACACGCTGTTCGCGCTGGTCGACGGCAAGGTCGAGTTCTCGACCAAGGGCCCGAAGCGCCGCCGCACCGTGAGCGTGGTCGGCGCGTAATCGCCCTCCATGTTCCGCTCAAGGGGCCCCGCTTCGGCGGGGTTTCTTGTTTCCGGCATAGGAAGGTGAAGGCGGATGGGCGCGCGCCCTCTGTCATCGAAGCGCATGGTCGCCTGACGTCCCCTTAGGCGGCCGCGGGAGTTGATTCCCGATGCTGATTCTGAGGGTGCTCCGCCCGCTAGACTGCCGCTCGCGAGCGCCGCCCCCGGCCCCCCTGTTTCCAATTTTCCATTCCCGATTCCCTGCCTTTATGAAACTTGTCGACGAAGCTGAAATCCAGGTCATTGCCGGCAACGGCGGAAACGGCTGCATCGGGTTCCGTCGCGAAAAGTACATCCCGCTGGGCGGCCCTGATGGCGGGGACGGTGGCGACGGTGGCAGCGTGTGGCTGGTGGCCGACGAGAACCTCAACACCCTGGTCGACTTCCGCCACCAGCGCCAGTTCCGCGCCCAGCGCGGCGAGAACGGCATGGGCCGGCAGATGTACGGCAAGGCCGGGCAGGACCTGGTCATCAAGGTGCCGGTCGGCACGGTGATCACCAATGTGGAGACCGACGAGGTGATCGGCGACCTCGCCCGCCATGGCGAGCGCCTTCTGGTCGCGCACGGCGGCAAGGGCGGCCTGGGCAACATGCATTTCAAGAGTTCGACCAACCGCACGCCGCGCAAGGCGCTGCCGGGCCTTCCGGGCGAAGAGCGCGAGCTGCGGATGGAACTGAAGCTCCTGGCCGACGTTGGCCTGCTGGGCTTCCCCAATGCCGGCAAGAGCACGCTGATCCGCGCGGTGTCGGCGGCGACGCCGAAGGTGGCCGACTACCCGTTCACCACGCTGTACCCGAACCTGGGCGTGGTCAGCGTCGAGGCGTACCGCAGCTTCGTGATCGCCGACATCCCCGGCCTGATCGAAGGTGCCGCGGACGGTGCCGGCCTGGGTGCGCAGTTCCTGCGTCACCTGCAGCGTACGCGGCTGCTGCTGCACCTGGTCGACATCGCGCCGATGGAGGGCGGGGTGGAGATCAGCGCCGCCGAACAGGTGCGAGCCATCGAGCGTGAGCTGGAACGGCACGACCCCGAGCTGCTCGCCAAGCCGCGCTGGCTGGTGCTCAACAAGGCCGACCTGCTGCCGGAAGACGAGCGCCAGGCCGCCGCGCAGGCCGTGATCGACGAGCTGGGCTGGAAGGATCGCTGGTTCCTGGTGTCGGCCATCGGCCGCGATGGCACGTGGCCGGTCATGCTGGAAATCCAGGCCTTCTTCGACCGACAGCGCGAGGACGCCCTGGAAGCGGCGGCGAACGGCGAGGCCAGCTGAACCCTCGCAGCCGCACCCATCCCGCCCGTCATTCCGAAGGCGAGAGGGGATCGGCCTTGCACACGCGGTCGGCCTGCGGTCGCAGGGAAGGGGACAACTGGATTCCTGGAGATGTCTCGGATAGGAAACGGTGTCCCCGCAGTCGCCAATCGCAGCCACAAAAAAACCCGGCCGGAGCCGGGTTTTTTCGACAGCAGCGTCGGCGCCGGATCAGGCGGCCTTGAGCGCCTTGATGCGGGCGTTCAGGCGGGCCTTGTGACGGGCGGCCTTGTTCTTGTGGATCAGGCCACGCGCGCTGAACCGGTCGAGGATCGGCTGGGCGGTGGCGAAAGCGGCTTCGGCACCGGCGGCGTCGTTCTCGTTCAGCGCCTTGAGGACCTTCTTGACGGAGGTGCGCAGCATCGAACGCTGGCTGCCATTACGGGCGTTGCGCACGACGGCCTGCTTTGCGCGCTTCTTGGCGGACTTGATGTTTGCCACGGCGAATTCCTGAAAAATGGGTGGTACGGTAAAGAGGGGTTGGGTGTGCGCAAAGGCAGACAGGAAATTATGGGCGATTCAGTGGCTTGCGTCAACTTGACCCCCTCGTGGGGTCCCGTTTGAGCGCCCCGGCCCCGGACCCCGCGGCCGCCACCCCGGGGCCGGGACCCCGTCGAGGCGGGGGCATGCTCCGATCCACTGCCGTGTTCAGCGCGATGACGTTCCTCTCGCGCATTGCCGGCTACGTGCGCGACGCGGTCCAGGCCCACCTGTTCGGCGCCAGCGCGGCGATGAGCGCGTTCGTGGTCGCCTACCGCATCCCCAACTACCTGCGGCGGATCTTCGCCGAGGGGTCGTTCGCCTCGGCGTTCGTGCCGGTGCTGTCGGAACTCAAGCAGCGCGGCGACCAGAAGGCGCTGCAGGATTTCCTCGACCACGTTGCCGGTGCGCTGCTGGCCATCGTCATCGTGGTCAGCGGCCTGGGCATGCTGGCCGCGCCGTGGATCGCCAAGCTGTTCCTGCTGTTCGCCGCGCCCGACGCGGTCACGGTGCCGCTGGCGGCGGACATGCTGCGGGTGACGTTTCCGTACCTGACGTTCATTTCGATGACCGCCCTGGCCGGTGCCGTGCTCAACAGCTTCCGGCACTTCGGCCTGCCGGCGCTGACGCCGGTGCTGCACAACCTCGTGCTGATCGCGGCGATGCTGCTGGTGGCGGGTTACTTCGACGTCCCGGAGAAGGCGCTGGCGTGGGGCGTGCTGGCGGCCGGTGTCCTGCAGATGCTGGTGCTGTGGCCGGCGATGGGGCGGCTGGGCATCCGCCCGCGTTTCCGTTTCAACCTGCGCCACGAAGGCGTGCGCCGCGTCGGGCGGCTGATGTTGCCGACCATCTTTTCCTCGTCGGTGGCGCAGGTGAACCTGCTGGTCGGCACCGTGTTCGCGTCGCTGCTCGTGCCCGCCGCGCAGTCCTGGCTGTACTACTCCGACCGCCTGACCGAATTGCCGCTGGGGCTGTTCGGCGTGGCGATCGGCACCGTCATCCTGCCGCAGCTCTCGCGCCACCACGCGGACGACGACGCCGACGGCTACTCGCGCTCGCTCGACTGGGGCCTGCGCACGGTGATGCTGATCGGCATGCCGGCCGCGCTGGGGCTGGCGCTGCTGGCCGAGCCGCTGACCGCCTCCCTGTTCCGGCGCGGCGCGTTCACCGACCAGGACACGCGGATGGTGGGCTACGCGCTGATGGCGATGAGCGTCGGCATCCCCACCTTCATGCTCAGCAAGGTGCTGCTGCCGGCGTTCTACGCCCGGCAGGACACGCGCACGCCGATGCGCGCGGCGGTCATTACCGTGGTAGCGAACGTCGTGCTCACGGTCGCGCTGGTTACGCCGCTGTGGATGGCCGGCTTCGAGGCCGCGCACGTCGGCATCGCCGGTGCCACCGCGTTGGCCGGCGTGCTCAATGCCGGGTTGCTGTGGCGCTACCTTCGCCGCGATGGCGTGTATCGGGCCATGCCGGGCTGGACGGGCTGGTTGCTGCGCATCGTGGCCGGGCTGGTGGCGATGACCGCCGCGGTACTGGCCGTGCGCGGTTACGTTGGAGAGTGGACGGCGCTGCCGATGGCGTGGCGCTGGATATGGCTGCTGGCCGCGGTCTCGGCCGGTGCTGCGGCCTACGGCGTGGTGCTGGTGGCGTTGGGGCTGCGCCCGCGTCACCTGCGTCATTGACGAGCGCCCGTAGGAGGGGGGGCTCAGCCGCGATTGAAGCCGGCGCATGCGATCGATTCCACGATCGCGGCTGAAGCCGCTCCCACGGTCGGCAAGATGCAGGGGTCGGCCCAACCCGGGCAAACCCGCACCCCGGCTATACTTCGCGTGATGAGCAGGCTGTTCCGAGACGTCGACGGCGGGCCCCGATGCCCGCACGGCAGTGTGGTCTGCATCGGCGCTTTCGACGGCCTGCACCTGGGGCATCGGGCACTGGTGCGCCATGCCGTGGCGCGCGCGCGCGCGCTCGACGTGCCTGCGGTCGCGCTGACGTTCGAGCCTCTGCCGCGCGAGTACTTCGCGCCCGACGCGCCGCCGCCGCGCCTGCTGTCGGCCCGCGCCAAGGCGCATGGCCTGCTGGAGCTGGATGTCGACCAGGTCGGCCTGCTGCGCTTCGATGCGCGCATGGCCGGGATGTCGGCCGAGGCGTTCTGCCGCGACGTGCTGGCCGGGCGGCTGGGCGCGCGCGAAGTGTGGGTCGGCCCGTGCTTCCGCTTCGGCAAAGGCCGGGCAGGGGACCTGGGCGTGCTGCGCGCGCAGGGTGCCGTGTTGGGTTTCGAGGCTGGGGAGATCGTCCCCGTGCACATGGACGGCGACCGCGTGTCCAGCACGCGTATCCGCGCAGCGCTGCAGTCGGGCGACTTCGCCTTGGCCGAGCGCCTGCTGGGCCGGCCGTATGCCATCGGCGGGCGGGTGCGCCGCGGTCGGCAACTGGGTCGCACGCTCGGCTACCCCACCGCCAACCTGCATTTCGATGGTGCGACCCCTGCGTTCTCGGGTATCTACGCCACCCGCGTCCATGGCGTGGGGCTCGATGCTCTGCCGTCGGTGTCCAGCCTCGGCACGCGCCCGACCGTCGACGGCGTGGAACCTCTGCTCGAAGCGCACCTGTTCGATTTCGATGGCGACCTGTACGGGCGCCGGATCGAGGTCGAGTTCGTCGCCCGCCTGCGCGACGAGGAAAAGTTCGACACCTGGCCGCACTCACGGCCCAGATGCACCGTGACGCCGAGCAGGCGCGCGCCCTCCTGCACCACGACCGAAGAGCGACCGCGTGAGCGCCAAGACCGACGACGCCAACCCCTACAAGGCCACGCTGCATCTGCCGGCCACCGACTTCCCGATGCGCGGCGACCTGCCCAAGCGCGAGCCGAAGATGCTCGCCCACTGGGAGGAAACCCGGCCTGTATCACCGCATCCGCGAGCAGGTGCGCGGCCGGACGCGCAGCTTCGTGCTGCACGACGGCCCGCCGTACGCCAACGGTGCCATCCACATCGGCCACGCGGTCAACAAGGTGCTCAAGGACGTGGTCGTGAAGTCGCAGCCTGCTGTCGGGGTTCGACGCGCCGTACGTGCCGGGCTGGGACTGCCACGGCCTGCCGATCGAGCTGGCGGTGGAGAAGAAGCACGGCAAGGTCGGCGACAAGCTGGACGCCGCCGCGTTCCGCCGGAAGTGCCGCGAGTACGCCGCCGAGCAGATCGACATCCAGCGCCGCGACTTCAAGCGCCTGGGCGTGCTGGGCGACTGGGACAACCCGTACCGCACGATGGATTTCCGCTACGAGGCGGACATGCTGCGTGCGCTGGCGAAGATCGTCGAGCGCGGCCACCTGCAGCGCGGCGCCAAGCCGGTGCACTGGTGCTTCGACTGCGGCTCGGCACTGGCCGAGGCGGAGATCGAATACGCCGACAAGGTGTCGCCGGCGATCGACGTGGCCTACGCCGCGCGCCAGCCGGCCAGGCTGGCGGCTGCGTTCGGCGTGCCGGTGGGCGAGGGCGACGAGGTCGCCATGCCGATCTGGACCACCACGCCGTGGACGCTGCCGGCCAGCCTGGCGGTGTCCGTCGGCGCCGACCTGGACTACGTGCTGGTCGAGGGCCCGGCGTCGCCGTCGGGCGGCCGTCGGCTGCTGGTGCTGGCCGCGGCGCTGGCCGAGCGCGCGCTGGTACGCTACCGCGTCGAGACGATGGTCGAGCTGGGTCGCGCCACCGGCGCCGAACTGGAAGGGCTGAAACTGCGGCATCCCTTCTACGCCGGGCGCGAGATCCCCGTACTGCTGGGCGAGCACGTCTCGGCCGAGGACGGCACCGGCGCGGTGCACACGGCGCCCGGCCATGGCCAGGAGGACTTCGTGGTGTCGCAGCGCTACGGCCTGCTCGACGGACTGGAGGCCTCGACCCTCAACCCGGTGGACGCGCGCGGCGTGTACCTGCCGTCGACGCCGCCCGCCGATGGGGTGGCGCTGGCCGGCCAGCACATCTGGAAGGCCAACGACGCCATCGTCGAGGTACTGCGCGGCAACGGCACGTTGCTCGCCTTCGAGCAGCTCAACCACAGCTACCCGCACTGCTGGCGCCACAAGACGCCGGTGGCGTTCCGCGCCACGCCGCAGTGGTTCATCTCGATGGAGCAGGCCAACCTGCGCCGCGACGCGCTGGCGCAGGTCGGGCAGGTGAAATGGGTGCCCGAATGGGGTGAGGCGCGCATTGCCGGCATGATCGAGGGGCGGCCGGACTGGACGATCTCCCGCCAGCGTTACTGGGGCGTGCCGATCGCGTTGTTCATCGACCGCGAGACCAAGGAACCGCACCCGCGCGCCGCCGAGTTGATGCGCCTGGCGGCCGAGCGTGTCGAGCAGGCCGGCGTCGATGCCTGGTACGCGCTGGATCGCGGCCGAGCTGCTGGGCGACGAGGCCGACCGCTACGAGAAGGTCACCGACATCCTCGACGTCTGGTTCGATTCCGGCGTCACCCACGAGTGCGTGCTGGCGCAGCGCGGGGCGGACGGACTGCGCAAGCCGGCCGACCTGTACCTGGAAGGTTCCGACCAGCACCGCGGCTGGTTCCAGAGCTCGTTGCTGAGTGGCGTGGCGATGGATGGCGTGGCGCCATACCGTCAGGTACTGACGCACGGCTTCACCGTCGATGCGCAGGGCAAGAAGATGTCCAAGTCGCTGGGCAACGTGGTCGAGCCGCAGAAGGTCATCGACGCCATGGGCGCCGACGTGCTGCGGCTGTGGATCGCCTCGGCCGACTACCGCAACGAGATGTCGGTGTCGGACGATATCCTCAAGCGCAGCGCCGACGCCTACCGCCGCATCCGCAACACGGCGCGTTTCCTGCTGGGCAACCTGCACGGCTTCGAGCCGGCGACGCACCTGCGCGAGCTGGACGACATGGTCGCGCTGGACGCATGGATCGTGCACCGCGCGCACGAGCTGCAGGGCCGGATCACCGACGCCTACGAGCGCTACGACTTCGCCGAGGTGGTGCAGATCCTGTCGAACTTCTGCAGCGTCGACCTGGGCTCGCTGTACCTGGACGTCACCAAGGACCGCCTGTACACGATGCAGGAGGATTCGCGCGGGCGCCGTTCGGCGCAGAGTGCGATGTACCGCATCGCCGAGGCGTTCGTGCGCTGGATCGCGCCGATCCTCAGCTTCACCGCCGAGGAGATGTGGGGCCACCTGCCGGCCCCGGCCACGGGCGAGCGCGCCGGGCAACGTGCTGTTCACCACCTGGTACGACGGCCTGGCGCCGTTGCCGGCCGAGGCGCCGCTGACGGCAGCCGACTTCAAGCGCCTGCTGGCGCTGCGCGAGTAGGTCAGCCGAACGCTGGAGCCGATGCGCGCGGCCGGTGACATCGGCGCGGCGCTGGAGGCGGAGATCGCGCTGGCATGCGGCGTCTCGGAGCAGAACTGGCTGGCGCCGTTCGTGGAGGAGTTGCGCTTCCTGTTCATCACCGGCGACGTGTCCGTGGTGGCCGACGATGCGGCGAAGGACATTGCGGTGTCGGCGACGGCCAGCGACAAGCCCAAGTGCGGCCGCTGCTGGCATTACCGCAGCGACGTCGGCGAACACGGAGCGCATCCGACCCTGTGCGGGCGCTGCGTGGACAACGTCGACGGCGACGGCGAGGACCGGCGCTGGTTCTGACTTTGACAAGTTTTGGATCGCCGATACGTTGTCTTGCAACCGCCTGGCTCTCCAGTCCAGGCACGACGTGATGCCGCTCCATTGAATTCGATCGTCATTCCCCCGAAGGCGGGAACCCGGTGACTTCGCTGCCGCGATCGAATAAAGCTGAAGCCACTGGATCCCCGCCTCCGCGGGGATGACGAACCAGGGCGAACGAACCGACAACGCCCTGCCACGACATCCCGCACCACCACGGACCCCCATGCAAAAGCCCACCCCCAACGCACTGCCCTGGCTCGTCGTTTCCGCCCTGATCCTGGCGCTGGACCAGCTCACCAAGTACTGGGTGCTGACCTCGCTGCCCGAATACACCGCCATTCCGGTGATCGAGGGCGTCTGGAACTGGTACCGCACCTACAACACCGGCGCGGCCTTCAGCTTCCTGGCCGACGCCGGTGGCTGGCAGAAGTATTTCTTCCTGGTACTCGCAGTGGCGATTTCCGGCCTGCTGGCGTTCTGGCTGTCGCGCACGCCACGTGGCGACTGGAAGACGGCGCTGCCCTACGCCCTGGTGATCGGCGGCGCCATCGGCAACGTCATCGACCGCATGGTGCACGGCCACGTGATCGACTTCATCCAGTGGCACTGGCAGGACTGGTACTGGCCGGCCTTCAACATCGCCGACATGGCGATCGTCGGCGGGGCCATCGGCATCGCCCTGTTCGGGCTGTTCAGCGGCAAGCCCGCGGGTGCGCAGGACAAGGCGTAAAATCGGCCCGATGGATATCCTGCTCGCCAACCCCCGCGGCTTCTGCGCCGGCGTCGACCGCGCGATCGAGATCGTCAACCGCGCTCTGGAGACGCTGGGCGCGCCGATCTACGTGCGCCACGAAGTCGTGCACAACCGCTTCGTGGTCGACGACCTGAGGCAGCGCGGCGCGGTGTTCGTCGAGGAACTGTACGAGGTGCCCGACGGCGCCACGGTGATCTTCAGCGCGCACGGCGTGTCGCAGGCCGTGCGCGAGGAGGCCGACGCCGCGGGTCTGAAGGTGTTCGACGCCACCTGTCCGCTGGTGACCAAGGTGCACCTGGAAGTCGCGCGCCAATGCCGTGCCGGCCGCGACATGGTGCTGATCGGCCATGCCGGCCACCCGGAAGTCGAAGGCACGATGGGCCAGTGGAGCGCGCAGGCCGGTGGCGGCGCCATCTATCTGGTCGAGGACATGGACGACGTGGCCACGCTGCAGCTGGGCCAGCCGGACAACCTGCGCCTACACCACCCAGACCACGCTGTCGGTGGACGACACCCGCGGCATCATCGCCGCGCTGCAGGCGAACGCTTCCCGGCGATCCAGGGGCCGAGGAACGACGACATCTGCTACGCCACACAGAACCGCCAGGACGCGGTGCGCGACCTGGTCGGCGCAGTGCGATCTGGTGCTGGTGGTGGGTTCGCCCAACAGCTCCAACTCCAACCGCCTGCGCGAGCTGGCCGAGCGCGAGGGCGTGGAGGCGCACCTGATCGACGGCGCGGACGAGATCGACCCCGCGTGGGTCGCGGGCCGCCGCCGCATCGGCATCACCGCCGGCGCTTCGGCGCCCGAAGTGCTGGTGCGGGGCGTGATCGACCGCCTGCGCGACTCTGGGCGCCGACGAACGTGGCGAACTGGCCGGCGAGCCCGAGAACATGGTGTTCGCCCTGCCCAAGGAACTGCGGCTGCAGCTGGTCGACTGAGCGATACGTGCCTGCGCCTCGATTGACCCTGCCGCGCGGCGCACCCTACAATCCGCCCCCTTGCGGCGCCATGCCGTCGGCTCTTGGGCCACCCGCAGCACCCCCGCCGGAATAGCTCAGTTGGTAGAGCGGCGCATTCGTAATGCGTAGGTCGTAGGTTCGATTCCTATTTCCGGCACCAATCCCACGTTTCGCGCACTCCGCGGGCGTTCCGGAAGGCCCGCCTCGGCGGGCCTTCTTGGTTTCGGGACTCGCCTCGGCGGGGCCTTGCTGTTCTGCGGGCCGGCTTCGTTTCCGGACCCTTGCGTCTCGCCCCGCGCGAACGGCTGCGGCTACAGTGCGCGTTCCTGCCGCACCCCGACGCCCCATGTCCAAGACCGCCACCAAGTCCGCCGGCAAGGCGCGCACCGCCTACGTCTGCACCGAATGCGGCGCCGACCACACCAAGTGGCAGGGCCAGTGCGCGCGAATGCGGCGCGTGGAACTCGCTGAGCGAGATCGTGCGTGGAGCCCGCGTCCGCGGGCAAGGGCGTGGCCGCATCGCGCCGCAGCCGGCTGGGCGGGCAAGGTCGACGCGCCGGCGGTCACGCCGCTGAAGGACGTCAGCCACGCCGAGGAAGTCGCGCGTCAGCACCGGCATCGGCGAGTTCGACCGCGTGCTCGGCGGCGGCCTGGTGCGAAGGCGCGGTGGTGCTGGTGGGCGGCGACCCGGGCATCGGCAAGTCGACGCTGCTGCTGCAGGCGGTGGCGCAGATGGCCGGCCGCGTTGCCCGGCGCTGTACGTCACCGGCGAGGAATCGCTGGCGCAGGTCGCCGGCCGCGCGCGCGCGCCTGGGCCTGCCGCTGGACGGCCTGCACGCGCTGGCCGAAACCTGCGTCGAGCGCATCCTGGAGCACGCCGCGCGAGGCGAAGCCGAGGCTGATCGTCGCCGACTCGATGCAGACCCTGTGGACCGGAGCAGCTGACCGCCGCGCCCGGCTCGGTCAGCCAGGTGCGCGAAAGCGCCGCGCGGCTGGTGCGCTACGCCAAGGAAACCGGCACCGCGGTGTTCCTGGTCGGCCACGTCACCAAGGAAGGCGGCATCGCCGGCCCGCGCGTGCTCGAGCACATGGTCGACGCGGTGCTGTATTTCGAAGGCGAGAGCGGCAGCCGCTTCCGCGTGCTGCGCGCGTTCAAGAACCGCTTCGGCGCGGTCAACGAACTGGGCGTGTTCGCGATGGGCGACAAGGGCCTGAAGGAAGTGCCCAACCCGTCGGCGATCTTCCTGTCCGGCGGCAGCACGCCGCCAGCCGGGCAGCTGCGTGATGGTCACGCGCGAGGGCACGCGGCCGCTGCTGGTGGAGGTGCAGGCGCTGGTCGATGCGTCGCCGCTGTCCAATCCGCGCCGCGTCGCGGTGGGCATGGAGAGGAACCGCCTGGCGATGCTGCTGGCGGTGCTGCACCGCCACGGCGGCGTCGGCGTCGGCGACCAGGACGTGTTCGTCAACGTCGTCGGCGGCATCCGCGTGCAGGAGACCGCGGCCGACCTGCCGGTGCTGCTGGCGGTGCTGTCGTCGCTTGCGCGACCGGCCGCTGGCGCGAGAAGACCGTCGCCTTCGGCGAAGTCGGCCTGTCCGGCGAGATCCGCCCCGTGCCCAACGGCGAGGAGCGCCTGAAGGAAGCGGCCACGCACGGCTTCAAGCGCGCGATCGTGGCCAAGGCCAACGCGCCGCGAGCGGGCGCGTCGGGCGACATGGAGGTGGTCGGCGTGGAGCGGCTGTCGGACGCGTTGTCCGAAGCGGAATGAACCCCGTGGCCGCCCATGGACTGGCGCGAACGGTGTCGATCCTGTTGCATCCGTTCGCGGTATTCGCGGCGCTGACGCTGCTGGCGACGTGGATGCTGGATCGCGATGCGCTCCCGCGCGTGGTAGCCGGGCTGGCGGTCGCCATCGGCGTGGTCTGGATGTTTGTCCGGCAGCGCGTGAGCAGCGGCCGTTGGAGCACGGTGGATGCCTCTCGCGCACACGAGCGGCCGCTGTTGTACGTGGTGGTGCTCGCGGCAGTAGCGGGGTTGTGGGCGTGGTTCGGGATGGCCTCGCCCTTGGCGCGCGGCGTGGTGGCTGCGGGGGCGATGCTCGCGTCAGCCGGTTTGTTGAACCGCTGGATCAAGCTTTCGTTGCATATGGCCAGCCTGGCGTTCGCAGCGGTTGCAGCGTGGCCGCTTTCGTCATGGCTGGGCGCCGCCAGCCTCGCGCTGTTGCCGCTGCTGGGCTGGTCAAGGCTGTACCTGCGCCGGCACGCGTGGCCGGAGGTGGTGGGCGGGACGGTGCTCGGTGCGCTGGCGGGCGGCGCCACCTGGTAATACGGCGCCGTCAGGCCCGGCCGAGCACCAGCTCCAGCACGAACTTGCTGCCGAAGAACGCCAGCAGCAGCAGCGCCATCGCCGCCAGCGTCCAGCGCACCGCGCGTCGCGCCGCGCCAGCCGTAGCGCCAGCGGCCGAACAGCAGCGCGCCGAAGGCCAGCCACGACAGCACGCTGAGCACGGTCTTGTGCACCAGGTGCTGGGCGAACAGGTTCTCGACGAACAGCACGCCGGTCAGCAGCGTGGCGGTCAGCAGCACGAAGCCGACCGCGATCGGTGCGGAACAGCAGCGTCTTCCAGTTCGGTCAGCGGCGGCAGCGCGCGCAGCCAGCCGTGGAACTCGCGCCGGCGCAGGGCGCGTTCCTGCGCCCACAGCATCAGCGCGAGCAGCGCGGCGATGGCCAGCGTCGGCGTAGGCGAGCAGCGCCAGCCAGGCATGCAGCTGCAGGCGCCAGTCCAGCGCGCTGCGCGGGCTCGTGGCCGTGCAGCGTGATAGACCAGCAGCAGCAGCGGCCGCGAGCGGGAACGACGACCACGCCCAGCGCCGCCATGCGCCCGCTGCGCGCCGACCAGCGTGGTCAGCGCCGCCATGCCCAGCGCCGACCAGCGACAGCGCGGCGAAGAAATGCAGGTCCGGGCCGCCCGGCGTCGCGCCAGGCCACCAGCAGCGTGGTACGGCGGCATGCAGCGCGACGCCGCCGAGCGCCGGCCACAGCCAGCCGCGGCGCGCGTCGACCTGGTCCGCGCGACGGCGCGCACCAGCAGGCCGGCGGCGAGCAGGTAGAGCGCGACGGCGATGAGAACGATTGTCATCGCGCGCAGTGTCGCATAGCGCGCGTCGCGAGCCGTGCTCGATGCGGCGGCGCCGGTCGGCGGCCGGGCTATACTTCGCGCTCCGTTTTCCGCGCTGCCGTGCTCCGCCATGTTCGAATCCCTGACCCAGCGCCTGTCCGGCACCATCGAGCGCCTGCGCGGCCGCGGCCGCCTGACCGAGGAGAACATCCGCGAGGCCACTGCGCGAGGTGCGCATCGCGCTGCTGGAGGCCGACGTCGCGCTGCCGGTGGTGCAGGCGCTGATCGAGCGCATCAAGGTGCGCGCGGTCGGCCAGGAAGTGCTGAAGAGCCTGACGCCGGGCCAGGCGCTGATCAAGGTCGTGCGCGACGAGCTGACCGCGGTGATGGGCTCGCAGGCCACCGACCTCAACCTCAACGTGCCGGCGCCGGCGGTCATCCTGATGGCCGGCCTGCAGGGCGCGGGCAAGACCACCACGGTCGGCCAAGCTCGCCAAGCACCTGAAGGAAAAGCGCAAGAAGAAGGTGATGGTGGTCAGCGCCGACGTCTACCGTCCGGCCGCGATCGAGCAGCTGAAGACGCTGGCCGCAGCAGGTCGACGTGCTGTTCTTCCCGTCCGAGCGCCGTCGCAGGAGCCCGGTCGCCATCGTGCGCGCCGCGATCGACGACGCGCGCAAGTCCTTCGCCGACGTGCTGATCGTCGACACCGCCGGCCGCCTCGCCATCGACGAAGCGATGATGGCCGAGATCAAGGCGCTGCACGCCGCGGTCAATCCGGTCGAAACGCTGTTCGTGGTCGACTCGATGACCGGCCAGGACGCCGCCAACACCGCCAAGGCCTTCGCCGAGGCGCTGCCGCTGACCGGCGTGGTGCTGACCAAGACCGACGGCGACGCGCGCGGCGGCGCGGCGCTGTCGGTGCGCTACATCACCGGCAAGCCGATCAAGTTCATCGGCGTCGGCGAGAAGCCCGACGGCCTGGACGTGTTCCATCCCGACCGCGTCGCCAGCCGCATCCTCGACATGGGCGACGTGCTGTCGCTGGTCGAGCAGGTCGAGCAGCAGGTCGACCAGGACAAGGCCGCAGAAGCTCGCCGAGAAGGTCGCCAAGGGCAAGAAGTTCGACCTCAACGACATGCGCGACCAGCTCGAGCAGATGCAGAACATGGGCGGCATCGGCGGCCTGATGGACAAGCTGCCGGGCATGGGCCAGATCCCCGAGCACGGTGAAGCAGCAGGTCACCGGCAAGGAAGTGCCGCGCATGGTCGCGATCATCAACTCGATGACCAAGAAGGAACGCCGCAACCCGGCCCTGCTCAACGGCTCGCGCCGCGCGCGCATCGCCGCGCGGCTCCGGCACCACGCCCGGCCGACGTCAACCGGCTGCTGAAGCAGTACCAGCAGATGGAAAAGATGATGGCCAAGCTGGCCGGCGGCGGCATGAAGGGCATGATGCGCGGCATGAAGGGCATGATGGGCGGCCGCGGCGGCATGCCGTTCGGACGGCCTCTGCAGGCCTCGAGGCGCCGCTGTGGCGAGCGGCTTCAGCCGCGCCTACGACACCGCCGGATAATCCCGCTATACTTCGCCGGCTTACCCCGCCATCCCGGCGGCTGGGCAACACAGGAAGCAAACCGACCATGGTCAAGATTCGCCTGACCCGCGGCGGCGCCAAGAAGCGTCCCTTCTACCACATCATCGTCACCGACAGCCGCAGCGCGCGCGACGGCCGCAACATCGAGCGCGTGGGTTTCTACAACCCGGTCGCCCCGGCGGCGAGAAGCGCGTCGAGCTCGACACCGCGCGCGTCAGCACTGGGTTGCCAAGGGCGCGCAGCTGACCGACAAGGTCCGCCGTGCTGTACAAGGAAGCGGCTAAGGCCGCCGACCGGCCGCTGCGGCCTGATCCTCCGGCCGCGCCCCGCGCGCGGCCGCATTGCACATGAACGATCCGACGGGCGCCGCATCCTGCTGGGCAGGGTGCATCGGCGCCTTCGGCGTGCGTGGCGAAGTGAAGCTCGAGTCCTGGACCGAGCCGCGCCAGCGCGATCTTCCGCTACCAGCCGTGGATCCTGCGCGATGCCCGCGGCGTCGAGCGCGAACTCGTCGAGGGCGTGCGCGGCCGCGACGACGGCAAGGGCGTGGTCGCCACGTTTCCCGAGCGTCGCCGACCGCGACGCCGCCGAGGCGATGCGCGGCGCCGAGATCTGGGTGCCGCGCTCGGCACTGCCGCCGCCCGCAGCCGGGCGAGTATCTACTGGGTCGACCTGGAAGGCCTGCGAGGTGGTAACGTCGAAGGCGTCGACTTCGGCAGCGTCTCGCACCTGTTCGCCACCGGTGCCAACGACGTGCTGGTCGCGCCGCGACGGCGAGCCGCGAGCGCATGATTCCCGTTCGTCGAGGCCGCGAGTTCGTGACCGGATGGATTTCGAGGCGGGCGTGGTCAGGTCGACTGGGACCCGGAGTTCTAGCGTCGACATGCGCATCGACGTCATCAGCCTGTTCCCCGAGTTCGTCGCCCAGTGCGCGGCGTTCGGCGTGGTCGGGCGGGCGGGGGAGCGCGGGCTGCTGTCGCTGCACGGCTGGAACCCGCGCGACTACGCCGAGGGCAACTACCGCCGCGTCGACGACCGGCCGTTCGGCGGCGGCCCCGGCATGGTGATGCTGATCGAGCCGCTGCGCGCCTGCCTGACGGCGGCGCGCGCGGCCGACCCGCGCCGGCGCACGTGATCTACCTCAGCCCGCAGGGCGCGCCGCTGACCCAGGCCAAGGTGCGCGAGCTGGCCGGCGCGCCGCGCCTGGTCCTGCTGTGCGGCCGCTACGAAGGCGTGGACGAGCGCCTGCTGGCGGCCGAGGTCGACGAGGAGATCTCGATCGGCGACTACGTGCTGTCCGGTGGCGAGCTGGCCGCGGCGGTGCGTCATCGACGCCGTGGCGCGCCTGCAGGAGGGCGCGCTCAACGATGCCGATTCGGCCGCGCAGGACAGCTTCGAGGGCGACGGCCTGCTGGACTGCCCGCACTACACCCGCCCGGTCTCGCACGAACTGGGCGAGGTGCCGGCGGTGCTGCTGTCGGGCAACCACGCCGCGATCGCCCGCTGGCGCCGGCAGCAGGCGCTGGGCCGGACCTGGCTGCGCCGGCCGGACCTGCTGGACGAGGCCGCCCTGTCGAAGGCCGACCGGGCGCTGCTCGCCGACTTCCGGGCCTCGCTGGGCGCGGTGGACGAGGGCAGCGACGGTTGACGCTCATCGGAACGCGATCGCGCCGGGCAGGACGTAACCCCTAGCCACAAAGGAAAAGCCCCGCTATAATGCGCGGCTTGACCGCCTGCTGGTGGTCTGTCTGCAGTGCCGGCACCACCCATAAAAAAGCCAGACGCGGGTCCACGTGCACTCGCGCTACAACGATTCCAACAGGCAGGCCACGCCGTGGCCATCCACCAGGTCAAAGTCATGAACAAGCCTCGCTCAACACGCTTCTCCAGGAATTCGAAGCCCAGCAGGTCCACGCGCGAGCTGCCCGACTTCGGCCCGGGCGACACCGTCGTCGTCAACGTCAAGGTCAAGGAAGGCAACCGCGAGCGCGTGCAGGCCTACGAGGGCGTGGTCATCGCGCAAGAAGAACGCCGGCCTGAACTCCGCCTTCACCGTGCGCAAGATCTCGCACGGCTTCGGCGTCGAGCGCGTGTTCCAGACCCACAGCGCCATCATCGACTCGGTCGACGTGAAGCGCCGCGGCAAGGTCCGCGCCGGCAAGCTGTATTACCTGCGTGGCCTGGAAGGCAAGAAGGCGCGCATCAAGGAAGACCTGGCCGCCTACGCCAAGGCCAAGGCCGCTGCCGCCGCAACCGAGTAAGTTGCCGCCGCAGTTGCAGGAACCGGAACGGTCGCCGAAAGGCGGCCGTTTCGCGTTGTGGTGTCCTTTGCTTGAGAGAGCCCAGTTGGAGAGGCCAGGTACGGACCGGCCACACTGGTCGGTGCAGTGCGACGGGGCGCCGGATTCACTGACACCGCCGCGGGCATTGGACATGCCGCCTCCGCCCCCATCTAGCCCGCATGACCGAACCGACCGCCGCCACCACCGTACGCCTCGACCTGTGGCTCTGGGCCGCGCGTTTCTTCAAGACCCGCAGCCTGGCGCGGACGGCCATTGAGACCGGCAAGGTTGAAGTCGGCGGCCAGCGCGCCAAGGCCTCGCGCGCGGTGCGCATCGGCGACCGGATGCAGGTCGAGCGGGCGGGCGAAGTGTTCCATATCGAGGTGCGCGACCTGTCCGACACGCGTGGCCCGGCCCCGGTGGCGCAGGCGCTGTATGCGGAGGACGAGGCGTCGCGATCGGCGCGGGCCGAGGCGCGGGCGCTGCAGGCCGCGCAACGCACCGGCTATCGCGCGCCGGAGGGCAAGCCGGACAAGCGCGCCCGGCGCCTGATCCGCGCGCTGGGGGATATCGACGCGCTGTAGTTGCGCGTCGCTGCACGTCAGGCGCGGCGGGCGCGGGAGGCCGGCAGGTAATCGCGCACCAGATCCTCCGACACGCGCCACAGCCGCGCAGCCATCGCGCGGTTGCGCTGGTGGGCGCTCTGGTCGGCCGGTGCGAAATCGCGGACGAAGTGGCCGTTGAGGCGCGCGGCAGCCGGCGACACTGCCATCCAGCACGGCGTCGCCGCGCCCTGCTGGACGCTGCGCGCGTCCGGTCGGTAGCCGTAGTCCACGTTGCGCAGGATGTTGCTGCGCACGTGCCCGGGCGACACGCAGTTGGACGTGGCCGGCGTGCCGGCCGCCGCCAACCCGTGCGCCAGGGCCAGCGAGAACAGGCCGTTGGCCAGTTTCGAATGCGCGTAGCGGCCCTTGTCCCAGCTGCGGCCCGACAGGTCGTCGAACTGGATACCGCCGGGTGGCGCGTCGCGCTCGCTGCCGCTGCCCAGCACCACCACGCGCCCCTGCGGCGCGGCGATGATGCGGTCCAGGAGGCGGCGCACCAGCAGGTGGTGGCCGAGGTGATTGATCACGAACTGCTTCTCCAGCCCGCGCACCTGTTCAAGGTCGTCGAGCACGATGCCGGCATTGCAGACCAGTGCGTCGATCGGCATGCCCATCGCGCGGATCTCGTCGCTGCACGCGACCACGGAGTCGAAATCCGTCAGCTCCAGTTCGACGGGGGTGGCGCGTCCCGCGATGCCGGAGCACGCGGCTTCGCCCTTCGCACGCGTCCGCGCGGTACCGACGACGTGCGCGCCGCGCATCGCCAGCACGCGCATGGTTTCCAGCCCGATGCCGGATGTGCAGCCTGTCACGACGACCGTTTTCCCGCGCAGGTCCAGGCCGGCGGTTGCCTGCTCGGCGGTGGTGGTTGGCCCAAGGCGTCCAGCGCGTGCAAAGCCGGGCAGGGCGGCCAGCGCACCGGCGGCGGTGGCGGCGATCAGCAGGGCACGGCGATCAAGGTCGATCGGCATCGATGGCACGGGTGTCGGCGGCCGTGCAGGTTATCAGCATGATTCTGGAAGGCGTCGGGCATTGCGAGCCGATGGCGCCGATGTAGCAGGACTCCGGCATGCCGCCATGCCGGCAACCTTGGAGTTGAGCGTTCCCGCGCCCGTGTGCATGTCTCCGGGCTGCGGTCCGGCGGCGAGTGATGGCGGATGTCAACGAGCGGCAAAAGCACCCCTCCCCCCCTCCCCTGCATGCAGGGGAGGGGGGGTAAAGACGAAGGGCGATGCTCAATGGTGCAGGTCGAAGCGGTCGGCCTCCATCACCTTGACCCACGCCTTGACGAAGTCGTTGACGAAGTCCTTCTCGCCGTCGCTGGACGCGTAGACCTCGGCCAGCGCGCGCAGCTGCGAGTTGGAGCCGAACACCAGATCGGCCACCGTGGCCGTCCACTTCTGTTCGCCGGAGGCCCGGTCCAGGCCCTCGAACACATGCGGGTTGGCCTCGGACTTGCGCCACTTGGTGCCCATGTCCAGCAGGTTGGTGAAGAAGTCCGGGGTCAGCGCACCGGGGCGCTGGGTGAACACGCCGTGCTGCGCGCCCTTGTAGTTCGCGCCGATCGCGCGCAGGCCGCCGACCAGCACGGTCATCTGCGGCGCGGTGAGCTGCAACAGGGCGGCGCGGTCGATCAGGGCGGTGGCCGGCTGCTCCTCGTTGCCCTTGCGCACGTAGTTGCGGAACGCGTCGATCGCCGGCTCCAGCACCTCGAAGGAGTTGGCGTCCGTCTGCTCGGCCGTCGCGTCGGTGCGGCCCGGGGTGAATGGCACGGTGATGTCGTGCCCGCCCTTACGCGCGGCCTCCTCGATGCCGGCGCTGCCGCCGAGCACGATCAGGTCGGCGAGCGAGATCTTCCTGCCGCCGCCGGCCTTGCCGTTGAAGTCCGCGCGCACCTTCTCGAGCACGCCAAGGACGCGCTGCAGTTCGGCCGGTTCGTTGACCTCCCAGTCCTTCTGCGGCTCCAGCCGGATGCGCGCGCCGTTGGCGCCGCCGCGAAGGTCCGTGCCGCGGAACGTCGAGGCCGACGCCCACGCGGTCTTGACCAGGTCCTGCACGGACAGGCCCGAGTCGAGCAGCGCCTTCTTCAATGACGTGATGTCCGCCTCGTCCACCAGCGGGTGGTCGACGGCCGGCACCGGGTCCTGCCAGATCAGGTCCTCCTCGGGCACCAGCTTGCCGAGGTAGCGCACCTTCGGCCCCATGTCGCGATGCGTCAGCTTGAACCAGGCGCGCGCGAAGGCATCGGCGAACTTCTGCGGGTTGGCCATGAAGTCGCGGGAGATCTTTTCGTACACCGGGTCCATGCGCATCGCCAGGTCGGCCGTGGTCATCATGGGCTGGTGAAACTTGCCGGGAATGTGCGCGTCGGGCACGTTGCGGCCGGCCTCGCCCTTGGGCTTCCACTGCTGGGCGCCAGCGGGACTCCTGGTCAATTCCCACTCGTGGCCGAACAGTGTCTCGAAGTAGACATGTCCCACTGCGTCGGCGTGGGCGTCCAGGTGCCTTCCAGGCCACTGGTGATGGTGTGGGGGCCGCAGCCGCTGCCGAGGGTGTTGGTGCCAGCCCAGGCCCTGCTCCTCGATGTTGGCCGCTTCCGGCTCGCGGCCGACGGTGTCGACCGGTCCGGCGCCGTGGGACTTGCCGAACGTGTGGCCGCCCGCGATCAGCGCGACGGTCTCCTCGTCGTTCATCGCCATGCGGCCGAAGGTGTCGCGGATGTCGCGGCCCGACGCCACCGGGTCGGGGTTGCCGTTCGGGCCTTCGGGATTGACGTAGATCAGGCCCATCTGCACGGCGCCGAGCGGGTTGGCCAGTTCGCGCTCGCCGCTGTAGCGCTCATCCCCGAGCCACGTGGATTCCGGGCCCCAGTCGTCGGCATCGGCTCCCACACGTCCTCGCGGCCGCCGCCGAAGCCGAAGGTCTTGAAGCCCATCGACTCCAGCGCCACGTTGCCCGCAAGGATCAACAGGTCGGCCCATGACAGCTTGCGCCCGTACTTCTGCTTGATCGGCCACAGCAGGCGGCGCGCCTTGTCCAGGTTGACGTTGTCGGGCCAGCTGTTGAGCGGGGCGAAGCGCTGTTCGCCCGAGCCGCCGCCGCCGCGGCCATCGCCGATGCGGTAGGTGCCGGCAGCGTGCCAGGCCATGCGGATGAAGAACGGGCCGTAGTGGCCGAAGTCGGCCGGCCACCACGTCCTGCGAATCGGTCATCAGCGCATGCAGGTCCTTGATCAGGCATCCAGGTCGAGCGTCTTGAACTCGTCCGCGTAGTCGTAGTCCTCGAGCATCGGGTCGGCGAGGTCGGAGTGCTGGTGCAGGACGGCGACACGCAGCTGCTCGGGCCACCAGTCGCGGTTGCGGTGCCGCCGCCGGCGGCCATGGTGCAACGGGCATTCGATTCGTCATTCATGGTCCTGTCCTCTGGTGGGTTGAGGCACCCGACGTCGACAGCGCGTCGCCGGTGGGCACCGATGGGGAATGGGGCGGGAAGCGCGTGGAGTCGACACTGCGGCGGGCCATGCGTGCGCGCTCGTACGACGCGCGCCGCATGCGCGGGTGCACGCTGACCGATCCGGTCGTGGTGCGTCGACATGTGGGTTTGGCGGGAATCGTCCGGATCGCATTGCACGCTGCGCCGTGCCGTGGTGGCACGGCGGCTAGCCGTACGCCCGCCGCCGCATCAATGAAAATCGTATTTATCGAATGATTCAATAGATATTGGCTATCAAAAGCGATGCCTCGTCCGGATCGGCCATGGCAGCGGCCTCACCCCAGCGCCTTCAGCCGGTACAGCGCTTCCAGCGCCTGCTTGGGCGTCAGCTCGTCCGGGTCGATCGCGGCCAGCGCATCGAGCGCGGCGGAGGACGGGCGCGAACAGGCCGAACTGCTGCGGCTGCGTCCAGCGCCTGCGGCGCCACGACGGCGCGGCTGTCGCGGCCGCGCTGCTCGAGTTCGGCCAGGCGGCCGCGCGCCTGCTGCACCACCGACTTGCGGCAGGCCGGCGAGCGCCGCGACCTGCAGGCCGAAGCTGCGGTCGGCCGGGCCGTCCTTCACCGCGTGCATGAAGACCAGCGTGTCGCCGTGCTCGACCGCATCCAGGTGCACGTTGGCGATGCCGCTGCCGGGCTCGGCCAGCGCGGTCAGTTCGAAGTAGTGGGTGGCGAACAGCGTGTAGCAGCGGTTGGTCGCGGCCAGATGGCGCGCGCAGGCGTCGGCCAGCGCCAGGCCGTCGTAGGTCGAGGTGCCGCGGCCGATCTCGTCCATCAGCACCAGCGACTGCGCGGTGGCGTGGTGCAGGATGTAGCTGGTCTCGCTCATCTCGACCATGAAGGTCGACTGCCCGCGCGCGAGGTCGTCGCCGGCGCCGATGCGGGTGAGGATGCGGTCGATCGGGCCGATCACCGCGCGCGAGGCCGGCACGAAGCTGCCGATGTGCGCCAGCAGCACGATCAGCGCGTTCTGGCGCATGTAGGTGCTCTTGCCGCCCATGTTCGGGCCGGTGATGACCAGCATGCGGCGGTCGTCGTCGCAGGACCAGGTCGTTGGGCTCGAACGGTTCGTCGCGCACCGCTTCGACCACCGGGTGGCGGCCGCGTTCGATGCGCATGCCCGGCTCGTCGGTCAGTTCCGGCCGCGACCAGTCCAGCGCCTGCGCGCGCTCGGCGAAGCCGGCCAGCACGTCGAGTTCGCTCAGCGCGGCGGCGCAGCGCTTGAGCGGTTCCAGGCGCTCGTTGAGCGCGTCCAGCAGCTGCTCGTACAGCAGCTTCTCGCGCGACAGCGAGCGCTCGCGCGCCGACAGCACCTTGTCCTCGAACTGTCTTCAGTTCCTCGGTGATGTAGCGCTCGGCGCCGGTCAGCGTCTGGCGGCGCGTGTAGTGCGCCGGCGCCTTGTCGGCCTGGCCCTTGCTGATCTCGATGTAATAGCCGTGCACGCGGTTGTAGCCGACCTTCAGCGTCGGCGATGCCGCTGCTGGCGCGCTCGCGGGCTTCCAGGTCGATCAGGAACTGGTCGGCGTGGGTGCGACAGCGTGCGCAGCTCGTCGAGTTCGGCGTCGTAGCCGTCGGCGAAGACGCCGCCGTCGCGCGCCAGCACCGGCGGCTGCGGCGACGAGCGCCGGCGCCAGCAGCGCGGCGCGTGCGCGTCGTGTTCGCCGAGTTCGGCCGCCAGCGCGCGCAGGCGCGGCGAGTCCAGGCGCTGCGAGTCGCGCGCGCACGGCCGGCAGCAGCGCCAGGCCGTCGCGCAGGGTCGACAGGTCGCGCGGCCGCGCGAGCGCAGGGCGACGCGCGACGAGGATGCGTTCCAGGTCGCCCAGCGCGCGGAAGCGCTCGCGCAGGTCGTCGTCGGCGCCGCGTGTCGATCAGCGTGGCCACGGCCTGGTGGCGCTCGCGCAGCACGTGCGCGGTCGCGCAGCGGGCGGTGCAGCCAGCGGCGCAGCAGGCGCCCGCCCATCGGCGTGATGCGTGGAATCGAGCACGCCGAGCAGCGTGTGGCGCGGTGTCGCCGTCGACGCGGCGTGTCGAGTTCCAGGTGGCGGCGCGTGGCGGCGTTCATCGCGATCGCGCCGTCGCCGGACTCCACCGCGATCGACGGTCAGGTGCGGCAGGCGCTGCTTCTGGGTTTCCTCGACGTAGCCGAGCAGCGCGCCGGCGGCGGCGATGGCCAGCGGGCTTGTCGTCGATGCCGAAGCCGGTCAGGTCGTGCAGGCCGAAGAACTGCAGCAACTGGCGCCGGCCGCTGTCGGCGTCGAACAGCCAGGGCGCGCGCCGGCGCATGCCGGTGCGGCCGGTGCACGAAGGCCGGCCAGCCGTCCTCGTCGGGCACCAGCAGTCTCGGCCGGTTCCAGGCGGGCGAGTTCGGCTTCCAGCGCGTCGTCGCTGTCGACTTCGTTGACCAGGAAGCGGCCGCCGGCGAGGTCGGCCCAGGCCAGGCCGTAGCCGGACTTGCCGCGCGCGACCGCCAGCAGCAGGGTGTCGCGGCGCTCGTTCAGCAGCGCTTCGTCGGTCACCGTGCCCGGGGTGACGATGCGCACGACCTTGCGTTCGACCAGGCCCTTGGCCAGCGCCGGATCGCCGATCTGCTCGCAGATCGCCACCGACTCGCCCAGCGCCACCAGCCGCGCCAGGTAGCCCTCGTAGGCGTGGTGCGGCACGCCGGCCATCGGGATCGGCGCGCCGCCGGAACTGCCGCGCTGGGTCAGGGTGATGTCGAGCAGGCGTGCGGCCTTGCGCGCGTCGTCGTAGAACAGCTCGTAGAAGTCGCCCATGCGGAAGAACAGCAGCACGTCCGGATGCTCCGCCTTGGCGGCGAAGAACTGGCGCATCAGGGGGGTGTGTTCGGGCGTCTTCTCGGCGCTCTTGTCGGGCATGGACTGGCTGTCGGTTCGGGTGCGTCGCGGCGGTGCCGGGCGACCGGAGATTGTAGCGGTCGCGTTTCGAGGACCCGGGGCTCCATGTGTCGCCATGGACTTCAAATTGAAACAATAGTTCCAGTAGTATCGAATTATGGACACCCAGCATGCACTCGACGCACTCGCCGGTCTCGCCCAGAAAAGCCGACTGGCCCTGTTCCGCGAACTGGTGCAGCGCGGCCCGGCCGGCGCCACGCCAAGCGAACTGGCCGAGACGGTCGGCATTACGCCGACCACGCTGTCGTTCCACCTGAAGACGCTGCTGCAGGCGGGCCTGGTCCAGGCCGAGCAGCAGGGCCGCAGCATCACCTACCGCGCCGACTTCCATGCGATGCAGGGCCTGGTCGGCTATCTCACCGACAACTGCTGCGCCGGCGATGCGAGCCAGTGCCCGCCGGCATGCGCGCCCACCCGCACGCGCGCCTGACCTCGCTTTCCCTACCGGAACACCCCATGGCACTGAAGATCGGTATCAACGGATTCGGCCGCATGGGCCGCCTCACGCTGCGCTGCGGCCTGGGCGCAACGACCTGGCGACGCTGTCAGTTCGTGCAGGTCAACGACCCGGCCGGTGATGCAGCGACGCTTGGCGCACCTGCTGAACTTCGATTCCGTGCACGGCCGCTGGGGCCTGCGGCCCACGCGGACGGCGACGCGCTGGTGATCGGCGGCCGCGCGCATCCCGGTGACGCCGCAACAAGCGACGATCGGCGATACCGACTGGTCGGGCTGCGACGTGGTGATCGAGGCCTCCGGCAGGTTCCGCAAGACGGAATGTGCTGCAGCCGTACCTCGACCAGGGCGTCGAAGCGCGTGGTGGTGACCGCGCCGGTCAAGCAGCCGGGCGTGCTGGACATCGTGGTGGGCGTGAACGACGACCGCTTCGACCCGGCGCGTGCACCGCATCGTGACCGCGGCCTCGTGCACCACCAACTGCCTGGCGCCGGTGGTGAAGGTGCATCCACGAAGGGCTGGGCATCCGCCACGGCAGCCTGACCACGATCCACAGCCTGACCAACACCCAGATCATCGTCGATGCCGCCGCACAAGGACCTGCGCCGCGCGCGCTCGTGCGGCGAGAAGCCTGATCCCGACCTCGACCGGCTCGGCCACGGCGATCGCCGAGATCTTCCCCGAGCTGCGCGGGCGGCCTGAACGGCCATCGCCGTGCGCGTGCCGCTGGCCAACGCGTCGCTGACCGACTGCGTGTTCGAGGTGGAGCGCGCGACGACGGTCGAGGAAGTCAACGCGCTGCTGCAAGGCGGCCGCCGAGGGCGAGCTGGCCGGCATCCTCGGTTACGAAGACGCGGCCGCTGGTGTCGATCGACTACCGCAGCGATCCGCGCTCGGCCATCGTCGATGCGCTGTCGACGCATGGTGGTCAACGGCACGCAGGTGAAGATCTACGCCTGGTACGACAACGAGTGGGGCTACGTGAACCGCACCGCTCGAACTCGCCTGAAGGTCGGTCGGCACCGCGGCCATGAACGCGATGTCGCAAGTGCTGTACGCGCGCGGCCTGCGCCAGTACCTGCTGGTCACCGGCAACTACTGGGCCTTCACCCTGACCGACGGCGCGCTGCGCATGCTGGTGGTGCTGCACTTCCACCAGCTCGGCTACGGCGCCGCTGCAGATCGCGCTGCTGTTCCTGTTCTACGAAATCTTCGGCGTCATCACCAACCTGGTGGGCGGCTGGCTGGGCGCGCGCATCGGCCTCAACCGGACGATGAACATCGGCCTGGCGCTGCAGGTGGTGGCGCTGTCGATGCTGGCGGTGCCGGCCGCGTGGCTGGCGGTGCCGTGGGTGATGGCGGCGCAGGCGCTGTCGGGCATCGCCAAGGACCTCAACAAGATGAGCGCCAAGAGCAGCATCAAGCTGCTGGTGCCGACGGCGCGCAGGGCGCGCTGTACCGCTGGGTGGCGGCGCTGACCGGATCCAAGAACGCGCTCAAGGGCGTCGGGTTCTTCCTGGGCGGCGCGTTGCTGGCCGTGCTCGGCTTCCGCGGCTGCGGTACTGGCGATGGCCGGCGCGCTGGCGCTGGTGTGGATCGGCAGCCTGCTGCTGCTGCGGCAGGACCTGGGCAGGGCCAAGGCCAAGCCGAAGTTCCGCGACGTGTTCTCGAAGAGCCGCGCCATCAACGTGCTGTCGGCGGCGCGCATGTTCCTGTTCGGTGCGCGCGACGTGTGGTTCGTGGTCGCGCTTGCCGGTGTTCCTGGCCAGCGTGCTGGGGTGGGATCACGTGCGCGTCGGGACGTTTCTGGCGGTGTGGGTGATCGGCTACGGCTTGGTGCAGGCGCTTGCACCGCGTTTCACGCATCGCCCGGGTCGCACGATGCCCGGCGGCGCCCGTGCATCGATGTGGGCCGCGGCACTGGCGGTCATTCCGGCAGGCATCGCGCTGGCGCTGGCGGCAGGAGCGCCGCCCGGACCCGTTCTGGTGATCGGGCTGGCGGCATTCGGCGTGCTGTTCGCAATCAACTCCGCGCTGCACAGCTATCTCATCGTCAGCCATGCGCGCGGCGACGGCGTGTCGCTGGACGTCGGCTTCTACTACATGGCCAACGCGATGGGCCGGCTGCTGGGCACGGTGCTGTCGGGCTGGGTGTACCAGGTGGCGGGGCTTGAGGCGTGCCTGTGGATCTCCGCCGTCCTGGTGGCGATGGCGGCCGTGCTGGCCCGGGCGATGCCCTCGGTCGAACGACCAAGCGGCGTGGTGCCATGACCTGCGCGGCCCGCCATCCGAGTGCATGACATGAGCCTGCCTGAGTCCGTGCCTGTCCCGCGCCTGCGCGAATTGCGCGAATTGCGCGAGGCGCAGGTCGACGGGCCGTTGCTGCACTGCGTCATTGACCCGATCCGGCAAAGTGCTAGCGTCATCACACCCCGACGCCCGCACGCGTGTTTCGGGGCATCGGGGACGGGCGCCGGGGGACGGCGTCGGGGACGCCGGCACATCAATTCCCGCCCGCATCCGGGCGGTTCGCACAGCAGGGGAGAATCAAGATGGGTTTGAGCAAGCCGGGTCGCCGTGTTCTGGCATTGGCCGTCGCCACCGTGCTGGGCACGATGGTCGCGCCGCTGGCCGCGCAGGAGGCTGCCAATGCCGCTGCACCGCAGACCGACGATGAGGAGCGGGCCACCACGCTCGCCGGCCTGACCGTCACCGCGCAGAAGCGCGAGGAGGCGCTGCAGGACGTGCCGATCTCGATCACCGCGCTGCCCGAGCAGCTGCTGCAGGACACCGGCGTGCGCGACATCAAGGACCTGCAGGTGCTGGTGCCCGGCCTGACCGTGACCAGCACCCAGAGCGAGGCGCAGACCACCGCGCGCATCCGCGGCATCGGCACGGTGGGCGACAACGCCGGCCTGGAGTCGTCGGTCGGCATCGTCATCGACGGCGTGTACCGGCCGCGCAACGGCGTGGGCTTCGGCGACCTGGGCGAGATCGAGCGCATCGAGGTGCTGAAGGGCCCGCAGGGCACGGTGTTCGGCAAGAACACCTCGGCCGGCGTGATCAACGTCATCACCCGTCGCCCCGACTACAACACCCGCGTCGAGGGCGAGCTCACCGTCGGCAACTACGGCGCGCTGGGCGTATCGGGCTCGCTCAACAGCCCGCTGGGCGAGAACGCGGCGTTCCGCATCTACGCGGCCAAGCGCAAGCGCGACGGCTTCATGGACGTGCGCACCGGCGCTGGCCCGCGCCAGCGAGACCGACGACTACGACCAGAACTTCCACTCGTTGCGCGGCCAGTTGCTGATCGAGCCGACCGATTACGCTGGACATCAACTTCATCGCGCGACTTCACCAGCCGCGAGGAGAACTGCTGCACGGCGCGTGACCGACGGTGCGCGGCGCCGACCGCCGACATCATCGATGCGCTGTCGCCGGACTGCGGGCGTGGCGCCGGTGGCCGATCCGTTCGACCGCGTGGCCTAGAGCAACCGCAGCACCGAGCAGGACATCAAGGACAAGGGCATCTCGGCCGAAGTCAACTGGATCTCGCCGTGGCTCGGCGGTGCGACCCTGACCTCGATCACCGCGCAGCGCGACTGGGACGCGATCAACGGCCTGGACTTCGACTTCAGCAGCGCCGACATCCTGTACCGCAATGCCGATGCCGACGAGTCGCTGACCGCGTTCAAGACCTTCAGCCAGGAGTTCCGCCTGACCGGCGCGACCGACAGCATCGACTGGATGGTGGGCGCGTTCTATTCCGACGAGGACCTGGACCGCAACGAAACCTACCGCATCGGCGCGGCCTACGAGCCGTACCTGTCCATCGCGCTGCTGTCGCTGGTCAACCCCGCGCTGGGCCAGCGTCGCCGACGCGCCGCGCTTCCTCGCCGAGGCGACCGGGCGCGCCGTCCGGCACGGTGTTCGCCGGCTTCGGCGCCAACGACCGCTACGACCAGAACGCCAAGAGCCTGGCGTTGTTCACCAACAACACCTGGCATGCGACCGACGCCCTGGACCTCACCCTGGGCCTGCGCTACACCCGCGAGGACAAGGAGCTGGACTCGGTCTACACCAACCCCAACGGCAGCCCGGGCTGCGTCGTCGATGCTGGCCAGCCGGTCGGTCGGCGCAGCGGCGCATTGCCGCCGCCCTGACTGGCGCGTGGCGTCCCGGCCTACGGCCGCTGCCCAGCAGGTCATCCCGCAGATCATCGGCTTCAGCTGCCTGCCGTGGGCCAACCCGCTGCACAACGGCCGCGTCACCCGGCAGGAGCGCGAGGAGAAGGAATGGTCGGGCACGCTCAAGGCGGCCTACCGCTGGAACGACACCTGATGACCTACGTCTCGGCGGCGCGCGGCTACAAGGCCGGCGGCTTCAACCTGGACCGCGTGCAGTCCTCCGACGGCCTGTCCAGCGCGGCGCAGGGCATCATCCCGGTCAACGACACCTCGTTCCCGGGCGAGTTCGTCGACAGCTACGAACTGGGCGCCAAGACCACCTGGGCCGGCGGCAACCTGCTGCTCAACGCCACGCTGTTCCACCAGACCTACGAGCGACTTCCAGCTCAACAGCTTCCTGGGCACCAGCTTCGTGGTGCGCTCGATCCCCGAGGTGGTGTCGCAGGGCATGGACGCCGAGATGCTGTGGCAGACCGGGTTCAGCGGCCTGATGCTGCAGGGCGGCGTGACCTATGCCGATACCCGGTACGGCGACGACGTGTCCGGGCCTGATTTCGTGGCACCGACCGGCGCGCTGTACAAGCTGCCGGGCAACCAGCGTGAGCTTCGCGCCGTAGTGGTCGGGCTCCGCGTCGGTGACGTACGAGTGGGACTTCGGTCGCGACCTGATCGGCCGCTTCAACCTCGGCGCCAAGTACATGTCCGAGTTCAACACCGGTTCGGACCTGGACGTGGAGAAGATGCAGGAAGCCTACACGGTGGTCAACGCGCGCCTCGGCTTCGGTGCCACGCGACCGCAGCTGGATGCTGGAGCTGTGGGGCCAGAACATCACCGACGAGGAGTACGTCCAGGTCGGCTTCGACGCGCCGCTGCAGAACGTCTCGCCGGTGCCGGGCAACCCGTTCAACTCCTACAACGCGTTCCCGGGCGCGCCGGCGCACGTACGGCGTGACCTTCCGCGTGCGCGTACTGATGCCGTAGCGCATCCTCACGGACGGCCCGCGACACCGCGGGCCGTCCGTTGCCGGCAACGGCCGTGGCGCTTCGCTATGATGCGACGCATGAGCACACGACGTGTCCGATGCCGCACTGCAGGCGCACGGCCGACGCGCTGGCCGCACACCGGCGCGCGCCTGCCGGCACGCACCAGCGCCTGGTCACCGCCGAGAGCTGCACCGGTGGCTGGATCGCCAAGGCGCTGACCGACATCGCCGGGTCGTCGGCCTGGTTCGACTGCGGCATGGCCGCCTACAGCTACGAGGCCAAGCAGGCGATGCTGGGCGTCAGCCCGCAGACGCTGGAGGATCCACGGCGCGGTCAGCCGCGAGACCGTGATCGAGATGGTGTCCGGCGCGCTGGTGCATTCCGGTGCCACCATCGCCGTGGCGGTGACCGGCATCGCCGGGCCGGGCGGCGGCACCGACGACAAGCCGGTCGGCACCGTGTGGATCGCCTGGAAGCGGCGCGGCGGCTACCCGACGCGCCGAGGTGTTCCACTTCGACGGCGACCGCGAAGCCGTGCGCCGGCAGACCGTGGCGGCCGCGCTGCACGGGCTGCTGGAACTGCATGGGCTGACTGTCCGTCGTCGGACGGGCAGGGCGGGTTGACGATCGCCGGACAGTCGTTAGTAGTATTACTACTAACCATGAACCTGACCGACACCCAGCACGCCATCCTCGCCCTGATCGCCGAGCGCATCGAGGCCGAGGGCGTGCCGCCTTCGCAGACCGAGATCGCCCGGGCCTTCGGCTTCAGCGGCGTCCGCGCCGCGCAGTACCACCTGGAGGCGCTGGAGCGGCCGGCGCCATCGAGCGCGTGCCCGGGCCGTGCACGCGGCATCCGCCTGCGTGCCAGGCCGCCGGATAGCGCCGCGAGCCGAGCTCCGTCGCTGCCGGCCAACGACGATGCGCCTGCGCCTGCCGGTGCTGGGCCGGGTCGCCGCCGGGCTGCCGATCGGCGCCGACATCGGGTCGCGACGACTTACGTGCTGCTGGACCGCGCCTTCTTCTCGCCCGCGCCGGACTACCTGCTGAAGGTGCAAGGGCGACTCGATGCGCGACGAAGGCATCTTCGACGGCGACCTGATCGGCGTGCACCGCACGCGCGACGCGCGCTCGGGCCAGATCGTGGTCGCGCGCATCGACGACGAGATCACCGTCAAGCTGCTGAAGATCGGCAAGGACCGCATCCGCCTGCTGCCGCGCAATCCCGACTACGCGCCGATCGAGGTGCATGCCCGACCAGGACTTCGCGATCGAAGGCCTGTACTGCGGCCTGGTGAGGCCCAACCGTTGAGCCTGGCCGTCATCGGCAGGCGCCTTCCCTGCATCGAGCACGGCGTTTTCCGACCTCGCCACTGCGCGATTGCCGATGCCCGCAGCCCGCCGCGCAGCAGCTAATTTCGATCCATGGCCGTCGCGTCGCAGCCTGTGCGACCTGCGCCGCGCCTAAACTGCCCTCCAACCCGACTACCACCAAGGAACACCACGATGGACGAGAACAAGAAGCGCGCCCTTTCCGCCGCACTGGGCCAGATCGAGAAGCAGTTCGGCAAGGGCTCGGTGATGCGCATGGGCGACCGCGTCGTCGAAGCCGGTCGAAATCATCGGCACCGGCTCGCTGATGCTGGACATCGCGCTGGGCATCGGCGGCCTGCCCAAGGGCCGCGTGGTCGAGATCTACGGTCCGGAATCCTCCGGCAAGACCACGCTGACCCTGCAGGCCATCGCCGAGTGCCAGAAGACGCGGCGGCACCGGCGGCCTTCATCGATGCCGAGCACGCGCTGGACCCGATCTACGCCGCCAAGCTGGGCGTCAACGTCGACGACCTGCTGCTGTCGCAGCCCGATACCGGCGAGCAGGCGCTGGAAATCGCCGACATGCTGGTGCGCTCCGAACGCGGTCGACATGGTGGTGATCGACTCGGTCGCCGCGCTGACCCCGAAGGCCGAAATCGAGGGCGAGATGGGCGACCAGCTGCCCGGCCTGCAGGCGCGCCTGATGAGCCAGGCCCTGCGCAAGCTCACCGGCAACATCAAGCGCTCCAACTGCATGGTGATCTTCATCAACCAGCTGCGCATGAAGATCGGCGTGATGATGCCGGGCCAGAGCCCGGAAGATGACCACCGGCGGCAACGCGCTGAAGTTCTACGCCTCGGTCCGCCTGGACATCCGCCGCATCGGCGCGATCAAGAAGGGCGACGAGATCATCGGCAACCAGACCAAGATCAAGGTGGTCAAGAACAAGCTGGCGCCGCCGTTCAAGCAGGTCATCACCGAGATCCTCTACGGCGAAGGCATCAGCCGCGAAGGCGAGCTGATCGACATGGGCGTGGACGCCAAGCTGGTCGAGAAGGCCGGCGCCTGGTACAGCTACGGCGAGCGAGCGCATCGGCCAGGGCAAGGAAAACGCCCGCCAGTACCTCAAGGACAACCCCGCAGGTGGCCGCGCAGCTGGAAGCCGCGCTGCGCGAGAAGTTCGTCCGCCGAAGCCAGCGCGAAGTCAAGCGCGGACGAGGCGACGAGGACGCACGAAGCTGATCGGCGATTGGCGCGAGGGACGCGCCGCTGTGGATCGATGAGCGCAGTGCGACGATGCACGGGCGAGCCGGCGACCTGCCGGCCGCCGCAAGCGCAGGCCGGAGCTGCACCCCGTACCCAGCGCGCGCTCGGCCTGCTGGTCCGGCGCGAGCATTCGCGCAAGGAGTTGGCCCGCAAGCTGGCCGCGCGCGGAATCGAAGCGGACGAGGCTGCGGCGGCCGTCGACAGGCTGGCCGATGAGGGCTGGCAGAACGACGCGCGCTTTGCCGAAAGCCTGGTCCGCAGCCGGGCCGCCAGTGGCTATGGTCCCGTCCGCATCCGCGCCGAACTGGGCACCCACGGGCTGGACCGCGACGCCGTGGCGGCCGCCATGGGGCCTTCGACGGCGACTGGGCCGAGCAGGCGCCGCGACCTGGTCCGCCGCCGCTTCGGCGCCGGCCTGCGCGACGACCTGGCCGGCGGCGCAAGGCGGCCGATTTCCTGATCCGGCGCGGCTTCGACGGCGACATCAGTCCGCGCCGCAGCCGCTTCGAGCCCGACGAGACCGGCGGACTGCGCGCCTGCGGATCGCGCCTGCTAACCTTTGCGGCATTGCGGTTGACTGCTGCCGCCAGCGCGCCCGCACGTTGGGAGCGTCGCGGCGCGGCGTGCGCGCCTGCCACAGCCCGCCAGATGACCACTGCCAGGCATGAAAGCAACCGCCGAGATCCGCCGCGACTTCCTCGAGTTCTTCCGCGGCAAGGGCCACACCATCGTGCCGTCCGCGCCGCTGGTGCCCGGCAACGACCCGACCCTGCTGTTCACCAACTCGGGCATGGTCCAGTTCAAGGACGTGTTCCTGGGCGCGGAGAAGCGCAGCTACGTGCGCGCGGCCGACGTGCAGCGCTGCCTGCGCGCGGGCGGCAAGCACAACGACCTGGACAGGTCGGCTACACCGCGCGCCACCACACCTTCTTCGAGATGCTGGGCAACTGGTCGTTCGGCGACTACTTCAAGAAGGACGCGATCGCCTGGGCCTGGGAGCTGCTGACCGAGGTCTGGAAGCTGCCGGCCGAGCGCCTGCTGGTCACCGTCTACCACACCGACGACGAGGCCTACGAGATCTGGCACGACGATGGTCGGCATGCCGGCCGAGCGCATCGTCCGCATCGGCGACAACAAGGGCGCGCCGTTCGCCTCCGACAATTTCTGGCAGATGGCCGACACCGGCCCCTGCGGCCCGTGCACCGAGATCTTCTACGACCACGGCGACGCACATCGCCGGCGGCCCGCCGGGCTCGCCGGACGAGGACGGCGACCGCTACATCGAGATCTGGAACCTGGTCTTCATGCAGTTCGACCGCCAGCCCGACGGCACGCTGGTGCCGCTGCCGGCGCCGTGCGTGGATACCGGCATGGGCCTGGAGCGCCTGGCCGCGGTCCTGCAGCACGTGCACACCAACTACGAGATCGACCTGTTCCAGGCGCCTGATCCGCAAGGCGTGCCGAGCTCACCGGCACGGCCGACCTGCGAGAACAAGTCGCTGCGCGTGATCGCCGACCACATCCGCGCCTGCGCGTTCCTGATCGTCGATGGCGTGCTGCCGTCCAACGAAGGCCGCGGCTACGTGCTGCGCCGGATCATCCGCCGCGCGCTGCGCCACGGCTGGATGCTGGGCGTGCGCGCAGCCGTTCTTCCACAAGCATGGTCGGCGACGCTGGTCGAGGCTGATGGGCGAGGCCTATCCCGAGCTGCCGCGCCAAGCGCGAACTGGTCGAGCGCGCGCTGCAAGGCCGAGGAGGAGCGCTTCGCCGAGACGCTGGATTCCGGCATGCGCATCTTCGACGAGGTCGCGCGCGCGCAGCGAGCGGCGTCATTCCCGGCGCCGATGCGTTCCGCCTCTACGACACCTACGGCTTCCCCGTCGACCTGACCGCCGACATCGCGCGCGAGCGCGGGCTTGACGGTGGACATGGCCGGCTTCGATGCGGCGATGGAGCAGCAGCGCGAAACCGCGCGCGCCGCCGGCAAGTTCGGCATCGGCACCGCGCTGCCGGCCGAACTGGTCGCGCAGCTGCCGCCGACCGAGTTCCTCGGCTACGAGCGCGCTGGACGCCGGCGGGCTGCAGGTCGTGGCGCTGCTGCGCGACGGCCGCCCGGTCGACGCGCATCGAAGCGGGCGACGAGGCCGTGGTGATCCTCGACCGCACGCCGTTCTACGCCGAGTCCGGCGGCCAGGTCGGCGACACCGGCGAGCTGGACGAGACAGGGCGTCGCGCTTCGAGGTCGACGACACGCTGAAGTTCGCCGGCCAGTTCCATGGCCACGTCGGCACGCTTGCGGCCGGCACGCCTGAAGCGTGGCGACCACGTGCTGGGCGTCGGTCGACGCGGCGCGCCGCGCCGCGCACCATCCTCAACCACTCGCGCCACCCACCTGCTGCATGCCGCGCTGCGCGAGCGTGCTGGGCACGCACGTGCAGCAGAAGGGCTCGCTGGTCGCGCCCGACCGCCTGCGCTTCGACTTCTCGCATTTCCAGCCGGTGACGGCGGCGGAACTGGCCGAGATCGAGCGCCGGGTCAACGCCGAGATCCGCGCCAACCACGCCGCCGAAGTGCACAACATGGGCATGCAGGAAGCGCTGGATTTCGGCGCGATGGCGCTGTTCGGCGAGAAGTACGGCGAGCACGTGCGCGTGCTGCGCATGGGCGGATACTCGACCGAACTGTGCGGCGGCACCCACGTCGGCCGCACCGGCGACATCGGCCTGTTCAAGATCGTGTCCGAAGGCGGCGTCTCGGCGGGCGTGCGCCGCATCGAGGCGGTGACCGGGCAGGGCGCGCTCGACTTCGTCGCGCGAGGAGGAACGCCGGCTGGACGAGGCCGCGCACCTGCTCGGCGGCACCGCCGGCCGAGGTGGTCGACAAGCTGCGCGCAGCTGCTCGAGCGGCAGAAGAAGCTCGAGCGCGAACTGGAATGCGCTGAAGGCCAAGGCCGCCAGCGGGGCGACGGCGGATCTCGCCGGGCGCGGCGGTCGACGTCGCCGGCATCAAGGTGCTGGCCGCGCGGCTGGAGGGCTTCGATGCCAAGGCGCTGCGCGATGCGCGTGGACCGCCTCAAGCAGCAACTGGGCGATGCGGTGATCGTCCTGGCCGGCGCCGAGGACGGCAAGGCCGCGCTGGTGGCGGTGTGAGCGGCGCGGCAGCCGGCCGGGTCAAGGCGGGCGAACTGCTGGCGCCATGTCGCCGGTCAGATCGGTGGCAAGGGCGGCGGCCGCCCGGACATGGCCCAGGGTGGTGGCGACGACGGCCCCGCGCTGGCATCGGCCCTGGCAGGGGTGCGCGCATGGGTTGAGCGAACGCCTGAGCTGATCGCGGCGAACCATGACTTCCCTCCGCTTGTGGCCGACTGCGGCCGGCCGGTACGATGCTTCACGTTTATGCAAATGCACTGGAAGCGTACCGCCGAGCCGCGGGCGCATTCGCCGGCACTGCGGCGTGGCCGGCCCGAGGAGAATTACCAATGTTGATCCTGACCCGCCGCGTCGGCGAAACCCTGATGATCGGTGACTCGGTCACCGTCACCGTGCTGGGCGTCAAGGGCAATCAGGTGCGTATCGGCATCACCGCGCCCAAGGACGTGGCCGTGCACCGCGAAGAGATCTACCAGCGCATCCAGCGCGGCGAAGACTGCTCCCGAGGATCGCGAACGGACCGCGGCAGGCTGAGGAAACGTTTGCCGCGAGTGCGGGTGAGCCGTTATGCTTCGCCGCGCCGCACGACAGTTGGATGTGCCGCGGAGAGTTGCCCGAGTGGCTGAAGGGGCTCCCCTGCTAAGGGAGTATAGGGTCAAAAGCTCTATCGAGGGTTCGAATCCCTCACTCTCCGCCAGTTCCACCGCCGCCTTGCAGCGGCACGACACCCGCCGGTGAAGTGGCATTCGCGGCGCGGTGGTCGAGTCGAAACGTCGAGAAAAATGTTTGACGGGATGCACTCCAGTCGCCATAATTCTCCGACTACGCGCCCGTAGCTCAGCTGGATAGAGCACCAGGCTACGAACTTGGGGGTCGGAGGTTCGAATCCTTCCGGGCGCGCCATACAAATGCACAAGGGTCAACGGGTTGATGCCCGTTGGCCCTTTTGCTTTTTCAGCCTTCCGGATCGAAGGCTGTGCGCGTGCACAGGTTGACTGCAACTGCCTCCAGGTCGAGGCAGACGCAGGAGGTTACGGGCTTGCGCGGCCTCGACCAGTGCGCTGGATGGCGCTCATGGGATCGGTGGAGGACAACTACGCGAATGCCGGGATGCGGGTGGTCCACCTGCACGAATGGCCGGCTGACTCGGGCCGGGGCGGGTAATGTCGCCGCGAGGCCTTGCGCGGACGTGCCGGCATTGCGCCAGACGTGATCGCACAACTGGCCGGGCCCTTACTGCGCACTTACGAAAAAACCGGCACGAGGCCGGTTTTCGCTGGAACGCGTACTGCGATTGGTCGGGGAGACAGGATTCGAACCTGCGACCTCTACGTCCCGAACGTAGCGCTCTACCAGACTGAGCTACACCCCGATGCAGAGCCGCGCATTGTAGTGAGTCGGCCCGGGTCGCGGGCAAGTAGCGCGCAGGCGCCGGCCTGCGGCGGCGCGTTCAGCCGGCTAAACTGGCGGCCTGCTATCACTCGCCGGCCGCGTCGCGGCCGCCATCCTGGAGTTCCCGCTTGATCAAGCCCCGCACCCCGCCCGGCGTCATGGAGCTGCTGCCGCGCGACCAGATCGCCTTCCAGCGCATGCTGGACACGATCCGCCGCAACTTCGAGCGCTTCGGCTTCCTGCCGGTGGAAACGCCGGTGATCGAGCTGTCCGAGGTGCTGCTGACCAAGTCCGGCGGCGAGACCGAGCGCCAGGTGTACTTCGTGCAGTCCACCGGCGCGCTGGAGAAGGGCAGGCGAAGGCCTGCCGGAGCTGGCGCTGCGCTTCGACCTGACCGTGCCGCTGGCGCGCTACGTGGCCGAGCACGAGCACGACCTGGCCTTCCCGTTCCGCCGCTACCAGATCCAGCGCGTCTACCGCGGCGAGCGCGCGCAGCGCGGCCGCTTCCGCGAGTTCTACCAGTGCGACATCGACGTGATCGGCAAGGACGCGCTGTCGTCGCGCTACGACGCCGAGATCCCGGCGGTGATCCACGCGGTGTTCAGCGAGCTGGGCGATCGGCGAGTTCACCATCCAGCTCAACAACCGCAAGCTGATGCGCGGCTTCTTCGAAGGCGCTGGGCATCGCCGACGGCGAGCAGCAGGCGCTGGTGCTGCGCGAGGTCGACAAGCTCGACAAGCGCGGCGCCGACGCACGTGCGCGACGACGCTGACCGGCGAAGGCTTCGGCCTGTCGGCCGACGCCGTCGACACGCATCCTGGCGTTCGTCGCAGGTGCGCTCGACCGGCCACGCCGATGCGCTGGCGCAAGCTCGACGCGCTGGGCGCAGGGCAGCGACGCCGTTCGACGAAGGCCGTCGCCGAACTGCGCGAGGTGCTGGAGCTGGTGCAGCGCGCTGGGCGTGCCGGAAACGCGACTACGCGCTGAACCTCTCGATCGCGCGCGGCCTGGATTACTACACCGGCACCGTCTACGAGACCACGCTGGACGGCTACCCGCAGATCGGCTCGATCTGCTCGGGCGGCCGCTACGACAACCTCGCCAGCCACTACACCAAGTCGAAGCTGCCGGGCGTCGGCATCTCGATCGGCGCTGACGCGCCTGTTCTGGCAGCTGCGCGAAGCCGGCCTGGTCGCGACCGCGCGACAGCTCGGTGCAGGTGCTGGTCGACGCTGATGGACGACGCGCAGCTGCCGCGATGCGCTGGCGCTGTCGCCAGCGCCTGCGCGCGGCCGGCATCAACACCGAAGTCGCAGCTGGAGCCGCGCAAGCTCGCCAAGCAGTTCCAGTACGCCGACCGCGCCGGCATCCGCTTCGTGGTGCTGCGCGGCGAGGACGAACTCGCGCGCGGCGTGGTGACGGTCAAGGACCTGCGCCGCGAGCGAGCAGTTCGAAGTGCCGCGCGACCGAACTGGCCACGACGCCTGCGGGTCGAGCTGGAGCAGGCGCGCGCATGCCGGAGGACGCTGAGCATGAAGCCGATCCGCCTCGACGGCCGTTCGCTGACGCGCGACGCAGCTGGTCGCGATCGCCACGGCGCCAGCGTCGAGCTCGACGCCGGCGCAGCTGAAGGCGGTCGCGCGCGCCGCGGATTTCCTCGCCGAGCAGGTGCGCCGCGAGGAGCCGATCTACGGCGTGTCGACCGGCTTCGGCAGCAACGCCGACAAGCTGCTCGGCGCGCATCCGCTGCGCGACGAGTTGCCGGGCGCGACGCACGTCCGGACGCTCGCTGCACGAGGAACTGCAGCACAACCTGATCGTCACCCATGCGGTCTGCGTCGGCGAGCCGTTCGCGCCGGACGTGGTGCGCGCGATGCTGTGCATCCGCATCAACACGCTGATGCGCGGCCATTCCGGCATCCGCGTGCAGACCCTGCAGGCGCTGGCGGCGATGCTCAACGCCGGCATCGTGCCGGTGGTGCCGCAGCTGGGTTCGGTCGGCGCCTCGCGGCGACCTGGCGCCGCTGTCGCACCTGGCCATCGTGCTGCTCGGCGGCGGCGAAGCCTTCTTCGACGGCGAGCGCATGCCCGGCGCGCGAGGCGCTGCAGCGCGCCGGCCTGACGCCGGTCACGCTGTCGTACAAGGAAGGCCTGGCGCTCAACAACGGCACCGCGCAGATGCTGGCGATGCGGCGTGCTGGCGCTGCAGCAGCTCGACGACCTGCTGGACACCGCCGACCTCGCCGCGGCGATGACGCATCGACGCCTTCGCCGGCCGCCTGCGGCGCGTTCGCCGAAGAAGTGCACGCGCTGCGCCCGCATCCGGGCCAGGTGCAGGCGGCCGCGCACCTGCGCGCAGCTGCTCGCAGGCTCGACGCTGGCCGACATCCCGTACCACCTGGTGCCGCAGTTCCGCGCCGTGGCTGCCGACGCAGCTGGGACGACCGCCGCAGCGCAGGCGCTGCGCTTCGACATCGGCTGGGACTGGGTGCCGCTCGACGCAGCGCCACGGCCGCGAGAAGTTCTACACAGCGCTTCCGCCCGTTCCGCGGCGGCAAGAAGCACCAGCCGCAGGACAGCTATTCGCTGCGCTGCATCCCGCAGGTGCACGGCGCCGTGCGCGATGCGCGTGGCGCAGGCCAAGCGCGTGCTCGACATCGAGCTCAACGCGGTCACCGACAACCCGCTGGTGTTCCCGGACGCGCGAGGCGCGAGCACGTCGAGGAGCAGGTGATCTCCGCCGGCCACTTCCACGGCATGCCGCTGGCGCTGGCGATGAGCTACGTCAAGGCCGCGATCCCGGTGCTGGCCATCGATCTCCGAGCGCCGCCTCAACAAGCTGGTCGATCCGGCGACCAACGACGGCCTGCCGGCGCTTCCTGATCGGCAACGAGGACGGCACCGAGTCGGGCTTCATGATCGTGCAGTACACCGCCGCGGCGATCGTCAACGACCTGGCCAGCCGCGCGCATCCGGCGTCGGTGTATTCGATCCCGACCAGCGCCAACGCCGAAGACCACGTGTCGATGGGCGCCAACGAGGCGCGCCACGTGCTGGCGATGGCCGACGACCTGGGCAAGGTGCTGGCGCTGGAGCTGTACACCGCCGCGCAGGCGCTGGATCTGCGCCGCGACATGATCAACGCCGCGCGCGAGCTGGCGCGCGCGCAGCCGATGCCGAGGCGCTGGCGCGCGAAGGTGCAGGGCGGCCCGCTGCCGGACGCATGCCGACGCGCGACGGCGTTCCTCGCCGAAGTCGAGGGCCTGCGCGCGGAACTGGCGGCAGGCCGACGAGTTCCATCCGGGCGATGCCGTCGCCGCGCGCGCATGCGGCGCATCCGCGAGGCGATCCCGTTCCTGGACCGCGACCGCGCGCTGGATGGCGAAGTCGCCACGGCCGTGCGCGCTGGTCGAGGACGGCAGGTGCTCGCGGCGCGCGACTGCGTGACGTATCCGAGCTGCCGGACCGGCGTTCGCGCCGCAGGCTGCAGCCGTGAGATCAGCCGGCCGTCGTCGCGGCCTGATCGCTTACGCCGGCTACGTGCGCCGAGCGTCCGCACGCAGTCGCGGCCGTCGGCCTTGGCCGCGTACAGCGCCTCGTCGGCGCGCTGCAGCGCGTGCGTCGACGCCGCACTGCCGGTGCGCGCGTCGGCACCGACTGTGCACGCCGATGCTGGCGCGTGACGGCGATCCGCGGTCGCCGCTGCGCGCACGGGCTCGGTCGCGCAGGCGCTGGCGCAGCTCCTCGGCGACCGCGCTGGCGCTGCGCAGGTCCATGCCGGGCAGGGCGGCGACGAACTCCTCGCCGCCGAAGCGCGCCAGCAGCGCGCCGTGCGGGCGCCAGCGCCTCGGCCGATGCGTGCGCGCGGCCCAGCGCAGGCAGTCGTCGCCGACCAGGTGGCCGTAGCGTGTCGTTGATCTGCTTGAAGTGGTCCAGGTCGATCATCAGCAGCGACAGCGGCTGCCGCTGCTCGCGCGCCTGCGACAGCAGTCTGCTCGAACGCCTCGCGGAAATGGCGTGCGGTTGTAGAGCGCCGGTCAGGCCGTCGCGCGGCTGGATTCGCGCAGGCGCGCGTTGGCGTCGTCCAGCTGGCCCAGCGCGGTGCTCAGCTCGGCGGTGCGCTGCGTCGACGCTTGTGCTCGAGCTGGTCGTTGGCTTCGCGCACGATGCGCTCGTTCTCGTTGCGCAGCGCCGCGTAGCGGTAGCCCAGCGCGAACGACAGCAGCAGCATCTCCAGCGCCGAGCCGATCTGCATGCCGTACTCGGTGATGAAGTTCTTCGGCAGCAGGCCGAAGGCGACCGCGGCGAACATCGCCGGTGCCCAGCAGGAACATCGACCCACGCCAGCAGGAACAGCTCGCGCCGGCTTGTAGCCGCGGCGCAGCACGACCACGGTCTCGACCAGCGATCCAGCAGCATGCTGAGGAACACCGCCGCCGAGGCCAGCGGCGTCGACAGTGCGGTAGGGCAGCTGCAGTCGACGGCGATGCCCAGCAGCACGAAGAACGCGATGAGCGCCAGGCCGACGCGGTCGCCGCAGCGGCCAGCGCTCGCTGCAGTTCCAGGAAGATGCGCGCGAACTGCTGCATGCCGATCAGCGCCAGGCAGATCGACAGCGGCACCGACTGTGGTCGGCCAGCCACGGCGAGTTCGGCCACAGGTATTCGAAGCCCAGGCCGTTGAGGCGTGAACAGCACCAGGCCGAAGGCGGCGATGTGGAACAGGTACCAGAAGTAGCTGGCGTCGCGCAGCGTCAGCCACAGCACCAGGTTGTAGAAGAACAGCGCCAGCAGGATGCCGTAGTACAGGCCGATGCCGAACTGCGCGTCGCGCGACATGTTCGGTGAAGGCGTCGGGCGTGTACAGCGTCAGCGGCACCTGCATCGAGCTCTGGCTCTGCACGCGCACCAGCAGGTCGACCGGCTGGCCCGGCGGCAGGTCGAGCCAGAAGTTCGGGTGGCGGTAGCGGATGCTGCGCTGCGTCGAAGGGCAGCGTGGTCGCCGCCGGCGCTGGTGCTCGACGCGGCCGTCGGGGTAGCGCACGTAGACGTCGAGCTGGTCGCTCAGCGCGTACTGCTGCACCAGCAGCCAGCGCTGCTTCGCGGGTTGTCGCGGTTGAGCAGCCGCGGCATGGAACCAGTAGGCGCCGTCCTGGAAGCCGAAGGCGGCGCTGTCGCCGCGGGCAGCGGCGTGAACGCGTCGCTCGCGGCCTGCAGCAGCGCATGCGGCGCGTCTGCCAGGCGGCGCCGCCGTCGTAGTCATGGTACGTAGCAGGTGAGCGGCGACAGCGCAGGGGTGCGAGTGTCGGCGAGCTCCAGCGACGCGTGTCGCGCGTGCGCCGCGCACGCCAGGCGAGCGTCGCCAGCAGACCAGCAGTCCAGCCGGCAACGCCAACCGGCATCCAGCACGCTGCCTTCGCGCGGACCGCATCGCGATCGCCTGGCGCCCCCATCGGCCGTGGACGTCGACTCTCGCCGATGCGCGGAGCTCGTGCGGTTCAGGCCACGTCGGGCTCGCCATCGTGCATCCCGCGCGGCGCGGCCTGTCTCGGCGACGCGTCGACACGGCTTGACGGGCCGGTTCCGGCGCGTTAATGTATTAGCACATTAATACATTGAGATGCCGCACATGAAACGCCGCCCCGCTCGACCAACGAACAGCCGCCGATGCCGCTCGACGAGCCTTGCCGACGCCCTGCGCGGCCTGACGCACCGCGGCGCAGGTGCGGGCCTTCCTGCGAGGACCTGTGCACCCCGGCCGAGCTGGAGGCCATGACCGACCGCTGGCGGGTGGTGCCGCTGCTGCCGAGGGCGTGCCGTACCGCGAGATCCACGACCGGACCGCGGTCAGCGTCACCACCATCGGGCGGGTCGCCCGCACCCTGGAACGCGGTGCCGGCGGCTACGCGGCGGCCTTGCGGCGCCGCGCGCGCCTCGCCGCTTCCCACTGAGCGGCCTGACCATGAGCCCTACCGCCGCCGCGGCGACGCGCGATCGCCTGCGCATCGCCATCCAGAAATCCGGCCGCCTCGCCGAACCCGGCGCGCGCGCTGCTGGCGTCCTGCGGGCTGAGCTGGCGCGAGAGCCGCGACCGCCTGTTCTGCTACGGCGAGAGCCTGCCCATGGACCTGCTGCTGGTGCGCGACGACGACATCCCGGGCCTGATCGCCGATGGCGTCTGCGACCTGGGCGTGGTCGGCCGCAACGTCCTGCAGAGCAGGAGCCGGATCGCCGCGCGGGCGGGCGGGCTTCCGCGTTCCGCGAATGGCGGGCGCTGGGGTTCGGTGGCTGCCGCCTTGCATTGGCGGTTCCGGAGGCCTGGGAGTGGGAGGGGCCGGCACAGTTGCAGGTAGTCGGATTCCAGGATCTCTGCGTGGCTGGCGAACTGGCCGGAGCAATACGAGAAGTTTAACGGAAGAGGCTACAAAACCAA